>CANJMI010000017.1 GCA_947475525.1 Polyangiaceae bacterium | reverse complement strand
CCTCGGTGCCGAGCATCCGATGGTTGGCGAGCCACACCGTGCCCATCCCGCCTTCGCCAAGGATGCGGACAAGCGTCAATACGTCGGTGAGCTTCGTACCGGGTCTGAGACGCTGCATCGCGCGCGAAGCGTGACTATGCCGCCAGCCAAGCGTCAATCGGCGCGCGGGGATGCTCCATCAATGAGTGGCTTAAAGTGCCTGGGTTACCGCCTTCACGACAATGACGGTCTAAGTTGGCCGCAATGACGGTGTGAGGGCGCGGCAATGACGGTTTAAGCTCGCAGCAATAACGGTCTTAGGCACCGACCCCATTTAGGGCGAGCGCCGCTTAGGCGGCGGGCATGTCAGCGTGAGAGCCAGAGCCCAGCACCCGGCTTGTCGCTCAAGCAAAAAAACGCGCCGCCTCTGTTCGGGTCCAAGGTCAAGGGTTCAACACCCAAGACTCAAAGAGAAAGAGAACCGGCACAGCGAAAACCCAGGTTGTCGTGCTGATTCGACGGGTTGTACCTGTTGCGGAGGGTGGAGCGGACGATCGACGGGTTGAAGTAGTACCAGCTAGCGCCGCGAATGACGCGGTCTGCATGCGTCGCGTTGTAGGCAGATGACACCCATTCCCACACGTTGGCTGACATATCGGATAAACCAAAAGGAGAGTTGCCGTTAGGGAAGGATGCGACCGCGCAGGTGGAGTGGCGATTGCGTTTGCCAAGGCTGTTGCCTTCACCGTTCCAGCACAGTTGGTTGCCTGGCGCCTCGTTGCCCCACGGGTAGACGCGCCCGTCCGTGCCGCGCGCCGCGTACTCC
Organism: Polyangiaceae bacterium; assembly: GCA_947475525.1. Lineage (GTDB taxonomy): Bacteria > Myxococcota_A > Polyangia > Polyangiales > Polyangiaceae > SYFR01. The sequence continues at coordinate 120,087 of CANJMI010000017.1, read as the reverse complement.
CACTCCTCCTCGGTGGGTAGCCGCTGGCCTTGCGCCTCGCAGTACGCCGTCGCCTGAGTCCAGTTCACGCAGTTGATGGGATGGTTGCCGCGTGCGGCGACGCCGGCGTTGCAGGAAAGGTTTTTTGCGGAAGTTCTCGCCGCCGCCGTGCAGTTTCCGCTCTTGACGCAGGTCGCGTAGGCCGCGGTCGTCACCTCGGTCGTGTCCATGCAGAAGGCAGCGACTTCTACTGTGCCCGCTTTTTCGGTGTTCTCGGCATCACCCATCGTGAAGGTGCCGGCAGGGATGAGTTTCATACCGGAATTGGGCTTGCACGTGGGTTCCGTATCTACGGCAGCCTTTGCAACGTCGAGTTGCGCGTCCGCAGGAGTCTTCGCGACGGAGGTTGTAGTCTTCGCATCCGCGACAGTCTTCGTGTCCACGGATGGGTCCCTCACACCGTTCAAATAAACCACCCCGAGCACGCCGACAACGACGAGCCCTGCGATGACAAGGCCGTATCGCCACACAGCCGAAGAGTCCTCCTCTCGTTCCACGAACGTGGCTGCCGGAGCTTCGGGGATGCGCGGAGACGACGCCACCTCGGCCCCGCCGCGCTCGGCAAGAAACGCTGGCGCGACAACCTTTTTTTTCGGGAGCGCCGCACCTGCCGCTTGTGCACCTGTGGCGTCCGCAAACGTCGCGCCCAGCTCTTCGGCCGACTGAAAGCGCGCGGTGGCCTTTCTCTCGAAAGCCCGGAAAAACCAAGCATCCAGCGCGGGGCCGAGGTGAGGTTCGAGGTTGCTCGGTGGCGCAAAGCGACCCATGGCCACGGCCACGGCGATGGCAGACGAGGTCTCGCCTTCGAACGGGAGCTGCCCCGTCAAGAGCTCGTAAGCGATGACCGAGAGCGCCCAGAGGTCTGTGCCGGCATCCACTTTCTTGGTGCTGAGGAGCTGCTCTGGGCTCATGTACGCCGGGGTGCCGAAGACCGCGCTCGTCGCCGTCATCCCGCTCGATTGAGTGGTCGCTTTTGCGATGCCGAAATCGAGCACTTTCACGAAGGGCTTACCCGCAACCATCAGCACCTGCAGGTTTTCTGGCTTCAAATCCCGATGGATGATGCCCGCCGCGTGCGCCTTCGCGACCGCGCTCGCAACTTGCTCGATCACCGTCACGGCGAAGGGTATTGGCACCGCGCCTTCGCGGCGTAGCAGCGCCCCCAAGCTCTCGCCTTCCAGAAGCTCCATCGAGAGCCAGGCCGTCCCGTCTTCGGTTTTGCCGTGGTCCAACATCTGCACGATGTGCGGATGCCTGATTTTTGCGGCCGCTCGCGCCTCGGCCGCGAAACGCTCCAAGAGGCTGGGGTCCCGGTACCCAAGCTCGGGATGCATCACCTTTACCGCGACCTCGGTGCCGAGCATCCGATGGTTGGCGAGCCACACCGTGCCCATCCCGCCTTCGCCGAGGACCCTGACGAGCGTCAACACGTCGGTGAGCTTCGTACCGGGGGTGAGACGCTGCATCGCGCGCGAAGCGTGAGTGCGGCGGGAGGATTGCGTCAATGGGAGCGGGCCATCAAAGCCAACCTGAGGGGGCTGGGTTTTGGAAAGTAGCCGTGCCGACTCTGCCCCAAAGGGGCAGGATGAGATAGCCTAGGGCAACGCCCTGGGTTTTAAAGGGGCGGCATGCCGTATTTTCCCTACACAAAATCTGTAGAATTCACAGACTCAGAAAGACGCAGCACGAAGAGACAATGGGTCAAGGGGAAAGAGAACCGGCACAGCGAAAGCCCAAGGTGCCGAACTGAAACGACGGTTTAACGCTGATGCGGAAGGCGGAGCGGACGAACGACAGATAGGTGATTTCGTAGCCACCGCCGCGATGGACGCGGTCTGCATCCGTTGCGCTGTAGGGAGACGACGTCCATTCCTCTACATTTCCTGACATGTCGGCTAGGCCAAAAGGAGAGTTGCCCGCAGGGATGGATGCGACCGCGCAAGTAGATTGGCGCTTGCCTTTGCCAAGGCTGTCGCCTTCGCCACCCCAGCACAGTTGGCCTCCCGGTTCGGCGTTGCCCCACGGGTAGAGGCGACCGTCTGTGCCGCGCGCTGCGTACTCCCACTCCTCCTCGGTGGGTAGCCGCTGCCCTTGCGCCGCGCAATACGCCGTCGCCTGAGGCCAGTCCACGCAGTTGATGGGGTGATTGCCGTGTCCAGTGGCGTCGGCGTTGCAGAAGGTGCCGGTCTCTGCGGCCGTACACTTGCCGCTCTTGACACAGGTTGCGTAGGCCGAGGTCGTCACCTCGGTCGTGTCCATGCAGAAGGCGGCTACGGTTACTTGCCCATCTTTGCTGGTGTTATCGGCATCGCCCATCGTGAAGGTGCCGGCGGGGATGGACACCATGCCTGACTTGCACTTGGGCTTCGTATCCGCGGCCGCAGTCTTCGTATTCACCGCCGCAGAAGCGTTAGCGTCCGCGGATGAATGCTTTTCACCCTTCGAACAAGCCGTTGCCCCGAACGCTCCGAACAAAACCACCCCGGCGATGACAAGGCCCTTTCGCCCCGCAGCGGAAGAACCCTTCTCTCGTTTCGAGAACGTGGCCGCTGGGGCTTCGGGGATACGCGTGGACGATGCCACCTCGGTCGCGCCGCGCTCGGCAATAAACATTGGGGTGACTAGTTTTGTTTGCGGTAGTGTTGTGTTTGTCATGTGTTGCTCGTTGCTTTATAGTGTTTTGAGGTTTGGAATGTGGTAATAGTGCTGTTTGTAAGCTTGCCGCGTGTGCACCTGTGGCGTCCGCAAACGTCGCGCCGAGCTCTTCGGCCGACTGAAAGCGCGCGGTGGCCTTTCTCTCGAAAGCCCGGAAAAACCACGCATCCAGCGCGGGGCCGAGGTCACGCTTGAGGCTGCTCGGTGGCGAAAAGCGACCCATGGCCACGGCCACGGCGATGGCCGTCGAGGTCTCGCCTTGGAACGGGAGCTGCCCCGTCAAGAGCTCGTAAGCGATGACCGAGAGCGCCCATAGGTCTGTGCCGGCATCCACTTTCTTGGTGCTGAGGAGCTGCTCGGGGCTCATGTACGCGGGCGTGCCAAAGACCGCGCTCGTCGCCGTCATCCCGCTCGATTGAGTGGTCGCTTTCGCGATGCCGAAATCGAGCACTTTCACGAACGGCTTGCCCGCAACCGTCAGCACCTGCAGGTTTTCCGGCTTCAAATCCCGATGGATGATGCCCGCCGCGTGCGCCTTCGCGACCGCGCTCGCAACTTGCTCGATCACCGTCACGGCGAAGGGTATTGGCACCGCGCCTTCGCGGCGTAGGAGCGCCCCCAAGCTCTCGCCTTCCAGAAGCTCCATCGAGAGCCAGGCCGTCCCGTCTTCGGTTTTGCCGTGGTCCAACATCTGAACGATGTGCGGATGCCGGATTTTTGCGGCCGCTTGCGCTTCGGCGGCGAAACGCTCCAAGAGGCTGGGGTCCCGGTACCCAAGCTCGGGATGCATCACCTTTACCGCGACTTCGGTGCCGAGCATCCGATGGTTGGCGAGCCACACCGTGCCCATCCCGCCTTCGCCAAGGATGCGGACAAGCGTCAATACGTCGGTGAGCTTCGTACCGGGGGTGAGACGCTGCATCGCGCGCGAAGCGTGACTATGCCGCCAGCCAAGCGTCAATCGGCGCGCGGGTGCGGGGGTGACGTGGGCGCTGGCCCCTCTGACGGGTCACTTCGGGTTGGGCGGGACGACGACTTCGTTGATGGGCTGAATGCTCGCGCCGGCCGGGTAGGCATACGAAACATAACCCGAGAAGAACGCCGTGGAGTAACCACCCCAGCCCCACACTGTGACGCCAAACGGCGCATCGCTCTTCATCTGGTGGCGACCGTTGGAGCAGTTTCCGATGTTCTGAAAATCCCCCGTCACGAGATCGATGCGCGTGTACTGGTAATCGGTGTTGCCTATCGCCTGCCAACCGCTGAGCACGCCCGCGCAATCGAGCGTCACATCTTTAAAATCTTTCGAGATAGCGGACTTCTTGCGCACGACGACGAGGCTCGTCTCCGGGTAGGTCGGATCGGTGAAGAACACGTAGTCATCGAGGTACTGGGCACCCGGGATGACGTTCACCCACTCGGGATCTCCCTCTCCGGCGACGGGCGAGATGTGTCCTGCACCGGTCATGTATTGCCCCGCGTAGAAAGGGTGGTCCTTGTCTTGACTCGAAACAACGTACGGACCGGACGCCATGAACTCGTAGACCTGTCCTTGATTGATGACCTGCGGCGCATTGGGCGGCGGCGCGGGTTGCCAGGAGAGCTGCGTTCCATCGACGGCGCCGACGACGCGCCACGGCGGCGTCTCCTCGGAGGTCGCGGCCTTTCGGTTGCGGTAACGCACGAACGCGTATTCGCTGCCGAGGGCCTTTACCGGCGGAATTTGCTGGTGTGCGGAGTCACAGGCGGCGTCGTTCGGGAGCACGTTGAGGCAGCTCGCACCGCCCCAAACACCGATGGGCTTGTTCGATTGAATCGGACTTCCCGTAAGCTCGGCGGGCTGCGTGAACTGCACGTATTCGCCTGCGTTCAGCTGATACTTTACGGGCGTGTTGAGCGGCGCCGATTGGACGGTCGCGCTGCCGACGATCGACTGCCGCGGCAGCACGGTGATCTCGGTGCCGTTTTCCATCGCGAGGATGTCGAGAGACGGAGCCGCGCCCGAGGGCCCCGCGATGATGCTCTGCTTGTACGCATTGATTGCAATGTAATTGGTGTCCCAGGCGCTCGTCGGCAGGAGCAACGAGGCACTGGTCGCCGCCGAGGGGCCCCCGCCATAAGGCAGAATCGAATACGCCACGACGGGTCGGTCGGTCTTGATTCGGAACGCGGTCCCCCGCCCGGTGCCGCTTATACCGACCTCGCCATTGACGGCCGGGGGTCGTGGGCAGATCGGCAACGTCGTCGGCGATGGATTCTCGTGCGCTAGAAACAGAATCGCAACCTCACCGGGACCGAGGCCCTTCGCGGAATCGTAAGCGCCGTACGTGATGCCAACGCCCTGCCCTTGCGGGATCGCGATAAACTCGGTGTTCGCGAAGTTTTGCCCGTTACGCGTGACTTCGATGTGGACGGGGGAGCTCCAGGTGTTCGCGATGTACGCGGCGAAACACGCGCCTTTGCCGTCGGCAATCAGGTCCGGCTTCACGGCGAAGTAGTCGCAGCCATACGAGCTCTTCACAGCCTGCGCCGCGCCACACGGATCGTTCGTACACGTACCGTTCAAGCACGCTTCGTCGCCGCTGCAGATCTTCTCGACCTCGCCGTTGCAGCCGATCACTTTCTTCAAATCGGCGCTGCACGTGGCGTCGCAGGCAGCCCCACCTGCGCCGGAGATGACGAAGCCCCCGCCGACGCCTTGCGAGCTCGAAGGTGATGTCCCACCTGCACCTGATGCGGTGGACGTGGCGAACGTCGTGCCCTTGTCCGTTGCGCTGCACGCGGCAGCGATCAGACCTCCGACCAGCCAAACCGAACGAACGAGCGTACGAGTCATGTGTCGAAGGTAACACCAATCGCCCCGGATGAATCGACACGCCTCTCGCGACCAACCCGAAACGGAGTGGATCGCCGCGGACTCAGCCGTACCTCCGTTGCCCCAGCGAGCAAGCATGGATAAACCCCGCAACGCGACTGAACTCTTTGCAAATTACTGAAGAAAAGAGACACGGGCGCATTGACAAGAGGCGCTGGGCAATCGACATTGTGCGCCTTCGCTCGATGGAGGTGTTTGGATGAGTATCGACGTGTTCGCGCTAACCTGCGACAAACTTGGAAGCGCTTCATTCGTGGGTTTTCGTGGCGTAGAGCAGATCTCTCGCCCTTACGAATTCGAGTTGTTCTTCACCGTGCCGACCGGGACCGCCGTTCGGAAGGCCGTCGGTGAACGCGCGCGCCTCAAAGGCGACCGCACCGACACCCACGAGCCCTTCGTCCTCCACGGCGTGATCGCGAGCGTGAAGCTCCTGCACCAGACGTCGGAGCGGGCTCTCTACCAAGCGTTGCTCGTGCCGCAACTTTGGCTCCTCAAGCAGTGCTGGCGCAGCTACGTGTTCACGCAGCGGACGGTCAAAGAGTTCTTGAGCGACACGCTGACGGCCGGCGGCCTCACCTCGAGTGACTTCCGCTTCGAGATCGAAGACAGCCTTTACGCGACCGAAGAATTCGTCGCGCAGTACCGCGAGAGCCACCTCGAGTTTTTCCATCGCTGGCTCGAGCGCGAAGGGCTCTACTACTACTTCGAGCACAAGGCCGACGCCGCCACGGAAGTCCTCGTCATCGTCGACTCGCTCGGGCGCCACTCCGAATTTTCCTCGAATGGCCACGTGTCGTACGTCCCGCTTTTCGGTGATGACGCCACCGCAATCGAGGGCCTGCACCAACTCGAGGCCGAGACGCGCTGGCTCCCGAAGACCGTCACGATCGCGGACTACAACTACGCGAACCCGTCCGCATCGCTGAAGGGCGAAAGCGCCATCACGCAGACCGGCCATGGGACCATCACGGATTACGGTTTCCGCACCTTCGACGAAAAGAGCATCAAGCGCTTGAGCGACGTGCGTGCGCAAGCGATCGGTTGCCGCGAGACGATGCTCCGCGCAAGCGGTGACGTGCTCGGCCCGCGTGCGGGTTACCGCCTCGCCATCGACGACCAACCCGAGGACATCGAAGAGAAATGGCTCGCCCTCGTCGTCGAGCACACTGGAGCCATCTCGGGGATGACGCCCGAGGTCGCCCGCATGACGAAGCTCTCGTCAAAAGAGACCTACCAGATGAGCATCGTCGCCATCCCTTCGGACGTGCAATACCGCGCGCCGCAGGATACGGCGTGGCCGCGCATCTACGGCTTCGAGAACGGCATCGTGTGCGGCGACACGACGAGCCCGTACGCCCAGCTCGACAAAGACGGTCGTTACCTTGTGCGCTTCGAGTTCGACACGAGCGACCTCCCCGACGGCAAGGCCTCCACGCGCGTCCGCATGCTGCAGCCGCACGGCGGCGAGAAGGAAGGCTTCCACTTCCCGCTGCGCAAAGGAACCGAGGTGATGATCGGCTTCCTAGGCGGCGATCCGGATCGCCCCTTCATCGCGGGCGTCGTTCCGAATGCTCACAAGCAGAGCGTCGTCGGCGAGCGGAACAATACACAGAACATCATCCGAACCGGCAGCAATAACCAGATTGTGCTCGAGGATGAACAAGGCAAAGAGTTCATCTTCATGAGCACGCCGAACAACAAAACCGGTTTGTACATGGGACACCCGACGGGCGCCCAATCGAAGGTCTTCACGGGCGAAGGCGGATCGACCGAGCACATGTTCATCAATCCGGCAGCCGCAGGTAGCGGGAACATGAGCGACGGCTCTGACCCAACCGTGAGCATGTGGCAGGTCACATGCGGTAATATGGGAGTGTACGTTGAAAGTGACAATTGGGTCAACGTGTTTGGCTCGGAGAACGTCTTTGTGAAATCCTCAGTAGCGCACGGTTACCGCGGAACGTTCACTCTCGACATCGGCGGCGACTCGACTGAGAACTATCACTCCAAGCGAACCACCACCGTAACGTCCGGCCAGGAAGACACGATCAACGGTACGGGCCTCAAGCAGACGATTACCTCGGCGCTCGACCAGACTGTGAAAGGCACGGCCGCCCTGCACGTCACGGGCAACACGACTCACTTACTCGATTCGAATTGGACGAGCACTGTTAAGGGAAACTGGAACGCGAAGTTTGCGGCAGAATCGGTCACGATCGACGCCACTCCGGCAACCTTAAAGGTTACCGCAGCCACGGCCATCCAGCTCGATGCGCCGACGGTGACGATCAAGGGTGTGAATGTCCAAACAGAATCGTCCAACTATTGGGATTTTAAAAAAACAAGTTGGGCCGGCTATCTCAATGCAATTGAACTCGGCGTGACGAAGCTTGAGGAGTTTGGTGCGGTCCAAAGCCTTAAGGCCCTGGAAGTGAGTACGAAACTGGTCGGCGTCGAGGTTGGTACTACGCACTCGGCTACCTATGCCGACATCAGTATTATGGTCGGACTCACGCGCGAAGTGAGCGGCATCAGCTTGAAGCAGCATCTAACCAACATCTGGCAGGGTGCGTTCAAGAAGACCTGAGCCAAGCCCATGAAGGTCTGCAAACCACTCAAAGTTCCGGTCCTTTGCCGCATCGTCGTTAACCAAAAGCGACCGCGCCTTCACGTCGCGGCGATGCTCGGGTTTCCGCTTGCGGAGCCGCGCGCCCTGGTCGATGAAATTGCCCTCTGGCCGAAGCTCACCGCGGAGCTTGGCGCCACGGCGCTCGACGAGGGGATCACCAAGGCGCGAGGCGAATTGCTGGTCGCCGGCAGCTTTCACGTGCCGGGTGGCAAACCGCTCGCGGCTTCGTACGTGCGCGTTAAAGCCGGCGCGATCGACAAACGCCTCGCGATCTTCGGCGACCGCCACTGGGAGAACGGCAACCCGACCGCACCGAAGCCGCTTTCCGAATTGCGGCTCGATTGGACCCGGTCGTTCGGCGGGCCAGAGGATCCACGAAACTATTACGGGATCGGCACGACGTCCGTTAACCGAGACGGTCATGAGGTCGTGCCGTTGCCCAACATCGAGCCCTTCGAGCGGTTGATTCAGCGCAAAGGCGAGCGTCCGGAACCGGCCGGGTTTTTGCCGATGGATTTTAGCTTCGAGCAGCGTCGCGCCCTCGCGGGGACATTCGACGCCGACTACGTGACGAAGCATGCGCCCGGGCTACCTCCAGACCACGATCCTTTGGTTTACAACGTAGCGCCGGCCGACCAGCAGATCGCCGGGCTGTGGCGCGGAGACGAAGCTCTGCTGATCGAGCACATGAACGCGGCCCAGCCACGCCTCGAAAGCCACCTGCCGAGCCTCGCCCCGCGCGTGTTCGTCACCCAACGAACGACGGAAGGCGAACGCTTCCATGAGATCAACCTTGGACTCGATACGGTGTGGCTCCTTCCATCCATTGGACTCGGACTCATCGTGGCTCACGGATCGATTTCGATCGGCGACGGGGAGGCGAATGACGTCATTCACCTCGTGGCTGCATGCGAAGCGTTCGGCGAGCGCCGCACACTCGAGCACTACCAAGGTGCGCTCACACGGCGACTCGACAAGGACCACGGTGTCATTCACGACCTGAGCGACAGCGATCTCATGCCTCCACGGGAGTCCGGCGTTATTCCGAACATCGGCGGCAGTGATATGGGCGACTGGGTCAAGCTTGAGATGATTCGTGCGGAGCGTAGCCATCGCGGTGCGCAAAGACGGAGGGACGAATCACGCGCCACGATGATCGAGCGAGGACTCGACCCGGCCCAGATAGGGCTCGATGCGTCCATCCCGCCGCTGGCCCCACCTCTTCCCGACGATGCAGACGCAATCGTTGCGCACCTATTGGCGCAAGAAGCGGAAGTCGCGAAGCAAGTAGCCGACCTGGCCAACACAAAGCAGCTTCTCGCCGAAACGGCGGCCGTACATAAACCACAGACAGTATCGATGAGCGCGGAACTTTCGGAAGCCGCCCCAGAGGGAGGACCGCCGAAGTACCGCGCGAGCGACCAACTGAAAGAATTTCAAAACCTGGTGCAACGAGCTCGAGCAAACGGGCAGCCGAACGCCGAGCTCGAAGCCCTCCTCGATAATCCGAGATATCTTCAATCCCTCATTGAAATGGAGAAGATGTCGCGTGACGGATACCAGCGATCCGCGCACCTCATGCCCGAAGCCTCCCCCATGACCGAAGAGGCCGCAGGCATAGCTAAGCTTGTCGTCGGCTTCGCGCGTGACGCGAACGAATCCCTCGCCGAGCGCGATTTCACCGGCACGGATTTTCGCGGACTCGATCTCACCGGGATGGATTTCTCTCGCGCATTCCTTGAATCGGCGGATTTGCGCGGCGCCGATCTGTCGGGCGCCAACTTTGAAGGCGCGGTGCTGGCGAAAGCGGACTTGCGCGGCGCGAAGCTCGTAAAAACGCGGCTGCGGGGAGCGAACCTCGGCGGGGCCAACCTCGAAGGCGCAACCTTCGACGAGGCGGACCTCACCGAGGCCATTCTGATGCGATCGACGACGACGGCGGCGACCTTCCGAGGAGCAAACCTCACCGGGGCGGACATGCTCGAATCCAATTGGCGCGGGGTGGACCTTCGCGGCGCGCGCTTTGAGCGCTGCACGTTCTTGAAGGCCGACCTGACGGGCGTGGACCTCACCGGCGCGCACCTCGTGCAGACCACTTTTCTCGAGTGCACGCTCGACGACGCGGTGTTCGACGGCGCGAATCTTCACAAGGCGAGCATCATCTCCTGCAAAGGCGAGCGGACGTCCTTCGTTGGCGCCGACCTTCACGAAGCAGTCATCGTTCACAAGAGCGAGCTGCCCGATGCCAATTTTACGGATGCGAACCTCGAGCGCTGCTGCATGCGCACCACCGTCTTCCGAGGTGCGCGCTTCCAAGGCGCGAAGATGACGATGAGCGATCTTTCCGAGTGCGACGCTTCGAACGCAAAGCTCGACCGCGCCGTCCTCAAGAATGCCCTGCTCATCCGCACGACCCTGAATCACGCCTCCGCCCGCGAAGTGAACTTGAACGAAGCGCTGCTCACCAATGCACGCATCGCCGGTGCTGATTTTTCAGGCGCGCAGTTGACGCGGGCTGATTTTATGGGCGCTGTCGGCGACGACAAGACCCGCTTCACGGAGGCCGTCGTCGCGTGGACGCGCTTTGATGCCAAGGCGAGCAAAGGAGCGAGCACGTGACCCGCGACGAACTTCTCGACAAGGTGCTCCACGGCGAGCCGCTGCAAGGAGTGGACCTCACGGCCCTTGACCTCGGGGGCGCTGACTTATCGGGCGCGCTCTTCGACGGTTGCACGTTCCCGTCCGCGATGCGCGCGGCCCTCCTCAAGGAGTCAACCTTCAACGAGTGCGATTTTACCGGCGCCGATTTTACCGGGAGCGATCTGCACCTCGCGACCTTCCACAAATGCCGGCTCGGCGGCGCGCGCCTCGACGACAGCAAGCTCATCGCCGCGACGTTCGTGGAGTGCGAGGCTGAGAAGGCGAGCTTCACTCGCGCCGAAGCGCCGATCGCCAACTGGGTGAAGTGCAAGCTCGACGGCGCTTCGTTCGTGGGTGCGAATCTCGACCGCGCGAATATGGTCGAAGTGTCGCTCGACGGCGCGGATCTGTCGGGCGCGAACCTCGACCGCGGGACCTACTACAAACTCGACCTCTCCACCGCGAAGCTCGACGGGGCCAACCTCACCTTGACGACCTTCGTCGAGACGAAGCTCGGGGCGCGCGTCTTCACGGGTATCAAGCTATTTCGCACGCAATTCATGCGCGGGAGCGTCGCTGGCTCGAGCTTTGCGAACTGCGACGCGACCGAGTGCAACTTCACTGGTGTCGATGTCGAGGGCTGCGATTTTACCGGCGCCGTGCTCGCGCGCGCGCTCTTCGGCGAGGCCTTCGGCGCAAAGGCGCGCTTCAAAGGGGCGAAGCTACCGAATGCGATTTTCGAGAACGCGAAGCTCGCGCGCGCGGACTTCTCGAGCGCCGACCTGACCGAGAGCTACCTTGCTGGAGCCGCGTTCCCCGGTGCGACGTTCGGCAACGCGGTTCTTTCGTACGCGGACTTTTCGCATGCGGACCTTTCGGGGACCGATTTCAGCGGAGCGTCGATGCTTCGCACGAAGCTTCACCGCGCAAAACGCGACGGAGCCCGCATCCCCACCGGGACCTGGCTCGGTGATGACGCCGAACGCGCCGCGGTCGAAGAGTGGAAGCCCAAGCACGGAGGCGAGCGCACCCCCGCGCGCTGAGAACGAGCCGGCGCCATGACTCTATCCGCAGGCACAGCCACAGCCGCGCTCACGACCGAGCTCGATGCGCCGCCGCACGAGGAGCGCTCCTCCCTCGAGCTCTTGGTGAACCTCGACCGCCCGGCCCAGCCGAGCGCAGAGCCACGGCTCGAGTACGGCACCGTGGCGTCCGCGTCACCCGAGCTCACGGTCGCGCTGTCCGCGAACGCGAGCGCCCGCATGGCCCGGCGAGCGAAGAGCTGCCTCGTGGCCGCGGAGGCTGGCGATCGCGTGCTGTGCTCGGTTGACGGAGAAACGGTGTTCATTTTGGCCGTGCTCGAAGGAGCGACGGACACGAAGCTCGTGGCGGAAGGGAACCTCTCGCTGCACGCGGCAGGCACGTTGTCCTTGGCCTCGGATGCGCTCGAACTTCGCGCGAAGTCGGGCCTCGTGGCGATCGAAGAATTGCGCGCCTTCGGCCGGGAGCTCGACGCGACCTTCGGCGGCAAGGTCGGCCTGTTCGCCGAGAAGCTCGAGACGCGCGTGACGACCCTCTTGCAGCGTGCGAAGCAGGCGTACCGCTTTGTCGAAGGCTTGGACCAGACGCGCGCAGGCGTCTTCGATGTGCGCGCGGAGAGCCTTGCGGCGATCCGCGGCGAGACGACCATCATGGCGGCGCGGGTACTCGCGAAGCTCGATGGCGAACAAGTGAAGATCGGCTGAGCCGACACGGCTCGAAGTGCACGCAATCCAGAAGGAGAAGACAAAATGCTCGCAAAAACATCTGCAGGTGGAATGTCGCTCGCGTTTCCGGACGTGTGCCTCACGCCGACGCCAGCGGGACCGATACCCATCCCGTATCCGAACATTGCGCTGAGCCCGACGAGCGTCGGCTTTGTGCCGAACGTGCTCGTCACCTGCGCGCCCGCGCACAACATGATGACCGTCGCGCCGCTGACCAACGGGGACAACCCGGGCGTCGCGATGGGCGTCGCATCCGGCATGGTGATGGGCCCGCAGCGCAACCTGACGGGGGCGTTCACGGTGATCGTCGGCTGCGCGCCGATGACACGTTTGACCAGTGTTTCGCTTCAAAATAGCACCAATGCACCCGGCGCGACGATCGTGCCGAGCGTGACCAACGTGCTCGTGCTGTCGCCGTGACGATGTGCCCGCCGCCCCGTCGGCGCACCCTCCTATGACCCTCGATCCACAAAGTCCGCTGGCCCGCGCGCTCGCTGAACTCGAAGGGACGATGCAGAGCTCCGGCACGGCGGTCGTCAGTCCCGAACGACGGCGCGCCGCCCATCGCCTCGGCGATCTGGTGCGCTCGAGCGACACGGAGCTCGCGCGTTTTGCAAAGCGACACCTTCCCGGCCGCGAGGTCGATGAGGCGGCCCTCGTCGATGCGCGCACGCTCGCGATCCTTGTCGAGCGCCTCGTCAGCCTGCTCGGTCGCTCGAGCGAAGCGAATGGCGCGACCTCGCGGTTCGCAGTCGAGCTCGGTGTGTTGCTTCCGGAGCTCGAGCGCAACGCCGCGGCTGTTGCGCCGCCAACATTTCCGGCGCTGCCTTTAGCCCCACCGATGCCTCCCTTCGAAGCGGCGCCCCTCGAAGCGGCGCCCCTCGAAGCGGCTGCCCCACCGGCCGCGGCAAGCGCGCCGTACTTCGAACCGGCGCCACTCTCGGTCGGCCCTCCGAACTCGGTCGCGCCGGGAAGCGACACCCTCGACGTGCCATCGAGCGAAGCCGCAATCATGGTCGCGCGCCCCGCGGCGCTGCCGTTCGAAAACCGATCACCGTCGATCACCCAAGTGGAACCCGACTGCGCGGTCGGTGCCGAGATCCCGATCGCGCTACCGTTTGCCACGTCGTCTTCCGCACCCGCGGCACCGAAGGCTCACGCAGCTGGGCCGATCGCGCTACCGTTCCGACAGCAAGCGCTCGACGGGCGCGCGGCGGAGTCGCTTCCAGAGCATCTCGCCAAGCTCGAGCTCGCGAGCTATGCAACTCTCCGCGCGCTAATCGAGCTTTTTCCCGAGCGAACGGGCGAGATTTTTGCGCACTACCGCATCCCGAACGAGGCCACCGCGTTGCACCTCGCGAGCGACTGGCAACGACGCATCGCGGCCGACGCGGCGGTGCGTTCCGAGTGGGACGCGCAGTACCAAGCCGCATTCGAGCACTACGGCAATCGACCCCGATAGCGTGGCTCGCTCGTGACGCGTTTTTCACCGAGCCAAAACGAGCGCGCGCACGAAACGCGGGATTGTCGATCGAGCAGCAATTGATGCAGCAGTTTTTCGATGTTCACGCGCCTTTGGAATTAGGCCCCGTCGTCATCGAGGTGCCTCACGCGGGCATCGAACTCGATGAGCCAACGCGACGGCGCTTGCCCCGTCAAGGCCCTGTCACGCAAGCGGTGCTCGCCGATTCCGACATCGGAGCGGACCGCATCTGGGAGAGCTGCCGCGGAGCTGGGGCAACGCTTATCGTCGCGCGTGCGAGCCGCTACGTAGTCGATCTGAACACGGAGCCTTACATCCCGAGCGCATACGAAGACAAACTCCCGCCTCAACTGCGAGAGATTCGCCGGACCTCGGCAAGCGGTCTCCAATGGTGCGAAGACCGACCCACAGCCATCGAGGTGCAAGAGGGCATCGCCAGGTACCTCGCCCCCTACCACCTCGCGGTGGCGACCGCGCTCGATGAGGCGGCGAAGCGTAACGGAGCGGCTATTCTGCTATCGGCCCACACGTATCCCTCGCGCGCGAGCTCGGATGCCGACGTGGTGATCGGCACGCGGCACGGGGCAACAGCCAGCCTCGAATTGCGGTCACTCGTTGCCGACGCCCTCGAGGCACATGGCCTGTCCGTCGCCCTCGAGGCGCCCTTTGCGGGGGGCTATTCACTCGCACGCCATGCGCGTCCGGTTGAACACCGCTTCGCCCTCCAGCTCGAGGTTGCACGGCGCCTCGTGTGCCGCGATGGTGGCGGGTTTTCCGTGAGCGAAGAGGGTGTCGATCAATTGAACCGCATCACGCAAGACCTTCACGCGCGCCTGATGGCCTACGTAGCCTCGCGCGCGCTCTAGGGCGGGACCGCAATCGTCCCCTGATCGCAACGCTCCTCCATGCCATACTCCGACCCGCCGAAACTTCGGCGCGAAAGGACGGACCATGGCGTTTGATTTACTGATTTTCGGAGGTTTGCTCGTCGATGGAACCGGAGCCGCGCCGCGCCTTGCGGACGTCGCCGTTCAAGACGGAACGATCGCAGCCATAGGCGATCTTTCCGGTCACGAAGCCACCGTGCGCCTCGACGCGCGCGGGCACATCGTCACCCCTGGATTCGTCGATTTGCACACGCACTTCGACGGCCAGATTTCGTGGGATGACGACCTCATGCCGTCGTCGATTCACGGGACGACGACGGTGGTGATGGGCAATTGTGGAGTGGGCTTCGCCCCGTGCCGCGCCGCCGATCGCGACGCCTTGATCGCGCTGATGGAGGGCGTCGAGGACATCCCCGGGAGTGCGCTCGTCGAAGGGCTTCAGTGGGACTGGGAAACCTTCCCCGAATACATGGACGCGCTCGACAAGCGACCCAAGACCATCGACTACGCGGTTCAGGTTCCGCACGACGCCCTCCGCGTTTTCGTGATGGGCGAGCGCGGCATTCGCGGCGAGCCCGCAACCGAAGAGGACGTCACGAACATGCAGCGCGTGCTCCGCGAGTCCCTGCTCGCCGGCGCGGTCGGGTTTTCGACAGGCAGGAGTGACAACCACCGCTCGCGCACGGGCGCCGCCACACCGGCGGCCGACGCCAACGAGCGCGAACTCATCAAGCTTGCCGGGGCGTTTTCGGGCTTGAATCACGGCATTTTGCAAGCCGTCTCGGACTTTGACCTGGGCGACGGACCCGAGTCTTTTGAGCGCGAATTCGACGTCCTTGAGCAGATGGCCGCCGCCGCGCCCGGGCACGCGTTGACCATTTCGCTCGCGCAGCGTGACCAAGCTCCAGACCAGTGGCGTCGCATCATCGCTCGCGCCGAAAAGGCCTCCGCGGGCGGCATGCCCATCCGGCTGCTGACCGCACCCCGCGGCATCGGCGTCATCCTCGGCCTCGAGGCCACCTTCCAGCCATTCATCGGCTTTCCTAGCTACAAACGCATCGCGCATCTGCCGCTCGCCCTTCGGGTAACCGAGATGCGCAAGCCGGAATTCCGTCAGCAACTCCTCTCCGAAAAGAGCGAGCGCATCACCGGGGACGGCTCGTCCGTTCCGCCGATTGCCGATTGGCTCCTCGCCCAGATCGACACAATCGCCTTCCGCTTCTTCACGCTCGGTGAAAACCCGAACTACGAGCCCAAACTGAGCGACTCCATTGGGGCGCGGGCGAAGGCACGTGGCGTCAGCGCCTTAGAAGAGATCCTCGATGCGCTGCTCGGCGACGATGGCCGCGCCCTTCTCTACTTCCCAGTCTACAACTACGCGGGCTTCAGCCTGGACAACGTACGCGAGATGATAACGCACCCGCTCGCGCTCCCGGGTCTTTCGGACTCAGGCGCGCACGTAGGCACGATTTGCGATGCGAGCTTTCCATCATTCCTGCTCGCGTATTGGGCGCGTGATCGCAAAGAAGGGCGCATCCCCGTCGAGCGCGTCGTGCAGATGATCACGAGCGACACCGCGAACTACCTCGGCTTGAAAGACCGCGGTGAGCTCCGCCCGGGGCTCCGTGCCGACATCAACGTGATCGCTCACGACCGCATGCGTCTCTACGCGCCCAAGATGGTTGCGGACCTTCCAGCCGGCGGAAAGCGCCTCATCCAGAGCGTGGACGGCTATCGCGCGACGTTCGTTCGCGGTGAGCTCATCGTCGAGAACGGGGAGCTTACGGGGCGGCGCCCAGGCCGCCTCGTGCGGTTCGGTACAGCCCCAGCCACCGCAACGTGATTGCGCTCGCGCTCATCGTGCTCTTTGCCTTTGCGGTCGAGACGATGGCCGGCTTCGGCGCCACGGTGATCACCGTCACGCTCGCGTCCCACTTGTTTCCGATCTCCGAGGTGCTCTCGGCGCTCGTGCCCGTCAACATGGTGCTGTCGGGATACCTCGTCGTGCGTTACCGACGCGAGGTTGATTGGCCCATCGTGAGGCGTCGCGGCTTAGCAACGATGGGCGCCGGCGTTCTCGTCGGGCTGGCGCTCTACCGAATGCATGGACACGAATGGATGAAGGCCGTCTTCGCCGCCTTCGTGGTGGTGCTCTCGGCGCTCGAGCTCGTGCGGTTACGGCGAGCCCCGCGCGAGGCTGTGGCGCCGCTCTCGGTCACGGCGCGAACGACGGCATTGGTCGCAGCCGGGGTGATTCACGGGGTATTTGCGTGCGGTGGACCGCTGCTCGTCTACGTGCTCGGTCGTGAGATTGGCGACAAAGGCCGCTTCCGGGCGACGCTCTCAGCGATCTGGCTGCTCCTCAATGGGGCGCTCGTCGCGAACCTCGTGCTCGCAGGGCACCTCGGTCGTAAAAGTCTTCAAACGAGCGGCGTCCTGCTCGTAAGCCTTGGGCTTGGCGTCTTCCTCGGCGAGCAGGCTCACGCGCGTCTGCCCGAAGCGCGATTCCGTGTGACGGTGTTCGCGCTGCTTCTGATTGCGGGCGCGTCACTGCTCATGCGCACGCTCCTCGCGTAAACCAAGCTGAGGGACCACTCAGCTTGCGGTAGGCGCAGCGCTCACCAATCGGGGCCGCAGGCGCCGGTATTCGCGCCAAAGACATCGCACGGCGCGCAGTTGTAACCGGAAGGGCAACTTCCATTGCCGAGGCCCTTCACGGCTGGGACGCAATCGGGCACACACACACCGGTATCGACACCGAGGGCGATCAGGATGGCGCTCGGCTGACAGATGGTCCCGTTCTGCATGTCGTCGATGAGCTCGTTCGGTGCGCACACCGAGCCGTCGTTCGGGCACGAGTCCTTGCCGAGTTGCGACGCCGAATTGTCAGGGATGATGTCCGCCGCGACGCAGGTCCCGCGGTTGCCGCAGCACGTCGGCAACGGCGCAGGTTTCGGCTCCGCAGGCTTGTCGCACGTGAGGTCGCAGACGCCCGTCGACTCGTTCTTCACGGGGTCGTAACAAGGGACGCACAGCTCGCTCGAGCCACACGTGGCCTGCTCCAAAACAGCCGCGCGCGCCTGCACCATCGGGATGCACGTCGAGAGGCAGCGCCCCTCGTAACCCATGATCGATTCGCACGTGGCGAGAAGGAAATTGCCTTGCGTCTCGATGAACGGATCCGGCACGCAGAGCGAGTCTTTGTTGCACTTCTCGAGAAAACCCGCGACGTCCGCGCCAACGAGCGCATTCGGGACACAGTGGCCGCCACCGTCTTGGCACACGTACGATGGGCAGGCCTTGAACCCGAGCTTCGCGGGATCGATGAGCTTCGGCCCCGGGCACGCGGGCCCCTGTGAACCGCCGACGCCCGCAGTCGCCGATGACGAGCTCGAGGGTCCCGACGCGCCACCCGCTCCGTCCGTACTGGTGGTCGTGCCCCCCGCGCCGCCGACGCCCACGCTGCCAGACCCGGAGGCCGACGTCCCTGAACCGGTACCGCACGCTGCCGCCACACTGACGACAGACGCCGATACCACCATCCATCGAACGAGTTGTTGTCGAATCATCGCGAGGCTCCTTCCGACGCCGTCATGCGGGCTCAAAAAATCGGCTTTGGGCTGAGCTCAATGGAGCTGCCCGTGAGGCTGATTTTGCCTCCGGCCTTGAGTTCGATGTCACCCTTCGCTTCGAGTTTGATGTTGTCGTTGTCGATCTCGATCTTCGCCTTCTTGGTCTCGATGATGATCTTCTGATGGCTGATTTCGATCTTCGTCTTCGGGAGAATCGCCTCGACGATCGTAAGAAGCAGCGTCTGGAAGAGCTTCTTCTTCTGCATCTCCTTCGCTTCGTCTTTTTCCGAAGGTGGCGAGACTTGATTGTTGTTCCCGCCCTTCTTCACCTTGTTGTTCTCGTTCGCGAGCTTCAGCTTCGTCAGCTGCTGCATCAGATCCTTCGAAGTTAGGAGCGCCGCGATGGCCTGATCGCCACCCTTCTTTTGGATGCCGTCGAGCATCGCATCGAAGGCTTGGTTCATGCCCTGAGCCTCCGCCATTTCTTCGACTTCGTCGGGCTCGAACTGCGCAACCGCGAGTCCGACCACCGAGAGCGCGGCCTCGAGTTCCTTCTGAATTTGTGCCTCCGACATTTCGACCGGAGCCTTCGCCTCGGGCTCGGCGCCGGGCTTTGGTCCCCCGGCTTGCGGCGGGAGCACCTGCTGAAGATCGGGGGCTTTACCGCCGGGCAATTTTTTCAGGATCGCCGCCTCGGCCTCCTTCACGTCCATCATCGAGGTGATGAACGGCAGCACCGGGACGACGACGTGCTCGATCTTGCGACCGCTCTTGATCGTCGCGCCGAGGCCCGCTTCTGCCTTCCATGAAATGTGGGCGATCTGCTTGTTCGAAATCCCCGCGAGCATGGTCTGGTTGCCCATCGCGACGTGCGTCGTCGAGGTCAAGCTCAGCGTCTTGTGAGCGTTGCCAAACCACTCGGTCCGGCTGCCGCCCGTGAGGACCGCGGCGTTGCGCTTCACGATGTCGAGGCGGCTGCGCTCGGCTTGCGTGTAGAACATCTCATCGCCCGGTGTGTCGTCGAAGAGGATGATGTTCGAGTTGGAGTCACTCTTCCAACCGCTCATCATCTTGCTGCCAGGAAGGGGATACGGCACGCGCTGCGCACCATTGAACACGTTGCCTGTGATGATCGGGCAATCCGGATCGCCGTCGACGAACGCCACGAGGACCTCGTGCCCGACGCGCGGCAAGTTGAACAGACCGTAGCCCGGACCCGCCCACGCTTGGCTTACGCGCATCCAGCACGAGCTGAAGGGATTGAAGCGGCCACCGCGGTCCCACGGAAATTGAACGCGCACACGACCGAACTCGTCGGTGTAGACGACCTCCTCCTCGGGTCCTACGACAGCGGCGCTCTGAACCCCGTTGATGCGCGGCTTCGGAGTCACGAACGCCGGCCGATAAGCGACGTCGCAGAAGACGGCCTCGGCGACCGCGGTCCACTCTTTATCCACGACCCCGGCGATCTCGAGCGACGTCATCAGGAGGCGGGTAGTCGGCTGCAACTCGGTGCGCGGATGCCCCTCTATCGTGAGGGTCGTGCCGGGCGCCACCGCGTACGCGTTCGTCGCGAACTGGAGGCGACGGCTGCGCACGCGCGTTCCCTCAAGGATGCGTTCGGCGATCGATGCGCCGGTCGCACCATGGGAGCGTGCGACACCAAGATCGTCGGCGGAAGGCGTCTCGTCGAGCGCGTGGCCCTCGGTGAGGAATCGCCCCGGCACGTAGTGGTATTGCTCGAGCAGTTGCTCCACGCCCGCTTGGTTCGTCGCGGCACGTGAGCCCGCGCTGCCGAAGAGCTCGAAGCGTGGATTGCGGAAATCGTGATCGCGCAAGACGACACGGCCCGGCTTGAGCTCACGCCGCGACCGCACCTCAGTGCAGTACTCGACGCCGAGCGCCTTCGCGGGCTCGACCGCGTCCGCGAACATCAGCGGCGCACGTGGGTCGACAGTGTGTGGCGCATCGTCGAGCACGACCACGCTGCCACGCTCGGCGTCTTCGACAAAGTAGAAGGAAATTCCTGCTTCTTCGAGGAGACGACTCAAAAACGCGAAGTCCGATTCGTCGTATTGCGTTCGCAGCTCGAGGTTCGGGTACTTCGAAGCCTCGAGGCGGAAGAAGTGTTCAATCTTCCATTCTTGAAAAATTGTCGTCGCGATGTCGACGACCGAGAGATGCTGGAAGAGCCGGTAGTTGCGGCGATGCTGAAGCAACCACAACGTCGGCGCAACGGTGAGCTCGTAAGTCGAGAGGCCTCCTGGCTCGGCCTTCAGCTGCTCGCAGGCAACGCAAACCCCCGTCCAGCGGCGCGCTGGCACGAACGCCTCCTTCGCCGGGCTGTGCAGTTGAAACTCAGCGCGTTCGCCGATCAGCGCCTCGAAGTCGATATCGGGGTTCGCCGCGCAGGCGACGACCGCGATCTCGAACGGTCGAGAGATGTCCTCCCGGATTCGGAACTCGCGAACCGACAACAATTCTCCGTTCGAAAACGTAAGCTTCAAGAGGTCCATCACTCATCACCCTTTTCGATCAGTCGTCCTAGAGCCACCACGCAGACCGCCTCAGCGCTCGCTTCACAATGGTCTTGCCGTGGATGAATCTCCCCGATTATGCGGGCGGGGAAGGTCGCGTAGAGCGGCAGCAATGACGCCATGCTGTCGGCGATGTACGCGACGGTGGCGACGCCGTCCCGCGCGAGCGTGCAGCGAACCCACTTTGCGCCGAACAACGTGCGACGCGAATACGCTCGACTCTCGACGAGAGCGCGAAGGACCCGCTGGCCCACGACGCCATCGTCGATGACCGAGCTCTCCTCGCACACCGCGCGAATGCGGGCAGCAAAGGCAAGGGCGACCTCGCGCGAGCCTTGCAGAGTCTTGTCTTCGACGAGCGGGCGGGCCAATGCCACCGCTTTGGCCAGAGCGTCGTCTTCGGCAAGGTGCGCCGCGGCCGCGGCGATCGTCGCCTTCAAGGTCTCGAGCTCGTCGAAAGCGAGGTCGAGGTCGCCCGTCAGGAGGCATAGCGGAAGGTCGGCATCCGCATGGCTCTGCAGCGAACGACGCGACAATCCGCGCAGCTCCGAAGCCGTGGAGCAGGTGCCACGCGCCATCACACGCAACGACCAGTTTTTGGCATGCGCAGGCGAAGGCTGTGCCGAAGGAGGCTCGAACGCCGCACGGAGTTGGTCGGTCGCGGAGGGCTGTGAAGGCGCGTCCGCGAGGGTCCGCCAAACGCCTGCAATCCGCGGAAGAAACTCTTGTCGGCACCCGATGAATTCAAGCCCGTGCCTCGTCAGCGGCCCGCCGGTGAGGCCAGACTCGCGGTACCCCTCCGCGCGTGAAGACGCCGCATCATTCGAGAGCAAAGGGGGCGGTGGCACCTCGTCCGACGCGGGTGGCAGCGCGACTTCCCGGCGACTTAAGCGCAACGCCGCTGCGGCCGGCGTGTCGAGAACCGCGCGCGGAGCGACGTTGGCCGACGTGCTTCCGGCAGGACGCGGAACCGCCCAAGGACTCGCGCCCGGATTCGACGGCGGCTTCGAACTGGAAGGCAAGCTCGCCCCGTCTTCGGGTGCTTCAGGCGCAACAACTGCGACGCTCATCGAACCACTCGGGGTCGGTGGGCGCGACGGGCGGAACGGCAGCGAGTGCTCGCCGGATGGGTTGCCTTCGGCGAGCGAAAACGCGCCGGTCTCTTCGGGCGGGTCGGAGCGGTCGAGCTCGATTGTGACCATCGGCGCGCGGCGAGGCGGCAAAGGCGGGACACCGACGTCGGCGCTGCGCTTCGTCATTGCTCAGCCGCACTCCTGTTCGCAGTTGAAGGCGACACACTCTTCGAGCCAGCCATTTTTCCCGACGCTCTCGTCGCAGCAAGCCGCGCCGTTGCCAGAGAGGAAACAATCAAGGCATTCGGTGCAGCCGAGCAGGTCGGCGTCGATGCAAGCGTGGACCACTTTGCAGCAGGAAGCCTCGAGGCAATCGGAGCAAGACTGGTTCGACGACATGATGGAGCAGTTCGAACCGTCGCCTCCACCGGTGCTGCTCGATGCCGACGCCGTCGATGCACCGCCAGATGCCGACGATGACGCCATGCCGGAAGACGCATTGCTCGTCGATGCGGACGACGAAACGCTCGCACTACTCGAAGGACCGTTGGTCTCAAGGGCATCGTGACCACCTCCGCCCTCGCCGGCTCCGATCGACGAGGTGGTCCCCCCGCTACCGGCGGCCGCGCATCCCGCCGCCGCGCAGGCGATGGCGAGGATGCAGAATGTGGTTGCGAATACCTTGGGTTGGTCCGGCTTCGTCACGACGTTAACTCCAGACGGTAACACCACTCGTGCCGGGTATCCCGGCGGCGCTCACTCTCGTTGGAGCACAAACCGGCCACCCGACCTAACTGGTGCCTCTAGTCGCAAGGGGCGTGCCACTCCGTAGGGAGCATCGCGTCAGCAAAATACGGGCGTTTTTCGCTGACGCAACCGTCATGTGGTGCATGCTCGATCCAGGGCGCTGGGGAAACGAGTCACCGCGTCCGTGCAGCACTCAGCGACCACGGAAGGCGCACGACGACAGCGCGTCAGGCGAGCAACCAAACGTGGCCGTTTACGTCAGCCGATAAGCCACACTGACGAGCCGCCGTCAGGTGAAAAGAAGCGAACCGCACAACGCGAGGAACTCAGGCTTCCTCTTCGTCGGCCGCTTCCTCGGACTCGTCGAAGTCGAGTTCTTCTTCCTCGTCCTCCTCGTCGTCCTCTTCCTCTTCCTCTTCTTCGTCGTCCTCTTCCTCCGCCGCAGCAGCGCCCTTGCCGGCCGCAGCTTGGTACTTGAGGTCGATGCCGTGATCCCCGAGCTGCGTCTCGAGCAGGTCGAAGAGCTCGTCGACGTCGTCACCGCTCCACTCGTCGAGGATCTCGTCGATGAGCTCGCCGAAATCGGCGCCGCCCAGCATCTGCTCGAGGCCCTCGATCTGCTCTTCCGGGAATACCTCGAGGATGTCCTCTTTCAACGCTTCGGTATCGCCCTCTTCGATGGCATCCGCAGCCGAAAGTCGGATCGCCTTCACGGCGCGCTTGTCGAGAAAGATCTCCATGATGTTGACTCGATGGTCGGTGGTCACAACCCTGAGTGACCCCCGAGACGCCTCCTCGATACGGAGCGCGCCTCCCGTCGTCAAGCACCTGTTTCGAGTCGAACGACGTTCGATGGCGAATGCCCGTAAACATGGGGATGCGCGTATGCTGAAAGACGCGACCATGCTGCGCCAGACGATGACCTCTTGCATCGCGTTGGCCACCGCCCTGCTTGCCTCCGCAGCGGCGGGGGCGGATGCGACGATGGCGAAACCCGCTCGCCC
Organism: Polyangiaceae bacterium; assembly: GCA_947475525.1. Lineage (GTDB taxonomy): Bacteria > Myxococcota_A > Polyangia > Polyangiales > Polyangiaceae > SYFR01. Next base: position 96,180 of record CANJMI010000017.1, on the reverse strand, counting down.
GCGTGCCGTCGTTCGCGCCGCGAAGCCTCCGCCGCTCTACGTCGAGTATGCGAGCTATGGAGTCGCGTTGACCGCAGACGCGCGCATCCACCCCGGCTCCCTCTGCTCGTCGTCCGCACCGTGCATTCTTGGTGGCGGCGGCGGACTCGCACTGCGCGGCGGCTTCCGGTGGGCCGGTCCCTGGTACCTCGGTGGCGCCTACCAAATTTCGCGCATGGACTCCTCGAATCTGTATCGGCTCGCGACGCTGCAGCAGCTGCGCGTGGAGATGCGTTACATGCTCGACATGGGCTACCGCTCGGTGCCTTACGCAACGTGGGGAGGGGGAGCCGTGGCTTACGGCAACGAGCTCGGCGCGGAGACAGGCGGAGTAACCGCGTTTGCCGGGCTCGGGGTCGAGCTGCAGTTGTCCCGTCTCGCGGTCATCGGCGTGGCGACGCGTTACCAACCCATGCTTTTTGCCGGCTTTACCGATACGGCTGGCTACGACCGCGCACTCGGACTCGCGCACTATGCGACCCTCGAATTTCAGCTCGAGATTCGCCACGAAGTCTCTGGGCGCTGAGGACGGCGGAGCTCCACGACCGCGGAGGACGAACAGCCGCACCCACCGTTAGCTCGCGTCGTCGAGGCGTTCTCGCTTGACTCACAAGCCGCGCCTTGCTCCCCTCTCCCCGTGCTCGTTTGCGAAAACTGCGGTGCCACCAACGAAGGCAAGCTGACCTTTTGTCGCACGTGTGGGGATCGGCTTGGCAAGGCCCTTCCACTCCCGACGGTGACGGAAGAGACCAAGCCAACGAGTGAGGTCAACGAGCCCGTGCCGGAGGATGAGCCTCCGCCCTCGCGCACCGTGCGGCCATCCGCACCGCCATTGACGCTCGGAAGGGCGCGCGAGAGCAAAGCCGAGGCCCCCGAAGCCGCGGAGCCAGAGGCCCTTGCGCCCGCGACCGACGACCGAATTCGCTGTGAGCAATGCAACGTGCTCAGTCCGCGGGACTACCGGTTCTGCGTCGGATGCGGTTCGGTGCTGCCGCGCAAGCGTGACGTCGTTCCGGCAGCGCTCGCAGGCGCGATGATGCGCAGTCGCCGCGCACCTCTAAGCGGCGCTGTGCCTGCCGCTGCTGTGCCTGCCGCTGCCGCCGCTGCCGCTGCTGCCGATGTGCCCGCCGCCTCGGGTGAAACCTCGTCGCGTTCGGCTTTGCCGGCGGCGAAATCCCAGGCCAAGCCAAAGCCCGAGGTGGCGCCAGAGCCAAAGCCCGAGAGTACCGCTGGAAGGCCCGCTCCGCGGCAAGCAACCGAGGAGGTCACTGGGCGACTCGTCGTCATTGTCGAAGACGGCTCCGAGGGAACGACGCTCGAGCTGCGCGGACGCCAAATGGACATCGGCAGTTCCGAAGGCGACATCATCCTCGAGGAGGACCGCTACCTCTCGCCACGACACGCGCGCCTTTTCCGTCAAGACGATGCCTGGTACCTGCGTGACCTCGACTCGCTCAACGGAATCTATCGGCGATTGCGCAAACCCGCCCCGCTGCACGATGGGGACTTGATTCTTCTCGGCCTCGAAGTGTTACAGTTCGACGCAGTGGCTCACGCGGAGAGGGGACTCGGTCACGCGGTCGAAAACGGTGTTTTGCTGTTTGGCTCACCCGCGACCGCACGGCGCGCGCGCCTGTCGCAGCGCACGGTGGAAGGGATCGCCCGTGACGTCTACCACCTCGTCAGCGACGAGACGACGATCGGCCGAGAGATGGGCGACATCGTGTTTACAGGCGATCCGTTCATGTCGCGCCGCCACGCGATGGTCACCTGGAATCAGGCGAGCGAGAAGTACATGCTGTCGGACCTGAGCTCCTCGAACGGGACATACCTCGCGATTCAAGACGACGTTCGTCTCGAAAACGGCGACTTCATTCGGCTCGGCCAGCACTTGTTCCGCGTCGATTTGACCCCAATCCAGACGGGGAACCGGTGACCGGCCCCCTCGACGTTGAGCCAACGGGATGAGCGGTACGCCTGCCGCTCCGCGCCCAGAAGCACCCGCCGTCAATGACGGAGGCGCCACGGATGCGTCCACGAACGGACATCGTGCTGCTAGCTCTTCAGCTAGCGACGACGAATTGGACTGGGGTGGACCCACGGTGCCGTCTTCAAAATCGACGGGTGGATCGACGGGTGGAGACGCTCCGCCACTCAACGCGACCGAGGAAACCACTGCAGCGGGCCCACTCGAGCCAGCGATCGACGCGGCGGTAGGCACGGCTCCCGACGAGCCTTCCGCACAGGAGAAAACGACCGGGGATGACGACGACTTGGAGGCCACTGAGGAGCCCAAGCCCGTCGCCGCGCGGCTTCCGATTGTCGCGCATATCTTTGGACAAACCGACGTCGGTCAGATTCGCGAACACAACGAGGACAACTTCCTCATCGCCGACCTCGGCAAGGCGACGCGTGGCCTGGATGCCAGCGAGACCCAAGAGTGGAAGCTCGACAATGGCGGGATTTTGCTCGCCGTTTGCGACGGCATGGGTGGGGCTGCAGCCGGTGAAGTCGCGAGCCAGATGGCGACGGACATCATCTTTGAGCATATGCGCAAGGCCGAAGGGCACGGCGACCGTGACCGCCTCGCACTCGACGTCGTCAAGTCACTCGAGGAGGCGGGGTCGAGCATTCTCGGCCATGCCATGGCGAACCGCTCGTGCCGCGGCATGGGCACGACCGCAACGGTCGCAGCGCTTGTCGATGACCACCTTTTGCTCGGACAAGTCGGTGACAGTCGAGCTTACATCTACCGCAACTCACGCCTCGTTCAGGTCACGCGCGACCAATCGCTCGTAAACCAGCTGATTGAAGCCGGGCAGCTGACCGAAGAGGAAGCGGAGAACTTCGAGCACAGCAACATCATCCTGCAGGCGCTAGGCACAGCCGATTCGGTGCAGGTCGATCTGACGTACGTCGAGCTACGTCGAGGCGATGTCCTGATGATGTGCTCCGATGGCCTGAGTGGAATGCTCCGCGATCCCGAAATTCGTGACTTGCTGCGCACCAACCCCGATCCAGCCGCCGCTTGCCGGGTGCTGCTTGAAGAGGGAAACCTCGCGGGCGGCCACGACAACATCACGGTGATCACGGTTCGCTTCGACGGCGAGGGGCTCGCAGAGTGCGACGACGACGCGACCGCTGCGCTGAAGTACCAAAAGTACCCCATCCCCAATTCGACCTCCGACGACGACGAGTCGAACGCGGGCCCTCGCACATCCGCCTACGACGAGGCGCCATCGATCGAGGTGCACGGAGAATTCGAAGTCGACGGCGACATCGACTGGGACCAACTGCTGCATGACCGCCGCATGATGCCAGGGGAGCCGCAACGCGAGGCCTCACGCACCTGGATGTGGGCGGTGCTCGCAGGAGCAATGGTGCTCGGCTACTACTGGTTCTTACGCTGAATCGGAGTCCTAGGCGGTGCTAGAGCGGCTCCTTCGCCGAATGCTTTGGGTGATCCCAAGCGTACTCGGCGTCGCGCTCCTGACGTTCTTCGCGCTGTCGTTCGTGCCGCCCGACCGGATGGCGCAAGCATCCCCGCATGCGCGCTATCACTCGCTTCCGCTATTCTTGAACGGGCAGCCTTCGGACGTGCGGCTCGCCGTGACGAGAACGCTGGACGAGCTGCTCGGCGCCCCGATCGGCAGCGAACGCGCAAAGCTCGCGGAAGCCGAACTCGTACGACTCGGCGGCTCCGCTCTGCCGTTCATCTTGCCCCGCCTCGACGCCTACCCGCCCGACCAGCGAACGCGCGTCGTGCTCGCGCTCGCACCGCTCGCGCACCGAATGCGACTCGATGACGCCCAAGCGGCGGAGGATCCCAATACAGCGCTCCGATTTTGGACGCGATTTTGGGAAGCGAGCGAAATCGAATTCCGTTTAGCCACGTCGCGCAACGCGGCCCGACGGTGGGCCGTCTATGGCGATCTCGGCCGTGAACGGGAGGTATTTCGCCTCGACACCTTCGCGCTCGAAGCGCTTTTCGAGCTTTTGGCTGCCGACGTCAGCGGCGTGGCGAAGGACCGCGCGCAACGCACGATCGACGCCATCGCACACGTAACGGAACGAGACGACCGCATCCTTCCACGCGCGACGGAAGCGGAAGCGGCAGCCTGCGTGGCGAGATGGCAGCATTTTTGGCTCGGAAACCGCACGAGCTTCGTCGTGTTGCGCGGGAGCGAGCGAATTTCAGCGTTCGCGCTCGAGTCTCGCTTCGGGAAGTGGGCACTCGAACAACTCTCCGGCGTCGCACGCGAAAGTGAGGTTCGGCGCAACTTGCCGCGACGCGCGCGGATCACGTTCACGCTCGTCGCCCTTGCCTGGCTCGCCGCGCTTTCGCTCGCACTGCCGCTCGGGGTCTGGTCTGCGCTGCGTCGTCATTCGACAGGGGAGCGCCTCATGTCGTCGACGAGTTGGCTCGCGCTCGCGGCGGGACCCGTCGTGCTCGGCGGCCTCGTCGTCCGAGCGCTCGGGCCCTCCATGCCCCACCCGTTCGCCGCATTCGCGATCCTCGTTCTCATCATGGTTGCCCGGCCACTGCACCTCACGCGGGCGCGCGTCACCGCTGTTCTCGCGAGCAATGCGCAGCCAGGAGGCCTCGCGCGGGGGGCAAGCCGGAGCCGCATCGCGTGGCGCCTCGGGCTACGCGACAGCATCGCGCCGGTGCTCGCCGGAAGCCTGGTGGAATGCCCGTCGAGCCTCACGGCCTGTTTCGTGCTGGAGCGATTCTTCGGCATCGGCGGGCTCGGTGATGCGACTCTCGACGCGGTCATGCACGGGGACGCAAGTGGCGTGATGGGCATCGCCGTCGGCCTGACTTGCTGGGCCGTGTTCACGATGGTCCTGAGTGATCTCGCGCTCGTACTCGCAGACCCACGTACCCGGGGCCCGCTCTACAACGGGGGACTCCGAGGATGACTCACGGGCAACGCGTGTTCGCGAAGCTCCGCACCCAACGCGGGTTCTTGGCCGCAAGCTTGGTGGTCGCGCTCCTCGCGAGCATCGCGCTTTTCGCCGAGCTCCTTGCCGCCGATGCGCCGATAGTCGCCATAGGCCGCGGCCGCTTGCGGGTGCTCGCCGGCGTGACCGAGCCGACGACTTACGCCGTGATGACGCGCGACCAGATCGATTCGCGCCATGCCGAAGATTTCGCGTTGTGGCCGCTCGTTCGCCAGGGGCCCGAACGTACGACCGAACCTCGTGCGCGCGCGTCCTTGCAGCACCCTCTCGGTACCGACGCCACGGGACGCGATGTGTTCGCCAACATCGTTTACGGGGCACGGTCGTCCGTCGGGCCTGCGCTCGCGGCCTTGCTGCTCTCGGTCGCCCTCGGTGCAACCATGGGAGCGCTCGCTGGGGCACGCGGCGGCAGTTGGGACGAGCTCGTTGCCCGCCCCACCGAAATCATCCAGGCATTTCCAACGGTGCTCGTCGTCGCACTCGCGATGGCGATCGATCCTGGCCGGTCAGGCTGGACCTTGGTCTTCAGCGCCGCGGCCGTTCGTTGGGCTGAACTCGCCCGCGGCGTCCGTGCCGATACCCTCCGACTCGTGACGGACGATTCGATCACCGCCGCCCGCGCCATCGGGGCGTCGCCGTTTCAGATCATCCGCCGCCACATCTGGCCTCGCACCGCCCCAACGCTCCTCGCTTCGGCAGTTGCAACATTGCCTTCGCTCGTCGCCCTCGAAGCCGCCGTGGCCTACCTCGGGGTCGGCCTACCGACCTCATGGGGCTCAATGATAGCGAAGGGAACGATGGCTGGAGGCTCGGCATGGAGTGCGGGTTGCGCGACCGCAGTGCTTTTTCTCACCGTCGCGGCAACGGCGATGCTGGCCGACGCCGCGGCCGGAGCGCTTACGCCGCAGAGTCGACGCGCACCGTCATAGTCGTGCTGCGTGAAAGCCGAGGGCGGCATTGCCCTCCCCGGCCGGTTGGAATGTATTATGGTGCGTACTTATCTGGAGGTATCTCGCATGAACTCAATTGTTTCGCTGATCGCATTCACGGTATCCACCATCGCAGTCGTCGCTCCTATCCAAGCCGAAGGCTTCGCGGACCATGGCTCCATCACAGCCAAGCGAAGCGGCGACACGGTGACGATCACGCTCGCTGGCAAAGGCGACTGGCACGTCAATTCCGAATACGGCATCAAGGTCGAGCTCGGTGCGGTGAAGCTCGGGAAGACCGACGCGAAGTACGCCGGGATGCACGACGGCAAGGCCGACTCGGTAAGCTTCGAGGCGAAAGACGCGGCGCAGAGCGGCACCATGAAAGCGGTGTTCTGCGACAAGACGAGCTGCACCGCGCCGCTGAAGACGACATTCGACGTCAAGTGACCGGACCGGCTGATTGGCGACAGCGGGGCCCCGAGTTCGCGCGCGCTTCCGACGTGTACTGCCACGCTCGAGTCGTGCCCAGCGACGACATCGACGTCCTCGGTCATGCATCGAACGTGGCGTACGTCCGGTGGGTACAAGACGCCGCCGTTGCCCACTCGGAATCCGTGGGGTTGGGCATCGAGGCCTACCTCGCATTCGGAGCCGTGTTTGTCGTCCGGCGCCACGAGCTCGACTACCTGCGTTCGGCGATGTCCGGCGACGCCATTGTCCTCGAGACGTGGATCGAAGCTTGGTCCGCCGCGACGTCGACACGCCGCACCCGCGTGCTCCGTGGTGAAGAAGAACTCGCGCACGCAGTGACCACGTGGGCCTTCATCGATCGCACGACCGGCCGCCCCGCGCGAGTGCCCGATGCGGTCAAAGCCGCCTTCGCCGACCAGAAAGATCACGATGCCCCGCCCTGCCCGTGACGTCGGTGCCTCGCCATTCATCAAGTGGGTCGGTGGCAAGCGCTCGCTTCTTGAGCAACTTCGGCCACACTTACCTCCGACGTACGGGCGCCTCTTCGAGCCATTCGTCGGCGGTGGGGCGCTGTTCTTCGACCAACGTCCGAAGCGCGCGACCTTAGGCGACAACAACGCACGGCTGATCGCCACCTACCGCGGGCTGCGGGACGCAACGGACGAAGTCATCCGCCTGCTCAAGAGCTACCGCTACGACCGTGACGATTTCCTCGCGATGCGCGCGCGCGCCATCGACGCCGAGAGCGACCCGGCGATCGCCGCGTGGTTCATTTACCTGAATAAAACGGGCTACAACGGGCTCTATCGGGTCAACAGCCGCAACGGGTTCAACGTTCCGTTCGGGAGTTACAAGAACCCCGCCATCTGCGACGAGCCTACGCTTCGTGCGTGCGCCGCCGCGTTGCGTCGGACGGACCTCGTCGCGGGGGACTTCGAGTTGGTCACTCGCAAAGCGCGAAAAGGCGACCTCGTCTATTTCGATCCGCCCTACGTTCCGCTCTCCGCCACCTCCTCATTCACGGGGTACACGGCGGACGGCTTCGACAGCCACGATCAGCTTCGCCTGCGAGATGCGGCTCGGGCACTCGCGGCGCGAGGTGTGCACGTGTTGCTGTCGAATTCCTCGGCGCCGGCCGTGGTGAATCTCTACCGCGAGGAGTTCGACATCGTTCAACTTCGCGCACGACGCTCGATCAACTCGAACATCGAGGGGCGTAGCGCCATCGTTGAGCTGCTGATGAAAAGCCGCACGTTTTGACGGGCCCCGTGACACAAGCGCCGGTCGACATTATGTAGTGCGGCATGGCCCTGCCACTCATCGCCGAAGCCGAGTTCGAGTCACGGGTCCTCCGCAGTGAGCTGCCCGTCCTCGTCGATTTTTTTGCCGAGTGGTCCGCCCCCTGCAAGCAGATGAATCCGGAGCTCGAGGCCCTCTCGATTGAGCTTCAAGGCAAAGCCGAGTTCGTCAAAGTCGACTTCGACCGCGCACAGCGCCTCGCCTCGATGTTGCGGATTCAGAGCGTCCCGACCTACATCGCGTTTTTCCAAGGGCGGCCTGTCGGCGCCGAGCAGGGGGTGGTCTCGCGGGCTCGCCTGCGCACGCTGCTGGAGCCGTACTTACCGCGCGCCGAAGGGGCGATTCGTTCGCTCGAGCTTGCCGAGCTGTTGAAGCAGCGCGCCGTGGTGCCGATCGACACGCGCGATCCGTCTTCGTTCGGCCGCGCTCGAATCCCGGGGGCGAAGAACATCCCTCTTGAGGAGATCGAGACACGTCTCGCCGAGCTCCACATGGCCGGGCAGCCGGTGCTCTACTGCCGATCCGGTGACCGGTCGAAGGAGCTGACCGAGAAACTCGCCCAGGACGGAATCGGCGTGCCGTTTCTCGAAGGCGGCTTCCTCACGTGGGAAGCCGACATGATGCCGATCGAGCGATAAACGCGGAGTTTTGTTGCCTCGACGCTTCGGCCAAGGCCCGCCGAGCCTTCGTTGCTCTTCGGCTTACGCCTCGATTCATTGGAATCGAGGCGTAAGTAACCAGCAGTGCCCGAGTCACTAGCCTGACCAATCGATGGGTAACTGGATGTCCTCGCCAAAACGGAGACGTCGCGTTACCGATCGCTTCGATGGATTCGAGGTACTAGCGCCTCATCCAGGTGCGCTCACGTGCCGCGAGAACGCCAAGCGACGAGCGCCTCTTCGAGCACGACTCGGAGCGGAACCGAGTGAGCCGCGGCGGCACGGGCGCAGACGTCGAGTTCAGGTTTGGCGTGCGCGAACGACGGGTCATCTCCCTCCGCGACCTTGACTGGAATCGTCCCGAAACGCGTCGGCACCTCAACGATGCGACGCGCAAGCTCGGTCCGCGAAGCTTCGGTGCGACGCACGCCGAGTGACGTGGTCTCGCGGAGCATGACTCGCGATACGGCATCGGCGCAGACTCGCTCAGCGAGCGCGGCCATGATCAGTCCGGGGCGCCCTTTTTTCATCGTGACGGGCGTTGCCCACGCATCGAGCGCACCCGCCGAGAGGAGCGCGGCGAGCGTGTGGGCCGCGACCTCACCCGTCATGTCATCCACGTTCGCCTCGAGGACGACGTGGGTCGCCGCGGCCACCTTGGGCGTCGGCTCGCCGAGCACGACACGCAGCAAATTCGGGCGATCCGCGAATGTCGCCTTCCCCGCGCCGAGGCCGGTGCGCTCCGGCGAGAAGCTCGGCCAGCGCTCAAAGCGTAGCGCCGCGGCCGCGACGATCGCCGCGCCCGTCGGAGTGACGAGCTCGGCCTCGAGTTCGACTCCGTACGTGGGAACACCGACGAGGCACATGACGGCGGCAGGCGCGGGAAGCGGCAAGATGCCATGACGCGCCCGAACGAAACCACGACCGAGGGGCAACGGGCTCACGACGACATCCGCGCCGACGTAGGTCAGACATGCAGCCGCACCGACGATGTCGACGATCGCATCGACAGCGCCGACTTCATGAAAATGAACCGACTCGAGCGGCATGCGGTGGACGCGTGCTTCGGCCTCGCCGAGGCGACGAAAGATGCGGCGCGCGAGAGACTTGGTTGCGTCATCGAGCGAAGCCTCGGCGATCATGCTGTCTATCGCGGCGTAGGTGCGCTCGGGCTGCTCGCGAAAAACGACAACGTCGAAGGTCTTCGCTACGAGGCTACTGCGGTGAGCGTGACCCACGTCGAGCCGATAACCGCCAAGCGGCAGCGTACGCACAGCATCGGTGACCACGTCGAGGGGCACACCGAGATCGAGCATCGCCGCGATCGTCATGTCGCCGGCCGTTCCTGAAAAGCAGTCGAAAAACAGAATTTTTCCACGACCGGCGCCACGCTCGAGCGGCGGCTCGTGATCGTGCGCGTGGGCGTCCTGACCGTGCGGTTGAGCGGGCTCGTGCGAATGGTCGTGCGAATGGTCGTGCGAATGATCGTGCGAATGATCGTGCGAATGATCGTGCGAATGGTCGTGCGAATGATCGTGGTCGTGCGAATGGTCGTGGTCGTGCATCAGTCGGCCCTCGGTAGCATGCGATGGACGGCCATCGCCGCCCCAAACCCGTTGTCGATGTTGACGACGGTAATCCCCGATGCGCAGGAGGTGAGCATCGCGAGCATCGCGGTCACACCACCGAGCGCCGCCCCGTAGCCGACCGAGGTGGGTACGGCCACCACGGGGCACGCCACGAGACCACCTATCACGCTAGGAAGGGCACCCTCCATCCCGGCGATGACGATGACCGCGCTCGCGCTCTCGAGCTCCGGGAGACGCGCAAAAAGGCGGTGAATTCCGGCCACGCCGACGTCCACGATTCGGCACGATGGGAGGCACACCGCGGCGAGCGTTTCGAGCGCCTCCTCGGCGACGGGTAGATCGCTCGTGCCGGCACAGACGACGGCAACCGGAGCGACTGGCCGAAGCGTCCGGCTCCCACGCGCAATCGCCCCCACCCTCGCCAGCGCGTTGTAGCGGAACGATGGGAAGCGGGCGGCGAGCACGGACGCCTTGTCCTCGGACAGCCTCGTGACGAGGACATCGGCCTCCGCGCGTTCCTGCTCCTCGACGATCATGGCGATGTGTTCGGCGGTCTTTCCCTCGCCGTACACGACCTCGGGCACACCTTGTCGCAACGCGCGGTGGTGGTCGACCGTCGCGATCCCGAGGTCGACGAACGGCAAGCGCCGCAGCTCGCGAAGAGCCTCCTCAATGGCGGTGTCACCACCCTGAACGCGTGCGAGCAAGTCGCGCAATCGATCCGGCGTCATTGCTGATTCCTGTAACGCTCCGGCGGCGACACGTCGAGCCTTCGCGGGGCCGTAAGCTTCGATTGACGAACGCCGGCCGGTCGATCAGGCTGCAGCTCGTGAGCGACCGAACCCATCCGAATGCCCAGCTCGCCGAACTCGAAAAGCTGGCGGCGCACGTCGTCGAGCTCGCCCTCGCCAAGGGCGTCGATGTCGCAGAGGCGATCGCACGTGCCGGCTCCGAACTGACCACCAAAGTCCGACTCGGCGAGCCGGAGCTCGTCGAAGAGGCGAGCCATCGAGGCATCGGCTTACGCGTGATCAAGAATCAGCGCGTGGCCCTCACCTCCACGAGCGATCTCAGCGAACGGGGCCTCGAGCGCTTCGTCGCGGATGCGCTCGAGCTCGTCGACGTGAGCCAAGAAGACCCGTTCGCCGGACCGGCCGATCCAGCGCTTATCGCGACGACGGCGCCGATGCCGGACGACCTCTACGATCCCGAAATCGCCAACATCACCGCCGCCCAAGCGCTCGATTGGGCAAAGCGCGGAGAGAAGGCGGCCTTCGATGCAGACTCGCGCATCAAGAACAGTGACGGCGCCACGTTCAGCCGCACAGCTGGCGGCTTTGCGCTCGTGCTCTCGGGAGGATTCCGCGGGGGGTATAGCTCCTCCTACGCTTCGCTCTCCGTCGTGCCGGTCGTGGACGACGAAGGCAACAAGAAGCGTCGCGGGTATCACTGGACGGCGCGTCGGCACTTCGCCGATCTCGACTCGGCCGAATCCGTCGGTGCCGAGGCCGCTCGACGCACGCTGCGCAAGCTTGGCCCGCGCAAGGTCCCGAGCTGTGAGGCCCCAGTGATCTTCGATCCGGATGCGGCCCGGTCGATCGTCGGAATGCTTGCGGGCTGCATCATGGGCAGCTCGATCTGGCGGAAACAAAGTTACCTCGCCGGGCGCATCGGGACTCCAGTCATGAGCGAGCTGTGCACCATCGTCGATGACCCCTTCCTCCGGCGCGCCCCCGGGACACGCCCCTTCGACGGCGAAGGACTCGTCTCGCGGCGCAACGTGGTCATTGAACAAGGCAGACTCGAAACCTACCTGTGTGACAGCTACAGCGCGCGAAAGCTCGGCGTGACGTCGACGGCCAATGCGTCGCGTGGGTCAAGCGGCGACGTCGGCGCATCGACGACGAACTTCGTGCTGCAGCCAGGGTCGTCGACTCCGGAGTCGATCCTGGCCAATACCAAGCGCGGCCTTCTCGTCACCGAAATGATGGGGTTCGGGTTCAACGCGTTGACGGGAGACTTCTCGCGTGGCGCCTCCGGGTTCTGGATCGAAGACGGACAGATCGCCTTCCCCGTGAGCGAAATCACGATCTCTCTGAATGCCAACGAACTCTTCCGGCGGATCGACGCGATTGGCACCGACCTCGACATGCGAACCTCGACGGCCTCGCCAACGATTCGTGTCTCATCGATGACAATCGCCGGGAGCTGACCCAGGCGTTCACGCTTGGCACGAAGCCTTCACGCTTGGCACGAAGCCTTCACGCGGTGACGTGCCCGTGCGGGCAACACGTCATGGCACGCTCGCGTTCGCGGCGCCGGGCGTGGAGGCGCCGAGCGCGCTCATCGCGAACTCGTCGAGCGATTTTACGCTCAAGCGGTACACGCTGCGCCCCGCCTTCGCCTTGATCGCTGGAAATCTGGAGCTGACCTCTCCCGAAGCGAGCACGAGTTCAAGCGGCTCTCCTTCGTTCGAGAGCCCATCTTTCCCGAGCTTTGGCACGCGCACGACGAGGGTGTCGGTCGCAGGCGCGGGGTCCCATTTTCCCGTCGCGTCGTAACCCTCATTCACGATGAGGACGCGAGCCCCGGGTGGGACGAGCACGTCGGGCAACGGCGTACCACCATCAACAGCCACGATGCTCATGCCACCGAGCGAAGCCGCGACGAGGCCGTCGTTGACGAGCTCGACCCACTCCTGCCGCGGCTCGGCTCCGACGGGGTTCGCGAGCACTTCATCGATCACCATGTGCGGCATCGGCGGCTTGGTCCGCACCCAGTGTGAACTCGACACGACTCCACCGAGCGCGTCGAGGGTCGTCACCGTCAGGGGGAAGGACGCGTCGGTCGGGAGCGGCCAAAGGTAAAGGGAACGTCCACTTGGCGAAAACACGTGCTCGACCGCCATCCCAAGGGGGCCCTGAACACTCCACAGCGTCTCGGCCTCCGGCGTGCGGAGGAGCAACCGATCGTCCTCCACACGAGCGCAACCTGAGCCGAACACCGTCTCTGCCGACGTGCACGCAATCGGCGTCGCCGCACGATCCTCCACGAGCCCACGAACCAGGACCTGCGGCTCGAGAGCCACGAGCTCGGTTCCGTCAGCATCGTGAAGGCCAAGCGGCGGCAACGAATTCGGGCTTTCCTCGGCGAGCGTATTGGCCGCCTCGAAGTGGGCGCACCTCGACGATGACTCCCCCGGCGCGATGCCCGATCGAAAGAGTCCCGTACCGCCCGAAGGCGTGAGGAGAGCCGGCATCTGCAGCCCCGCGATCGCCGCGTCACCGCACCACACCCCGAGGAGGCCGCTCGGTGAGCGTCCCTCCGGTGGCCAGACAAATGACATCAACGGAGGCGTCTCATCGCCCGCCACTTGGAGCACGGCCACCCGCAACTTTCCGTACGTGAGCGCATAACGAGCGCCCCCGCGTAAGGCCTGCGTAGGCGCGACAACAAGGCCACCCGCCGTACGCCAAGCGAGCACCGGTACCATCCGCTCTTCGAGCGTCTCTGGCAGCAACGTGTCATCCGCGTACCCCAGCTGAGCATCGTTGAGCTCCCCTTCGAAAAGGCGGAACCGCGTCAACTCCAAGGCGGCAGCCTCGCTTGAGGTCACGTGAACCCGAACGACCCGAGGTACCGCATCGAGCGGGGCGGCAGGCTCCGCGACGATTTGCGCGTCAGCGAAACTTGCATCGGCGGCGCCTCCATTGGGCGAGGCCCTGCCACCGGAATACGAAGGAAGGCCTTGGCCGCAGGCGGTGGTGAGCACGGCGACAATGGCGATGGGCAAACGATGAACGGAGGTCCTCATGGCATCTTGTCGCCACGAGGCACAAAAACGTTTCACGCGATCTCAGCCGAGCCTCAGCGAGGGTCGAATGAGACCCATCGGCGTGGTAGCCTTCGTCCTCGTGACGCCCGATGAGATCCGCGCTCTCCGACAGCGCCTCCGCTGCACCATGCAGGAACTCGCCGCCGCGCTCGATGTCGAGCCGCGCACCGTGATCTCCTGGGAAGATGCCGAGCTTTTTCCAACAAAAGCCGCAATCGACCGCATGCGCGCGCTCGACGAGCGGGGACCGACCTCCATCCCGCGAAAAGGTCGGCGGCGCGCCGAGGCCGCAACACCGATGGCTGCCCTCGCCGATCCGGAGGTCTGGCGGCTGATTCGAAAGCTCCTCGCTTATGCGGAACTTCGCCAGCAGGTCAGCGACTTGGCGGCGGATTACCCCGAGCCCGACTGAGCCGCGCGTAGCCGACCGCTACTGGACCTTTTCGGCGTCGTCGGCGGCGTCGTCGGCGTCATCGTCATCATCGTCGTCGTCGTCATCGTCGTCGTCGTCGTCGTCGGCGTCGTCATCGTCGTCGTCATCGTCATCGTCGTCATCGTCGTCGGCGTCGTCGGCGCCGTCGGCGTCATCGTCGTCGTCGGCGGCGTTTTCGGCGGGGGCTTCGTCGGCGTTTTCGGGGTCGGCGTTTTCGGCGGGGGCGGCCGCGTTTTCGGGGTCTTCCTCGTCCTCGTCCTCGTCCTCGTCGTCGGCGGGGGCGGGGGCGGCCGCGTTTTCGGCGGGGGCTTCGTCGTCGTTTTCGGGCGCGTCGTTTTCGGCGGCGGCGTCCTTCAACGCATCGGCAGGTTCGGCCATCGTGACGTCCACGAGCGCTTCGTCGGCCCCATCGACCACGACCTCACCCGCCGCGGCGGCTGCGGCGATCGCCTCGGCCTCGAGCGCAGCTGCGATGGCCGCAGCCTCGACGGCGCGAACCGCCTCGGCATCCAGCTCGCGCTGGTTCGGCTTGGTCGGATCGATCGGCGCGTCCGGCTCGTCATCGAACTGAATCGCTCCCGATGGCGCAGATTCACCCAGTTTTCGCTCGTACGTCGAACGCGACTCATCGGTAAGCTCGGTAAACTCACGCAGCGTCGGCATGTCCGAGAGCGTACGAAGACTGAACAGCTCAAGGAACGCTTGGGTGGTTCCGTAGAGCAACGGGCGGCCTGGCTCTTCTTTCTTGCCGAGCACGCGAACGAGGTCGCGGTCGAGCAAGTTGCGGAGCACAGGTCCGCTATCGACACCTCGGACGTCATCGATTTCGGGACGAGTCACCGGTTGCCGGTACGCGATGATCGCGAGCGTTTCGAGCTGCTGCCGGGACATGCGGATTGGTTTCTTCCCCGTGATGTCTCGCACGGGCGCGGCGAACTGTGGATTCGTGAGGAACGTCCAGCCACGGTGCGTCTCGATGAGCTGGATGCCGCGCGGCTGGTACTCCTGCGACAGCTCGTCGAGGAGGGACGCAAGCTCTTGGCGCTTGGTTTTCGTTTGACGAGCGAGGTCCCGGAGCACGAGCGGCGTGTTCGACGCAAAGAGGATTGCCTCCAAGGTCCCGCGCAAGTGCCCGCGCGACAACTGGGTCGATGCACGGCGTAGTTGCTCCCAGGCTGCCGTTCTAAAACGGACGAGCTCGGCAAGGCTATCGTTGATCATCCTGAACCTCGGGGTCTTCGTTCACTGTGGTGACCGGATGGTCTTCGGCGCCGATCTGAGTCGGGAGCGGCACGTCTCGATCATGGAGATGCTTCGCGTGAAACTCGACGATCAAGTCGGCAAGCTCTTCGCCCTGGCTGATTCGCGCGACGCGCATCTTGCACATCTCGAGGAGCGCGAGGAACGTGATGATCATGTCGAAGCGCGACGGCTCCTCGCCGACCGCGTAGGGCCCCGAAACCGGAGCGGACAAGAGCAGTTCCTCGAACCCCATGCGACGCCGCTGCGCGAGCACTTCGGTGAGCTGCACCATGCGCTCGGAGATGCTGATCTCCTCGAACTCAACGTGATGCTCGGCCGGCTTCTTGGTGGTCCTCTCGAGAACCTTCGAGAACACGTCGAACAGACGGAACACGCTGACGGGGGCGAACGGCGCCGGCCCCTCGGCGATCGGCGACTGGGTGCCGCGTTCGAACATGTCGCGGCCGGGACCTGGGCGATGCGACAGCCGGTCCGCAGCCTCACGGTATTTTTGGTACTCGAGCAACCGGCGGATGAGATCGGAACGCGGGTCGAGTTCTTCCTCGGTGAGGTCGTCTTCGCCTTCCGCGGACGGCAAACGCGGCAGCAGCATCCGCGACTTGATGTAGGTCAGCGTCGCGGCCATCACGAGGTACTCGCTCGCGAGATCGATCGTGAGATCGCGCATCACCTGCAAGTACTCGAGGTACTTCTGCGTCACGAAGCCGATCGGAATGTCGAGGATGTTGAGCTCGTGTTTCTTCACGAGGTGAAGCAGCAAGTCGAGCGGGCCCTCGAAGACGTCGAGCTTGACGCAGTAGGCGTCGGCGCGGTCGACCACTTCGAGGTCAGTGCTCTCCTGCTTTCGGCGGCTCACGGGACCCGCACCCTTAGCCGGTCGAGGAATGGAACGCTACAGGGTCAGTCGAAGGCAACCGGGCGGCTGCGGTCGCCTCCCTTGTCCGCTAGAGTGGGCCCAGCCGGAGGACGCCATGAACACCGAACACTCGCCTCACCGGGTCCTTCGACGGCAGCGCTATCCCCTTTTTATTGTTGGCGGCGTCGTCTTCGGGCTCGCTTGCCCGGCTCGCGCCGCTTCCCCTGCGGATGCCGCGCGTGCGAGCACCCCGGCGATGACGCCCACCGCGACGCAGCCGTTGCAAAGGGAGGCGCCCACCGTTCGCCCGCACGCCCTCATTACCGGCGGGGTCGGCATGATCGGGCTCCCGGCGGCCCAGGTTTGCTCAAGTCCGAGCACCCCGTGTCGCCCCGGAGAAGCGAGCCTCGCACTGTCACTCGCCAACGTCGTGCGTTGGGGGCGCATCGGAATCGGTGCCGGCGCGGATGTGGCGTTCGGCCTTCGACCCGAACAAGGCGTGCGCGCAGCGGGTCGTGACCACGTTCGGAGCTACTACGCCTTCGATGCGCTGTTCCGGTACTACCTCCCGCTCGCGCGGCGCGTCGAATGGTGGGTCGGCGGCAGCATCGGCGCGATCGTGCTGAGCGACACCTGGAGCACCGCGGCAGACAGGGCTCCATACTCGGACTTGCGGAACGTCGGCCCGCAACGCCTGACCTTGCGCACCGAAGGACTCAGTGTCGGCCCGAGCATCGGGGGGCATTGGCGGTTCCGAGACCGTTGGGTCATCGGATCGCAGTTTCGCTACATGAACTGGTTTCTCCCAACGAGTCGCGCGAAAACGGCGTTCGACGACAGCGCCTCCCTCGCCGGGCGCATCGACGTCTTCGACGTTGGTGTTTTTCTAGGATTTCGCGGGATTTTGTGAGCGCCGGTTGACTTCCGCCGCGCGGGTTTGTAGCAGAGATCCCGCGATGCCATTCGATCTCAGCCAAATTGGCACCAAGAGCAAGAGCTACACCCACGTCTACGATTGGCGACAGCAGGCGACCTACGCCCTCGGGATCGGCGCGAAGCGCGACGAGCTCGCCTATCTTTACGAAAACGCCGCTGGCGGGATGAAGGTGTTTCCGAGCTACGCGGTCATTCCAGCCTTCGAGCCCGTGCTCGAAATGATGACCCGCGCCCAAGCGAACTTCGCGATGGTCGTCCACGGCGCGCAGAAGATTCGGCTGCATCGACCGCTTCCGGCCGAGGCCAAACTCGAAACGGTCGCGACCCTCCGCGGCATCTACGACCTGAAGAAATTGTCGTCGTTGGTGATCGACACGGAGACCACCCTCAACGGCGAGCCGGCTTTCTCAACCGAATGGGGGATCCTCGTCCGTGGCGAAGGAAACTTCGGCGGCGAGCGCCCCCCCAAAGATGACGAAGGTCACGCCGTGCCCCTCAAGACCGAGCCGGACTGGGAATTCGAAGAGGCGACAAGCCCAGAGCAGGCGCTCCTCTATCGCATTTCGGGGGACACGAACCCGCTCCACGCCGATCCGGAGTTCGCCTCGACGGTCGGCTTCCCGCAAGGCCCGATCCTCCACGGACTCTGCACCTACGGGCACGTGGCACGCGCCGCGATCAAACAGGTTGCCGGCGGCGACGCGACGAAGCTCCTGGCGCTTGGGGCGCAGTTCCGAAATCCCGTGTGGCCGGGTGACACCATCGTCACTCGAGGCTACAACCTCGGCGGCGGAAAGGTCGCTCTGCAGGCCTTCGCAAAAGGCCGCCCAGACCCAGTCGTGAGCAACGGTTGGGCGACCTTCACTGACTGAGGATTCGATATGGCGACGATGAAAGACGATAAGCAAGGCAAGGCGGGCGAAGAGAAACTCGAGACCAAAGGTCACGAGGCTGCCCACGATGAAGCCGACGACGAGGCCCACGACGAGGCCCACGACGAGGCCGAAGACGAAGCCGAAGACGAAGCCGAAGACGAAGCCGAAGACGTAGCCGAAGCCGATGCCGAAACCGATGCCGCGAAGGGAGCCGCAGAGGACCCTATGTGGTGGACTCCGCACCTCGTTCTGGCGGCGTTGGTGCTGCTCGGCATCGGTGCGATGCTGGGGTTGTTCAACCCGCTCGCGAAGAAGTACATGCCGCGCGTTGCCGCAGGTGGTTCCGCAGTCCATGACTCCGCAGGGCACGGTGCCGCACCTGGCGCACCTGGCGCACCTGGCGCACCCGCCCTACGCGCGACGAAGCCTGGGGCACCCGCAGCGCATCCGGCGCACGACCGCGGCGCCCCCGGAAAAGCACACTGAACCGAATCAACCGCCGTCGTCCCGTGCTTCGGGATCGAGGGCGGTCGTCTTTGGCAACACGGCTGTCGGCTCGAGCTGCGTGAGAATGTACGCGGGGCACTCGCGAGCGCCGGCAGCAACGGGGACCGTCGGACACACGGACGGCAAACAGCTTAGGTAGCGGGCGCTGGTGTAACGCTCGCGGAGCCGCTGCGCCGCGCGACAGGCTTCCGCGGGTT
Source organism: Polyangiaceae bacterium (assembly GCA_947475525.1). Classification (GTDB taxonomy): domain Bacteria; phylum Myxococcota_A; class Polyangia; order Polyangiales; family Polyangiaceae; genus SYFR01. The sequence continues at coordinate 77,324 of CANJMI010000017.1, read as the reverse complement.
CACCTAGACGGAGCGAGGCGAGCGCCTCCTGCCACATCGCGTCGTCGCCAAGAATCGAGGTCGGGTGCCGCTCGGGCACGTGACGAAACTCCTCGCGTGCGGCACGCAGATCACCGACGGCGTCGCGGTAGAGTTCGGCGATGCGCATCTGCGCGAGCGGAAACTTGGGACGTTCGTAGCTCTGCCCGAACCACGCGACCTCGCGAGCTTCCAGCAATTCGCGGAGATCCGCGATCGCGCGAGATGGGTCGGCGAGCTTCTCGGCGACGAAAGACGCTCGCCAATACGCGTCGTCGGTGAGGTTGCCACGCGGCAGCGGGTGCGCTCGAGCCGCACGTAAAAATTCCTCGTGCGCTTCGGCGAGCTTGCCCGAGCGCTCGAACGAGATCGCGCGCTCGTACTCGAGATGTTGCACCGCCTCGCCCGCCGTCAGCTTCGGCAACAAAGCGTCGATGCGTGCACGGACCTGCTCTTCACCGCCTTCACTACGAAGATGCTCCACCCAATCGAGCACCGCTCCACGCGCCGCTCCCGCATCGGAATGACGCGCAATTGCGGCCTCGAGCATCCTCCAACCGCCTTCGTCGCCGGCCTCGACCGCGAGCCTCGCCTGCTCGAAACGCACGCGCGCCGCACGTGGGCCCTCGGGCGACAAGGTGAGCATGCGGTCGAATAAGGAGCGCGCATCGCTCGTTCGCCCAAGCCGCAACAGCATCCGAGCTTGCATGAACTGGGCTTCATCGCGGTCTTTTGCACGAACGGCGTCGCGCGCGGCCTGCCCATAAAACGTCTCCGCTTCGTCGTAGCGCCCGGCTGCAGTGGCACGCCTCCCGGCATTGAATGCGCGCACCCACGCCTCGCCGTACGCGGGTCCTCCGCAGGCCGTGAGAAGCAATCCGAGAGCAAAAACGCGCGATGCTGCGAAAAAGCGACGCGGTACGCTAGGCATGACCCGCCTCACGGAACGCCGCGACGACACCGTCGACAGCTGTCGAGAACGCCGCGCCAGAAACGTCCAGATGCGTCACGAGCCTGACCACTCGTGGAGAAATCGCCGAGAACGCGATGCCCAACCGGCGCGCTGCGGCGACGACGCTCTCGGAGCTCTCCACTTCAGCCACGACGATGTTCGTCTCGACGGGCGCGACAATGACGCCGCGCAATTGCCGAAGTGCGTCTCCGAGACGCGCGGCCGCGGCATGGTCTTCGGCGAGCCGTTCGCGATGGTGCTCGAGTCCGAAGAGCGCGCCCGCCGCAAGGATCCCAACTTGCCGCATGCCGCCGCCGAGCATTTTTCGAAATCGGAGGGCGTGCTCCATTAGGCTCTCGGAGCCGGCAAGCACCGACCCCACCGGAGCGCCAAGGCCCTTCGAGAAGCACACGCTGACCGTGTCGAAAGGGGCCGCGAGCACGGCTTCGGAGCTGCCCGTCGCGACCGCTGCGTTCCAGAGCCGCGCCCCGTCGAGGTGCAGACCGAGCCCGTGCTGCCTCGCGAGCGCCGCGATCGCTTCGACGTCAGCCTGCGGAAAAATCCGGCCGCCCGCCATGTTGTGAGTGTTCTCGATTCCGATGAGCCGCGTGCGCGGAAGCCAATACGCCGATGAGCGAATCAACGCTGCGGCCTCCTCGGCGGTGAACAACTCACGCGGTGTCGCAGCGAACTGCACGCCGGCCCAAGCGCCCCCCGCGCCAGACTCGTAATTGACAAAATGCGCGCTTTTTCCCGCGATAACTTCGTCGCCAGGTCGAGCGTGAAGCATCAAGGCGAGCTGATTCGCCATCGTCCCCGTCGGGACGAACAAGGCGACGGCCTTTCCTGTGAGCTCGGCCACCTTCTCCTCGAGACGGCGCACCGTCGGGTCTTCGCGGTAGACGTCATCGCCAACGTCCGCCGAAGCCATAGCGCGGCGCATCGCTTCGGTAGGGCGCGTCACGGTGTCGGAGCGCAAGTCGATCATGGTCGCGAGAGTCTACTCCGCTAGCTCGGGATTCTCACCATGCGCCGAGCCCCCCCTCGGCACGCCCCGAATGCCGGAGCGCACGAGCGATCCCTCCGCCAGCCGCGCGCACACCGAGCGTCGCAGCCGATAACCCGCGCGCCGCGAGTCAGACGAGCCGCTCACAGAGTCGCCACGCGATGCGCGTCGCCATTGCCATGATCGGGACCTGGGAATTGACCCCAATGCTCGTCGGTAAGATCGAGCCGTCCGCCACGTACAACCCGGGAGCTTCGAAACACTCGCCACTCGTGTCGACGGTCCCGCGCCGCGAGTCGTTCGCCATGCGGGCGCTGCCAAGCGGATGAAAAGCGAGGCACTCGATGCGGCGAGCGTCGATAGGATCGCGTTCCATCGCGAGGGCTTGAGCGCGGGATGTGATGGGCGGCACGCCAAAAATCGGCAAAATCACTTCTTCGGCGCCGGCTTCGAGGGCCATCTCGGAGAGGACGCGCATGCCTTTCTTCAGGCGCTGCAAGTCGTTCGGCGCCATCTCGTAGACGAGGGTCGGCTCGCGACCGACGCCACTCGTGACGTAGCCTCCGGCCTCGTCGTGCACCATCGTCCCGAACATCGCGAGGTTCGGGATCTGTCGCGCGCGCTCGAGCAGGGCCGGACCTATCCCCGGCAACCCGGCGGCGATCACGTTGACCGCGGTGTAGACGCTGTTAAAGAGGATCCCCTCCGACTCGAGGTCATCCGAGTAACAACTCTGCAACGCGCCATCCCAGCCATTGAGGCGATCGGGAAAACGCGCCACCACACGCGCGGCAGGATGCAGCGTGATGTAACGCCCAAGGCCATGGCTGCGAAGCCCGATGGAACGCAGCAACTGCGGCGTATGAATGGTGCCACTGCAGACGACGACGGCGCGTGCTTCGACTTCGAAGGCATAGGAAGGAGCACCGTACTTTCCACCGAGCAAGCGCCCGCGGACGCCAGCCGCACGGCCGTTCTTCACGACCACGCGGTCGACGAGCGCATCCGAAACGACCCGCCCGCCGTGAGCGACGAAGTCGGGCAAATAGGAGACGTCGACCGAGCGTTTCGCACCAGCCGGGCATCCAAAATTGCAGCGCCCGTTGCCCTCACACCCTTCGCCTGTGTTGCGACGGAGAGGGTGCATCGTGTAGCCCAGGCGCTCGGCACCGAGGACGAAACGGTTGCTGGATTCGGAGCGCATCGAGTCGGGCACCTCGCGAACGGCCATGCGCGCTTCGACCGCTTCGTAGGCAGCTTCGAGCGAACGCTCGCTGACCTCATCGAGCCCGTGTTCGTCCACCCAACGGTGATGGACCGCGCTCGGGATCCGGTAACAGACCCCGCCGGTCAAGAGCGAGGAGCCGCCGACAGCTCGACCGAGCGTGAGTGAGATTATCGGTGTTTGGCCGACGCCCACGGCGGCCACCATGCCGGCCTCGCGAAAGAGACGCCGTAGCGCCGTACTCGGCTCGAATCGACCGATGTCTTCCTGCCGATGGTACGGACCCTCTTCGAGAATGAGGACGTCGTGGCCAGCTTCGGCGAGCAACGTCGCCACCGTCATCCCGCTCGCGCCGGAGCCCACGACGACGACGTCGCACGCGTGCCGGAAGCCGCACGGCAAGTCGCGACCGTGAACGATTGGGGCGTCGGAGGCGATGTCCTTCACGACGGCCCGGCCTCAGCGGCAGCGGGCTTGCGCGAACGTTCACTCGCAACGGGAAGCCGACGCCGCGAAAAGGTCGTGGGCCGATCGTAACCGGTGATTCGCAGCGCGTCGCCGGACTCGAATGCCGCTATCAACATCGGCACCTTGGTCGCAACGAGGAGCATCGTCAGCGGTGCGAAACGATGCCCTTCGAGCGCTTCGAGGTAGTCGACGCGCGGAGCGAGGGCGAGCCGACTCATGCGAGCCTTGTTTTTTGTCGCGAGGAACGGCAACCACTCGAGCACGAGGACGAGGAGCCGCACCGCAAGTCGAACCTGGATGCTCGAGTTGCCGATCGATCGATCGTACGTGTGAACGAGGCCCTCGATCCACTCAGCAGCGGGCGGGACGAGTCTGCCCTCCGAGTTCCGATCGCACAGCATCGCTTCGATCGCCGCGAAAGCGACGCGGCGTCCCGCAGCCGACAAGCCGGGTCGCTCCCACTCCGGCGCGGACGGAATGTCGGCGAGGGTCGGCGGTCGCTTCGTCACGGCTGGCTCCACGATGCGACGTTACCATCTGCGCACGCCGTGATCACCCGCCGCTCACCAGCGGGCAACACCGCGAGCGGTCGCGCGCACGCACGCCCCTTCAAGGTGTGGAGCGGGCCTTCGGCGGTCAAAATGACGAGCTGCCCCGAGCGGGTGAAGGTGACGGCGTTGCCTCGCGCATCGACGACGAGCGGCGCGCGGCGCTCTACGGTGGTCGCGGTGCGAAAGCGGCTGTCGGCGAGTTTTTCGGGCACGTCGAATGCGATGCGACGCGTCACCTCACCGGACGACGTGAGCGCGAGAACTTCGCCGAGGCTCGTCGTGAGCAAGAGTTCGCCGTTCGGGGCGAGGCTCGGAGGACCATCGAAACGCAATCCAAGGGCGGCGTCCCCGAGTGCAAGCACCGACGTGCGCTGTGTGACCGGATCGAGCACGACGACGCGAGACTCCTGGGAGACAACGGCGGCGAGCGCGCGTGTGCCGAGAACCACGGCTCCTGCGGGCGGACTTCCGCCGAAGGAGCCGAGCTTGCGCGGAACCGCGGGTGCTCGCCAAAACCAAACGTCGCCGCGCGCATCGACCGCGAGCACGCCACCATCGAACGGCATCAGCCCGCCAACGAAGACTTCGGTGAGCCCAAGCCGCGCGCGCGCGAGCACGATGCCTTCGGACGAGACGTGCACGAGCTGGTCGTCAAGCGCGACAACGACGGTGGCGTCTTCGCGGACGAGCGGGGCGGCGTTCGCGCGAACCGCGGAGCCGTCGAGGAACGTCGAATCGAGTCTCCGGCCATCGCGATCAACGCGCAACAGTGTGCCGTCCCCGCACACGACCAGCGCGACATCCTCCGCGAGCAGCGCGGGCGGCACGTTGCTTACGGCACACGGCAGGCGTCGCCGCCAGACGACATTGCCATCGAGCGCGACGCGGACGAGGTCACCGTTCGCGAGCAATGCGACAAGCGCGCCGGTCCCGTCGACGAGTGGCGGGTGCTCGAGGTTCGCGTGCAGTTCGAGCTGCCAGCGCAAGGATGGCGAGGTCGGAAGCGCGACCCTCGTTCGACCCTGGCGCAGGGCGTCGAGGCGCTCGCGCGGGGCGAAGGCGGAGGGCTCACCGAGTACGACGGGAGGCAGCTCGGCTCGAGCGTCGGCCCACGCTGCACCGGACGCGAATCCGAGTGCGGCGAGGCAAGCGAGCCATCGCCGGAGAGTCACGCCTCGTCGGATAGGAGTGCGAGCAACTCCTGGGCGCGCGCGTTTGCGGCGAGCACGAGCGGAGCCGCTTCATCCGCAGGAATGTTGAGTTTTTCGCAGAGTTTTTCGAGGATTTGCGCCTCACTTGCGTGCTGAGCGCCATCGACCCACGACAACACGACGGCGTGCTGCAGCGCCGTGCGGCGGTCGGCATGCGAGAGCTCCGTGATCGGAATGTCCTCGAACGAGCGTGGCGTCGCCGCGTAATTGCGGAGCTCATCGGCTTCGGCCGGCTCGGCTCCGAAGGACTCGAGCAGCGCATCGAGCAGCTGACGCTCGCGCTCGGCGAACTCGCCATCCGCCCACGCCACGGAAACGAGGGTCTGAAGGATGGCCTTGTCCTGCTCGTGCATAGGCCGGAAGGTGCCCCCGCTCGGGGGCCCCGTCAATCGCCCTCCTTCGGGCATCCGCACTCCTTCGGGCAGTTGTGCATCACGGCTGAACGAGCACTTCGCCGTCGCCGCTCTCCGCCGCGGCCTTCAGGAGCTCGGGCTCGAGGTCGACGCGCTTTGCGTGAGCCGCCGCCGCCGGATCGACCACGAGGAGGTGCGCGGTACTCTGGCAAGGGAGAGCAACCCGTGCGCGCCGCCCCTCTCCGGCCGCGAGTACGAGCCAAAGCTCTGCGCCAGCAGGCGAGGACGTCACGTTGAGTTGACCAGCCGGACCGACGCCGCCGACCTCCCCCGGGGGCGCCGCGGGCCACGTGCGCAGGCCACCCGACGTAAGCTCGGTGTGAAGCCGAAGTCCGGCACCATCACCCTGCCAGTCGGCGTCGGGTTCGATCACGAGTCGACGTGGCTCGTGGTCTGGCGCCGTGGCGACGACCTCGAGGCGAACACCGCGTGGCAGCACGCTCGTGGTGAACGGTGCGGTTCCGAGGCGCAGAAGCACCTCGTGGGTTTCGGGCAGATTTTTCAGTGTGAGTTCGGCGCTGCAAACCGCGACGTGAGCGGCCGCGCGCGGGGCGCGTCCAATAAGCTCGGGTCGCAGCACGGCGACCGCGGCGAGCGATGCCCCGAGCAGCGTGACGACGCCGGCCGCGAGGACCATGCGGCGTGGCTTTTGAGGCATGCGATCGAGGAACAGCGGAGGCATCGAGCTCACTCCGCGATCGAGAGCCTGACCCGCCGGGGTCGCGGACGCGCGAGAGAGCTCGGGCGCGGGGCTCAGCTCGACGTCGATGAGCACGCTGGGGGTGGGCGCCGGCGTACCGATGGCGAGCGCCACGCGGCCACTCAGGTCGGACTCGTCGCCAGCACTGGTGGCGGCAAAATCGCTGCACGAGACCGGAGCCGGCGCGGGTGACATGTGCATCTGCCCGAGCTCGCCAAGGCTCTGTTCGGCGAGCTTGAGCGAGGCGCTGCTGTCGGCGCCCGTGTCGAATCCGTCGAGCAACGATTCGACCGTAGCCGGCACATAGGGAACCGCGAGGTCGTCGAGACGACCCAAGATTTTTTCGGGCCGACGCGACAGGCGTTTCCCGGCGTAGGAAGCTCGGCCTACCGGGGCTGCGGCCTCGGCGTGCGGGAGCTCGGTCGCTGCGCGCGGCTTGGCGAGTAAATCGAGCGCGGTGCAGGCGGGCGGGGCCTTTTCGACGACGACGGGCTCGGCCGGGGTCACCGAGGGCAGCGCACCGACGTCGCTCGGGCGCGCTTCCTTGCCGACGTATCCAACGACCGCGCGCATCACTTCTTCACGGAAAGACATCTTGCCGTGCTGTTCGCTTACGTCGGTGTCGATGAACGTCGGCGTCAGCGACATCGCGTGCGAGCCTGGAATTGGCGTCGGCGACTCGGACAGCCTGGCCCGCGCCGGCGTACTTGCTCGAGAAGCCTTGCGCACTTTGGACGGCACACTCGAACGCGAGATGGCACTGCCGCGGCTGGCATCGAGCACGAGCGACGGACGCTCGAGGGTTCCCGTTTGGTAGGCTTTGAGGGTCTCGCGAGCAAGACGGCCGAGTGCGCGCTTGGCCGCGGCGCGATTGAGCGGAATCAAGGCGTTGGCGATAGCGCCGAAAAACGCGTCGATGCTGGTTTCGGCCTGGGCTCGTTCGGCGATGCTGCGCAGCGCGGGGGACGAACCGTTGGAAAGATCGAGCAGCTCGACCATCAATTTTCTTAGCGCGGCGACAGCCTGCGCATTCGAAACGGCCTCTTTCGGGCCACCGATAGACACTGCCCCCTCGGTCGTCAGCAAGATCCCCTCGAGGTCGAGGCGAATGGGCACGCCAGCCATCGCTCGACCCAAACCGAGGATGACATGGCCGGACGACTCCGGAGCGAGCGACGCCAACCGCGCACGCGCCGCCGCAATCACTTCGAGTAGCGATACCGATTCAATCTGCACGATGACTCCTGCAACCGAGGCGGATACCCCACCCGTCCCGAAACGGCCAAGAACGTGTAACGTGACCGACAAGGGTCGCACCGTTTCGGACAAAGCCCGTGCCATGAGCGACAGCTCCGACTTCAACCCCAAACATGGCCCAACCGGCCGCCCGGTGACGCGCCGCGCCGGCTTCCTCGCCAGTTCGGTCGCATCGCTGGTGCCTACACCCGCGACCCGCCCCGCGCGCCAGAGCGGCACAAGCTCGCTTCCCGCGTCGTCGAGCGACTATCCGGCCCCATCGTCCCATTCCTCGCCCCCTGGAACCGTCGACCTCGACACAACGGCCCTCTCGCCCGAGGTTTTTTTCGACGAGTCGTCCGTTGAAGGCACGGGACGATCGGAAGGGCGCACACGTTCGCGCGAGCGGCCGCCACCCGAAGGCCGACGCCGCGGAGAGTCCATCAGCGACACTGCCCCCGGCTCGCTGTCCGTCGTAGGTTCGTTCGCGGACAGCGAAACTGGGGCGCGCGACTCCCGGGAGGAGAACGTCGCCGACCCGCTTATCGGCCTCGTGCTTGCGGAGCGTTACCGCATCGTCGAATTCATCGGTCGCGGCGGCATGGGCATCGTCTACCGCGTAGAGCACGTAAGCATCGGTAAATCACTGGCAATGAAGCTTCTCGCCGGTGAACTCTCAACCAACAAGGAGGTCGTCCGGCGCTTCAAACAAGAGGCGATGACGGTCTCGAAACTGTCGTGTCCGTACACGGTGCAGGTCTTCGATTACGGGCATTGGCAGCACCTGACGTTCCTCGTCATGGAGCTCGTCGAAGGGATCGACCTCAGCCGAACACTGCGCCGGCACGGTCCAATCCCGTTCGCGCGCCTCGGCAGATGGATGGTGCAAGTTTGCACCTCGCTTATCGAAGCCCACAGCAAGGGCATCGTGCATCGCGACATCAAGCCCGAGAACATCATGCTCTCGATCGACGAGTCGGGCATCGAGACGGCGAAGGTCCTCGATTTCGGGCTCGCCAAACTTCGCGAGAGCCCGGAGCTGAACGAGGTCACGCTCCAAGGCACCGTCATCGGTACGCCGTACTACATGTCGCCCGAGCAAATCCTCGGCGAAGACATCGACGGTCGCAGCGACATCTACTCCCTCGGCGCGGTGATGTACCGAACGCTGACCGGCTGCTTTCCCTACTCGGCCACGACACCGATGGCGATGTTCACGAAGCACTTGACCCAGCCGCCGCCGGACATCGAAGCCAGGCACCCCGACCTCGACATCCCGAAAGGCATCAGCGACGCGGTGCTTCGCTGCATGGCAAAGAAACGGGAGGACCGCTTCCAGAGCATCGATGAGCTGCGTGACCTGCTCGTGTCGGAGCTGCAATCCCTCGGCGTGTTATCGACCGACACGCTGTTCGCGGTGCGTAGCAACGACGTCGAAGCCGAGCGCCGCCCGCTGCGACGCGCGACCGACGAGCCTATCGCAACCCGCAAAGAACTCGAGGCGTACGAGGCCCAGTTGCGGCGCAACCGCTATGGCGTATGGGCGCTCGCGGGCGTGCTCGTGCTCGGGGCGCTCGGCGGCTCGGGATGGTTCGCGTTCCGCCCGCAACCAAACTTTCGCGGCGTCGAGCTCGAGCCCAACGACAACGCGGGAACCGCCAATGAGCTACCGATCGGCGAGAGCATCCGCGGCACCATCGGGAAGCGGATGGAGGAACGCACCGGCGACCACGACGTCTACCGCGTCACGATCCCAGGCAACGGCGCACAGAACATCGCGCTCCAGCTGGAACCGCTGCCGAACTTCGGCCTTTGCGCGTCGCTCTATCGCGTCGGCTATCAGCAATCGACCGCCCAATATTGCAGCGGACCTGTCGGCGGCCAGGCTCTCGCCATTCCGCAAATCCGCGTCGATGCCGGCGACTACCTCGTCGTCGTGCACCAAGATCGCTCTCCGCCGCCGGGCAGCAAGCTCGCCCCGCCGATCCATGAGAACATCTCGGATCGCTACCGACTCAGCCTGACAATGCGCACGGAAACCGGCGCCGACATCGAGCCCAACGACGGTCTGGAAGGCCCACAAATGCTGCATTCCGGAGACGAATTGACCGGCGCGCTCGGTTTCACCGAGGACGTCGACGTGTTTTGCAGCACAAAGCCCGGCGTTCGCTGGACGCTCGAGGATGGCTCGCGACGCTTTGGCAGCGTGCTCGAAGTGACTCCGTTCGTCGATGGCTCGCCGCTCCCGCTGGCTCGGGTACACGGCTCGAAAACACAGCCGCATTCGAGCCGGCCGCGCATCGCCGCCGATGTCAACGGCCCGTGGCGCAGCACCGACTGCACCACCGAGAAGTGCTGCATTCAGCTTCGCCTCACGCGCGACCCGTGGTCTGACACCGACGCCACAGGACCGCTGCCCGACGAGACGCGCTACCGCGTGAAGCTCGAGTCCGTCAATTGAATCACACGCCTCCAGTGAAGTGCCACGCTGAAGCCACGCAACGCAACCGCGAGCCACTTCTCGTCGTGCTACGAGAAGTGCTTCCGAGCGGTAAAATACTCGAAATCGCGAGCGGAACGGGTGAACACGCGGTCTTCTTCAGCCGCGCCCTGCCCGCTTGCACGTGGCAACCGACGGACCCTGACGACGTCGCGCTCGCGAGCATCGCAGCCCACCGCGCCGAGGCCGGGACCGCGAACCTCCTCGCGCCCGTTCGCCTCGACGTGCACGCCGCCGCATGGGGCGCTGCCGCGGAAAACATCGCCGCCGTCGTGTGCATCAACATGATTCACATCGCGCCGTGGAGCGCCACCGAAGCGCTCTTCGCTCGGGCTCGCGACCACTTGCCTGGCGGCGCGCCGCTCGTGCTCTACGGGCCGTACCGATTCCACGGCGCGTTCGCCGCCGCGAGCAACGCCTATTTCGATGCGCGGCTGCGGGCGGAGGAGCCGCTGTGGGGAGTCCGCGACATCGACGACATCGACGAGCTCGCGGCGACGCTCGGCATGCGACGCGAGCGGCTCATCGCGCTGCCCGCAAACAACCACGTGCTCGTTTTCCGATGCGAAGACTCAAGCGATTGCCAGTGATCGAGCGATCCGGTGTCGTGTAACGTGACGCGCGAAGCGTGATAGAATCCTTCCGGCAGCGCCGGACGAGGGGGAAATTTTTGCGCGACGTCGGAGCCATTTTTTACGTCGCACTCGCGACTTTGAGTTGCGGGACCGCTGAGCGCGGCGCGCCGTGCAAGCCCGGAGAATCGGAAGCTTGCTCATGTGCCGGCAAGACCGCAGGTGGAACGCGCACGTGCGGAGGTGACGGCCGTTTCGGTGTCTGCCAGTGCTGCACGCCGTCGAAGGGCACCACGATGCTGCCGCTCTTTCACGAGGTGTCGGCCGAGGCCGGCGTCGCGTACCACGAAGGCACTCCATTCGACGGCTTCTCGAACTGCATCATCAAGCAGTACTGCGACTTCAATTTCCTCGTGGGTGCGGCGGCCGCCGGAGATTACGACCGCGACGGCTACCCCGATCTCTACGTGAGTCGCACGGCCGGGACGCCCCTGCTCTTCCACAACCAGAAAGACGGAACCTTCACGGACGTCACAGCCCAGGCTGGCCTCGCTATCACTGCCAACTGGGCCGGCGCCGCGTGGGTCGACATCGACAACGACCGCGACCTCGACCTCATGGCGCAGACCGCGGGCTATGGGCGCCACTACCTTTTCGTGAACCAGGGCAACGGCACCTTCAGCGAAGAGGCCCTCACGCGCGGCGTCGCCCTCGACGACGGCCAGACCAAACTCGCGACGAGCGTGGCCATCGGTGATTACGACCGCGATGGCTGGCTCGACATCCACCTCGCCGAATGGAGCATGAAAGGATTGCTGGAGTTCCACGGAGACCCACGGTTTCCCGACCCCGATCGGCCGGGGCACACGCGGCTCCTGCGAAACCTCGGCAACGCGAGCCCAGGCCACTTCGAGGACGTGACGATCCCCTCGGGTGCACTGACCGATCCGCCGGGGAGCGATGGCCTCTTCACCCGCGTCTTTAGCTTCGGCAACGCGCTCGCCGATTTCGACGGCGACGACTGGCCAGACCTCGCCGTCACGGGCGACTTCGGAACGAGCCGCTTTTTTTGGAACAACCAAGGCCAGTTCGTCGAGTCAACGTTGGCCTCGGGTCTCGGGAAAGAGGCCTACGGCATGGGCTCGGCGGTCGGTGACCTCGATGGGGACGGCAAGCTCGACTGGTATGTCACCTCGATTTCCGGCGGCCCCGCCTGCGTACAAGGTTTCTGCAGCAAGGAGTACGGCAACCATTTCTACCGCTACACGGCGAACCGGCAGTTCGAGGATGCGGACCCCAAGCTCGGCATCTTCGACGGCCTCTGGGCCTGGGGCAGCGCCATGGTCGATGTCGACAACGACGGCGATCTCGACGTCGCCCAAACGAACGGTGTCGACTACCCCCTCGTGCCCGCCGGCTCGATTTTCACCGTCGATCCGAATCGTTTTTGGCGGAACGACAATGGGGCGTTCGTCGAGAGCGCGGCGACGCTCGGATTTTTGGATGTGCGGAACGGCAGGGGTCTTCTCACCTTCGACTACGACCGCGACGGTGACGTCGACATCTTCGTGCCGAACAACGGAGCGATGCCCACGCTCTTCCGCAACGACGGGACACACGGCGATTGGTTGCGCGTCCGCGTGCTCACGGCGAGCGGTCGCGACGCCATCGGCGCCAAGGTCACGCTCGTGCACCATGAGGGCGAGGTGCCCCGCCTCAGCGTGATTGGATTGGGCACGCATTTCCTCGGCCAGAGCGAAAACACGGCTCACTTTGGCCTCGGCCTCAGCGCGTCACGCGTAGCGACGCTGACGGTTCACTGGCACGACACGGGAAAAACGACGGTGCTAACGGACGTCGAACCGAATCAAGAACTCACCGTCGAGCCGTAGCGCACCGACGGCGCGCAACGACCGGAGCCGCAGCAAAAAGCTTCACACTGGAGCGCCGAGGTCACGCAAGAAACCGCGAACGACGGCTTTCGCGGTGTGCATTCGGTAGTCGCGCGTCGAGCGAACGTCGTCTTGCGGCGAGACATCGGAGGCGACCGCGGCATCGACAGCGGCCGCAGTGAGCTGGGCGAGCGGCGTCAAACGGACGAGCTCACGGGTGTTCGGCAAGAGTGCCGTCGTCGCAGCCACCGAGGCCATCGCGAAGCCGACCCGCGTCACGCGACCATCGTGGACTTCCGCCACACCCGCGAACGCGACCTTCGATATCGCCTGCGCGAGCCGCGTGCCGACCTTACGCCAGCACCACGCCGAGCCATGGGCCGGCGCGCGGAACTCAACCGCGACGATCACTTCATCGGCGGCTCGGCTCGTTTGCTTGTAACCGGTCTGGAGCACCGCAATAGGGATCTTGCGAGTACCACGCGAGCTCTTCACTTCAATGACGGGATCGTAAGCAGCGATCGCCGCCACTCCGTCCGCTGCGGGCGAGGCCGTAGCGAGGTTACCGCCGAGTGTGCCGCGCCCTTGAATCGTCGGGCCACCGATATCCTGCGTCATTCGCGCAACGAGCGGTGCGTACTCTCGAACGACCGGATCACGCTGCAGCTCGAGGTAGCTCACCCCCGCGCCGATTCGGAGTGTCGTACCGTCGAAGCTCACGCAGGCTAGCTCCTTTATTCGCGAGACGTCGAGCACCAGCGGCAGCGGGCCCTCGGCTGCGCCACCTTGACTGACTTGCACCATGAAGTCCGTGCCGCCGGCGAGCAACACCGTGCGCGCACCTTTTTTCTCGCGGTCGCTGAGTAGCCGACACGCCGCGTCGAGTGAAGCCGGTCGCGCAAACTCGTACCGGGAAAGATCGGCGAGGCTCACTCGGCAGCCCCTTTGTCGGAAGAACGCAGTTCGTAGGCGGCGTGAAGGATGCTCTGCACGATGCGCTCGTAGCCGGTGCATCGACAGAGATTGCCGGCGATCGCCGTGCGCACATCGTGCGCTGTCGGATCCGAATTGCGACGCAAGAGAGCCTCGGCCGCGATCAGCATGCCTGGCGTGCAAATACCGCACTGCGCTCCGCCATGCTCGGCCATGCAAGCCTGCAGGGGAGACAGATGGCCGATGGCCCCAAGCCCCTCGACGGAGACGACCTCGCGGCCGTCGCATTGACCTATCGGAACGAGGCACGAATTGACCGGCACGCCGTCGAGCAAGACCGCGCACGTACCGCATTCGCCTTCGCCGCAGCCTTCTTTTGCACCCGCGAGCCCGAGCGGGCCACGCAGCGCGTCGAGCAATCGAGCGAGCGGCGCCATGTCGACGTGACGCTGCACGCCGTTGACCTTGAACGCGACCTTCATTGTGCAGCCTCCGAGTTCAGCCATGCCGCGAACAACCGCTCCGGCGTCAGGGGGAGATGATTGATGATGAGGCCCGTCGCGTGCTCGACGGCCGCCGCGACAGCCGGCGCACCACCGTCCATCGGCAGCTCGCCTATCCCTTTGGCGCCTCCCGACGGACCGTGTTCGTAAGGCGCCTCGACGAGGAAAGTCTCGAACGGCGGAGCGTCGAGCGCCGTGGGGATGATGTAGTTCGTCATGCGCGGATTGACGATCGCCCCAGCCTTCCAGACGACCTCCTCGGAGAGCGCCCAACCGATAGCCTGCAAGCTTCCGCCTTCGAGCTGGCCTTTGCACATCAAGGGATGGATCGCCTTGCCGACGTCCGCCGCGCTCCAAAAATTGAGCACTTTCACTTCAAATGTGTCGAGGTCGACCTCAACTTCGGCGACGTCGCACATCCACGCGTAGACCGGATAGGCGTCGCCCTTGTACTTTTTGTCGTCCCAGTTCACCCAGGCCGGCGGCTCGTATTGCACGAGGGCGGACTGTGGGCCTTCCTTCGCGAGCAGCCTGTCGCCGGCTGCCGCAAACGTCTCGCCTGGACGGCGCGAGGCCTCGACCCTCGCCGCCAATTCCTTAGCCGCGCGCTCGACGATTGCCCCGACGACCATCACGGTGCGCGACGCAACGGTAGGGCCGGAATCAGGCACGTGGGTCGTCGAAGGCACCGCCACGCTAACGTGTTCGAAGGGGATCCCCGCGGCGTCGGCGGCGATCTGCGCGAACACGGTCTCAGTGCCCTGACCGATGTCGGTGGAACCGGAGCGAATCTCGAGACGACCGCCCGCCAAGAGGTCGACCGCCACCTTGCCCTTCAGCATGCGCTCGCCCGACCCGGTGAAGCCGCCACCGTGCATAAAGACAGCGCATCCGAGCCCTCGGGCCTTCCGACCAAGGACACTCGGGCCTGCACGACGACGCGCGAGGTAGTCACTCGCTTCGAACGCACGCTCGACGCATTCGGTTCCGCCGACCGAGCCGCGGAGGGTTTGGCTCGTCGACGTCGTGTCGCCTTCGACGAGCATGTTGCGAACCTTGAGCTCGCCCGCGTCGAGGCCGAGCTGTCGAGCCACCGCGTCGAGATGGCGCTCGATGGCCCAAATGGTCTGAGGTGCGCCGAAGCCGCGAAATGCGCCGTTCGGTGGCGTGTTCGTCGCGACGCCGATGCCTTCGATGCGCACATCCGCCCAGCGGTAGCAGCCGCCCGCGTGAAGGACGCCGCGCGAAAGGACGACGGGAGAGAGCGTGACGTAAGCGCCCGCGTCCATCATCACGCGCATCTTCAGCGCGCGGAGGGTGCCATCGCGATCGCAGCCCGACTCGATCCACGAGCGCGACGGATGACGCTTGGTCGTCGCCTCGATGTCCTCGACGCGATCGTAGATGATGCGCACCGGCCTGCCGCTTTTCTTCGCGAGAAGCGCGGCGTGGAGGGCGATAAGCGACGGATACTCCTCTTTGCCGCCGAAGCCGCCACCCGTCACCGCTTGGGTGATGTGGATCTGCTCGGGCTCGAGATGGAAGCAGCGCTTGAAGGCTTTGTGCACGTAAAACGGACACTGAAGCGACCCCGTCGCATGAGCGCCGGCCTCGTCCCACCAGGCGATCATCCCGTTGGGCTCGATGTAGAGCTGCTCTTGATGGTGGGTGCTGTAGCTGCCGCGAACGACGACCTCGCAGGCGGCGATGGCCACATCGATGGCGGCCTCGCTCTCGTCGGTATCCGCGGCGCCCTTCGTGATGAGGTAGCGGTTCTGGACGTTGGCTTCGCCCCAGATCACGGTCTCGGCGGCGAGCGACTCTTCCATGTCGAACACGGCCGGCAGCGGCTCGATGTCGAGAGTGACGGCGGCATATGCGCGCGCGAGCTTCGCCTTATCGGAGCAGGCAAGCAGCACGACCGGCTCGTACATGTGGTTGATGCGCTCCGCCGCGAGCACAGGCTGATCGTCGACGATCAGCTGAACGACGTTATCGGGAACATCCTTGGCGGTGACGACCGTGACGTCGCTCCAGTCGAACGACGGGTCAAACGCGATCGCGCGGAGAATGCCGCGCGGCACGCGACTCCGGACCGTCGCGCCGTGCAGCTCACCCGGCATCGGTGGGATGTCATCGACGTAGCGAGCACCGCCCGTCACCTTCGCGGCGCCGTCGACACGAACGACATTTTCGCCGACGACCGGCTCGCGCGTTTCTCGGGCTTTTTTGGCATCCACCATGAGCGGTCCGCGATGGTGGGGTCCCGCGGGCGGGGGGTCAAGTGCGGGGAAGCTCCCGGGCGCGGGCGAGGTAGGCCGCGAGCTCTTGCGGTGAATCGAAATCGACCGTGACCTCCGGCTCAGCTACCGGCACATCGAGAACGGCGCGTCCCGCGGAACGAAGCACGTCGCGCAGCGAAGGACAGAGTGGGCCGTACGCGCCGAGGAGAAGCGACGCGCGTACGAGCACCGGGTGACCGCCGCGCCCGCCGTAGGTCGGACGGGCCGCTAACGCAAAAAGGTCGTCTTTTACCGCGTGAACAAGGTTCACGACGACGTCGCATGTCGCAGGAGGGACGTCGACCGGAGTGACGAGGAGCCAGGCCTCCGGGGCAGGGGCGAGCGCCGCGAGCGCCGCGAGGATCGAGCCCGCGGGGCCGTCCTCGTCGGGCTGGGTCGAGACGATGAGCTCGCCGCGCGGAGGGAGTGCATACGCCGCGAGCCCAGGCAGGTACGCCTCGCGCGTCACGAGCACGGCGCGCGAGCAATCCACCGCGCGAGCCCGAAGGTGGGCGAATCCGAGTGGCACGACGTCCTCGGCCTCACCCCACGGGACGAGCACCTTGGGCCCCCCGAATCGTTCACCACGACCGGCAGCGAGAACGACGGCGATAAGCGCGCTCACGGCGAGGCCGGGCGCTCGCGGCGAGCCCGCTCGAAAAACCGCGCGCGCCATTGCACGAGCTCGCCGGCAATCGACACCGCAATCTCGCCGGGAGTCCGGGCGCCGATGTCGACTCCGAGCGGCATGCGCACGCGCTCGATGTCCTCCGACGAGAAACCTTTCGCCTGAAGGCGCTGCCGCGTCCTGGCCGCTTTGGCTCGGCTGCCCACCCCGCCGACGAACGCGGCGCCGCGACGCAAGGCCCACTCGATCACGTCTTGGTCGAGCGTGTGGTCGTGCGTCATCACGAGAATCGCTGCGCGCTCGGGGGGACCCAGCGCGGACCCGACGAGTGGATCGTCGTACTCGAGGTCGAGCGCCGTCAGTCCGCCGCGCGAGGTGAGGCCTCGCGTCTCCAACGCCGCATCGCGCGCATCGGTCACCGTCAACCGGAAGCCGAGGGCCGCGAGCATCGGCACGAGCGCGCCCCCAACGTGCCCCGCCCCAACGACGAGCACGCAAAGATTTGCGTCCATCGGCTCGAGCAAGAGCTCGACCGCACCGCCGCAACACATGCCCATCGAGGCGCCCAGCTCGTGGCGCACGACGACGGGACCACTGGAGATGTCGCTCAGTAAACTGCGCATTTTATCGAGGACCGCACGTTCCACGGCACCGCCACCGACCGTCCCGACAGCGTCATCGGGACCGAGCAACGCGAGCTTTTGGCCCGGCGTCGAGGGCGTCGACCCGCGGCGCTTGAGCACCGTCGCGACGACCACGCGCCCGCCAGCGTCGAGGCGCGACAATGCCTCGCGCAAGGCCTCCGAAGGCGAGGCCGTACGAACCCGTGGGCAGTCCATTGGCCGCGAGTCTACTCGCGGTTCGCCGCGGCACAAGACGACGCGTGCTGACCCGCGCGCGGCTTCAGGCTAACCTCGCCCACCCGCCGCGCGGCTCCCGCGCACCAAGCGTGCCCATGTCGACAACCCGAAGCCTTCTTCAGAACCTGCGTGCCGCGCGCTCCGCGATAAAAGACCTCGGGCGGATGCGTCATATCTCGGTGGTGTTGATACGCCACGGCTTCGGGCACCTCGTTCGCGGCATGCTGAAGAACGACAAGGCCCTCGCTGCGGAGCTGCGGGATCTCACCGCCGAGCTGCCCGCCGTCGAGCCCGCGCCCGATGGGCTCGGCCTCGCAGAACGGCTACCGCTCGTCCTTCAAGAACTCGGTCCGACCTTCGTCAAGCTCGGGCAAATCCTCTCGACGCGCCAGGATCTGATCCCCGCCGAGTACTGCAGCGCGCTCACTTGCTTGCAGGACAACGTGAGTCCGATCGCCGTCGCCGAAATTCGAAAGGTCATCGAGTCAAACCTCGGCCAATCGGTCGAAGCCCTCTTCGACGAGTTCAGCGAGGCCCCGCTCGCCTGCGCGAGCATCGCCCAGGTTCACACCGCGCGGCTGAAGACCGGCGAGAGCGTGGTGATCAAGGTGCAGCGCCCCGGCGTGCGCGAGGCCATCGAGGCCGACCTCAACATTTTGCACTTCTTCGCGCGCCAGCTCGAAGAGACGTTCCCCGAAGCCGCAGCCTTCGAGCCGACGGCCATCGCGCTCGAGTTCGATCGCGCGATTCGACGCGAGCTCGATTTTACCGGGGAAGCGCGCAATTCAGCCCGGTTTTCGCGAAATTTCGCGAACTGGGAGCGCATCCACATCCCCAAGGTGTACGTCGAGTGGAGCCGCGACCGCGTGCTCGTGATGGAGCGCCTCTACGGGGTGAAGATCATCGACGCCGTTGGAGGGCACGACATGGACGCCATCGCGAACGAGGTCGTCCGCATGTTGTTCAAGCAGGTCTTCGAAGATGGCGTTTTTCACGGTGATCTCCATCCGGGAAACCTCTTCGTCCTCGACGACTCGCGCATCGGTCTCATCGACTTCGGCCTCGTCGGACGCATGAGCCCGGCGATGCGCGAATCGCTCGCCGACTTGCTGTTAAACCTCAGCTTGCGTAGCTACGAAGGCGTCGCGCGCTCGCTCTACGACCTCAGCGTCAAGTCCGAATCCGTCAACTATAGCGCCTGGGAACGCGACGTAAGCGAGCTGATGGATCAGCACCTCTCGTCGACGTCGCTCGCGGACGTCGATTTCGGCGCGGTGCTACGCGACATCGTGGACGGAGCCATGCGCCACCGGGTGCGTGTCCCGCCGGATTACACGATGTTTTTCAAGGCGCTGATGACGGTCGAAGGGATCGGCAAGCAGATAAGCCCCCACCTCGACATCATCGCCGCGTGCCAACCGTACGTCGAAAACCTGATCGCAAAGCGTTACCAGCCCGAAGCGCTCCTGCGGACGGCCGTCGACACGATGCACGCGTTCGGCAAGCTCGGGCGGCGCCTGCCGGGAAGCCTGCAGCAGATCCTGCAACAGATCGACGACCGCAACCTCGGCGTGCAGGTCAATGATCCCCACATCGAGCGCCGGCTGCTCCTCCAGCGGCGAATGGTCAACCGGTCACTTTTGCTGGTGACCGCGCTCGCGCTCTGGGTCCTTGGCATCCTGCTCGAGCCGCTCACGGCAACCCAACTCTGGGCCGCTCGCGCGCAGCTTGGGTTTTTCACCTTCGGGTCGCTCATAGGCGGGCGCGTCTTACTGCGGATTCGCAACGAAATTTGGTAGTGAACGCCATGACGCCACCGCACGCATGCCTTCACCGGACGCGCCCGCGCATGCCCGCGCAATGAGGGTAGCGGCCGCGATATCGATCTCCGCCGCCCTCGTCAACGTGATCGCAGGCCTCGTCGGCCTCGCCATTTCACGCGGTCGGCGGCTGCGCGCACTCCGCTGGTACGCGCTCGGCTCGATCATGGCCGCCCTCTTTTGCGCCGCCAACGCCGTCGTCGGATTGTCGCTGAGCCCGCTCACCGTGGTGCGCGCCGCCCGATTCACGATGACCGTGCTGCCCATCTACGGCGTGGCCTGGGGCCTGTTCGACTTCGCACTCACCGAGCGTATGTCCAACCTCCCCGAGCGCGTGACCATGGGCGGCTCGCTCGCCTTCGCGCTCGTCGCGTGGGTGCCGGGCCTGATCGTCACGGACGAGGTCGTCACTCGCACGGCGTGGTTCGGCCTCGTCTACCGCGATGCCATGCCGTCGCCACTCGGGATGGCGGCCTACGCGTACTTCAGCGTCGCGATGGCGCTGCTCGCGTTTCGCTGCGGACAACGCTGGTATCGAGGGGATCGCAACGCCGCACCCTCCTGCATCGGGCTCAGCGTCCTGCTGTTCGCTGGGGTGTTGGACAGCCTCGCCGCTGCGCAGATAATCCACACGCCCTACACCCTGGAGATAGCCTCGATGGTCGTGGTGCTCGTGATCGGCATCGGCGTCGGACTTCAGTTCGTCGAGACCTCACTCGCGCTCGAGATGTCAGCAAATAAGCTCGCTTCGACCCAGGCGGAGCTCGTCGAGCGCGAGCGCCTCGCGGCATTAGGTGAAATGTCCGCGGTCGTCGCGCATGAGGTCCGCAATCCCGTCGCGGTGATGTTCAACGCCCTCAGCGGCTTGCGACGCGAGCTCGGAGCAAACCCTGTCGGACACAGCGCTGAGTTGCTCGCGATCCTCCAAGAAGAAGCGGAGACACTGCGGCGGATCGTCGGTGATTTCCTTGAGTTCGCGGCTCCACTGTCGTTGCGTTACGGCTCGACGGATGTTGCGATTCTCTTGGGCGCGGCGCTCGAGAGCGCAAGAGCGGCCACCCCGTCCGAACACGCCGTGGTGATTCGCAGCGAAGGGGAGCTCGGCGGCTTCCACTGCGACGTGCAGCTCGTCAGGAGCGCGGTCGAGAACCTGCTCGTCAATGCCCTGCAGACCGAGTCCGCCCCGATGACCATCGACCTCGTCGCGACGCGCTCGACGTCGCACTTGCGGGTGGATGTGCTGGACCGAGGCCCCGGAGTTTCCGACGCGGCAAAGGAGCGTCTTTTCACGCCCTTCTTCACGACACGGGCGCGCGGCACCGGGCTCGGCCTCACGATCGTCAGTCGCGTCGCGAAAGCGCACGGCGGCACGCTCGAACACCGGGAGACGCCAGGCGGCGGCGCCACCTTCACGCTGTGCCTCCCCTTCCGGACGAGAGAACCTGGCCGCCCGCGCGAAGCTTGACCGGCCGAGTGCACCGCCCGCGATCAAGTGATGCGTTCCGCTCCGGGGCGCTCGCTCACCCGGCGCGCTTGCTGCGCGGGGCCGACCGTGATGATTCTTAATGGTGAGTTCTCATGCAAGCTCAACGGCGCAACTTCGTGGAATTTCCCTCGGAACCGTAGCCTTCGTCGTGCTCTGGTCGGGCTGCCGCAGCGCGGAGACGGCGCTTGTCGCGAGTGCAGCATCCAGCTCCAGCGACCTCGCATCGAGCGGCTCATCGGCGGTCGCGAGCTCGACGTTCGCCACGAGCGTTGGCGCAGGCGGCGCGCCCGCGACCTTCAGCTGCAACCCCGTGACGAATGACGGATGCCTCGAAGGCGAGACCTGCGACACCGACTACGAGCACCTCGCCTTCGTCTGCTACGGCGGCAGCAACACCTTGGAGCCCTGCGCGTCATGTGGGCCACAGAAGGCCTACTGCAAGAGCGGCACGACGTGCGTCGGCGCAAAATGCCTTACTTATTGCTGCGACGACGGCGATTGCGCCGAGGGCGCGACCTGCGACACGAAGATGCTTCCCAAGTTCGGCACGGGGCAGGTCGGACTGTGTCGCGTCTTCGCCGATGCCGGTAGCGGTGGAGCCGGCGGGGCCGCGCCGAAGGACCCCGAACCCGACTGCAAGGCTCCGCTCACCGCGCCGAGTCAGGGGAGCTGCGTGCCGCCCCTCGGAAAGTGAGGTAGAGGTCTCCTGCGATGCCCCCCCTGCCCGAGCCCGAATTCGAACGCCTTGCTGACGCTGAACTGAACCGCATGCTCGAGGCGGTGATCGCGTGCGGCGACGCGGTCGATCCCGATCTGCAAAGTGGCGTCATGTCGATCGTGTTCGAAGACGAAACGAAATACGTCGTGAACAGCCACCGCGCGGCTCGGCAAATCTGGATGGCGGCCGAACGCAACGCCTGGCACTTCGACTACGACAGCGACGCGAAGGCGTGGCGCACGACCGGTGGCGACGAGCTCTGGACCACGGTGTCGCGGATGCTCGGCAACAAGCTCGGTCGCACCATCGAGCTAGCGTGACCCGTACGTGAGCACCGGACCGCAAGGAGCAACGAAGACATCGCCCTGAAGCCCAGCATGCGCCCCTGCGAGAGGCGCGACGCAGGACCGCACCGCAAGGAGCAACGAAGACATCGCCCTGAAGCCCAGCATGCGCCCCTGCGAGAGGCGCGGCGAGGTCAAGGCGCGACGCAGGACCGGACCGCAGCGTACTTCCAGTACGTGAGGACCGGACCGCACGGAAGCAACGACGACATCGCCGTGACTCCTCGCAGGGGCTCTCACTCGTCGAAGGGGCTGCCTACGGGCTGAGGCACCAACGCCGGCGGCGGCTCGCCCTTCTTGCGCTCGGACTTGGCCGGCTTCTTCTCTTCCTTCGTGGTGTACGTGATGGTCTTCGCGTACTTCTCGCGGAGCAAGTGGACGTACGCGATCAACGCGTCGCGCTGCTTTTCTTGGCGCAGCGAGTCGATGATCTGAGCGCGCTTCTCGTCCCACTCCTTCGGGTCGAGGGGCTTCTTCTCCTTGAGGCGCGCGACAGCAAATCCGGTGTAGGTCTTGATCGGATCGACGAGCACGCTGCCGACCTCGAGTTGGAAGAGCGCATGCGCCGCCTGGAGAGGGCTCTCGACGCCTGGGAAAGGCGGCCCTGCCATCGTGAATTCGCTGCTGGTCTCCACCTTCGGGCGGTCAGCGTCCTCGACCTTGGCGCCCTTGACCGGGTGCGCGGCGAGGTGGGCATCGGTCGCTTGCTGAAGCGTCTTGCCACCGTTTGCAGCTGCGCCAATCTCCTTCGCCGCTTCAGCGCCCAAGCGATCGGCCTCGACCTTGAGGAAACGCTCGCGAGCGATCTGGAAGCGGCCTTCCTTCTCGGCGGCAGCGCCTTCGAAGAGCGCATCGACGGTGACGAGGTGCAGGCCGACATTCGATTCGACGACGCCACTGACCTTGCCTTTGTCGGTCGCGTAAACCGCATCGTCGACAGCCTTCGCGGTGTTCGGTCGAACGAGCTTGCCGGCCGCAAAGCAACCCAGGTCTCCGCCTTGAGCCGCCGAGTACGAGTCCTCGCTGAAGGCGCGAGCGACGTCCGCGAAAGACTCTTTGCCGTCGAGGAGCTTGCGCGCGGAGTCGAGCTTCTCGCGGGCCTTCTTCTTCGCGACCTCCTTGTCGCCGGAGTCATCGACACGCACGAGGATGTGACGCGCCTTGCGGCAAGACGGCGCAAACTCGTCCTTTTTGCTCTCGAAAGCCTCGTCGAGCTCCTTCGCGTTGGTGGCCGCCCACTTCGAGACGGCCTCATCGGAAGACTCGACCTGGCGCCCGTACCAATCGCGGCTCAACTGAACGTGTTCGATGACGATCTTCGAGTTCGTCACCGCGAACTCGGCATGGGCCTCGTCATCCGAAATGCGCGCGCGAGACTTGATGATCGAGCGCATGCGCGCCGCGAGTTCTTCGTTCGTCGCGTATTCGCGGAAGTCCTGGAGCGTCTTGCCTGACACCCGTTGAACCCATTTTTTGTAACGCTCGTAATCGAACTTCTCGGTCTTCGGATCCTTGAACGGGACCGCACGCGCTGCGCCGTCGAGCTGCGACAGACCGAGTTGGTAAGAGAGCATGTCGTTCTCGTGGTCCGCCGGCAGCGACACGCGCACGAGACTTCGACCGAGCTCGCGAGACACGTCCTCTTCAGAGACGGCGATGCCAAGTCGCGTCGCGTCCTCGAGGAGCAACCAGCGCTGAACCAAACCTTCGAGGACGAGCTGCCGAATCGTCTCGCGCTTCGAATCCTCTTCGACGTTCCCAGACGCGACGAGGCGGAAGGCCGCGAGGAAGTCGGACTGCGTCACGATGCAGCGTCCCTCGCTCTCTACCGCGCAAGAAGGTTCCACAGCTTCGGCGCCCGCACCCTGTAGCTGCGCCCCGGGGCGAAACTGCATGACGAACACCATCGCGATCGCGAGGATCACGGCGCCCCAAATGTACTGTTTTACGGAGCGGGACATGCGTCTGGGCGGGGAGATAACACGGGTGACTCGGGTGGAGAAGTCGCACTTTGGGATTCGACGTTCGAGGCTTAGGATGCAGCGGCGATGAGGTCCCCCGCAAATGGCCGCGCGGCGGAGCTCCTTGGCCCGACCGGCCCCCTTGCCTCGCGACTCGTGGGTTACGAGCAACGCGCAGGCCAGCTGGCGATGGCCGATGCGGTGGAACGCGCACTCGGCGATGATCAGGTGCTGCTTTGCGAGGCCGGCACGGGGACGGGTAAGACGCTCGCGTACCTCGTCCCCGCGCTGCTCAGTGGGCGGCGGGTCGTCGTCTCGACCGCGAGCAAGGCGCTGCAGGAGCAAATCGCCAACAAAGATCTGCCGCTGATCCAGGAGCACCTCGGCCTCGACATCGACGCCGTTGTACTCAAAGGCCTAGGTAATTACCTATGTTTGCGACGTTTTGGCGAACTCCGGGACGGCTTCGTGGACACGAAAAGCGGACAGACCGCGCGCGAGGTGGCCCGGGCACTGCCACTGGTCGAAGCCTGGGCGCAGAGCACGACCACGGGGGACCGCGCGGAGCTCGCCGCGCTCTCTGAATCGCACCCGATTTGGCCTCTCGTTACCTCCTCGAGTGAGACCCGCATCGGGCCGCGATGCGAGCATTACGAGGCGTGCCACGTCACCCGCGTGAAGCGCGCCGCGGAGAAAGCCCAGTTGCTGATTGTGAATCATCACCTGCTCTTTGCGGACCTCGCGATCAAAGGGGAGCACCCGGGCGGTGTCCTGCCCCCCTACGATGTCCTCGTGCTCGACGAAGCGCACCGGGTCGAGGATGTCGCCACCACATTTTTTGGCGCGCGCGTGTCCTCCGGCGGACTTGAGCGCGTCTTCGCCGACGTCGAGCGGTCGCTTCGCGCGAGCTTGCTCCACGATGGCACGGAGCCACCGGCCTACATAGCGACCGCGCGCACGCGAGCACATGAACTCTTCGCGGCGCTCAATGCGACCGTGGGCTCGACGAAAGAGGACGGGCGCGAACCTTTGCCGGAGCTGGACGCGCACCCCGCCTTGCGAGACGCCTACTTCGCGCTCGACGATGCGCTCTCGGTGGTGGTCCAGGTGCTCGGCGGCCACGGGCCGATTCACGAGTCGCTCGCGCAGCTCGGCGGTCGGTTGAGCCAACTGCGCCAGGACGTGACCGCCGTGCTCTATCCTGGACGGGCGCGGGTAGGTTGGCTCGACCGCCGCGGCGCCGGGCTCTCCATCGCCTCGTCGCCGATCGACGTCGGCCCGATGATGCGCGAACGCCTCTTCGCGCGGGGACTCGGCCTCGTGTTGACGAGCGCGACGCTGACCGCGAACGGCTCGTTCACGTACATTCGGGAGCGCCTTGGACTCGCCGAAGGGCTGGACGTCCCGGTCGAGGAGCTCGTCGCTTTGGAGGCGCTCGACTACGCAAACGCCGCGCTGCTCTACACGCCGGAAGACCTCCCCGAGGTCACGGATCCGGCCTTCGCGAGCCAAGCCGCGAAACGGACGACCGAGCTTGTGCGCGCGACACCCGGCGGCGCGTTCATCTTGTGCACCTCGGTTCGGTCGATGCGAGCGTTCGCCACCGAGCTCGCCCACGCGCTGCCCGAACGGAGGCGCCTCGTGCAAGGGGACGCCCCGAAGCGGACGCTGCTCGAGCAGTTCCGCGCGACGGGAGATGCGGTGTTGATCGCGACCATGAGCTTTTGGGAAGGTGTCGACGTCCCGGGGGCGGCACTGCGGCTCGTCGTCATCGACCGGTTGCCATTCGATGTGCCGACGGACCCGCTCGTGGCGGCACGCAGCGCCGCTATCCGCGAACGCGGCGGCTCACCCTTCGCCGATTACAGCGTCCCTCGCGCGGCAATCGCACTGAAACAAGGATTCGGTCGGCTGCTGCGCACGCGCGCGGATCGAGGCGTCGTGGCGGTACTCGATCGACGGCTGACAACCCGAAGCTACGGTAAAAAGCTGATCGAAACGCTTCCAAACGCCGAACGAACGAAAGACTTCGCGGACGTCGAACGGTTCTGGACCGCGTCCCGAACCTGACGCCGTGGCTGGCAGCCCTCGAGAAAACGTGACTATTGCACCATCAGCATGAACGGTACCGTCGCTTGCGTCGTCCCGCCCGACGACGGAAAGTGCCAGCCGCTCACTTTGCTGCGAATGCAGCTCACGACGCCACCGTTGCCGCCCCCGCCACTGGTCGACACCGCGCTCACGTTGCCCGACGGACCGATGGTGAGGGTGACGTTGACTTTGACCGCCCCGCTCTGAACGAGCGGCAGGCATGCGCGTTGCACGCTTCCACTGCTTCGAGAGATCGTCGCCGAAACTTGGTCCTGAGTGAGCCCGGCGCTCGAGTCCCCGCGGGCGGAGGTCCCGGAGCCGCCGTCTGGACCGCCGACCGCACTGCAGAATGGATCCGTTTTTGGATCGCACGGCGCCGCCGCCTTGGCTGAGCCCTTGTCGCCTTTGTCCCCTTTGGCGCCTTCGGACCCCGTCGCCCCGGCGCCCGTTCCGGTGATCGGAGTCAGGCCACTCGCCCCGCCAAGCGGGCTCGCAACGGCAACGCCACCTGCCGCCCCGTCCGCGGTGGGCTCGGATGGCGAGGCGCCGTTGGCATTCAGCGCGGTGGCGGACCCGTCGCTCGAGGCCGCTGACGCCGGCTCGCTAGGGCGCGACGTCCGAACCGAGAGCACGCGGCTCGACGCCGCCGTTCGCGAGGGCTCCGTGGACGCGGCCGGGCCTGGTGCGAGGAAAATCCACGCGACTACGCCACCGAGGGCGGCGCACATCGCGATAAGGCCCCACGCCAGTGGATGGATTCCGCGCTGGCGCTTGCGTCGGTCGCGGTCGCCGGCGTCGGCAAACGAATCGGCCTGGGGAAATTCGGACAAACGCTCGATGTGGAGTGACGAATCCTCGGGCGCGGCTGGCGCGGCGGGCGCAACCGAGACGGCAGCGGGCGCGGTGAAGGCGGCCTCGACGGGCAGTGCCGCCGGTTCGTCGATCGGATCGGTCAGCGGATCGGTGCTCGGATCTGCAGGCGGAGTCGCGGGCGCCGGTGCATCGCCGGGCGGAGCCAATGGCGCCGGTGCATCGCCGAGCGGAGGCGCGGGCGCAGGCGCGGGTGCGGGCGCGGGTGCGGGCGCGGGCGGAGGCGCGGGCGCGGGCGGAGGCGCGGGCACCGGCAGATTTTCAGCCAGTCCCGCAAGCGGATCGGCCGAATCACGGGGAGTCGGCTCGCTCAAACCCGGCAGCGGGACGACCTCCTGCTTGATGCGGGTCAAGACAAGTGGGTCCGACACCGACGGAGGCGGAATCGACACGGCGCCCGACGGCTCGGGGATCGGTAGCGGGCCCGGGATCCCAAAGATCGGCGGGGCGGGCAGCGGGGTGAATCCCCGAAATCCCGCGGGCGGCGGCAGCGGCGCGAGCGGCTTGCGCCCGACCGAGGACGGGCCAACGGGCAGGGTCGGCACGCGCGGCACGGGAATATGTCGTGGGATCCCGGCCGGTTGAAGCGACGGCGGCGCCCAGCTCGGGGGCGCGGATAAACGTGAGCCTGGGGGCGCAATTGCGGAAAAAGCTGCAGCTCGGGGCAGCGGCGCCTCGTCGGGCGGGGGCGCCGAGATCGACGGCCGGTCCTGCGAGTGCGGCATCGCGTCATCGACGCCGCTCCCCGGAGGCATCGTCGTGCTTGGCCCTGGCCCCTCGGGCACGTGAGCGGCCTCGCCGTTCGGCAGCGGGCGCACTTGGATCGTGGCGCCGCACTTGCGGCACTTCATCCGCACGGTCTTCCCCGCGACCTTTTCATCGGCGATTTGGTACTTCGCCGCACAACTCTGACAGTTAAAACGCATTCGCGGCCGTTACGCGTGGGGGTCGTCGGTGGGGGCGCCTTCGAAGAGGCGCTTGGTCGTCCACGTTAGTGACATTTACCCGAAAGCGACAAGAGGTCAGCAACAAGAACGGCGGGGACGTGCGGCCAACCAGCGAATCAGTCGGCCTCGGCCGCATCGAGGCGGTCGAGCCAAGCCCGCTGGAAGCTCGCGAACCGTCCTTCGCGAATGGCCGCTCGGGCACCCCCCATGAGCTCGCCGTAGAGGTGCAGGTTGTGGAGGCTCATGAGCCGCAAAGCCAGCATTTCTCCGCACATGAAGAGATGCCGTAGGTAGGCGCGCGAGAACCCGCCGGCGCAGGCCGGGCAGCCGCAATCGGGGTCGATCGGCTTCGGATCGTCCTTGTAGCGGGCATTCTTGATCACGAGCTTCCCGTCGCGGGTGAGCGCCTGGCCGTTGCGAGCATTTCGGGTCGGGAGCACGCAATCGAACATGTCGACGCCCGCGCCAATGGCGACCAGAAGGTCGCGGGGGGTTCCGACGCCCATCAAGTACCGCGGCCGCGAAGGATCGACGCGATGGACGACCTCGCCGAGGACCTCGTGCATCTCGGGGATGGGTTCGCCGACGGAGAAGCCGCCGAGCGCCAGCCCTTCGAATCTCCGCCCCCCGGACTCGAGCGACGCGAGCTCGGCGGCGTGTTCGAGTCGAAGCGCGACGTCCGTCCCTCCTTGCACGATGCCGAACATCGCCTGGGCCTGCGGGCTGGACTCGTCCGCGCGCGTGCGCGCATCGAGGCACCGTTTGCCCCATGCCGTCGTGACTTCGCAGGCCTCGCGGAGTACGGGCAGCGGGGAGCCGCCGGGAGCGCACACGTCGAGCTGCATCTGGATGTCCGCGCCAATCAGGCGCTGAACGCGGACCGCTTCCTCGGGCGAGAGGCGGCAGCGACGTCCGTCGAGATGCGACCGGAACTCGAAGCCGTCGTTGTCGCGCTTGCACATTTTTGCCAGCGAAAACGCCTGAAATCCGCCCGAATCGGTCAGCATCGCGTGAGGCCAACGACTCCACGGATGCAAGCCTCCTTGGGTCGCGACCGCTTCGGCGCCGGGTCTCAACCAGAGATGGTAGGTGTTCCCAAGGACCACGCGCGCGCCGGTGGCCGCGACTTCTTCTGGGCTCAATCCCTTGACGCTCCCCTGCGTACCCACCGGCATGAACGTGGGTAGTGGCACGGGCCCGTGCGGCGTGGACAAGACGCCGGTGCGAGCGTGTCCGTCCTCGGCTTCAATTGACAGACGAACGCTCATCTCACTCCTGGTGACACGCACGACGGTATGAACATCGCGTCGCCGTAAGAATAAAAACGGTAATTTTCGACGATAGCCTCAGCGTACGCGGCGCGGATTCGGTCGGCTCCCCCGAACGCGAAAACGAGCGCAAGCAGCGTCGATCGCGGCAAGTGGAAGTTCGTGACGAGGGCATCGACGACACCAAACCTATGACCGGGCTGGAGCAGGATGCGGGTATCGGCTCCGGTCGCCGCAACGAGGCCTCGCGAACCTGGAAGGTAAGCCGATTCGAGGGCGCGCACGACGGTGGTGCCCACGGCGAGCACCGAAGCGCCTCGCTCGCGGGCACGGGCGATGGCCGCCGCCGTACGTTCCGGAATTTCGTACGACTCCGCATGCATCGCGTGTTGGTCGAGGTCATCCACCGTCACCGGGCGAAACGTACCCGGACCCACGTGCAACGTCAGCGAGGCGAGCTCGACGCCTTTGGCCCGCAGCGCCGCGAGCAGCGCCTCATCGAAGTGAAGTCCGGCGGTCGGAGCGGCGACCGCTCCCGGCACGCGAGCGAACACGGTCTGGTAACGCTCCTCATCGGAGGCCTCGTCGTCGCGCCCCATGTAAGGCGGCAACGGCACGTGCCCGTAGCGCTCGAGGAGGGCCTCGACCGGCGCGTCGGCGTCGATGCGAACAACGAGCAGACCCTCGTCGTCACGCGGGGACTCCACGGTCATGAGGAAGCGCGTATCGCCGGCATCGATAGCCACGACGGCGCCTACGCGCAAAGGCTTGTTGCTTCGGGCCATCGCCTGCCAGCGCGAGGCATCGAGCATGCGCACGAGCAACACTTCGACCCGGCCGCTCGTACCGACCTTCCGTCCGAACAAGCGCGCCTTCAAGACTCGGGTGTCGTTGACGACAAAGACGGTCTCCGGCGCGACGCGATCGACGAGCCCACGGATCGACTCATGCGCAACGGAGTCGCCGACAACGAGCATCCGCGACGTCGCCCGCTCATTGGGCGGGTGCCGCGCAATCAACTCATCGGGGAGGCAGTAGTCGAGCTCGTCGGCCTTCACGTCAGTCGCCCGTTCGCACGTCGAGCCGCGTGATCTTCCGCCACAAGGTGGTGGGGCTTATCCCGAGCATCTCCGCCGTTCGCTCGCGGCTGCCGCTCGTCTCACGCAGCGCGTCCTCAATCGCGAGCCTCTCGGCATCGTCGACGACCGTCGCCAACGTACGAAGGCCCGGTGCCTTGAGCGTCAACGATTCGACCGGCATGACGTCGTCGATGCCGATCGCGTCGGAGGCTGCGAGCGCGACCGCTTGCTCCACGAGATTCTCGAGTTCGCGTACGTTGCCGCGAAACTCCTGCGCCATCATCGCTTCGAGTACGCCCTCGCCGAAGTAGGCGCATTTCCCGTGCCTTCGGTTGTACTTCTCGAGAAAATGGTGCGCGAGGATCGGGATGTCTTCGCGGCGATCGCGAAGCGGCGGCAAAACGAAGCGCGCGACATTCAACCGGTAATACAAATCTTCCCGAAACTGCTTCGCGTTCACGGCGCTGCGTAGATCTTGGTTCGTCGCGGCGACGATGCGCACGTCAACCTGAATCGGAGTGTTCTCGCCGACGCGGCGGACCTCGTGCGACTCGATCAGGCGGAGCAACTTCGCCTGAAATTGAACGCTCGTTTCCGCGATCTCGTCGAAGAAAAACGTGCCGCCGTGCGCCTCTTCGAAGAGACCTTTGCGGGTAGCGACGGCTCCGGTGAATGCCCCACGCGCATGACCGAAAAGCTCGCTCTCGAGCAAGGTCTCGCTTATCGCCGCGCAGTTGATCGGGACAAACGCCTTGTCGGAGCGCTTCGAGTTGGCATGAACCGCGCGAGCCACGAGCTCTTTGCCGGTGCCGCTCTCCCCCGTGATCAGCACGGTCGCGTCGGTGGGAGCGACTCGAAGAACACGGCCGAGGACGGCACGGATCGCTTCCGAGCGGCCGATGATGTTCTCGAACTTGAAGCGCTCCTTGAAGTCGTTCGCGAAGAGTTGCACCTGGCCAGAGAGGCGCCGTTTGGTGAGCGCCCGCTCAACCTTGACGAGCAGCTCCGCTTCGGTGAACGGCTTTTGAATGTAGTCGTGCGCGCCGAGCCGCATGGCCTCGACCGCGCTCTCGACGGTCCCGTAGGCCGTCATCACGATCACTTCGGTGAGGGAGTCGCCCTGCTTCACCGCGCGCAAGAGATCGACTCCGCTCTCCGCGCCCATTCGAAGATCGGTGAGAACGAGCTCGAACTCTCCGCGGCACGCACGGTCCGCCCCTTGAGCGCCGCTGCTCGCTTCCTCGACTTCGTAGCCAGCGCTTCGCAACATCAGCGCGAGCGTCGTGCGCATGTTGCGCTGGTCATCGACGACGAGAATTCTCTCCGGCACGAAGGGGCTCCGCGGGCGGCTTCAGCCGGCGATTTGTTGCGACAGGTAGAGCTCGAGGCCGATGGCGCGGATCACCTCGAGTTGGGTCTCGATCCAATCGATGTGCTCTTCCTCGTTGACGAGGATGGCGCGCAGCAGCACCTCGGTGACGTTGTCGCCTTTTTGCCGGCAGAGCTCGAGGCCGTCGTTCAAAAGTTTGTGCGCATGCAGTTCGAGGGCGAGGTCACTCTCGAGCTGCTCTTTGACGTTCTCGCCGATGTTCAATCTTCCGAGCTTTTGAAGGTTCGGCAGGCCTTCGAGGAAGAGCACGCGCTCGGTGAGCTGCTCGGCGTGACGCATCTCTTCGATCGATTCGGAACGAATTTTCGCGGCGAGTCGCAGGTAACCCCAGTTCGAGCACATCTTCGCGTGCAAGAAATACTGGCTGATGGCGACGAGCTCCCCACCGAGCACCTCGTTTAGCAGAGCGATGATCTCAGGCTGGCCCTTCATATGGAGAAGTACGTAGCCCCATTTGCGCCCTACCGCTACCTGTGGCCGCGGAGCACCCTCGCCCCAAAGCGTCGCGAGCGACGAATCCCTAGGAAGTGGCGAGCGATAGGCACTGCCTGTGCCTTGAGCGAACCCGCCCGACGGGATTTGGCGCGCAGCAGCTTTTCGGCGAGGGTCGAGCGGAAAACTCAGCCGGCGAGAGCGGGTCGCACGCCCAAACGCATGAGCTGAAACGCCGTGCGCTCGGAGCGCGCCGCACCGGGGCAAGCGCCCTGCACCGCGCAAGCGAGCGAGTCACGGCAGGCACCGCAACCGGTGCCGGCGCCGGTGCACTGGGCAACCTCATCGACGGACCGCGCACCTTCCGAGATGGCTCGGGCGACGTCGCGATCGGAAACCGCTTTGCAGATGCAGACGACCATGGCGTTGAGGCTTCAATGCAAGTCCTCACCCATCGCGGTGTTGAACTTGAAGTTGAATATAGCTTTCAACAAAGAACGCCGGTCGTCAAGAAGAAGTGAAAAGACGCTCGAAACGGCGTGCGGGCACGGGCGTTCTCCGCCTTGTGCGGCGTTACGCGGCGCGTTCAGCCGTCGAAGAGCTCGTCCGCGCAAACGACGAAAACGGCGCGGCGCACCCAGTGGTCGAGCGTCGCAAGGTCGTGGGTCGCGCGAAGGCGGGAACCCAGGCGGAGGTTACCGCCCGCCCCCATAATGACAAGCCTCAACTACATCGACAAGCCGCCGTCGACGTCGATCGTCCGGCCGTTGAAGTACTCGCACTCGATGATGAACTTCGCCGCGAGCCAGATGTCTTCGGGCACGCCGATGCGGCCGACCGGGATCATGCCGACGAGCGCATCGCGCGCCTTGTCCGACATGCCGTCGGTCATCGGGGTCTTGATCATGCCAGGGGCGATTGCACCTACGCGAACGCCGAACGGCGCGAACTCGAGCGACCACGTCTTGGTGTTCGCCGCGAGTGACGCCTTCGCCGCCGTGTAGTTCGACTGGCCGCGATTTCCGTGGCGCGCAATCGAGCTCATGTTGACGATCACCCCCTTTTGCCCGGTCTCGGCCATCTTCGCGACGGTGTCGCGGACCATGTAGGTCGCGCCGGTCAGGTTCACGTCGATCACGGCTTGCCACTGCGCGGACGTGAGCTTCGTGATGGCGCCCGTCGTCTTGTCACGCTTGACGAGGAGGCCATCTCGCAGGATCCCCGCGTTGTTGATGAGACCGGTGAGGCCGCCGAGCTCACCGTGCGCCCACTCGACGAACGCGCCGATCTCGCTCTCGCTCCCTACATCGAGTTTGTGCGCGACGACTTTTCCGGGCAGCCCCTTGGACTCCAAGACGAGCGCCTTCAGTGCGTCTTCATTGACGTCGCCCGCCGCGACGCTGCCGCCTGCCTCCGCTATGCGGAGAGCGAAGTGCTTGCCGAGGCCCTGAGCCGCGCCGGTTACGATGAGCTTGCATTCGTCGAGTCGCATGGCGGCGTCGTAGCATGATAAACCCAGGTCATGCGCTGCATTCGATTGCCTTTCCTGGTCCTCGCGGCCGCTCTCGCTACGGCGGTCACCGGCTGCAAATCGGAGGTCGGCGAAGGCCCCCCCGTGCCCGCGTCCTCCGACCCCGAAGGCAAGGATTTGGTCGCCGGCGCGATTGTGGCGGCCGTGGAAAAAGGCGGGGCCGTTCAGAACGAAGGAGTCCGCCTCTACAAGGTCGTCGACGCCGTGTATTTCCCGCCGCCGATGTCCGACGAGCTCGTCATGATCGCCTTCAAAGAGACGGGCCTCGACTTTCGCGCGGCCGCGACGCTGTGGGCACACGGCAAGCTCACGGTCGGGTTGCCGCAGGTGCGGGTGCAGCGCCACATCTTTCGAACGCGCGACTATCGCGTGCTCGCGAACGAACCCGTAACCGAAGCCGACAAATCCGCGAAGGCCGACGCGCCTCGCAACCCGTGAGTATGGACGTTCCGCGCGTCATCCTCGTGCCCTGCCTGCGCGACAACTATGCGTACCTCGTCGTCGGCGCGGGTGAGCTTGCCCTCGTCGTCGATCCTTCCGAGGCCGCACCGGTGCGCGAAGCTCTGCTGCGCGAAGGACTGTCGCTCGCCGGCATCCTCTGCACCCACCACCACTGGGACCACGTTGGCGGGGTCGCCGAGCTTTGCGACGAGCACGCGACGTTGCCGGTATTCGCGCACGCGATCGATGCGGTGCGGATCGAGGGTCGCGTGACGCCGATCGCCGACGACGAACACCACGAGCTCGCGGGGCTCGACGTGCATGCGCTCCATGTCCCTGGCCACACGATGGGCGCGCTCGCCTACCGGATTGGTGACGCGCTCTTCACCGGTGACACGCTCTTCGCCGCGGGCTGCGGCCGCCTCTTCGAAGGCGACGCGGCCACCATGCACGCGTCCTTTCTGAGACTCGGCGCACTCGACGACGCCACGCGCGTTTATTGCGGGCACGAGTACACGGAGGCGAACCTGCGCTTCGCGGCCTGGGCCGAGCCGGCAAGTCAGGCGATCGCGGAAAAGCTTGCGTGGGCATGCGCGGAGCGAGCGTTGGGGCGAGCCACCCTCCCGTCGACGCTCGCCTCGGAACGCGCGACGAACCCGTTTCTCCGCGCCGCTAACGCCGCCGAATTCGCGCGGCTGCGCACGGCAAAAGACTCGTTCTAGCGGCTCCGCCCAATGCAAAGCGCGGCTACTCTGCGCGGAGCGGCCAGCGCTCGCCGGAGAGCGGCGCCGTCAGCATCAACGTCTCCAAGTAGAGGCCGTCGGGCGGCGCGGTTTGACCCGCCGTGTGACGCTTGCCGGACGCGAGCGTGCGACGAATGGCCCCCGGTGCGACTCGTCCGAGGGCGACATCGATCACGGTGCCGACGAGGATGCGGACCATGTTGTGCAAGAAGCCATCGCCTTCGATCTCGAGCGCGACCACCGACGGGGCTCCATCGAGGCGACGCACCTGCGTATCGAACATCGTCCGTTCGGTCATTTGCCGCTCATCGGCAGCGGCAGCAAATCCCTTGAAGTCATGCGTCCCGCGGCAGCCCGCGAGCTCCTCGGCCATGACGGCCACCGTCGCGTCAGCGAGCCCGTTGAGCGCGTGAACACGCCACGCACGGTGCGCGAGGAGCGGATCGGGGAGCCGCGCGCAATGCACGAGGTAGCGGTATCGTTTTCGCTTTGCCTCGAAGCGCGGATGCCATCCAAGCGGCGCGCGCTCGGCCGAGTGGATGGCGACGTCGTCGGGCAGGAGCTTTCCCATGCCGAGCACCCAAGCGCGCATCGGCATCACGCGATCGGTGTCAAACGCGGTAATTTGCTGCCTCGCGTGAACGCCGGAGTCCGTGCGGCTCGCGACGCGCAGCTTCGGGACGCTCGGATCGAAAGCGTGGATCGCGGCGAGGAGCTCGCTTGCGACCGTGCGCTGCTCGTGTTGCACGACGAACCCTCGGAACTCGCACCCGTCGTAGGCCACACCCAAGACGACGGTGTGCCGCTCGCCTATGCGAGGTTCGCTCATCGCGCGGTGGGAGGCTCGTGCCTCACTTCGGGACGCAACCGTCGTAGATGCTCGTCGCTGAGTTGCAGCACGCCACGGGACCCGGACCACCCTGGCCGCACAAGAGACGGTAGTCCTTGCCGGCGGCGTTCTCGGTCATGCACACGAGATTGTACTCGTCGTTCGCGCGGGCGAGGCAGCACTCGGGCGTCGCGAGCAGGCCACCTTTCCCGTCGTCGCAGCTCGGCGGCGGGTCGCACGCGGGCTCGGTGTTGTCGAGGTTGCAGGTCGGCGTGACACCGGTGCCGAGGGAACAACCACCCGCGAGCACGAGCGCAAAAGCCCCCGCGACGAGGACAGCACGAGCGTTGAGAATGCGTGAGGCGGGAGCCCCGCTTGGCGAACTAATTGAGTGCATCACTTGACCTTGAATGTGATCGGCACGTTGACCGTGACGCAGCCCTCGTTGGGCCGTGGGAACGAACTTGTGCGAAATTTACCAACGACGCAGCTCGAGATCGCGGGGTTGTTGACCGTGTCGGCGGCGACGTTTGCGCCGCAGACCGAGCCATCGCTGCCAATGCTGACGCTGACGGTCACCGTACCCTCCGAGCCGCCGTCGCGCAGCGCCCGTTGGTAGCAACCTTGGGCTGTGCCGGCTCGGCTGCGAACCGCCGCGTTGAGCTCGCTATTCGACACGCCCGCTCCACACGCCTTGCAAGCCGATGTTCCGGTGGCGACCCCGTTGGTGCCAGCGTCGAGCGCCTTTGGAGCCTTCGCGTGCGCGACAGCCGCACTCGCGATGTCATTCTCCTGACGAAGCGCGGGGGGCGCAAACTCGGGGAGCTGCGTCTCGACCGAGGGCGCAGCGGTCACCTTCGCCGCGTTCGCGATTCCGGAGGGCGTCGGCGCGAGGGGCGCCACGCTGCGAGAACGCTGCCAAAGAACGAGCCCGACGGTCAACGCTCCAAGCACGAGGAGCGCCCCGATGTAGAGCCCAGCGCCCCCGCTCGGCGGCGGCATGCGCGACGAAGGCGGTGAAGACAGCCGCTCAGGGGCCGCGCTGCTCTTCGGAGCCGCACGGCTCTTCGGGGCTTTGTCCGAGGATGATGAAGGGGGAGTCGAATCGGCCAAAAGGGCACCTGCGATGATCCATCGCTAAACGACCTTTCGGCTCGGGGCAAGGCTGCGCTATGTAACGGACCTTATGTTGCACCTCCGCCAGGCCACCCGCGTTGCCGCCCTCGTGGCAGCGGCATCCCTCAGCATCGTCGAAACTGCGCACGCGCAAGCGAAGCCCGCCGACGCCAAGCCCGCCGACGCCAAGCCCGCCGACGCCAAGCCCGCCGACGCCAAGCCCGCCGACGCCAAGCCCACCGACGCCAAGCCCGCTGACGCCAAGCCCGCCGACGCCAAGCCCGCCGACGCCAAGCCCGCCGAACCGGAGAAGCCCAAGGCCACGGGCATCGACGAAGCTCGCGCACGCATGGACGGCGGCCAAAAGGAATTCGCCAAAGGCGAGTACGCGAAGGCGATGGTCGAGTTCGAAGCCGCCTACGAGGCCCTCCCCAACGTCGCGTTTCTCTACAACGCCGCCTTCGCAGCAGAGAAAGCCGGCGACCGCCAACGCGCCATCGCGCAGTACGAAAAATACCTCGTCGGTGATCCGAACGGCCCGGAAACGGCGCCGATAAAAGAGACGATCGCGCGCCTCCGCAAAGAGCTGACGGACACGACGTCGCTGCCCGAAGGCACCGAACCTACGGCCGAAGGCGAGAAGACGGCAAAGCCCGCGGACGAAAAAACGCTCAACGAAATCCGCTCGCTCGTCCTGGTCGAAAGCGAACCCGCAGGCGCGCCGATCGAGATCTACGAGCGCATCGTCGCGACGGCGCCGGAGTACAAGTCGACCAATAAAAACAATGATGGATGGCGCAAAGTCGTCTCCAGCTCGCAGACCCCGAAATACGTCTCGCTGAAGGTCGGCCGCTACCACGTCGTGATCGACGCGTTCCAAGATTACAAGCGCAGCGAGACCGACATCAACCTCGCGCCCGGCCAGGTGTACATCTTCAAGGCGAACCTCTCGCAGGGAGAATTTCTCGGGTATTTGCGGGTAAAATCGAACGTCGAAGGCGCGAAGATCTTCCTCGATGATCCGAAGCAGAAGACCGCGCCCTGGGCACGCACGCCGCAAGGTGGACAGGCGAACGACGGCACGCACGCGATCCTCGTTACGGCGCCGGGCTACAAGCCGTTCGAAAAGAAAGGCATCGACGTTCACCACGGCCAGCAGTCCGACGTCGAAGCGCAGCTCGAGCGGGTCGATTACGGCTACCTCGTGCTGAACGGCAACATCGATATCCCCGAGGTCGAGCTCGACGGCAAGCCGGAGGCTCCGTACAAAAAAAGCGGCAAATTAGCTTACAAAGTGAAGTTGCCGGCCGGAAAGCACACCCTCGTGCTCGACGCGAACGACCGCAAGATGCTCAAGACGGAGATCGAAATTCCGCGGGGCCAGGAGCTGCCGTTCAACGCCGAGCTCAAAGCGAGTTACCCGCGCGGCAAAGCCGTCGCCCTCGGCGTGCTCGGAGCCGTGGCGGGAGGTGGCGGCGGCGTCCTTTACTGGCAGTACAACCAGCGGAAGAGCTCGGACGATCGGGACGTGCGCACGGGTGATCTCACCAAGATCATGCAGTACGGCAGCTACGGCGCGTGGGGCCTCGGCGGCCTGCTCGTTGGGCTCAGCGTCTTTTACTCCGTCTACGATCCGCTGCCGGACTCCGACTCGGTGACGGGCAACCCGCGAGAGTTCCCCGAGGACGAAGGCCGCGCGGAGCCGGCGAAGAAAAGCGCGCGCGCGTTCGTGGTTCCGGTGTTCGACGCGAACACCGCCGGGCTCTCGGCTTTCGGCACGTTCTGACGTCGCCGCGCGCGGTCAAAAACAGGGGACGAACAGGCCCGTCGCCGGATCGCGCTTCTGCACGCATTTGGGCGGCGGAGGAGGCAAGACGGCGGTGGCCGTAGGCGTCAGCCGGCGCCCGCCGGGACCCACAACCAGCGGGCGCGCGGAGGGCGCGGTGGTTGCGCTCGCCTCGGTCGTCGCGCTCGAGGTCGCGGGCTCCGCAGGCTCTGCACTGAGGACGCTCGTGGCCACTCCAGGAGTCTCCGCTGCGGTCGGCTCGGCAGGCGCGCTCGAGGCCACGACGCTCGAGACCGCGCGGGCCTGCACGGAATTCGCGTCGCTCGGCACGGGCGCCGTTCGCGTCGCAAGGAAAGCTACCGCGGCGATACCGACCGCCAACGCCGCACCGACGGCGAGCAGCAAGCCCCGTAATTTTGGGGAGTTTACCGGCGCTTCGGTGTTGCTCGGCGCGGTCGTCGCACCGGCAGTACCGCCAAGCGCGTGAGAGGCCGCGGGCTGGGGCTGCGGCGGCAACGCACTCGCGCGAGCCTCGGCGACGGCGATCCCCTGGACGGTGCGAATCGCGGCGGCCGAGCTTGCGTCCGCGAACACCTCGAACGCGCGGACGAGTTCTTGAATCGACTGGTAGCGGTCGTCGGGGCGGCGCGCATACGCCTTCTCGAGCGCGAGCGCGAAGGCTTCGGAGATGTCGGGGCGGTACTGGCGGAGCGGGGTCGGAGGGTCGATGTTCACCTTGACGACGAGCTCGCTGAAGGAGTCGGCGGTGAACGGCTGCGTGCCCGTCAGCAGCTCGAAGAGGCAGACCCCGAGCGAGTACACATCGGTGCGAAAATCGACATTTTTCGCGCTGCGCATCTGCTCGGGCGACATGTAGAGCCCCGAGCCCAGCACCGTGGTCGTCTTCGTTAGGTTCATCTCTTGAGGCTCCTCATCGAGGATCTTCGAGATGCCGAAGTCGAGCACCTTCACGACCGTGCGCCCCTCGTACTCGGCGAGGAACAAGTTCGCCGGCTTGATGTCGCGGTGGATGATGCCTTCTTTGTGCGCTTCCGCGAGGGCCTTGCTCGCCTGAGCGACGATGTCGATGGCCTCTACGACCGAGAAGCGCTTCCCCGACCGGACGTGCAGCGAGAGATCGCGGCCGTGCAGGAACTCCATCACCATGTAGGGGACGCCGCCTTCGGGCAACCCCTCGCCGGTCATCGAGCCGACGTCGAGAACGCGGGCCACGTGCTCGCTCTGGATGCGGCTCGCGGCTCGCGCCTCGTTGACGAACCGCCTGACCACCGACTCGTGCTGGACGAGCTGCGGCAGCATGAATTTCACCGCCACCTTCGTGTGAAGGCTGAGGTGCTCCGCGGCGACGACGACCCCCATGCCGCCCAAACCAATGTTGCCGATGACTCGGTATTTACCGAGCAATACGGTGCCGGGGACGAGGGCTGTGACGTCGAGATTCACGGCGGAGCGCGCACACTCTACTACAATCGCTTGGATCGGGCGGGGATTCGGTCGGCACCGCGTCTCGCTCGGGCCGCGCGGCACCAAGGTGCTCGAGGTCTTACGGCAAGCGCTTCGCGTAGACGAGGTGTTCCAGGTTGCCGCGAGGCCCGTGGATTGGGCTGTCCGCGCTCGTCTGCATCGCAAAACCCGCCGTCTCGATCTCGGATATCGCCCCGGCTATCGCCATGGCCCGAACGGCGACGTCGCGAATGACGCCCCGCCCTCGCGCCACCTCATCACGCCCCGCCTCGAATTGGGGCTTCACGAGCGCGACGAGCGCCCCGCCCGACGGGAGCAGCGACGCGATGGCGGGCATCAGCTTGCCGATGCCGATGAACGACGCGTCAACGACGACGAGGTCGATGGGCTCGTCAAATGAGTCTGCACGAAGCTCCCGGGCATTCGTTCGCTCACGCACGACGACCCGCGCGTCCACGCGAAGCTTCGAGTGGAGTTGCCCCCAGCCGACGTCGACGGCGTAGACCTTGGCCGCGCCGTGCTGAAGGAGACAATCGGTGAAGCCGCCCGTCGACGCGCCGACATCGACGCAGACACGACCCTCCACGGCGAGCCCGAACTTCGCAAACTCAAGCACGGCGCGCTCGAGCTTTTCACCGCCGCGCGACACGAAACGCGGCGCCTCGACGACCCGCAAGTGAGCCTGACTGAGCAGCATATCACCTGACTTTTCGATGCGCCGCTCGCCGCTATACACCATGCCCGCCATGATCAACGCCTGGGCACGGGTGCGCGAATCGCAGAGGCGCCGCTCGACGAGGAGCAGGTCCGCGCGTAGCTTCACGGGTGCACGACCCGGCTCGGCGGAGCCTGTTCATGAAGGAGGCGCGCCACTTCCGCGAGTCCGTCCGCCAGTCGCGGGCCAGGCCTCATCACCGTCGCTTGGGTAAGCTTACGCACCGCGCCTTTTCGCACGGCTTGGAGGCGAGACCAACCTTCGAGGCTCGGCAACGATGACGGCCCTTCGCGCAGATCGGTGGCGTCGATGAGCACCGCGGGATCGAGCGCGAGCAGGCGTTCGATGTCGATCGTCGGATAGGCGCCGCCGCCTTCGATCGCGTTGATGCCGCCCGCCAGTCGCAGGAGCTCGTCTGGAAAGCCGCCCGGGCCCGCGACGACGAGCGGCTTCGCGTCGAAGACAAGCACCACCGAGATACGAGGGCGCGTCTTTCCCCATTCCGAGATTCGCGTGAGCTCTGCGGCAAGTTCGGCTCGAACACACAGCCCCTCGGCTCGCCGACCGAGGCGTTCACCGAGCGCGAGCAGCATCGCGCCGACCTCGTCCACCGTACCGGTAGGCGGAAAGAACGTGGCGATGCCGTGACCCACCAGGCGCCTCTCGAGCGAAGGTCCCGCAGGGCCGCGCTCGCCGACGACAAGGCTTGGACCGAGGGCGAGGATGCGCTCGACGTCGGGCTCGGCATAACCGCCGACACTCGGAAGGCGGGTGACTTCAGGCGGAAAATCACAATGTTGTGAGCGCCCGACCAAGAGGTCTCCGGCGCCGAGGGCGAACATGGCTTCGGTCGTGCTCGGCGACAACGAGACGACGCGCGTAGTCGTGCTCACCGACGAGCGGCCGCAGCCGGCCAGACCCAGCCCGGCCAGACCCAGCCCGGCCAAACCCAGAACGAGCTCGCGCCGCTTCAATCCCGACGCCGAGAGCGCGACCGAGCGGACCACGCGAGCGCCGCCCCTAACGTGACGATCCACGGGATGGGTTTCGTCGGATCTTGACCCCTCGTCAAGGAGCAGCCCGCATCTTCCGTGACCTCGGTCGTCGTGCCCGAGCCGCCGGTCGTCACGGGGGCCTTCGTCTGCGCGCAATAGCCGTTCGACGCGCACTCGTAGCCGTCCGGGCACGCCGCTTCAGGCGAACACATGCGCGTGCAATAACCGTCGAGACACGCATTCGATGGGCATTCCGAGGTGACGGTGCACGCGGCGCCGATGGGGTAAGAAAATTGACGATCGGTCGAAAAACCGGTGGCCCATGCGGGCGTAGGAAGGCCGGCCTCGACCGACGCCTTGACGACGTTCGACTTGATGAATTCCGCCCACGACGCAACGTGCCCGTAGACCGGAAACGCGCAACCGGGAGCGCCACGCGACACGACCCCGACGACGCGGTCTTGCTCGTCGCACGCGGGCCCGCCCGAATCTCCCTGGCAGACGCCGGTGTCACCCAACCACTCCGCGTCGTCCACCTGCGAGGACTTGCAGCCGGCAGCCACGCAGCGAAGCTTCAGCTGATCACGGCGATAACGCGTGCCGGAAGGGCCGTTCTCGCCGCGCAACCCGTAGCCGACGGCGTAGTACAGCTCACCTTGCTCGGCCGGTACGTCGACCCGCGGAATTCGAGGCGTCGCATCCGCGGCGTCGATCGATTTAACGAGGACGAGGATTGCGACGTCGTTGCCGCACACCGGTCCTTTCTCGAGCGGCACGATGACCTCCTTCACGCCGCGATAATCAGCGGGGTTTTGCGAGAGAACGGCCTTCGTCGTGACGTACATGGAGCTCGCCTGATGGGGCGACCCGAACGTGCTCTTGGCGCAGTCGACCTGCTCGCCGGTCGTCAACGTCGCTACGCAATGTTGCGCGGTAAGAACGACGTTCGGCGCGATCAACGTGCCTGAGCACGCGCCTACCCCGCCGTTCGACAGCGTCACGATTCCGACGACGGCGGTGTCCACGCTGTCGAGGTAGCCACCCTCGATCGCTTGCGTGACGGAGCCGACGGCTTCCGCCAATTCTGCAGGAGTGGGTTCCGGCGACGCGCACGCCGTGAAACCGACCACCACCGCCACCAGGCCTGCTGACATCGAAGAAAGCCGCATTGAATACCCTCCGGTCGTGCACCGACGCCTCGTTGGAGGCATCGCGAAGTTCATCGCTTCGAGAGCGTAAGCGCGCCCGTCGAATGCATCGAAGTCTAGCCCCCGCGCATCGGGGTCGCACGGTGAATGAGCGCGACCGCGGCTTCGAAGGCGCCTCCGCGTTGCAAACTTCCGCCGCTGCTACAATCGGGTATGCTCGCGCCCGTCATGAAGTCGATTGCAGCCGTTTGCGCGGGGGCGTGCTTGTTGGTCTCGGCGGCGAACGTTCACGCGGGGGAACCCGAATCGCCGCCCACGACGATCTCGCTCGACGCCGAGCCGCAGCCCGCGGAAGCGCGCGGAGACATCGCCCAACCGACGAGCGATCACGAGCGCCACATCGGTCGATTCTTGCTCGCATTCCACGGCACGCGCGTCATCCCCGCCGTCGCCACCGGCGGCTCCTCCGTCAGCATCGACGGCACCGGCAGCGCCACCCTGACGATCGCACCGGACGAGGCCATCGTTCCGCTCTTCGGCATCCGCTACTGGGCCACGAACACCATAGGCCTCGACATCGGCGTAGGCGCAGGCTTCGAGACCGGCAGCTTCACGCGCATGATTCCCAATCCCGACCCGGCGCTCGATCGCACGAGCGAAGGCGCGTCCGCACGTCGCACCAACATTGCGGGGCGCCTTGCAGCCCCAATCTCGGTGCGCTCGGGCAAACACTACAACCTGATGTTCATTCCCGAGTTCTCGTTCGGGTATAGCCGCACGCTCCTCCCCGCCTTCCATGAGAGCACGACCGGGCAGGCGCTCGATTTGCGAGTCAGCGGCTTTGTGTTGAGTGCAGGCGCGCAGCTCGGCCACGAGCTTTCATTCGGATTTCTCGGCGCACCGCAGGTTTCCTTGCAAACCGCGTGGGGCTTGCGCGTCGAATCGCGAAAACGCAGCGGAAAAATCGGGGACGCGGAGGCGACCCTGTCGGACCTTGGCATCGGGACGTCGTTCCACGGCGAGCCCTGGCAGTGGCTCACCGGCAGCATCTCCTTGTTCTACGCGCTCTGAGCGACCGCGTTATTTCTTGCACAGCGTGTAGCCGACGCCCGAGTCTGCGCTGTAGTAGCTGAGCGCCGTGTTGCAGTACTGCCCGCTGCACATCGTCTTCTCGCACGTGCCGCCGCAGTAGTGGAACCCGAACGAGTTCGACGAGTCCGCACCGGCGAAACCGGCTTGCTGCGCCGCGCTCGAAACCCCGCCGGACGGGTTGCACCCAAGCGAGTCGCTTACGCCATCGGACTTGTAGATGGTCTTGCAGTCCCCATACCCACCCGAGTTGAACTGCTGGCCGCAGCCGGTCGGGAGGTAGCCGTAGCCGAGGCACAGGTTCGTATAATCCTGGCACCAGTCCACGCTCGCTGACTGCGTGGACGAGATGGTCACCTTGAGCGCTAGGTAGCCTATCCCTTGGTAGACGATGTCCTTTGCATCTTGGACGACAAAGTTCGTCAGCGCCGCCTTGCAGGTTCCGGCGACGCACGCCTTGCCCTGCCCGCACGCGTTGC
Source organism: Polyangiaceae bacterium (assembly GCA_947475525.1). Taxonomy (GTDB): domain Bacteria; phylum Myxococcota_A; class Polyangia; order Polyangiales; family Polyangiaceae; genus SYFR01. The sequence continues at coordinate 32,611 of CANJMI010000017.1, read as the reverse complement.
CGCATACCCCGCAGTTGCCCTGCGCGCTGTTGAGATCGGCTTCGCAGCCGTTGCCCACCTGTTTGTCACAGTCGCCCCAGCCGAAATCACACGTCGCGATCACACACGCGCTCATCGCGCAGGCGCCCTTGGCGTGATTCGGAACCGCGCAAGCCTTCGCGCAGCCGCCGCAGTTCGCGAGATCCAAGGCAAGTGTGCTCTCACAGCCGTCGGCGAGCTTCGCGTTGCAGTCCGCCAGCCCCGGTTGGCAGATCGCGTCACACGCGCCCATGATGCACACGGAGGTCATGCCGGTCCCGGCCGCGCAGGCCTTGCCGCACTGTCCGCAGTTCTTCGGGTCGTGAGTGAGATTCACGCAGAGACCCCCACAATCCGCGAGGTTTTGACCGCACACACTCGAGCCCGAGCCCGAGCTCGAGGCCGCGCTGACGGGGGTCGTCGCTTGGCCGCCCGCGCCACCCGCTCCTACGCTGGCGGTGCTCCCCGTTGTGCCGCCGTCGCCCCCACCCGTTCCGGCAGTCGACGAGGCCTCGATCGTCGTTCGAAAATCAGCGGTCAACCCCTGCGCACACGCCGCGAACGGTAAGGTCATCGCCGCGAGGACCCAGGCGCCGGTGGTATAGGTCGTGATTTTCATCGGTCGCTCCATCGCGAAAAGCTCGGTTGCCAAACTATTTTTTGCATAGTGTGTAACCGAAGGGCTGAGAATAATCGAAGTAGCTGAGTGCACTGTTGCAGTACTGGCCGCTGCACATCGTCTTTCCGCAGCCGCTCGCCGCACCGTCACTGCAGTAGTGGAAGGCGAACGAGTTATGTCCCGCCGCGTCGCCGTACCCGTTTTGCTGCGCGGCTGACTGGACGCCACCGGAAGCGTTGCAGCCAAGCGAGTCGCTGACACCGTCGGAGAGGTACTTCGACTTGCAGTCCCCATACCCACCCGAGTTGAACTGCTGGCCACAGCCGGTCGGCTTGTAGCCGTAAAACGTGCAGAGGTTCGTGTACTCCTGGCACCAGTTTTCGGCGATCGACGTATCCGAGAGGTACTTCACTTTGAGGAGGAGGTACGGGAGCCCCGAGTAGACGATGTCCTTCGTCTCGAGCACGCCGTAGTTGAACGGGACCATCTTGCAAAGTCCGCCGATGCAGTGCTCGTTGTTGCCCACGTTGCACGCGACGCCGCAGTTTCCGCAGTTCAACTCGTCGTTCGCCAGTTCGCTTTCGCAGCCGTCGGCAACCTTGACGTTGCAGTCGGCGAAGCCACTTCCGCAAGTCAGCGCGCACGTACCGAGGGTGCACTTGCCCATCGCGTGAGGGGGCGAGGCAGGGCACTCGAAGCCGCAGCCTCCGCAGTTGGGGAGCGAGACGCTGGTGTTGACCTCACAGCCATCCGCGGTGTTGGCGTTGCAATCCTTCGATGGCGGATTGCAGGCAAATCCACATTTTGCGGCGACGCACACCGCCGTCGCGCCTTGTGGAATCGGACAGGCGTTGCCGCACGAGCCGCAGTTAGCCGGATCGACGAGGAGATCGACGCAGGTCGAGCCGCACGTCGATGAGCCGCCGCTGCACATCAGGGGCATCTCGCCCCCGGCACCGGTGGCCGCGCTTGCGGAGGTCGTCGCGTCTGGCATCGCTCCGCCGGCGCCCATCGTAGCCACCCCGCCCGCGCCGCTCGTCGTCCCGGCGCTGCCACCAACGCCGTTCGAGGCATCCTCGGACACGAGGAGGATGCGCTTGCCACCCGAGCAGGCGGCGACAAGAGCAAGGGTGACGGCGCCCAAGAAAAACGCCGAGGTTGCACGAGGAGGCATTTTGTAATTTTGTGCAGCTATCAGCTTCGCGTCAAGTCGCGCCTGCAGCGTGCCTCGCCTTGTCGGCCGCGGGATCGTCTTTGGCGAAGACGAGCGTGAAAAGTACGAACGACGCCCAGAGCGCCGCCAGGTGGTAGAGCATCGTCGGCCCGCCGTACTGATTGAAGAGCCGACCGGAGATCGGGGGACCGAGCAACATGCCAGCGGCGTAGAAGCCGTTGTAGATCGCGTTGCCGCGCCCGTACTCAGCCGGCGGCAGAATTACGCCCTGTAGAGCCAAACTGATAGGTGAAATGCTGGCGATTGTCGCGCCGGCCATCGTGACCGCGGCGCACATCATCCAGTACTCATCGAGCACGACGAAGCCTATCACCGTGACGAGACCGCTCGCACCGAGGAGCCGCATCGTCAGCAAGTGGCCGTAGCGATCACCGAGCCAGCCGGCCACCCGCACGAAGGTCAGCATGCCGAGCGCGAAGAACCCCGGAATGATGATCGTCTGCTCGCGCGTGATGCCCTTCGAGGCCATCAAGTAGAGCGGCAAGAACAAGACGACGGACGCTTGGAAGTATCCGTAAGCGAAGTTGCCGAAGCACGAGTTCTTGATCTGCCAGACGACCGAGGCCATCGAGGTTGCAGGCGCGGCCGTCGCGGTCGGTGCGCCGTCTGAACCGTAGGCGACGGAGCCCTTGTCGGGATCGAGTCGCAGGAGCACCATCACGCCCGTCAGAGCGGAGACGACACCGGCCACGAGGAAGGCCGCCTCGAGCGAAACGAGCGTGACGACGAGCCTCGAGAGGAACGGCCCGACCATGTAGCCGACTGCGATCGCCGCTGCATACATCGCGGTGACGGCGGCTTTCTCATCTTTGTCGGCGCGCTGAAGGAGGATTGTCTCGCAGCCGATCCACATCCCGGCCGACGCCGCGCCATCGAGAACGCGCACGAAGGCCGCCAGCGCGAACGAGTGGGTCACAAAAGGAAAAGCCGCCACGGTCAAGGCATAGAGAAAAAGCGAAGCGACGAGCGCACGCTTCGCCGTCACCCGCTCGATGAGCGCACTCATCGGAAACGAGAAGCCGACGATGCCGAGCGCGAACCACGCCGCGAGGGCCCCGATCCGTTGCTCGGTGTAATGGCGCTCGGTCAGGTGAATCGCAAGCAGCGAGATGGCCATGCCGCACGCGACGCCGACGAGGAGGATGGTCGCGTTGATAAGCGCGATGTTGCGGTCACGGATCTTGGATGCCACGGCGCGCACCCTGCACCACGGACGCGCGCTGCGTCAAACAAGGGCGCTCCGGAGCGCTCACGGGCACGACGGGGTGGCGGGCCGCCAGATTCCGTTAGCGGCCGCCACTCAAAGAAATGACGAAAATGCAGCATTTAGACTGGGATTTTGCTTGGCGCGAGGCTTGCGAGGAGGGCCCGCGTGCGTCGCGACGTAACCCGCTTCGACCCGGTCCTGGTGCTGGGTATCGCCTGTGCGGCGGGCCCACCGCTCGTGCTCGCCCCGCTCGTCACAGCCGCCACGTTGGTTGTCGGGCTCGTCCTCGCGTGGGGTGCTCTGCCCCGTGCGTGGCCACCGTTTCTGCTCGCACTCGCGGTACTGGCGGGCGTGCGCGCCGAGAGCGCCCTCGAGCGGGCCGACCTCGAACATCGGGCGGTGGCGGAGCGGCTCTCACCCCCGCAGCGCTGTGAGCTTCGCGGACGGATCGCGCGTTCGCCGATCGTCGTCGGTGGAGCGGCGGGACCGTCGGCCTTGGCGCTCGGGCGCGCGCGGTTCGACGTCGATGTGCTTGGCGGCGTATGCGAACACGGGCCGGCGCCGCTGACGCGCGTGCGTCTCTATGAGGGGCCGGAGGACGCGGCGCGTGGGGATGTGTTCGACCTCGTGGTCGATCTCGCGGCGGTGCAGCGCTTCGACAACCCGGGGCTCACGGATCCACGACTCGCCCTCGCAAGCTCGCTTGTGACCGCAAGCGGACGCATCGTCGATGCGAGTCGCGGGCAAGGCGGCGTTGGGGTTCGGGCAGCGATCGATCACTTTCGGTCGCACGTTCGTCGGCGAATCGAGAGCTCCTTACCCGCGGACGTCGCGCCCCTCTCGCGCGCGCTCGTTCTAGGCGAGACGGACCTCGACGAGGGTGATCGCGCGGCGTTCCAGGGAAGCGGGCTCGCGCACTTACTCGCGGTTTCGGGAACGCACTTGGTGATCGCAGTCATGGCATTCGTGCGGCTTCTCGGCGCGGCATTGGTGCGAATCAATTGGCTTGCGCGGCGCGGTGATGCGCGATGCCTGGCCGCGGCGCTGGGAGTGCCGCTCGCGGTCGCGTATGCCGACTTCGCGGGTGGCAGCGGCTCGGCGTGGCGCGCGGCGGTGATGCTGGGGTGCGCACTCGTCACGCGTGCGCTCGGTGAGAAGCCGAACGGCACGAGGTGCCTGGCGTTTGCCTTGTTGGGGCCCGTGCTCATCGAACCGCTCGCCACCGCGGACGCGTCGTTTCTCCTCTCGCTTGCCGCGACGTCCGCGCTGATGGCGATGCCGCGCGGGGCGTCGTCAGACCGCACCCAGTTCATCGTCCATCACGTCGGAGAGGCGATCCGCACGACCGTGGCTGCGACGCTCGCGACAGCGCCGATCCTGCTGCTACTCGGCGCCGCTCTCCCCATCCACGGCGTCGCGGCGAACCTGCTTGCAGCTCCAATCGGCGAGCTTATCGCGTTGCCCGCGAGCCTCTTGCACGCTGGCCTGTGGTGGGCGCCGCCGCTGGAAGGGGCCCTCGCAACAATCGCCGCTGGTGCGTTGCGAACGGTGCAGGCGATCGCGCACGCGGCGGCCGATTCCCCGGGGGCGACGTGGGCGCTGCCGCCGCCGACCGCCGTCGAACTCGCGGTGTGTGCGCTCTCGGTGCTCGCCGTAGCGTGCTGGAAATCGCGACGGTGGCTCGTCGGTGGAGCTGCGATCGCGGCGCTCGTTGCGGCAGAGATCGTGGCGCACCGCGAGGGAGCGCCAACCGGCGGACTGAGAATCACCGCGCTCGATGTCGGGCAAGGAGACAGCCTCCTGGTCGAGTTTCCGGACGGCCGCGCGATGCTCGTCGACGGCGGAGGGATGGTGGGCTCGGGCATCGACCTCGGCCGTCGCGTGCTCCTCCCTGAGCTTGCCGCCAGGCGTCGTCGACGGATCGACATCGTGGTCGTTACGCATCCTCACCCTGATCATTTCCTCGGTTTTCTGACCGCGCTGCCCGAACTCGAAGTCGGCGAAGTGTGGGAGAGCGGCCTCGCTTCGGCCACCGATCCGGACGGGGCGCTCGCGCGCTTGCTTCGAACGCTAGGCGACCGCGGAGCTGTCCTCCGCAGGCCGGCGGAGCTCTGCCGCGGGACGCACTCGTTCGGCGGCGCCGAAGTCCGTGTGCTCGCGCCGTGCCCCGGGTTCGACGGGCTCGCATCGGCAAACGACAACTCGATCGTCCTCCAGCTCCGCCTCGGCTCGCGAAGCGCGCTGCTCGTCGGCGATGCCGAGCGCGAAACCGAAGCGCGACTCGTGGCGACGTACGGCACCTCACTGAAAGCGGAGTTGCTCAAAGTAGGCCACCACGGGAGCCGCACCTCCTCGACGCCCGCGTTCCTCGCCGCGGTCGCACCCGAGGTCGCGATCATTTCGTCCGGCGTGCGCAATCGCTTCGGGCATCCGGCCCGCGTGACCCTCGACGCGCTGGCGAGCCGGTCCATCGACGTGAGGCGCACCGACCGAAAAGGAGCCATTGTTTTCTGGACCGACGGAAAAACATTCGGTTTGACGAACATCGTCGATGCGCGACGAGCGCGCGCTCTCATTTCAAGTTACGATGCATCAACCGACCTCTTGCCTTGACGCGTTCGTCGAAGGCCCCCTAAGCCACCACACCGATGCGGCGCGACGCGTTACGAGACCTGATTCGAAAACGCCTGCTCCTCGAGCGCGGGCGGCTCGAGAAGAGCGCCCCCTTTACCGTCGCGCTGGCATACCCGTCGCCATACCCCGTGGGCATGAGCTCGCTCGGCTACCTGCAGATCTACAAGATGATCCAGGCCGAGCCGGAAATGGCATGCGAGCGTGTCTTCAATCACGACGATGCCGGTAGCGGCCCCATCGACGACCCACCCCTGAGCTACGAAGGCCTTCGGGCGCTCGACACCTTCCCTGTCGTCGCATTTTCCGTCGCATACGAGCTCGAACTCGCGGGGGTCGTCCAAATGCTCGAGGCCACCGGGATCCCGGCGCTTCGCACCGAGCGCGACGAGCGTCACCCGTTCATCCTTGCAGGCGGGCCGCTAACGAACTCCAACCCGCTGCCTCTCGCGGCGTTCATCGACGCCGTGATCATGGGCGAAGCCGACTCCCTCGCGGTCGAGGTCTTGCGCGTGCTTCGCGAGGCACCGGGCCGAGCCGCCGCATTGAAGGCACTCGCCGCCATGCCGCACGTGTTCGTGCCCGAGCACCATGGCAATGAACTTCCTCCCATCGCGCAATGCGACGACGCGCTCTTGCCGGCGTGGGCACCAATCCGCACGCCCGACACCGCGCTGTCGGACATGTTCCTCATCGAAACGGAGCGCGGCTGCTCGCGAGGCTGCACGTACTGCGTGATGCGCCGCTCGACGAACGGCGGCATGCGCGTCGTGCCGATGCAGCGTATCCTCGAGCTCATTCCTGAAGACGCCACGCGCGTCGGCCTCGTGGGAGCGGCCGTCAGTGACCATCCCCACATCGTCGACATCGTGGAGGCGCTGGTCGAACGTGGGGCCGAGGTCGGCCTCTCGAGTCTGCGACCCGACCGCCTGAAGGACCGTTTCGTCGGAGCGTTGAAGTCGGCCGGTTGCAAGACGCTAACGACCGCAATGGATGGCGCAAGCGACCGCGTTCGGGAAATCCTCGATCGCCGTGCGCGCACGAACCACATCGAGCAGGCAGCCGAAATGGCGCGACTCCACTCGATCCCCCGGTTGAAGCTCTACTTGATGCTCGGCGTCCCCGGCGAGACCGACGACGACGTGGACGAGTGCGCCGCGTTCGTGATCGGCCTCACGAAAACAATCCCGGTTACGCTGACGGTCGCCCCCTTCTGTGCGAAGCGCAACACGCCACTCGACGGGCAACCTTTCGCCGGCATCGACGTGGTCGATCGTCGGATCGAGCGGCTCCGTCGCGGGCTGAAGGGACGTGCCAGCGTGGGTTCGACTAGCGCGCGCTGGGCATGGGTCGAGTACGTGCTCGCACAAGGCGGCGTCCCCGAGGCACTCGCGCTACGGCAGGCTGTCCACGCGGGCGGGCGCTTCGCACATTACCGCAAAGCGTTCGACGCGCGCCCCATCAAGACCACGCGGACGCGCCTCGTCATCGTGAAGGAAGAGGCCTCGGATGGCCGCCGCCACACGCGCTGGCTCGAGCCCGCAACCGAAGGCAGTTGATGCCGGCGATCACGGTATACAGTCGGGTCGACTGCCACCTTTGCGACGTCGCGTTAGGCGAGCTGGAGCGGCTTCGAATCGCCCATGGGTTCGACCTTCACGTCATCGATCTCGACCGAGATGCGCCACCCGAGAAGCGCGCCGCGTACGACTGTGAAGTCCCGGTGATCGAGCTCGACGGTCGCAAGATCATGAAATACCAGGTCGACGAAGCGCGCCTCGTGCGACTCCTCTCGCTCGCAGCCCAGTAGTCACCCTCGAAGCCGAATCGTCACCGCCGAGACAAAGCCGAAGGACGGCCGGCCGCCTAAGAGAGGCGTGTCACTCGTTTGCGCAAAGGCTCTTGAACGGCCCAGCCGGCAACCCGCCCTGGAATTCGACCGGGCAACCGCCAGGGCGGCCGATCATGGTCAAGATTTCGAGCGCGAACGGGCTCGTCCAATCACGCGCGCCGTCGATTCGGGCACGGATGACCCGATCGCCATCGAGCAGCCAGGTCTCGGGAAAGAGCGACGTACCGAAGGTGCCGCTGACAATCTCCCCCTCGGGGTCGAAGAGCACGGCGAACGGAGCGGGCTTGCCGTCGAGCACCACCTGAAGGTGATCACGCACGGCGTCGGGACCTTCATCGGTCGAGATGGTCACGACGCGAATCCCGTCCTTCGCGACGATTTGCGCGAGCGACGCAAGCGACGGCATCTCTTCGAGGCAGGGTTTGCACGTCTTGGTCCAGAAGTTCAAAACGACAGGTTTTTTCTTGTCGAAGAACGACGAGAACTTCACCTTTTTGCCGTCAAAATCAGTGAGTTCGAAATCTGGCGCGGTGCGATTTTGGCCGGCGTAGGTCGGTCGGTACTCGCAGAGCGCCGAGCACGCCGCGATGCGATGGTCGCTTCTCGCGGCCTTCACGAAGGAAAATACGCCAACCGACGCCACCGCGATGAACGCGAACTGCGCGAGTTGAGCCGGCAGCGAACCGCTGACGCGGGCCTCGTTCTCTTCGGTGCGCGCCTTCGCCATCGGCGGGTCTTATAGCACGGGCCCGGCTGCGAGCGCCGCGGCTCCGCATGCAGTCAGTTTGAGTTCATCTCGACGCGGAGGAGCTTCCGCCCGATAAAGACGTAGTCGCCATGCTGCAGCACGCGCTCGTCCGAGATGCGGACGTACGTGCCGTTGCGGCTCTTGATATCGGTGAGCATGAAGTCGTTGCCCTTCTTCTCGATGCGGCAATGCTCACCGGACATGAAGAGGTCCTCGGGGAAACTGAGGTCCGCCCCGTCGCGGCCAATCACGAAGCTCTTGGCCGCCGCCTCAACGCAAATCCCGGGGGCGTCGCCGCGGAAGATCTGCGTCACACGAAAGGTGCTCGATTTGCGCGCGGATGCGTAGAAGCTCGTGCCTTCGGCATCGGGACCGTCATCACCGACGGCCTCGCTGGCATCGATGCGGAAGAGCTGCTCGCCCGCGAGGAACGTCTGGCCCGACTTCAACGATACCGACCCGCGGACCCGCACGTAGACGCCGTTCAAAGAGCCTTCATCGCGGACCACGAGGTGGCCGTCTCGGTAGAAAAAGTTCGCGTGGCGGGGCGAGACGAACGGGTCATCCGGGAAAATCAGCTGGCCTTCGCGTCCGACGATGTGCTGCTCGGCCTTCAAGTGAAACGAGAGCCCGTCCATGCCCTCGCCGCGAATGAGGATGAGCTTCGCTTTCGAAGGATTCTGCATGTCGCCGAAGAAGTTCGTCTTCACGTCACGCACCTCCGTCGGGATCGACGTCCCGCAGCGGCCGCAGAATTTGTGCCCCGAAGGGACGGCAGTCGAACAAGAACGGCAAACGTAGTGGCGTGCGGGCTCCATCAGATTCTCCTCGATTAACGTAGCTATCACGACAGGTGGCGTTGCGGGCAGCGGGACGACGTCATGCGTGCGGATGGTCGTCGGCGCAAGCTCGACCCCGGACGCGGCGGCCGGAAAGATGTTGGGTAGGACCGGTGGGTCGGCGCGCAGCGACAGGTCCGCGCCGCATCGCACGCAGGCGGTCGCCGAAAGTTCGCTGAACCCAAAGCAGCCACCGCACACGATACCGATTTCGAGCTTCTCGCCGTCCAAACGCGCCTCAGACGGCTTTTTACCATGGGACGGCCGAGGATGCCGCCTTGCTGCGGATTGCCCCGAAGGCGGGGCTGCGTCATGCTCGCCGGCTATGATGCGACTGCGCGCCGCTGCTCGGATGTTCACGGCCGTAACCTTGCTCGTCGCGTGCAATCGATCCGCTGCCGGGTCGCCCGAAGCGGTCGCGGACGCATTCGCCGATGCGTACTTCGGGCACGCCGATCAGGCAGCAGCGAAGCCCTTCACCGCATTAGGCGCCGCAAAAATGCTCGACGACGAGATCGCAGACACCCGCGCGGTGCGCGACTCGGGCTACACGCCGAGCGAAGCGAACCTCAACGTGAAGGTCGACCGCGGCCCGCGATCGAGTCGCGGTGAGCGGGTGCGCTTCGACTACACGGTGGGGTACCAGGGAGGCGTGGTGAAGCACGCCGACATCGAGCTCACGCAAGTCGACGGCGGTTGGAAGGTCGTGCGCGTCGGCGTCGGCGATAGCCCCGCACCCGCGAGCAGTTAGCGTCGAGAGGCGGGCTCAGTGAATCGGCATGATGCGGTGGCGGCCGTCCATCCAACCCTTCGCGCTCCACATACGAAACACGACGCGGTGCGTGCACGTGTCGAGGGACACTTGCCCGAAGTCCCGCGAATCGTCGTGGATGTCGCGGTTGTCGCTGACGAGGAAGACCTTCCCCTCATCGACCTTGTACGTCTTGATAGCCTCGGGCGAACTCTTGGCAACGCGACCCATGTAATGCCAACCGCCGCCGATCTCGATGCGACCGCAGAGCACCTCGACCCGCTGCTGGGTCTTCGGTGAGATGAGCGAAACGTTGTTGTCGTAGCAAGCGTCCGCCGAAGAATAGCCGTAGCCGTTGATCTTCAACGATGCGCCACCGAGCTCGAGCGTGTCGCCCGGTTTTCCAATGATGCGGCCAACGACGAAGCTCTTAGGTGACTCGGGATCGGCGCAGCGGACAAGGTCACCTACGCCTGGCACCCCACGCGTGAGGAGCAACACGAGATCGCCGGCCGACAAGGTGGGTGCGCTCGACGCCACGATCCACTCGTCATCCGGAACGGTCCACGGCTCGAGGACGAACGCGCGAAGCAGGCCCCCACCCACGCCGAGCACGACGGCGGTCCACCCGGCAAACCTCGCAAACCCGCCCATACGCGGCGAAGCGTACACCAACTCTCGGTCGGAACGACGCGAAGCCGAACCACAAGCGAGTAGGGACGTCGGCCCCACCGCCTCGGGTCAATGAGCGCGCGGCAACACCACGAGGTCGCTGCGGTGGATCAACGGCGCGAGGTCTTTGCCCTGCACGCCGGCGAGACGGGTCGCCTCGGCAGCAGACAGGCCGGAGAGGCCGCGAGCAAGCTCCTCACCGGCGAGGTTCGTGACGGAGATGAGCTCACCGGTCGTGAAGCCGCCGCGCACGCCCAGCACACCGACGCACAGCACGCTCGAGCCGTCTCGCACGATGGCCTTCGCGGCCCCATCGTCGACGAGCACGGTGCCGCGTGGCCGAAGCGTGTAGGCGATCCAATGTTGGCGCGTCCTCAGCGGACGGGAGCGCGCGGGAAACAGGGTGCCGACGTCCTCGCCCGCAACGATGGCGCCGAGGACATTGTCACGCGTGGCCGATGCGATGACGACGTGCGACCCGGCGAGCGTCGCGTGCCGAGCGGACTCGAGCTTGCTTCGCATGCCTCCTCGTCCAACCTTCGAAGTCTCGGCGGTCGCGAGGCCGAACGTCGCGCGATCGAGCGTTGGAACGTAGGGAACGCGCACGTTCGATTTGTCGAGAAGCCCCTCGACATCGGAGAGCAAGACGAGCAACTCGGCGCTGCAGAGCGACGCCACCATCGCGGCGAGTTCATCGTTGTCTCCGAAGCGAATCTCGTCGGTCGCGACCGCATCGTTCTCGTTGATGATCGGAATGACTCCGAGCTCGAGGAGGCGATTGAGGGCCGCGCGAGCGTTGTTGGCGCGCTCGCGATTGGCGAGATCGGCGTGGCTCAAGAGGACCTGCGCGACCTTGACGTCGTGCTTCGCGAACGCCTCGCCATAGCGTTGCATCAAGAGGCCCTGCCCAGCCGCCGCGGCCGCCTGCAATCCCGCCATCTGCGTCGGGCGCTTCTTCATGCCGAGGTGCTGAACGCCGAACGCGATGGCGCCGCTCGAGACGAGGATGATGTCGCGGCGAGGCTTACCCGTCCGCTTCGCGCGGGCGGCGCTGTCGGCCAAAGGTGCACCTTGACGAGCCCGTGCCAGTTGCTCGGCGAGAACCGCAAACATCCCGCCTTCCGTCGCGCTCAGACCCTTCGAGCCGACCTTGACGACAAGGCGGCGGCAGCGCGGCAAAAGGCCCCGTTCGGTCACGACAGCTCCTCAGCGAATCCCGAGAATCGCGTGACCACGCGCCGCGTCGTCGAAGGCCGCATCGAGCCGGCGCTCGAGGTAGCTCGGCAACGTGGCCGTCGTCAGGAGCAGGTTGTCGAGCCAGCGGGTGAACTCGTCACGCAAATCTTCGACGCCTTCGGTAAGCCTTAACTTTCGCGCGGTGGTCGCCGGATGAAACGTGCGTGCAACGGCTTCGTCGATCGCGTGGCGCAGCGCGATGGCTTCATCCGGCATCACGCGGAGACTCGACTTGGCCCTCAGCTTGCGGAAGTAGCGATCGAGCAGGTGGCCGAGCGCGTAAACCTCGAAGGCGCGAGCGGCCGAACTCAGGGGCGCGAGCGGTCCTAAACGACGGAGAATGCGGCGGACCAGAAGTTCAGCTCCTTTGCGCAGCACGTTGCGGACACGGTCCTCTGAGCTTGGCTCTGCGAGCGCGGCTCGGCCATCCGTGGTCAGGCTGATTCCGTAGCGGGACGCCGCCTCGTGGGCGACGACACCCCGCAGCTGAAGGAGCACGCGATCGGGGAGAAACGGCAGCGGAATCGCACCGGCGGCGAGCGAAAATCCGGTGAGCATGCCGAGGCGACCCGTCACCGCATCCGACCCCGTGGGTTCCCCTCGAACGACGTCCGCGTCCATCGCTCGTTCGTAGCACAAGGTGCGCTCCGCGGGCGGACGCGCGTCAGCAGGTCACGTCACGGGTGAGCAACCGAGCAAGCCCGCGCCCGCACGTGCTGCGGCACCGACGATGTCGCGTGCGGCGAGGCCCTCCGGGAGGGCGACCGAAAACTGATGCGAGCTGCCGGAAACTTCGGCACCGACGGCCAGAAGTTCCTCACGAAAGCGCGCAACGCCGCCGCATGCCGTCACCGCGAAAAGGCGCGCGCCCGCAGCGAGAGCCGTCGGAGCACCGTCGAATACGATCCGCCCGTGGGCAAGAGACACGAGGTGCGTCGCGGCGGTCACGAGCTCCGCGGTCGGACCAGCGAGGGTGACACGGGGGAGCAAGACGAGCGCCGCGCGCCCGCTGGTGCTGCTCGCAATGGCCTGCCGGACGCACTCCACGCCATCCGCATCGAGACCGGCGAGAGGGTCCTCGCACACGAGCACGGACGGCAGGTTCACCACCGCGTGCGCAAGGCCGAGCAGGCGGCGTTCGAGGACCCCGAGGCCTCGGAGCGCGCGCCCCGCAAGGGCTTGTGCGCCCACAAGTTCGAGGCTTTGCTCCGCACGTAAACGCGCCTCCTTCGAAGCGACACCGCCCAACCGAGCGCTCCACTCGAGGTAACGCGTTGCGGTCCAGCCGTCCGGCAGCGGCGCATCAAAAAAGGCAACGCCAAGCGAGGTTGCGTGTGCCCCATGCGCGACATCGACCCCAGCGAGTTCGAGCTTACCTGCCACAACGCGAGCACTCCCGCGCGCGGTCGCCGGGGACCCTCCGCCCATCAGCACACGCAGGATGGGCGAATAGTCGCCGCAGAGGACCACCCGTTCGCCGCGCGTCCGAAACGACAGCGTATCAAACACAACGACGCCATCGACCACCACGCGCGCGCCGTCGGCCAAGAGAAGCGGTGCGGACGGCGCCGTGGAAGTCACCATGGAAGCATCGGCTCCGCACACCGCAACGAACAGGCAAACCCGTTCACGGCTCGGTGAGCATCCACTCGAGGCGGGCCATTGGCTTCTCCATACCGAGCAGCGTCAGCGGAACAAGTGCGCGCGCCGCTTCGATGATCGGCAGTGGCAACCAGCTCATGTCCGACGCTTGCAGCTTGGGAACGCCGACCCAATCGAGCGCGGTATCGAACAAGGTTTTTTTGAGTTCCGGTAGCTCGAGGATGGGCGCATCACGCGGCAAGCCAGCAAGTGCTCGCGCCCGGGCAAGCGCCTGCCGGATCCCGCCGATGCGGTCGACGAGCGCACGACTCGCGGCTTGATCACCGGTCCACACGTGCCCTTGTGCGACAGCGTGCACCGCCTCGGGGGTGAGATGGCGACCTTCGGCGACGCGCCCGACGAAGAGGTCGTAGAACTGCTTCACCTTACGGCCGAGCAACACGTGCTCATCGTCGGTGAACGGCCGAAAAAGCGACTCCGCATCGGCGCGCGGCTCGGCGCGGTGCATCGCCATCGAGATGCCGAGCTTGTCGAGCAATCCGACGAAATCCACCTTGCCGTAAAATATGCCGATCGAGCCCGTGAGCGTGGCGCGATTCGCGAAGATGTCGCGAGACGCAACCGCAACGTAATAGCCGCCGCTCGCCGCTTTGCTCCCCATCGAAACGACAAGCGGCTTCACCTTCGCGGTGAGCGCCGCTTCGCGCAAGATGACGTCCGCTGCGAGCGAAGAGCCGCCGCCGGTCTCGATGCGGAAGACCACCGCCTTGACGGACGAATCTTCGCGGGCCCGCTTGAGCGCACGGGCCACCGTCAGCGAACCCGCGAGCTTCACGCCGACGATCGGAACGTCGCGACTCTCGCCATCGACCATATCGCCGTGCAGGTAGACGACAGCCACCCTCGACGGATGCTGCCAATGGTTCGGCGCCTCATCGAGCGATTCGAGGTCGGCAATTCGCATGCGCTGACCAAAAGTCTCCTCGACGAAGCGATCGATTTCGTCCTCGTAGGCGAGCACATCGACGAGCTTCGCGTCCCGCGCTTCGGGAGCGATCAATGGCCCCGCTCCAATGCGCGCGCGCGCCACCTCGGTCGGCATGTCACGGCCCCGAGCGATCGTGCTCATGATGAGGTCATCGTAGGCACGTAAGAGCTCGCGCGAGCCGTCTTCAGCCACACGCGTCGGCCCGTCGGTGAACTGCTCGGGAGCGCTCTTGTACTTGCCGATGCGCACAAAGTCAGCGCGCACACCGAGCTTGTCGAGAACGCCGCCGAGAAAAAACGAACTCGACGCGAGCCCTGCGAAACGAAGGCCACCGGCCGGGTTCATCGCGATGCGATCGGCCTGCGAGCAGACGTAGAGTTCGCGGCCCGTTGCGTCCTCGAGATGGCAGAGCACCTTCTTTCCGCGCTCGCGCAAGAGCTGGATTGCGTCGATCATCTCTTCGGCGTGGGCAAGGCTCGGTGCGGGCTCGGCGCGAGGCACGAGGAGCACGCCGTCGACGGTCGGATCGTCGGCGAGCTGCCAGAGGCGACGCATCAGCCGCACATGACGGCGAACGTCGGGCGTCGAATCAAAGCGAATTTTGATCACCCGACCGAGCTTCGGCAACCGGGGAGACTCGGTGAATCCGCGCCACGCCGCCGACGCGTATGCGCCCGTACCGCCACGGGTGACGGCGCTGCCGAAGACGAGGCCGCCGGCCGCTTGCAGCTTGTCCAGGTTGACCTCGATGCCAACGTTCGCAACGACGGCCGGCCGCTCGAAATCGGACAATTGCGCACCCGCTCGCAACGTACCGACGCGGGGGACATCCGCCGCGAGCGTCACACCCGCCGACCACCGGCGAGCATCACTGAAATAGGAGGCCGTACCGCCGAACTCGAGCATGCGGCGACCGTCGATCGGGCGCAGCGCCAAACCGAAGTCGACGCTCGGCCCGACGCTCGCGGCAGTGCCGTTCGAGGGCGCGTTCCAGTCGCGGAGGACGACCGATGCGCCCGCGAAGTTCAGCGGACGCAGCGTGAGGCCACTCGAGACCGCAAACAAGTTGCGGGTCGCCGAGGCGCTCGAGTTCGACCACGCGAGGGTCGTACCGAACGCCGCCCAATCGTTCAATTTGACCGCGTTTCCCCAACGCACCCAATCGTAGCGTGTGCCGGCTCCACCCAGGTTGAGCGGCTCGGATACACCGCCCGGCGGGGTCATCCAGTCGATGTGCAAACCCGTCGCGACAATCCAGAACGGGATCGCCGCACCGGCCGAGAAGCCGCGCAGCGAGCTGGTCGAGGTTTTTTTGGTACGGACGAGCGACACTCGCGCCTCAGGCCCCGTCATGAACGCCAGGTTCGCCGGATTCACGAGCGTGGACGTCTCGCTCTCGAGGCTCACGGGATTCTGCGAAGGCAGCGCCAGGCCGTCCGTTATGCGCGGCGGCAGCGGCTCAGCGTGCAGCCCGAGCGACGTCCCGAACACGCACACGGCCGCCAGCGCGGCGACCGAAACGGAAGCCACGGACTCGGGCCCGCGTCGAGCGCCAGCCAAACCAAGCTTTCCTTGAAACGTCGCGGGCATCGAGTGTCGCCGGCCTCAGGTCAGCGCACACAATGCCGAGAGCGCGTCGGCTTCGGCATCGTAGGCCTTCTTCAACTCGACGTAGGCGATACGCTCGACCAACGCGCCGACGACCTTCACCTTGACCTCCACCTCACCGACGACCGTGCGGCGCGTACGGCCGTCACTCAGCGGCGTCAGGCGGTAGGTCCCAACGGCGCGAAAGCGTTTCCGCCAAGCGGCGTGCGGGTCGGCATCGCCGCGCGGGACGACATGCCAATCACCGCAGTGCTCATTGAGCCGGAAGGTGGCGTGGTCGTCCCAATTCAGGAGTTCGCGGGGAATGCGGCGGCCCTCGAGCACCTTGAGCGGCGGCTTCACTTGGAATCGCCAGACGCGCTTGAACTCGCGGCCTTGCACGCCGTGGGCAATCGCCGCCACCGACTCGAGCGCGGCGAAGCGGGTCGCGAGCATGCGACCGAGGTAGGGGGACATCAGCGCCAACTCGACAACGTCGAGCGGAGCATCGATCTCGTGGGTTATCTCGAATTGCACGCGACGCTACCGTAACTCGGTTGGAGTGATTGTGCGGGCCGAATTTAGGTCGGCCGCGAGGTAGTCGACGGAAGCGCGACGCGGGCCGCAAGCAGGGGGGCCACCGCGGCCAGATCCTCGAAGCTTTTCACGGGTAAAAAGCGACTCGCGACGCCATCGCGGGGAACCCGCAAGAAGTGCGTATCGAGCGCCATCGTGACCTCACCTAACAACCGCTCGAATTGAATCGCCGTGCGACCCTCCACGGTCTTGCGGACCTCGAGGTAGGTCCACGCAAGCTTGAGCTCCACGAGCGCCTGCGCGTCAACGATGAAGCTATTGGTGTTGAACACCGCAACTTGCGAGACGTCGAAGCCCGGCGGAAGTCGAAAATTCTCCGCGATGATCGGGCGACCATCGTGGAGAACGGGACCTCCGCCCGCGTCGCCCGCACGCTTGTCCACCACCTCGGCCGTCACCGGTAGTCCCGACGCGATGTGGTAACCGAGCGCCGTTTCGTCGATGGCGGCCCCGACGTTGTCGAGATTCGAGATCCACACGTAGCGACCGCCGCTCGCCAAAAACGCATCGAGCCGGCCACTCGCGCGCAGCGCATCCGGCAGATCTCCGTGACCGGTGGCGTAGACGCTCGGCTTGCCGTCCTGCAAAAAAAGCCCGCCCGCTTCGTCGAGCCGCAACGAAACAAATTGCTCGAAGGTCGTCGCGAGCGCCTCGACGCCGGCGCGGCTGAGCGCCTCGCGGATCGGCGCGTCGGTCGGCTCGCTCGTCATCAGCCACAGCGGCACCCGTGCGCCCGAATCGGCCGCAAGCTTTTGCACTTCCTCGAGTCGAAGGTCGAGAAAGGTCTTCCCCGGGAGGGCTTCGACCAGGGCCTTGACGACGCCGCCCATGCGCGTCGCCATGCCGCCGGCCAACACGCACACCGCGACCCGGCCCGCTTGAAGCGCCGCCCGTCCGAGCGCCGCAAGCTCGGGGTTGACCTCGAGGTCATGGACCGTGCCGGGCGGAACGCAACGCACGTCTCCGGGAAGGCGATTGCGAACGGTAGCGTCACCTCCGAGGGTCTGCGCGCAAGCGAGCAGCGCCTCGCAACGAAACCCGCGACGCTCGAGCCGCTCGCGGAGGTCGGGCTCGAGTTGGGCTAGGGCTGTGGCAAGAGGCGCGAAGGTCATTGCGGCTCAGATGAAGTAGTCCGGCAAGAGCTCGCAACCTGGGGTCATCGCGTAGGGCTCGAAGTCGGAAACGCCGCGCGTACGGAGGAAATCCTCGTCGATCAGAAACTGCCCGGTGAGCTCCGAGCTCGGGGTCGTGATGATTGCATGGGCCGCATCGCCCATGATCTCCGGCTTGCGGGACGCTCGAATGGTCATCTCACCGCCGAGCAGGTTTTGCACGGCAGCGGTCGCGATCACGGTGCGCGGCCACAATGCGTTGACCGCAATACCCTCGCTCTTGAGCTCATCCGCCATGCCGAGCACGCACATGCTCATCCCGAATTTCGCCATGGTGTAGGCGACGTGGGGCGCAAACCAGCGCGCTTCCATGTTGAGCGGCGGCGAGATGTTGAGGATGTGACCGCGACCCGACTTGCGGAGGTACGGGATGGCCTTTTGCGAGCACAAGAAGGTCCCACGCGTGTTGATCTGGTGCATGAGATCGTAGCGTTTCATCGGCGTGTGCTCGGTCCCCGACAGGTGGATGGCGCTCGCGTTGTTGATCAGTACGTCGATGCCGCCGAACGTCTCGACGGTCTTCTGAATCGCAGCTTCGACCTGCGCCTCGTCGCGCACGTCAACGACGAGCGGCAGCGCCTTGCCCCCGGCCGCTTCGATCTCGGCGGCCGCGGTGTAGATGGTTCCCGGGAGCTTCGGATGCGGCTCAGTCGTCTTGGCGGCGATGACGACGTTCGCGCCATCTTTTGCCGCGCGCAGGCCAATCGCGAGCCCGATGCCCCGGCTCGCGCCGGTGATGAAGAGCGTTTTTCCTTGGAGGTTGGTCACGGCGGCGAGCCTCGGCAATCACCCTCGGCGAGTCAAGCGCCGTCGATCCAACCCGCAGGTTCTTGGCCTTTCGCTCCGCGAGTGACTAGGAGTTCGGGGCGCGACCGGCTACCGGCGTGCTCCGAGGATGTGCATGTGGCGCTGACGATCGTCATCCATACGAACGACGCCGCCAATCAGGCACCCGAGCTCGCGCTGACGTTCGATTCGACGCGCATTGCGATCGGTCGAAGCAAGAGCTGCGACCTGTGGCTTCCCGACCCTTCGGTCGCCAAACGCCATGCCTCGATCCGCCGCGAGAGCGGTAAAACACTCGTCATCGACGAGGGTAGCGTCAACGGGATCGTCGTCGACCACGTCAAGCTTCCCGCCCACGCGCCCGTGCCACTCGTCGATGGCTCGTTCGTGCGGGTCGGCCGCGTTTGGCTCGAGATCCGCACGGCCGGAGGGATGTCGAGCACGCAAGCGGAGGTCCGCCGAGTTGCGCTCGCAATCGTGAAACGGGACCTCGAGCGCAATCATGAGCCCTCGATCGCGACGCTCGCGGTCCTCACTGCCGCGGACACCCCCGGCGACCGCCTCAGCCTCGACGACCATGGCCGCGAGTACGTCCTCGGGCGTGGACGGGACGCCGACCTCACTCTCGCCGACGAGCTGGTCTCCCGACGCCACGCCGCGGTGTCATTTCGGGGCGAGGGGTGGAGTGTTCGTGACCTCGCCTCCAAGCGCGGAAGCCTACTCCGCGCGACAAAAGACAGCACTTCCGCACCGACGCCGCTCGACGGGGAGCCGCGCCTCTGGCGCAGCGGTGAAGTCTTGCAAGTCGGAACGACTCGAATCGAGCTCTGCGATCCGGTGGCCCAAGCGCTCGAGGAATCGCTCGCGGCGACCGAACTCAAGATGCAGAGCGAGGAGTTTCGTGAGCCTCCACCGGGCGCGCGGGTCGTGGGCGCGCCGCCACTCGAGGCTGCCGAAACGCAGGTCAATCCGCCTCAGACCGAGGAAGCCCACGACGCGACGGAGGACGACCCGGAAAACGACCCCGAGGGGCCGACCGCAGGCGACGAGCCGCTCGCACGCGAGAAAACTCGGGAGACAGCCACACTCGACGCCGCGGTCGTGCTGGTGGCTCTCGGTCTCCTCGCGATAAGCCTCGCCGGGCTCGCCTGGGTCCTGCGCTGACGTTCGGCCCAAGCGACTCGAACGCGCCCGGCCACCTTGATTCCCGAGGCCCGTGCGCGTAGTCGTTCTCCAGTGACTCTCGACGCGCAACGCTTCGTTTTCATCACCGGCAAAGGCGGAGTCGGCAAAACCACCGTCGCGGCCGCGATGGCGACGGCGCTTGCTGCGCGCGGCAAGCGAGTACTCGTTGCGATGTGTGGTGCGCACGAGCGGCTGTCCTCGATGCTCGAGCGACCGGCGATTGGCCACGAGGTCGTGCCACTCGGAGAGAATCTCTGGGGCACCCTGATCGACGCGTCGCGTGCGATGCAGGAGTACGGTGAGCTCGTCATCAAGGTGCGGGCGATTGCGCGTTTGGTATTCGAGAACCGATACACGCATGGCTTTTTCCGCGCAGCGCCTGGCCTTCACGACTGGGCGATGCTCGGCAAGGCCTGGTGGCACACGACCGAGGTACTCGGGGGCCGACCGCGCTACGACGTCGTCCTGTTCGATGCGCCTTCGACGGGCCATGGCCTCGACATGCTGCGCGTACCAAAGGTGATCCTAGAGGTGGTCCCGCCCGGGATTCTGCGGCGCGACGCCGAGCGTGCGTGGGAGCTTTTCCACGATCCTGCGCAGTCGGGAGTCGTCGTCGTCAGCCTGCCTGAAGACATGCCCGTCACCGAGTCGATCGAGCTCGTCGGGGCGCTGCGCGGCGAGCTCGGGCTCCCACTCCAGCGGCTCGTCGTAAACGCGGTCCTCCCAGCGTTGTTCGACGAACGCGAGCGGATCGCTTTGACGTCCGACGCTGCCCTCTTCGAACGAGCACGACGCGGCCGCGACCTGAGCCCTGCCGAGACCGCCCTCGCAGCGGGCGTACGACGCGCGGCACGCGAGCAAATTCAGGCGCGAAACATCGAACGGCTCCGAAGCGCAATCGGCGGCGAGACGACGCTTTTGCCCTTCCTGTTTGGCACGGCTGGCACGGCCGCCGGCATTCGCGAACTCTCGCGTCACTTCTAGAGCGAGGAGAAGACAGCACTTTGATTCGCGAACAGCTGCTTGTGACGGGGTACCCGAGCCTGCAGGCTCGCAAGCTGGTCGAATACGTGTTGGCCGCAGAGCCCGAGACGCGCGTCGCCCTCGTCGTACCGCCCGAGCTCACGTCCACGGCCCGAGAGCACCTCGCGCGCCTCGGAAAAGACGAAACGCGCACCGAACTCTTCGAAGGCGAACCGGCGGCCCTCGACATGGGCCTCTCGGGCGCGGAGCTCCGCTCTCTTTCTCGACGGGTAACGCGCATCCATCACGTGGCGCACGAGTCGTACGTCGGCGCCGATCGAGCGACGGCCGAACGCGTCAACGTGCAAGGCGCAGTCGAAGCCGTCGAGCTTGCGCGCAGCTGCGGCGAACTCAGTTGCCTCATCCATCACTCGACCGCGCACGTCTCGGGCGATCGAGCGGGAATCGTCTACGAAAGCGAGCTCGACGAGGGGCAAGGGTTTCACAGTGTCGAGCAGGAAACACGGATGCGGGCAGAGCTCGTCATGCGCCGCGCGATGGCGAAACTCCCGATCGCCGTCGTGCGGCCGACGATGGTCGTTGGAGACAGCGACACCGGAGAGGCGGACCGGCTCGACGGCGCGTACCTCCTCGTGATGCTGCTACTCGGACTCCCGGGCGATCTCGCCGTGCCACTCCCGACCGGCAGCAACAATCCGCTCGACATCGTCCCCGTCGACTACGTCGTCAAAGCCGCGCGTCACCTCGGGCTGCGACGCGACGCGCGCGGGCAAACCTTCCACCTTGCATCGTCCGAAAAGCTCACGGCGCAAGAGGTGTTCGACACAATCGCGAAGGCGGGCGGGCGCCGCACAACGCGCAGCATCCTGCCTTCAAGGATCGCCACGATCCTGTCGCGCACGCCTGCCGTGGCGAGATTCATCCATGAGCCGCGCGCGCTCGTGCAGCAGCTCGCTACGAAAGCTCGCTACGACACGCGCCATGGCGACAGACTCCTCGCGGACAGCGGTCTTACCTGCCCGCCACTCGAATCGTACGTCGCAACGTTGGTCGCCACGGTTCAAGAGCGATTCCGCGAACGCCAATCGACCGGAGAGCGTCCCGAACCACAGGCCTGAACCCGCCGAATCGTCACGCAGGTCGTGGACGGTCGGCCCGAGATCGCCTAACCGATGGGCGATGGGTTTCTACGAACTGCAGCAGCGTTTCGCCAAGACGTGCCCCGCGCTCGGGCTCATCGGTAATACGCCCTTGGTCCGCGTCGACTGCTTCAAGGAGGAGCTGCCCGACGTCGAGATCTACGCAAAAATGGAAGCGTTCAACCCTGGCGGTTCACTGAAAGATCGCTCCGTCGCGTACATGGTGATGGCCGCACTCGAGAGTGGCGAGCTCGACGCGACCCGGACGATCTTGGACAGCTCGAGCGGCAACGCCGGCATCGCGTACGCCTGGCTAGGCGCGGCGCTCGGGATCCCCGTCACGCTCGTCATTCCGGACAACGCGAGCGTCGAACGCAAGAAGCGCATCCTCGCGCACGGGGCGACCATCCACTACACGCGCGCACAAGATGGCTACGACGAGACCCTCCGCGAGGTGCGAAAGCTCAACGACGCCGACCCTGACCGCTACTTTTACGCAAACCAGTACGCCAACGACTACAACTGGCGCGCCCACTACGAGACGACCGCCGAGGAGATTTGGGAACAGACCGACGGACGTGTGACGCATTTCGTCACCGGCGTCGGGACCGGCGGAACGATCACGGGCGTTGGCCGCAAGCTGAAGGAGAAAAACTCACGCGTGCGGATCGAGTGCGTCGTCCCCGACGCCTTTCCGGGGATCGAAGGCCTCAAGCCGCTTAAGGATCCTCACGACATCGTCCCTGAGCTTCTCGACAAGAGCGTCATCGATCGGATGTGGGACGCCGACGTCGACGAAGCGTGGGAGATGAATCAACGGCTGGCGCGAGTCGGACTTTTCGCGGGCCAATCGACCGGGGCGTACCTCGCCGGTGCACGTGCCGTCGCGAAGGAGGCGCAAAACGCCGTGATCGTCATCCTGCTAAACGACATCGGCGAGCGCTACATGTCGACCCGCTTGTGGGACGCGTAACGCTTCAGCGAATCCGAATCATGAACACGCCGGCCGGGCCAGCGGCCACGACGTGGTCCTCGATCAGGAGCACGCGCGCCAATGAAATAGCTGCCTCCCCGATGCGACGCGCGCCGTTCGCACCCAGGTGCGCGATGCCCTCATCGCCGACGACGTAGCGATTTCCGACCGGGCCCGCGACGTCACGGGGGCCACGAACAGGAGACGGCTCGGTGGTCCACACACCCGTCTTCGGCTCGAACACGTGGAGGGCGTCGGCCGCTGGCTCGACAACCGCGACCGCGCCGTCCGCACCGACCCAAAAACCCGTAACCGCGGTCTTCCACGGAGCTGCGCCGCCGATGCGTACGAAGGACTTCGATTCGCCGACGTACAAGCCATCGGTTTGCAGAGCGTAGCCGCGACCTGCAAATCCACGGATGACGGCCTCTTTCGGGGGCGCGGACTTCAGCACGTTCCAGCCGAAGCGCCCTTTGATGATCGAAGCGCCACCTTCGCGACAGACGATCTCGGGATCCGCCTCACCCAGCTCACCGAACAGCACCGACGTGTCGCTCGCGAGCGAACCGACCTCGCGGCGCTGGTCCTGCCACGCGCCATCGCGGTGACGCAGGTAGACCATCCGAGGCCCCTCGGCGGTGACGCGATAGCCCATCATTCGCGGGCGGTTGTCACGGCCGAAGTACATGCCGAGCGCGCTCGTCCCAACCTTGGAGGCATGCGCGTCGGGCAACGGAAGCTTGTCCCACGTGCCCTTCTCGAAGCGCCACGGTGCGACAATCCCGGCTTCGTCCGCGAGCACGGCAAGCCTGCCTTCTTCGCCACGCGCGACGAACACCACCCGCGCATCGAGAAGCCGCTCCGCCGCGTGATATTCGCTCGCGGCGAGGACAGGGCGCGCAGTAGGCGGGCTCGGCACAGGCACCACTGGTGCGATTTTCCCAGCAGTTGCTGGCATATTCGACACGACAGGTGGCGCGAGCGTCGGCGCCGAGGCGCCCCCGCACGGTGGAACCAGGGCCGGCACGGTGGCAGCCGCGCATCCGGCACACGCGACCACCACGCCGACCAACATCATGCTGCAGACAGCAGAGCAGACAGCAGAGCCGACAGCAGAGCCGATCGAACGAAGCCGCTTGAATGTGTCCCTATCGCTCACGCGGCCACGGTTGCTCGGCCATTGGCGCACCGCAAGGTCGCACACGCATGGGCAGTCCCCGCCACGGCGGACTCGAGCTTCGGTGGACTCGACAAGACGAGCCGGCGGCGCACGACCGCACGCGGAGGTTTGGCGAAACGTTTCAACACGCGGAGGGCCTTCGCCGCTACCTCGCCCGGAAGTTCTCCCGCGGTGCCAAGCCACCCGTAAAACGCCGCGAGCGTCTCCACTGCGCCGTGCCGAACCAGGCCACTCTCGTCCGCTGTGACGACCTCGAGCGCCTCCACGACATCGAGCGCACTCCAGCAGCGCGTCCCCCTCGCACAGAGCAGCCCCGCCGCCTTCTGCAGTACGAACGCATCGCATGCAGCAAAAACCGTATCCGTAGGACGGGTCTGCGCAAATCGCGCGGCGAGATCGGCACAGCGCGCGATCCACTCGAGCTCGCCTCGCTCGTCGGTCCTCACGCGGCCTCCTTTTCGCGCGTCTCCGAGCGGAGCTGCGCCAACTCTTCGAGCACGGCGGCTCCGAAATCGAGCACGAGCGGCTCCTCGCGAAGCACCGCACCTCTCAATTCCGCCGAACCGCGCTCGAGCAACCACTCGAGCGGGACGGCGCCGTCAAGCGCAACCCAATACGCGTACGCAGCCCGCGTCACGCTGGGCAAAAGGGCTACGTAACCGTGTGTTTCATCGTCGAAGTGTGTCTGTGGCGCTTTCATGTCGATCTCGGGGTTCCCGAGCCTCCACACGTCTATCGTCACCAGGGACGCGGGCGTTTCACGAAATCGACCGCCAGGGTCGAGGCCAAGCTCAGGTCCCGCAGAACGTCTGCAGCACGCGCTCTTCGGACTTCGGCGCGAGGGCGAACCGCTCCATCCCAGGCTGCTCATCGAACGGACGCGCGAGCACCTCGTTGAGCGTAGCGAATGGGCCGAAATCGCCCCGAAGCCCGGCCTGAATGACGGCTTCGACCTGATGGTTTCGCGCGATGTAGAGCGGATTCACGGCGCGCATTCCGGCTACGCGCTCCGCCGTCGCGATCGGCTCGACGGCAAGTCGCGCGCGCCATCGGTCGAGCCATTCACCGATGCGGGGCGCCGCGGACAACACCTCTCGGAACGGGGCCTCGTCCTCCACCGCCCCCGCGAGCGTTCGAAACGTCAGCGTGAAGTCTGCGGAGGCCTCCGCCATGTGGCCCATGAGGCTGTGGATGAGCTCGCGATCGCCCTCCGCGGCCGTGGCAAGACCGAGCTTGGACGACATCACTTCGAGATGAGCGCTTTCGAATTGGCCGCCGAAATTCTCGAGCAAGCCGTGCGCCACGGCGATGGCTTCACCCTCCGATTCACCGAGGAGCGGCAGCAACGTCTCGGCGAGTCGAGCGAGGTTCCACGCGGCCATGTGAGGCTGATTGCCGTAGGCGTAGCGACCGTTGCGATCGATCGCGCTGAACACCGCCTGGGGGCGAAATGCATCGATGAATGCGCACGGTCCGTAGTCGATGGTCTCACCCGAGATGCTCGTATTGTCCGTGTTCATCACGCCGTGGATGAAGCCGAGCGACACCCAACCCGCGACGAGCGCGGCCTGGCGCTCAATGACGCCTTCGAGCAACGCGCGGTAAGGCTGCGACGTCTCGGCGGCAGCCGGGTAATGACGTGCGATGGCGTAGTCGGCGAGTGTTTTGACGGCCTCGGCGTCGCCGCGCGAAGCGAAGTACTGGAACGTGCCGACGCGCAGATGGCTCGATGCGACGCGCAGCAAGATCGCCCCGGGAAGCGGGCCCTCGCGCATCACGGACTCGCCCGTGGTCACGGCAGCGAGCGCGCGGGTCGTCGGGACCCCAAGGACGTGCATCGCCTCGCTTACGACGTACTCCCGCAGGACGGGTCCAAGTGCCGCGCGACCATCACCCCCGCGTGAAAAGGGCGTGCGACCTGAGCCTTTCCACTGCAAATCACGGCGTTTTCCGTCGCGAGCGACAACCTCGCCCATCAGGATCGCGCGGCCATCACCAAGCTGCGGGACGAAGTGACCGAACTGGTGACCGGCATATGCAAGGGCAATAGGTTCGGCCCCGTCGGGAAGCCGATTGCCCGCAAGGACGGCCACGCCCTCTTCCGTCGCGAGGGCCGCGGGGTCGATGCCGAGGAGCTCCGCGAGCGGGGCATTGACGCGCACGAGACCCGGCCTCGCAACCACCGTCGGTTGGCATGGCGCGAAAAACCGCGCCGGCAGTCGGGCGTAGCTGTTGTCGAGAGGGATGTGGAGCGGCATCACGTGCCCGATGGGATAGCACGCCGCCGAGCCCCGCGGACACAGGAGCGCGGCAGGTCACGCCGCTAGGGAACGCTGACCATGAAGAAATTGTTCGTGGCGCCGAAACTAAAGGTGCTTCCGAAAAGCAGGTCGGGCTTCTTGTCACCGTTGACGTCACCTACGGCGCGCAGGCCGAGGGTCTTGCGCTCGGTGTCGGTTGCGCTGGGGGGCAGTGCCGTGGCGATGCACGTGTCGAATGAGCGTGGTGACGTTTGGCCATGGGTCGCGAGGAAGAGCTCGCCCGTCGGACGCTTCGCATACACGGCGACCTCCGCGCGGCCATCCCCAACGAGATCGGCCACCTCCCAATGGAGAACCTCGGCTCCGTCGATCAGCCCGAGGCCGATCGGCTCCTCATCTTTCGGTCCGGTGAGCGAAAGCGTCGCGAGCTTCCACGCGCCATCGTGTCGGATTGCGACCTTGGACTTGGAGACCCCAGGGCCGTCGAAGTTCCCGCCGTGCACTTCCCACGCCTGGGGAAGGCCGATGTAGCACCCACCGCCGGTGTTGGCGGCGAGGATGTCTCCCGTGCCTTTGCCGGGCCGCAGCACGTAGCAGTCCGCGGATTGAATCAGGAGATCGACCAACTCATCGTCGTTCGCATCGACGAGGACGACGCGACCCGTGTTCGGCTCCTGGAAGACGGTAGTGGCAAAAACGCGGTTGGGCTTCTGGAGCATGACGGTAAGCCCTCCTGCGTCGACCGAAGGAACAACGAGGTCCTGCAATCCGTCGCCATTGAGATCGCCGTGCGCCACGAAGCCGTTGGGGCGTGTCGAGGCCACCACCGTCTGGGCCCCTGCCGCCGGTGTCGAGGCCCCCCAGAGAATTTGGGTCTTCTGCGAGTATTGGTAGGCGATGGCCGCGTCCGCAAAGCCGTCACCATCCAAATCCGCGAGCGTTGCGCCAAGCCCCTCTTGCAACGGCGAATCGAAGCGCCATTCCGCGAGCGCCCGAGCCACACACTCGCTACTCGGGGCGCCACCTCCGCCGCCGCCGCTAACCGAAGCCGCCGAGACGTTGTCCTTAAGCTGCACGTCAGGAATGCACGCGGCAAGCACGGCCAACACGGCCAACACCGTGTTGCTCGCGATGCGACGCTCACGTTCACCAACAATCGGCATCGACATCCTCCACCCACTTCGCCCCGTTCGCGATGTACCCGTCATGCAGCCCGGCGATCTTCTGCCACGACGTGTCGGTCGTCTTTGCGCCGTGCAGCAACAGCAGCGTGCTCGATTGGGCATTCTTTACAGTCGCGAGGTCGAACGTCTCCGTCGAGCCGACGCTGTCGCGCATGTGGAAGAAAAACGGTGCAAATCGCAGCCAATCCGGCTTTTTCGAGTTGCTGCTCCAGAACGATTTAGCCTGTCCCAACACCGCCCCTGGGCCGCCGTTCGGCCCGTGCGCAAGCGCCGGAGTGACGCCCTCTCCGACCCCGCTCCCAACGCGAACACCGTCGACGAAGAGCGCGCGCGTCGACGCACTCACTCGGTACGACACGAGATGAGAGCGCTTGGCGATCTTGAACTCGAGCGCGGCGCCGTTACCCGGTCCCTGCGCGCTCAGCGTGCCATCCGGTGCGAGCGACAACGTCAGCACGCCACCCGGACCGACGTCTCCCCCAAGCGCCGCGAGGACTCCACCATCGACACCCGTCCAGCTGAAGCCGATGTCGAGCGCGAGGCCGTTCGGGTAGGCCTTGAGTAGCTCACTGTCGAAACAGTAACTCGTGTCGCCGCAGAGGTTGACGAATTTATTGTACTCATCATTGCACCAACCGCCGCGATTCTCGCCGAGCCAGGCTTCGACTTCGGGCGAAGGCTCGTAGGGAACCTCCACGGAGCCGCCCGTGCCGGTCGTGCCTCCTCCGCCCGTTACGCTGCTCGATGGCCCCTGCGTAGCCGAGACCGCATCTTCCTTTAGCGCGAGGTCGGGCACGCACGCGGCACCTGCGAGCGCTACGAGCGCCGCGCCAAAACGGAGTGAAACGATATGCCGCATACTCACCACGTCAGGCGGAAGCTTGCCGCTGTTGGCGAGATGGCGAAGGCCGCCCGCGCCCCTTGAGAGTCCCCCGAATCCGACGAGACGGCCAGCAAGACGACGCCCGTCAACGCAAGGCCACCCCCCACACTGAGCGCAACGATGGCGGCATTTTGCTGATCGACTGCCTTTGCCAAGAACGCTTCTTGATCGCCACGCGAGCACGCGAGGTCGTCGGTGCAGCTCGTGAGATCGCCGACCGTGCTCATCGTCACGAGGCCCAAAACCCCCGCGGATGCGAGCCCTGCCCCACCGAGAGCCGTAAAGACCACGCCGGCGATGCGAGCACCCGACGACGACGGTTGTTCAGCAGCGCCACCCCGGTCGGGCGACTCCGTACGGTCGAGCGGGGCGAGCACCGACGGAGGCACTGCCACCACCACCGCGGGGGGCGCCTCCGCGGGGGACGGCGGTGGAGCAAGCTCGGGCTTCGGAGGCGGCAGCACCGGCCGCAACACGAGCCGTTGCGAGTGCCCCTCGGTGAGCATCACCGACTGTGTGATCGCCTGCCCATTCAGTGTAAGGACGACCGTGTGGCTGCCGGGATTGGCCGGACGGCGAATGCCTATCAAGGCCTTGGGCACGGGGTGATCGTCGAGGGTGACGACCGCGTTCGGTGCGGCGGGTTCGACCGCGATTTCCAGCGATGCGAGTCTCGGCAGAAGCGCCGCACGTTCCGCTGCGGCCGTGCCCTGGGCCTTCCGCTGGGCGGGCGCGACGCTCTCGTCGAGCTCGAGTTTCGTGACGGCCAGGTATTTCTCGGAGGCCTCGACAAGCTTACCGACCTGAGCATAGGTGCGGGCCAAGTTGAGTCCCGTCGTCGGCAGCCGTACGAGGTCGTCGGCCCGCGAAAGCATGTCGAGTGCCGCCTCGAATTGCCGTGAATCGAAGAGGGACAACCCCTGCTCCGTCAGCGTGCGCGCAGCGCTGCGAGTCGCGTCATCAACGACGACCGGCGCCTGAGCGAACGAGGGTGCCGTCGCGAAGAGAAGCGCCAAACTCGTGGCCACAAAAAGTGGGCGACGAACAGAAAAGAACGGGCTGCGTGGTTTCATAAATCTTCCGTCAGGCATCAGAAACTGACGCGCTCATCGCCTGCGGCCGGCCTCGACGGCGAGCCGCTCGGTGGGGTCCTCGCGGGCATACGCCCGGGGACGGATACGGACCGAACGCTCCCTGGCTTCGCAAGTCCCGACGGCGTCGACGTCGGCGCAGGGGTGTCGTTCGATGCCGGAGCGCCCTCCGAGCTCGGCGCGGCAGACACCGCTGTGACCCTCGCGTCCGCCACGTTCGTCACGACCGCAGCGCTGGTCGGTAGCCGCGCGGCCGCCGACCCATCGATCGCAACGGTGCCCACCGCGGAGGCCGCCTTTTCGCCCCCGCCGCGGAAGACGAGGAACCCAACGGCCCCGAGGACGAGCGCCGCCCCCAAAAAGATGAACGCACCCTTCGAGTTCCCGGTAGGAAGGCCGACCGGCCCGAGCGTGAACGACCCGGCGGTACCACTCCGCGCCTGCCCCAAACTCGAACTCGAACCCGAACTCAGCGGCGCTTGCTCGACCGCCGAAGAAGGCACCTCGCGCGCAGACTCGACGGCGGCATCACCCGAATCGCCAAGCCCGCGGAGCGTCGGCACCTTGCCGGCGCTGACGCCATGCGACACCGAGGCGAGCGCCGAGACCCCCAAGACGGCGCGCAGTGAATCGATGAATTCCTTTGGAGTCTGGTAGCGCTGTTCGACATCGCGATCGAGCGCGCGGGCAAACCACGCATCGAACCCGGGTGGAACATCCGCGACCCTCGAGGGTACCGGCAACGGCAGCGCGCAAACCTGAAGGACGAGCTCTCCGACCGCGGTCCCCTCGAAGACCATGCGGCCGGTGAGGCACTCGAAGGCGATCGTGCCCATCGCCCAGAGATCGGTGCGGCCATCGACCGTCTTGGTGCCTTGGGCCTGTTCGGGGCTCATGTACGCGGGCGTGCCGATCATGCTGCCCGTGCGCGTTGCGGAGCCGGACGCCACGTCCTGGGTTTTCGCAATGCCGAAGTCGAGGACCTTGGCGACCTCGTCATCGTCGTTGCGGACGAGGAAAATGTTCGCGGGCTTGAGGTCACGATGAATCACCCCGGCTTCATGAGCCTTCGCCATCGCCCGCGCGACGTGCGTCATGATCCGAGCCGTCTGCTCCGGGCCAAGCGCTCCAACGCGCTCGAGCCGCTCAGCGAGGCTCTCGCCATCGAGCAACTCCATCGCGATGAAGGGCGTGCCCTCGTCGACGCCGTAATCGATGATCTGGACAATGTGGGGACTGCGCAGCGTCGCCGACGCCTGGGCTTCTCTCTGGAAGCGGACGAGGACTTCAGGGTTGTCGGCGAGGGACTCGTCGATCAACTTGACGGCCACGGGCGAGCCGAGCGTGAGGTGCACCGCCTTCCAGACGGACCCCATGCCACCCGCACCGAGCGGTGCCGTGATCCGAAACCGGTTCGCGATGATGCGTCCAATCATAGAAGTCCTCGACCCCGACTTTTCCCGGCCGTCACGGGTCAAGTCAACCACCCAACGTAGGACGCCTATCGGACGACCGTCAAGTCAAGCCGGGCCATGCACCGTGAGGTTTACCTCACGGGGAACGCCCGAGTGCCCGTCTTTGCGTCAGTCGGGCAAGTTGCTCTCGATTTGCGCTCGATTTGCGCCATTCGGCATCAAACTCGAAACGGGGCGTTTTTAGAGGGGAGCCGCCGCGGCATCATCTTTCGCGCAACGAAAGCCGACATTGGCGAAGCGATTGTCGGGCCCAAAGCCCGGACGAACCGTGGCTCGCAGGAACTTTGGATCAAAGTCATTCCAACTACCCCCGCGCGTCACACGGTTCTTAACGGCGGTCGGGCCTTTCGGATCGCGCTCCGGTGACTTGCCGTAGAAACTCATGTCGTGCCCATCGGCGACCCACTCCCACACGTTGCCGGACATGTCGTGAAGCCCCGCTGGAGACTTGCCGTCAGGCAGCGAACCGACTGGCGCCGTGCCCACGAAGCCGTCGTCTTCCGCGAACAACTTCCCCCAGCCCCTCGACTTGCCTATCTCCGCCTTGCACGTGCTGTCGCACGCATTGACCAGCTTCACGGTCGGCGCCTCATTGCCCCATGGGTACATGCGTCCATCCGAACCGCGTGCCGCATACTCCCACTCGGCCTCGGTCGGTAGCCGCTTGCCGGCCCAACCGCAGAACGCGGTTGCCTGCGCGTGATCGACGCAATTCATTGGGTGCAGCTCGCCTCCTTTGCGCTTGAGGTTGCAAAATGGGTTCCACAACGCCTGCTCCGCCGCGTCCGCCCAGGTGCCATTGATACTGGTTGCCGACGCGCACTTTCCTGCGGCGACACACTCCGCGTAGTGCGCGGCCGTTACTTCGTCGCGGTCGATGCGATAAGCCGACAGCGTCACCTTGTGAATCGGGGTCTGGCCTACGTACGGCTCGTTCGAGCCCATCTCGAAGGACCCACTGGGGATGGCAATGGTAGCGCCTCCCAATTCGGGCGGAGTCGCGGGAGTCGCGGCGCTCGCCGACGCCGATGCCGTAGCCTTTGTCGCAGGTAGGGCGACCGAAGCCGAAGGTGATGCCCCCTGTGGCGCGTCGCCCTTACAGCCGGGCGCCAGCGATGCGGCGCAAATCATCACGGTCATCAACGGGCCTAGTCTGTTCGCAACTGGTTGGTTCATAAACTTCCCACGCTGATTTTGATGAGACGGCCGCTTGGTCGCGCGCCTACTCCGAGCCACGTTCGAGCACAAACTGGCCATTGAGCGGCGGGAGAATGTCAACATCGCCGACCAACGTCAAGGCCGCCACCTGACTACCCTGACAGATCCCCCTATATTTGCCTGGAAATCGCGAAAGTTTGAATCCATGCTCGCCTGCTCCGTCAAAGGTCCATGAGCGAAAGCTTCCCATCACAAGACACAGTGAATCCCGAGCAACTCAGTGCGTCGCGAGCGCGCCGGCAAATGGCGCGGGTCGGTCTTAACCGAGCAAGCATCGAGCGTTTTCTCGAGCAAATCATTGAGGACGACCTCCACGCAAAGACGATCCTGTCACTCTCCATCGGCACACTCGGCGTCCTTCACGCCGCGGGTGTGTGCATTCACGTTGTCGGGCGAGCAATGGCGTGGGCACGCGGGACGGCCCCAAAGCACGCGATCAAGCAATTTGACAGGCTTCTGAGCAACAGCAACGTCACGCCCTGGGCCTTGGCGCGACAGT
>CANJMI010000016.1 GCA_947475525.1 Polyangiaceae bacterium | reverse complement strand
GGCGCGCGGAAGAGCGCGCTCGCGAGCGGACCGTAGAGCGCCCACGCGCGGATCTTCGTCGCATCGGGCGTCCCTTGAACTTCGATAACCCACACCTCCACGCACTCGGGAGGACCGCTCCTGCGGCGCCGCATCAGGCGCACGACGAGGTCGGGCAAGAACGGTCCGAGCTGCGAGGGCGCGAGGCTCTCGGTCGCGTGCTCCAGGTAGTCAAACTGCGGGAGCTCGATGCCGACGAGGCCGAGCAACTCGACGATGAGGTCGAGTCGTCCGGCGAGGAGATCGACGATCGCGGAGTGCGTGGGGCCAGGCATCGGCCCTTGCCTGAGCATCGCGCGTGCCATCATGGAAACGCGGTTATTTGCTGTAATTCGTGCTTGTTGAAGGTGGCGGCCGTTAACGGAGATGTGGCGGCCGCTAACGGATTGGTGGCCGTTCGCGGATAGCTGGCGGCTCGCGAAAGCGCCGGCCGTGCTCGAACTCGCCAAGCTCGGGTTTGACCTCTTCGTGTGTGACAGCGTCGAGCCCAGCCTG
Organism: Polyangiaceae bacterium; assembly: GCA_947475525.1. GTDB lineage: Bacteria > Myxococcota_A > Polyangia > Polyangiales > Polyangiaceae > SYFR01. Next base: position 136,842 of record CANJMI010000016.1, on the reverse strand, counting down.
TTGAACGCGCTCGAGGGTCTCGAGGTCGGCGGTGCGGAGGCGAACGAGCTCGTCCGTCGGCGCGAGCTTCAGAGGCATTCGAGGCACGCAGCTCAGTTGATGTCGATCGCGTGCCGTTTTAGCGCGGTGAGGTCGCAGTGCTCGAGCGCGCCTTCATGCGTGGCATGAAGCACGACGAGCGGCGCTTTGCCCGCATCGCAGGCTTCGCGCCATCGCGGAGCACACAGACACCACCTATCGCCTGGTTTGAGCCCGGGAAAGCCGAACTCCTCGCGCGGGGTGGAGAGATCGTTGCCGCGGCTCCTCGAGAACGTGAGGAATTCCTCCGTCACGACGACGCAGACGGTGTGCGAACCGCGATCGTCGTCGCTCGTATCGCAGCAACCGTTGCGAAAAAAGCCTGTCATCGGCTTCTTGGAGCAGTCCACAAGGGGACCGCCGAGGACGTTTCGAGAGGGGGCTTTCACGGTTTGAAGCTTATCAAAATTCCAGGCGTCGGTTCATGCAGCTCGCACGGGGACGAGCTCGGCATAACGGTACACGGCGAGCGCGCGCGCCGCTTGCGTTTAAGGCGGCAATGCGGTTGGTTGCCCGCATGCGCTACGCCGCCGCTTTCACTGTTGGTGCCTTCGCCGTGCTGGTCCCCTTCGAGCGCGACGCACGCGCCTGAGGCCTCGCTCCGCCTGTCGGTCCGATGGGCGTCGTTTCGTGCAGCGGAGGCGAGCCGCTCGTCGCTGAAGGCCCTCTTACAAGGATGCGTTTTGGCGCGACCGCGGGAGCGAGCCGCGCGAGTCTCCGTGTGTTCGACAGCGCTACGCACGCGGAGGCGAGGGGCGCTCTCGAGCGTGGCGCGGCCACCGTGTTCGCCGGTTACTACGCCTCGCGCCGCTGGGCATTCTCCCTCGCGATGGGCGCTCTTTTGCCTGGAAAGCTCGAGCTAACCTGGCCCGATCATGCCGAGCACCTCACGCTCTCGCCGGGGTTCTTGGCGGCGGCATCGGCGTCCTATGTGCTCGCGAACGAAGCCCCCAGCACGCCCTTCGTGCTCACGGCCATGACCCTTGGCGTGGGTGTGAATGACGCGACGCCCGAGTCGGGAGGCGCGAGCGAGCGCATGATCGCAGGCGACGTCCGCCTCTCGATCACGGCGGGCAAGACCTTCGCCGAGGCGTTTCGCCCTTATGCCTCGGCGCGCGTCTTCGGAGGCCCCGTCCTCCTTGGGGCGCGCGCGACGGGGACGGATCGCTACCACGTGCAGCCGGCCCTGGGGCTCGCGGTCATTCTGCCGCGCGGCTTCGATGTGTTCGCCGAGGTGGCGCCCGCGTTCGAGCTGGCCGTGAGTATGGGGCTTGGATTTGCGCCGGGGCGCTGAGCGAGTTGGAGCGGCTTGCCTGAACAGCGCTGCTCGCTAGGCTCGGGAAGCGACGACGTGCTCGCAGGGTATTGTATCGATGCGTCGTCGACGTTGACGCTTCGAGCGAGTCGTCATTAGTGTTTAGACGTGTTTTGTCATAGCGCCTTTACGTCTCCGTTCTTGGCTGTCGCCGCGTTTGCGTGCTTGCTTGCCGGTTGCGCAGGGACGGATATCGACTCTACGAGTGAGGACGTCATCGGCGGAACGCCGGATGACGGAGACGCGGCAGTCTTCGCGATCGTGCAGTCCTCCTCGGCGACGCGGAGCCTCTGCAGCGCCACGCTCGTCGCCCCCCACATCCTGATCTCGGCCGCCCACTGCTTCGTCCCGGACAAGGAAGGCGACCATCGGATAAATTGGATCGTAAAAGGAGACAGCGCAGATTCCCCTTGGCCGTGGAACTCGAGCTCCACCGCCACCGAGAATCTCCACCCGCATCCTGCGTACTACGACCACATCGTTGGCAACGACATCGCAGTCGTGGTGCTGGAGAGCCGCCAATCCACGACGCCGATTCTTCTCAATCGCCAGCCTCTGACGGACGCGGATCTCGGCTCTCGCGTGCGATTTGTTGGCTTCGGACGAACCAACGTCGACGACCCGAAGTCGATTGACGAGAAGAATCAAGTCAGCTTGGAGATGGTCGGTGTCAAGCCCGACAGGTTCTCCTGCAATACGCCAGCGGGGCAGCCCGAAGCCCATACGTGCTTTGGTGACTCGGGTGGCCCTGGCCTCATGACCAAGGATGGCGTCGAGTACGTCGCGGGGGTCATCTCTTATGGAGGCGCCAACTGCACCGGCGCGAACACCTCGACGCGCGTCGACCAGTTTACGTCGTTCGTCGATCCCTACATCGTCAAGTACGACCCCGACTACGCCGCAGCGCACGGCATCACCGCGCCCTGACCTTCGCCTCGACTCCCACCGCAACAACTCGACCCTACGAAGACAACGACGACTTCTTCGCATCGACGTCCGAACGGTTGCACAAGCGTCCTCGATCTCGAACCTTCACATCCATGCGAACGCGATTCACCCCGCTCCTCGGTGTCGGCCTCGCCCTCCTGCCTTCCCTTCTCGCCGGCACGGCGATGGCGCAACTACGCAGCGACAGGCCGCGCCTCTACCTGACTCCAGCGCGCCTCGCCACGTTGAAGGCAGCGGGAAAGAAAGGAGATGTCGCCGACCTCGCAACGTGGCTCGACAAGCGCATCGCGAACCCGACACTTGCGAACGCGACGCTCGACTCGACCGAGCCGGGCACGGTCTGCCACAACGCCGCTCTCCTGGCCGCAGTTACTGGCGAGACGAAGTACATCGATGCAGCAAAATCATTCAGTTTGCGCGTAGCGGGCGTGCCGCTCGTCAACGGCGACGACACAGGACCGCGGAACCGCGCCCTCTGCCTCGCCATCGGCTACGACTGGCTCTACGCGAGCCTAAGCGCGAACGACCGCGCGACGATCCGCAACGCCATCCTGACCAACGTGGCTGCGACCCAGAGCTACGTCGACAAGCCAGACTTCGTCTCGGGGCACACGCGCTGGGGAAACGCCACGACGCTCGCCGCCGCCATCGCAGTGCAAGGCGACACAACTGCGCTGGACTCGAATCTGACAAAGGCCTCGTCCAATTTCGCTTCGGGCTACAACCTCGTGCTCGACGACGTCGGCCAGACCGGCGGCCATCACATGGGCTGGCAGTACGGCGCAAGTTACGCGAGCGTAACGCCAATGCTCGCGTGGCAGTCGGCCACGGTGGCGGCGGAGCTGTGGTCTCCGAACGCGCTGAAAGACGCTGCTTATTTCTGGCTCTACGCGGCGAACGGCGCGGGCGAGTACCCGCTCTCCGGTGACGTGTACACCGAGGGGTTGAACGGCGACGCGGGCGATCTCATCGCCACCTCTGCGGCGCTCGGAAACGCGCACGCGGAGACCTTTTTCCAGAGCCTTCCCGTGGCATGGGAGCCTCTGCGTTTCATCCGTATCCTCACCAACACCGGCGCACTCAAAGCCTCGCCGGTTGAAGAACTCCCACTCTCGCGCCTCTTCGAAGGCTCGGGTTTTCACGTCGTTCGCGACGCTTGGGATCGCGCGACGGCGACGACCGCGGTCTTCAAGTCGAGCCCGTTTTACTCATACGGACATCACCATCGCGACGAGGGCTCGCTCGTCATCGACTACCGAGGTGGCCTCCTCACCGAAGGCGGCACGTACGACAACTACGGCACAAGCCACCACGCGAATTATTACACGCGCAGCATCGCCCACAACACGTTGCTCGTGCACTGGCCCGAAGAGCCGATCCGCGAGAGCGCCTCGAACGACGGAGGGCAGCGAATCGCCCCGGACTGGAGCGGCGAGCCCACCAAGCCGAGCGACCTTCACACCCTCGCGAAGCTCGGCGGAATCACCCACGCGAGCGACGCGGGAGCATGCGTGTGGTCCCGCGCCAACGTCGGCCCGGCCTACGCTAAGGAGAAGGTCACGAGCTACGAACGCGACATCCTCGAGGCACGCACCCCCGGCGGAGCGAAGCACCCCGCGTTTTTCGTCGTCGATCGCACCACCTTACCGATCGCTCGGGACTCAGCGATTTTGTGGCATTTCGTCGATGCTCCAACGATAGCCGGGAACCGCCTCTTCGCTTCGAATGCAGGCGGCGGGGGTCTCTCCATCGAGGTCCTCCGCCCAGCGAACCCGAAGCTCACGAGTTATTCAGGAGGCAATCGCTACCGCGTCGGCGCGACGGTTTACGACCCAAACCCGAACGGGGCGAACCCGCGCACGACTCCCTACTGGGGCCGCGTCGAGGTCGCGCCTCCGTCCCAGGAGCTCGCCCCGACCTGGACGACGTTGCTTCGCATCGGCGACAAAGTATCGCTGAGTGATGGTCTTGTTGCGCTCGACCTTGCGGGGCTGAGTTGGCTCGGCGCACGCCTTGGCGACACGGTTTTCGCCGTAGCTTCGAGTCCTGTTCCCGCCTTTCAACTCCCCGACGGGCCGCCGCTCACGGACGGCTGCATCGCGGGCGTCACCCCAAATACCGTCATTGCGATTTCGGTCGGCGCAGCGAAGGCCGTCAACCTGATGTCGAACGAAGACGGCATCGTCGTCTTTGATCCGTCAAAGCACATCGAACAAGCGGGCACGGGAGCAGGCGGAGGTAGCGCTTCGGTTTCTGGCAGCGGCGCAACCTCCAACGCGACCGCGGGCAGCGGTGGGGCGAGCGGCGGCAGCGAGGAGCAAAGCTCCGCCGAGGCGAGTTGCGCTTACGCACATGCAGCGACGCCGAATGGCCCTGGCTCGGGAGCCTACGTCTTGGCCGCGGCCGTCGTCCTCGGTGTCCTCGTGAAGCGCCGAGCGTCATCCGACAATCGCTGAGGCCAACCGTCCTTCGACGCTACGGTCTCGATTCATTCGAATCGAGGGTTAGGCAAACAGCAGTGCCCGATTCCGTAGCATGGCCGATCGGTGCGAAACTCGATGTCCTCGTTAGGTCGGTGACATCGAGTTGCTCACCGTTTCGATGGATTCGGGGTGCTAACCTCAAAAAAATGATCAGCGTTGGCCGCAGTTTTGAGCCCTTGATGCGAACCCCCTTACGACTCTTGAGCGCTCTTGCCTTTCTCGGTCCCCTCGCCTGCGGAAGCAGCACCGAAACGGGGAGCACCGGCGCGACGGGTGGCGGAGGCGGATCGACGTCCTCGACGAGCAGTGGCGCAGGCGGCAGCCTCAGCGCCGCGGACCGTTGCCAAGCGGTGAAGGACTCGGTCGACCAGTCGGGCTTCGGAGACATCGTCAAGGTGAGCTGCGATGCCACGTACGCGAGCATTGCCGCGGACACCTACCCGGCCCACGTGAAAATGACCGGAATTACGGCCACGAACGACCAAGTCCCGGTGCCTGCTCCCGGCTACACGTCGCCGGTGACGCTCGCACCCAAGCTCGCGGCCACCCCCACCTCGATCGACGCTGCGTTGGCGGTCGCGGTCAACGGGGTCCCTATCTACGACTACAGCTCTCAAGGAGCGCTCGGCCTCGACAGCTACGATCCGAAGTTCGACACGAAGCTCACGGGTGAGCTCGACCAGTGCAACGGACACTCCGGACGCGGGGACGACTATCACTATCACGCCGCCCCGACGTGCATGATCGAAGCGATGAAGAACAAAGGCCCAAAGGCTATCTTGGGGTGGGCGTTCGATGGCTACCCTATCTACGGAAACCAGAACCCAGACGGCACCGCGATCGCCGGCGGAGCACTCGACGCGTGCAACGGCCAGAAGGACGAGACCTTCGGCCTTCGCTACCATACGTCCGATACGCATCCGTACATTCTTCAGTGTCTGAGTGGTGAGTTCGATCTCGCAAAGGCCCCGAGGGTCCCGCCCATGGACAAGCAAGGCGGCGGCGGCAAGCCGACCGGCGAGAAGGCCCCCGGCGGCGTCACCAACCTAAAGCTCGTCGAGGCGGCAAACGGCGAGCGCACGATGACCTACGATCACCAAGGAAAAACCTACTCGATCGCCTACAAGCCCAGCGCAACCCAAGGCTGTTGGGACGTAACCGAGCAGTCGTATACGACCAAGGGCGTTGTCGTTAAGACCACCTACTGCCGAAAACCGTTTTGAGCGCTACCACGCGAACTCGCCGAACGAGCCAGAGCGCGAGCGTGAACTTCGGCAGCCTCGCGCTCGTCATTGCGCTCGTCATTGCGAGCGAGCGCGCCGATGCCCACGCGCCGAACGTCAACACCTCACGGGTGAGCCTTCGAGACGAACACGTCGAAGTGGTGGCCGAGTGGGATCTCTTCCTGCTGACCCAAAGCTCCCCCACGGAACTTGCGACAGCGGACGAAGATACGCTCACTCGTAATTACCGCGCGCTCGTGAAGTTCATCGAGGCGGAGACCACGCTCACGCTCAATGGTTCACCCGTGCCTCTCGAGGTGCGGGGCTTTCCTTCGCCACCAGAGCTCCGCGCCCTCGCGGCGTCGCTTTCGGCTGTGCACGAGGAGCACGGCCCGCTCGTCCGCATCCGCCTCGAAGCGCCTCTGAAGGTCACGAGCGGCAAGGCGGTCACGCTTGCTTCGCCCGCGAAGCTCGGCCCCGTAAACACGTCCTTCGTGCAGCCCGTCAATCGCTACGTAGAGGGCGGTGCGCCTGCGGCCTTCGACGTGCTTTACGTCGCACCCACGGAGCATGCGACCGCAAAAACCGCGAGCGCGCCCGCTTCGGCGCACGACGGAGGACCTCCCCCACTCGTCCTCTTTGCCGCGGGGCTCGCCATCGGCGCCGCCTCCGCAATCGCGTTTAAAAACCGTAGCTCGTCCAAGGAAGCTAAATGAAAACCTACAGTTTCATCGTCACTCTCGCACTCGGCCTCGCCGCATGCGCGTCGTCCGATACGTCAATCGATACCACCTCTCTGGGCTCGGTTACGAGCGACAGCCTCGCGCTCACGAGCCCGGAATTCATGAACGCCGAGGAGATGCCGGCAGACGCGAGCTGCGACGGTGCCGGCATAAGTCCCGCCCTCGCGTGGACGGGCGCGCCCGACGGGACCAAGGAGTTTGCGCTGCTGATGACCACGCTCGCGAAAGACGGCACAAAGTACAACTGGGTGCTCTATGGCATCCCGGCGAGTACGACGTCGCTCGCCAACGGCTCGATCGGCGTAGGCACCGCAGGCATCACGAGCAACGGACCGAACCTCGCATACTCAGCCCCGTGTTCGTCCGGTCCGGGCACGAAAACGTACACCTTCACGCTCTACGCGCTCTCGGAGACGCCCACCCTTCCTTCGGATCCGAAGGCGGTGACCGGAGCCGTGCTCGAGCAAGCGATAGCGCCGCTCACGCTTAAAAAAAGCTCACTGGACGGCGAGCACACGCGACCTTGACGCTCGTTCAATTTGATATCCCGCGACAGGTCAGTCAGAAGACGGGTGAGGTCGGCACCAAGGCCCTCACCGACCGGACCGACGCGGCACTCAAAAAGGCGGCCCAAAATGCGTTACCGGGCTATCGCGCAGACATGCGACCCCCGCCGGCTTTTTGGAGCTCGCGGGGGCGGCCTGTTTTGTGGCGTACTCACGGGTCGGAAGACAACGGCACGTTGACCAAGAACTCGCGGCGCTTGCCCGTTCTCGGCGGTTGGGTAGCTCGGTGACGGTCCGTGCGTTGATCTTCAGTCACATCGTTTCGGGCTCGAAGACAATTAGATGGGGTCCTTCCGGGGCTTCGCAGAGGAACTGGATTTTGAGCGGCGTCGCTTGGAAGCTGCATTTCGTGGCCGGCTTGGCCGCCTCCGACGCTGGACAGGTGGCCTGATATGACACGGTGTCGTCGTCAACGGCGTATGTGATCGGACGACTCCTTCCCGTTGACGCCGGGGTGTTTATCCAATATCTACTTTGTAGACACGGCAAAACGATGATCGCAAGAGTTCAGAAATGGGGCAACAGCCTCGCCCTCCGGATCCCGCTGTCGTTCGCGCGCGAGGCTCACGTCGCTGAGAACACCGAAGTTAACCTCAAGGTGGAGCGAGGCCGTCTTGTCGTAGAGGCAATCAAAACGCCTGTATTTCGCCTTGCCGACCTGTTGGCCGGCGTCTCCCGCCAGAACATCCATGAGGCCGTCGAGACAGGGGACCCTGTGGGGCGCGAGCTCCTCTGATGGCAGCCCGCTACGTCCCGGATCGGGGCGATCTCGTGTGGCTGCAGTTCAATCCGCAGGCGGGGCACGAGCAAGCGGGACATCGACCAGCGCTCGTCGTCTCGCCGCGAGCCTACAACGCGAAGGTCGGCCTAGCGCTCGTCTGTCCGCTGACCACGCACGTCAAGGGCTACCCCTTTGAAGTCCGTCTTCCCGATGATGCGAAGGGCGCGAGCGCCGTTCTCGCCGATCAACTCAAGAGCCTCGATTGGCGCGCTCGTCAGGCAAAACGGATGGGCACTGCACCGCCTCAGGTCGTTGCTGAAGTCATCGCGAAAGCAATGAGTCTGCTTCAGTAGAAGCAGGGCCCGGCTGCTCTGAAAATGCGAGCCTCGAAGGTGCTCGTGGCCGTCCATCGCCTGCACGACAGGCGTGCCATCACGATTCGCCCGGGCCATCTCAAGAGATTGTTTATCACTCACGTCGACCGTGCTGCTCTTCGTTCCTACCCGCCACCGCGAAGGCAAACGAATGAACGTTGACGACGCGCCGCAGTGCTACCAGCCGCAAGCCCGAGCGGTTTTCCTTACACGGGCGATCTGACCCAAATGAAGCAGGTGTCGGCTCGCTGCGAGCGCACCCTGAAGTCCTAGAAACGCCCGCTGGTCGTACGTGGTCTTGTACTCGCCGGACGCCGCCTGATTCCCTTTCATGACGACGTCTGCGATTCGGCCGGCAGCGGCACCGCGGTTCACTCCCTCGCAAGGGCCATTGAAGACCGGAGGATCGAATTCAGACCGGTTAAGAACGAAATAGGCACAGCAACCGACACATGCGCTGGCATCACCGCGCTCACAAGCGCTTCGGCACAGCGTCGCATCGCCTGCCTTGCAGCCAACGGAGCATTTCGTGCGATTGCGACTGCCATCCGCCTCGCAAACGTTGTCATTGGGATCGGGAGCGTCGACGCCAAAGGGGCCGTCGCAGGGCCTGGGCGGCGCCGTCTTGCGCGCCTTCTCACGGTCCGTGAAGGGCCACGTACCATCCGCCCGCGAGCAGCGCAGCGTTCGCACACACCATTAAGATCGGCGAGAACAAGAGATCGCGTGCGTACCGGAGCTCGAGCGCGTTCATCGCGACGAGCGCGGCGGTTTGAATGGCGACGCACACCGGCAAGAAGCGACCCACGAGCATCCACGCCCCGAGGCCAACTTCGCCGAATGCCACGAGATTCGTGACGAGCTGGGCGCGCGATTCGCCCGTCACGCGCGCGACGATCCGGCGATGGCGCGGCATCGCATCGAGCGCCTTGAAGACCAAACCGAACACGAGCCAAACGCACGCGATACCGATGCGGAGCCACGTCACCGGCGACCGAAAGTCGAACGGCGCGGTCACTTGCCGACCCCGAACTGCAGCGCGAGCGCCGCGCCGTATACGGCCACGTACGCAAGGAACGCGAGGTGCGCCATGATGCGGAGGCCAATGTGCTTGGTCCAGCCGCCGCGCATCGCGCGATCGAACACGAGCGGCTGCAAGACGAGCCGCGCGAGCCAAAAGATCACGACGCCGACGAGGAGGAGCTTGGCAAGCTCGCTCTCGGTCACAAGCAAGTCGGGCCGCGCGAGCGAGAGCACACCGAGCCCGAACAGCACGAACGCGATGAAGAACGTGTGCACCGCGAACACGCGCGCGTTCAGCGGTGTGAGGCGCCGGATCTCTTCACCCCATGAGAGCGCGCGCCACAGCACCGCATGAAAGAGCGCGAGCGCGATGAGCGTCGCCCCGGCCGTGCGCAGAGCGAGGACAATCACGCCACTGCCCCGCGCTCCAACGTCAGCGCCATGATCCAGGGTGTCACGCACGCTTCGTGGTGCACCGAAAATCCTGCGTGCTTCGCGAGCCGCAGCCATTCGCTCCGCGGCAAGAAGTGCAGGTAGCCAGGGCCGAACGCCAGGAAGTTCGCTAGGTCGCGCACATGCTCGACGAGGAGCGCGCGGCCTCCTGGCCGAAGCGTTCGCGAGAGCTCCGCGAAAAATTGTTCGCGTGCTTTTTTGTCGCGAATTTCGTGGGCGGTGAAAGCCACGACGATCGCGTCGCACGCACCGGTCGCGAGCGCGAGAGCCGTGGGGCTGCAGGCCTCGACGTCGTGCGTGAGCGGAGTGAGCCTGCGAGCGCGGGCGATCGACGGTGCGGTCATGATGCGCGGGTCGAAGATATCGAGGTGCGCGACGCAGCGTCCGGGCATCACCGCCTCGAGGTCGATTTCTGCGTCGAGCCCGGCGTGGACACTGGCCCAGGCGTCGACCTGCGCCGGCAGATGCGCGACGACCCAGGCCCCGCCGAGGAGCTCGGAGCGATCGTAGACGTAGGCCGAAACCACGAGCGACACGGCCGACCACCCGAGCGCCACCGTGCAGCCGAGCGCGATGAGGGCTGGATGCGGCAGGTGTCCGAGTGACGCCCACGCGATGCCGGCGAGCGCCACGGCCCAGGTCCCGACGAACACGGGCCAGTTGTAGGCGAAGATCCGGCGCGCCCCGTTCACGCGATCGACTCCAGGGTCCCCGCGCGCCACGCGTAGTGAACGTTCTCGACGTAAAACGCGTTGGCGAGCCGCGCGCCGGCATCGCGAAAGCGCGGCTGCTCGAGATACGAAGCCTCCTCGACGACCACGCGCACCGGCTCCGGGCTCCACGAGGTGCGCACACCTTTGATGACCACCATCTTGCCAGCCTTCGCGTCGTACGAGAACGTGTAGGGCAGCGGGCCGGCGAACGAGCGCGCGTCTTCGAGGGAGCGAAAAGGCGTGCCTTCGGGGAGCGGCCCAGGTCGCTGCGCGAGCTCGGCGGTGACCTTCACGTCGGCTTCGCGATGGGGCGTGCGAATCGAGATGGCGAGCTTGGCGTCGCTCGCCTCGACCGCGACTTCGGCGTAGCCGTAGTTGTAGTGTGTGAACACGTTGCCGAGCATCGCCATGGTGCGGCGGTCCGTGTCGCTGCGGAGAATGCGCAGGCCTCGCAACGTGGGATGGCCGGGTCGCGTGAAGCGCGTGAAGATGCGGTAGCCGCTGAGGAAGAAGTCACGACCGAGCGCGCGCGGGAACGATTTTGGGCGCAGACCTTCGGTCTGAACCATGGCGATCGCGAGGAAGCCGAAGTCGTCGTACGTGTCGAGGTCGAGGCCGGGGCCGACGAGGTCGGCGAGCGCGGCCTGCGGCACGGCGTACGTGAGCACGAGCGAGCGGCGGAAAAACGCTTCCACGCCGAACGGATGTCTTTGGAGCGAGTCGAGCATGGCCGAAATCCATCGTTACCAGCCGCGCCGAACAGTGACGACCTTAAGCTTACCGGCGACGGCTGTTTGTTGCGCGTAGCCCCGTCCCCAACCGCTACAGCGTAAAAGACGACGCATTCGTCGTTTCAGGTCCAGATGGCGAGCGTCGCGACGCCGACGAGCTTGCCCGATGGGGTACGCCCGACGAGGAAGATCGAGACGCCAATTCCGTCCACCAAACCGGGCGCGCCTACGGAACCAAAGTAAAACACCTTGATTGAAGTCAGGTTGTCATCGAGCGCGGCTTCGAGGGCTTTCATTTTCTTGCACTGGGCGACCTCGACCGGATCGTTCGGATCGGCGCAGTGGTGCGCGAGCGCCTTCCACTCGTTCCACGGCTTGCTCATCGCGAAGAGCGAAGCGAGCGGCTTGTCGGCATCGGCCTTCTTGTCGACGTAACTCGCGAACTCGGCGCGCACCGTGGCCTCATCGACCGCAGCACCTCCCGTGTTCGAACCCGTGACGACCTCGAACGGGTAGTCCGACTCGCTGGTGTAGAGCAACCCCTCCCCTGCTGTGGCGAGCGCCGCCTCGATCGCCGCGTCGCTCTCGCCTCCGCCGCCACTGGTCGCGTTGCTCGTCGTCGTGCTGCCGCCCGAGCCCGAGGAAGCGACCGCGCCGCTCGCGCCGCCGGCACCGCTCGCTGTGACGCTGCTGCTCGCCGGGGCGTCGGTTAAGTTCGTCGCATCGTTCGTGGTCTCGGCGCTCTTGCAGGCGCCGGCAGAGGTTGCGAACGCGAGTGCGCAGAGCATGGAGAACCGAAAAAATTGTGGAGGCATGGGACTTCTCAGTTTGCGGGTTCGACGTGGACGACGAGCGCGGGCTTCGTGACGGCTCCGGGGCCAAACGGAAATTCGACGGGCTCGCCCTTCAGCCACTTGGGCAGGAGGTTGTTGTAGAACGGGCTGTCGCGGTGAAGATCCGAGCCACCTGGTAGCTGGAAAATCATTCGCGGTCCTTCGGGCTTCGCCTCGACGACGAAGCGGATCGACGGGCCGGAGCTGAATTCGAACGGCGTCGCGCCCATGAAAGGAGCGAGCGCACGTTGGCGCGGACTCGCAACGTTGACGGTGAAGAGCCCACCGGAGGCTGCGTACGGACCATCGTTGTAGGTCGCGATCCCGAAGTTGTCGAAGATGCTTCGCAGCGAGATCGTGTGCACACGGCCCCATTGCCACGAGCTGGGTTTTCCGAGTCCATCGAGTCCCTTCGCGGCGAGCGACAAACCACGAAGGAGGATGTCGGTTTTGCTCTCGACCTTGTCCTTCGTGGCGACGTCATCCCAAAGCGTCACGCCCGAGGCGAGGGAGGTTGGGTCCTTCAGCGCGCGGAGCACGAGCCCAAGGTCGAGGCCGAGCGGTGAGACATCGCCGGCGGCCTTGATCTCGTCGGCGAACGCCTCGTGCACGACCGCGAAGATGACCGCGTGAGCCGCCGTGCAGCCGATCGATGCGGTCGTGGCGAGCGGGTCGGCGTCAAGAGCGGACTTGACAGGATCCGAGCCGTCGAGGCCCGTGGGGCAGGTGCCGCTCCATGCTGCCAGCGCATCGAGGACCGCTTTTTCCTTCGAGGTGAGCGTCGCGCCGTCCGCGGCTTCCGCAAGCGCGGTCGCGACGAACTGACCGATGAGCAGGCGACTGTCGAACTGCATCGCGCGCAGAGTGTCGATGGAATGCGACGTACCGCCGTCCGTGAGCATGTCGAGAATGCGCCGCTGTCGGGTGCCATCGGCCTTCAGGAAAGCTTGCAGCGCGTCCTGTCCGTCGTTCAGCGGGTTGCCGTCGGCGGATGCACCCGTCATGTCTTGGTTGGCGGTTGCAATCTGACCGTCTTGGGGATCGTAGAGCTGCGGCAGCGAGGCCTTCGGCAAATAGCCGTCCCACTCGGCCGTGCCGTCGCCTGGCAGTGGCAGCCAAGGTGGAAGCTGTTCGGACGCGAACGGACGCTTCGGGAGGTTCACGAGCGGGAACCAACCCATGTGCCCTTCGGTGTCGACCACGACGAAGTTCTGGTTTGCGGACGAGATTGCATCGATCGCCGTGCGCGCTTCTTCGACGGACGCCGCCGTCGCCACACCGTAGAAGCCATCGAGGTCGGTGCCTCCTTCGTGCCCCACCCAGCGCACCGAGACGCCCGTGTGCGCCTTCGTGTCTTCCGATACGAGCGGTCCGTGATGCGGCACCCAACGGAAGGTCTTCGTTACGGTGGTCTGTTTCGAGGCGTCGACGAACTCGAAGCTCTTCTCGACGATCGGGACCTCTTTGCCTTTGAAGAGCACGGCCTTGCCATCGGCCGTGAGCGTCTCTTGGTAAACGTCTGCAAGATCCCAGTACGCCGTGGTCACGCCCCAACCGACCTTCTCGTTGTGGCCGATCATCACGGCGGGCAGACCAGGGAAGGTGCTTCCCGCGACATGGAACTTTCCGTTGCCTTTCGACTTCGCGTCGAGCTCGACGGGGAACCAGATGCTCGGGTTCGAGAGCGGGAGGTGCGGATCGTTTGCGACGATCGCGTGTTTGCTCGTCGTCCGGGAAGGGCCAACGGCCCAGTTGTTCGAGCCGATATCGCCGGGCAGCTCACCGTGCGAACCGGCGCCCACCGCGCGAAGTTTTTCGGCTGCGGTGGCGAAGAGCTTGGCGTACGGCGCAAGACGAATCACCGGTGAAACGTTGGTTTTTCGTGGCGCGAGCCAATCTGGTAGGGAGCTCGCGGAGCCGCTCTTGGGTGCCTTGCCGTTTTGAACGAGTGGCTTGGTGAACGCGTCGTAGAGCGGCCGTCCCGAGAAGAGGTCCGCGGCGATGGGCCCGTCGTAGGCGGCCTCGCTGATCCCGAGCGCGAGCTCGTCGCCGCTGTTGTCGGACAGATCTTGCAGGACGTAGAGACCGACCGCGGCGCTGTCGACGGGCTCCCAATCACGGATCGCGCTCTTCACGACCAGCGCGAAGTCATACTCGGTGGTCAGTGTCGCGCCGTGCTTGCCGGCTTTCATGTCGCCTATCCACGCGTTCACGCCTCGGGTGTACGCATCGAGATGGCCGCGCGTCTCCGGGCTGGCGTTGGCGTAGAGCTTCTCTTCGAGCGGAGTGCCGTCCGGTGTCGCGAAGAACTGGCGGTTCGTGTAGTCGCGCTCGAGCACGAGATCGCCCGCTTTGACGAGCGAGCCGAGCTTTCCGCGCACGAGGTTGCGGATGAAATCCATGAAAAAGAAGCGATTTTGCGCGTGGAAGTAACCGAGCGCCGCGAAGCAATCATCATCGCTGGTGCACACGAGATGGAGGATGCCGTTCTCGTCGTACGTCGCGTCAACCGCGCCCGAGAGCCCGCCTATCGCGACGCCGCCGTCGTTGCCCGCACTGCCGCCAGAGCCACTGCCGCCAGAGCCACTGCCGCCGGTACCGCTGCCGGTCGTCCCCGCGTCGCCGTCGTCACTGCAGCCCCCGGTCGCTCCTGTGCCAAACGCTGCGAAGAGTAGCGTCGCCGAGATCCATCGCCGTAGGGTCATACCTTTGTAGCGTGGCACGGAACTGACGAGTCGAGCCCATAAGAACTTCCAAGGTGAACAACACCGTCATCGCCGGGCTCGACGACGTCGATCACGACCGCCGCCACGCGCCGCTCAGCCACTCGATCGGCAAGCGCGAATGCAAGGCAGGATCTGCTTTTGCGCTTCGGTCACGCACCACTCGCGAACCCCGCGTGCGACACTCGCGCCATCCTCGTAGAGATAATCGGCGCCCGCATTGCACGTCGGATCTTCGCCTTTCACGCAGGACTCGCGCCACTCGTCGCGCTCGTTGGTGAGCCGCCGAAAGGTGCTCTTTTCTTCGCGAAGGCAATCGTTGACGGCTGCCTGTCCCTCGGCCCGGCACACGGGCGTGCACGCTTTTTCCTTCGCCTTCTCGTCGACTGCGGCGTCGAGCTCGCAGTGAGCGGACCGCACTTCGATCCGATCGGCACAAACGCCCTTTTGGTCGTCGGCCTGGCCCACGCACACGCCCCGCACACGCCGAAAGGCGCTTTGGCATTGCTGATGGTTCGGCAAGCACTCTGAGCGCCCCGCCGGACCGACGCCACGCGCGGCACGCTCCACCTCGAGGCATTCGTCGCGGTCCCGGGCACACGCGCTGGCGGCCTCCTTCGCGCTTGCATCGCAGCTACCAGCCGCACTCTTGTGCGCAGCCGTGCAGCCCTGAGCCGCCTTCGGCTTTGCGACCGGGCACGACGGCTCCTCTGCTTTCGCAGGCGCCTCGTCTTCGGCGCGCAGCCGCCCCGTGGTGCCAAGCGTGGCCATCAGGCTGGCAGCGCCAAGCAGCGCCGACGCCAAGAGCTTCCGTCGAAGAGTCACTCGATTCATGCGTGCGGCCATTCTGATCACGCGAGCATCCCCGAGAACCGCCGTGAGCGCGAGCGAACTTTGACGGCGGTCACAAACGGTTACAGTCCGCGGTTAAGGCAGTGTCGGTAAAGGCGGCAGCAGCCTAAGCGGCCACACGGCTAGAGGCGCTGATTGCGCGCTCGAGTTACTTACACTCACACGCTCGCCACGCAACAGGTGCTCGTCAGAAGCTCGCACAGGGGAAGGGTTGGCTCGTATAGGCAGGCAGCGCGTCGATGGTGGCCTTGTCGAGGGCGTTGGAGGCTGCCACGTCCTTCAGCAACGACACCGCCTTGGTCGGGGTACGCGCGCGCAGGGGGTCTGTGTAGTCAACGCGGTAGAGTCCGAAGCGCGGGCAAAATCCCGCAGCCCACTCAAAGTTGTCCATCAGCGACCAGTGCAAATAACCCCGCACGTCCGCGCCGCGCGTTTGCGCTTTTCCGAGCTCGAAGAGGTGCTCCGCCACGAACCGCGAGCGGTTGACGTCCGTCTCGTCGGCGATGCCATTCTCCGTGATGTAGATGGGCAGCCCGTAGCCGGCGGCTTCGTCGAGCACCGTGGCGAAACCTCGAGGGTAAATATCCCAGCCGTTGTCGGCCTTGGGGCGCTCGGTAGGAAGGTTTTGCTGCAGAGGCACGGAACCGAGGTATTTTACTCGCAATGAAGCTGCCGCGACGCGAGACACCCCGTAGTAATTGAGCCCGAAGAAGTCGGCGCGTCCTACCCTCATCGGGTCGGTTTTCTCCGGCGTACCATCGAAGTCATCGTCCACCTCGCCACGGACGATGCCATTCATGATCCAGAGGTTCCACGCGTAGCGTGAATGTTCGGCGGCAACCACGTCCTCTTCGTTCGTCGGGTCGGCAGGTTCATAGACCCGCTGGTGCTGCGCGATACCAACGAGCGCAGGCTTACCGTCGTTATCGACATCGGTCGTATCGGCTGCGTGGAGTGCGTCGAAGCACCGCGCGTGGGCTTCGACCTGGTTGCGCATCACCGTGGCCATGCGCTCGACATCAACGACGCCCGGCGCAAATTTTCCGGCGAGGTATCCGACACTGGCCTCGACGTTCGGCTCGTTGATTGTAACCCATAGGTCGGCCCGGTCGCCGTAGCGCTTGCCCATGCGCGTACACCATTCGGTGAATACTTGCGTTGCGTCGTCGCGCTCCCAGCCTTGCGGCTCTTTTTTCTTGGTCGGATCGCTCATGTACGACGGCCACACGAAGTGATGAAGCGTCACCATCGGAGCAACCTTCGCCTTGTTCAGCGAGGCGAAGAGCGCATCGTACGCGGCGAGCCCTTCGGCGCTCGGAGCGTCATCGTCAAAGCTTTTTCGATCGGGGTAGATGCGCGCCAGTTCGATCGAGAGTCGGTAGGCATTGAAGCCAGCACCCGTCATGGCCGCGACGTCTTCATCGATGTGAGCCAACGCGTCGGGGCCATCGTCGGGCTTGCCGCTTTTCTGAATCGTTCCGGGAAGCCCCGCAAAAATGCCCCAGTCCGTGTTGGCGAGGCCCTTCTCGACTTGAAACCCAGCAGTGGCGGCACCCCAGAGCATGCCTTTTGGAAACGCCACGCTGCTGGGTTCCGTGGACACTTCAGGCAAAGCGTCGGAGCAAGCTGCGAGGAGCGCGGAAGCGACGATGAGGAGCGATTGGATCCGTTTCACGTGGCCTGCAATGTAGCGAAAAGTGGCGCTACCCGATCGACGATCCGCACAAGCGCGGCAAGCTTGCGTACGGCCAAAACCGGCCCTGGGCCGAATCGCCCCCCCCCGATTGGCTTCAGAGCAGGGTCACCTTGCCCGTGGGAATGTCGTAGACCGCCCCGACGATGTCGATCTTCTTTGATTCATAGCTCTTTTGAACGATCGGAGCGGCGCTCTTAAGCTGTGCAACCTGACGCCGCACGTTCTCCGCAATCGAATTATCGAGCAGATTGCCGGTCTTCATTTTTTCGGCGGCGGCGACCGAAGGCTTGATGGCCCCGATGAGCTCGGGCAGGTGCCCCGGCAACACGAGCTTGTCCTTCCAACGCTTGATCGCAGCGTCGACGGCTCCACACCCACTGTGGCCGAGCACCATCACGAGCGGGATGCCGAGGAACTCGACGCCGTACTCGAAGGATGCGAGCAAATCCTGACTCAGAATGTTTCCGGCGACGCGGGTAACGAAGAGCTCACCCGGCGCCTGATCGAAGGCGAACTCGGGGGAGAGCCGAGCGTCGGCGCAGCTGAGAATCGCCGCGATCGGAGCCTGGCCTTGAACACGTGCGGCGCGACCGGCCGAGAAATCTCGCTGGTCGGGCTTGTTCGCCGCGTAACGGGCGTTGCCTGCCATCAGGCGCTTGAGTGCTTCCGACGGCGCGATGGCATTGGCAGCGGCCCCGGCGGCGGGCGTCGGCTGGTCAGCCGCGAGGGCGTCATCGATGGCCCAAGGGGTCAGCGCAGCGACCGCCCCGGTCCAGAGCAGTGCCCTACGTGATAGTTCCGAGTTGTGGTTCGGGTCTCTGGGAGGATTGGACATTTGGCCGTCTAACCTGCATTGCAAAGCCGCGTCAAGCTGACCGCGCGCGGCATCCGCGTCCGGCACGAAACCCGCGGAGGTGGCGTGACGCGCGGTAACTGGATTGGGCAGCGTCACAGAGACCGTCGCTCGACGCGGTCAAGGCCACCAATCCTCGAGGACCCTTAGGCGCTTCGAGAGGTCGGCGGTCGAGTACTGGGGCAAGTCCTTCACGCGCCCGAAGCTGTAAGTACCGACCCCACCGAGCGACTTTGTACACGAGCCCTGGTGCATGGCGGAGAACTCGCGGTAAAGCATACCCGTCGCGTCCGACGCGAGATCGGTCGCGGGTTTGTCTAAGAAGATGTAGTTGCCCTTTCCGTTCGGGTCGTAGTTGTCGATGCCGATGACGATCGAGAGCTTGCCGACGACACCCGGTGCGAGGTCCGCTGTCTTTTTGCACTGAGGATTAAAGAACGTGTCGCGAATCGTCGCGGTTGAGTGGTTGGAGCTGGAGTAGAGGTAGCGCTCGAGCATGACGGCGCGCCCCTTCGAGGCGATGGTCTTCACCATTGCGGGGTAATTCGACGTGATTTCCGAGATAGCGCCGCTCGAGAAATAGGCCATGAAGCGTCCCGCGTAAGGGGGCGGAAGGGCGTTCATCATCGCGATGAGCTGTTTGCCCTCAGTCGATGAGTCGGTATAGCCGCCGTCGTTCTTCGAGCGCAGCTCGTCGATGACGACGTAGTCCCAGCCCGCGTCGATCTTGGCTTTGAACCAGGCCACCGGATCGCCCGCGAGCACCACCGGGGCTTCGTCCACGAGCGCGAGTTTGTAGGCCCAACGGCCGCCCTTTTCGCGCCACGCCTTGAAAGTCGCGTCTTCGACGCCGCATGGCGCCACACTGCGCGTAACGAAGATGGTCTCGCCCTTGCCCGCGAGGTTGTCCATCACCGCCGCCTTCGGCACACCGACGTAGTGCGTAAAGTAGCTGCCCGTCCCCGGCGGGTTCATCGCGTAGCCACACGTTGGAGGGCTACAGCAATGGTCGCAGTCGCTCGACGGCTGTCCGACGCCGCCGCAGACGCCGTTGCCGCTCGCCTCGCAGAGCGAACCACCAAGCTCGCCGCACGTCAGCAGCGAAGGTCCCGCGCTCCCGCTGCTTGGCGCGCCACCGCTGCCGCTCGGCGTGTCGCCTCCCGCGCCATTCGCGCCACCCACCCCACTCGAAAACTCGCCGCCGACGCCGTTCACGCCACCGCCGCCCATCGAGGTGTCTCCGCCGACGCCCATCGCGCCGACGTTCGACGATTCGTTGCTCGAACACGCGGAGGCAATGACCGCCATCGCGCTCATTACGCAGAAAAGGAGCGGTCCCATCCACGAACGGTAACGCCGCGGTCGCTCAAAACCCAAATGACATCCACCCCGCCCGCCTCACTCGCGAGAATGGCCCCTTCCCTTGTTGGCAGCGTCAAGCGAAAGAGCGGCGCAAACCATAAGACAAGGCGTGCGAAAACGAAGCCGAGAGCGGACGGAGCTTCGAGCCCAAACGCGGTATCGACGCGCTTGAACCGAAGAGCCGAAAAGCCTACGCTCTTCGTCTTGTTAAGGTCACGCCGAATTGGCCACCTTGCTCAATCAGAAAGAACGGGACGTCCTTATGCTTCGCATGCTCGCTATCGGTACATGGCTTGGCAGCCTCCTCCTGGCGACCGGCTGCGGCTCCACGAGTGAGAGCAGCGACACGGAGGGCAACGAGCCACCGCCGAGCAACGGTACGACGTATTACCTCTACAACCACCCCTCCACGACCGTGGCGAGAGTCGCGGCGTTTGGCAACACGACCGACCTCGGGCGAATTTGGGCGTTCCGCTTCACTCCGGCCTACGGCACCGACACGCTCTCGTCGATCAAACTGAACATTCGACAGTCAAACGCCGGGGTAGCGCAGTTTCGGGTTGCGCTCTACACCGACGCCGCCACGGGGTTGACGAGGCCGGACCAGCTTCTCACGAGACTCACGGAATACGCGGGCTGGGCCACGCTTGGCACCGGAACGGTCTACACCGTTCCCGTCGGGACCAATGGGCGCATCACCTTGAGCGCTCCCCTGCTTGCGGGGCGTAAATACTGGCTCGTGGTGGAGTCGAGCGAAGACTGCGGTGGCTGCAATTGGCCGATCCCCGACTACACGAGCTCCGGCGACGGCGCATGGGACAGCGTGACGATTAACGCAAACGCGGACGCGTTCAAATCCACCGCTTTTGAGACGAGCCATGAGGGCTACCTCGGCGCCCAGATCGCGTTTCCGTTGCAGTGCCCGACCGGCAGCTATTTGAAGAACGGCACCACCGCAGCGAGTTGCGTCGCCGCGCCAGGCTACTATGGCCTAAACGGGGCGACGACCTTCACCGCGTGCGCTGCGGGTAAATACTCCGTAGCGGGCGGAACCACGTCGTCCGTGTGCACGAGCTGCATCGCGAACGCGACGTCGGCGGCCGGCAGCGATTCGTCGGCGGATTGCAGCTGCCTTGCGACCTATGGGCTCGTGAACGCAGCCTGCGTGCGCTGCAACACCATCTCGGGCTTGCAGCTGTGGGTGGCCGCGGGGTGCAAAGGGGCCTCGTGTCCGTCCGGCTCCACCGCGACCGCCGATGGCGGCTGCACGTGCAACAACGGCAAAAACTGGAATACGAGCTCCGAAACCTGCAAGTGAGGTTGGGGCTTTCAACACGACGAACCTGATGTTCGGCCTGGCCGTTACGCCCTGAGGCTCACTCTTTCGTATATTCGTAGATCGTCACCCGTTCAGGCGACACGCTGAAGAGTTGCACGGTGACGCCAGTCGAGGTGTACGGAAACTTCTCGGTGCCCAGTGTGTGGCCGCAGTTGATGGTGAACTCAATGTCCGTGCCGGAAAGCACGTACGTCTCGGAGATGGGGGAATCCTTGCCGTCGCCGTCGCTGTAGTTGCTATTGGCCTGAGTGGTCGAGCCTTCGAACTGAATCAGTTCTCTTGCGTGATCGCCCGCTGGAGTCGGGCCGGTTTCGCCGGCAGGTCCAGTGTATTCTTTCCACGACGTGAGCACGTAGACCCCATCGGCGATAGCGCCGCCGGCCGGCACGGGTGCGACAGCCGCGACGCGGGTCGCGGGCACTTCAGGTCCGGAGAGTGCAAGGACATTGCACGCCACGACGGCGTTGCCACCCACTGGGTCAGCCGCGCCGCTCGACCCACACCCAAGGAGAGGCAGCGATAAAACCAGCATGAGGGCTGCGCTTTTACAAATTTTCATGGACCTTCAAGCTCATGGAAATCTGAGCAGATCAACAGCAAACTTGGCGCGTCAAGAGGGCCAGCGCTTAGCAGGGTGTTTTCACGTTTGCCCTGCTCGACCGAGGGGGCGTCGACCGCCTGTTCGAAGCGCCACTGCCCGAAGCTCGGACGCGTTTTTTTACCGGGCTTGAGTCCTCTGTGACTGCTAGAGCAACCGCAGGAATCGCATGCCTATCCCGTCTCGCTACGTCCAACTCGCCTCGGCGCGCCTGCGTCACGGTGACCGCGTGGATCGGTTTGGAGCGCTCTTTTCCGAGTCCGACCCCCTCGCGGATGCCGTTGCTAGCGAGCTTGCATCGTGGCCGCGGGCTCGGCGCGAGGCGCTGCTCGATCACTGTTTGTCGCGCGGGCTCGAGGCCGTTCCGGATGCGCCCGCGTCGGTGCGTGCGCTCTTCGCCGAACTCGACAACGTGCCTTTGTGGGTAGACTTTCAGCGAATCGAGCGCGGCTGCGCGGTGTTCTTTCGCTCGGGATTGCTCGGCGGGCTCGTGCTCGGTGCCTATTCGCTCGTCGCCGGTTACAGCTCTCCGGCCGGTAACAAGCCACTGGCCTTCTCCGGTCGCCTCGCCGAAGACGCTCCACGACGCCTCGCCGAGACGAGCCGCTTCGTCGAAGCTGTTTCTTCGCGCGGCGGAATGCGCAGGTTTTCTGCGGGATTTGCTTGCACCGTGAAGGTCCGGCTCGTGCACGCGTCCGTGCGCCGCATGCTCCATGAATCACCGAAGTGGCGCCATGACGCGTGGGGTGCGCCCATCAATCAAGTGGACATGGCAGGAACGATTCTCCTCTTTTCCCATGTGCTTCTCGAGGGGCTTGGGAAGCTCGGCTTCTACACGACGTTGGCCGAGCGTGAAGACGTTCTTCATCTGTGGCGCTATGTCGCCTACGTCATCGGCGTGGTCGATGAGCTGCGCGTGACGTCCGAGGCTGAAGCCGGCGCGCTTTGGGATTTATTGTCTTCGACGCAAGCCCCCCCTGACGAAGACTCGCGTGCACTCGCCACCGCTCTGCTCGAGAGTCCGTTACGCAGCGCCCGCACGCCGGCGGCCCGAGCCCATGCCGAGCGGATGCGTCCCGTGGGTTACTCGCTCTCGCGCTTTTTGCTTGGGGATGACGTCGCGGACCGACTCGGCTACCCGCGCACGGCGTTG
Source organism: Polyangiaceae bacterium (assembly GCA_947475525.1). GTDB lineage: Bacteria > Myxococcota_A > Polyangia > Polyangiales > Polyangiaceae > SYFR01. The sequence continues at coordinate 114,062 of CANJMI010000016.1, read as the reverse complement.
ACGCGCGCACTGCCGATTTTCGCTGTGGTCAATCGTAGCGCGCTGCGAACTCTTCGGTTCGTTCCGGGAGTCTCGGAGCTCTTTGTCGAGCGCGGACGGCGCTATTGGCAGTCCGTGGTGGAGCAGTCGCTCGGAGGCCTGCCAGCCACGTTCCCGATGCCGGATGCGCTCTCGGGCGTGGTGCGTGCGTGAGTGCAGAACGGCGTTTCGACGAGCTGCCCGGCAGCCCAGTTTTTGGCGCTGGGGGGCACCACGCTCCAGCCGCCGCGTCTCTGCTCTCGCGTCGTCCTTTCGTGGTTCTTCGTGGCTTACGTTGCGTGCGGCTCCGCGTGCACCGCGTGGCCACGCCTGGTATGTGGCCCGTGTGGAACCGTCCGTAGAGGAAGAACTTCGACCCGCAGAGCTTGCAGAGTTCGCGGGTGCGCTCGCCCGACGCGCCGGGCGGCTCTTGATGAACAACCTGCCTTTTGGCCGATTTCGCGGGGAAATTGAGACAAAAGGAGCGCGTGAGCTCGTAAGTCGCGTCGATCGCGAATCGGAAGCGTTGATCTTCGCGGAGATCGCGGCCGCCTATCCAGACCATGCGTTTCTCGGTGAGGAGAGCGGCGCCGGGCTCGCCCCCGTGGAGCACGCGCGCTATCGGTGGATCGTCGATCCGCTCGACGGCACGACGAACTACCTGCACGGCCATCCCTTTTTCGCCGTGTCCATCGGCGTCGAAAGGTTAGCCTTGGACGAGCCGCACGGCGTGAGCGTCGGGTCCTCGCTACGCGCCCCCGACATGGTGGCAGCCGCGGTGTTCGCCCCCTACTTCGGTGAGCTCTTCGTCGCGGCGCGCGGCATGGGCGCATTCGTGAACACACCCGTAACCGCGCTCAAGGTGTCCGACACTCTCTCGCTCGAGGAGTCGCTCGTCTCCACGGGTTTCGCCTATGAACGCGAGCGCTGGCCAAACGACGAGCGTTTCGTGCGGGCTTCCGACGTGACGCGCGGGGTTCGGCGCTGCGGGGCGGCCGCACTCGATCTCGCTTACGTGGCCGCCGGTCGCTACGACGGGTTCTGGGAGCTTGGCCTGAAGGCCCACGACGTTGCGGCCGGCGCGCTCCTCGTTCAGGAAGCGGGGGGCCGTGTCACCGACTTCGAGGGCGGAGGAGACTGGCTCTTCGGCGGCCGGATCGTCGCCGCTCCCCCGCAGCTATTCGAGCCGCTTCGAGCGCTGATTGCCTGACGCTCTGCGCGCGACCAGCCTCGAAGTTTACCCGAGCCCAAAGAAGGAACGGAGCTGCTGCGCCGTAACACGAGGCGAGCACGAGTTGCCCCTCGGACAACGTGTCGTGCGGCTCACCGTCCGAGGCGCCTTCGTACAGGCCCTCTTTTGGGAGCGACCATGACGCTTCAAAATCTTGGTGACGCGTCCGAGAACCTGGAGCAGGCAATTCGAGCCAATACGAATAACTTAGGATTCAAACCATGAAACTTAACTTCGACCACCTCCAGCGCTGCAGCCTCACGCTCGAACGCTCCTTGCAATCCATGGGAAAGACACAGCCTGGAAGCGTGGATTACGAGGTCTTCCGCAACGCCGTCATCAAGAGCTTCGAGCTGACGCTGGAAACCGCCGGCAAACTGCTCCGCAAAGTCATCAAAGACTACGTCGGCTCTCCCAAGACGGTTGATGCGCTCGTCTTCAAAGACGTCCTTCGCCATGCCGCGCTCCATGGCCTCCTCAGCGCGGCTGAGCTGGAGCGTTGGCTTATCTATCGCGATTCCCGTAACGACACGGCTCATAATTACGGCGAGCAGTTTGCCGACACCACCCTCGCACTCATCACCGATTTTCAGCGCGATGCCCTCGCCCTCTACGAAACCCTGCGGCAAAAACATGGCTGACCTCTCGCTCTCACTTCGATCCGAGCATGTGCAGGAGTTGCGGCGGCTCATTGCCACCCATCTCCGGCACGAGGAGGTGTGGGCCTACGGCAGCCGCGTGAACGGCACCGCGCACGACACCAGCGATCTGGATCTCGTCGTGCGCCACCCCGGCGATCTCAAATTCCGCCAAGGTGCCGCCTTCTCAGAACTCAAAGAGGCCTTCAGTGAGAGCAACCTACCCTTTCTTGTTGATCTGCTGGACTGGGCCACACTGCCCCCGGCTTTTTGGGGCAACATCGCCGAAGAGCATGTGGTGCTCTACTCGCCCAAACTGCACGATTAGTGCACCGACGCAGCAACACTGGAGCAGGCCATCAAGGCAAATCTGAGGGGGCTGGGTTATGGCGAGTGATTACGAGAAACACGAAGTCGAGGTGCTACCGCGCGAAGGTGCGTTGCTCATCAACGACGGGTACCGCGCCAGAAAAAGCGAGCGCACACACAATCGCGAAAGTCGGCCTGAAGCGCAGTCTGGTCGGTGACGTAGTGTTCACGTCGAAGGGAACCGTTGACACGTTCCGCATTCGTCCGCGAAGGAACATCCCTATCCCTCCGGGTCGACGAGCCAGTAGTGCCGGACTCCGTGGCGCGCGTAGAGATGGCGTTTGTAGACGCGACCCCGTCACACGGTAGACGGCGAGAGGACGTCGCCTCCCCCATGCCCCCGCAGCTATTCGAGCCGCTTCGAGCGCTGATTGCCTGACGCTCTGCGCGCGACCAGCCTCGAAGTTTACCCGAGCCCAAAGAAGGAACGGAGCTGCAGCGCTTTCTCGGTCTGCTGTCCTTGCGCGTCGCGGAGCGTCAGCGATTCACGGCGCCATTCCTCGGCATTCAGAGCTCCGCGCGGTGCCAGCGTCCAAACCGAAAATAGCGGCACCTCAACGCCCGCCCGCGCCAGCACATCCGTTCGCGCAAGCGGTACGAGCCCGGCCGCCTCGGCTCCGCGCGTCACACGATCCGGTCGACGACCATCTGCGCACATCACCACGCGACCTTCCGAGGCCACGACCTTCGCTGCCGCCTCGAGGTAATCTTCGATGCCTCCGCGCAGCTCGATCCGAGCCGCGGCACGCTGCGGATCCGGCGACACGAGCGCCGTGCCGAGCGGCAAATAAGGCGGCGTTCCGCTGACAAGATCGAACTTGTCCTTGAGCGTGAGGACCTCCTCACGGAGATCGCCACAGACGATCGCCGCCCGGCCCTCGAGCCCGTTGTGAGCGAGGTTGCGGCGGGCGAGCGCCGCGCTCACGGGTTGCGCCTCGATGCCGACGACGAGCGCGTGGTCGAGCTTCCAGGAGACCATCAGCAGCACCGAGCCGATGCCGCAGCCAAGGTCGAGATAGCGCTGCGCGTTCGGCTGCGCTCGGGCCGCCTGCCACGCCGTCGCGACGTCGTCGATCGAGTAGCGATGACCGCGGCGACGCTGCCAAATCCGAAATTCGCGCGTGATGGCGTCATCGCTCAACTCAGCGTCATCGATGAGCGCCGTCACGTGCGCACCGCGAACACGTCCGCGTCCTCGAGCGTCACCGAGAGGCGACCGCCCGCCGCGGGAACGACCGCACTCTCACCGCAGCCGATCGCGACCTCGCCCGTATCGCACACGATCCGGCAACACCCACCCACGACCGTGATGGCCCACATCGAATCGACCGCGGGGATGGCGAGAGCGCCCGTGCCCGACCATCGCTCGACTTGGAACCAGGCCCAGTCCACCACGCTCGCTCGTTGGGTAAAACCCGACTCGAGCACCCGGGGCCTCGCTCGACACGCCTCCACAAACGAGTGGCCGCCGGCGATGTCCCAACGGGTCACGGCAAGAGAACGCTCGACGTGCAACACGCGCGGCGTCCCGGTCGGCTCGAGCTTGCCCGCCGAGTCGTAGCGACGCTCCCAATCCCAGAATCGGTACGTCACGCCGCTGCGTCCGGGCCACACGAGCTGGGGCTCGAGCAAGGTCACGCCAGCTCCGATCGCGTGGGCCGTTCCGGCATCGATCACGTACGCGTCCCCTGGCCTCACCCGTACGAAGTTCATCAGCGCATCGATCCGTGCGCCCTCGGCGAGGCACGCCGCCACGTCGTCGCGCGTCACGCCATGCTGAAAGCCAAGGTAGAGCCCCGCCCCGGGCATGGCATCGAGCACGACCCACGCCTCGGGCTTGCCGCTCTCGAGGGGCGAGAGTGCCGGATCACCGTTTGCGGGATGGACCTGAACCGACAGGTTGTCCGCCGCATCGAGGAGCTTCACCAAGAGGGGCGTCTGCGGACCGAAGCGCGCCACCCCAGCTGCGCCGAGCCAGCGAAGCGGCGCCGCAGCGATCCTCTCGGCCAGCGAGTCCCCCGAAAGAGTGAGGCTCGGGTATGCCGGCTCGACTGATACTTCCCACGATTCTCCGACGATCGCGTGCGCACTGTGAACGTTTTGCTTGTAGCGCGAGAGAACACGCGTCCCGCCCCAAGGCGTACGCGACGGCGGGGTAAAGTTGTCGGAGCGCAACGCGACCGGCGCGGGCATAGGTCTCTTGTAACGCGGGAACGCCCGAGTCGTAAGGCCCAGTCGCGCACGCTGAAGATACGCATAGACTTTTTAGAATACTACATTCAAACGAGTATACTAAGTAGATTATACTTACTTGCCGCTTGCGACCCCTGGGACGTCCTGCCCCTCTCGCGCCGCGAGACTCCGCGCACAGATCGCGCCGAGCACCGCGGCGACCGAACCGACCAACGCCGCTCCACGAAACGTAGTCGCGCCCCCCAACGCTCGGTAACACGTGCCCCAGGCGATCATCCCACTCGCGCCGCCCACGGCCGACGTCGCGGACAAGAGCCCGCGCAACGCACCCAGCGACTCGGGGCGCGCTTGCTCCCGAACGATGCGCATCAGCGCCGTCCAAGTCGCGCCAAACGTGAGCGCATGGAGCGACTGCAAGGCCGCGAGCGAGGCGAGTCCGTGCAGCTCGCCCATCAACCCGAGCCTGACGGCGGTGGCAGCGGCCCCGAGCACGAGCAAGGAACCTGGGCCGAAGCGCTCGAGCAGGCGCTCCGCGACCAGAAAAAACACGACCTCGGCCATCACGCCAAGCGCCCAGAGGATCCCCGCCATGGCGGGAGCTATCCCCTCGTCGCGAAGGTGCAGCGAGAAGCACAAGTCGTATGCCGAATGCGCAGTCTCGAAGAACAACGCGCAGAGAAAAAGCCAGCGCAACGCGGGCGCGTCCCGAAGCAAAGCGAGTGCGCCCATTCGCGTCGGCGCTACGCCGACCGACGCGGCGAGGACCGGAGAGCGCGCCGGCAGAAGCCACGCGGCGAGTGCGGCACATCCGAGCGCCGCCGCGATTGAAGCGAGCAAGACAGGCGAGGTCGGGTCGATCCAACGTCCCGCCGCGACGGCCGCCACGAGAAAGCCGAGCGACCCCCAGAGCCGCACCGGCCCGTACGACACGCGGCTCTCGAGGGCGATGGTGTCTGCGAGCGATCCCATCGGCGCGCGAAAAAATGCGAACGCCGCCGCGCAGCCGAAGGTGACGGCGAAGGCAGGCGCTGCCCGAGCCGAGACGAGCCCGAGGCTCCCTACGACGCACGCGGACACGAGCGCGGTGGAGGCCACGAGCGAGCGACGAAGCCCGCTCTTGTCGGCGAGCCAACCGAAGACCGGTGGCGAGACGAGGCCCATCACGGGACCGAGCGCCGCAACCACACCGAGCTCGAATCCGCGAATACCATTCGCTTCGAGCCAACGCGGAAACGCAGGCGAATAGATGCCGAGCGCGGCGAAAAAGAAAAAGTAAAAAAGCCGTAGTCCAAGCATCGTGGAGCGCGCTCAGAACGAGCCTTCGAGGACACTCCCCGAGGGCGGTGCCGCCGCCCGTTCGGGCACGAGCATGAGTCGGCCGCGCGGCCTCCGCCAGTGGCAATCCAGTGCAACCGCCGGAGGATTCAAGGCCGGTGCGCGAGCGGAAGGTCGACGCGCGAAATCTGGTTTTTTGAGAGGCCATTGACATGCGAGCGGGCGACGCGTTGATTGGGCCCGTGCGTTCACCTCGCGTCACCCACGACGGCCCCAAAACGTCCTTGCTGAGTTACGGCATCGCGCAGCTCTACCTCGCTGCATTCGGCTGGAAAACCGAGGGTGACCTTCCGCCGCTCAACAAAGCGATTTTCATCGCGGCCCCGCACACCAGCGCGTGGGATGCCCCTTTCATGCTCGCGGTCGCGTGGTCGTACCGGATGAAAATGAGCTGGATCGCGAAGCACACGCTGCTCGAGGGCTTTCGTGGACCGCTGATGCGCTGGCTTGGAGCCGTGCCGATCGACCGGAGGGCGGCCCTCGGCCAAGTCGCTCAGGTCGTCGCGCGCATCACCGAATCGGACGGGATGTTCCTCGCCATCGCGCCCGAAGGAACGCGCGGACAGACCGAGCACTGGAAGTCAGGATTTTATCGAATGGCCGAAGGCGCGAAGGTCCCTATCGTCTGTGGGTTCCTCGACTACAAGCGCAAAGTGGGCGGTCTCGGGCCGGTGTTCATCCCATCGGGAGACGTGGCGAAAGACATGGAGCGCCTGCGGGAGTTTTACAAGGAAGTGAGCGGCTACCGACCCGAGCAGTTTGCGCAGCCGCGCCTTCGCGAGGAGCTCGAAGCCTCGGGCGCGTCCACGGCCGTAGGGTCGGCGAAAAGCAGCTGAGTCGCGACCGCTTCAATAGTGTGGCGGCGGCGCATTCGCGGGCGCATCGGAGACGCCATGAGCAAGCTGCTCTTCGAAGCGACTCGCCTTCGCCGCAAGACGCGCGAGTTCGGCGCGCAGCTCGATCACGACGTCGTCGAGCTCGGCGAGCATGCGCTCTTGGTAGGTGAGCCTCACTTCCAACTCGATCACACGCCGTTCGATGAAATCCTCGGTTTCCGACACCGGCCAAGCTTACACCAAACGTGCCACCGCGCGCGTTCAGTCGAGCGCCCAAATCCCGGCCGCGCGCGATCGGACGCGCTCGCTGAGCTCGCGGAAGCGGGGGAGCTCTCTCACGCTCGTGAGCGCGGGGCAGCGGGCGAGCCACTCGACATCGACCAGCGCCGTGCGCGACGCCTCCTCGAGGCAGTGCAAGGCCAGCTCCGTTTCGCCACGCACGCCGTACGCCTCGGCGGCCAGCTGATCGACGAGCGCGATCAGCCGCCGATTGGAGGTGCCACGGCTCACGAGCCGAAGCGGCTCGAGGTCAGCGAGCTCCCCGAGCACACAGCGGCCATAGGCGACGAGCCCCCCGCGTGCCGGATCGCGATCGCCGGCATGGCGCGCGACGAGCGTACGCACTTCGTCGAGTTCCCCCCACCACGCGGCGAACCGCAACGACAGCGACAACACCGCCACGCCGCGCTCTCCGCGCGTCCGCTGCATCTCGGCCACGTGGTACCGGGCGCGCTCCCGGTCACCATCGAGCGCGGCCGCGCGGGCGAGTCCCCCGTGCGACCGCCAACCGTCCGCCTGCAGGCTGAGCGCCAACTGCAAGCGCTGCACCCCCTCGCGAGAGCGGCCGGCTTCGCACTGCAGATCGCCGAGGAAGGCCTGCGCCTCAGCGAAGGTCGGAGCGATGTCGAGGGCGTGACCGAGGTCAGCCGCCGCAGCGCCGACCTCGCCTCGCTGCATCGCGAGCATCGCGCTCGCGAAGTGCGACTCGGCGAGCTCGGGTGCCATCGCGAGAGCCCGAGCCACGCTGCGTTGTGCCGCATCGGACCACGGTCGGTCAGTATCGGCGCTCGACCACCACGCGCGCACGACCGCTATCGCGTGGGCACCGATCGCCATGCGAAACTGCGGTGCGAGGGCGAGGGCGCGCTCGAGCGTAGCGACGGCATTCGACCATTGCGAAAAATCGCTCGTGCGCATCTCTCGGCGGGCGGCAAGATAGAGTTCTACGGCCGCAGCGGGCACGTCGTCCCCGGGCCGTGTGGTCGTGATCTCCACGCGCAAGGACTCGGCGAGCCGGCGGCTCAGAATCTCCTGGAGGGTAAGGGCATCTTCGATACCGACCTCGTGGCGCTCGCTCCAGGACTGGACGCCAGTGGCGGCATCGAGCAATCGCACCGTCACGCGGAGTAGGCCGCCGACCCGCTGCAGCGTCCCGTCGACCACGGAATCCACGCGGAGTTCAACGCCGACTCGGCGCGGGTCGCGTTCCTCGCGGAAGGGGGCGGTCGCGCCACTCGAGACGACCCGTAGCCCGCGCGTCCGCGACAGCGCGTCGATGAGGTCTTCCTGAAGCCCATCGGCGATGGCCCCGTCCTCCGCGTTGCCGCGCACTCGAAACGGCAGCACGGCAAGCGAGCACGTCAGCGTCGGCAGCGGCGCAAACGGAACCGTGCGCGGCGCGGAACCCAAGGCGGATGTGGTGGCGATGGTCGGCACCGCGCGCACCGCCACGCTCGCGGTCGGGTCGGCCACCCAGGTCGCTTGCAATCCCGATGCGACGGCCGCGCGGCTCACGATGCCCGAGCCGCAGGACAACCACGCCGTGAGCTCGGCCGCGACATCACCCGCGCGGGCGGGCCGCTGTGCGGGAGCGAGCGCGAGGCAACGGAGCACGAGGTCGGCGAGCGCGTCGGGCACAGTCCCCATCGTGCGCGGATCGGCGGGCGGCCAATGGCAGCGCGCGAGCGCCACGGCAACGGGACCATCCCCCGAATTCAAGAACGGGAGAGCACCGGTCAGCATCTCGTAGAGCGTCAGACCGAGCGCATACACATCGGTGCGCGCGTCGACCGGCTCGCTCAGCACCTGCTCGGGCGCCATGTAGGCGGGCGTCCCTACGACCGCTCCTGTCTCGTGAGTTCGCGATTCGTCGTGCAGGGCGCGCGCAATTCCGAAATCCGTAAGGACCGCGCGTTCCTCGGCGCGCGAATGCGGCTCGAGCAGAATGTTGGCCGGCTTGAGATCGCGGTGAATGACGCCGACCTCGTGAGCCGCGTCGAGGCCGGCTGCAATTTGGATCGCGATCCGCGCCGCTCGCTGAGGCTCGAGTGGGCCGTTCCGAAGGGCGTCCTCGAGGCTCTGGCCATCGACGAACTCCATCGTTAAGAAGTGGACGGCATCGGACTCGCCGATGTCATGGATCCGCGCGACATTGCGGTTCGTAATCTTCCGCGCAAGCCTCACTTCGCGTCGAAAACGTTCCACCATGGATGCCTGAGACGCGAGCGAGAGGAGCTTGAGCGCGACCTGCTCACCGAGCTCGTGGTCGAGCACGCGGTAGACGATGCCCATCGCGCCTTGGCCTACGCAATCGAGCACTTCGTAGCGCTCGGCGAAGCGCTCGCCTGGCTCCAGCTCTCGCGCCCCCGTGGCGGGCCCGCGGGAGGCACCTTTACGAGAAGCACGTTCGCTCAACACGGGCGCAGTATAAGCGACCATTCGCAGTTGGCGAGTCCCGACGTCGGGGTAACGCAAGCCTTCACACGAACGTCACGCGCCAAGACGTAAGACGAGAGAAACTCTGCCAAACGCGAGCGAAACCAAGGTACGCATCGACCGCGATGAATCAACGTGCCGCCGCCTCTGAGACACCCGCGTCGGGGTCGTCCGCGCACGACGACCCAGCCCCAACATCCGACGGGGGACACGTGCACGGCTCGACGCTCGCGCTCGTCGTTGGGGCCGTCGGTGTCGTGTACGGCGACATCGGCACGAGCCCCCTCTACACCCTGAGCGAGTGCCTCCACGGGCCACACGGGCTCAAGCCTACGCCCGAGAACGTCTATGGCATCATCTCGCTCATCGTGTGGTCCATCACGATGGTGGTCACGTTCAAATACCTGAGGCACCTGATGAAGGCGGACAACCGCGGCGAAGGCGGAATCATGGCGCTGCTCGCGCTCGTGCCGGGCGAATCGAAGCCGAAACCCGCCGGAAAAATCGGCACGCTCGCGCTCCTCGTCATCGTAGGCGCAGCCCTGTTGTTCGGAGATGGGATCATCACCCCCGCGATCTCCGTGCTCAGTGCGGCCGAAGGTCTCAGCGTCGCGACGCGCTCGCTCGAACCCTACGTCGTACCCGTCACCGTCGTCATTTTGGCGGGGCTTTTCGCGATCCAACAGAAGGGTACCGGCGGCATCGGCAAGGCCTTCGGTCCGGTCATGGTCGTTTGGTTTTCGGCCCTCGCCGTGCTCGGCGTCGTCAACATCGCGAAGGACCCGCACATCCTCGGCGCACTTTCGCCCCACCACGGCGCGGCATTCTTCGTGCGGAACGGCTGGCATGGCTTCCGCGTGCTCGGCGGCGTGGTCCTCGCGGTCACCGGCGGAGAAGCGCTCTACGCCGACATGGGGCACTTTGGCCGAGGGCCTATTCGTTCGGCGTGGTTCGGGCTGGTCTTCCCCGCCCTCGGCCTCTGCTACCTCGGCCAAGGCGCCAACGCCCTCGTCGACCCGACTTCGGTCCAGCGTCCGTTCTACGCCATGATGCCGCAAGGTCCGTGGATCTACGGAGCCGTCGCACTTGCGAGTGCGGCCACGGTGATAGCCTCGCAAGCGCTGATTTCGGGTGCGTTCTCGCTCACGCAGCAAGCGACGCGCCTCGGCTATTTCCCGCGCGTGCGCATCTTGCACACGAGCGGCACCGCCGAAGGGCAAATCTACATTCCGATGCTGAACCGTGCGTTGGCCGTCTCGTGCATCGCGCTCGTGTTGATCTTCCGAAAATCGAGCGATCTCGCGGCTGCTTACGGGCTCGCGGTCAGCGGAACGATGGCGATAACGTCGATCGTTTTTTACGTGGTCACCCGCGAAAAGTGGGGTTGGTCGCGGCTCAAAGCGGGTTCACTCCTCGTCATCTTCCTCGCGTTCGACATCCCGTTCCTGCTCGCGAACGCGCTCAAGTTTTTCGATGGTGGCTATCTCCCCTTTTGCGTCGGTCTCGTCTTCGTTCTCGTGATGGTGGCCTGGCGCATTGGCCGCAGCTACCTGGCCGAACGGATGAGGAGCCTGTCGGCGCCGGTCGAAGACTTTGCCGCAACGTTGGCCACAAGCCTTATCGGCCGCGTACCCGGGATCGGGGTGGTGCTCGCATCGCAGAACGCTGGCATCCCGCCGGTGTTGACGACCCTCGTGAAGCGCTTCCGCGTGCTGCACGAGCACGTCGTTCTCGCGACGATCCTCACCGAGCACGTCCCCGAGGTCAACCCGGCCAAGCGCCATCATGTCGAGCGCATCAGCCCTGACCTCGTGCGCGTCATTCTGCATTACGGATACATGGAAACGCCGGACGTTCCGAATGCGCTCGCGCGTGCGCTTCGCGACCTCGACATCCACGTCACGAACGACAACATCACGTATTTCCTTGGGCGCGAGACGCTGATTGCGGGCCCTGATGGACAGATGCACGGCATCCTGGAGGCCATGTTCCTGATGCTCTCGCGCAACGTTCGAAGTGCGTCCGATTACTTCGCGCTGCCGGCGGATCAGGTCGTCGAGATCGGCATTCAGCTCGACCTTTGAGGCGCAAACTCACGCAGCGCGAGAGAACGGGCGAGCCGCCACGAACCTCAGCCGCGCCGTGCTTCGAGCTCTTCCCACCGAGCGGTCAGCCGCTGCGCCTCGGCACGCGTCGCCGTGGCACGCGCCTTCAGCGCCGGGACCTCAGCCCCACGCGTCACGTAGAGCTGCGGACACGCGAGCTCCGCCTCGAGCGCCGTCGCCGCGTTCTCGGCGGCCTCGACCGACGCGACGATCCCGTCGAGCTCCCGCTGCTCATTGAAGGTGAGCTTACGCGCCTTCGCAGCCGGCGCTTCCGGGACCGCCAATGCGACGTTGGAGTCGCCCCCGGCGACCGTGTTCGCCGAGGCCAACCGCAATGCCGGGTCAGGCCTGAGAGCGCAATACATCGCGTAATTTCCCTCGTAGCGGACGACCTCGCCATCGGCTTCGAACGCAAGAATCGCCGTTGCCACGCGGTCCAAGAACCAGCGATCGTGAGTGACGACCACCGCACCCGCACGCGTCTCGATCAGCAGCTCTTCGAGCGCGCCGAGCATCGCGACGTCGAGATCATTGGTGGGTTCATCGAGCACCACGAGGTTGCCCGGGCGAGACAGCATTTTCGCTAACGCAACGCGGGCCCGCTCACCGCCCGAGAGCGAGCCGACTGGCTGACGTTGCTCGTCGGCGCGAAACAAGAACCGCTCGAGGTAACTACGAACCTCGATCGACTGCTCGCCCATGCCGATGCGCGTGCGATCACCAGCGACGTTTTCGAAAACCGACACGCTGTCGTCGAGACCGATGCGATGTTGGTCGAGGTAGTTCGTCGCGATGTTCTGACCGCGTACGATTTCGCCCTCCTCCAGCGGATGCTCGCCGAGGATGGCGCGGAGGAGGGTCGTCTTACCGGCGCCGTTGGGACCGACGATGCCGAGCCGCTCACCGGGGCGAATCAGGAGGTCGAGCTTCCGGACGAGGATGCGGCCACCTTGCGCGAGCGTCACGCCCTTCAACTCGATCACGCTCTTGCCAGCGCGCGCCGTATCGAACTCGAGCATGGCCGTCTTGGACGCGCGGTGTTTCACCGTGTCGCGGGCCGTCTCCGCGCGCGAAATTCGAGCTTTTTGTTTGACGGCACGCGCCTTCGGTTGGCGACGCAACCAGTCGAGTTCTTTGCGGAGAAAATTCTGCCGATTCGACTCCGTGCGCTCCGTCTGCTCGGCGCGCTCCGCCCGAGCCTCGAGGTAGTCCATGTAGCCGCCCGCGTAGCCATGCAGGTTCCCGCGGTCGAGTTCGAGCGTCCTCGTTACGACGCGATCGAGCAAGTAGCGGTCGTGCGTCACGAGGAGCAGCGCGCCGGGGTAGTCATCGACGAGATAGTCTTCCAGCCAAGCGACCGTGTCCGCATCGAGATGGTTGCTCGGCTCATCCAAGATGGCGAGCGTAGGACGGGAAACAAGGAGCCTTGCTAGCGCCACGCGACGGCGATCGCCACCGGACAACTCGCCGATGCGAGCGTCGGGACGCTGCACGCCGAGGTGCGTCAGCATCGCGACCGCTTCGTGATCGCGATCCCAGCCACCGAGCCGCTCGACATCTCCGAGTGCCGAAGCCTGGGCTGTCAGCAGCGCCAATTCCGCCTGTGGGGAAGGCGCGTCATTCGATGCGAGCTGGGTGCTGACCGTCTCGTAGCGAGCCCGCGCCGCGCTCCAAGCCGTCAGACCGTCGAGCACCGTCTCCTGCGCCGTCAGCGTGAGATCGAGCACGGGCTCCTGCGCGAGGTAACCTATCGTCGACTCGCGCCGTTGCATCAACGTGCCCGCGTCGAGCGGCTCTTGCCCCGCGAGCATGCGCGCGAGGGTGCTTTTGCCCGACCCGTTGGAGCCGAGCAACCCGATGCGTTCACCGTCCTCGATGGCGAGCGTAATTTCGTTCGCGATAACCTTCGGCCCGAAAGCTTTCGACAGCGCGCGAGCCGCGAGAATTGTCACGCGCGGAGCTTACACGCCGCCAACGGGGAGTCGAGCGCCAACGCACCCCGCCCCTAGGCCATGCGTCACGGGCTAGGCGCGTCAGAGCACGCGAACGGCAACCATCCTCGCTTCGATCGCGACGTCGCGGACATCGTCGCCGACCGCCCCACGGTGCTCCGATCGGAAGCTCAAACAGCTGCTGCGGACGAGGCCCACTCGGACTCGGTCTCGTGCGCCGACTCGGCAACGCCGGGCAGCGTGACGGTGACCTCGGTACCTTGGCCATCCTGCGAGGTCACGAGGAGCGTTCCGCCCAACGCCCGAACCAAGCGGTGGATCCGCGCAAGCCCAAGCCCAACGCCGGGCAGTTTTTGGTAGGCGAGCGGTAAGCCCTGCGCGAACGGCTCGAAGATAGCCCCGAGCGTGTCGCTTGGCATCCCGTTGCCGGTGTCGGTGACCACCAACCGATGGCCATCGACGTTTCCCGAAATCGTCAAGGTGACCGAGCCGCGAGGCGTGTACTCGATGCCGTTGTCCACCAGGTTTTCGAGGATGAGCCGCAGCCCCCGTCGCTCGCTGCGGAGCGCGGGCAGGTCGGGCGGCGTCGACAACACGAGCTCGAGCGGCTTGCCACCGAGGCGCGCGCGCCGCTCCGCCAACACGTCGGCCGCCAACAGTCCGAGATCGATGGGCTCGGAGGCAAAGCTCGGCGAGCCATCCTCGATGCTCGCCTCGTCGATCAGCGAGGCGACCAATTCCTCAAGACGGCGGACGGCGGTCAGCATCATCGGTACTTGTGTCGTCCCATCGGGCTCCGCGCTTTTTCGCTCGAGCAGCTGCAGCTGCAACTGCAACAGGGCGAGCGGGGATCGCAGCTCGTGGGAGACGAGCCCGAGAAACTCGAACTTCACCTGACCGGCCCGCTCGGACGCGGCCCGCGCCTCGACCGCAACCTGGAGCGCGAGCTGGATGGTCCGTTCCCGCGCAGCGAGCTCCACCGCAAGAGACTCGATGTTCACGTCGCGGCTTGCCAGCGCCTCCTGCAACACGTCTCGCGCCCGCTTCGCAGCGACCAAGTTCCCGACTCTGGCGCAGAGTTCGTCCGCCTGAAACGGCTTCAGAATGTAGTCCTCCACGCCGCGGCGCAAGAGCCGCACCCGGACCGCGTCGTCGGCGGCTGCAGTCAACACGAGGATCGGCACCCGCGCGAGGTCCGTATGCCCACGGAGCGCGTCGACGAGTTCCTCGCCGCTCATACGCGGCATCATCAGATCAGTCACGACCAGGTCGGGCGGTCGCGCCTCGGCAAGCGCGAGAGCCTCCAACCCGTCGGCCGCGGTGAGCACCTCATAGTCAGCCGCAAGGAGCTCGGAGAGATACCTCCGCAGCTCCGGGTGGTCCTCCACCACGAGGACGACCGGGCGGAGTCGGAGGCGCAAAGGATCCGTGGCCACGCGCTCCGCTCCGAGCGAGTTGGAGGTGGCCGAGGGCCCTGGCGTAAAGGAGGAACCCACAACGTCAACGGACGGCAGCGAAGCCTTCTCGCGCAGTCCGACCAACACTCCTTTCGGGGCCTTGCGTGGCAGCGTGACCGAAAACAGCGCTCCCCCTTCGGGCGCGTCGCCGATCTCGATCGTGCCGCGGTGGAGCGACGTCAACTCGCGGGCGATGGCGAGGCCGAGACCGGTGCCGCTGGAGTTTCGGCGGAGCGCGCTCTCAAGCTGCGTGAAGCGCTCGAAGGTTCGGGCGCGCGCATCGGACGGTACGCCCGGGCCACTGTCAGCGACTTCGAGGACCACACTCCCATTTGAGGCTCTCAGCGAGCAGCGGACTCGACCACGCGCGGGCACGAACTTGAACGCGTTCGACAACAAGTTCGTCAGCACGCGCTGCACCATCGAGCCATCGACTTCGACTGGCAACGTCGCGGGAGCATCGAGCTGGTAACGGACGCCGCGTGCCGTCGCGAGCACCTCGAACGACGAAGCCGTCAGCCGCGTAAGCTCACTCAGGTCGATGGGGGTGTAGCGCGGTTCGAGCATCAGCGCGTCGACCTTCGCCAAGTCGAGAAGGTCGCTCACATGGTGGAGCACGACCTTGGCATTGTTCAGAATCGAGCTGAGATCGCGCCCTTCCTTAGAGTTCGCTCCGGCGGCCGCGAGGAGCCTCGCGGACAGCGCGAGGATGAGGGTAAGCGGCGTGCGCAACTCGTGACTGATGTTGGCGAAGAACTGACTCTTCAGCCGGTCGAGTTCCTGCAGCCTGAGAAAGAGCCCCTCGCGTTCCTCCGCGGCGCGCTTTCTGTCGGTAACGTCACGGCTAATGCCGAGCAGGTACACGGGGGTGCCGTGCTCGTCTTTGATTGGAATTTTCTTGGTGTGGAGAAAGCGGTCGCCGACCGAATGGGTGTGAATCGGCTCTTCGGGGATATCGAGAACGGTCCCTCGAGCGAGGACCTCGCGGTCTTTCGCGACAAAAAAATCGGCCTGCTCTTTGGGGAAAAAGTCGTAGTCGTTCTTGCCGAGCAGCTGGTCCTCGCCAACACCAAGCAAGTGCTCCCCCGCCTGGTTGAAGCGAACGAACCGCAGCTCTTTCGCGTCTTTCACGAAGACCATGTCGGGGATGTGTTCAATGATCGAATCGAGAAACCAACTCGCGTGCTGCGCGCGCTCATCCGCAATGCGACGCTCGGTCACGTCGAACGCCACCACGCCGACCCCGGTGACGAGGCCAGCTGCGTCCACGTGCGGGACGTAACGCAGCTCGAACCAACGACCGCCCTCCTCGACACGGATAGCGAAACGCTCGCCCCCGATTGCGCGCTGGATGTCGGCTTGGCGAAGCGTGACGGCTTCGCGATCGGCACCGCGGGCAAGCGTCACCCGCCCGTCGCATGCGACCTCAAACACCGACACCGGTAAGGCGTCGAGCAACGACTCCAGCCCCGCCCCCATACAATCTGCACGCTACCTGCCGTCCCGAGCGCACGCAACACCAGCCGTCGAAAGGAGAAACTCCACACCTTAATTTTTCAGTAAAGTCGCCCCCACGATGCACCTCCAAGACCTGCAGCCCTTTCGTTTCTCTGTGGGCTCTCATGGGAGCGAGCACTTTCAGCTCCTCGCGCTCAGCGGACGCGAACGGCTATCGAGCGGCTACGCCTATCGACTCCGGCTCGCCGGCCTCGGTGTCGATCCGCGCGTCGACGAGCTCGTCGGTAGCGATGCGCGAATCGACGTCCTCGGGATGGACCAGGAGCCGCGTCACGTGCATGGCGTGCTTTCACGAATCGCCACGCTTGGCGCGCCGCGCGGTGTCCCCCTGCTCGAGGTCACGCTCGTTCCCCGCTTGTGGTTACTGAAGCGCACCAAAAACAGCCAAATCCATCAGCAGAAGACCGTCCCTGAAATCGTCGCTGCCGTACTCGACCGAGCTCGGGTGCGCCACCGCTGGCAACTCAGCCGCGTCTACGCTGTCCGCGAGTATTGCGTGCAATACCAAGAGACGGACTACGCCTTCGTCACCCGGCTCTTGGCCGAAGAAGGGATCTTCTTTCGATTCATCCAGCCGGCCGTGGCTATGGATGCGCAACCTTCCGCCAACGATGCCGAGGAGGTCGCATTCTGTGACTCGACGAGCCACTACGCGCCGCTGCCAGGCCGCACCGAAATTCATCGTCGTGATGCCGGGGCGCTCGACGCGCTGGAGCACGTCGAGGACTTTGCGGCAGGGCGCCGCGTTCGGGAGGAGCATGTCCGCGTGCTCGGTTACGATTATCAGCGACCCGCTTTTACGCCACTCGCGGAAGCACACTTCGACGAGTCGCAAAGCACCGAACGCCTCGCGAGCTACGAGCATGACCGCGTGCTCGAACCGACCTTGATTCCTCATCATGTGGCGCAGCTCCGCCTCGACGAACGGCGCCGGGCAGCCTCGGCTTCGAGCGGACGCGGCAACTGCCGAAGCTTCGAGCCTGGGCGCTGGTTTGACCTCGTCGACGATGCCGGTGCGCGTTCAGGCCGCTATGCCATCGTCGAAGTCCACCACCACGCAAGCCAGCAACTGGGCGCAGAGCACGGCGGGGCACCTGGCGAGCCGAGCACGTATCGCAACGAATTTACGTGTGTGCCCGAAAACGTACCGTATCGTCCGCGAAGCCGACGCCGCGTGCGGAGCCAAGTGTTCGAGACGGCGGTCGTAGTCGGGCCGCCCGGCGAGGAGATCCACACCGACGAGCTCGGCCGCATCAAGATCCAGTTTCCATGGGACCGCGATGGAGCCTCCGACGAGCACAGCTCCTGCTGGATTCGGCCACTGCAAACGTGGGGCGGCGCAGGTTTCGGGAGTCAGTTCATCCCGCGCGTCGGCATGGAGGTGCTCGTCGGCTTCGTCGGTGGCGACACCGATCGACCCACCGTGCTCGGCTGTCATTATCACGGCACCAACTTGCCGCCGTTCGCGCTGCCGAAAGAGAAGACCGCGAGCGGCTGGCGCACGCGCAGCACGCCGGGTGGCGAAGGGTCGAACGAGCTGCGCTTCGAGGACGCGAAAGGTGCCGAGCAAATCTACCTTCACGCCGAGCGCGACTTCGATGTGTTGGTCGAGAACGATCAGAGCGCGACCGTACGAGGCATGCAAGCCGTGACGGTAGACAGCAATCGCGTTGTGGTCGTTGGAGGAGACAACGCGCGGCTCGTCTCGGGCAACGATGTGCTGTTCGTCTCAGGCAACGCGGTGATGGAAATCAGCGGAGGCCAAATCATCCGTATCGGAGGCGGAGCCGCCGCGAACCCCAGGGTTCAGGAGGCCGCAGCGCGAATTCGACAAACTGCCCGCGAGCTCCTCGACGCGCAAGCCGATCGGGCCAGCCTCGAGGTGCTTGCCCATGAGGCCGAACGCACGCGCGACGAGCAGATGCTGCTCGAGGCTGAGCGACTTCAAGGAGAGCACCAGCGCGCCGCACGCATCCTCATCCGGCAGGTCGCCGATCTCCGAGCGGGCCAGCGGGACATCGACCTCGGCACAGCGAGCCTGCTGTCGAACATCGACGCGCTGCAGGAACAGTACCTCGCGGGAAAACTCTCCTCGCTGCCGTCGTCGATCATCAAAGACGTGGCGGAGCTGCGCAAACGCTCGCAGACGCTGCACGATGGTCTCATGCAGCACATTCGAGAGAGCCTCGAGGTGCGCGAGCCCATCGCGGCCTTGCAGCAACTCGCACGCGCCGACGACGAGGCCGCGCTCGCACGGCTGCAGCGAACGCACGAGACCCTGGCGCTCGTCGATCAATTCTTGGTGGCGTTCTCCGGTGAGCCCGGTGGCCACGCCGTCGGAGGCGGGCCCATGGCTCCACCCGCATCCGCTACGAGGGCAGTCGTGTTCGATAAGTACCGCGAAAAGGCCGGCGACAAGGAGGAAGACCTCAACAAGAAATCGCTCGAGGGCGGCTCAATCGCCGACGTGAACATGGCCATCGAACTTACGTCCGGCTCCGGCATCAAGCTCACGTGCGGCGGCAGCACGATCGAGATCATGCCCGGAGGCATCAACATCACCTCGGCCGGAGTCGTTGCGATCAACGGCAAGCCCATCAACCTCAACTGCTGACCGATGCCCGAGTCGCAGGTTCAACATTGGGATCCGCGCTGTCTTCGCAAGCGCAGAACACGCGAGGAGCCCTACCCCGGGCTTCGGCTGACCATGCTCGAGACGCCCTACCTCGTGGTGGGGCGAACAGCCGGGGAGTGGCGCGACGCGATGGCACGGCTCGGACCACAACGCGCCGGGCGCCGCTGCATGGCGTACACCGAGTGGCGCCTCACCTGGGCCTACGCCACGCGAGCGCACGAGCAGGGTCACGCCGCCGCGGAGGTGCACGTCGAGCTCGAAGTCGAGACGACGCTGCCCGTGTGGCGACCGCCCGCAAACATTACTTTCGAGCGAATCACCGAGTGGAACACTCTCAGGCGCACACTCGCGTGTCATGAAGAGGGCCACGGGCGCAACGGCATCGAAGCCGCGCACGCGCTCTTTCGGTCACTCTCGGCGCTGCCCCCGCAGCCGAGCGCCCAATGTGTTAGCGAACTCGCTTCGCTGTCCGCGGCGAGGGTGGTGTTGCACTACCGGGAGCGGGACGCCGCGCACGATTCGCGTGCGGGCGCGTGAGCTGCGAGATACGAAAAGCGGCCATGGTCGACTCGCTCATCTGGCGGGGCCGAGCATCAACCCTGCTCGTCCTCTGCCAACCCGACGCATTCGTCAAACGCCGCGACGAATGCGGGCGCGTGAGCTGCGAGATACGCGCGACATCCCTTCGTGTCGATGCCTCCCTTGATCATCTCGATGACGTCCACCTGGTCCTTGCGACGTGGTGATTTGAGCTTCATGTAAACGAGCGGCGCGGCTTCCATCATCGTCCCGGCCGGTGCCGCCAGAGTGGCTTCGAGGAAGTACTCTCCGGCCTCCGGAGACAGCAAGTCCACCGCGACTCCGTGGACCTGGAACGGAACCTCCGGGCGCATCGTCACGAGACCGTTCGCATGGTGGAGGAAAGCTTCGGCGCCGACGAGAAAGTCCACGGCCTTCGTCGCGCGCGGGTACCCATTGGCCCCGACCGCGAGCCCGCCGACAACGACATGCCGCACGTTCGCGAGGGCGAGGGCTTCGGATGCCAGCTTCAGCGCCTCGAGCACCTTGGGCGCGACCACGTCGACGAGCAAAGTCGGATCGGGTTTCGTCATACGACTCCTTCGCGGGCCGCTGATCGAGAGATGAGGTCGCGCCAGCACCCGGACAGTATGCCAGCTTCGAGCGCAGCCGGCTCTTGCATCAGGACACGCGCTCTTTCGGTCACTCTCGGCGCTGCCCCCGCAGCCGAGCGCCCAATGGGTTGCCGAGCTCGCTTCGCTGTCCGCGGCGAGGGTGGTGTTGCGCTACCGGGAGCGGGATGCCGCTCACGATTCGCGTGTGGGCGCGTGAGCTGCGAGATACGCGCGACATCCCTTCGTGTCGATGCCTCCCTCAATCATCTCGATGACGTCCACCTGGTCCTTGCGACGTGGTGATTTGAGCTTCATGTAAACGAGCGATGCCGCCAGCGTGGCTTCGAGGAAGTACTCTCCGGCTTCCGGAGACAGCAAGTCCACCGGAACTGGGCCTAAGCGAATCTGGAACTGAGGACGGGCCGGTCCTTTCCGGTGGGCTCGATCTCGTACGTCCTCAGAAAACGGCAACTTGGCAGCAGCCTGCGAAACACACGGCGTGCCGCTGCCGCCTCAAGCACTGCCCGCATCCCGCCGAATGTCCTGCCGCGGATCTTCGACGCACTCTTTTCGACCAAGAAACTACAAAAACATATCGAGCTCGCCGTGAAAACACACAGTTCCCCAACAATCGATAAGATTTTTCTTGGGGTCATCGCGCGAGTGGAGTCTCCCGCAGTCGCGCGCGGCGCTCCCGACAGCTCCGATGTTTAAAACCGAAACTCACCAAATGGCGCAGACCGGTCATCGCGCTCTGCCTCGACGAGCCGGGCCTCGCTGCCTGTGATGGCGCCTCCACGCGCATCTACCGCGCGCCGGCCCCGCGCCGCGGACTTGGCAGCCATGGATCGCTACCTTGGCGTACTCGCCGCTCGCGGACGCCGATCAGGGAGGATCGTGCTATGTTTACGTTCGAAATGCCGACAATCTCGATGTTCTACGGGATCTTGATTCGGATGTTTTTCAAGGACATCGTGAAGCATTCGGCGCCGCACGTTCACGCCGAGTACCAAGGCGCGTTAGCGGTGTACGCCATCGACGACGGACGCGTTCTGGCGGGCGCTTTGCCGCCGAACAAGCACAAGTTGGTGGCCGCCTGGATCGAGATTCACAAGGAAGACTTGGCGGCCGACTGGGTGCTCGCGGTCGAGGGCCGCAAGCCGTTCGCTATCCGAGGGCTCGACCAATGATCATCTCGAGCGTGGTGGCGAACCCGGACGGGACGCTCAGGGTGGTGCGCGACGACGGTGTTGTCGGAGCGTTCGACGTACGGCCGTACTTCGAGCTCGAGGCGTTCGAGCCGCTTCTCGAGCCGGCGGAGTTTGCGCAGGTGCGCACCGGCGGGTATTTTGTGGAGTGGACGTGCGGCGCTGACCTCTCGGCCGACACAATCGAAGCACACGCAGTATGGGAGACCTGCGTACGAGATGCGAGCCTATCTGGGTGATCGGTCAAGTGGGGAGTCGAGGTTCTGGCGTTGGCTCGTGCAATAAGAGGGCACCCGCCACAGAGTAGACCAACTGCTATGAGCAGACCCCAGCAACTTACGTTTCGCCGAGCCGCGTAGCCGCCTCCCGGAGCTGTTTTTACAGCTTCGAAAGACCTATGGCCTTCAGCATGCGTAGCGAAACGCGCACGCCTGCGGGGCGGCGCACTTCTGCGGCCTTGGTATCGCTCTCGAAGTCGTCTTGCGAGAACATTTCCTCGCGCGCCGAAGGCGGCTGAACTTTGACGTTGGGCTCGATGCCGGCGCTCTCGAGCTTGTCGACGAGATCGGCGGTGCCGTACGAAGCGTCCCGGTAGACCTCGGCCCTCGCGTCGTCGTTGCCCGCTCCGCTCGCCGCCCCGTTGGCCGTGCTTGTGAGCACATCGGCCTCGCGCTACCAGATGATCGTGATCGGGGGCGAGGAAGCTGCGGCGAATTCGGTGATGCGCTCGTCGGCGGTGACGAGCGGTGCGGTGCACTCGACGGCGGTCGCGTAAATCATTCGGTCGGCGGGATCGCCGTGAAAGCGCGCACGCTGCAGATCCTACGCTACGAGCGCGGCGCGTGGTGACAGCGCGATGAGCTCGAGACGGTCGTCGCCTTCCAGATCGGCGAACCACTCCGTCACGCTTCGATCGAAGCGAATTCGCCCGGCTCCGACAAGCGTCAGGATCTCCCAGCATGTCACCGCGCTCACCAGCACCGCGTCGGCTCGT
Source organism: Polyangiaceae bacterium (assembly GCA_947475525.1). GTDB lineage: Bacteria > Myxococcota_A > Polyangia > Polyangiales > Polyangiaceae > SYFR01. The sequence goes on along the minus strand of CANJMI010000016.1, from coordinate 91,725 downwards.
TCGAGCGCCGTGCGTGCGGTGCGCGACAGCTTTCGGTGCTTCGCCTGCCACCACAGGAGGGCGTGCGTATCCACGAGAACGCGGCGATGGATCACTACTTTCCGTCCTCGATGTCCCAACGGAGCCCGGTCGAGAGAAGATTGTCGTTCGGATCGACGATCGTAACGCTGCCGATGAGCGACTTGCGCTTCTGCTTCGTCGCCGCGAGTGGAACGAGTTTCGCGACCGGTTTTCCTCGTTTGGTGATCACGAACGACTCGCGGCGGTCGGCCACGCGGTCGAGGAGCGCGAGGCACGTGGCCTTGAACTCGGTCGCGGGGATCGGATCGGACATGCGTTCGACCCTGACTGGTCATAGGTATCTAGTCAAGAAATACCCGGGCCTTCGGCCAGCGGGGCGCGAGCGTGACTCACTGCGGCACGCTTGCGATGGCGACGGCGCGCCTCTCCCGCGCTGCCCACCACGACAAAACACCCGTTTTGCCCGACGGCGGACGCTCGCGCACAAAAATCAGAGCAAACCGCCACGCTCCGCTCCCTCACGCTGCCGTCCCACCCAACATCCGAGCGCCCGCAAGGGCTTTTCGGCCAGGGTTTTGTTCGTGTCGTCCCGGTATTGGCCGGATTTGCAGACGTCGAGCGCGTCGCGACGGTCTCCAGCGGTGCGGCCGACGAGGCTACCGGTAGTGGCCGCGCATGTGGTGGAGGCATCGCTAATAAGGCGGTTTTTCGGGATAGCTGGGGCATGTTCGTCAGTCCGTTCTCCGCCCATTCGTACATAGGTTTCGAGAAGGAGCTGTCTCACGCGACGTTGGCACAGGGGGAACTCGCTTCGCTGTCCGCGGCGAGGGTGGTGTTGCGCTACCGGGAGCGGGACGCCGCGCACGATTCGCGTGTGCTTTAATGGCGTCGCCATGACCGTGGAGATACGAAAAGCAGCCCACCGCAACTGGCTTAAGCAGGTGCTCGAGCGCGGTGACGACTCGGAGCTCGAAGCTTGGCTCAGCCCCGCTCACGTATTGCATCAATCGCTGGTGCCGCACCTCGAACCGGGGCCGCGCGCACTGCAACAACTCGTGCGGCGACTGCGGGTCGTCTTTCACCCGTGGCTCGTGCATGTCGCCGAGCAGGTGTGCGAAGGGGACTGCGTGATGACGCGCTTTACCGCTCATGGTCGGCACATCGGCGCCATCGGCCCGATGCAGCCGACGGGCGCGTGGACCCCCGTCAGCGCGATGCTCATGACGCGTTTTTCAGGCGCGCTCGCCTACGAGAGCTGGCTCGAAGCCAACGCCCTCGAGGTGCTGTTCGCGATGGGGGCACTACGTCCGCGCGCGGGCGCATTGAGTTCACCATGAGGACCTATGCCTAATCCCGCCGCTCGCCAGAGCGACCTCCACGTGTGCAACATCATCGACACCGTCTCACCGTTCGTCAAAGGCTCATGGTGCACGTCTGACACCCCGGCGGTCTTGGTGCCTCACGTTGGCGGCCCCATCATCGGCGGCAGCCCGGATGTCTTCATCGACAAACTGCCGGCCGCGCGCTGCGGCGACAAGACGCTGTGCATTCCGGTGAACCGCCACGATCTCATCGTGACCGGGCCCGCGGAGATCAAAATCAACGGCGTGCTTGCGGCCATGGTCACCTCGATCAGCTGGCACACCAACACGATCACGACCGGCTCGCCGAGCGTCAACTATGGCGGCGCGATGGTGGGCGCGACACTCGGTAACGCGGAGGCCTCGACCGCCGCATGCAAGAAAGCCGCAGAGTCGCGCAAAAAATATCAACGCGAAGCTAAAGCCGCGAAAGAAACTGAAGCAAACACGGCAGGAACTCCCAAATCCTCCGACAAGTTCGATCAATCGCAGGGCAAACCCAATAACTGCGGCCAGGAGACCGTTCGGCAATTGTGTTTGCAGCGTTGCCTAAAAGAGGGCCCAGCCTCGAAGGCCTGCGCCGCGTGCAACTACGACGAAGACCAGTGGTACCAACGCTACCTCCAGGATGACGAGATCAAGCAGGGTCACAAGGAGAGTAACAAAGATAGGGTCGAAAAAATTCGACACGCGAACGATGAACGCTGGCGCAAGATCAAGGATGCTTCGCCCATATGGCAGAAAGGGGGCACCGTGAAGGCGTCGGAGCTCCCCGCGACCTGGGAGGCGCACCAGGGACAGAACTTCAAGCTCGGGCACGAGCGCACGAGCGTCACGATCCAGCTCCTTCCGCCAGACATCGACGACCCGGCTCAGGCCACGAGCGGCAAGGTCGGCTCCTACGACAACACGCGCGCGACGATGCTGAAGAAGTGGTGCGGAATCGACGACGCCCGTCCCGGAGCAGCGGACCTCTTCAGCGTCGGGGACGACGTCGCAACGGGCAACGATGTCGCCGCAACGGTTGAGGTGAACACGCTCTACGACGAACCCGACGCCAGCGGCTATCATGTGGTCACCGTCTCGCAGATGGAATTCGACCAAAACGGAAAGCTCAAGTGGGTGACCTTGAACGACACCTCCGCAAAAGACGGCTGCGGCAAACGCTTCTCGGGAAGCGCGTTTCAGAATGCGCTGGCCAAAGGCGGGGGGACAACGAACGTCGTACCGAAGGGAACGACGCCGTCCACCTGAGACGAGGAGCATCGCGATGCCTCACCAAGACGAGTTCAACCATAGCCGGAGCCTGACGGTGCGGCGGCTTCTCGAACAATCGTTCACGCTAAGCGAGCTCGACGACACGCAGCACTACTTCGCGCGCGACTTTCGGCTTCATGCGCCGCTCTTCCCCGTCCTCCCGGCGAGGCCATCGGCGTGGACCACCGCGATTCGTTTTTTCCTGACGGGGCTCTGCGACGTAAAGCTCATCTTCGGTTGTGGCTGCGTCGAGAACGAGCGGGTCGCCCTCTCCTTCGTGGTGGAAGGCATGCACACGGGCCCCTTCGGTCAGCTCGTCGCCACGCACCGGGCCATTCGCGTCTCGGGGCTCTCACTGTGGCGCTTCGACGGACCCGTGATCGCGGAGGCCTGGCTCGAGTTCGGCCTCTTTGGCGCGCTCCTCCCGCTCGAGGTATTCGAGCTCGTCAACTCCGTCTCGGTGCTTGAGAGCTGAGGCTCGCGCGCAATCTTCGCTATGCTAACCGACGTGGACGAATCGCGCACCAAGGCGCTGCTCTTGAGCTTGCTGGTTCTGACGCCCGACGCCAAACTCGCCGAGCTACGCCGCAGGCCACCGACCCATCCGGCAATCGAGGTCGACGACCTCCGGCACGCTCGCGAGGTCCTCGTCGCACTCGCGACCGCGGTCGAGACGGCCGACCCACAGCGGTTGCGGTGGCTCCGCGCGGCTTGGGCACTGCTCGAAGGCGAGGCCCAAATAGAAGGCGAGGCCCCAATAGAACACGTTCTACCGGTTGTTTTACTGGAACGCGCCGTCCCGCTGCCCCTGCCTCCGGTGAGCGACCACTGGTTCGAAAGCAACGCCCCCGCGCCCGCATTCGAGCAACCCCCGGCCCCGCAGAGTGTCCCCCGCGAGGCTATCGGCGAAACGAGCATGGTCCCGGCCCTCGACTTCGATGCCGAGGTGCTGCCGTTTTCACCGCGCTCGATGGACCCTCACCTCAAAGCCTTCACGGTCGAGAACTACGCCGCGCTCTGTGTGGAGCGTGCAGCCCAGCCAAGCGACACGGCGCGCATCGCCTTGCGTTACAAATTAACCGAGGACCAACTTGAGCGACTGGATGCTCATTGGCGGCAACGCTTGGCCGCGGACGCGACCACGCTCGGTCAGTTCACTGCCCACTACGAGCGCTTCATGCAGTGGCTCACCCAGCCCCCGCAGCCGCGCGGCTGACGACTCGAGCGGCATCCTCCATGTGCGTGCGCGCTCTATCTTCGCCGGCGCCCTCGCGATAAACCTCCATCCGTGATCATTCAAACGCGAAGGCTTACGGCCGTCCGGGGTTCACGGTGACGACGACGTTGGTTCGGCGCGACGTGTTGCGCGGCCTTGGGCTCGTGACCGTGGTGGCAACGGCGCCCGGTCTTCTCGCGGGGTGCGCGAGCGTGGAGGACGGGCCTACGAGCGATCCTGGGGCGCGTGCGCGAATCTTTCCGCAAGGCGTCGCCTCGGGTGATCCGACACCCGACACTGTGATCCTCTGGGTACGCGCGGTTCCGGACGCCAGCCACTCGCTCGCCGTACACTACGAGGTCGCGACCGACGCGGCGTTCGCGACGATGGTGGCCGCTGGGAACGTCACCACGTCGCCAGACACCGACCACACCGCGAAGCTGAAACTCACGGGCCTCACCGCGTCCACGACCTACTACTATCGCTTCACGGCGCAGGGCGTCGTAAGCGTAGTCGGCCGCACCAAGACCGCGCCCCTCCCCGGCGACGACGTCAGTCCGCGCTTCGCGTTCGTCACGTGCCAAGACTTCAATGGGCGCTACTTTCACGCGTACAAGGCGCTCCTCGCCGAGACGCCCGAGCCCGAGTTCGTGCTGCACCTCGGTGACTACATCTACGAAACCGAAGGCGACCCGCGCTTCCAGGAACCCTCCGAGGATCGCCGCGTCACCATCGCCGAAGGCATCGTCATCGGCGAGAAGGACGCGCCTTTCAAAGCCGCGTTCACGTTGGGGGATTACCGTTCGCTCTACCGCCAATACCGCAGCGACCCCGATCTACAGGCCGCGCACGCACTCTTTCCGTTCATCAACATTTGGGATGACCACGAGTTCGCCGACGACTGCTGGCAGGACAACGCGACCCACTCGAACGACCTCGAGGACGAGCAGAACCCGACGCGCCGCAAGGCCGCGAGCCGCGCCTGGAACGAATACCAGCCCGCGGATGTTCACTACGACGAGGCCGCCGCGTTTCCGAATGACATCCTCATTTACCGCAAGCTCCGCTGGGGAAAACACCTCGAGATCTTCCTCACCGATCAGCGTTACTTCCGCAGCGACCACGTGATCCCCGAAGGCCCAGTCGACGTCGACGTCGCCAAGCTCAGCAAGAACTCCGCGCTCGGCTCGCGCGCCTTCGTATTGAAAAAAGGCTTCGATCCAAAAGAAGCCGCCGCGAAACCGACGATGCTCGGACAGGTGCAGAAGGACTGGCTTATCGACTCGGTGACGAGCTCCGACGCGACATGGAAGGTTTGGGGCAGCGAGACTCAAGTCGCCCAGTTGGTCGTGAACCTAAAAGACTACGACGTCCCTGAACTCTACAAGGACCTCTTTTACCTTACGGTCGACCAATGGGACGGCTTCCGCACGGAGCGCAAAGAGGTGCTGACCGAGCTTGCCACCGCATCCAACGTCGTCGTGCTGACGGGTGACGTCCACGCCTTCTACGCGTCGGAGCTTCATCCGGATTTTGATGCGAAGACCACACCGACTGCCGTCGAGTTCGTGGTGGGAGCGGCCGCATCCACGTCGTTTCAGGAGATCATCGAGCGGGTCGTCGAGGGCAACGCGACCTTCAAGAGCCTCGGCCTCGGCGCGCTCGTCCCGAAGATGGATGAGCTCATTCGGGAAGCGGGGCCACACTGCAAATTCGCGCGCAGCAAAGGCAACGGAATCGGCATCGTCGACGTCGAAGGAGAGAGCGAGCTGCGCGTGACGTTCCTCTTGCTGAAGAGCCCGGTCACGTCGAAGGCCTTCGATGGCGGCATCGAGCGCGTCGTGCTGCGTACGAAGAGCGGAAGCGCCACAATCGAGACCGTCTAAGCGCGCATTGCGTGTACTCTTGCGCGGTCGTGCGCATCCTCTTTTTGTCGCCCGGTTACCCGCCCGAAATGCAGCAGTTCGCCCGCGGCTTGGCCGAGGTGGGGGCGACCGTCTTCGGCGTTGGAGACACGCCCCTAGGCGCCTTGCCCGCAGGACTGCGGAGCGCGCTCAGCGATTATCTCCAGGTGCCGAGCGCACTCGACGAGCCCGAGGTCACGCGACGACTCGAGGCGTGGCTGCGAGGCCGTCCGGTCGACAGGATCGAGACGAACTGGGAGCCGCTGATGCTGCTTGCGGCCGATCTACGCGAGCGCTGGGGGCTCCCCGGGATGCGTCGCGATGCGGTGATGGGCTTTCGCGACAAGGTAACGATGCGCGAGCGTGTGGCGACCGCGGGGGTGCGCGTACCGAAGTCCGAGCGCGTGCAAACGCGGGATGAAGCATGGGCGGCGGCCGAGCGTGTTGGCTATCCGCTGATCTTCAAGCCGATCGCCGGAGCCGGTTCGGCGGACACCTGGCGCGCCTCGTCAAGGGAGGAATTCGAGGCCGTACTCGCGCGCACCCGCCACGTGGAGGAGGCGAGCGTCGAGGAGCTCATCGAAGGCGACGAGTACACCTACGAGACGATCTGCGTAAACGGCGTGCCCGTCTACGAGAGCTGCTCGCGCTACTACCCCAACGTGCTCGAAGCCCGGAAAAAGGAGTGGATAAGCCCGATCATCATGACGCTGCGCGACCGCGAGAGCCCCGAGCTCGCGGCGGCCGTCGCCATGGGCCGCAAGGCCATCACCGCCCTCGGCATGACCACGGGCTTCACCCACATGGAGTGGTTTCGCACGCAAGACGGCGAGCCCATTTTCGGGGAGATCGCGTGCCGTGCCCCCGGCGCCAGCATGGTCGATTTGATGAACTACGCGGGCGACATCGATCTGTTCGTCGATTGGGCGCGCGCCGTCGTCACAGGCGAAGTGGCCGCTCCGCCTGAGCAAAAGTACCACGCGGCGATCATCTTCAAACGCGCGAAGGGGAAAGGTCGCATCGCAGGCTCTCAAGGCGTCGACGCCTTCCTCGCGAAATACCGCGCCTACGTGGCACGCCTCGACATCCTCCCATTGGGGGCCCCGCGGCGCGACTGGACGAAGACTTTTTTGAGTGACGGCAACATCGTCGTGCGTCATCCCGACCACGACGCCACCTTGGCGATGGCTGAAGAGGCCGCCGGAACGATCCACGTCCATGCGAGAATGTAAGGCCACGGTTTCCAAGGTCGCACGAGCGCGCTCCTCGCACGGACGCGTGGCGCTCGTCGTTGTCGGGATTGGACTCATCGCGTGCGGCGCGGACGACGCGAACACCTCGGAGGGCGTCCCCGGAACGGGCACGTTCACATCCGTCGGCGGCGCGGGCGGACTCGGCGGCGCGAGCGGACTCGGTGGCGCGGGCGGACTCGGTGGCGCAGGCGGACTCGGTGGCGCGGGCGGGCTCGGTGGCGCGGGTGGCGTGGCTCCCGCTTCGCCGAGCTGCGAGGACACGGCGAAGGTCGGCGAGTATTGCGCCGGCGACAAGGTAGCGGATGGCGTCGCGGAGACGCTCTACCACTGCGATGGCCCGGGCCCCGCGACCGCGGCAACCCCGTGCGAACACGGCTGCTTCGTCGCCACCGGCTCGGACGATTTTTGCAAACTTGTCCTCCCCGAGTGCGCGCACAAGGCCCAGCTCAAGTACGGCCTCGCCCCCGCGGCCTCGGACCACCTCCGCTGCGTCGGCATCACCGCGGCAATGATTTCGCAGACCATTGGGAGTTTTGCCGCCTCCGCGGGCACGCACGCGCAAGACGGAACGATCGACGGATTGGCGTATTCTGCGGCCACCGATCTCTCGGTCAAGACGCTGACGAACGCGCAGGTCAAGGTCCTCGTCGACAACCTCGCGAGCCACGGATTTGCGGCATTTTTTCGTGATCCTGGAAAGGATGGGTGGCCTTCCAGCGAAGCGCGCCACATCCACGCGATCTACGTGAACGTGAAGATGAAGGCCTCGCTGCAGAGCCAAGTGAAAGACTGGCTCACCGGGCTGAACGGTCTCGCGAGCCACACAAAGTACGCGTTCTACCAAGCCTCGCCCGCGAAAAAGAAGCTCATCGAGACGCTCTTCAACGACAAGAACTGAGTCGTCGAGCCCACCGAGCGCCGCGACCTCGGACATCCCACGCAAGCTCGAGAGCGCTCTGCCCCCGCCGTCGAATTCAAGCCCCACATGACGACCATGCCTCTCCCAACGACCATCGTGAACCGACACCTCCGCGTGGCCATCATCGGCACGGGCTTCGCGGGGCTTGGCGCGGCGATCCGGCTCTTGCAGGAGGGGCGTCGCGACTTCGCCATCTTCGAGCGTGCCCAGGACGTCGGCGGCGTCTGGCGCGAGAACACCTATCCAGGATGCGCCTGCGACGTCGAGTCGCACCTCTACAGCTTCTCGTTCGCGCCGAATCCAAACTGGAGTCACACGTACTCACCTCAGGCCGAGATCCGACGTTACCTGGAGGACTGCGCGGACCGTTTCGGCGTACGCCCGTACATCCACTTCGAGCACCGCATTCTCGAAGCGCGCTGGGACGCCACCCGGCAGCACTGGCAACTCGACACGAACGCCGGACCCTTCACAGCCGACGTGCTCGTCTCGGCCGTTGGCGCGCTCAGCGAACCCACTGCGCCTTCGCTGCCGGGGATCGAGCGTTTTGCCGGGCGTTCGTTTCACTCGGCCCGCTGGCAGCATGACTACGACCTCGCTGACAAACGCGTCGGCGTCGTCGGCACGGGCGCGTCGGCCGCGCAGTTCATCCCGGTGATTCAGCCCGTCGTGGAAAAACTCACGGTGTTTCAACGCACACCGCCATGGGTCTTGCCACGCAACGACGTCGCCTTCGGTGAGACCTACAAACGCGTGCTTGCCCGCTCGAGCGTCGCGCGCCGCTGGGTTCGCAGCTCGATCTATTTGCGCCGCGAACTCGTGGGCACCGTGTTCTTGCAGCCGGAGCTCGGCAAGCTCGCCCAGAAGGTGGCCGCGCTCTACCTCGACGGCGCGGTACCGGACCCCGCGCTCCGCGAAAAGCTGCGACCGCGCTACCGGATGGGCTGCAAGCGTGTGCTCGTGAGCGATGACTACTACCCCGCCCTGACTCGCGCGAACGTGCACGTCGAGACGACCGCGATAGCCGAAGTCACCGAGCGCGGAGTCCGCACGAGCGACGGCCGCGAACACGAGCTCGACGCGCTGATCTTCGGAACCGGCTTCGACGTCACTGGCATGCCCTTCGCCAAATGCGTTCGAGGGCGCGACGGACGTTCTCTCGATGAGACGTGGGACGGCAGCATGCGCGCTTACCTCGGGACGTCGGTGCCGGGCTTTCCAAACTTCTTCATGATCCCCGGTCCGAATACGGGGCTCGGGCACTCGTCGATGATCTTGATGATCGAGGCGCAGGTCGAACACTTGCTCGGCGCGCTGCGCCACCTCGACGCAACGCAGGCCGCGGCCGTCGAGCCGAGCGTCGCCGCGGAAGCCCGCTACGTCGCGGAGATCGACCGGGGCCTCGCCACCACGGTTTGGGCAACGGGCTGCACGAGTTGGTACCTCGATAAAACAGGCCGAAACTCGACGCTCTGGCCAGGCTACACCTTCAGCTACATCCGACGTGCGCGCCGCTTCGAGGCCTCCGACTACCTCGTCGAAGAACGCCGCAACGCCCCGGTCATGCTGCCGCTTAAATCGCGCATCGAGATGCTCGCAGGGCGGGCCATCACGAGTCTGCCTGCGCGCTGGCTCGCCCCGAGACCGCTCGTCCGCCACGGGCTCACGCTCGAACCCGAGCTGCAAGCGATCCTCGCTGTGCGCAAGCTTACCGGCTCGCCGGGTCTCACGAGCATCTCGATCGTCGAGTCGCGGGCGCGGTTGCGCCGGGACGCCGTTACAGGGGCGGGCCCCGTCGTCGCCGTCGCGGCGGTGCGCGACCTCACCATCAACCCCCACGTGCGCGCGCGCCATTACGTTCCCGAAAACGGAGAGCGCGCGGCATTGGTGGTCTACTACCACGGAGGCGGTTTCGTTCTCGGCGATCTCGAGTCGCACGACGCGCCGTGCCGCGTGCTCTGCCGCGAAGCCGGGGTCCACGTGCTCTCGATCGATTATCGGCTTGCGCCCGAGCACCCGCACCCAGCCGCGGTCGTGGACGGTGTGGCGGCCTACGAATGGGCATGCGCGAATGCCGAGAGCCTCGGGGCGGATCCGAGCCGTATTGTCGTCTCGGGCGACAGCGCGGGCGGCAACCTCGCGGCCGTCGTCGCGCAAGAAGCGAAGCGCCGCGGACTCCCTCGGCCGGCGTTGCAGCTGCTCCTCTACCCCACCATCGACCGTACGCGGAGTTTCCCCTCGGTCTCACAATTTGGCGAAGGCTTCTTCCTCGAAGCGAGCGACCTCGAATGGTTTGCCCGCAAATACCGGGGGGAACGCTACGGCACGCCTGACGTCACCGCCGATCCCGGCCTCGAGACCGAGCTTAGCGGGCTTGCCCCCGCGCTGATCGTGACCGCCGGCTTCGATCCGCTTCGCGACGAAGGCGAGAACTACGCGCGCCGCCTCGAAGCCGCGGGTGTGCCGACGCGCTTGCGGCGCATGGACGGCCTTGTTCACGGCTTCATCCACATGCTTGCGGTCAGTCGCGCATGTCGAAGGGCGCTCGAATCGGTCGCCGCGGATTTGCGCGCGCACGTAGGCGGAGTGCGCTACGACCGGGACTCCGCTGCGCCTGAGCGCGTCACCGGAGCCTCCCAATCATGAAATCATTCCAAGACAAAGTCGTCGCCATTACCGGCGCCGGCTCGGGGATTGGTCGCGCCCTCGCGTACGCCCTCGCGGACCGTGGAGCCAAGCTTGCGCTCTCCGACATCGACGAGGCCACCGTAACCGCCACCGCGGACGCGCTCCGCCACCGGACAACCGTTACGGCACAGCGGGTTGACGTCGCCAAGCGCGACCAAGTGTTCGCGTGGGCCGAGACGGTCGCGAAGGCTCACGGCGGCTGCAACGTTGTCATCAACAACGCCGGCGTCGCACTTGCAGCGAGCGCGGAGGGCGCGCCCATCGAAGACTTCGAGTGGCTGATGGGCATCAACTTCTGGGGTGTGATTCACGGCACCCAGGCGTTCATGCCGCACTTACGCCAATCGAGGGATGGGCACATCGTCAACGTCTCGAGCTGCTTCGGCCTCGCGGGGATCCCTGGGCAGAGTGCGTACAACGCGAGCAAATTCGCTGTACGCGGCTACACCGAGTCGCTCCGCCAGGAGCTCGAGATCTCGGGCGCAAAGGTCAGCGCCACGTCGGTCCATCCCGGCGGAATTCGCACCAACATCTTGAAGGCCGCGCGCATCGACGACAGCCTGACTACGCTCGGCATTCTCGATCCGAAGGGCAGCCGCGGTTCGTTCGAGCGCATGTTCCGCACCTCGGCCGAAGAGGCGGCAAAACAGATCCTTCGCGCCGTCGAAAAAAACAAGCGACGCGTCCTCATCGGAAGCGACGCTCGCATGCTCGACGCGTTGGTCCGCATTGCCCCCACGGGCTACCAGGCCATCGTCGCCAAGCTCAGCCGACGTTTCATGTGACACGCTCGCGGCGCGCCGTGACCCTACCCCCGACAGAGCTTCGCACGCCCTCGTACCGCGGTCGCTTCGCGCCTTCTCCGACCGGTCGCATCCACCTTGGCACGGCGCGCACGGCCCTCATCGCGTGGTGGAGGGCGCGAGCCGCGGGAGGCACGTTCGTCATGCGCATCGAAGACCTCGACGCTCCTCGCGTGAAACCACACGCCGCCGAGGACCTCCTCATGGATTTGCGTTGGCTCGGCCTCGATTGGGACGAAGGCCCAGACGTTGGCGGACCGCTCGCACCCTACGTTCAGAGCCAGCGACTCGCCCACTACGAGACCGTACTCAAGCAGTTGAAGGCGGAGCGCGCAATTTATCCGTGCACCTGTTCACGCAGGGAAATCGCTGGGATTGCGAGCGCGCCGCACGGACCATCGGGGGCCGTCTATCCCGGCACGTGCAGGGACGGACCGACGCACGCCGACCGCAAAGCGGCATGGCGCTTTCGCTTGGATGAGCCGCCGTCGTTCGTCGATGGACTCGCCGGGCCGTCCGCCGCGGGACTGGGTGCGGGTGACTTCATCATCGCGCGTGCCGACGGGGTCGTCGCCTACCAGCTCGCGGTGGTCACCGACGACGCGGCGATGGGTATGACTGAAGTGGTGCGTGGCGACGATCTCTTCGAGTCAACGCCGAGGCAACTTGCGCTCTTTCGTGCGCTCGGAGCAGATCCACCGCGCTACGTCCACGTGCCGCTCATGCTCGGCCCTGACGGCCAACGCCTAGCGAAACGCCACGGCGCCACGAGCCTCGCGGAGCTCCGCGACGGAGGCCGGACACCGGAAGCCGTCGTCGGCATTCTCGCTCACAGTCTCGGCGTGACACCCACCGCCGCTCCTCTTTCGGCCCGCGAGCTCAGTCGCAGCATCGACCCCGCGGCGCTTCATGCGCGCCCCCCCTTTACGCCGCCACCGATCGCGACTTGATCGTACGCACCATGGATCTCGGCCTCACTGGAATGTCGGTTCTCGTCACCGGAAGCTCGCGCGGCATCGGCCTCGCCACCGCTCGAAGCTTCGGCCTCGAAGGCGCACGCGTGATGCTCTCGGGACGCACCCCTGCGACCCTCGAGAGTGCACGCGCGAGCCTCGAACGAGAGGGCATCGCGGTCGCTTCCGTGGTGGTCGATCTCGCGACAACGGAGGGCACGAGTCTCGCCGTCGCGCGCACCATAGAAACCTTCGGCGGCATCGACGTGCTCGTCAACAATGCGGGAGGCTCGCTTGGTTCGGGGGCCTTCGACACCGTGAGCGAGGCGCACTGGAGCGAGGTCCTCGCGCTGAATCTCGACGCGGCCGTGCGCTGTTCACGCCACGCCGTCGCGTGGATGAAAACGCACGGTGGCGGCACGATTGTTCACGTCGGCAGCGTGTACGGCCGCGAGTACGGACCTTCCGCCGCGTACGTCGCCGCCAAAGGTGCGCTCGTTGCGCTCGCGAAGGAGATGGCCGTGGACTTGGCAAAATACGGCATCCGCGTCAACAGCGTGGCCCCCGGCTCGATCCTCTTCGAAGGCGGCTCGTGGGCTCGCCGGCGAGACGCGAATCCCGAGGTCATCGCAGACATGGTCAAACGCGAACTGCCGTGGGGACGCTTCGGCACACCGGAGGAGGTCGCGAACGCCCTCGTGTTCCTGTGCTCGCCCCGCGCCTCGTGGGTCGCTGGCGCGTGCTTGCCGATCGACGGCGCACAGGGCCGCGCGCTCTGAATTGGAAAGAGGCGATTCGCGGAGCCACCGCACCTGCGAGTTCCGAGGTGCGCGCGTCTTGGGCTCTCGCGCGAATGTTTGACCTACAGCCACGCAAAGCGTAGGTGAAAGCCGTGGTCGGTATGAGAACGTTGTTGGCGTTCGTCACGGTCCTCCTGCTCGGGCTACTGCCTGGGCACGGAGCGACGCCGTCACGCCTCTGCGTCACAGCGCGCACTGTCGGAGCGGTGCAGACTGTCCGGGCACTCGCGTCGTACCAGACGTTCCGGAACGTCGAAACTCCTCCCACTGATGAGGAGAACGTCCCCAAGGACGACAACGACGGCGTTGAAGACGATGACGACGATGACCAAGACGACGACGCGCATTTCGTCCGCGTCGATGCGCATCGCTTCGTCCTGACGACGGAACTCGCGTTCCAACCCGACCGCATCGTTGAGCACCCGAGCACCCAAGAGACGAGCCACGACGAGCTGCGGGCACGACTCGTCGCGGCGCCTCGCGGGCCGCCCTCCGCCTGAAGCGCGCGTCTCCGACACGCTGGGGTGGAGACCACCTCCTAGTGCGTGACGTGACGGCATAAGCGCTGTTCCTTCGCCTGAACACCTCGGGAGCCGAGCGCCTTTGCTCGACCCCGCATCGCGTTACGCCGTCGAGTTGGCCTCCGGCGAGAACTCTCCTCGCGGGCAACCCAGCCGCTCGGGAGCACCGTTCGGTCGCGCGGTTGCGCCGCCGACCCCACAGGCGCCGTGACGCTGCCGAAACGGCACGCACGCTTCGCGACCTTCCAATTCGTCCAAACAGGATTCGAACTTCCCATGTCCAACGCGAACACCACGCAAGCGCCCAATGCGAGCGGCGCAGAGCTCAGCCGCAACGTCACTTCGGGGTTTCTCGTATCCCTCATCGCGCTCCCGCTCTGCCTCGGGATCGCCCTCGCGAGTGGGTTTCCGCCGATCGCGGGCGTGCTCACGGCCATCGTAGGCGGCCTCATCGGTCGCTTCATCGGGAGTGCGCCTCTCACCATCAAAGGCCCTGCGGCAGGCCTGATCGTGATCGCCCTCGGCGCCGTCACCGATCTCGGTGCGGGTGACATGGCGGTTGGCTACCGCCGAGCGCTCGCCGTCGGCGTCGTCGCAGCCGCCATCCAGATCGGCTTTGCGCTCGGTAAGGTCACCAAATACATGGCCGCCGCACCGCCTTCGGTAGTGCACGGGATGCTCGCCGCGATTGGCGTCATCATCTTTGCGAAGCAAGCCCACGTCTTAATGGGCGTCACGCCTCACGGGAAAAAGCCGCTGGCGTTGCTCGCAGAGATTCCGTGGAGCGTCCTACGCGACAACCCCGAGATCCTCGCAATCGGCGTCGCGGGCCTCGTCATCTTGTTCGCCTGGCCAGCACTCGGCAAGCGGGCTCCGGCACTGGGCAAGGTCCCTGCACCGCTCGTCGTTCTGGCGACGGCGATCCCGCTCGGCAAGGCATTCGGGATGACGACGCCGCATGACTTCGACGCCTTCGGACGTCATTACCACCTCGGGCCGGAGTTCCTACTGACACTGCCCTCGAACCTCGCGAAGGCGATCGTAACGCCGGACTTCTCAATCGTGTTCTCGGGGACTTCCCTGAAGTACATCGTGATGTTCGCGCTCGTCGGCTCGCTCGAGTCGTCGCTCAGCGTGCTCGCGGTCGATGCGCTCTCAACGAAGAAGGAGGCCTCGAACCTCGACCGAGATCTGCTCGCCACCGGCGTCGCGAACCTCCTCTCGGCGGGAATTGGCGGGCTTCCGATGATTTCGGAAATTGTCCGCTCGAAAGCAAACATCGACAACGGTGCGAGCAACGCGTGGTCGAACTTCTTTCACTCCGCGTTCTTGTTGTTCTTCGTTGCCGCGATCCCCGGGCTCTTGCACCTCGTCCCGCTCGCCGCGCTGGCGGCCATGCTGGTATTTACCGGGCTTCGACTCGCCTCGCCGAAGGAGATTCTCCACGCCAAGAAAGTCGGGCTCGATCAGCTTCTCTACTTCGGCGTGACGCTCGTGCTGACGCTCGCGGAGGACTTGCTCGTCGGTATCGCCGCCGGCATCGTCGTCAAGGTGGCGCTTCACGCCGTTCGCGCGGGCACACTCGCAGCACTCTTCCGCACCGGGTACACGACGGTACGAGAAGCCAATGAAGCCACGATCCGGGTGACCGGTCCAGCCACCTTCCTCGCGCTCATCAAAGCCCAAGCCGCACTCGCCATCGGCAAGGATCCGACCCTCAGAAGAGTCGTGCTCGATCTGTCGAAGGCGCCGCTCGTCGACCACACGTTCCTCGACCGCGTCCATGCAGCCGCCCGCGAATGGCCGAACGCCGAGCTGGTCGTCACGGGCCACGAAAGGCTCGCCGCTGTCTCGGATCACCCGCACTCGACGCGCCGCGCCATCACCGCACGAGCGTGAGAGCAAGCCAA
The DNA here is from genome assembly GCA_947475525.1 of Polyangiaceae bacterium. Lineage (GTDB taxonomy): Bacteria > Myxococcota_A > Polyangia > Polyangiales > Polyangiaceae > SYFR01. The sequence continues at coordinate 76,119 of CANJMI010000016.1, read as the reverse complement.
TGAAAACCCCATCGCCGACCCAGCCGCAGGACCCGCTCTGCGCCCTGCTCGATGCGCTCGAGCACGCTGCTCACTTGCTGCCTGCGCAGGCGCCTATCGCGCGTTTCGTTCACCACAACACGCTGCACGCCTACGAGGAGCAGCCCTTCGAAGAGGCGCTACTTACCGCGTCGCGAGACCTCGCGGCAGAACCTTACCTGGAGGAGGAACGCTTCGTCGAAGCCCTCGCCACGGGGCGCATCACGCCAGGCGACATCGAGGCCGCACTCGCCGAAGTGGGTACCCCGACAGCACCACTCGCCGCGGGGTTGCCAAGCCTCTTCGCCTGGCGCGTCGTGCGACTCACCACACCACCTCCCGCGCTGACGGGCGAGGCGGTGAGTTGGTGGCTCACCGAAACGGACGCCCTTGGTGTCATTCGCCCGGGACTTTCGCCGGAGGCCCAGGCGCGGGTCGACGACGCATCGACATCCGACGGCCCTCGTCACTACCTCGCAAGCCTGTGGCAAGCCTGCGCCAATGCCGCTCGTGAACAGTGTTCACCCTGCAAATTAACGGCATTTGTTCGACTTCGTGACCAGGTCCTCGAGACGACTGGCCGCGACGTGGACGTGTTCGTCAACGGATTTGTGATTCGGTTTCTCGGCGGCTATCTCGACCAGGGCGTGGCCTATTGGCCGATGCCGGAGCGCGACGGCCTCTACGCCACCTTCCGCCGCATTCACGGACAGAGCGTACTTGACCCTTGGCTCGACGGCCTGCGCGCGGAGTTAACTGAGCCCTACGACGGCGTCGGGCGAGCGCTCCATGAACTCGGCCTCCTCGGTGCGTCTCCGAGTGACTTTGGCGCGGTCGTACACGCCACGCTCCAGGCCCTTCCCGGCTGGGCCGGGATGGTCCACCAATTCGAGACGCGACCTGACCTCACCCCCGGGACCGCGCCGCCCACGACTCTGGTCGACTATCTGGCGCTCCGACTTTTGCTCGACCGAATCGTCTGTCAAAACGTCGCCCGATCTTCCGGCACGCAGCTCTCTCTGCGAGGCGGCACGGCCCGCGCAACGTTCGAAGACCCACACGCGATCGCCCTTGAGTTGTTCGTTCAAGCGCAACTTCAGGGTCTAACCCCCGCCGACCTCGCTGCGCACGGCAGACTCCTCGCTCGAACGGTAGCCGAGTACGACTCGCCCGCGCGGCGCGCCACCTATCACCTGGCCTACGAACGCCATTTTCGAAACCAAGTACTCGACATCCTCGCCGTCCAGGCGACGGCGCGCATCCCCGACCCTGCCGAGCCACTCGCGCAGATCGTCTTCTGCATCGACGAGCGTGAGGAGTCTTATCGACGCCAACTTGAAGAGATCGAGCCGCGAATCAACACGTTTGGCTACGCGGGTCATTTCGACGTGATGATGCGCTTCGAGGGCCACGGTGCGCCCTACCCGGTGCCGCTGTGCCCGCCCATCCTGACTCCGAAGCACAGGGTTCGAGAGGTCCCCGAAGGCGAAGGTGGCCTCTCACGGCGAAAGAGGCTCGGAGCGCTAAACCATCGACGCCGCGTCGCGACTCGGACCCTCGTCCGTGGGAGCCTGATGTCGTTGGCAGGCATTACGAGCGCAATTTCGCTGATCGCGAGGACGCTCTTTCCACCGGTAGCCGAGCATGTCGCGACGGCTTTGCGGCATGTCCTCGCGCCGGAAGTCGCGACGCGCTTTGAACTCACGCGAGCGGACGACGCTCCTGCAGGCGCTGACGGTCTTTACGACGGCTACACCTTCACCGAACAAGCGAACATTGTCGAATCACTGCTCCGCGGAGTCGGACTCGTCGAGAGCTTTTCGCCGCTCGTCGTCATCCTCGGACACGGCAGCACGAGCGTCAACAATCCCCACGCTTCGGCGTACAACTGTGGCGCGTGCGCGGGTGGCAAAGGCGGAGCGAACGCGCGGGCCTTCGCGTTAATGGCAAACGCACCCGAGGTGCGCCGAATCCTGCGCGAGAATAAGCTCGACGTCCCCGACACGACTTCGTTCATCGGCGCTTGCCACGACACGGCGACGGACGGGATCGAGTGGTACGACGTCAAGGACCTGACGACCTCGGCGCGCTCGACCCTCGACGCTCTCTTGCCAACCCTCGACCGCGCCGGCGCCCTCGACGCCCACGAGCGTTGTCGAAGGTTCACTGACGTCCCGCTGGGTCTTTCCCCCGAACGAGCCCTCACGTTCGCCATTCGGCGTACCGTCGACCTCGCTCAGCCTCGACCGGAATATTGCCACGCCACGAACGCAGTGTGCGTCGTCGGACGCCGCTCCCTTACGCGCGGTCTCTACCTCGACCGACGCGCGTTCCTCGTCTCCTACGACCCTACGATCGATGACGAAGAAGCACATGTGCTCGAGCGCATACTCGGCGCCGTCGGGCCCGTCGGTGCAGGCATCAACCTCGAGTACTACTTCTCACGCGTCGACCAAGACCGCTACGGAAGCGGCACAAAACTACCGCACAACATCACCGGACTTTTCGGCGTGATGGATGGCCACGGGAGCGATCTGCGCACCGGGCTTCACTGGCAGACCGTCGAGCTTCACGAGCCGATGCGGTTGCTGGTCGTCGCAGAAGCGACACCGAAGACGCTCGGGGCAATCGTCGCGCGGCACGCGGTGATTCGACGCCTCGTACAAAACCGTTGGATTCTCGTCGCCTCGGTCGACCCTTTGACCGGTGAGGTCATGTTCCTCGAGCGAGACGGCTTCAAGCGGCACGCACAAGACGGACGCACCATCCCGCAAGCGGCAAGCTCGCGCGAACACTACCAACGTAACCGTGAGCACCTCCCGATGGCGCAGCTTGCCCGGGCACCCTTCGAGGCCGCATGTTGAACTCTGTCGTTGCTCAGTTCGTAATCGCGCTGGTGGTCGCGATGGTGGTCTTGCCGCTCCTCGCGTTCAGTCTTGTCGCCCTGCTCCAAGTCAGCGGTCGCACGCCGAAGGATAAAACACTCGCCGGTCTCGCGCGCCTGACGTTCACGTGCGCAAGCCTCGCCGGACTCGTCGCGGGGGGCCTGTACGTGTTGCGGGGCGGGACGCCGCTGCGCGTTGCGTTCGGACATTGGTTTTCGCTCGGCGAGCCCGATGGCCGGCACTACGGATTCGACGTCGCCGTGCTCATCGACGGAGTCTCGCTCGTCTATCTAAGTTTAACGGCCATTTTATGTGGAACCGTCGGCGCGTTCAGCCTGCGGTACATGCAGAATGAGCGAGGAGCAGGCGGCTTTTTGCAACTACTGCTGCTCTTCACGGCGAGCATGTCGCTGCTAACCGTCGCCGAGAGCCTCGATCTGCTGTTCGTCGGTTGGGAGCTCGTCGGAATCACCTCCGCACTCTTGATTGCCTTTTACCGCGACCGTTCGGGGCCCGTACGGCACGGACTGCTCGCGTTCGCGATCTACCGCGTATGCGATGGTGCTCTCCTCACGGCCCTGATCGTCCTTCACCACGCGACGGGGTCTAGCTCCCTGCCCACTGAGGTCTCTATCGCGGGAGGCGGGAGCGCCACACTCTTCGGGATTTTGATCCTCGTGGCCTCGCTCGGCAAGAGCGCGCAGTGGCCCTTCTCGAGCTGGCTTCCGCGTGCAATGGAAGGCCCGACGCCATCCTCGGCGATCATGTACGGCGCGCTGTCGATCCACGCGGGCGCCTACCTGCTGTTGCGAACCGCACCGCTTTGGGAGAGCTCGTCGGCCGTTCGCGTAGCGGTGGTGGCTATCGGTCTCGTGAGTGCGGCATTGGGCTCGCTCGTTGGACGAGCGCAGACCGACGCGAAGAGCAGCCTTGCTTACGCCGCGATCGTACAAGTCGGCCTAATTTATATGGAGATTGGATTCGGGTGGCAGCGCCTCGCGCTCATGCACGTGGCGGGTCACGCCATCTTGCGAACGTTCGAGTTCTTGCGAGCGCCATCCCTGATTGCCGACCACCAAGTGCTTGAATCCCAGCTCGGCAACGCCGCTCCGCGCACCGGCGCGCTCTACGAACGCATGCTGCCCAAGAAGGTCCGCGAGAGTTTGTACGTCCTCGCGCTCGAGCGCGGCTACGCCGACGCGGTCGCGGCCCGTTTTTTTGGATCGGCGCGCCGTATTCTTTTGGCGTTCGACCGATTCGACGAACGTACCGCGCGTCTGTTCGACCCCGCCGATGTTGTATGCCGAAGCGAGACGCCGCCATCGATCGTCGCGCCCGCAAAGCTCGAGGAGTCCATCCGATGATGCTCGACTCGTTGACCCTCCTCACCTTGCTCGTGGCCTTCGCGACAGCGCTCGCCACAGCGTGCACAAGAACGGGCCAGAGCGCGCGTACGACCGCGACAGTCGGCGGCATCGTCACGGTCGGCTTCGCCCTCCTTTCGGCGCGCTTCGGGCGCGTCGCGGAAGGTCTCGGTTCATTGGCGCTGTTCCACGTCGAAGGCCCCGTTTTCGGGCTCGACGGGCTCTCGGCGCTGCTCTTCCCATTCGTCGCGGCCATAACGACCGCCGTCGTCGCGATGAAGCCCACCCGCAATTCAACACCGCAGCGCCTTGCATTCCAGTTGCTGACGGGTGCGCTCAGCCTGGGGATCGTCGCCTCACGTCGCGGCGACGTCCTCGTTGTTTTTTGGCTCGCATCCGCAATTCCGACCGCGTTAGACCTCCGAGGTCGCGGCGGTGCGCGAATGTTCCTCGGCCTGCAAGCAGCAAGTGCAGCGCTCCTCGTCGCGAGCCTCGCGCTCGCCTCGGCAGGCCACCGCGACCCCGAGAGCAGCGAGGCCCTGCTCTTGCTCGCGGTGATGACCCGCGGCGGGATGTTCCCGTTCCACGCATGGGTTCCTCGCCTCTTCGATGCCGCTCCAATCGGGAGCGCGCTCGTGTTCGTGCAGGCACAAATGGGTTCCTATCTGCTCGCGCGCGACACCGTGGTCGCACCAAGCGAGTCCGTCCTCGCGGTGTTCAACGTGTTTGCGGTAGTGGCCCTCCTCTACTGCGCAGCGCTTGCGCTCGTTCAGACCTCGGCGCGCAGAGGTCTCGGCTACCTCGCCGTGAGCCCGACGGCGCTCGTCCTCGTAGGCTTCGCAGATGGTGGGCAACTCGGTGCAACAGGAGCGCTCCTCGTCATTCTGTCCGCAGGCTTTGCCCAAACGGGATTCGGATTGGCCCTGGAGGCAATCGAAGCTCGCCGCGGCGCCGTTCGACTCGATCAAGATGGCGGCGGCCACGCAACTACGCCTGCGCTCGCCGGCTCGTTACTCGTGCTCGGGCTCTGTACGGTCGGATTGCCGGGAACACTCGCGTTCGTGGGAGAAGACCTCGTCTTCAACACGACGCTCACGGCGCGGCCACTCGTTGGCATCGCGATGATCGCGGCGACGGCGATGAACGGTGCGACGGTGCTCCGCTACGCACTTCGAATTTTCGGCGGGAAAAAGCGCACCAACGGTGAGGGGGACTTGATTCTGCGCGAACGTCTCGTGCTTGCGAGCCTGGGCGCGGCGTTGTTCGCGCTCGGCATTTTCCCGCAGTCGCTCGTCGCGGCGGCTCGCCACGCCGTAGAACGCCTCCCGCCCCACGTCGAACCCGCCGACCGTCAGGCGACGCGAGTTCACCCGGAACGATTGGTGTTGCCACCGCGCGCGCAACTTCGCTAACAAGCGTTCGATGTCGCTCGTGAAGCCCGCTCCGTCGGCTATCATTCTCAATGCCTCCGACGTGCTCTCCAGGCGGGCCGCGCCGAGCTTCATGGCGCTCGCGCTCGCCGCCGGTTCCGTCAACGTCATCGGCCTCATCCACTGCCGTCGCTACGTCAGCCACGTGAGCGGCACGGTCACTCGCATCGGCTATGATTTTGGGAAATGGACGCTGATGTTCGAGTACCTGTGCGTCCTCCTCGCGTTCATCGCGGGCGCGATGGCTTCCGTGCTTGCCCTTCAGCTTCAGGTCCAGCGGGGTCGAGCTCCACGAAACGCCCTTGGACTCTTCGCGGTCTCGACGTTGCTCGCGGCAATCGCGCTCGCAGGGAAGTTAAACGTTTTCGGCGCGAGCGGAGGTCACACGGAAGAGCCTGTCGACTTTGCGTTGATGGCGCTCCTCGCCTTCACGATGGGTCTGATGAACTCGACCGTAGGGTCGAGCAACGCCCTCGGAGTTCGCCCGGCGCACGTCAGCGGCTCAGCCGCAGACATCGGCGTGCACCTCGGCCTCGCGCTGATTCATTCGGGCGCGGAGAGACAACGCGCCGTACGCCGCGCCGCCCTGGCTAGCGGACTGCTCGCCGCCTTCGCAACCGGTGCCGCGCTGATTGTCCCGCTCCAGAAGCGATACGATCTGGTGGCCCTGCTCTTGCCGAGTCTCGTTATCGCCGGCGCAACCTTTCGAAGCTTCCGCCCGCGCGCGCAAGCCCAAGCGGCAACGGACGCAACCGTCTCGAGAGCCACTTAAGCCTCGGTCACGGGATCCCGCAGAAGGACGAGCGCTCTTTCGCCGGGTAGTAATAGAGGACGTTCACGCACATCTCGTTCGCGGTGTGGAGCCCGAACTCGACCGCCGTATCAAGCGGGTTGTCGAACGTGCAGCTCGTCTCGATGCGCTCGCCCGCCTTCGCCGTCCCGTCGACGGGATAGATCCCCTGGTCGCTGAAATCCCAAGTCACATCCGATAGCGAACGCGCCGCGCCTCCGCCTACGGGCACGACGTGCGTCTCGATCCGGCGACCGAGCTTGTGCATGTGGGGAAACGCTGCGAACACGTGTTCGAGCGGCTCCGCGGGCTCACAGCCACCCTTCGCGAGCACGTTCGCGCTCTTCGCCGGGATGTCGATAGCCAAGGTCCCCGTGATCAGCAAGCCGACGGATGCGAGGCTCGCCGACTCCTGCGCGGAGACGAGGTTCACGCGCACGGTATCCACCGTGGTCGGCTGCGACGACGCGTTGATGAGATGGAGTTGAAGGACGATGTGCGCCCCCGCATCGAGGGTCATCGCCGTTCCTTCGGGGAACCGCATCGCCGGCGTGCCGACGCCTCCGCCACTGACGAGGCCCCACGCGGCTCCCATCGCCTCACACTCGTAAGGCTTCGTGCCGTCCTTCGCGAGCGCGTTGGTGAAGATCCCGAAGTGATGCACGGCGAGCGCGGTCGCCTGCGTCTCGATGCCGACCAGCGGAAAGACACCATCCTTAGGCAGCTCGAAATCGAAACAGCGGTACGCTTCTTCGCCGGGCTCGAGCGCCGTCGGCTCCGACGCAAATTGAACGCCCGACGCAGGTGGCGCGAGCGGGACGGGACCGTCATCGGCGATCGTTCCCGGCACTTTCTCGGCGCACGCCGTCAACGCGAAAAAGAGGACAGGGAGGCATTGGCGCACGCGCATCATCGTCAATACGCCTACCGCCGCTCGAGGTTCACGCCAAGGGCGCTCGCGTCGGCAGCCTCACATTGGGTGAGGCGAACGGGATCTGTGAGTGATAGCCTCCGGTCCATGTTCGATCATCGCGTGCGGTGCGCAGCGGGTGCCTTTGCAGGTGCAACCTTACTCCTCGCGCTCGCGACGGCGTGCGACACGACCCCGTTCCTCTTCGGCCGAAGCGGAGAGCCCGCATCCTCCACGGGGGGAGCGGGGGGAACACTCGGCACCGGCGGCGCGATCGGCACCGGCGGCTCGATCGGCACCGGCGGCGCGACCGGCACCGGCGGCGCGACCGGCACCGGCGGCGCGATCGGCACCGGCGGCTCGACCGGCACCGGCGGCTCGACCGGCACCGGCGGCCCCGTATGCGCGAGCGTCTGCACCGACCAGTCCTGCCCCGACAAGAACGCCTGCTGTACCGAGGTTGCCAACAATTCCTCGGTCGTCTGTCCGGCGAGCTGCGGAAAATGCACAACCACGTGCGTCGGCAGCTGCAACGCGACGTGCGAGGCCGGAGCCGACTGTGACTCGAGCTGCGGAAATGGCGGCAAATGCACGTGCGGCGCCGGCGCACACTGCGCGTTCACGTGCGCGGGCGGCACCTGCGGCGTCAACTGCGAGGCTGGCTCCGTCTGCTCCGGCGAATGCGCGAACGGCGGCGAATGCAAGTGCGGCGCCGGCGCGTCGTGCGACCTCACGTGCGCTTCGGGCACGTGCAGCCCGACATGCGAAGGCACCAACCCTTCATGCAAGGTCGAATGCGCGAACGGCGGCAATTGCGAGTGCGGCCCGAACAGCGCCTCTTGCAACATGGTCTGCAACGCGGGAACCTGCAACGCCACCTGCGGCGCCAACGTAGCGTCGTGCGTGGGCAACTGCCAAAGCGGAGGAAAGTGCACGTGCGGCGCGAACTCGACCTGCAAGCTCCGCTGCACGAAAGGGATGTGCGAGACGGACTGCGCCGCCGGCAGCACGTGCACGGTGGACTGCACCCCACTCAAAGACAACTGCCAACATCCAACCTGCGCGGTCGGCGCGCACTGCATCCTGAAGTGCGATAACAACAAAGCGATGGGCTGCAGCTTCGGCATGGGCGGCTGCCCAATGGGCGCGGTGAAGACGGTGTGCCCCGACGGCAAGCACGTCACCTGCAACGCGGATTGCCCCCAGTGAAGCGGCTCGCGGGTTCGCTCACCTTGCTCGCACTGCTGGCCTGCGCCGGCGGCAATGAAACCGCCCCGACGAGTGGAGCCGGCGGCGCTGCGACCACAACCTCGGCGACAACGGCAACGAACACGACGACGACGACGAGCGCAACGAACGGCGTGACGAGCGGCGGCGGCGCAGAGGCCCACGGCGCTGGCTACGGTGCGCTCTCGGGCAGCTGCGGCGAGATCACCCTCGAGGACCTCGCCTCCCCCGAGCCCGAGCTCCTGGTGAACGCCCTCGATTTTTCGGCGAGCCCAATGTTCGACGAGTCGCAACTCAGCGCCGAGGGTCAAGCGATGATTGCAAAAGGCAACCTCGGCGGCAGCTCGCTTTACTCGGAGATCATCGCCTATGAAGTCTTGAATCGCTGCGACCACGCGGCGCTCGTCAAAACCGAGGCCGAGATCGTCTACGCGACCCAAAGCAAAAAGACTGATATTTTGCTCGCGATCGACGGCGAGAAGGTCGGCGTCAGCGTCGTTCGAGCGATGAGCTTCCCGGAGGGCGCGCCGTATCCGGTCACCCAAGCCTTCACCGTTTTGCACGGCAAGCTCGCGGACATTCTGCTGAGCTCGGCGAGCGTCGCCCCCGATGACGCGTGGAAAAAACAAATCCTCGCCGTCATCGCACAAACACCAGAGCACGCCGCCGCCATCGCCGACGCCTACGCGATGCTCGACGCGACGACCAAAGCGGACACGATCGTGCTCGTCACGGTGACCGAAGGCACCGACAAGTTCATCTATTACGGCAAGTAACCAAGCCCGCCTTGGCGGCTTTGGCCAGCCGAGCGTGAAGTCGAGCGCGCAGCAAGTCACGACGCGGCTTGAACGATCCCTAAGCGCCGCGGTGGAAGTTCTGCTAGACGGCGACGGGCCATGTCCGCCCCGATCCAAGTGCAAGCTGTCACGAAGGCCTACGCCTCGAAGAAACTTTTCGAAGACGTCACGGTCAGTTTCCACGCTGGCAACCGCTACGGCCTCACGGGCCCGAACGGAGCGGGAAAATCGACGTTCATGAAGATCCTCTCGGGCGAGCTCGAGGCGGACACGGGAATGCTGTCGCGACCCAAGCGCACCTCGGTCCTCAAGCAGGACCAGTTCGCCTTCGAAGAGTATCGCGTCATCGACGTCGTCTTGATGGGCAACAAACCGTTATGGATCGCGATGGAGGAGAAAGAACAGCTCCTCGCGAAGCCCGACATCACCGACGCCGAAGGCGAACGCCTCGGTGAACTCGAAGGCGTGATCTCCGAAGAAGACGGCTACGAAGCCGAGTCGAAGGCCGAAGGCTTGCTCTCGGGTCTCGGCATCCCCGAGTCGCAGCACACCCGCCTGATGAAGGAAGTGGCCGGCGGCTACAAGTTGCGCGTCTTGCTCGCGCAGGCGCTCTTCGGAAAACCCGACGCGCTGCTGCTCGACGAGCCGACCAACAACCTCGACCTCGACTCGATCCGCTGGCTCGAAGATTTTCTCTGCGAGTACGAAGGCGTGCTGATCACGATCTCCCACGATCGCCACTTCTTGAACTCGATCTGCACCAACATCGCCGACATCGATTACAACACGATCATCGTCTATCCCGGCGTTTACGACGACATGGTGATAGCGAAAGGGCAGATTCGCTCGCGCATCGAGCAAGAGAATGTCGAGCGGCAGAAGAAGATCTCGCAGCTCCAGGAGTTCGTCGCAAAATTCCACGCGGGCACGCGCGCATCTCAGGTGCAGAGCCGCAAAAAGCAGATTGACCGGCTGCAGCTGAGCGACCTGAAGCGCTCCAACATCGAGCGCCCGTTCATCCACATCGCCGTCAAGAAGCCGTCCGGCAAGCAGACGTTGACCATCGAGAGGCTCAACAAACTCTGGGAAAATGCGGACGACGGCGAGGACCTGATCGTGTGTGATGACTTTCACGCGCTCGTCACCAAAGGCGAAAAAATCGCCATCGTCGGCGCGAACGGCGTCGGCAAGACCACCTTGTGCAAAATGCTCGCAGGCGAGCTCGAACCCGACTCCGGCGTGATCACCTGGGGCCACGCGGCCACTCTTGGCTACTTGGCGCAGGACCACCGCGAGACCATCGCCGACGGCACGACGGTCCAAGATTGGCTGCACTCGTTCGCCCCCCAAACGAACCTGCAAGATGTGCGCGGACTTCTCGGTCGCATGCTTTTCAAAGGCGAAGAAGGCCTAAAACCGACCGACGCGCTCTCCGGTGGTGAGGCGGTGCGCCTTATCTTCTCGAAGCTGATGCTCATGCAGGACAACGTCCTCATCCTGGACGAGCCCACGAACCACCTCGATCTCGAGTCGATCGTCGCGCTCAGCGATGCGCTCGAAAAATACGAAGGCACGGCGTTCGTCGTCTCCCACGACCGAGACCTCATCAGCCATTTCGCAACGCGCCTCTTCGCCTTCACGCCGCGCGGACTCGTCGATTTCCGCGGGTCGTACGACGATTACCTCGAGCGTTACGGCAGCGGCGCGCGCGCGAAGGGCTGAAGGGCGCCGAACGCGAATTCGCGCTTGCGCAATGCGTCCCGTTGCGCGAGGGTGCGCCGCAAAGAGGAGACTTGCATGAGCAGTCATTTCAAAGCGGAATACATCTGGATCGACGGCGCCCTCCCCACGGCAAAGCTTCGGTCGAAGACAAAGATCATCGAGCAAGGCGGAGACATCCCGCTCTGGGGCTTCGATGGCTCGAGCACGAACCAGGCCTCAGGCCATCAGTCCGATTGCGTCCTGAAGCCGGTGTTCACCTGCCCGGACCCGATCCGCGGCGGTGACGACATCCTCGTCCTCTGTGAGGTCCTGCTCACCGACATGACGCCGCACCCGTCCAATACGCGCGCCGAGCTCGTCGCGGTCGCGCACAAGTATGCCGCCCACGAGATGTGGTTCGGCATCGAGCAGGAGTACACCCTGTTCGACGGGTTTCGCCCGCTCGGTTGGCCCGAAAACGGATTCCCCGCGCCCCAGTTTGGCTACTATTGCGGCGTCGGCGCGGATGAAGTGTTCGGGCGCCAAATCGTCGAGGAGCACCTGGACGCTTGCATGATGGCGGGCCTCAAGATCGCCGGAATCAACGCCGAGGTGATGCCCGCGCAGTGGGAGTTCCAGGTCGGCCCGCTCGATCCGGTCGGGGCCTCCGACCAGCTCTGGATGATGCGCTGGTTGCTCTATCGGATTGCCGAAGACCACGGTGTCTCGGCCACGCTCGCACCGAAGCCTGTCAAAGGTGACTGGAATGGCGCGGGCGCTCACACGAACTTCTCAACGAAGGCGATGCGCGAGTCGTTTGATGTCTGCGTGCAAGCCGCGAAGGCGCTCGGCGAAGAGCATGCCCTGCACGTCCCACACTACGGCAGCGGCATCGAAGAGCGCCTCACCGGAAAACACGAGACCTGCTCCTTCAAGGAGTACAAGTACGGCGTCTCGGACCGTGGCGCGTCGGTGCGCATTCCGTGGCAGGTCGCCGTCGACAAGAAGGGCTACATCGAAGATCGCCGCCCCTGCGCGAACATCGACCCCTACGTCGTCACGCGCCTGATAACGAACACCGTGTGTTCCAGGCTCTGAGCCGGACCATGCGGCTCGTGTGAGGGTTCTCCTCACGGCGCCAACGCTCTCGCACTGCAACGCCGCGCGGTTCCCCATGGAATCGGCGGCGTTCGCTCATTTGTGAGGCGACGGCGTGACATGTCAGTGGCGAGGCTGATGGGCACGCCGTGGTCGAAACCTTTGGGCTAGGTTCCGGCGCGCCAATGGGATTTCAGGACGTCATCCGATTTCTCCTCCCCAAAGAGGACCACTTCTACACCTTTCTCGAGCAGCAGGCCGCGGTCGCACACCGCGCCGCCCTGACCGCGAAGGACTACGCCGATGACAAGGCGGTGCTCGCGGAAGCGAGCGCGATGCTCCAGGAAGCGGAGCACGAAGGGGACCGGCTCGAGCACGCGATGGAGGAGGCCCTCGGCCTCACGTTCGTCACACCGATCGACCGTGAAGATTTGCAGCGCCTCTCTTCGGAGCTCGACACGGTGCTCGACTCGACGAACCGCGCCTTGCAGTCGTGCCTGATGCTAGGCGTCACCGTACCCACCGAGCCGATGCGCCGCCTCGCGCGCCTTATCGCCCGGTGCACCGAGAAGGTAAACGAGGCTGTACCCCTCCTTCGCACGAACAAGTACGCCCGCATCATGGAGATCGCCCGCGACCTCCGTAAGCTCGAGAAAGAAGGAGACTCGATCTTCCGCGAGGCGATGCGCGATCTATTCAGCGAAGCCGTTGGCGGCGGGCCAGCTCACACGGGAGCCTCCGACGCGCGCGTGCTGATCCGCGAAAAGACGGTGCTCGAAGATCTCGAAAACGCCGTCGACGCTTGCGACGCTATCGCCGACACGCTCTCGCACATGGCCATCAAACATGGTTAGCCTCCTCATCTGCGTCATCGTCGCCGCGATCGTCTTTGACTACATCAACGGCTTCCACGACGCGGCCAATGCCATCGCGACGGTCGTCGCCACAGGCGTCCTGCCCGTGCGCACCGCCGTCATTCTCGCGGGAGTCCTCAATTTCGCTGGCGCCATGACTGGCACGGCCGTCGCGAAGACCATCGCATCGGGGTTCGCCGATCCGGCACTCGTCACGCAGACTGTCGTGCTCTCCGCATTGATAGGCGCGTGCATCTGGAACCTCATCACCTGGTGGTACGGGATCCCGTCGAGCTCATCGCACGCCCTGATCGGCGGGCTCGCGGGAGCCGTGGTCGCGAAGGGAGGCCTCGGCGCCTTCAAGTGGGCCGCGCTGCAGAAAAAGGTTCTCGTTCCGCTCGTCGCCTCACCCCTTATAGGTTTTACGGTTTCACTGTGTTTGATGCTCGGTCTCTACTGGTTGCTGCGGAAATCGAGGCCCCGAACGGTGCAGCGCGGCTCACGCGTCCTTCAGCTCGGCTCGGCCTCGATGATGGCCTTCGCGCACGGCTCGAATGATGCGCAAAAATCGATGGGGATCATCACGCTCGCCCTCCTCGCGTTCATGCGCGACAACTCAATCATCGGCATGCCCGCGTGGATGTTCCCCCACGGAGACAACGTGCCGACGTGGGTTATCACGGCCTGCGCGGGAGCGATCGGCCTCGGCACGATGGCCGGTGGCAAACGCATCATCAAGACGATGGGCACCAAAATCGTGCGCATAAGCCCCCTGCAAGGCTTCGCGGCCGAGACCGCCGGTGCATTGACCATTCTCGGGGCGAGCCACTTCGGCGTGCCCGTCTCGACGACTCACTGCATCAACTCGTGCATCATGGGCGTCGGTGCCTCAAAACGCGTGAGCGCCGTGCGGTGGGGCGTCGCGACCAACATCCTCATCGCGTGGGTCCTCACGTTGCCGCTCAGTGCAGCGCTTGCCTACGTGTCGGCGAAGGTACTCGGCCTGATGTTCACGGGCTGATCGCTGGCGGAGTTTCGGCGGGGGTCAGACGGGCTCGACGCCGAACTCGGCCTGCACGTCACGGAGCGGCATCTCCCAGCGCGTCTCCCAGTGCGCAGGCGCAAACGCGCGGGCCTTCTTGCCGCGGCGGTAACCGCGAACGATGTGCCCGAAGAGCTTGCGATCGCCCCACGCGAAACGCAAAAACCCACCAACGACGACGAGCTTCGCATGCGGAACGCCGAGCTGCGCCCAGGTAAACGCCTGCAACGCGAGCTCATCGCGCACGCTCGGGCTGTAGCCGGTGACAGCGTGCCAAACGTCGTGGGCTTGGCGCAGACGCTTCGACAAATACGCGACATCCTCGGGCACGCCCGGGGGTGCCTGAAAAAAATCTCCATCGAGTCCATTTTTGTCGATGAATCGCACGTACTCGCGGCCGAGCGTGCCCTCGGGTAGCCGACGAAGCGCGTCACGGTCGACCCCGCTGCCGTCGAGATTCGGCCGCTGACGGAGGACGCGCGCGCCTTCCTCGTCGCTTGCGACCTCGAACCAAACTCGCGAGAAATGAGGGCCATTGAGCGCGATCGCGAGCGCCAACACCTGCCCCGTGTCCGAGGTGTCCGAGAGGAGGCGCGAGAGCGAACGAAAGGCGAAGCGGTAGCGATCCAAGCTCGAACCGCCGAGCGCTGCGCGAATCGCTTCGAGTTGCAACTGGGCGAGAGAGTCGGGAGTCGGCGTCATCGTTGCCTCGAAGGGTGTCATGTGTGGGCCTCCGCTGCAAAACCGAGCTTGCGGAGCCGCTATTCCCACGGGCGTGTACCCCGCGGTGGGGCCGCGGCATGAGGCTGACCTTGCGCTCGCCCCGCAGTCCGACCGAGCGTCAGTAATACCAGGGAAATTTAGAGAAATCCGGCTCGCGCTTTTCGAGAAACGCATCGCGACCTTCGGCCGCTTCATCCGTCATGTAAGCGAGACGCGTCGCTTCCCCGGCGAAGACTTGCTGCCCAACGAGCCCATCGTCGATCATGTTGAACGAGAACTTCAGCATGCGCTGCGCGGTAGGACTCTTCGCGTTGATTTCTTGGGCCCATTCGAGCGCGACCTTTTCGAGCTCGCCGTGCGGCACGACCGCGTTTGCCATCCCCATTTGAACGGCCTCTTCGGCCGAATACGTCCGGCCCAAGAAGAAGATTTCGCGGGCGCGCTTCTGACCCACTTGGCGCGCGAGGTACGCGGACCCGAATCCACCATCGAAGCTCGCGACGTCCGCGTCGGTCTGCTTGAATTTCGCGTGCTCGAGGCTCGCGAGCGTCAGGTCGCACACGACGTGCAGGCTGTGCCCTCCCCCCACCGCCCAACCGCTCACAACCGCGATGACCACCTTGGGCATGCACCGGATCATGCGCTGCACTTCGAGGATGTGAAGGCGACCGAGCTTGGCCGGATCGATGCTCCCAGGCTCGCCTTCGTACTGGTAGCCAACCTTGCCGCGGATGCGCTGGTCGCCCCCCGAGCAAAACGCCCAGCCGCCATCCTTGGGCGAGGGGCCGTTCCCCGTCAGCAGCACCGTGCCGACGTCACTCCATTGCCGCGCATGGTCGAGCGCAAGGAAGAGCTCGTCCACCGTGCGCGGTCGAAACGCGTTGCGAACCTCTGGCCGATTGAACGCGATGCGCACCGTCCCCTGGCCTACGGCGCGGTGGTAGGTGATGTCCTCAAAGGCGAAGCCTTGAACGGATTGCCATGCGGCCGGATCGAACGTCTCGCTCACCATGGATGGGTCCGCTCAGAAAATTTGGTTCAGGTAGTGAGAGGCTTGGCGTTGCCACCAAGTGTAGTTGTGGCGGCTGTCTTCGCCCCAGAACGCAACGTGATTGGGGATCCCCTTTGCGTCGAGGCACGCCGCGAGCTCGGCCGTCTCTTTGATGCAGCCTTCCTCGAACGCGCCGCGCCCGACGACCGCCGTCACATGGACGCGACGCCGCACGCGCTCGAGCGCCGCGCCGGAGAGGTTCGGCGTGAACGCGAGCGGGTCATTGAAATAAAGCTCGGAGCTGGAAGCGCCGCCAAACAGCGTGCTTGCGCGGTACTTGCCTGAGAGGCAGAGCGCCTGGCCAAACGTTTCGGGGTGCTTCAAAACGAACAGCGACGCGTACATCGCGCCCATGCTGCAGCCGGTGGTGACGACGGTGTCGTGCGACGCGCGGCAATCGTCGTGGACGAACGGAACGAGCGTATCCATGACGAATCGCTCGTAGGCGCTGTGGTTCGCCATGCGCTCATCGATGCTCTTTCCGTGGCCTGAAAAGCTCCGCGAGATGTTCGTCTCCGGGCAATAAATCTTCACGCGGCGCTGCGCTATCAGCGGAGCGAGCACGTCGATCATGCCGCCTTTCTGCCACTCGTGCGCGACCCCCGCGTTCGAGGGAAAAACGACCAACGGTTTGCCCGCGTCGCCGAACGTCCACATGTGCACGCGCCGGCCCATTGCGGGGCTCTCGAGGAGAAGATGTCGCCCGTTCATAAGGCGCGAGACACTACCACGCGCCACCACGCAAACGCGAATCGGCGGAGACCATCGCTTTCACTTCGACGTCGCTCGCGCTATGCCGCATTCGACCGCGCGCTCGCCGCCGGCACATCCACCATGCATGCTCGTACGCTCGACGTGTTCCCTTGGCTCTCGCTCGTCGCGACGGCGTTGACCGTCATCATAGCGGGTGCGGCGCGCGGTCGTTTTTACGCAGTTTTTGTCGGGTTTCTGCTCACGATTCATTCACTCGTGGCAACGACCCTCGCGCGACACGTAGGCGCGCTCCTTCCTGCGTACGGCGTACTGCACGCTCTTGTGTTCATCAATTTTTTGATGCTGGCGCGACCGGCCCTGCGCCCTGCGTGGTACCGCGCGACGGTGAGCGTGCCCGCGTCCTACTTCGCGGCATCGACGTTTCTCGCGATCCCTTGGGCCATCGCTGCGGGGCTCGGGCTCACGCCGCATGCCTTCGGCATTCCATTCGGGCTCGCTGCGATGGGTCTCGTGCAAAGCCTGCGGCATCGCTTCGAGGAACGCGACGTCGCGCTCGACGGAACATCGACAGACAGGCTTGCACGGCACCCCCACGGCGAGACCCGAGTCGCGCGGCCGCTGCGCGTCGTCCAACTGACGGACCCACACCTCGGCCCCTTCATGTCGGAGGCGCGTCTGCGGCGCATTGCCGAGCGCGCGGTAAAAGCCGACCCCGACATCGTGCTCTTGACCGGCGATTTTCTCACGATGGAATCGCACGGCGCGCGCGTTGCCCTCGCACGCGGTCTCGCTCCGCTCGCGGCGCTCAAGGGGCGCGTATTTGCGTGCCGCGGCAACCATGACCACGAGGCTCCCGACACCGTCGCCGATGCGCTCGCCGACATCGGTGCGACGCTGCTCATCGACGATGCGCGCACGCTCGAGACGGAGGCCGGTCCCGTGCAGATCGTCGGTATCGACTTCCACTTCCGCGAGCGCGCTCGAAAAACGATCGCCGCCTGCGAGAAACATCCCCGGATCGAAGGCGCGCTCCGCATCGTCATGCTCCATGATCCCGGCGCGTTTGTGCATGTCCCCGATGGCGAAGCAGACCTCGTGTTCTCCGGGCACACGCACGGCGGTCAGCTCGGCCTCGTCGGCATCGGCCTTCCGTACACCGTGGTGAGCGCGTTCTCGAAGGTCCCCGACCATGGGCTCTGGGCCTTGGGACGCAATCGGCTCTACGTGCATCGCGGGACGGGACACTATGGCTTTCCGCTGCGTATCGGAGTGCCGGGTGAAGAGAGCCTCGTGCGCGTGCATCGGCACGGCTAAGGTCGCGGGCATGGTTCCCTCCGCCAGCCGGCCGCTCGCTCGTTTACTTGGTCGCGCAGCCGCGCTTTTGATCGTACTCGGCCTGTTCACGGGGTTTCTCGTGGCGGCGGCGATGACGGGCAAACTCGATGCCGACCCGCACGCGATGCTGGCGGCGCATCTCAACGCGCTCCTCGGCGCATTTTGGATGCTGGGCGTCGCGTGGAGCTTGCCGCGGCTTCGACTCGAGGCCCCGACGCTGCCCTGCCTCGTCTGGCTGACGATCGTGCCGAACTTCGCCAATTGGCTCATCACCGCGGTCAAGGCGTTCATTCGAGTCGCAGGCGTTGCGGCCTCGAATGACCCGAAGAACAACGCGATCTTCGGCGCTTTGACGGTACTGGTGGTCCTTCCGTCCCTCGCGGGCGCGTCGATTTGGCTCTGGGGCTTTCGCGGTAGCGACGACCCGGAATGAGCGAAGGCGCGGCCGTCTAAGGGCCGGTGTCACCTTTCCCTAGCCGGCATTCCTCCACCGTAGATCTGACAGGCTCGCCACGCGCGGCGGCTTCAGCCCGCAAACGGTCTTTCTTGCTCGTCCTTCGGCCCTTGATGCCGCCATTGGAGTCGCTCGCCACGCGCCCCTGAGGCAGCTCCGTCTCGGTCGGCTCGAAGCCCGGTACGTGCTCGCGAAGGATCCACCTTCCGTAACGCTTTTCGATCAAACGAAAGTGCGCCTCGGTTTCCGCACGAATGAAACTGATGGCCACGCCATGGTGACCCGCGCGCCCGGTGCGGCCGATGCGATGCACGTAATCATCGGCTGAGCGTGGCAGCTCGTAATTGACCACGGCCGACAACCCTTCGATGTGAAGACCGCGAGCGGCCACGTCGGTCGCAACCAGCACCTGCAACCGTGACGCCTTGAGCTCGGCGAGCGCGAACGTACGGGCCGTCTGGCTGAGGTCGCCATGCAGGGCCTCGGCCTTTATGCCTCGACGACAAAGCTTCTCCGCCACGTGCTCCGTCGCGTACCGGGTGGCGACAAACACGAGCACGCGCGGCCACGCATAGGTCGCCACCAGATGGCACAGGAGGGACGTGCGTTCGCCCGCATCGACCACGATGGCGCGTTGCTCGATGACGGGTTCGTTAGCCTCGGTCGAGGGGACGTCGAGCCTCAGCGGAGTCCCTGGCCACGTGCGGATCAGCGCCTCGATTTTTGCAGGAAAAGTGGCCGAGAAAAGGAGATTTTGCCGACGCGCCGGGATGCGCTCGAGGATGGCATGGAGCTCGTCGGTGAAACCGAGGTCGAGTAGCCTGTCGGCCTCATCGAGGACGAGCGTGCGCACGTTATTTAGGTCCACCGCACGATGTGAGACGAGGTCCAAGAGCCGTCCCGGCGTCGCCACCACCACGTCCGCCCCACCGCGCAGCGCCATCATCTGCGGATTGATGGAAACGCCACCGAAGACGGCCTCCACCTTGATGGCCCGTCGGAGCGAGCGCGCGTAGAGGCGCAACTCGGCCGCAACCTGTGCGGCAAGCTCCCGCGTTGGCACGAGCACAAGCGCGCGCACCGGACGAGGATGCTCTTCACGCTCGCCAAGGAGCAACTCGAGCAGCGGCAACGCGAACGCCGCCGTCTTGCCCGAGCCGGTTTGCGCGCAGGCCACGACGTCTCGTCCCTCCATGATCGCGGGGATCGCGAGTTCTTGAATCGTCGTCGGGGCGGCGTATCCGCGCGCCTCGACCGCACGCAGGAGTTCGGCCGACAGTCCGAGAGCGTGAAACTCCACGCTAAGAGCCGATCCTGCGAATGCGGAACGAGCGTCCCTTGATCTTGCCGGCTCGCAAGCGCTCGAGTGCGGCATCGGCGGCTTCACGGGCAATGGCGACGTACGTACGCGTGGGAAAAACATCGATCTTTCCGACCGCCGTCCCGGGGATCCGCGCGTCGCCCGTGAGTGCCCCGAGCAGATCGCCGGGCCTCAATTTATCCTGACGGCCGGCGTCGACGGCGAGTGTCATAAACGGGGCAAGAAGAGGCGCCTTCGCCCCGCCGGCCGAGGGGACAGGCTTCCAGGTCAGGGGTTTTCCGAGCCTGTCTTCAATCAGGTTCACCCGCCTGATTTCACTCGGTGCGCAAAGTGTCAGGGCAAGGCCTTCGCGTCCCGCGCGTCCAGTGCGGCCGATCCGATGCAGATGCGTGTCCGCGTCGTTCGCCACGTCGTAATTGATCACCATCGGCAGGTTGGCGATGTCCAAGCCGCGCGCGGCGACATCGGACGCCACGAGGACGGTGCAACTTCGATTCGCGAAGCGCACCAGCATCTCTTCGCGATCACGCTGCTCGAGCTCCCCATGAATCGCGAGCACCGAAAAACGACGCCCCTCCAAGGCGGCGGTGATGGTCCGTACTTCTATCCGCGTGTTGCAGAACACCACCACCGATTCAGGCCGATGAACGCGCAACAGCGAGTCTAGCGCATCGAGCTTCTGCTCCGCCTCGACCTCGAAGAACGTCTGTTCGATCACCACCTCATCCGGTGCGCTCTCCACCGTCACATCGAGCGGATCGCGCTGCAGTTGCTTGCCGAGCTCGCGGATGTCGGGCGATATCGTGGCCGAAAAAAGCAGCGTCTGCCGCTCGGTCGGCGTAGCCGCGATGATCAGGCGAAGATCGTCCACGAAGCCCATGTCGAGCATCCGATCGGCTTCATCCAGCACCAGAACCTTCACCCGAGCGAGGGGCAAAACCCCCTTCTCGAGCAATTCCAAGATGCGTCCAGGCGTGCCGACGACGATGTGCGGTTCGTGCACGAGGGAGGCGAGGTGCGGTCGCAACGGAACGCCGCCGCACAAGGTCAGGACCTTAACGTTCGGGATGAAGCGGGCAAGCCGGCGAATCTCTCGGCTGACCTGGTCGGCGAGCTCGCGCGTGGGGCAAAGGACGAGACCCTGGAGCCTGAGCTCCAACACATTGAGTGTCGACAAAATGCCGAGCGCAAATGCGGCCGTCTTGCCGCTGCCGGTGCGGGCTTCGGCCGCCACGTCCCGACCGGCGAGGATCGCCGGGACGCTCGCGGCTTGGACCGCGGTCATCTCCACGTAGCCTACTTCCTGGAGCCCCCGTTGCAGAGGGGCGTTCAGCGTCAACGTCGAGAAGTCAGCCATCGGCGCATCCTGCCCACGTGCTCGCATGGCGTCGATGGCCACGTCGACTCGCGTGGTGTTTTACGAGCGAGGAGCGCCGCGCGTTCTACGTGGGGTTCGGCGGCTGACAGCAGCCGGTGATGCAATACTCACCGAAAGGACACGGCGCTTGCCCATCGAGGCCACACGGCGTTCCGTCTGCGCACTGGTCGGCTGGAGTGCACTCGGGTGGCAACGTGGTCTTGCCGAGGCACAGCTCGCACACGCCGCAGGGATTGAAGCACTCACCGAACGGCGTGCACGGGTGACACTTCGCGGGATCCTTGGCGTCTGCAACTGTGCACGTGGGAACGTCGCTCGCGTCTTTCGACCCGATGAACACGAAGTTGTTCGAGCCGCCGGGAACGTCGCAGCATCCGAAGCAGTCACAGCCGTTGGGCGTCAGTGGCGCGCAGATCTTCTGGCATGTGTCCGATTGTTTCGCGGGGCAATCGGCGTTCGAGGGAGGCGGATTGCTGTACAAGCAATTGATAGGCTCAGGCGAAAGCGGATCGCATCGCAGATCGTGCTTGCAGTCATCGTTGCCGGCGCCGCCGTCTTTGTCGAAGTAACAATCCCGTTTGCAGGGAGCGTTGCCGGCCCCGGGAATGCCGAGATCGAGCCCGTCCTCGGAGTTGTCGCAAGGCCCGAGGCAGTTCTCGTCGGCAGCGTCGATTTTCTGGTCGCCATCGTCATCGATGCAGTTGGCACAGGCGTAGACTTTGTTGTTCTCGCACGCCGTCGGCACGCACGGGCCGCCGCCCCCCGCCGCGTTTCCCGTGCCGCCCGCGCCGCCGCTGGCGCTCATGCTGGCGCTCGTGCTCGAAGAGCCGGCACCGACGCCGAGCGAGAGGCTGCTACTCGTGCCCGTCGCGCCACCCGTACCGTCAGGAAAAACGACATCCTCGCTCGAGCAATGAAGCAGCACGAACGCGATGGGCACGACCGCAAGGAGTCCGGACATCGCGGCGAGTCGAAGGCTGAACTTCTCGAACATTGCACCAGTTTACCACCGCTACACCCGTCGGCGCCAAAAGTGGCCGAGCCTCCGAGCCTCCGCGCTCTCCGTGCCCGACCGGCCGGAGCCGTGCTACCACCCGCGCGTACCGTGACGCTGCGCGAGACCAACCTCCATAAGCTTGAAGAAGGCACGTTCGATGTCCTCGTCCTCGGCGGGGGAATCAACGGCGCTGTCAGCGCGGCGGCACTCGCTTCCGGCGGCGCGCGGACGGCGCTCATCGATCGCGGGGACTTCGCGTGCGCGACGAGTCAGGAGTCCTCGAATCTCGCTTGGGGCGGCATCAAATACCTCGAGACGCTGGAGTTCGGGCTCGTCCGTAAACTGTGCCGCTCGCGCAACGCCCTCATCGCGACGCACCCGTCCACGGTGCACGAGGTCCGCTTCTTCACGCTGAGGCCGCGCGGTTTCCGGCACGGCCTTTGGAAGCTCCTCGCAGGCGCTTGGCTCTACTGGCTGATGGGCAGCTTCTTCACAAAACGCCCTAGAATGCTGAGTGCGCGAACGATCGCCGAGGAGGAGCCTATCGTGAATCCCGCCGAGTTCGACGGCGGCCTCGAGTACTCGGATGCGTTCCTACACGACAACGACGCGCGCTTCGTATGGGGCTTCGTGCGCTCGGCTCTCGACAACGGCTGCATCGCGACGAACTACGTCGAGTCGCTCGGAGCGACCCTGGGCCCCGACGGCGTCTGGACCTGCCGCGCTCGTGAGGTCCTCACGCGTCGTGAGTTCGACATCCGCGCACGCGTGCTCGTCAATGCGAGCGGCCCGTTCGCCGATCGCCACAATGCTCTCACCAAGGTAACGACCCAAGCGAGGCACGTCTTCTCGAAGGGGATCCACCTGATCGTCCCGCGGCTCACGCCAAGCCGCCGCGTGCTCACGTTTTTCGCCGACGACGGCCGCATGTTTTTCGTGATCCCGATGGGGCCCCGGAGCGTCATTGGCACGACCGACACGCGCGTCGAGCAGCCCGAAACCCAAGTCACGCCGGAAGACCGCCGCTTCGTGCTCGACAACATCAACAAGCGGCTGCGCCTGCCGAAGCCGCTCACCGAAGCCGACGTGATAGCGGAGCGCTGCGGCGTCAGACCCCTCGCCGTCACGGGCACGGGGAGCCAAGCCGATTGGCTCCAGCTCTCGCGCAAGCACGTCGTCGAGGTCTCGCGCACAGAAGCGCACCTCACAATCTTCGGTGGAAAACTCACCGACTGCGTCAACGTCGGCGACGAAGTGGCGTCGCACGTCGAACGGCTCGGGGTCGCGCTTCCGTTCCGTGACCGACCCTGGCACGGCGAGCCGTCGGCTGACGTGCGCGACGCATTCTTGCATCAAGCGCGCCTGATGGACCTCGACCGCATGACCCAACCGGCGTCGGCCGAACCGCTGACGACGCGACTTTGGCGGCGCTACGGCATGCGCGCCTTCGAGTTGCTGGAGTCCATCCGCCGCGAGCCGTCGATGGCGGAAGTGCTGATCGAAGGTGCCGAGTACATCCGCGCCGAGATCGAGCTCACGGCCCGTACCGAGATGGTCACGAAGCTCGACGATTTCCTCCGTCGCCGATCCAAAATCGCGCTGGTGATGCGCCGAAGCGACCTCGAAACGGCGCCCGGCCTCGACGAAGCCTGCGAGCGATTCTTTGGCGAAGACGCCCGCGCCAAGTTCGCTGACTACTTCCGCAAAAAAGCCTGACCCCCCGGGAGAGCGGCGATCTCGCACTCGGACCAAGCCTCCGCTACGCTCGCCTCATGTCTAGCCGCTTGGCTCTGCCCCTCGCGCCCGTTCGCTGCGCCTTGTTTGCGTTCACGGTTACCGCACTCGTTACACACGCGTCCTTGGCCGCCGCCGAGAGTGGTCCCACTGACGACGAAGCGGCCGCAGGCGACGACGACGATGACAGGCCGCCGCAACCGTCAACCCCGCCGCTCGTGTCGCTTGGTCTCGGCCTCGGCTCGATGCGTCTCGGCGACGCGTCGACCCTTGCGGTGTTTGCATCGGACGCAGGCCTCGGCGCGCTCTCGCAGTTCGCAACGCTTGTCGAGCCAACCGCCACGCTGATGCTCGATCGCATCGTCCTGCCGGTGCGCTTGCGCATGGCGTCCGTTTCAGCGGGCGGGCAACTTACCGCTGACTCGTTCGGTGGTTCCATCGGTGCCGGCTACCGTTTGCTCAAGCGACCCGATCTCGTCCTCTACCCTGCCATCTCGCTCGGGATCATCGAGACGTCGCTGCTCGTCGGCGAGAGCGGAGACGTAAGCGGCGCGGCCACGTTCGCGAACTTCGCCGCCACCTCGGGCCCCGCAACCTTGAGCCGCGTGAGCGTGACGTGTGAGGCAACCTTCGACGCGGAGTACCGCATCGGCGGCTCCGACAAAGTCGAGCCACGCGGCGTGTTCATTGGGGGTCGCGTCGGCATCACGGCGCCCGTCGCGCGCGCGCCGTGGACACTCGAGCATCGAAGGACGGCCGACGTCACATCGAACGGTCCGAGCGCGCCGGTGGCGGGGCCCTCGCTCGCAGTGACAGTGACCGCTCGTTACTAAGAGTGAAACACGTTTCACTCTTAGGTGGCTCGCATCTAAAAAACGTGGTTTCTTCTGCGTCGATGCCGGCAAAAAAGAAGGCCACGAAAGCCGAAGCTGCCCCAAGCCACAGCGAGGACAAAGCGCGCCGGAACCGCATCCTCGACGTCGCCGTCCGCCTCGCCGAAGAAGGCGGCTTCGAAAACGTTCGCCAACGTGACGTCGCCGAACAAGCGGGCGTCGCGCTCGGTACGCTCTACAAAAGCTTCCGTGGCAAAGAAGACCTGCTCTCCGCGGCGCTCGAGCGCGAAACCGATGCGCTGGAGAAGCGCCTCGACAAACGCCCCTCGGCAGGCCCAACCGCCCTTGCCCGCGTGTCCGAATTTTTCGAGACGCTGACGCGCACGCTATGCAAAAAGCCCAATTACGCGCGGGCAATCATCAAGGCGATGGCTTCGGGGGAGCCTGAAGTCGCAGGCAACATCGTGGCGTACCAGGCGCCGATCTACCGGATGATCGTGGCCGCCCTGCGGGACCCGGGACACGCCTCACCCGAGAGCGATCCGACCGACGAGGAGCTCACGGTCGCGTTGCTCTTGCAGCAGATTTGGTTCGCCGCGCTCGTCGGTTGGTCGGCGAAGCTCCACGGGATCCCTCGCGTGACCGAGCAGGTCGGCGTTGCCGCGCGGCTGCTGCTTGCCGGAGTCGAAGCGGAACGCACCCATCCGCGCTGACCGTCCGAACCGTGCTTTGCGCGTCGAAACACTGCATTGAGGTGAGACTTCGCGACGATGAATGGGTACTTCTCCCACCCTTGGGTGGGGGACCAGAATCAGCCGCTGATGCCGGGCGGCGCTTGCAGGAGTTCGGGCGGCGCTTGCACAAGCTCGATCAAAACGCCTTCGCCCGAGAGCGGTGATGACTCGTCGCCTTTGGGGTGGATGAAGCACACATCGTAGCCGGCTGCGCCTTTCCGAATGCCGCCAGGGGTGAAGCGCACGCCACGCCCACCGAGCCACACCACCGCCGCGGCCAAGTCATCCACCCACAGACCGATGTGGTTGAGCGCCGGCTCGTGAACCCGAGGCCGGCCGTCGGGATCGATAGGCTGCATGAGATCGATCTCGACTTTGCCAGCGCCCTTGCCGCACACGGCGATCTGCTCGTCGACGTTCTCGCGCTCGCTCCGGAACGAGCCGGTGAGCTCGAGTCCGAGGAGGTCAATCCACAAGGCGACGAGCCGTGCGTTGTCGCGCGCCCCAATCGCGATCTGTTGGAGCCCTAGGATGCGGAAGGGTCGCGTCAATTGACCCGTCAGATGCGGGGGCCCGCGGCACGAACGGCAGCGCTCGCACCCTCTTCGTACTTCGTGAAGTTGTTCTTGAAAAGGTTCGCGAGCTTCAGCGCGGCGGCATCGTAGGCGGCCGCATCTTTCCAGGTGTTCTTCGGGACCAGAATCTCGCTTGGCACACCCGACACGCTCGTCGGCACTTGCAACCCGAAGAGCGCATCCTCCACCGTGGCGGCCCGGCTGAGCTCGCCGGAGTGGATGGCGTCGATGATCGCGCGGGTGTAACGGAGCTTCATCCGCGCACCGACTCCGTAGGCGCCGCCCGACCAACCGGTGTTGACGAGCCACGCATCTGCTTTATGGTTTCTCATCTTCTCAGCGAGGAGCTCGGCGTACTTCGTCGGGTGCCACACGAGGAATGGGCCGCTAAAGCATGGCGAAAACGTCGCTTCCGGGTCCTTGATCCCCATCTCGGTGCCCGCGACCTTCGCCGTGTAGCCGCTGATGAAGTGATACATCGCCTGCTCGGGCGTGAGCTTGCTCACCGGCGGGAGCACCCCGAACGCATCGCACGTGAGAAAGATGATGTTGTCCGGGTGCGTACCAACACACGGGATCTTCGCGTTCGGGATGTACTCGATCGGGTACGAGCCGCGCGTGTTGTCGGTGATGCTCGTGTTCGTGTAGTCAACCTCACGCGAGTGCTCGTCGTAGACGACGTTCTCAAGCACCGAGCCGAAACGCAGCGCGCGATGAATGTCCGGCTCGGCCTCTTCCGTCAGGTTGATGACCTTCGCGTAGCAGCCACCCTCGATGTTGAAGATGCCTTCGTTCGTCCAGCAGTGCTCGTCGTCACCGATGAGCTTGCGCTTCGGATCGGCGCTGAGGGTCGTCTTGCCGGTGCCCGAGAGGCCGAAGAGAATCGACGTATCGCCAGCTTCGCCCTCGGTCGCCGAGCAGTGCATCGAGAGCACGCCCTGCTTCGGCATCAGATAATGCATGATGGTGAAGACGCCCTTCTTCATTTCGCCCGCATACTGGGTGCCGAGAATAACGAACTCCCGCAGCGCAAAATTCAGATCGATGGTCGTCGCGCTGGTCATGCCCGTCGTGTAACGGTTCGCCGGGAAAGAGCCGCCATTGAAGATGACGTAGTCGGGCGTACCGAAGTCTTCGAGTTGCTCGGCCGTCGGACGGATCAGCATGTTCTGCATGAAGAGCGCGTGGTAGGCGCGGGCGCAGATGACTCGGACCTTGATGCGGTACTTCGGGTCCCAGCCCGCGAAGCCGTCAACGCAGTAGATGAACTCGCGCGTGTTCAGGTAGTCGATCGCCCGCTCGCGGTTGATCTGGAACGTGTGCTCGTCGAGTCGAATGTTGACGTTTCCCCACCACACGTCGTCACTCGACGAAGGCTCGTCAACGACGCGTTTGTCCTTCGGGCTGCGACCGGTTTTTTCACCCGAGAGCGCGACGAGAGCACCACTCGCGCTGATGGCGCTGCCCTTCTCGTGGCGCAGCGCACGCTCGTAAAGCACGGCAGGTGCCGCGTTTCGGATGATTTCGGTGACGTTGATCCCCTGCTCGGTAAGGTTGAACTCGGCCACGTAGCTACCCTCGCTTTCGGGCTGTGACTTTGAACGGATTTCTGAGGATTGCAAGACCGTCGAGGGCTCCCCAACGCCGGACACCTCCGAACACGCTCAGTCGGGACGCGGCGCGGCCATCCGGGAACGCGAGAGCTTGCGGCGCCGAAGTTGCACGAGCTCGACCGCGAGCGAAAAACCCATCGCGAAGTACACGTACCCCTTGCTCACATGTTGACCGAAGCTCTCAGCCACGAGCAGGACGCCGATCAGCATCAAAAACGAGAGCGCGAGCACCTGCATCGACGGGTTCTCGGTGACGAACTTCCCTACCGTCCCGGCAAAAAGCATCATCACGAGCACCGCGATCACCATCGCGGTGGACATCACCCAAAGTTCATTCGCGATGCCCACCGCCGTCACGACCGAGTCGATCGAGAACACGATGTCGACCACCATGATCTGCAGGACCGTCGAGAGAAGGCTATGGGATCGCTTGCCGGTGGCTTCGCGCTGCGCTTCCGCAGAGTTCTCGACCTTCTCGAAAATCTCGTGGCTGCTCTTGAAAACGAGAAAGAGGCCGCCAAAGAGAAGGATGAGGTCACGGCCGCTGACCCCGTGGCCCAGCATCTCGAAGAGCGGCCGCTTCAGGCGCATCAGCCACGAGAGAGTGAAGAGCAGCCCGAGCCGCGAGATAAGCGCGGCGCCGAGACCGAGTCGATACGCCCCCCGGCGGTCCACGCTCGGAAGACGCTCGACCATGATGGCGATGAAGACGATGTTGTCGATGCCGAGAACGATCTCGAGCCCCGCGAGCGCCGCGAGACTGACCAATGTTTCAACGCCTAACTCCATCATTTGTCCAAAGCGTCAGGCCGACTGAGTTGGTCGAAACTCCGCAGCAGCGGAATCCCGTAGGTCGGGGTCGCTCAAGAGCTCGGCGCACGTGCGCGCCATCGCCTTCGCCGCCACCAGCATGCTCTCGAACCCGCGCTCGCTGACCGCGCACTCGGCGAATTTGCGTTGATGGCAGAGCGCCTCGCCCACGTCGCAGATGGCGATCCACGGGTGGATCGCCGGCACCGTGTAGGACACGTCACCCATGTCGGTGCTCCCCGTGCCGACAGCCGGGTCGGTCATCAGGGCTGGCCGCCCGAGCGCCGCGAGATGCTCGGCAAAACGCTCGGCGATCGGGCCGTTGTTCCGCATGTTGCGGTAGCCCTGGTGGGCCACGATCACCACTTCGACGTCGGAAGCCATCGCCGCGGCGCGCGCACAACGTTCGACGATCGCACGGACGCGGGCCATCTCGCCGAGGTCGAACGAGCGCACGCTGAACTGGCAAACCGCCCGCTCGGGAATGATGTTCACGGCCTCTCCACCTTGCATGATGATGCCGTGCACTCTCACGCCATCCCGGAAGTGGACGCGCTGCCCATCGACGAGCCGGAACGTGTCCATGCACGCGGTGAGCGCGCTCGCGCCGTCGTGAGGAGCGATAGCCGCGTGCGCCGGGCGGCCATGGAAGGTCATCTCGAGCCACGAGGTCGCGAGCGTCGGATGCGCGACGAGATCCCGATCGAACGGATGAAACATCATCGCCGCGTCAACGTCACCGAACGCGCCGGCCTCAATCAGGCGAATTTTTCCACCGCCGGCTTCTTCTGCGGGTGTGCCTATCAGGCTCACGGAGCCTCCGAGCTCGGACGCAACCGAAGCCAAAGCGAGGAACGCACCGACCGCCCCAGCCGCGATCAGGTTGTGCCCGCATGCGTGGCCGAGCTCCGGCAGCGCATCGTACTCAGCGAGCACCGCCACGTGCGGACCCGTGTGACCGACCCGCGCACGCAGGGCGGTCTCGAGGCCCCCGAATGGACGCTCCGTCGCATAGCCGTGCCGCTCGCACAGTTGCGCTATCCACTGCGAAGCGCGGTGTTCGTTGAAGGCGAGCTCCGGCGCCCCATGAATCTGCCGCGCGAGTTCAATAACCTCGCCTTTTTGCTGCTCGATTTGCGCATCGAGGCGCCGACAAAGTTCCCGGTCGATCATCGTTCGTTTCACCTTCGTGGCGCGCCGAGCGAAGGCCTAGCGGAGGCCCTTCATACGGAAGTAAAGCACGGCCACCGCCGCGACGACGATGACGAGCAAAACGATGCCGACGACCAACGCGATCTTCAGGCCGCGAGGCTCTGCGGTAGCGAGCGGCGCCGGCGCCGCGGGGGGAGCGAGCGCGTTGCTCTGCGCGATCGAGGCGCCGAGCAGGCCGTCGACCGAGTTCGCTGGGGGCTCGACGCGAACCACCGGCGCCATCGAGGCGGCGTTTCGCTTCAGCGCTTCTTCGATCGCGGCGGAGACGTCCACGGCCCCGGCGTCGAGCATCATTGTTGCCCCCCCGCCGTCGTCTTCGTCGTCTTCGAACCGCACGCTCGGCGCTGCGGAAACCAACGGCGGAGGAGCAGGCGGAGCAGGCGGCATCGGGGCCGCGGGGCGTGCGGTCATGCTCGCCATCGTGAGCTGCGGCTGCCGCGGAGCTGCCGGGAGCGGGAGGCTTCGTGGCGGCGACGCGGGGAGCGCCGGAGACATCGGCGGCGGAATGACGGGCAAGGGCCTCGCTCCGCCGCTCGTCACCGGACGCTGCATCGGCGAGCCAACTCCGAGAAGGGTACCGCGTCGGGGGTCGGCGGTCGGGCGCGCCGCATGAGGCGACTGGCCTGGCGACGGTGCGGGCGGCAGCACCGAGGCCTTCTCGTTGAGTGCGCGTGCCTGCGCGATGAGCGCCTGAATGTCGCCGGCGTCGCGCATCTGTGTCGCGGCGTTGTCGTCGTCTTCGTCATCGTCGTCGGAGCTCGCGCCACTCCCGGGCGCTTCGTCGAGCGCCGGTAAGCCGCGCAGCGCAGGATCGGCGCTCCAGCTCTCGAGCAGCTCGCGCATCGCCGCGACGCGAGCGACCCGGTGCGCCAGCGAGCGATGGAAGAACCGATCGACGAGTCGCTGCAGCTCATCATCGTCGACGCCAAACACCGCAAGTGGCGGTGGCGGGGAAGCGAGACGCATCCGAACTTCGGCGGTCGTCCCCCCTGGAAACGGCAGTGAGCCCGTGAGCAAATAATAGAGTGTGACGGCGATCGCCCAAGCGTCATCGCCCGTCGAGACGCCGCTCGGTCCTTCGCGCTCGGGCGAGTGGTACGCCGCAACGGTAGGCGACTGACGCACGTCGGCGAGAGCCCCTGCCGTACGCGGCGTTGGTCCAGCGCACTGAATCGCCTCCGCCGAAATCCCCCCGTGGGCGACGCCGAGGCGATGAAGCGACTCGACGCGCTTGGCGATGCGCAGGGTCCAACCGACGGCCTCGAGTTCGGTAAGTGGCCCTAGGCCTGAGACGAGCGACGCGAGCGTATCCACGGTGGGCGCTAGCCTAGTTCAATTCATTCCGGGGAGGGGGCGCCTTCGACTACCATTCAGAGTTGCAATCCATATGCTTTTACACATTCGACTCGTCCTGACCCTGTCCGTCGCTTCAGCCGGCTGCGCGACCGAAGTCGACTTTCGCAGCCGCCCCAAGTCACCGCCAGTGGTGATCAACTACAACGGCGTCCGGGCCGGGGCGCGACGCTTTCCTGACTACAGCGCCACCGATCGTCGCATCCTGGCGCCAACCCGATGAACCACGCTCTGCGCGTCGCCTTCGCCTTGGCCTCCGTCACGGGGTGCGTCACGCACGAGCGCCTCGCCTCCGAGGTGCACGACGCCGCCGGGGCTGCGCGCATGCCCAAGGTCCTTGCGTGCTACGAAGAAGCCTTCGAAAATGCTGGGTTTTTAGGGGAATTCGACGCAACGGTCGAGTTTGACGCGCTCGGCGGGAACGGGCTCATCCGCAACGTCAGCGTCACCCGCGTGACCGCCACGAAAGGCGAGCCTCCCCCTTCGTTTGCCCCATGCCTCACCCGCGCACTCGAAGCGAGCCAGCTCACTCCGGGCGGCGCGCCGCCTAGCGGCGACCTCCACGTACGCGGACTCACCTACGCGTTCCGGGACGCCTCCGCCGCCACCCGCGCAGGGGCCAGCGCAGAGACGGAGCATGTCCTCATTGGGCCGCGCGGGGATCGCTGCACGGGCGTGTACTCCCACGCGCCGCCCCGTCCGGTCGCGGTCCTGTTTCAGGAGCTCGACGATGCGCAGAACCAAGCGGGACGCAGCGGGTCGTCCGAGCCCGATGGGAAGGCGCGAGCACTGCAGCGCGCGTACGACGTCGCACTTGAATTGCGCAAGCGCATCGAGCTCGACGGCTGGCAACCCAACCTTGCGGCCGAGTCGCGACGCCGGCTCGCCGAACATCTCGCGCAGATCGAAAAGACCGCCACGGCGCTCGGCGCGGCGATCGGTTGCACGCCGAAGGCCGAATAGCCCGCCCGCGAAGAGCCGAGCCTCAGCGTCAGGCGTCCGCGCGACCCGCCTCGAGGATCGCCGCGCGGTCGAGCGAGCCCGCGAGCCTCGCCATCAACGCGCTTGCAGGGGACTCACCCCGCGACACGAGCCCGATCACCGAGTCGAGGTACCGACGCTCATCGCGTCCTTCGGCATCGAGGACCGCCCGACGTCCAAGGCCGCCTGCCGCGATCTCGAGCAGCCGCTCCGCAAGCTCGCGAACCTTCGCGCCGCCGAGCTCGGCACCGATACCGCGGACCGAGATATCAACGCGCGCGCGCACGAGGTCGTCATGGCCGAACGGTGCGACCATCGCCTCCGCCGCGTCGAGAGCCGCACCATCGTAGAAGAGGCCAGCCCACAACGCCGCAAGCGCAGAGTAGGTGCTTTTCGGCTGCGAATCGACGCTCCGCATCTCGATCGTCGTCTTCAGGCGAGTCTCCGGGAAGAGGGTCGCCAAGTGCATCTTCCAGTCCTCCGTCGTCGGACGCTCGCCTTCGAATCCGTCCGTCCAGAAGCTCCGAAATGTCTGCCCGGTGTTGCCGAACACAGTCCCGCCGCGCTTGAACAGGTACATCGGCACATCGAGTGCCCACTCGGCATAATCACGGAACGTCGCGTCCTCGCGCCACAGCTGCGGCAAGAGCCCCGTGCGATCGGGATCCGCATCGAGCCACACGCACGCGCGCTCGCAGGCCCGCCCCGTCGCACGACCTTCGACGAGTGGTGAGTTCGCAAAAATCGCCGTGGCGAGCGGCGCGAGCTTCATGCCGATGCGAAGCTTCCGCAGCGCGTCGGCTTCGCTCGAAAAATCGAGATTCACCTGCACCGTTGCCGTGCGGCGCATCATGTCGAGGCCGCGTGTTCCGCGCGTCGGGAAGTAGTCGCGCATGACCGAATAACGATCTTTCGGCACCCAAGAGAGTTCCGCTTGCGTCGCCAGCGGATGAAATCCCATCGCGACCCACGCGATGCCGAGGCCCTCACACGCCGCCGCCACTTCGCGAAGGTGCTCGTCCGCCTCGCGCTCAATCCCATGGACGTCGGGCAACGCCTCGCCGCTAAGCTCGAGCTGCGCACCCGGCTCGAGGGTGATCTGCGCGACGCGACCACCAACCCCGATCCGCTCGAGCGCCACCACCGGCGCCCCCGCTTTCTCATTCAGCTCGCGCCACCCGAATTTGGCGCATAAACCCTCAAAAATCGTAGCGACGCTTGCAGGGACCCCCGCGTACTGCACGGGCACACCCGTCGCGGCTACGATCCCAAATTTCTCCGACTCCACGCCCAAGAGTTGGTTCGTGCTGCACGCATCGTGAAAGATCGCGAGGAGGTCGTCTTCGGTGCGAATCGGTCGGTCCATCGAGCGCGCGAGGCTAGCACAGCCGTCACGGAGACGCGTCGGCGCGCCGCCGTCGCACGCGGAAGCCCCGGTCGAAGAGGCGCACCCGACGCAAGAGCAAGTCGACGAGGAACGCCCCTATCGCCGCCATGATGGCGCGCGACCAAAGTTCTTCGTAGTACGGCGTGCTCTCCCCTTCCGGTTGGTAGAGCACAGCGAGGCTCGCCGGCGCGAAGTGCCCTCCTCCCGCGAGCGCCGCCCGCTCGAGCGTCG
Source organism: Polyangiaceae bacterium (assembly GCA_947475525.1). Classification (GTDB taxonomy): domain Bacteria; phylum Myxococcota_A; class Polyangia; order Polyangiales; family Polyangiaceae; genus SYFR01. Next base: position 42,567 of record CANJMI010000016.1, on the reverse strand, counting down.
CCTCGTCGGTACGGAACGACGCATACTCCCGCGGGTACGGATTCGACACATGCCCCGTGCTCACGGCCACGGCGCGCATCGTGCCATCACTCGCTTCGCGCGCGTGCTCAGCCCGCAAGAGAAACGAGCCGTGCCGCTCGAGCGGAACATCGACTTCATAACGCCCCGGCGCCGTCTGTCGCATCGCCACCACCGTCGTCTCGCCGCCGGGAAGCGGCCCCTTGACGGTAAGTTTGCTCTGCAAATCATTGTCGAATCGCTCATCGGCCGTGAACGCATCGACCGAAGCGTGCAGCACCCCCGCCCGCATTTCCGTCTGCATGTCGAGCTCGTGGCGATCCTTGATGCGCATGTGCTCACGCACGAGCTGCCCCCAAAACTTCTCCCACCCGGCCCAACCAATCCACTCGGGCGCCCAGCGAGCCTTGACGTCGCTCGTCCACGCGAGCGCCCATCCCGTACCCACGCGCCAACGCGCCAGAACAGGCTCCTCGTTGTCACCGTTGGCGAGCAACTGCACCGCGGGAGGCGGCTTCAATTTGGTGGACACGTACCCATGAAGAAATGGCGCCGAACGAACATCGATGCGCTTCAGAAAAGACGCTGAGTCAGTCTGGACGACGGGGAACCACTCCTCGACCGCCGCGGCCTTGGCGATCATCTCCGTCTCTTTGGTGAAGATGCGCGGCAGGCTGTTCGGATCGGGCACCTGGATGTACCGCCCGCCACCTACATCGGCGATCGTCCTCAGCAGCTGGTCATCGATGTCGCTTCCAAGACCAACCGTGGTCACGGTGATCGACTCGGCGATCATCTGCGAGACGAGATCGCGAACGCCGCCAGCCGGCGCTTTCCCATCCGTCAGCAAAATAACGTGCTTTTTGCGAGCTTCGGTGACGCTGAGGATTCCATACGCGCGGTCGAGCGCCGGAAAAATCTCAGTACCGCCGGCCGGCTGCACTTGCGAGATCAAGCTTCGGATCCGCGTGCGATTGCGGACCGGTTGCATCTTCACGACGACGTCCGGCGTCGAATCGAAGACGATCACATTGACGAGATCGTCACCCGCGAGCACGTCGAGCGTGGCCTTCGCGGCCTTCTTCGCCATCTCCATCGGCAACCCGCTCATCGAACCCGAATGGTCGATGACGAGCGACATCGCCACCGACGGCGTCTTGTTCACCCGCTCGCTCTCCATGCGCACGGGGAGGAGCCGCGCGAGCGTCGTGTCCTGAAAGCCGCCGAGGCTGTAACCGTTCTCACCGCCGGCATAAAGAAAGCCGCCGCCGAGATCGCGCACGTACGATTCGATGAGCCCTTGCGCCGCCGCCGGGAAACCCTCTTTCGGGACGTCGCTCACGCACACGAAATCGAATCGTTCGAGCTCTTTCAGCGATGCGGGAAAACCAACCGGAGGCCGCATGTCGACGTCGTACTGCTGCGCGGTGAGTGCGCGAGCGAGCGGTCCTGCGTGCTGCGGCGTCTGCTCGATGTAGAGAACTTGAGGACGCCCAGGCACGTCGATCGTGGTCGCAAAACGATTGTTTTCGGTGAACCTGTCCGCCGCGAGCTCGGACAACTCGAGCGCATAAGTCACTTCACCGGGAAGCCGAACCACGCTCTTGAAGGTGACCGCGTTCGGGCCCGGCTTTAGCTCGAGCTCGCGTACGCCATCGAGTCCATTCAACGTCTCGCCTTGATAGAGGCGCGCCTTGGCATGCGTCGCTCGAGTGGCGAAAATATCGGCCTTGAGTTCGAAAGTCTCGCCGACCTTGACGCGCTCGGGCGACACAAGCCCGCGAACGGCCACCTCGGCCGGAGCCTCGCGGCGGTACGGAATAGTCGAGAGCCGAACGCCGTGTTCGCGAGCGCGGTTCGCTTCCGCAAGAATCTCGCCGTCCGTCTCGACGCCATCGGAGACGAGCAGCGCACGACGCAGGTAGCCCGGCGGAAAAAGTCCGTACGCCAGCTGCACGGCTGCCTGCAGGTGCGTGCCGGCGCCGCGCGCGCTTTCCTTCGCATCGGGCTTGGAAGCGCGATGACGCTCGAGTTTCACCGCCAGTGCGTTGCCGTCCGCATCGATGGTCTCAACAAGCCGCGGCCGCTCGGCAAACGTCACGAGCTTGACGACGTCGTCTTTGCGCTTCGAGCGCATCGCCTCCAAAAAAAACGTCTCTGCGTCCGCGATGGCCTCGTCCGAGACGGAGTCCGAGACGTCCACGAGAACGACCAGCGCGATCTTGTCACTCGTGGCCGCGCGGACCGGTCGCGCCAAGCCGAGCCCGATAAGCCCCACGAAGCCCGTGCGCAAAATGACAGCCATGATTCGCTGCTGCCACGGCAGATCCGCGAGTGAAAACGCAAGGACACCGACAAACCAAGGCGCAAAAAGGACGGTGCCAAGCATGCGCGGCTGCAAGAGCTCGTAGCGAACGCCGTGGCGCATCCACGCGAACGTCGCATCGGGCGCAAGCCACACGTAACGGCGGTAGGCGTAACTCAGCGCCGCAAAAAAAACTGCGCACAGCGCGAGCCAGACAACTTTCGTCGTACGCGCGCTCATCGCAAGCCTCCGGCAGTCACACCGTCACCCGTCGATGGTAGCTGAGCCACTCGAGAGCACTGACCACGAGCACGGCGAGCAAGAAGTAGATCCATAGTTCACGACGCACGCCGACCGCGAAGCCCTCGACCTCGGCCGACGTGACGCGACCGACCACGAGCGATGCCACGGGTGCAATGCTGCTCTCGATGGGGTCGGCGAGATTCGCGGCGAACGAGGTCTTTCCATCGGGCAGCTCGAGCTCATAGAGCCCCGCGTCTTGACCCAGGTACACCGCGCGACCGTCCTTGACGGGTACGATTCGTTTGGAGCCATCCGGCAATGCGAGCGAGGCGACCTTGTCCCCGGGCCCAGCCGGAATGCTCCAAACCTCGCCCGTTCGGAACGAGGATATGTACCCCGTGTCCTCGTCGATAAAATGCCCAATCACGTTCATCACGAAGAGCGGCCACGCGATGCGCATTGGCAAATCGCTGTCGCGCACATCGAATCCAAGCGCCACGAACGGCCGTCCTTTGCGACGACCCGCGAGGAGCAACGTCCCTAGCAAGCTGCGCCCAACCGCGACGTCTTTCTTGTCGCTGGGCTCGAGCGCCCGCGCCTTCCCGACGTTGACCTCACCGAGCGACAGGTACCGAACAACGGGGTGTTTGTCTTCGAGCTCATCGAACCCGAGTGGGAGGGCTTTGGTCGAGTTGAGCGCATCCCCAAGCTTGAACGGTGTGTGGGTGTCATTCGGTGGCGCGAGGTAGAGAACGCCCCCTCCCTTCGGCGCGACAGCCGGCGCGACTCCATCGAAAATCGTCACATCGAACGCTCCCTCGGCCGGGTAGGCCTCCGGCGCGACTTCGACAACCTCGAGGTATTCATCGAGTAAAAGCGCGGCCGCGAGGTACATGTTGCCGCGCGTGACGACCTGCACGCGAGCCCGACGCCGCTCAGGCAAAAGCGCGAAGGCCGTATCGTCCGCAGGCAGATCATCCTGACCATCCTTCAGGCGGACGTGCGCTTCGAGGGCGCGGTCGGCGCCGGAAAGATTCGGATAGAACCGCGAGGTGCTCTCCTTCGCTCCGAGGCGCAACTCGACGAGATCCGTCACCTTGCCGTCGCCCCGCAGCTCAAGCTCGATGCGAGCTTCCTCATCCATCGTGTTGGTCACGCCGACGAGCACCTCGTAGCGACTTTTGTCGAGCGGGTAGCGCCGCACCGAGAGGCCGGTGATGGCGACGTTGCGGCTGGTCGTGGAGTCACCGACCTTCACATACGAGAGCTTGATGGCCCCGAGCTCGATCGCCCCTTGCCCGTCTACTGGCTCTCCCAACGCTCCGTCGCTCGCGACGATAATTTCGGCATTCGAGAGCTCGCGCAGCGAGTCCACGGCATAGCGAAGCCCGGCCGCAAAATTCGCCCGAACGTCGACGGCACGGACGCTGTCGAGTGCGTGTTCGAGTTCGCTTGTCTCGCCGGTCATCGTCGAGAGTGGAGTGACCGCCGCGTCGAGCGAAACCACCAGCATGCGATCACTTCCCGAGAGACCGCGTACGAGTTGCCGCACCTTCGCAATCGCCACATCGAGCCGCGTCACCGGCCGCCGCTTGGCCCCCGACGTCTCGCCGAGGCTGCCTTCTTGCGACACGTCCGTGGCCTTCATGCTGGCGCTTGCATCGACGAGCACCACGACGTGCCGGCCCGTGGTTTTGTTCACCGCGGTGCGCGGATCACCGAGCGCGCCGAGCATCAATCCTAGGAGGGCGAGCTGCAGCAAGAGCGACAACAAGCGCTTCAATTGCGAGAAGAAGCTCGTCGACTCGCGGTCGCGCAAGACTCGCTGCCACAGCGCCGCAAACGGGACCGCGATGGGCCTGCGTCGCAACTTCAGGATGTACAACACGACGACCGCAACGCCGAGTGCGCCCGCCGCTCGCAACAACGTGCCGGCGTCGATTCCGGTGAAGGACAGCCCGCTCATCGAAGGAACCCGCCGCGTCGAAACACCCGCAAAACAAGCTCATCGAACGCCACGTCGACGTCGGCACGAAAGTACGTGACCTGATGCGTCACGCAGAAGCGCTCGACCCGCGCCAAGTAGTTTTCGTACTCCTCGCGGTAACGCGCGAGCACAGCCGAGGTCACCGTCACTTCGCGTTCCTCGCCCGTCTCGCAGTCGAAGAGCACCACGTCACCGCGGAGCTCGGGCGCCGCATCCTCATGGTCGAGGATGTGCAACACAAACGGCTCGAACTTGTTGTAGCGAAGGACGTTGATGCCCTGCTCGAAGCCTGCCGGGTCATAGAGATCGCTTATCAAAATCGCCAGGCCACGCCGCTTGTGTTTGGCCACGAAGCCACGCAGTGCCATGCCCAAATTCGTGTCGCCACCGGCCTCGACTCGTCGCAAGAACTCGAACACCCGGAAGATGCGCTTCTTGTTGCGAGTCGGCTCGAGGCGCATCGCGATCTCGGAGTCCGCGGTGACGATGGCGACTCTGTCGAGGTTCGCCAGGCCAACGTAGGCGAGCGCGGCGGCGAGCTTTTTAGCGTAACGAAGCTTCCGTTCGGAACGGAACCCCATCGACTCCGAGCTGTCGACGATGAGGTAGATCGAGAGGTCTTCTTCCTCCTCGAACAGGCGCACGAGCAGCCTGTCGAAGCGCTGGAACGCATGCCAATCGAGTGAACGAAAATCGTCACCGGGCGCATAATCACGGTGGTCAGCGAACTCGACGCCACTGCCGGTTTTCTTCGTGCGCCGCTCGGACCTCACCGAGCCCGAGAACACGCGCTTGGAGACCATCGCGAGGTACTCGAGCTTGCGTTGAAACTCATCGTCGAAGAGCTCCGACTGAGCCACGGCACGCCGGGCACCGAAGCGCCGCGAGAGTGGCGCTGTGGCTCGCTTGAAGACCTCGAAAAGCCCCATCGTCTACTTCTTTTGGCTCTTGCCTCGGACGGACGGGGGCGCCGACTCGGGCAGCCGCTCGAGGATCGTTCGGATCAGCGGATCGGTCTTAATGCCCTCCGCTTCGCCTTCGAAATTCAAGAGCACGCGATGGCGCAGCGCCGGCAGAGCGGCCTTCTTCACGTCATCGATTCCAGGGGCGAAGCGCCCGTCGAAGAGGGCGTAACATTTCGAGGCGAGGAGCACCGCTTGCGCGCCGCGCGGTGAAGCTCCGTAGTTGACGTAGCGCCGCACCTCCTCGCTGGCGTCGGCGTGTTCGGGATGGGTCGCCTCGATCAGTCGGACCGCGTAGTCCACCACCGGTTGTGCCACGGGCACTTCGCGCACGAGCCGCTGCATCTCTTGAATGCGGGCACCGTCGAGCACGGGTTTAGCCTCCGGGCGTGACTCGCCGGTTGTCCGCTCGAGGATGGCGTGCAGCTCGCTCCGGCTCGGAAAGGCGACGTGCAGCTTGAAGAAAAATCGATCGAGCTGAGCTTCCGGTAGCGGGTAGGTGCCTTCACTTTCGAGGGGGTTCTGCGTCGCGAGCACGAAGAACGGTTCGGCGATCGTGTGGGTGTGATTGCCGATGGTCACGCGGTGCTCCTGCATGGCCTCGAGGAGCGCGCTCTGGGTCTTCGGCGTCGCGCGATTGATCTCGTCGGCGAGCACGATGTTCGCGAACACCGGACCCTTGCGGAAGGTAAAATGACGTCGCCCGCGGCCCTCGGGATCGTCCTCGATCATGGTCGTGCCGAGAATGTCAGCGGGCATCATGTCGGGCGTGAACTGGATGCGCGAAAACTCGAGCTTTAGCGCGTCGGCCATCGTTCGAACGAGCAGGGTTTTGCCGAGCCCCGGCACGCCCTCGAGGAGCGCGTGTGAGCCGGCGAGCATGCAGATGAGCACCGCTTCGATGACCGCATCGTTGCCGACGACGACCTTGCCTACTTCGTCCCGGAGTTCGGTCACCGAACGCCGAAACGCGGCAACTTGGTCCTTCACGCTGTCAGTCGATTCTGTCATAAAAAAGCTCGTTTTCTACTCTCGCGGTCGGATCAGTTGGAAATAGCGCCGCACGTAAAAACGCATGCCGTCGGGAATTTTTTCCTTCTCGACGCGCTCTTCCGCGACGGTTTGATACTGCTTGAAAACCTTACGGTAGGCCTTCCCGGTGAAGCCTCGGTCGGCCGCTCCAAGGATCACCTCGGCGTTGCTTTTGCCGCGGCCCGTGTCGAGCCCTTGAGCCTCGATGTCGATGGTGCGACCGTCGATGGCGGACGCTTTCCCTAGTTTTTCGGCGCTTCCGCGTCCCGCCTCGGTGCCGCCAGGCGGGCCACCTTCGGAGCCCGGCGAATCACCCGGAGAGCTGCCCTGCCCGCCGGGGACCTCAATCGGGATCGACTTGCCGCCGCGGCCGAGTTTCAGGCCTCCGCCCTGCCCTTCGCCTTCGCCTTCGCCATCACCGGGCTGCTGTCCGGCACCCGGGCGCAGATCGCCGTCGTCACCTGGGTCGGAGCCACGGCCTTCCTTTTTGCCAGCGCCGGGCTTGCTCTGTCCTGGGCGTTGCGACGAGCCGCGCGCTTGCTTCATGAAGCGCTGAAGACGTTGTTTTAATTTGTCACCGCCTTGTCCCTGCTGGCGGATGAGGTCGCGGAGCTCCTGGATGCGTTTGCGGAGCTCGTCTTTCTCCTTGTCGCTCAGCTCCTCTTGCTCGAGACGGTTCAGGTCCTCGGTCAAGCTCTGCAAGTCTTCGGCGGACGCTCCGAGGTCGCGCAAGAGATCGGCCGCGGCTTTGCCGAGGTTGCGTTCGAGGCGGCTCAGCTTGCGTGCCGCAGCCTCTCTGCGTTTCGTGTCGCGGGAGAGACGCTCGAGCTCGCGCTCCTTTTTCTTGAGGAGGCTTTTCTCGCGTTCGTCGCCGGGCTTCGACTCCGCGGCCGCCTTCGCCTTCAAGAGCGAGCTTTGCAACTCGGCCCGTTTCTCCTCCAGTCGATCGAGCGCTTTTTTGTTCGACTGAGACGCGCGGTCGAGCGCTTTTTTGAGTCGATCGAGCTGCGCTTTGTCGGGTTTTTTCTTGGCTGAAAGACGGTCGGTGAGCTTCTTTAGTTCGGCGCGAGCGGTCTTGTAGTCTTGCTTGCTCAGGGCATCGGCAGCGGGCTTCGCGAGGTCGCTCTGCGTGAGCTCCTTCGCGAGCTCCGACAATGCATCCTTCATCGCGTCGCGGTCTTCCTCCGCACCGCGGGCGAGGTCATCGTCGAGCTCGCGCATGCGGCGAAACGCTTCGTCACGCGAGAGACGGCGCTCCGATAGATCCTCGATGAGGCGGTTGAAGCGCAAGACGGCCTCGCGCAGCTCGGGACTTTGGTCCTCGCGTTCGAGTTGCCTGAGCGCCTCGCGGAAGAGCTCGAGGTCGTCTTGGCTGACGTCGAGAGTCTCGGTGGCCGTCACGATCACGAGCTTCGGCAGCGGCACGAAGATTCGCACTTCGGCGAGCGCGACACCCATGAGGACGAGCGCGCTAAGAGCTGCGAGCCCGAACTCGGACGGCACGCGAATGGGGACCGCATCGCGCGCCGAGAGCCCGCCGGCCGCGGCGTCGTGGGCGTCGAGGATCGCGGCGGTCATCATGGGGCTCTGCAAAGCCACCGGGGTTTCGCTGAAGACCACGGCGTTGGCGAGGCGCCCGGCCAAACCATGGTGACGGTCGAGCGCGAGGACTCCGGCATGCGGTGCCAAGCGTCGCAACGCGGCATAGAGCGCCACCGCGAAGACGACCGCTGCAGCCAGGGCGAGCGCGCACCAGGCCCACCGATCGGGCACACGCCCGGGGCTGAGCTTCTTCGCGGTGAGGACGAGCGCCGCGCCAATGCATGCCCAGACGAGCGGCATCGGAACGGCCGCTAGGACCCGAGCGAAGCGCATTCGGCGCTCGGCTCGGCGGCCCTCCCCGCGCAGCTTCTCGACATCGATGCCCGTCACGAGCGGCAGCTTAGCCCCTTGCGCTGAGATTTGCCCTGCGACGCAAGGAAAGGACGGCGGGACACCGGAGAGGTTCGACGGCTGCGCAGGCTCGCTTCACTTGTCGTAGCCGAACGCCTTCGCCTCGAAGCGCTTCGGTTTCGCCGCCACGTTGTACACATTGACCTCGAACTTGCCGGCGGAGCTTGCATCGAGATCGTTGCCCGCCACGGGGCCCTGGCCTGCGCCGACGAGTTTGTCGGCCTCGTCGTAGAGGCCGACCGCAACCCACACGGCTTTCGCGGCAAAGGTCGACTTGTTCGTGACTTTGCCCGTCACCTTGTAAGGGGCGTACGTGTTCGCGGGCTCGTTGCCCGTCACGTCGCTCATCGTCAACGAGGCGAGCTTAAGGGCCATGTACAGCGGGTAGCCCGTGCCCTCCGCCTTGATGGTTTTGTACTCTTCCGCCTTACTGAATAAGCCCCAACACGGCACGCTTTCGCCGACCGGTAAGGCTCGCACGCCACTCGCGATGCAGATGGAGCTGTCCACCGCGGTGCCCGCCGCGTCGAACAAGGTCACCTTGGCGCCCGGCGCGGAAACCGGGTCGCTGCCGGAATTCACGAGCTCGCCGACGAAATGCAGTGCTTTGCCGACCCGCGGGCGGAAAAAGCTCGAACTTTTGAAGGTCACCTTGATCGCGCCGCCGCCCGATGTCGTCGTCGTCGGCACGGGATCTCCGTCGGAAATCGTGCTCGATGCGACCGCGGACGCGAGAGCTTTCGCCGCCTTGGTCGTGCGGTTCACGACGGAATAGACCCCGAAGCCTACGAGCGCGAAGAGCAAGAGGCAGCCTATCCCGAGACCCGCAATCAAGCCGCCATTGCCACCCGACTTTTGGCCTTGCGGCGGCATTCCGTAACCGCCACCTGGAGGTCCGTAGCCGCCACCACCTGGAGGTCCGTAGCCGCCGCCACCTGGAGGTCCGTAGCCGCCACCACCTGGAGGCGCTCCACCTGGAGGTCCGTAGCCGCCACCACCTGGAGGTCCGTAGCCGCCGCCACCTGGAGGCGCTCCGCCTGGAGGTCCGTAGCCGCCGCCACCTGGAGGCGCTCCGCCCGGAGGTCCGTAGCCGCCACCACCTGGAGGCGCTCCGCCCGGAGGTCCGTAGCCGCCGCCACCTGGAGGCGCTCCGCCCGGAGGTCCGTAGCCGCCGCCACCTGGAGGCGCTCCACCTGGAGGCCCGTAGCCGCCGCCACCTGGAGGCGCTCCACCCGGAGGTCCGTAGCCGCCGCCACCTGGAGGCGCTCCGCCTGGAGGTCCGTAGCCGCCACCACCTGGAGGCGCTCCGCCTGGAGGCCCGTAGCCGCCGCCACCTGGAGGCGCTCCGCCTGGAGGCCCGTAGCCGCCGCCACCTGGAGGCGCTCCGCCTGGAGGTCCGTAGCCGCCGCCAGCGGGCGGTGCGCCGGACGAACCGTAACCGTCCGGCAGATTCGCGCCCGCATTCCAGCCCTGATTCATGCCCGGAACTATCGCAAACGAGCGCGCGAAAGCCAAGCCGTACCGCGCGGCAGAGCGCCGGCCGGGGTCACGCGGCCCGCGCGAGCTCGAGCTTCGCGGTCTGTCCCGCGCGAAAAAACCGTTGAAGATAAAAGCGCAGCTCGCGCATGCGAGAGTGCCGCAGGTACTCGCGATCGAGGCGGTCGACGAAGCGGTCCGCCGTCCGATTCGCGAGGCGGTAACGGTCACCGGGTACCGTCCCCGCCTCGTGTTGGTAGCGAACCGCGTCGAACAACTGCCAACGAAGTCGGACACGCTCGGCCGAAGGCAGAGGCTCGGGCAACACGCCGAGCAGGAGGAACTTGTCGACCTCGGCTTGCAGCTCGAGTTCAAGGTGCGTCGTCGGCAATTCGCAGCGCGCTCGCTCCGCGATCAGCACAAAATGGCTTACACCTTCGACGACCTGGCACACGACATCGAGGCTCGGCGTGGCCGCAAACGCCGCGCTCGGCAGCTCGACCCGCACATCGATTCCATCGTCGCCTTCGCGAACGAGCACCCGCTCACGCAGGACGTCGTCGCGCGCCTCGATGAAGGGCCCGACGTCGGGCACGGAGTCGAGCCCGTAATAATGGCAGAGACGCTGTTGGATGATCGCGGGGAGGTTCATCGACCGGCGCTCCTCAATGGACCGCCGTCGTCCCTCGCATCGGCGTAAGGCCTAACCCCACGAGCTCGCTTGCCAGCCGCTCGGAACCCGTCTCGCGCCAGCGCTCGTACATACGCAGCACCCGATCGTCGGCATCTGCATTCGAGGCGAGCGTGCCATCCGCGATCTCGGTCATCACCTCGACGAAGCGACCGTAACCGTCCGCGAGCTCGCGCAGCACGTCCGGCGCCCCGCCCCCGCCCCCAAGTCGCAGCATCGCTGCCGCATGCCCGTACGCGGACGAACCGACGACCATCACGTAGCGAGCATCGGCCCCGCGGCGCGTCATGCGGGCGCCGAAGAAACCGAGCGCGTAGAGGACGCCGTCACCGATACGCCGCAATCGCTCAAAGCGTTGGGCGCCGGTCTGTTCGAGCGCATCCTGAAGCAGAAAGGTCAGCGGCCGCTCGAGCGGCTCCACCGAGTGGACTCCGCGCGCGTAATCGCCGAGTAGGCCGGCGAGGTATTGCTTGGTCGCGTGGCTCGTGTCCACGCGCCGTGCCCGGACGGCGTCGTCGACGACCTCCTCGAAGTAGCCGTTGACGTTCGGAGACAGGTCGATACCGCGATGGGACTCACTCATGGTGCACTCCTTCTCGGGAAGAACGACCTCTTGCGCGGGGCGGTCGAGACCGGGGGGCGCACAATCGACCGTTTTTTGTCTCAGACTGGGAAAGTCCCTGCAATTACAGGCTCTCCCCTTTCTTTTTAGCTGTTACCAAACGGAACGGCCAGAACTCTAAAACCTATAGTTCCCCGAATCATCTCGACGACTTAGCACTCTCGGACGCGACTGCTATGCTCGCGAAGCAATTCGGTATTCTGCCCCTTGACACGCCCGCAGCTACGGCTATCTTCCCGGCGCCTGTCAGCACTCACGTCAAGAGAGTGCTAACAAAGCGACTGCTCCCCGGCCCCACGGCGGCCTCCCCCGCCACGGAACCCCGGGCAGCAACCACGGCGTCGCTCCGCATAGGAGCTTGGCCGATGACACAAATGACCACCGCGAGCGTGAACGGGAGTTCCCGAAACCTCAGCGGTTTTTTGGAGGATGACATGAAGATTCGACCCCTGCACGACCGAGTTCTCGTCAAGCGCCTTGAAGGCGAAGAGAAAACCAAAGGTGGCCTGTTCATTCCGGACACCGCCAAGGAGAAGCCCATCGAGGGCACCGTCGTTGCCGTCGGCAATGGCAAGGTCGCCGAGGACGGCACGCTCCGCAAACTCGAGGTTAAGGCGAATGATCGCGTCCTCTTCGGCAAGTACGCCGGCACCGAGGTCAAGGTTGACGGCGAAGAGCTGCTCATCCTCCGCGAGGAAGACATCCTCGGCATCCTCGAGAGCTGAACCCCAACCCTACCGTAAGAAAGAATTAAGAATATGAGCGCCAAGGAAATTCTCTTCCACGAGTCCGCCCGCAACCGCATCCTCGCCGGCGTCGACGCCCTCGCCGACGCGGTCAAGGTCACCCTCGGCCCCAAGGGCCGCAACGTCGTCATCGAGAAGAGCTTCGGCTCGCCTACGATCACCAAGGACGGCGTCACCGTCGCCAAGGAAATCGAGCTCGAAAACAAGTTCGAGAACATGGGCGCCCAGATGGTCCGCGAGGTCGCTTCGAAGACCTCCGACGTGGCCGGTGACGGCACCACGACCGCGACCGTGCTCGCGCAAGCGATCTACCGCGAGGGCGCCAAGCTCGTCGCCGCGGGCCACAACCCGATGGAGATCAAGCGCGGCATCGACAAGGCCGTCGAGGCGATCATCAACAACCTGAAGACCCTCGCGACCCCCACCAAGCACTCGAGCGAGATTGCCCAGGTCGGTACGATCAGCGCGAACGGCGACGAGGCGATTGGCAAGCTCCTCGCCGAGGCGATGGAGAAGGTCGGCAAAGAAGGCGTCATCACCGTCGAGGAGAACAAGAGCGCGGAGACGACGCTCGAGACCGTCGAGGGTATGCAGTTCGACCGCGGCTACCTCTCGCCTTACTTCGTCACCGATCCCGAGGCGATGAAGTGCGAGCTGAAGGATGCCCTGATCCTCATCAGCGAGAAGAAAGTCTCGAACATGAAGGACCTGCTCCCCGTCCTCGAGGCGATCGCGAAGCAGCAGAAGAACCTCCTCATCATCGCCGAGGACATCGAGGGCGAGGCGCTCGCCACCCTCGTCGTCAACAAGCTCCGCGGCACGCTTTCCTGCGGCGCCGTCAAAGCCCCGGGCTTCGGTGATCGCCGCAAGGAGATGCTGAAGGACATCGCCGTCCTCACCGGCGGCCAGGTGATCTCGGAAGAGCTCGGCCTCAAGCTCGAGAACGTGACGCTCACGGACCTCGGCCGCGCGCAGACCGTCCTCATCGACAAAGACACCACGACGATCGTCGCGGGCGGCGGCGAGCCTGCCAAAATCCAGGCGCGCATCAAGGAGATCCGCGCTCAGGTCGAGAACACGACCAGCGATTACGATCGCGAGAAGCTCCAAGAGCGCCTCGCGAAGCTTGCCGGCGGCGTCGCCGTCGTCAAGGTCGGTGCTGCCACCGAGACCGAGATGAAAGAGAAGAAGGCACGCGTTGAAGACGCCCTCCACGCGACCCGCGCGGCGGTCGAAGAAGGCATCGTTGCTGGCGGCGGCGTCGCGCTTCTCCGCGCGCAGTCGGTGCTCGATGGCCTCAAGCTGTCGGCCGAACAACAGGTCGGCGTGAGCATCGTTCGTCGTGCACTCGAGGAGCCGATTCGCCAAATCGCGGCGAACGCCGGCGAAGAAGGCTCGATCGTCGTCCAGAAGATCCGCGAGGGCAAAGGCGACTTCGGCTACAACGCGGCCACCGGCGAGTACGGCGCGCTTATCGCGATGGGCGTCATCGACCCCGTCAAGGTCGTGCGCACCGCGCTGCAGAACGCGGCGAGCGTCGCGGGCCTCATGCTCACCACCGAAGCCATGATCGCTGAGCTCCCGAAAGACGAAAAGGGCGGCGGCGGCGGCGGTGGCGGACATGCCGGCCACGGCCACGACTTCTGATCCCAAACGGTCAGTCGTATGACGAAGGGCTGGTCCTCACGGGCTGGCCCTTCGGCTTTTTGTAGGCGCGCATCTCCAAAGCGTGCCCGAAGGATGTGAGGTAGATCAGCGCAGCCTCATCAACTGCCACCACTGGAGCAAACATGGACTGGAGACTTCTCGCATCGACCTTTGCCGCCATCTTCGTGGCTGAACTCGGCGACAAGACGCAGCTCGCGACGCTCTCGCTTGCGGCGGGAGGCAAGTCGAAATGGGTCGTCTTTGCCGGCTCGGCGCTGGCCCTGGTCGCCACCTCCGCCATCGCGGTGATGGGTGGCGAAGTGGTAGGTCGGTTCATCCCACCGCACTGGATTCGGCGGGTGGCTGGAGTTGTCTTTCTCGCGATGGGCGCGATGTTTCTCTTCGGCAAGGCCGAATAACGCGCTTTCTCGCGCGGCACTGAGAGACCCGCGCACGCGTAGGCGTCGAGCCCGCTGCCTACGCCTTTCCGACGCTACGACAGGCGTTTAGCAATGCGCCACGGAGACCGTGCTTTTGCTCTGAAGTGAGCTTGTTACCACCGGCAGCTTGGGTACCAGCGACGAGAAGTCGACGATCGATCGACGAGGGAACCGAGGCCCCGGCCGTTTCGTTCAGCACCGCCAAAAGCTCTTCCGGATTGAGTTCGCAAGCGACGCGCTCGGCCACGCCCTCAAATGCCAAGGCTGTCGCGGGCATGGATGTCGTCGGCGATAGTGCGCCCGGTGACACCGACGCGGTCTGCGAAGTCGCACGCGTGAGAAACGAACGGACCTCGATCAGCGTGAGCTCGCGAACGTTGTCCGCTTCCTGCGCGAGGAAGCCCGATTGGTTGTCTCGCGAAGGCGCGATGCCCAAAAGATGGACCCGGACTCCGAACTCCTGGGCGTGCTGCATACCGACGCGGAGGTCGTCGTCACCGGTCAGAAGGAGCGCGTCCGCCATCGCTCGGTTGCGCGACAGGTTGATCAGATCGGCGACGATCAGCGAGTCAACGCCCTGCTGCTGGCCCTGCTGGTTCATGAAGCCGAGGCGCAACTTCACGTTGGGCCGGTACGCAAGCGCGAGCTGCTGCGGGGTTGGGCCAGTGGCCGTCCCGTCGTACCAATAGATGCGCAAGAGGGGCAGCCCGGTGAGCTGAGCGGTCAGGTCTGCGAGCAATTCGAGGACCGCGTCGTAGTCGAGCTGCAGCTCGCCGCGCGGGAGTTTCTCGTTCGCCACGAGCCTGGAGCCTGCGGCGAAGAGGTAGCCGGCATCGACAAAAACGGCAGTGCGGTCCATGTGGGGCGGGAAGATACCAAGAAAAAGGGCTGAGGTTGCGAGGCCTTCGGAAACCGCCGTCCTATTTGTGTAAAAGTCGGGGCGACCTCTAGAAGCCGGGCAACCGCATCTTCCCGCGGCTTCGGCGGCCGTGAGCTGCTCCGGCTCCTCGGCGGCGTCGCGGCGCAGTCCTGTGCATCCCCGGCAAGAGCCTGATGTGATCTCAGCTGGCGGGGACGAAGGCGCCGTGGAAGCCGTGGGGCACGCGGTGAGGCAGCAGCACCCGTGCGACAGGTGGCGCGGAGATCTCCGCCGCGTCGAGGACGAGCAGCTGGCTACGATTGTCGGCGTGATCGAACATGTAAGCGAGAAGCCAGCCGTCGTCTTCGCCCTTACCAGCGGGATCGGCGACGAACATCGCCTCATCGAGTTCCTGCCCGGCCGCGAGCGCGTGGAGCTGCCGCTTGCCGGTCTGGTGGTCGTATTTCGCCACGTGATTGAAGGCGGGCAGCGAGCCGTCCGCCGCCACGACGCCATCGGTCGAGAGACAGTAGCCATAGCGATAAACGCCGCCCTGCTGCCTTGGGCTGATGCGTGGGAACTCGGCAATGTGGTCGTCGAGCTGCGTCAGCCCGACCTTGCCCGCGGCGGTGTCGATGCTGAAGCGATGCGCCCGGCCATCGGTGTTAAAATCGCTGGAATTCTTTTCCCAGATGCTCGTGTAGCGGATGGCGTCGAGGTGGATGATCGCCGGGTTTTTCGGATCGTGAAACGCGTTCCAGGTGTGAAACACGAAGCACGGCTCGATCTCGATCCACTTCACGTCGGCCGCGGTGCCCGTGCGCGGCATCACACCGATCCTCGCGCCGTTCTCGGGGGCCCAGCGAAAGGGAAAGCCGCTGCCTGAGATCGCCAGATCGATGTCGAAGAGGATCGGCAGGTCCATGAACACGACGTGTGTCGCGGTGACCTGGAAGTCGTGCATCATCACCGCCTTCGGCAGCGGGATCTTCTCGCTCTGCACCAGCACGCCCTTGGCATCGACGCGGTGATAGGTGAGCGCCGGTTCGAACACACCGTAGCCGAAGAACAACAGCTCGCCGGTCAGCGGATCGAGCTTCGGGTGCGCCGTCATCGCCGTCTTCAGCTTTTGGCTGAAGTCGTACGGGCCGATGGTCGAGAGGTCATCGCTCGAGATCTGGTAAGGCAAGCCGACCTCCTCGAGGCAGAGGACGCGCTTCTGGTGCACGAGGATGCTGGTGTTGGCCTGATGGTGGGTGAGCGTCGGTGGCGCGAGTGCGTCGCCGGTTGCGCCGAGTGCTTCGGTCTTGATGTAGCGCGCGCGGTACCACGGCGCCTTGCCTCCCTCGAGCCGCACGCCGTGGACCATGCCGTCGCCGAGGAACCAGTGGGACGTGTCGACGCCGAGCGAGTTGGGGCCGTTGCGGAGATACAGCCCCGCGAGCGCTGGCGGCAGGGCGCCGACGACCTCGAGGTCGTGCGCCTCGCTCTCGCCGACCGGCGCGTAGTTTTGGCGCAGCCACCACGGCTTGCTCGGATCGTCCGGAAGCGCCTCGGTCAGCGGTGAATCGACGGCTTGAGTGCGGCAACCACCGAGGAGCGGCACGCCGCTGACGAAGCCGGCACCGCTGAGACCCGCAAGCTGAAGAAAGCTACGACGAGAGAGCATGGCTACAGCGTTGTATCGTCTCGCTCGCTTGCGCTCAACTACGCCGTGTCGAGGGCCCTAGGTCAGGTGTCCAGCGGCAGCCAGAGCAGGACGAGCACGTCCCACAGCAGGTGAGCCACCAAGGTGGGTACGAGACTCGCTGTCATGGCGCGCATAATGCCCCACGCGAGCCCGCAGAAGAACGCGACCGCCACCAGCACGGGCGAGCCGAGAGGCGCGTGCACCAGCGCGTACACCACGGCTGCCAGCGGGATGCCTCGCCAAGCTCCAAGCCGCTCGACCAGCGACGTCTGAACGACGCCTCGCCCGACCAGTTCCTCTCCGAGGATGATGGGGACCAGCGCGACCGACGCGACGACGAACGACGGCGCCCGAAACGCCGCGTACAGCCGCGCGGTGTCGGTCACGATGAATGGCAAAATGCGCGAGAAAGGTGGGTAGAGAAGGTAGGTGGCGACGGCCATCACGCCTCCCGCGGCTGCGCCAAGGAGAACGAGCCACGCCCTCGGCCGCAACAGCGCCTTCGACGCCGGGCGTTGAAACAGCAGGACGGCGATGCCGAGCACAAGCGCCGCACCGCCAACGCTAAGCCAGATACCGAGTGGTCCCGCCATCGAGGCAGCGGCAAGCCACCCGACGATGGACGCGAACGCGAGGGTCGTACTGCGGGACTTGATGGTCAGGATTTCCAAAGCGTCGCCATTCATAACGAACTCTTCGAGAGCCCCCGAGCGCGCTCGATGGCGCCCCAGGCTCCTTGGACACGATGCTCGCCGTCGGCATCGAGAGCCCGCTTGGCCGCCTCGGCAAAGGAGCAGCGATGTGGATGGCCGATGAGCTCCCAGAAGTGGTCGTCTCGCGCGAGCAGATCCTCGGTCAAGCCGACCACGACTTCACGTGCGACGGACCACTGTGCACGCGTGACGAAGCGAACCCAATGCGATGACAAGCGCGGCGACAGAAAAGGTACTTCGATCATGCGCGGGTGACGAAGGCCCATGACGCCCGCGGTCTCATTGAGGATTTCCTTTCCGGAGAGCGTGACCGGTCCGGGGATATCGAACCAGGCGCTCGCCCCGAGAGGCAGCTCGAGAGCCCCCAACAGCGCCACGACGACATCGTCAATCCCGACCGGCTGAGTGCGTGACTTGAGCCACCGCGGCAGGACCATGAACGGCAAGCGGGCCGTCAGGTCGCGGACGATGAGCCAGCTGAGGCTGCCATGCCCGACGATCATGCTTGCGCGCAGCTCGATGGTCTTCACCGAACCGGCACGCAGCGCCTCGCCTACGTCGAGCCGGCTGCGCAGGTGATCGGAGCCCGTGCCGACCGGCGCGACGCCGCCGAGGTACACGATGCGTTCGACGCCAGCTGCGGCCGCCGCCTTTGAGAAGGTGGCTGCGGCCTTCACCTCGTTCCCGTGATAATCGTCGCCCTCGCCGATCCCGTGCACGAGGTAGAGTGCTGCCTGGCAGCCCTCGAGCGCCCGTGCACACGAGGCCGGATCCCCCACGTCGCCCTGCACCCAGTCCAGTGTAGGTTCGCGCTTTTTTGCCCGCGCTGCGTCTCGCGTCAGGCACCGTATGCGCCAGCCCTCGCGAGCGAGCGCGAGTCTCGCGGCACCACCGACGAAACCTGTCGCGCCGGTCAAGAGCAGCGAACGTGTTGGCTGGAGCCCTGCCATCAGCTTCTTTCCGGCGAAGGAGCTCCGCCTTTAGGGGAAGGTTCTGCGATCTGCAGCGTTCGTATGAGCCGGGCGGTCTCGTAGCCTTTGGCCTGGAGGCGCGTGACCACACTCTGGTAGGTCGCCTCGGGCATGGTCGGCGTGCGGGCGAGGATCCAGAGGTAGTCGCGACCGGGATGGCCGACGACGGCGTACGAGTAGTCGTCGGCGAGGTCGATGATCCAGTAGTCGCCCCAGAACGGGCGAAAGAAGCTCACCTCGAGCTTCGCGTTTGTGGCGCGGTCGACGACGCGGGCACGTCCGAGCCCAGACTTCTCCGTCCCGTCGAGGGAGCCTTTGCGGCAGCGGTTGAGCACATCGATGTCGCCGTCGGCGCGCACCGTATAAGTGGCGGTCGTGGCGGTGCAGCCGCGCTGGAAGCTCTGTGGGAAGTTGGCGATCTCGTACCAGGTCCCGACGTAGCTCGAGAGGTCGACGTGCGCGACCGTTTGAAGGGGCGGCAGGCGCAGCCGTTCCGTCGTGCTGGCGGCGCATCCGGAAGCGACGAGCGCACAGAGCAATGTGAAACTTCGCTTCACGGGACTCCTCCTCATCGAGCACCGAGCTCTCTCGAGTACGGCCGCGATGGGGTCATGGGCGTTCCATTTTTGGAGTGAGGCAGCGGTGGAAATCCGCGAAGGAAGTCACCCGAATGCCGTAAAAAGGCTGGCAGGGCCATGCACCTGCGCCGCCGAGTAGCAGACTTACCCCGCGCTCTTTGCAGGCCGCGCCTACGTCGTCGGTGACCGCGCGCAAGGCCTGCTCGTCACCGAGAAGCGCGGACGCCGACAGCGCCACCATCGCCACCTGGCCGCCTCGCACCAACCGGAGCACCTCGCCGATCGGCGTGCGACGACCGAGCCACATCGGCGTCCAACCGAGCTCGCGCACGCACAACTCGGCGAGTGACAGTCCGAGCGTGTGCTCGTCCTCGCCCGCGCACGCGAGGAGACATGTCGGCCCATCGAGGCGAATCGGTAACGCATCACCGACGCGCGCGAGCGCTCGGACCAATGCGTCGGAGGCGACGTGCTCGTCGGCGATCGTCAGCCGCCCGCGCTCCCAGAGGTTGCCCATCTCGGCCAGGGCCAAGGCGAGCTCATCGGCGACGCGCCACCAAGACCCGAGCCTCGCTTTCGCCTCGAGGAGCCGACTGTCGATCTCATGGCGTCTTGCGTTCGCCAGGCAGCGGACCCAGGCGCTCGGCACCGAGTCGCCCGAGGAGACCGAGCCCGGTTGCTCGCGAAGCAGTCGCTCGATGGCGAAGCGCTCGAACCGGCGGTGACCTCCCGCCGTCCGCGAGAACGACAAAATGCCTTGGTCGGCCCAGCGCTTGATGGTGGAAGGCGCTACCGCCGCAGCTTTGGCGGCTGCCCTCGTCGTGAGCATGGTGGCTGCTCCCATCAAAAAAACGATAGTACGATTTGGTCGTTTTTTAAGCTTAAAACGACCGAATCAACCACCGTGTTGAGAACTCGAGCAGGCTGCCATGACGACGTGCGAGAGCCACCCCAAGCCACGCAGGCTCTCGGTGAATCCGCGTCGAGCTCTACCTCGCCCGCGCAGCGCCTCACGAAGTCGGGATTGCGCCGTTGTTTCGCCTGTAGGCCCACGCCCATGCGAGGAGCGGCAGCTGAAGCGGGAGCCGAAGCCAGAGCATCGCGGGCGCGATCGTCGGGAAGCGGTCCGGGTGCAGCGCCATGTGGAGGTTCGCGGGAAAGACCGCGACGAGCAGCGCGAGCATCCCCCAGGCCGCGAGGCGCTCGAGGCGCGGGATGAGCAGTGCGCCCCCTAGGAGCACCTCGGCGACGCCGCTCAGCTGCACCAAGAGCACGTGACTCGGCAGGTAGTCCGGCATCATCGGCAGGTAGAAGCCGGGGTGCACAAAATGGTTCACGCCGCCCAAGATGAAGAAGAGCGCGAACACGACCTTGAAAATAACTCTCGCCACGACAGCTCCTGGCGTCGCACGCTCGTGTGCAACTGCGCTCGCCCGAGCATGCCTTAATTCCGTCGTCAAAGAGGCAACGAACGCCTCCATGACCTCCGTGCAGAACGCACGTTTGTATCTCGCGCGGCCGATGACGCCCGCTAAGTCCCGAGCACGACCTCAGCGCGCAGCCGGACGACTTCGCTCGCGGCGAGGCAGTACCGAACGACGGCGTCGACCCGAGCCGCGCCAAACGCAGCCTCGGCGACCTCGCAGAAGCGCAGGCGCTCGGCTTCACTCAGCCCGTCCACGCTGACCCCCTGCACGATGTTGGCGAGGATATCGAGCCGCAGCGCGACATCATTCGAGGCCAGCGCCGCAAGCAGGTGCGCGGGCAACGCCTTGGCGGCCGCGCCCCGCGCGAGGATCGTGTCGCATTCCTCCCGCGAAAGCTCGGGGCCCGCCGCCGAAGCGGAGAGCTCGTCGCGCTCGGTGTCGCTGAGTCCGTCGCCCCCGGCGATGAAGCCGCCAGCCTCGAGCCACGCTTTGCGCGAATCAGCATCGAAGTTCACGACGCACCCGTGACGAAGCAATTCGGAGTCCATAAGCACGCCTTCACGAACACTTGCTCCCGCACCGCTGGCACGACCGAAACAACCAACCCGTGGCGCAGTCGTTGCACCACACCCAGCGACACGACCGGTTGGTACACGTCCACTTGAACACCAGCGTCATTCCGCCGCACCCTGCACAGCTCATAGGCTACCTCCCCGCAAACGATACGTACGAACGCCGCGCGCGGCGCAGCGAGCGCGAACACGTCAGGCGTCATGCCAGAAACGCTCACACAACTGCATGCCACCCGTCAAGCACTTCTACAAAGCCTTTTTGGCGTCGCACGCCTGCTCCCTCCTGCTCTCTTCCTGTCTTTCCGTTGCTAGGTCCGCTCCTCGTGTCCTTAATGTTCTCCACCCTCGTGGAGCGCGCGGCGACCGAGAAGCCATTCGTTTGCAGGTGGTCGGAGCCGAGTATGCACTCGGGTTGATGCGGGTTGATGCGCCACCTTGCAGCCGATGGACTCACGGTGACAGAGGCCCCACAAAAAAACCAATGGCCCAGGTGCGGCCGGGGCGCGGGCCTTTATTCGCTCGCTCCTCGCCGATCGCTGGCGATTATTTCCAGACGGCTGAACGCGAAGTGTCGGCAAGAGCGTCGAGTAATTCAGCTTAACTGCAAGCGCGTCGGGGACGTCGTTCGTCGGACGGTTGCATCCCGACTCCTATCGGGTGCACACCGACGTCACTACGCCGAAAAAACGCGCGCTACCTGCCAAGCGCGCGAACCTGCCGTCCGAAAGGCTATCGAGGTTTTCGTGTGCTTGCGGCGGGGGGCGGCGGCGCGTGCGTGTTCGCCGTGGCTGTCGTGCTGGCGCTCGCCGTCGGCGCAGGGGCCGGACTCGTGGTTGGACGCAGCGAGAACGCGAGCGTGGTGCCCTGAGATTGGAAGCCTTTGCTCGCCTTGAACTCGCATTCGCCCTTGAGCGCATCGAAGGCGCCGGCGATCGAACCTTGGCACGACACCGTGTTCACCGCGCCGCCGCCGGGCGACGCTGGGGTTTGGAACGAGAACTTCCCGGTACGCGTTACGTAAATGAACCCCTCGGCCGGGTTTTCGCTGTGCGTCAGCACGCCCGCGAGCTTCGCCCCTTCACGGCGTGTGTCGAGCGACAGGGGCTTGCCGCCTTCGAGTTTGCCTTCCCAGCGAACCTCGAGGAGGCGGCTTGTCGCGCGTGCGACGTCGATCGTCGGCAGCTTCGTCACGGATGTCCCCGGTTTGAAGATCGCACGCAGAGGGTAGTCTTTCGTCGTCGCCGTGTGCATGCGGCCCGCGAGCGCTCCGTCCGCGACCGTACCAAGGTCGATGATGTGGGGTTCGGGTGCGCCCTCACCGACGAGACTCTTTACCGCCGTTCCGTGAAGCTCGAATGCCGAGGCACGCACCATGTGACCTTCGAGCGACTCTTCGACCGTGGGCTCGTCGCGTTCCAGAAAGACGAGCGTGGCCTTGACGGCACTTGGGGAAGAGGGCGCGAACGTGAGCTCCGCCTTCGCCGTCCCGACCGTGCCGACCCAGGTGACCTGCGAGAAGTTCGCGAGGCCCTGCACGGCAGGATCCACTGTCTTTTCGCAGCCCGTGACACCAAAGAGCGTCGCCAAACCGGCGCAAACGGTGAGTCTTTCGGTTGCTCTCATTGGGTACTCTCCTGAGTTGTGTAAAGGGTGAACGGGGTCGACGTTTTTGCCGTGCCCTCCTTGCCTGTCAAGGCGTCGGCGCAGGTGCCGCGCATCGATGTGCCGCCCGTGGCGAGCTCACCCGAGCAGCTGAGGTGATGCGACACGTCGAGCACGGCGAAGTCTCCAGCGAGGATGACGAGGCCGGTGGCGTTGATCCTGGCGGTCATCATCGGGCGCGTCGTGCCGTCGCGTTCGGCCGCGGTCGCCTCGAGGTTGTCGCCTTTCGCGTTCACGACGACGGACAGTTGGGTGCCTGCGAGCTCGCCGCTCCAGCGTCTGCCGAGGAGCGCCTCACGGACCTTGCTCGGGTCCTCTTCGGCAGCAAAGGTGTTCGACGCAGGCGCTTGGATGGGGATGGGGGTGGGGATGGGGGTGGGGGTGGGCTGCGGCGGCTGCGGCAGACTCTCCGTGTCGCCTAGCCCACTGGCGAGCCACTGAACGATGAAACCCGCGGCGGAAAACACCACGGTAAACACCATGATAAAAAGGATATGCCTGTTTACGTTTTGCCTTATGTCTGCGCGTACGTTTGCTTGTGCCGTGGGCACGATGCGGGGGCGCTCCGACTCTGTCTCCGCGGGAGCGTCGTCCCGCTGTGCGCGCCGCGGTTTGCTTGTAGACCGCTTCGCCTCGAGGCTCTTGAGCACGGCGTCCGCTGTCTGGAATCGCCGTGCGACCTCCGGCTCGAGCATCCCGCCGAGGAGCTTCTCGAAGTCCTTCGAGACGTGGACGTGACGCTCGAAGTCGACGCGGTGCTCACCCCTCTCGCGAAGGGCGCTCGGATCCTTGCGCGACAGCAACGTGACCAGCGTCATGCCGAGCGCGTAAAGGTCGGTGGCGGGAACGGCTTCTCCCATCAATTGCTCGATGGGCGCGTAACCCGACGTGCCTACGCCGATCGTCGAGCCGCCGTCCGGCTTGGCTTCGTCGCTCACCAGATCGAAGTCGATGAGGACGAGCCCTCCGCCTTTGCGCCGCATCAGGTTCGACTGCTTGATATCGCGGTGAATCACCGGCGGAGAGAACCCGTGGAGGTACTGGAGGATACCGAGCACTTCGCGCAGAAGTCGGCGCGCTTTCGCTTCGTCGTAACGCTCGCCGCGGTTGAGTGCTGCCTTCAACGTCTCGCCGTCGATTCGCTCGTGCACGAGGCAAAAGAGCAGGATCGCGTTGGCCTCCACTCGGAACGAGGCAATGAACTTCGGCACGCCCGGGTGCTCGAGGTTCGCGAGGACCTTGGCCGACCGCTCGAACATCTCGACGCTCTTCCAGTCGCGCGCCCGGTCGAGGGACATCACCTTGACCGCTGCCCGCGCGCCATCACGGAGCGACCGGGCTTCATAAACGCGACTCTGACCGCCTTCGCCGAGCTTCCTCTCGAGCACCCAGTGGCCGTCGAGCACGAGCGGCGTTCCACAGCGCGAGCAGGTCGACTCCGTCGAGCGCGTCTCACAGGCCCCGCAAAGAGACCCTTGGCCAGGCGTCTCCGTCACGGACTCCGTCTCGGTCTCGGTCTCGGACGCGCGGCGGTGCTTGATCGCCTTAGCCATGATGGCTCCACGTACCATGCATCGAGGCGTCGCGGCTCAGGCTATCCTCTTTGGAATCCTTATCCGTAAACCTCGCCGTTTTCTGTGGTGCTCACAGCGTATCGAGGAACTTCAAGAGTGCCGCCCGCTCGGTCGCGATAAGCTTAACGTATCGATCACGAGACGCCTTCGCCTGACCCGCATGCGCGCGCACGGCGAGGTCCACCGTGGGCGCGCGACCGTCGTGAAGGTAAGGCGCCGAGGTCTTCAAGCCCCAGAGCGGTGCCGTCTTCATCTGCGAGCCAGCCGCGGGCCCTTGTACGATCCCGTCGCCGAGGTTCCCCATGTCATGGAGCAGCAGGTCCGAGAAGAGACGCACCTCTTTTAACGACAGCGCGGCGATGACGTTCTTCCCAGTCTTCATGCTGGGCGTGTGGCAATCGGCGCAACCCGAGCTCTGAAACAACGCGCTGCCGGCGACCTCTTCGGCCATCTTTGGAAGCTTCGACGGGGGCGGCGCGAGCAACCGCATGAAATCCGCAGCGTGATCGATGTCGGCCTTGCCAGTTGCGAGGTCGACCTGGTCCTCAGGGTCGGCCACCGTATCGAACTGCGCGAGCACACTCTGCTTTCCGTTTGGGGCGTTCTCCGCAACGAAAAACCGGCTCGTGACACCCATCTCGTTTACGTAAGCGTCACCCGAGAACGCGAGCAGCGTCGCTTGCTGCGCCTTCCAGCCGAAGCGGCCCACGCGCGACGTATCGGAGACGACGTCCTGCACCATCGCCACCTTGCCTTGAACTGGGAACAAGGTCGCGCGTTTTACGCCATCGATGATCGTGCTGTCCTCGATCGCCTCGATGAGACCGAGGCCAAACAGCGGCGTCGATTGACGAAACGCCACCAGCGTCGCTTCCGGCGGAACGACCTCTTGAGCCTTCGGATCGATGGCGGAAACCTGCAAGAGAGATCCACCGAGGCTGTCGAGCGAATCGAACACGCCGTTCTTTACGGCGCCAAACCGCGTGACGTTGATCGCCGAAGCCCCACCGATCGCGGGAGCGCTGTGGCACTTGAAGCAACCCGTGTGGTTGAAGATAGGTCCGAGGCCCCCTTCCGCCGTCTCTTCGTTCAGAAACTCTTCGAGGCCATCGGTAAAATCTTGTTGTTGGGCAGCGGTGAGTCCCCCGAGCGGCGCGCCATATTCCCCAAGTTTCGGAATCGACGGCGGCTTCGAGCCGGGCTTCTTCCGCTGCGCCAAGGTCCGTTCGCCACCTTCCATAGAAGGCGCGGTGTCTTCGTCTATGGCGGCGAGCGAGCCCTCGTCGAGGCCCGCATCGTTGAGTGGAGCGCGGCATCCCCCAACCCAGGCGACCATCATCCCGGCGCAAATCAGCGCCGAAGGGTGCGTGGCGCGTGGGTGCTGTCGACGAGCGGCGAGAGGGAGACGTCCGAGGCGACGGAAGTTCATGATGGTGCTCCTGGCCCTCAGAACGAAGGGCCGTTGACGTTGCGGTCAGGGTAGCGATTGAGATGCAGGGCGAGGTCGCGGCATTCGACGGCAACTCAAATTTCGGAGTGATTCCGGTGCCCCGTGACAAACCGCGCGGCAGACAGTAAGCCCCCGACGATGCTACCCCGTACTGGAGTCCTTCTCTTCGCCGCGGCATCGCTGCTTGCGTGCAGCTCGAAGCCCGCGGCCGACCAAGCTTCTTCCGTCACATCGTCGGGTAGCGGTGGCAGCGTGCCGATGCCCGTCAGCAAGACGAAGATTGCCTCCGCATCGGTGGGCGAAGTCCTCGAGGTGACCGCGCGAGGCTCGGCAGTTGGTGATTCGGAGGGGAAAAGCGGTGCGGCGGAGACCAAACGCGAGCCGCCTTATGGGTGGTCTCTCGGTGTTCTTTCGGCGCTTGCTCTCCACACTCTTCATGTCCTGGCCCTTGACAGGCGCGGGCAGCGTGTGTAGGATTTCACACATGGCTACAAACCTCGCGATTGACGACGGCCTACTCGAGGAGGCCCTTCAAGTCGGTGGTCACCGCACGAAGAAGGCGACCGTGACTGAAGCGTTGGAGGAGTACATCCAACGCCGCAAACAGGTTAAGATCGTAGCGCTGTTTGGCCAAGTGGATTTTGACCCTAAGTACGACTACAAAAAGGCTCGTCGCCGCTCTTGAACGTCTTGGTCGATACGTCTGTCTGGTCGCTCGCGCTGCGTAGACGAGGGCAGACTGCGCCTTCTCCCCTGGTTGCGCTGCTCGCCGACGTGATAGCCGATGGGCGCGCCGTACTCCTTGGACCGGTTCGCCAGGAGCTTCTGTCAGGTGTTCGGAGCAGCGAGCAGTTCGAGCACCTTCGGGAACATCTTCGCGCCTTCCCCAACGTTGAGCTAAATACTGAAGATTACGAAACTGCGGCTTCGTGCTCGAATCTCTGTCGGGCTCGAGGTGTTCAGGGTTCCAGCGTGGACTTCTTGATCTGCGCCGTTGCTATTCGACGTGATTGGAGCGTCCTCACAACCGACAAGGATTTCGGCCACTTCGCTCGCATTCTTGCCTTGAAACTAGGTAGTTAGCCCTCAGAGGCTGCCGAACGAACTTAGGGTTGTACTGTCGGAAGGGCGCCACAAAGTTAGTGTAGGTTCGGGGCGTGTGCGCCCGATCCGGCAGTAAAACCTTTGTTGAACAAACCGTGCACAGAGTGCGGCGGAGGCTCCGAGGCCTGAGCGCGCTGTCATCGCCGGAGCTTGCCCGTGGGCTCGAGGCTTTCGCGGCCGCGCGGCTGTCCCTCATCGACGGACTCCGGCGGTGGCCTCCAATCGAAGCCCATCACGGGCCCCGCGGAAGCGTCGCTATCGCTTCGTCCATCTCGTTCCAGGTGCTGACGATCCGAACGGCGTCGTCGCGCAACCCAAGCTCGGTCCCGCCCTTCCCTCCAACCCAGATACGCACGCGGCGCGGAAGCTCGCCGAGCATCCAGCGAACGTGGGTTTTGGTTGCCTTGAGATCCGAGGCCTGGGTGACCAGCAGTCCTACGGCATCGACAGCGTGAGCGCGCGCCGCCTTGACGATTTGCTCCGCGGGCGTGTCAACGCCGAGCAAGATCGGCGTGACGTAGTTCGCCGCCAGGTAGACTTCGGCCATCGTGAGACCAAGGCCATGGCGCTCGTTGGGCAAGGTCGCCAGCAAAACGCGTGGGGCGCCGGGGCGATCCTCGTACGCGGACCTAAGGACAGAAAGTTGAGCGGACAAGCACTCGCTCAGCATGTGCTCGTGTCGCACCTCGAGTGTTCCCTCCGCCCACAGCTCACCCACACGAAGGCAGAGCGGGTGAGCGACTTCGACCACAAATCTCTTCGGGCCAAGCAGCACGGCGGCCTTACGCAAATCCGCGCGGACAAGCGCGAGCTCATCTCGACCGAGAGACGCAAAAAACATCGCCAACGTCGGGGTGCCTGTCGCAGCCGGGGTTGGCGCTTGGGATGCCGCGAGGACGAGCCTCGATAGCTCCTCGCGTGGCTTGCCGACGACCTCGCCCGGCCGGTATCCATGGGCCAGCGCCTGCGTGAGAAGCCTGAGAATCTCGACGTCTGCCTCGGAGTAAAGGCGGCTGCCTCCGCTCGTGCGCTCGGGGCGAGGGAAACCGTAACGCCTCTCCCACATTCGAAGCGTATCGAGTTCGATTGCAGTGAGCCGCGAGGTGACCCGGATGGAATAGCGCGTCTCGCCTGGTGCGGTCGATCCCGCGAGCCCTGGCCCTTCAGCACCTGAAGTGCGTTTTGGGGAGCGCTTTACGCGCGGAGCGGCCACCCGTCGACGCTACGCTTCGGCAAAAGTTAGTCAATACGGATTGACGGACTGCTTTAGGACGCTCGATCGCCGAAAATTCGTCGTCCTTGGTTTGACAAAAGCTAGACAAAGGCTACTCACACCGCGCGTAGTTTGAACACCAACTCACGGAGATTCCAATGAACAAGCTCTTTACCCTTCCGTCTCTTCTCCTTTCCCTCGTCGCTAGCGCTTGCGGTGGCGCGGCCACGATCGAGGCGCCGGCCACCACCCCGGCGAGCACCACCCCGGCGACCGCTCAGAGCACCTCTGACATTGTCGATACCGCGGTCGGCGCTGGCTCTTTCAAGACACTGGCCGCCGCGCTCAAGGCCGCCGATCTCGTCGATACACTGAAGGGACCTGGCCCCTTCACCGTGTTCGCTCCGACCGATGAGGCCTTCGCGAAGCTGCCGCCCGGCACGCTCGAAAGCCTTTTGGCGCCGGAGAACAAGGCGAAGCTCCAGGGGATCCTCACCTACCACGTCGTCGCGGGCCTCGTTGGCTCGGACAAGGTCGTTACCTTGAACGCGGCCAAGACGGTTCAGGGAACCGAAGTGAAAATCTCTCAGAGCGCGGGCGCGGTCATGGTGAACGGCGCCAAGGTCGTGAAAGCCGACATCGCGTGCTCCAACGGCGTCATCCACGTGATCGACGCGGTTCTCCTCCCCGAGTGAAAGAGGACGCCCATGCGCCGAAGCTCGATACTCTGCTTGGGACTAACAATGCTCTTCGGGGCGTGTCGGCCTGCGGATCGCCCCGACGGCGGCAGAGGACCCTTGCCCATCGGTGCTGTGGCGCCCGATGTGACCGGAACCGCGAGTGACGGAAGCTCAACGACGCTCTCCGCCGCTCGCGGTCACGCGGCCGTCGTCTACTTTTATCCGAAAGACGAGACTCCCGGCTGCACCAAGGAGGCGTGCGCCTTTCGGGATGCCTTCACCAAGTACGAAGCGCGGCGCGTCACGATATTCGGCGTGTCACGCGACTCGGAGGAGAGCCACAAGAAGTTCCGCGCGAAGCACTCGCTACCGTTTCCTCTGGTAGCCGATGAGGATGGAAAGATAGCGAGCGCTTACGGGGTGTCCTCCACGCTCGGGATGGCATCGCGCGTGACGTTTCTCGTCGGCGCGGACGGAACCATCGTTCGGAGTTGGCCCGACGTCGATCCTGGGGTTCACGCGGACGAAGTGCTGGCTGCCGCGCAAGCCGCGCAAGCCGCGCAAGCCGGCGAAACGAAGGCCATGCCATGAAGCTCGTCATCGAGGAGCCACGCGACTACCGGGATATGCTTTCCATTGTTGCGGGGAGTCTGCCCGTCGTTCGAAACCTCTGCGCGGCACGTGCGGCGCAATTGGGCTGATCGGTGACGACCCGCGCGCTCCTCTCGTTTGCTGGCATGCAGCTTGTGTGGTTCGCCTGCGTCTTCGGCGCGGTGCGAGGGCTCTCATGGTTCGGCCCCATGGTGGTCTCGGTTGGTCTATTGATTCACGTTCGGAACCAACCAGCGGCCGCTCGCGCGAAAGAAGGGTTGGTCCTTGTTCTGGGGGCCCTCCTCGGCTTCATTGTGGATACGGCGCTCCTTCGTGCGCGCGTGATCACGATGCACGGTGCGGCCGTCTCCCCGCCGTGGCTGGTCGCCCTGTGGCTGAACCTCACCGCCGCGACCGCGAGCGGCGCAAGCCTTGGTTCACTATCGAGGCGACCGATCCTCGGAGCGCTCCTCGGCGCGTTGGCGGCGCCACTTTCCTATGACGGCGGCGCGCGCCTCGGGGCGATCGGTCTCGAGCGCAGCCGCGCGGGCGCACTCGTGACCATCGGCGTTGTGTGGTCTCTGGCGATCCCGACGCTGTTCTGGATCCGGCGCCGGTTCGGCACCTCCCGTGGCAATGAAGGCGGAGCCGAGCTGGGACCTGGCTCAGGGCACGCCATATGATCTCGCGTAGCGAGCGCCGTAGGCTGGCTCAGCATTCCCACGTTTTATTATGCTGAGTAAAGCGCTTTCGTATCGACGGACGGGTTCATGACCGCCGTGCCTTGCCCAACGAGCGAGAGTTGTTTGTGAGCCATCCAACCCAGACCCTGATGCTCGCAATGGTGGTCCAGCTGACCGTGCTCGTGCTCGTGTCGTACCCGGCCTGGAGCGTCACCGATGTGGGCCGCGAGACTCGGCGCTTGGCCGGACGTGGGGCCATGCAGATCACCGTGGGTATAATGCTGATGTCGGCCCGAGGCGTCGTGCCCGGGGTGGCCAGCATCGTCCTAGCGATTGGTCTGCTGCTCAACGGCTACCGAAGCGTTTACGCCAGCGTTTATGTGCTCTTTGGGCTTCCACCGCCGCCGGCCTGGGAGCGATGGTTGACCGGCCTGGCCACCATGGCGGTGGGAGCGCTGTGGGCCGCTGACCCCTCCCCCGACGCCACCGTGTTCGTCCAGCCCCGGCTCCTGATCGCCTCGCTGCCGATGGCCGCGATCTCGGGTTCCCTCCTCCTCACCCTGAGGCGGAAACTCACGCAGCCATGGCCGCTGGGGGCACGCTACGTCGCCAGCGCCGCCGCGTTTGGCTGCGTCATCAACGTTGGTCGTTCGGTCGCGTTCCTGTTCGTCGAAGGTCGGGTTGATCCGCTAAAAACGCCTATTGCCGTCGTCGCGGTGACCGCGTCGCTTGCCTCCAGCCTGCTGCTGTACATCGGCATGGCCATGCAGCTCGAGACCCACGCCCGGGAACACCTGCTGCGCACCAACGCAGAACTCACCCGCCAGGCCTTCACCGACGGGCTGACCGGGATCGCCAACCGCCGCCACCTAGAAAGCATCGCGCTCGTTGAGTTGGCCCGCGCCCGCAGGCATGGCTGGGCCCTGACCGTACTGCTGATCGACATCGACCACTTCAAGCGGGTGAATGACCGCTTCGGCCACGCGGCCGGCGATAACGTGTTGCGAGAAACCGCCCAGCGCATGCTGGTCGGGCTGCGAAGCCACGATGTCTTGGCGCGTTGGGGTGGCGAAGAGTTCGCGTTGCTGCTCCCCCATTGCTCGCCTACCGACGCCGAAAAGGTCGCCGAACGCATTCTCAACTCACTGCGCCAGGCGACCCTGCCGGCACTCGAGGGCGGCCGCGTCACCGTCAGCATCGGTATTGCCGCGGCACGCCACGACGACGACGATTTCCAGGCCGTGGTGGCCCGCGCCGACCATGCGCTGTATCGGGCCAAGGATGCGGGCCGGGACCAATCGATGCTGAGCGACGAGCCCATGTTCGCGGCCTAAGGTCGCAGCCTCTCCACGCGCTTGCCGTTCTGCATCCGCCTCACAAAGCGCGGCTCAACGCGATTCGGTCAGTGAATGAAACCACGCCTCGCTCCTGACCTTCGCGAAATCATCGTCCTTCACGGCGCGTGACTTTGCGGAGGGGTCCCGCTGGATCGCGAGCCAAAGTGCGTCCTTCGCGCGGGGATCGCCGAGGCGGGCCCACGCGCAAGCGAGGTTGTAAGGCGGAAGTTTCGCGTGCTCGTCGTCCCACGTCGCCGCGAGGAAGAGCTCCGCGGCCCGTGCGTAGTCGCCCTTCTGGTGATGCCGCAAGCCTGTCTCGTTGTAGACAAGGGAGGCGAAGGCGCCGACGCGGGCTCTGTACACCACGAAGTCATTGCACCACTCCATGCAGAAGAAGCCGCCAACGACGCCGAGCTCGCTGCCGTCGGGCGAAAGTGCGAGGTCGTTCGTCCATACGGTGTGATGCGGCGGATTGTTTTTCGCACGGAGCGTGACCGGGTACACGGGCGGCTCTCCGTTCACCGCCCCGCCGACTCGCAGGACGGCGTTCGTGTTCGCGCCGTCACCGGGCACGGGGTTGACCGAGACGGTGATGTCGGAGAACGGCCAGCTTCCGGTCACGGGGCGAGCGCGTCGCTCCAGCGGGTTCGTGGTCGTCGCGATTTTCGCCATCCCCGACGCTTTCATCCATGCGTCGAGGCTCGTCGCGCGCGCAGTCGAATATTGGCCGGACTCGTCGTCGGTGCTTCGTACCTTCGACGTGCCGTCGCGTTGGAGGGTCTTGCACGTGGTCGTCGGCGGCTCGCGAGCGTCGATGCTGGCGCAATAGCCGTACTCGCTGCCATCCGCCGTGAAGCCGACGACATCGGCGGGATCATTCATCCCGGTTGCGATCGAGGCCGGATACCCGACGGTCCTCATCGGCGCCCTCGAAAGGGGTGCTCGGCTCGGAAGCGCGGCAATGGTCGGCGGGGCGTTCGCGCTCGGGTTCGACCTTGGCTCGACGCTCGTGCTTGCACGCGGACGTGACACGGCCTGAGAGCCGGCATCCGATAACTCCTTCGGCTCCGTCGATCGACACGACGTGACGACGAGGAGGAGGACGGGCAGACCGAGAATTTTCATGAGTTCTCCAAGAACGCCAACGTCCTCCTCACTATTGCATAAAGCGTAGTTAAGAGAACTGTCGAGCACGTGGTCCGCGAGGCGCGAGCCGCGGCTCGTCACGCGGAAGCTGGTGCTGCTGCATTCCCAGGAGGCGCTGACGTTGGACCGGTCGGACGCCGCGCAGCCTCTCGACCAACTACGGATTGCTGAACCATTTCGAAGCTTTAGGTCTGCGATGCGGACAACCTGGCCAACAACAGGGTTGGCGTTTGCCTTCCTGTAGCTGCGAGCTCAATCGCATGACATGGTCGGCCCTCGTCTCTGGCCTCTTGACGATGGTCACCCAGCAAATCCACTCGTTGCGCTGGATCGGTGTGAGGTCATTCCACTTCGCGAGGAGGGCGGCGTCGGAGGTCAAGCTCACGTGCAGGTCTGCCGGCACTTCGTGCAACACCCCAGCGGCGCACTCTGTGCTCGCCATGGTCTTGATCGCCGTGGAACGCTTGTCCCTTCGGTCCTCTCGACCCGCGCTTGGCTTCTTCATGGTCCTATCTGGTTCAGTTCTTGAACAGCTCAAGCTTGGACCACACCTCGAACCCGAGGCGCGGGCCGGAGCACGTCAGCCATTCGCGACCTTCGCTTCGTTGTAGCCGTCGATCGCGAGCCCGAGCTTCAGGATGACTAGCCCGCCGATCAGAAATGGCCACACCGTTGGGATTAGGTTTTTCATCGGCGGCGACGTGTAGACTTCAGCCGCCTGGGCGATCGTGCCGCCAACAGTGAGCAAGGCGCCAACGAGCTTGCGCTTGCCCACGTACAGCGTCCCTCCGCCGAACAAGAAGAAGTTGAGGACGGCGGCGACGAGAGGTTTTTTGGCATGGAGTGAACGCTCAGCCGCACGGTAGTTCGTTTCGAGTGTCAGCAACAGCGAGCTTTTCCAGCGAGGTGAACGGGTGCTCTCGACGGCGGGAGATAGGATGGGGTTGACGTCAAGGCCATCGCCGGGGCAGTGCTCACCGTGCGCGAAGCAGCGGATGCCGGGATCGCGCGATGGCGAACGCATGGCGTCACCACGGTTGCGAGTCGCCCTGCGGAACTCGAGGGCGACGATACGGACCACAAACCAAAACACACAAACGACGAAGACGGTGAGCCAAGGTGAGAGCCGCTCCGGGACCGTCGAGCCGCAGAGCGAGAGCTTCAACGACCCCCGCGGCCGCGTGCACCTCGAGCTGGCCGACGCGCTCTTCGTTGGCCGAAGTAATCGCTCATCGGAGATAGTAGAATTGGGGTTCCCATGTTTGCGAGTATTTGCGTCTTCGACCCCGCCATGTGCCGTTCAACAGGCGTCTGCCCTAACCTGCTTCGTCGTGAAGAAGCTCGAGGTTGCGCCCGCGGCGGCGGCACCTGAACGCTCGCTCTCCTCAGTAAGGACCAGCTCTCGATGAACCACGCCAACGCCGGCATGCTCGGCAAGCTCTCGTTCCTGGACCGCTACCTGACGCTGTGGATCTTCACGGCGATGGGCCTCGGCATCGCCCTCGGGTTCGTCGCGCCGGGCTTCACCACGGCCCTCAACAAGATGAGCGTGGGCACTACGTCGATTCCGATCGCGACCGGATTGATCTTGATGATGTACCCGCCGCTGGCGAAGGTTCGCTACGAAGAGCTGGGCAAGGTCTTCCGCAACAAGCGAGTCCTCACGCTGTCGCTCGTGCAGAACTGGGTCATCGGTCCCGTGCTCATGTTCGGGCTCGCCGTCGTGTTCCTTCGCGACAAGCCTGAGTACATGCTCGGCCTGATCCTCATCGGCCTCGCCCGCTGCATCGCAATGGTCATTGTCTGGAACGACCTCGCGAAGGGCGACACGGAGTACTGCGCCGGGCTCGTCGCCTTAAACTCAATCTTCCAGGTGCTCTTCTTTTCAATCTACGCGTACTTCTTCGCGACCCTGCTGCCGACCTGGCTCGGGCTCGAGGGCACGGTCGTCAACATCGGCATCGGCGAGATCGCGACGAGCGTAGGCATCTATCTGGGCGTGCCGTTCGCCACCGGGTTTCTCACGCGACACGTGCTCGTGAGCGCGAAGGGGCGCGACTGGTACGAGAACACCTTCGTGCCGCGCATCAGCCCCATCACGCTGGTCTCGCTGCTCTTCACGATCGCCGTGATGTTCTCGCTCAAGGGCGAGACCATCGTGCAACTGCCGCTGGACGTGCTCCGCATCGCGGTGCCGCTGCTCATCTACTTCGTGGTGATGTTTGCGGTCTCGTTCTTCATGAGCAAGCGCGTGGGCGCGGACTACAAGCAGACCGCCACGCTGTCCTTCACGGCGGCGTCGAACAACTTCGAGCTGGCCATCGCCGTCGCCATCGCGAGCTTCGGCATTCACAGCGGCGCGGCCTTCGCTGCCGTCATCGGTCCGCTCGTCGAGGTACCCGTGCTCATCGGCCTCGTGAATGTCTCCCTCTGGGCGCAGAGGCGCTACTTCCCGAACACCCAGCTCGAGGTCGCGGCGCCCGCACCGCGACCCGCGCCACGAGCCACCCCCAAGGCCAAGCCAGCGATCGCGAGCCCTGTCGCAAGTTCGACGGAAACCCCGAAACCTTCGGCCGACTGGGTCCTTCTGACCGAAGCGCCGAACGTCGCGTTGCCCCCACCGCCGCCAAGCTCCACCGACTGGCCCGCGGTGCACACGTATTTGCGCGCGCTCTTCGCAGGGCAGCGGCTCCAGGTGCGGTGGCTCGGCGAGCAAGCGACCGGTGTCACGCCGGTGCACCTCGATCGTCCGCTCCTCGTGCAATGGCAGACGCTCGCTCCGATCGCAAGCGCCCTCGACGGCGCCGTTCGACGGGAACTCGACAAGGCGCTCGGCGACGGCCGCGGGAGCGAGTGGGTCTCCTTGTGTCACCTGACGCTCGGCGACTGGACCGATATCCGCGTCGTCGATTAACGCCCAGTGGCAACGTCACCGGCGCTGCCGCTGGGCCGGCGTTGAGACGAGGATGCTCCTCGTCGTGTCCCGCGCTTCCACGATTGCAACTTCACGTTGGAATCGCACATTGCAACCTAAAGTTGCATTCACTATACACGATGGTGGAGCACACGTCTCGGATGTCCCCACCCCTTTATCGGCTGCTCATCGAGAACTTCTTCGCCCAAGCGTTCAAACGAACACCGCCACGTTTCACAGCCTTCATCACACGAGATCGCGCGGAAACTTCGGCCTGCATACGCGCCTCTGGGATCGGCTGTTCGGAACCGAGATCGCCGACTACGAGCGCGTGTTCGTAGAGCGTGGTGGTGCCGAAGTCTCGTTGGCGCATCGCAAGGAGACCTCGTGACCGAGCGGCCCGCACGAGCCCGCAAGCGCCCCCCGCAACGACGCGGCGCGCCCGTCGTCGAGCGCGTGCTCGAGCTCGCGGTCGAGGAGCTCGCGCGTGTTGGGTTTCATCGGCTGAGTGTCCCCACGCTCGCGGACCGCGCCGGACTCAACAAGACGAGCGTCTACCGACGTTGGCCGACGAAGGACGCCCTTGTCGCTGCAGCCCTCGAACGTGCGATGGGCCACGAGGCGTCGCTTCCAGACACCGGTACCCTGCCCTCCGACATGCTGGCTTTCGCGCTCGCTGCAGCAGCGTGGGCCGACTCGCCCGTCGGACGCGGGGTGATGAAGGCGCTCATGGCGGATGGCGATGACCCCGAAGTTCGCGCGCTCGTGGCGCGCATCCGCGACCGACGACGTGCCGGGCCGAGGGCCCTCTTCGAGCGGGCGATCGAGCGAGGCGAACTCACCCGGACGGCCGACGTCCGTATGGCGTTGACCGTCATCGCCGGGGCCATCTCGCATCGCATCGTGGTGGAGGACGCGAGGGTGACGCCCGCGTTCGTGAAGCGGCTCGTCACGCTCGTGGCGGACGGCCTCTTGGCAACGAAGGAATGAGGAACAACGCGCCACAGCGGAGTCCAAGGCGAATGCCGCCGCCACAGCCGACTTCGGTTTCCTCCGCCATCGCTACCCCGCAGCGTTCCCTCGGGGTGCGAATGCAACGAAGCCCGCCTCCCTCGGACCGAGAGGGGCGGGCTTTCTTTTACCGCGAGGAGGCGCGAGCTCAATTACCACACATTTTTTTGATATTGGCAGGTGTCAGGTCTGCTCGCGACGCGCGAAGGCACGCCGACGGGCGAACAAGGCGTCGTCGCCGAAGACAGGTGAATGACGCCCCTCACAGCGGCGGGCGCCAGCCCCGGCAACAGCGCAACACTCCGAGCCTTGACGCGAACACCCCGCCGCGTTCCCGTGAGCGCTCTCTCCATGAAAGCTGCCGAACTCCTCCCGATTCTGGCCTTGGCCGTGGCGTCATGCCACTCGTCTCCCGACGAGGGTGACAGCGCGCTCGAGGCCCCCCCCGCGGTCGAGCCCGTCATCGGGCAATTTCAGCTCGTCGACGCTGCGACGGGCAAGGGCTTCGCAGGTGGCACGCTTACGCTCGGACAGGCGACGGCGCAAACCGACACGCAAGGGCGCGCGAGCCTCGAGGTGCCCCCCGGAGCCTTCGACGTGAAGCTCACCGGACCGAACATCTCCACCTACACGCTCGCCGGGGCAGCGGGCGCGGTGGACTTTTCGTTCATCTCGTACGTCAGCACCCGAAAGACGACGTCACAGGTCGCGGCCTTCCTCGGCACGACGATCGACCCTACGCGCGGCATCCTCGTCGTCGCAGCGGACGACCCGCAACTCAAGCCCGCGATCGGCGCGAAGATCGGGATCGACGCGGAAGCAGACGCTCCGTTCGTCCTCTCCTCCACGGGACCCAAACGCGGCGACACCGTCGTCGCCGGAGGGAGCTTCGTCAGCTTTTTCAATGTCGCGCCGGGGAGCGTGAACATTGACGTGACGCCACCCGCAGGTCGTACGTGCCACGTCGCACCAGGCCCGGGTCCTCGCGATGCCGTCAACGTGAGCGCCGACGGCGTCACCGTGATCGCGTACGTATGTGAGTGAGGTCTCGCTGCGGCTGCGCCGACTACAGCGCGCGAACCCCGGTTTTTTTCACTCGTTCTCACGCGGCAAGAACAGCCGCCCTACGGCAAGCTCCACCGCCTCGAAGGGCGCGATGCGCGCGGTCGCGGTCTCGTCCCACGCTCCGACACGCAGCCATCGTCGCTCCGCATCGAGAGTGAAGGCTTCGAGGGTGCGCGCCTCCGGATCGACGAGCCACAGCGCGCCGACGCCATGACGCGCGTAGAGTT
Source organism: Polyangiaceae bacterium (assembly GCA_947475525.1). Taxonomy (GTDB): domain Bacteria; phylum Myxococcota_A; class Polyangia; order Polyangiales; family Polyangiaceae; genus SYFR01. Next base: position 4,978 of record CANJMI010000016.1, on the reverse strand, counting down.
CCGCCTTCCAGACGCGATCGTGCGCCGCCGTCGATGGCGACGCGATCTCGCACACCCAGTCCGGAACGACTTCGATCGGGCGCACGTGCGGATGAGGTGCGTGCTCCCGGCGCCACCCCGCCACGTCCGGCACGACGACGTCACCCGACGCGAAGCGCACGTCGACCTCGGGGAAGATCCACCAGCCGCCGGGACCACCGAGGCCGTGGCTGAGACTGAACGGTCCGGCGAGGAAGTGACTGAGCGCCGCACCGGCATAGGAATGGCCCTGCGTCGGTCGCGGCAGCGTGACCACACGGCCGTCCACGAGCTCCGCCCGCACCCCTTCGCCGAGCGCGAGCCATTCGTCGTACGCGGTGCGCGACGCCGTCTTCCCCATGCGGAAAGCGTACCATGGGTTTGGGGGCCAAGCCTCGCCGGGGTAGTTCGCCATGCCCTATCGTCGTCACGACGGGCGTCGCGATTTCATCAAGAGCAGGCGCGCCGCACATCGTGCCGATGACCCGCTCTTGTAGCGTCGCTGCATAGGAAGCGGCTGGCTATCCGCACTATCCGCAGCTCAAGGCGCCTTAACCGAAAACACGTAGCGCGCACCGGAAGCTTCGGAGAGGCCCCACAGCGTCTTGGTCACGAGGTTCTGGTAGAGGTCTTCGGGCGTATCGACCCAGCCGAGTTTCTTGCGCGGCTGCTGAGGCGGAATCACGTAGAGCTCACCACCGGCGGCGACAGGTGCGCTCGAGGAAAGGAGCGTCGTCCCCGCACGCATCACGGCCCCCTGCACCTGCTTCTCGCCCATGTAGAACGCCTCCGCCGGGAACGAGGTCTTGGGTCCAAGCAGGCCCGTGGCAGGATCGAGGGGCCATCGGTAGAGCCGCCCCGAATACGCGGTCGCGCAGGCGTTGATGCCCTCGCAATACTCGCCAGAAACGAGCGCCGGCACAGGCTCGCTGCGGTCCAGGCCGACGAAGGAGAAGAGCGGATTGCACGCCGAAGAGTCCGTGTAGTGACCGACCTGCGGAACGACGTAAGAATACTTCGCGGCGAAGTACGCCTTCGCGCCGGCGTCATAGCCGATGCTGTCCGTGCTCGGGTCGGTCGAGAGCACGTGCGCGAGATCGAAGACGCGAAACCCCTTCGAGGTGTGAGCGACGTAGAGGTAATCGCCGAACCACGCGATTCCCCCCGCGTGGATCGTCACCGCCTTGAAGCTCGGCGGATTGCCCGCGACCGGCTCGACCAACAGCATGAGGCGATACTTTGGCGGGGAGACCGACGTGTCCACGAGCGCGAGCCTTGCACCTTTTTCGTAAGTCGCGCCGGGGTCCGACGCCTTGTCGTAATACCAAGACACGAGGACGACGTGGTGCCCGCCGACGAGTCCGCTCGCGACCGAGTCCGCCGAACCGGTGAGCCCTTGAGGGATCCAGTACGCGACGTTGTTGTCCCCGTCGTTCCAGCGAAATCCCGACACGAAGCCTGTCGCCGAGCCCGGCAACGTGCCGGCTGAGATCGGCACCGCAATCCGGTTTAAGGAGCCAAGCAGGCCGGCGATGTTGGTCGACTGGAGCTTCCCGGCGAGCGTCGAAACAAGTGCCGCATTCTGCGTCCAGGTGTTTGCGTCCACCAATGAAAACGCGCAGCGATCGATAGGCTTCAGCCCCTCACCCGCGGACGCCGGCGGAGCGCCTGGACACGACGGCTTCATCATCAGGCACGGATCGGGCGGTTCGGCAGCACCGCCTGACGCCGCCGAGCTCGCAACGGCGCCCCCAGCGGTGGACGTCGTGCCGCCCGCGCCAACCGTCGCGGACGAAGGAGCACCACCACCGGCGCTCGAGCCGCCCGCGCCCGCGACGACCGCGCCCCCTGAACCGGTTGCGCCACTGGCCGTTTCTGCGCCGCCGCCGCCGTCCGCGAGCCCTGCGCGCCCGAGTTCACCGCCGCACGCGCCGACAAGCGCCCCAAACACCGTAACGAGGAAAGGCGCGATCGGAAAACTAGAACACGTTCTCGTTCGGCGCTCACCTTCCACGACGCGCATCACGGACCAGCGTAACGAGAATCCGCGCCGCTGGCGAATCCGAAACCCACAAACTCACTCGAAAGCCAACGCGTCGGCGAGCATCGGCACAACCTCGGCGAGCGGCGCCTCGACCTTGAGGGTTGCTTGCGGGTCTCCGCGCGTCTCACCCCGGTTGACAATGACGACCGGGATCCCTCGCTCGGCTGCGCGAAGCACGAACCGATACCCCGAGAACACGGTGAGCGAACTGCCGAGCACAAGCAACGCCCCCGATAAGTCCACGTACCCCATCGCCTCGTCGACGATTGGACGTGCGACGTTGCCACCAAAAAACACGACGTTCGGCATCAACACGCCTCCGCACCCGACGCACGCAGCGACGCGAAAGTCGGCAATTTGCTGCGAATAAAGCTCGGCGTCGCCGTCGGGTCGCAACGCCGCATCCTCGACGTCCACGTCCGGATTCAGGGCGCGGAGGCGAAACTGCAAGGCATCGCGCGACTCGAACGACTCACAGTCGAGGCACCGCACCTCGGCGAGCGCACCATGCAATTCGACGACGCGGCGCGACCCGGCGGCGTGATGGAGCCGGTCGACGTTCTGGGTGACGAGGCCGGTCACGAGCCCCGCCGCCTCCATCCGCGCGAGGGCGAGGTGAGCCACGTTCGGTCGTGCTTCGCGGAAGCGTTCCCAGCCGACGGTGCTGCGGGCCCAGTACCGCTGACGCCACACCGCGTCGGTGACGAACTGGCGGTGCTGAATGGGGTTACGCGGGGGACGCCCTGGGCTTCGGTAATCGGGGATCCCCGAGTCGGTGCTGAGCCCCGCGCCCGTGAGCACCGCGAGGCGCTTGCCGCGCAAAACGGCGACGAGTGCGGCAAGGTCATCGGGCGAGGCGTTGACCGATTCGCGCGAGAAGCTCATCGCGCAAGGCGTGACAGCGCGGCAGGCATCGCGCAAGTCAACTCGTCATCGAGTGCCGAAACTTTTGCCCTACCGTTTCGAGGACAGTTCGGTTGGAGAAACCATGTTCACCGAGTCGTTTTCCTCGCGCGCTCATCACGCACGCGCATCACCGCGATCATGGGCCGCAACACGATCGATGTCTCGACCGACCTGATGCTGCGGGTACTAGGCGCACTCGGCGTATCCGCTCGCGTGACTTTCGGTCGCGCCGCGTGACGGCTCACCGTGGGACAGACAGAAGGCGCTCCCGATTTATTGAGCGTCGCGCTTCACCTTTAAGGGGATAACAAGCGGCGAGAGCAGTCACTCGGCGAACTCGCAACCGCCCCCTCGGCGGCAACACCAACTCCGGGCGTGCTATTCTCCCCTCATGGCCGATCCCGCGCGCCGCCTCGCCACGTACGACGATCTACTCGCCGTGCCCGAGAACCAGATCGCCGAGCTCATCCACGGGACGCTCGTGACGCAGCCGCGTCCTGCATCGCCGCATGCCCTCGTCTCCTCGGCGCTGGGGATCGATGTCGGCGCACCGTTTCACTTCGGTCGCGGCGGGCCCGGCGGCTGGGTCATCCTCGACGAGCCCGAGCTGCACCTCGGCGCAGATGTCCTCGTGCCCGACCTTGCCGGCTGGCGGCGCGATCGGATGCCCGAGGTGCCGCGCACGGCTGCGTTTACGCTGGCGCCCGATTGGATTTGCGAGGTGCTCTCGCCGGCAACAGCCGCCCGCGATCGCAGCGAGAAGCTCGCGATCTACGCGCGCGAAGGGGTGCGCTTCGCGTGGCTCGTCGATCCCGATCCGAAGACCCTCGAGGTGTTTCGGCTCGTCGAGGGAAAGTGGCTGCTCGAGGCCGTGTACTCGGGCGACGCGGTCGTTCGTGCCATCCCGTTCGATGCCGTCGAGATTGCCCTCGCGGGCTGGTGGGCCTGACGAGCGCGCGGCCCGTGCCCGCCGGCCAACAGCGCACTTCGTCGAACACGTAGAGCTTGTACTCCGCGAACTCAGGTGAGAGCCGCACCGTGCCGCGCGTGACGGCGTGGAGCAAGACGATCACCGGACCGTCGCCTCCAGCGTCGCCGCCGCTGCCCCCCGCGATCCGAACCGTGAGTCCGTCCAAGGTCTTCGTGCGCATGCGGCGAGCCAAATGTTGGGCGTCGCCGTCGTCCGCGAGGAGCGGCTCGGCATGGGGCGACTGGAGGTTGTTGCTTCTCCGCGTCACGCTCCTCGTCCATGATCAACCCCGAACTTAGTTCAGAAAAAGCCGAAAAAACTTGAGAGAGAGAGAGAGAGAGAGAGAGAGAGAGAGAGAGAGAGAGAGAGAGAGAGAGCACCATTCGCGCCTGATGTCGGTCATACGCGCTTAAACCGAGCGCCGTTCGACCGATGAAAGGTCACCCACCATCATGACTTCCTCGCCTCGCACGCTCCGTCGCGTCATTCGCGGCATCGCGCCCCTCGCTATCACCGCCATGTTCTCCGTGCCCCTCGCTCCGCTCGTCGCCTGCTCGTCGAGCGGCTCCGGCGACACGACCCCGACCGGCTGCACGAAGGACAGCGACTGCAAGGGCGATCGCGTCTGCTCCAAAGGTGAGTGCGTGGACGCGGGGACAACAACGTCGTCCGGCGGAGGCGCAGGCGCAGGCACCACCGCGAGCGGCGCCACCACGACCGCGACGGGCGCTGGCGGTGGAGCGACCACGACCGCGAGCACCGGTACGGGCGGCGCGACCACGACCGCGAGCACTGGTACGGGCGGCGGAGACCCACCTGCCGCGAGCTGCAAGGCTCTGCTCACCGCGAAGCCCGGCACCCCCGACGGCGTCTACCCGATTGATCCAGACGGCGCGGGATCCCAGCCGGCGACCGAGCTCTTCTGCGACATGACGAACGGCGGCCTCACGCTCGTCGCGAACATCTTCGATTCGACTGGCGATGATGCGCCGAACGCCACCGACTTTGTCGTTTCGGGCTGGCAGCAAAAGGGCAACGGC
>CANJMI010000015.1 GCA_947475525.1 Polyangiaceae bacterium | reverse complement strand
TTTTGGGACGACGCTGCCGTACTCGGGGAGAGTGCGCGCCCACGCCGCCACCGCGTGCGACGTCGTCACGACGATGAGCTTAGCCGGCGCGCGGAAGAGCGCGCTCGCGAGCGGACCGTAGAGCGCCCACGCGCGGATCTTCGTCGCATCGGGCGTCCCTTGAACTTCGATAACGTACACCTCCACGCACTCGGGAGGACCGCTCCTGCGGCGCCGCATCAGGCGCACGACCAGGTCGGGCAAGAACGGCCCGAGCTGTGAAGGCGCGAGGCTCTCGGTCGCGTGCTCCAGGTAGTCAAACTTCGGGAGTTTGATGCCGACGAGGCCGAGCAACTCGACGATGAGGTCAAGTCGTCCAGCGAGGAGATCGACGATCGCGGAGTGCGTGGGGCCAGGCATCGTCCCTTGCCTGAGCATCGGGCGTGCCATCACGGAAACGCGGTTATTTGCTCTGTTTCGAGCTTAACGTAGGTGGCGGCCGTTAACGGATGGGTGGCGGCCGCTAACGGATTGGTGGCCGCGCGACCCCTTGTCGCAGGCGGGGTCGCGCCTTATCTCTTTCGCCCCGCGTGAGATCCGCGGGAGCACGCGCACCGCCATGAGAGCCCAATCTTCCCCTAAGGCCACCGTTCCCCTCGCCTGGCTCGAGCTCCCGAGGCTGCCGCTGAAATCGCGCCAAGTCCGGATTTGCGTTGCGGCCGTTGGGGTCAATCCGGTCGATTGGAAAATGCGCGCGTTCGAGTTCCTCGGGATCGCGCAGCGCGTGCTCGGTCCGAGCGGCCCTCTTGTCGTCGGCATCGATGTTGCGGGGACGATCACCGAGGTGGGCTCCGCGGTGACGGAGTTTGCCGTCGGCGACCGCGTGGTCGGCGGTACGGATTTCTCGAAATGCGAGCGGGGCTCGTACGCCGAAGAGGCCATCGTCACGGTCGACAACTGCGCCAAGCTCCCGGATGAGGTGCCGTTCGACGTCGCCGGTGCCCTGCCCGTCGCCGGGGCCACGGCATGGATGGCTCTCTACGAGCACGGTCGCTTGCGTGAGCGTGAGTCGCCTCGGGTTCTCATCCTTGGCGCAGCCGGCGGCGTCGGTCACCTCGCGGTGCAGCTCGCCTCGCGCGTCGGCGCGTTCGCCGTGGGCGTGTGCTCGACACGCAACGTCGCGTTCGTCGAATCGCTCGGCGGCAAGGCCGTCGACTACTCGAGAGGCGACGTCAGCGAGGCCGCAAAAGCCCTCGGCCCATTCGACGTGGTGCTCGATTGTGTCGGCTCTGACCACTACTCCCGCTCATTTTGCCGCGGCCTTCTCGCCGAGGACGGCGTGCACGTTTTGGTCGTGCCGCGTGGACCGGATCTGCCCTTTCTCGCGTTCCCAGGCAACACCCGCACCGTGCTCGGGCGGGCCAGCCGCGAGCGACTCGAAGGGCTCCTCGCAGCCGTCGTTTGCGGCGAGCTGAAGGTTCACATTGCCGAGCGCATCCCGCTTGGCGAGGCCGAGCGCGCCCACGACCTGTCGCGCGGGGGCAAGGTCGTCGGCAAGCTCGTGCTCGTGAACTAGCGCCGCGAACTCAGGGCCGGCGGCCGATGCCGTGGTAGCGGAAACCAAGCTCGCGCATCTCGGAGGGATCCCAAACGTTGCGGCCATCGACGAGCACCGGTGTGCGCATCTCCTTGAATAGCCGCTTGAAGTCAGGGCGACGGTAGGAGTGCCACTCCGTGACGAGCGCGAGCGCATCGGCGCCGACGGCGGCATCGTACATGGTCGACGCGTAGGTGATGCGGTCACCGTAGAGCTCCTTCAGATTCTCGAGCGCATGCGGATCGTGCACCTGCACGTGGGCGCCTTTCGCGAGCAGCCGATCGATCAGCACGAGCGCGGGAGCCTCCCCGAGATCGGCGGTCTTCGGCTTGAACGCCACGCCCCAGACCGCGACGACCTTGTCATCGAGATGATGTAGAACACGTTCTACCTTGTCGGCGAGGACCCGCTTTTGTCGCTGGTTTATCTCGTCGGTTGCGCGCACGATCGCGAGATCCCGCCCGGCTTCAGTCGCCGCATAGAGTAGTGATTTGATGTCGTTTTGAAGAAGTCGCCCACCGAATCCGGGTCCGACGAACAAGTATTTCGGCCCGATGCGGGGATCGGCGCCGAGAACATCACGCACAACCTCGATGTCCGCTCCGACATCTTCCGCCAAGAGCGCGAGGTCGTTCATGAACGAGACCCGGCTCGCAAGCAGCGCGCTCGTCGCATACTTCGATAGCTCGGCGGAGCGCGAGTCGGTGACAAAGAGGACCTCACGGGTGCGGGCGAGCGGCGCATACAAGCGTGACATCACCTCGGCGGCGCGGTGGTCGCTCGTACCGATCACGATGCGGCCCTGTTTGGTGAAGTCCTCGACCGCGTTGCCTTCCTTCAAGAACGACGGATTCGACACAACGCCGAACGCGACCCGCCCCGCCCCTGCCGTTGCAGCCTGCGCGCCTAAGCGCACAGCGAGCCTGTCGGTCGTGCCAACCGGCACCGTTGCGCGCGAGACGATGACTTTGTACTCGCCCGGCGCGGCCACCATCGCTCGTCCGATTCGATCCGCAATCTCGAGGATCTTGTCGAGCTGCGGCACCCCATCCTGGCCAACGTCGACCCGCACCACCATGAACACGACGTCGCTCTCTTGAACGGCGCTCTCGAGGTCGCTTGTGAAGCGGTAGCGTCCGGCTTCGCGATTCGACTTGAGGATCACATCGAGCGAAGGCTCGTAGATCGGCAGCTCGCCACGTTCGAGCAAGGCGAGGCGCGCCGGCTCGAGCTCGACCCCGATGACGTCGTTGCCGAAGTCCGCGAGGCACGCGCCGGTGACGAGACCCACGTACCCCGTACCGATGACCGCGATTCGCATGGCGTCAGAATTACTGGCGCAGCGGTCGCGCTGCAAGCGCCCGTCACGGGTGGATGAAGAGGACCGTACCCGTGAGGGATTTCATCGCCCCGTGCCACCCATCAGGCACGGCGGGCTCAGTCCAGAAGTAGAGGCGCCGCGCGTCTTCGGGGGCGAGGTTGATGCAGCCGTGGCTCTTCGGCGTGCCGAAGCGATCGTGCCAGTACGAACCGTGGAGCGCGTAGCCTTCATTGAAGTACTGGACGTAGGGGACGTCGCGCAATTCGAACTCTTCGCCGACGGCCTTCGAGTCCATCGTGACCGTCGCGTACTTCGTGTGAATGCGATAAATCCCACGAATCGTTGCTTTTTTCGCAACATCGGGCTCGGCAAGGCCATCTTCGCCGGTCGAGACGAGCGTGGCGTAGACCATCTTCTGCCCTTCGTAGGCGACGAGCACTTGCTTGGTCAGGTTGACGTCGAGCCACTTCTGGCCTTGCTGCGCCCACTTCGGCCAGCGCTTCGCCTCGTCGACACGGCTCGCATGCCGATCGTCGACGTAGAAGCCTTCGGTCGTCTCGAAGTGGAGCACGCCGTTCTGGAACTGCTGCTTGCCCGTCAGCTTCACGAGCGAGCGCCATTCGAGCGGCCCGTCGTTGACCATCCGTTTCTTGCTCGCGCTCCAGGTGAAGCGGCGGGCGCCTTCGCGACGGATGATGGCGAAAGGCGGCGCGACGCCGAGCTCGGCCACCGGGTAGCCGTGGAACTCCGAGCCGCGGATGGGTCGAAAACGGTCGGCCGGCACGACGACGAGATCCGGAGTCAGGTTGTAGCGTCGTCCCTCGACGAGGAACGTATCGACGAACGAGCGCCCTTGCCGCTTGTCGGTACCGCCGACCCGCACGACCGCCTGAGAGGCGATCAGACCCGAGAGGTTGGGCGCCGGCTTGTGGTCCTGGAGAAACGGCGGAATGTCCTCATCCGTCGCGCCACTCGCGAGGAGCTCGAGGGCATCACCGCTCGTCGCCTTCTCGTGACGCAGCCAAACGTCGAGCCCGTAGCTGGCCCCGCTCTCTTTGTCGGCGCGCCACTTTGCGAGATGTTTGTCGAGGTGCCCTTCGAACTCGTCGAGGTCCGCCTGGCTCGGGATGCGCGAGTACACGGGACCGCCGCGCGTCACGGTGCCGTACATGTACGGGAGCTTCTCTTTGTAATTCGGCCCGCGCGCCGCCGCCTGGAGGATCGGGTTCGTGCGGTCGGCGCTGACGTCCTCTTTGCAAACAAAGCCGCCGGGAGCGATGCCAACCCACCCTTTGGGACAGTCCTTCGAGCCCGGCGCGGATTCTCCCGTGGCGGCCACGACCGCGCCGCCACGCAAAAAACCGAGGAGCTTCGCGTCACGCGCGGGGAGCTTGTGCACCCGTACGCTCCAACCGATCGCGCCTACTGCGTTCAGCTCATCGGCGAGCGGAGCCGGTGGCGAGTAGACTCCCCCAAGCGACACCGTAGGCTTCGCGGGCGACGCCATCGCGGGCTCGCCCCCCTCGCCCTCGTCTCCCCCATTCGCGCGAGAGGCGCTCGCCGCGGCACTCCCCGATGCGACAGGCGTCGCCGAAGACAGCATCGGCGCCTCGCCCTTGCTGGAGCAGCCGACGAGCGCGAGCAAGAGCAGGCCAAAGCGCCTCACGCGGCTGGGTTCTTCCATCCCGCCAGGCTCTTGGCCAAGTTCTCGGAGGCGCCTACGAGCGACCAAACCGAAGGAAGAGGCCGAGCCACCCCCGGCCGAGGTAGAGCGCGTTGTTGACGAGGTAGATCCAGAGGAACAGATCGAGCCGCCCCAGCGCCGCGAACAGGTAAATATGACTCGGGTAATGGTTTAAGAATTGAAGGAACATCATTGGAATTCCAAGGATTTTCCTGACACCCGTTGGCGCCGATGCCGCTTCGTAATGCGCCTCGACGGGAGTCTCTTTTCCGCAGACTTCCGGCCGCCGGACGAAGTTCGTGAGCGAAGTTGCCGAGCCGAGGACCGCGACGCACGCAAGACCGCCGAGCAAAAATCCAGGGTGCCCCGTCTCCCAATGAGCGCCGTCGAGGCCGAAGCCGCCCGTGCGCCACAGCCGGATCCCAAGGGCGGCAGCGAGCATCGTGGCTTTCGTCTCGTCCGTAAAAAAGTCAAACAGATGGCCTACTTGGCTCGCAACCTTCTTGTGACGCGCGAGCATTCCGTCCGCGCAATCGAAGAGGTAGCTGAGCTCAAGGATGGCGACGGCGACGAGCGAGGAGCCGAAAGTCGGACAAGCGGCAAGAAGACTCGACCCGACGGCGAAGACCACCAGGCTGACGAGGGTCAGTTGGTTGGGCGTGGCCGAAGTCTTCGCGACCAGCGCGACGGTGAATGCGGCAAGCGGCCGCATCAGCCAGGTGTTGAAGAGCTGGTCGTGGGTTTTACGAGTCGCGAAGTAGATGCCGCGCGCCTCGCCGAGGAGCCCTCCGCTCACTTGTGAGGAGCGGCCGGCGCTTTGCCAGCCGTCGGGGCCTTGGGGGCCGAAGACGCACTCGGGCTCGCACTCGGGCTCGCACTCGGGCTCGCACTCGGGCTCGCACTCGGGCTCGCACTCGGGCTCGGCGCGGACGGCGCCTCCTTCGGGATCGCAGGAAGCTCGGCCCCTGGCAGCACCGTCCCGAGATCGTCGACGATCTCCTGGGCGACCTGACGGGTGACCGTCGCCGGCAACCGAAGCTGCTCGGTCACGATGACGAAGGGGCTCTCTTTGTCGTCGCGGTAATAAAGCTCGAGGTAACCCTTCTCGGCACTGCCCAAGCGGTACTCGACGCGCGCGATGCGCGTGGCCCCTTCAGGCAATTTTTCGAGAAACCCGATCGGTCGAAGGCGCTCGAGCTTGCCGAGCCAGTTGCCGCTCGTCTCATCGTTTTGATCCGAGGTGTTCGCGTCCGCCCAGAAGCGCCGCCCCTCGATGCCGCTCCGCACGACGCGCTTCGATTTGCCGCCCGCGGCGATCCCGATCGCGTCAGGCTCGTTCCATTTCCACTCGTGCTGGCTCCGCTCCGTGAGGCGCGCAGCACCGCCTTTGAGATCGCTGACGGGCGAGCTCTCGATGACGTAGACCGTCTTCGTCGCCACATCGCGCACGTAGCGCGTCGTGCTACCGGCGGTCGATGCGCCGACGAGCAGCGTGTGCTCGGTCCCGGCGATCGTCACCCGCAGCGTACCTTCGGGTTTGTCGAAGCCGAATTCCTTCATGCGCTCGTCGCCGATCACCCCAAACGAACGCTTGGCTCGCAACGTCGCCAGCGTCTTGGCGAGCTCATTCGCAACCGTGACCGAAGCGAAAGTCGCCGCCTCGACCGTGGTCGCATGAGGGTTCTCGGGCTCGGGATTCGCCTTCGCACCACCGAGGGGCTCGACTTTGCCGAAGTACCAGCCACCCGTCTTGTCACTCCGACGCTCGAGCGAGACACGGCGCTTGTCGTCCTCGAAGGAGATCGTCGTCACGTCCTCCGGCTTGGCCTTCCAGAGCTCGAGCTCACCGGCCTGCAGCGGTTTGTCATTCACGTCCTTGGGTTGCGCAGCCGCGTACGCGACGAACGCGCTCACGACGAGCAACACGAGGTGGATCCACGTGCGTTTCAGCTCTTTCATGCATCACCTCCAACGTCGTTCGCGGCGGACGGCTCGACTGCAGGCACTTTCGGCTCAGCTGCCTTGGGCGCTGCGGCCTCGACAACTTTGCCGCCCTCGGGGCGCCTGCGTCGGGCTCGCTTGGGCACCGAGGCCCGCGGTTTGCGACGCCACATCGTCACGAGAAACCCGAGGCCGAACACGAGCGACGGCGCGCCGAGAATGGTCCCGTAGAAGTACGCTTGGTCGTCCGCCTTCGTGTGCACGATGGCCACGTCCTCCTCGCTCTGGATCTCGCCGCTGAAGCTCTCTTCGCCGCCGAGCCAGCGCACCGCCTCGATGAACATCAGCTGATTGTTGCGGTCCTGCATGAACCAAAAATCACTGATGACATCCGCGTCACCGAGCACGAACGCCCGCATATCTTTGGCATCTTTGCCCTCGCCGATCTTGCGACTCACTGCCGCAGCGAGGTTCAGGACGCTCTTGGTTTCGGTCCCCGTATCGAGCTCGAAGTTGTCGTTTTCGTCGGTAAACGCGAGCGGCGCGCTCTTGATGTTGAAGTCGACGAGGAGCCCCTTATCGGCGTCCGGGAGCTTGTCGAGTGACGTCGCTCCGGCGAATAGAATAGGCGCGCTGTGTCCCGCTTTGCTGAGCGTCGAGACCGAAGCGTGCGACGAGAACGTGGCCGCAACGAGGAGCTTCTTGTCGGCCGACGTGCCCTGAAGACGCGCCTGCGGGACCTCGCTCAATACGAGCTTCGGCCTCCACGCGAGCCCGACGATCGCCGCGAGCGGCGCAAGGTCGGCCTTCGCATCGGGATCGAGGGCCAAGAGCAGCTTGCCGCCGTCATCGGCAAATTTTTGGAGCGTCGCGACCTCCGAGTCGGTCAGGCGCGCGGTCGGTCCGAGTACGAGGACCGCGGCAGCGTCCTTCGGGATCTCGGTACCGAGGCCGTCGGCGAGGCCGAGCGTCTTGACCTGATAGTTTTGCGTCTCGAGTAGCTGACGCACCCCTTCCGCCGTGCGCGCGTTGCGCTTGTCGGTGTCTTCGTTGAGCTCGCCGTGCCCGACCGTAAGGTAGGCCGTGCGGCGATCGCGCATCGCCTTGATCAGCACCTTCTGAAACTCGCCATCGAGCTTCTTCAAGGTGCGGCGTGCCTTCTCCTCTTCGACGCCGATCTCGAGTTTTTGGCTCGCCTTGCCCCGAGCGAGAACGAGCACGCCGTCTTTGGTAAGCTTGTGCTCTTTCGCGAGATCCGGCTCACCGAGAAAATCATGAGTCGAGATCGTCAGCTTGTCGCCGCGCCCGGCTCGCAGATCCTCCAAGTACTTCAAGACCTCGCCGCGAACTTCCGTTATCGGCGGGATGAAGACCAGCACCTCGAGAGGCTCGCTCAGGCTCTCGATCATCCGCTTGGTCGACTCGCTCGGTCGGCTCACGCGGTAGTAGGAAAAGTCGACGTTCTTATTGGCCTTGTCGGCCGCGTAAGTGAAGAGCGCACCGTAAGTCAGCGCGGCGCCAAGCGACAAACCGGCCGCAACCGCTGCGAACACGCGACGCGATTCGACTTTCTCGGCGCGCTGCATCGAAAAACGCGCAAGTTCCCCGAACAACGTCGGAAGGACGTTCGCGACCATCAGCGCGATCCACGCGATCGTCAGGACGGCGCCGACGTTGTCGTGACCGTCGAGCTTCGGCTTCGCGACGTTGATGAGCTCACGGCCACGTGACGTCGTTGCGCCGTAGAGCACGAGCGCGAGTACGCCCGAGATGGACAGGCCGAGAAACACCCGCGCGGCAGGTCGGCGGTCGGCGGCCGCTTGCTGCAGCGCCCACACGCGAAGGACGAGCGCCCCCACGAGGCCGAGCACTCCAAGCCAAGTGAAGAGCTTCGCGAGCCCTTCATTCGAGACGAGCACGCGCTGCCCGACGAGTACCGACACCCAACCGGAGAGCGTGGCCGCGAGCGCAGCGAAATCGGCTCGTTTCTGTTGATTCAACGCCATCGGCGGGCCTCCAACGTCTTGACCGACGCGAGCAAAAAGAAGAACGAGAGCACGAGGTAATAGACGACGTTCTCGAGCCGCAGGATTCCGGTCATGAAGTCCCGCATCCGCAGGTGGTGGATAGCGAGCCCCTCGAGAAACTCGGTGACGGGCGGATCGGCGATCTTCGCTACGAGCCACCAGAGGTACATGGCCCCCGTGAGCACCGCCCCGAGAATGGCGGCGATGACCTGGTTTTTCGCGAGCGCCGAGGCGAAGAGGCCGATCGCCGTAACCGCCGCGCCGAGGAGCAACACGCCGGCATAGCCGACGAGCAGGTGCCCGAACGAGACCTTGCCGTTCTTCAGGATGAGGAGCGGCATGTAGGCGGTCATTGCGGTGATGGCGAGCAACACGAGCATCACGCTCAAGAACTTGCCGAGCACGATCTCCCAGTCGCTTACCGGTGAGGTCTTCAAGAGGACGAGCGTCCCCGAGTCGTGTTCGGCGGCGATGAGCCTCATCGCGAGCGCGATCGCGAGGATCGCCGTCGTGCCCGATGCGCCGTTGAAAAATTCAGCGAGCACGGTCGCGGAGAGGCGTTTCTCGGCCGTGCCGCCGAGCGCCTTCGCCATAAACCAGATCCCGTCGATGAGAAGGACGCCCGCGGCCGCGGCGTACCCGAGCGGAGACCGGACGTAGGCCTTCAGCTCGCGTCCAATGATCAAACCTACATTGCTCATGGCTCGTTTCCTTCGCGCTGGTCCGCCTCGCGGTCGCCGCCGGCGAGTTTCAAGAAGATTGACTCGAGTTCCGGCTCGGCTCGAGCCACCTCGAGCACACCCGTATCGGCGCCGACCAGCGCCTTGCAGAGGGCTTCACGCACGTCGCGCTCTGCCGTCACGTGGAGCGCGACAACATCGGCATGGCCTCGGTATTCGGCCGCGATATCGTTGCCGTCGAGGCGCCGCGCCGCTCGCACACCGTCCACTTGCTCGACGACCGCCACGACAGCGGAGACCTTGCCACGAACGACGACGCGCACGTCGAACCCAGGCGTCATCCGCAACGCGATCTCGCCCTCCGTGCCGTCGGAGACGATGCGCCCGTCGACGAGGACCATCAGCCGATCGCATGTCTCGCTTATTTCGGAGAGGATGTGACTCGACAACACGATCGTGTGCTCACCGCGGAGCGAGCGGATAAGCTCGCGCATCTCGACAATCTGAACGGGATCGAGGCCGCTTATCGGCTCGTCGAGGAGCAAGAGGGCCGGTTTGTGCACGATCGCCTGGGCGATGCCGACGCGTTGCTTGAAGCCGTGCGAGAGCGTGTCGATGCGAGCATCCCCGCGTGAATCGAGCGAGGTCAGATCGAGCACCTCGTCGATGCGTGTACGGAGGCCACGCAAAGGCATCCCGCGCAAACGCCCAGCGAACTCGATGTACTCGCGCACGCTCATCTCGCCGTAAAGCGGCGGCCGATCGGGCAGATATCCGATTTTCGAGCGGATCTTGTCGGGCTCCTCGGCGAGGTCGACTCCATCGACCAACATGCGCCCCCCCGTCGGCAAGAGCTCGCTCGAGAGCATGCGCAGCGTCGTCGTCTTGCCCGCGCCGTTCAGGCCGAGCAAGCCGATGACCTGACCTTTCTCGATGGTGAAGTCGAGTGGACCGACGGCCTTTGTCTCGCCGTAGTATTTTGAGAGCTCGCGTACTTCGATCACGAACGGCACCTCGCTAAGGCGGGGGAAAGCCCCCGGCCGCTGCCTTTTGGCCGAGCGTGAGCCCCCTGGCAAGCCCTTCGAGCGCGTGCGATGGTTGCTCGCCATGAACGAGCCCGAATCGACCACCAGTGCTGGAGCGTCAACGTCTCCCGAGGCGCCTGCCGGCCTGCATCAGGCTAGCCTCGCCGCCGCCCGCCGGATGCTGCGTTTCATCGACGCCTCGCCCACGCCTTACCACGCCGTCGCGAAGGTCGTCGCTCGACTGAGCGCGCAGGGTTTCACCGAGCTCTGCGAAGGCGACGCGTGGTCGATAACGCCGGGTGGCCGACACTACGTGGTTCGGGGTGATTCGTCGATCGTGGGGTTCGTCGTCGGCAAACGCTCGCCGGCCCTCGGTGGCTTCCGCCTGCTTGGCGCGCACACCGATTCTCCGACGTTGCGCGTCAAGCCCGGCGGCGCCTTCAAGGCCGCGGGGCATCACCAACTCGGCGTCGAGGTGTATGGCGGCGTGCTGCTCTCGACATGGCTCGATCGCGACCTCTCGATCGCGGGACGCGTGGTGGTGCAGCGCGACGGAGTGACCGAGAGCGTGCGCGTCAACCTCGAGCAGCCGATCGCGCGGGTGTCGAATCTCGCAATCCACCTCGACCGTAAGGTCAACGCCGAAGGGCTAAAGCTGAACGAACAGCGCCACCTGCCGCCAACGATCGCTCTCGAGGCCAATGACTGCACGAGCGTCGACATCGAGTCGCTGGTGGCTAAAACCCTCGGCATTCGAGCGAGCGCCATCCTCGGACACGATCTCGTTTTCTATGACACGCAAGGCGGGACGCTCGGCGGCGTGAATCAGGAGCTCGTCTTCAGCCCGCGACTCGACAACCTCGCGAGCACGTATGCCGCAACGGAGGCGCTGGCGTCGGTAAGCGACCCCATCGACGCGACCGTCGGCGCAATTCTCTACGATCACGAAGAGTGCGGCAGCCGCAGCGCGATCGGCGCCGGCGGAAGCTTCCTCCGTGACGTGCTCACCCGCATCACGGACGGGCACCCCGACGCGCAAGTGGAAGCGTGGCCTCGGGCGGTCGCACGTTCGTTCTTCGTCAGCGCGGACATGGCCCATGCGCTCCACCCGAACTTCGCCGATCGCCACGATGCGCAACACGCACCGCGCCTCAACCGCGGCCTCGTGATCAAGCACAACGCGAACCAGTCCTACGCGACCACCGGTGCGACCGCCGCCGACATGCGCGCGCTGTGCCGCGAGGCGGGTTACACGGCGCAAGAGTTCGTCGTCCGCAGCGACCTGCCGTGCGGTTCGACCATCGGCCCTATCGTCTCCTCGCAACTCGGCATCCGCGCGGTGGACGTTGGCGCGCCGATGCTCAGCATGCACTCGTGCCGCGAAGCCGCCGGCACACTCGATGTGCATCACGCCGTCGAGACCTACACGCGCATTTTTCGATAAGCGCCGCGGAGCGTCACTCAGCCGCGGAGCGTTAATAAAAACGCAGGTTCGTCAATAAAAACACAGCCACGCTCACTCTTGGTCCGAGCGCTGGCTCGCGAGGGCGTAGCCGATCATCTTGTGCAAGAGCCGCGCACCGACGTTGGCATCCCACTCGTCTCCATCGGGGCCGGGCGCGACCTCGACGATGTCGAATCCAACGATGCGGCGGCCACTTTGAACGACGGCCGCAAGCACGCACGTCGCCTGCGCGAACGTTAGACCACCTGGAACGGGCGTGCCCGTATGTGGGCACAAGGTTGGGTCGAGTCCGTCGATGTCGAACGAGACGTAGACATCCTGGGGAAGCGCGGCCGCGATCCGCGAGGCGAGCTCGGCGAACGATGTCCCCGATTGCTGGAGGCGCACGAGCGTCACGTCCCAAAACGCTTGGATGCGGCCGTTCGATTCGACGACCGCGCGGTACTCTTCCTGGCAGAAATCGCGAACGCCAACGCTGACGAGCTTCGAGACCAAAGGCAGCTCATCGATCACGCGGTGCATGATCGAGGCGTGCGAGCCCTTGAAGCCTTGATAGGCGACACGCAAATCCGCGTGCGCATCGAAGTGCAGAACGCCGAGGCCAGGATAACGCGTGGCATGCGCCTTGATGCTACCGAACGGCACGCTGTGATCTCCGCCGACGACGCCGACGAGCTTGCCCTTCGCGAGCCATCCAAGGACCTCCAGTTCGAGCCAACCGTCGAGCCAAGTCGAGAGCTCGTTTACGCGTGCAAGCTCGGCAAGTTCGGAGGCGCAATACTCGCCCGGCCGCGTCTCATCGTAGGCGGCGATCACGCGGAGGGCACGCTCGGCCGCTTCGGCACCGTTCTGCGCGACTTCGGGCTCGATGGGCAAAAGCGCGAGGCCCGCACGGTAAGGTTCCGCGATGCCGAAACTCGCTAGCTCGAGATCGAAAAGGTCCACCTGGTGGCTCGCAGCGGCGATGGCTTCGGGGCCGTTCGCGGTCCCACGACCGTACGAAGTGGTGGCCTCCCAGGGCACCGGGACCAACACGACACGCGCCTGCTCGGGCGCGATACCCACTCCGTAAATCGACTCAAGCACCGGGCGTCTTTAGCACGACGTGGACGCGACCTGGCGCCCACCGGTGATGAGCCAGGTGCACCGGCACGCTCCCAATCTCCGCGGTGTTTCAAGCACGAAACCATGTCAATTATGTTGCCACAATTCCGTATTTATCCTTAATTAAGAGAAGATCGAGCCGACATCGGATCGCCACCTAAGTTGTCAATCGCGCCGCAATTCCGCTGACAATGACGCTCTCGGACCAGTATCGCCTGCTCGCACCGCTGGGGGCTGGGACCACGGGTCGCGTTTGGCACGCCACGACCCCCGACGGTGAACATGTCGTCCTCAAGGTCGGACGCGAGCGCCTGTTCGCCGGTAGTTTGGCGATGGAAGGGCTGCACGCCGCGCTCGTTGTTTCGAGCCGCCTTCCCGCGCTCCATGGGCTCGGTTTCCTGAAGATGGACGAACTCACGGGGCTCGCAACGCGCGACGACAGCGGCCTGCCCTGCGTCGCGCTCGAGCTCATCCGAGGGGAACCGCTCAACCCGAAGATGGGCACACTCGAGCTCGCCTATCGCGTCGCACTCGGCACGGCAGAGGCGCTCGCTGACCTGCACGACGCGGGCCTCGCCCACGGTGACGTAAAGCCCGCGAACATTCTCATCGGCGCAAGCGATGTGACCCTCGTCGACTGGGGGGCTGTCTGCGACGCCGGCGGCATGAGCGTTCGGGGCGCGACGCCACGCTACCTCGGACGAGGCGATCCGGCGCTCGGCTGTGCACGTGCCCGCGACCAACTTGCATTGGGGCTCGTGCTCGCGGAGTTGCTCTCGGCGAAAGTGCGAGTCGCGGCGGATCCTCTGACGGCCGCGCGCCGACTTGCTCGAGCGAGCCTCGTAGCCGAGATCTCGCTCGCGCTCACAGCGAAGGAGCCGGGGGCTCGGCCGTCGATGCGTTGGGTTCTCCGCGCCCTTGGGTTTGGTAACGTCGAGCCTTCGCGCGCGCCCGACCTTGCGGCCCGACATCGTCGCCTGGTTCGCGGAGCCTACTTGCGGCTGCGACGCGACGAGCTCGGTGCGGATTCGACGTCAGCCGAGACCGCGCCGTGGCTGCAGGACGTTCTCGACGTCGCAAAGGAGGCTCGCGCGATGTGCATCACCGGCGGCTCGCCTGTCCCCGCGGCGCTGTCGAGCAGAGGCCCCGGAGTGCCAGGTCCGCTCGATGCCGAACGGCGTCTCCGTTGGGTCGTCTCGATGGTGGGACCGGCCGCAACGACGTGGGGAGACTCGCTTCGAGCACCCACGGAGCACGCGCTCGTCGACGCATTCGACCGCCTGGCGAACGCGCACTCGCCGCACGTGTGGACCCTGGCCGGACTGGCGGCGGCCCTGCGCGGAGTCACGCCTGCGCCGGCCGTCTGTTACCCGGAAGGCCCGATTACCTTGGAGCGCGCAAGTCAGCTCGCCCGCGGCGTTGCGCGCACACCCATCGATGTCGAAGCGCTCGATTGCATCGAACGGGAGCACGAACACCTCCCCGAATCGCTTGTGCTCGATGCAGCCGATGCTCTGCGGCTGTCGGGCGACCTCGGTCGCGCACGGCGACTGCTTCTTGGCCGAGCGAACGGCGACGCTCTCGCCGCCGAAGTCTTGCGCCGGTCCGGCGAAGCGAAAGCGGCCGGTCTTCTCGCGAGGGGCGTCGTCGATCGAGGGGCCGACGGCACAGGCCGCGCACACGCGATCTTGGCGCGACTCGCGTTCGACGATGGAGAGCTCGAGGGAGCCACACGATGGCTTACGAACATGAGCACGGCCCCCGAGCACGAGGTCGCAGCCCTCGTGGCGCACCGCCGCGGCGACTGGTCCGGCGCCGAGCGATTGGCC
The DNA here is from genome assembly GCA_947475525.1 of Polyangiaceae bacterium. Classification (GTDB taxonomy): domain Bacteria; phylum Myxococcota_A; class Polyangia; order Polyangiales; family Polyangiaceae; genus SYFR01. The sequence goes on along the minus strand of CANJMI010000015.1, from coordinate 126,977 downwards.
CGCCACGGTGAGGCTCTCGCAACCTCAGACGAACAGCGTGCCCGCTTGGCAGCGACGCGCGCCTACGTGCTCCACCCGAGCAACCCCGAGACCGTTCGCGAACTCTTCGCCGTAGCCGCCGCTCACGCCGTGCGAGCGGGCGCGGTGCTCGAAGAAGCGACCTACCGCACGGGTGAGGCCGCTGCGTCCGTAGACTTGGGAGCCCTCGATGCCGCGGAGTCAGCCGCGCGGCGCGCAATTCTCCTCTTCGAAGACGTGCTCGCACAACCCGCTCAGGCTGCGCGCGCATGGGTAGCTCGCGCGGCTCTGTGGGCCAGCATCGATGCCGAACATGAAGCACTCGACGCGGCGATGGCCGCGATCCACCGCAGCCACGACGACCCGCGTGCGTGCGCCTATGCGCGGTGGGCCGCGTGCGACGCTCTGCCTATTGGCGCTCCGAAGGCCCGCGCGTTCGTGGAAGCCGAGGCGGCCCGCGTGAGTGAGGCTCGCGAGCTCGATGACGATGGTCTGCATGCGTCCGCGCGCGTCTGGAGGCACGCGCCGGAACTCATCGCGAACCGCACGGCGCTTGACGAGCACGCAACCCACGCAGCCGCGCATGCTGCGCTCGAATGGTGGCGCGCCCGCGCAGAACGAAGGCTCTTCGATTCGCCCAATGATGCCGACGACGCGGCTAAAATCGTCCTCGCGCTGACGCATCTCATCGATGCCCCTGTCGCGCGTGCGAACGCAGGCAAGGCGATGCACGCGGCCCGCAAGCTTGCGACCGCACTCGGCGACTCAGCAAATTCCGGGCGTTTCGAAACAGCGAGAGCTCGCGCGGCCTTTCACACCCTTGAAGGCTGCTCAGCCGAACTCGCCGTTGCGGCCCGTGCCGCCGCCTGGCTAAGCGACCGCACAGCCCCCGAAGTCGCTGCGACAACGCCCGCTCAAAACGTCGACTTGCAGCAGCTCGTCCGCGCACTCGCCGAGCGTGATGACCTCGACGCGTTGCTCGCGCGGGTGCTCGATCTCCTCTTGTTATGGACCGGCGCTGAACGCGGCCTGGTCTTGCTCTCGACGAGCTCCGGAGAGCTCGTGCCTCGCGCCACCCGGCATCTCTCGCGGCGTGACCTCGCCGCCGAGCAACTAGCCGTATCGATGAGCCTCGCGAAACGCGCCCTCATACAAGGCGGACCGATCGTCGCCGTCGACGCGATGAACGAGCTCTCCGATAGTCACGCCAGCGTTCACGCACTCGAACTGCGCAGCGTCCTCGTCTTACCGCTCGTCGCGCGTGGCGACGTCATCGGCGTCGTCTACCTCGATGACCGCTTCCGCAAAGGGGCCTTCGGCGCGCGCGAGCTCGCATGGGCCACCACCGTCGCCCCCATCGCCGCGGTGTCGATCGCCGATGCCCGACGTCAAGCAGCCCTCACCCGAGCCTTGCGGCGCAGCGAACGCGCGATTGCAACGGCCGAGGCGACCCTCGCGCGCCGTGAGAGCGCACTCGCCATCGCCCAATCGGAACTCGCACACCGCACTCCAGGCCGAAAGACGCGCCATCGATACGAGGAGGTCATCGGTGAAGCGGCCCCAATCCAACGAATGCTGGCGCTCGTCGACCGCGTCGCGGAGAGCGAAGTGCCCGTCTTGGTCCAGGGCGAAACGGGCACGGGGAAAGAGCTCGTCGCACGCGCCATCCACAAGCATGGCCCCCGCTCGGAACAACCGTTCGTCGGCGAAAACTGCGGCGCCCTACCGGAGTCGCTGCTCGAGTCCGTGCTCTTCGGACACGTTCGTGGCGCCTTCACCGGGGCCCACCGCACGCAGCTCGGCCTCTTCGAAGCTGCTGACAAAGGCACGCTATTTCTGGATGAAATTGGCGAGATGAGCCTCGGCATGCAAGCGAAGCTCCTCCGTGTGCTCGAAGACGGCATCGTGCGCCCCGTCGGTTCTGAGCGCGTGCGCCGCGTCGACGTACGGCTCGTGGCCGCGACCCACCGCGATCTCCACGCGATGGTCGAGACGGGCGCGTTTCGAGAGGACCTCCTCTACCGCCTCGACGTGATTCGAGTTCACGTTCCGGCGCTCCGCGAGCGCACCGAAGACATCCCGCTCCTCGTGCGCCACTTCATCGCGAAGCACGCGCAAGGCAGGAACATTCGACTCTCCGCCGAGGCGCACGCGCTCCTCGGCGCTCACCCGTGGCCAGGAAATGTACGTCAGCTCGAAAACGAAATCCGACGCGCACTCGTGCTGTGCGAAGACAACATTGAGCCCGAGCACCTCAGCGTGCAGCAGGCCTCGCCAACAGCGAACGCCCCCAAAGGCTTCGACCTACGCACGCGAGTCGACCATCTCGAGACCGAGCTCGTCACCGCCGCGCTCCTCGAGACCGGCGGCAACCAAACGAAGGCCGCCAAGCTACTCGGCCTCTCACGCTTCGGGCTCCACAAGCTGACCAAGCGCCTCGGCCTGCGGGACTAACCGCGCACACGACGCGCCGATCTCACGCCACAAACGAGCAACGCCGCGCGAGTCTCCTCAACGCGGCGCCGCGAACCCGCCTCGGGGTTCGGACTCGCCTACTTGACGCCCTTCTTGGCCGCCTTCTTGTCCGTCTTCTTGTCGTCGCCCTTTTTGTCGTCAGCCTTCTTCGCGTCGACCTTCGCGTCAGCGCCCGTGGACGCCTCGCCGTCCTTCTTCTCGGCTGCGTCGCCACCACCGGCGCCTTCGTCGGTGACCGCGGGCTCTTCCTTTTTCGGCGGCGGCGGCGGGACGAAGTTGTCACCATGGAGCGTCGCCTTCAGCGCATCACGCTTGCCGGTGTTCGCCGGGCTTCGCAGCTCCGCCAGCGATTTCACATAGTGAGCGAGCGCCCACAGTTCCTCCGGCTTCGCCGCCTGCGCCCAAGTCGGCATCACGCCGACCCCTGCCGCGATCAACCGGTAGAGATCCGGAAGCTCGCTACCGGCGCGCATCGATCGGATCGGGTTCATCGTGAAGTCAGGCGGCATCGTCGCGACGCCGAAAAGCGGAACGGCGTTCGGCTGTGGCACGGCGTAGAACATCGCCGTTCGGTAGCTCACGACAGCCTGCGGCTCACGCGCAACTTTGTAATCGTAGATCGCCTTGCGCGTCAGGTAGTGCGCGTGACACGTCGTGCACTCGAACTTGAAGTGATAGAGCTCCTCACCCGTCTTGACCGCCTCTGCGTCTTTCCCCAGCCAGGGGTCCGCCGGCGCGTCGACCACCACATCGTCGTTCTCGTCGTAGTGCTGCTTGACGATAGGCTCGCCCGTCGGCTTCGGCTGGCCAACCTGCAGGCCGAGCTTCGCCTCGGAAGGCTTAAGCTTGACGATCGTGTCTTCAAACACCGAACCGAGCTTCTCTTCGAGACTCGAGTCGGGGTAGTGCTCAAGCTTGTCGACGCACTCCGGAGAGACGTCGACGAAAGCGTTGCAAGGCGCCTTCGGAAAGGTCTTGATGAATTGGATCACCTGGTCGAGCTCAACGCTGGTGATGTCCCACTTCAACATCGCGGTGCCGTGAAGGCCGCCTTTGATGATGCGCTTGAAATCGATGTCGTTCGGGAGCCCCTCGGAGACCGTATCGAACTTGTAAGCCGCCATGCGAAAATCGCGCGGCGAAGGACGAAGGCCGATCGAAGCCGGGCCGCGGCCGTCACCGTTCATGCCATGGCATGCGTAGCAGTAATGAACGTAAGCGAGCCGCCCCTTGTTCAGCTCGCTTGCCTCCACCGTCCGCCCTTCGACGACAACCGCACCCTCGTCATCACGGACCGCGAAGGTGTAATCACGCGCGATGGTGCGCATCGCCCAGGGCTGGTTCTTGGGCTCGGCACACGCGGCGCCGAACAGCGAGAGCACGGACGCCGAAGCCAATAGGACCGTATTGAATGCGTTGCGATTCATTAGTCTTCTCACGTCAGATGAGGAACATCCCGACGAACATCACGAGCCAAACGGCATCGACGAAATGCCAATACATCGCGCAAAACCTGAGGGTTCCGACCCTGCGCTGAAGTTGCCCGCCGCGAACGACGAGCGCGAGCAAATAGCCAAGGACGAGGACGCCCCCAAGGACGTGCGCGGCGTGAAGAATGGTGAGGGCGTACACGACTGCCCCGACAACTCCGGTGGTAAAGTTTATACCGTCGAGCCAAAGGCTGCGCCACAACGCAATCTGCAGCACGACGAAGGCGACACCGAGGGCGAACGTAGCCACCACCCAACGAATAGACTGCAACCTACTCCCTGAGCGTAGCCGCTCAAGACCCCGCGTCAAGGTGACGCTCGACGCAAGCATCACAACGGTGTTCACGGCCGGCACGAGCAAGGGAAGCTCAATGCCGGGGGGAGGCCACGACTTGGCTTGCGCTCGCAAGCCGAGGTAGACGAAGAGCAGCGACGCGAACATCATCGCCCAGGCACAGAGCGCCACCATCATGCCGATGGCCCCCGTGTTTTCACGCACCCGGGCTCGGGCAAGCGCGCGTGGATCAAGTGGAACGACGGTGCTCACGATGCGTCTCGTTGTCGCGCGCGATCACTCCGCCGCGATGGCGTCGATCCCGATATCCTCACCAGGAAGCTGCTCGCTCTGCCCAACCCAGTCCTTGCCGAGCTTCGCCAGAACTTCCGGGTTGTTGTACTCGTGCGGACCACGGAGCACGATCGGGACCCTATCGAAGTTGTGATAGACCGGCGGGGACTCACAGTCCGTCCATTCAAGCGTACCGACATCCCACGGGTTCTTCTCGGCCTTTTTACCGGCGAAGAGGCTGTGAAAGAAGTTCACCACGAAGGCGAGCTGGCCCGCTCCGAGCGCGAACGCAAAGTAGCTTGTGTACTTGTTCAGCTCGCGAAGGTGCTTGATATAGGTGTACTGGAACGGATCGAACAATCGGCGTTGCTGGCCGTTGTAACCCGCGATGAGCTGGCCGCAGAACACGGCCGTGACGCCGATGACCGAGAACCAGAAGTGAACCTTGCCAAGCGTCTCGTTGGTCGCGCGGCCGTACATCTTCGGGAACCAGAAGTAGAGAGCACCGAAGCTTCCGAGGAACGCGGCCGATGCCATCGTCAGGTGAAAGTGACCGACGACCCACATCGTATCGTGGAGGTAGAGATCGGTCGAAATGGTCGCGAGATAGATACCCGTCAGGCCACCGAGACCAAAAACGAACACCGTCCCGAGCGCGAAGAGCATCGGCACCGTGAGGCGGATCGAGCCCTTCCACATCGTGTGGAGCCAGTTCAGGAAGAGAATCTCCGCCGGCACACTGATAACCAGCGTGAGCAGCATGAACGCCTGGCCGAGCAACGGGCTCATGCCGGTTACGAACATGTGATGCCCGTAGACGACCGCGCTCAGCACGGACACCGAAATCATCGCGTAGACCGAGCCTTTGTACCAATAGGCAGGCTTCCTCGCGAAGAACGACATGAAGTCGATGACGAAGCCCCAAATCGGGAGGATCAGAATGTAGACCTCGGGGTGACCGAAGATCCAAAACAGATGCTGAAAGAGGATCGGGTCACCGATGCCGCCCGCCGCGCCCGCCACGAAGAACTGGGTACCGAACGTACGGTCGAAAAGCAGCAACAAGCCGGCCGAGCCGAGGACCGGCACGAAGAGCGCATTCAGAATTGCGGTAAGCCAGAGACCCCACACCGTCGCCGGCATGCGGAACCAAGTCATGCCCGGCGCGCGGAACCGAATGACGGTCGTGATGTAGTTGATAGCCCCCATGATCGACGAGATGCCGGTCACGAAGAGTGCGAGCACGACGAGCGACTGCCCCGCTCCTGGGGTGCCGACGTTGGTCGACAGCGGCGGGTAGGTGGTCCAACCGGCGGCAGCCGAGCCGAGCTCGACGCAGAACGACGCAATCATCAGCAATTGCGAGACCATAAAAACCCAAAAGCTGTACATGTTCAGCTTCGGGAACGCCATGTCGCGCGCGCCGATCATCAGCGGGATGCAGAAGTTGCCGAACGTCCCGATCATGATGGGCGTGATCGCGAAGAAGATCATGATCAGGCCGTGCGTCGTAAAGATCGTGCTGTACGCCGGCGGCGTAATCGCACCTCCCGAATTGGGGAAGAGCGCCTTGCCCACGAGCGGGACGGGCTGGGACGGAAAAGCCCACTGCCAACGAATCAGCATCGCGAGCAGCCCGCCGAAGAGCAGGAACAAGAGCCCCGCCCACAGGAACTGTTTGGCGATGTACTTGTGATCGATCGAGAAAACGTAACGGCTTAGAAAGTCCTTCGGCTCGACGTGCGCGTGCTGAAGGTGCTCGGCCGCTTCGATGTCAGCCTTCGTCATCACCCTGTCACTCATGCTCCACCTCGAGACTGTGCAAGAACCTTCGGATCGTGTTCGGCTTCGGTGGCGCTCGCCGCCTTCCGCGGCTCACCTGCGCCGTGAGGAGCAGAAGTGTCCTCACTGTGTTTCCACTCCCAGCCCCAGTTTGCCCCCTTGTCCTTCTCGTTGTATGCTTGCACCTTTTGGGCACTAAGCTCGGCGATCCAGTTTTTGTAGGCCTCGGGCTCGAGGACCGTAAGACGCCCCTTCATCTTGTAGTGATGCGTTCCACAGTGCTGCGAGCACCCGATGTCGAACTCACCCGTCTCTTTCGCCTGAAACCACATCCGGTTGATCATCCCGGGCATCGCATCCTGCTTGATGCGAAAGTTCGGCAAATAGAAGTTGTGGATCACGTCCGTCGAGGCAAGCTGCAGGACGATCGGTGCACCGATGGGCACGCGGATGTCATTGAGCGTGACGACGTCATCCGGCGTGTTGAACTTTCCGTCCGGTCCCGCGTAGCGCGCGTCCCATGCCCACTGGTGAGCGTTTACCTCGATGCGCACCGCGTTCGGCTTCTGGTCGGCGGCGCCGTGATTCCAGAACACACTGTTGACGTCGATGCTCGAATTGAACCAAAGGTTGCCATCGACGACAAAGAAGATGAGCGCAGAAACACCGAGCGCAATCGAGATGTGGTGTTTCGAGTCGCCGTGGTCGTACTCCGCCTTGTGGTCCTTGTTGTGCTTGAAGACGGCGTAGCCAATCCAAACACACATCACGACGAACAAGAGAAAGACGAAAACGTTGGTCGACTTGATGAGCCAGTCGACGCGGTGGCCTTCCGCAGACGCGTCGTGCGGCAGACTCCAAATCGAGGTCTCGGGGATCGGGTCGGCCGATGCGTGGGCAGAAGCGGCAAAGACCGCACATGCTGCACCAAGAGCCGAAAGCACTTTGTGGAGTGACTTCATTCGTTGTTCTCCGAACCAGACATCATCTTCGAAACGTTCAGCTCGGACGTGGGTCCTGCTGGTCTAGGGACACGGCTACCGCCTCCTCTTGGAATCGGCGACGAATCCAAAAGGCAAAACCCACCGCGGCGAACCACGGCGCAACAATCAGTGCGCCGAGCGCCACCGTCCCGAGGGGGCCCCCGCCCTCACGCGTCGCGCAGACGGGACACGCCGACGCCACGAGCGGTGCGAGCGCCGTCATACCGGCAGCGAGCAAGGCAAAAACTCGACGCACCCCGTGGCGCGGCGTGAGCCGAAGAGCCAAGGTCGTGCGCATCAGGTTCCCCAAAGAGCCCGGTAGGTGCCCTCGGCAATCAAGAGGAACGCGTAAATCGCGGGAAACATCATCGGGATGACGACCGTCCAGCGCATCTCCTTCGTTTCATGCTTCAAGTGCATGAAAAAGTACGCGACGATGGCCGCCTTACCGAGCGCCATGCCGACAAGGCAAGTGACGAGGGCCGTCTTGCCGACGTAGCTCTGCAGGTAGGCGACGCCGACCTCGAGGATCGTGAGGACGAGCAGCACCGCAAAGACTTGCCAATACTCTTTTCGATTCGGCGCATGGTGCCCGTGCTCGGCAGCGTGCCCGTGCTTGGCAGCGTGCCCGTGCTCGGCAGCGTGCCCGGGCTCCGAATGCGCATCGTGCGTGCTCGGTGTCGATTCGTCTTTCACGTGGACTACCTTTGAAGCCTCTGCCGTCTTTGAAGACTCTGCCGTCTTCGAAGACTCTGCCGTGGGACCCGCGGCGGCTTCCTTTTGCTTAGTCTCTTTTTCGCTCATGGCTGCTCAAATGTGCAGAAATCGACGCGGTTCAATTGGGGATCAGGTAGATGAACGTAAAGACGAGAATCCAAACGAGGTCGACGAAGTGCCAGAACAGGCCTGCCACTTCGAGCGTGTTTGCGTCCGTCTTGCCCATGGCCGTACCGATCCAGACGGCGCTCAGGTAGAGCACCCCCGTCAGCACGTGGAGGCCGTGGAATCCGGTCACGCAATAGAAGGTCGTCGCGTAGTGGGTCGCGCCAAACTTGAGCCCTTCGTGGATGAGGCCGTGATGCGGCCCAAACAAGCCGAAGAGACCCCAGTACTCCCAACATTGACCGACGAGGAACAGCGCCCCGCCCGCAACCGTCAGGCCGAGCCACTTCAACGCGCCTTTTCGATCGCCTTCAACCATCGACGCGTGCGAGAGCACCATCGTGACACTTGAGCAGATGAGCAGGAACGTCAGCAGCGCGGTGAAGTTGATGCCGAGCGCCGGCTCTTCGATGCAACCGAAGGTCTTCGCGATAGCTTCGGTGGTGCAGCCCCAGACTTGGCTGCTGCCGCGGAGGATGCCGTAAGACAGCAGCAAGCCGCTGAACGAGAATCCGTCCGACAACAAAAACAGCCACATCGCGAGCTTTCCCGCGGTGATTCGGCTGTAGATGGGTTCATCAGGGTAGACGAGTGCGTGTTCGTGGTCGGTTGCGGCAGCGCTCATGGGCGTCCTTTCACTCGTGCGGTCTTCAAGTGGTCGCAAGCGAACGCGACCGGAGACGGGGCGTACTTTAATCGCCCGAAAGCATTCGAGTCAACTGGTGAAACCAAAGAAATTCGGGTCACTTAGCGCACATTGATAAGAAAGTGCACGTCACGTAAGAGCGAATCAATCCCAGGCTTATCCGCTTCGTAATAACCGCGTATTCGACCTTCCGCGTCGACGAGGACGAAACGCTCGCTGTGGAAGATTTGGAGGGCGCTGTCGATGTCTTTGCCCATGGCGAGCTTGAAGCCCTTCACGACCGTCTCCTCCAAGGCTTTTTGCTCACCGGTGAGGAAGGTCCATCGGTAGGGGCTCGCCTTGAATCGCCTCCCGAACTCGGCGAGGCGCTCCGGGGTGTCGTTCTCAGGATCCACTGAAATGCTGACCAGGTGAACAGCCGGTCCGGCATTTCGCGTGCGGTGCTGGATCTCGCCCATCTTCTCCATGAGCTTCGGGCACACCGTGGGGCAGCTCGTGAACATGAAACTCGCGATCCAAACGCGGCCGCGTAAATCCGCGCTGCCAAACGCGGTCCCTTTCTCGCTCATGAAGGAGAACTCGGGCAGCGACAGGTAGACTGGCGGGCGAGGTGGCAGCTTGCGCGAGAGGGCGAGCCCCAGTGCGAAGACCACGACGAACGCCACGGCCGTACCCCAGAACGCGGGTCGAGCGACGAATCGAGCGAGAGGACCCGGGCGTGAATCGAGGACGACGTTCGTGTTCATGGCGGTATCTCTCGTTGTGCGGTCTGCTTGGTTTATGAATCAAGCCGAGCGCTGAAACAAGCCGAGCGCTGAAACAAGCCGAGCGCTGAATCAAAGCAGCATCGCCACGATCAGCGCGGGCAGATACACGAGCGACGTGACAAATAGCGTCCGAGCCCACGCGATGCTGTCGTGGCGCCGCGCGCTCATCACGAAAAACACGGCGCCGAGCAACGACGCGCTCCACTTGTAGAACGCCCCTTCGACGCCGAGTCCGACGAGCGAGAGCGAAGCCGCGATAAGCAAAAGCGTGAAGAACGACGCGTAGGCGCGCGTGACGCGGTCGCCGTGAACCGCCGGCATGACCTTGATCCCGGCGCGTGTGTACTCGCCTTCACGGAAAGTGGAGATCGCGAGAAAATGAGGCAGCTGCCAGAAAAAAAGCACTGCGAACAACGCGACACCGGCGCGACCGATCGAGCCCGTCACGGCGGTCCAGCCAAGCAGCGGAGGCATGGCACCGGGCACGGCTCCGATCGCGACCGCCCACGGAGTCACGCGCTTGAGCGGAGTGTAGATCCAAACGTAGCTCACCAGCGAAAACGCAGCGAGAAGCGCCGTAAGTTCGTTCACGCGATACCAAAGCAGCGGCAGAGAGCCAAAGCCCAACACCATACCAAACACGAGCGCGACGGTCGGCGATAGGCGTTGCGCGGGCAGCGGGCGGTCTTGCGTACGCGCCATCAATCCGTCGATGTCACGCTCGACGTACATGTTGAGGGCGCTCGCTCCGCTGACGACCAGCACCACGCCGAACATCGCGATCGCAGTGCGCTGCCAATCGATCGCCGACACGGCATGCGTGCGGCGAGCGAGCCACGTACCGCCGAGACCGGTGAGGACGACGAGCACCGTTATCCGCGGCTTCGTGAGCTGCAGGAGATCGCGCGCCACGTCGACAAAGGCGCGGCGAGCAGGCTCGAGACCTGGGCCGCCTAACTCGACGCGGGTCGGCGTAGTCATCGACGTGGTCATCGGCTCGCGCAACCTAGCCTCATGGACTGCGAAGTTCCAGTCGAAGCGGCACAAAATGCAAAAGACCGGGCACTGCTTTCCTTACGGACGCGCCCGGTCGGTCGAATCGGTCACTCGAACCCCGCGACCGCAGCGCTCAGGCGGCGGTCGCACGGTTCAGCTCGATCAGAAGAGGTCCTTCATCTCGCCCGCGTTCTCCGCCGGCTCAGCCTCAGTTCCCTTGAACTCGAACGCGACGTCAACCGCGCCATCCTTGACCTCGACGTCGGCCTTCTCGAGCTTGCCGAAGATCGAGTGCCACGCCACGATCTTGTACTTGCCCGCGGGAACCTTCTCGATGGTGAACGAGCCGTCGGCCGCGCTCACGGCGAAGTACGGGTTGTCCGAGGCAATCGCGAACGACCGCATCCACGGGTGGACATCGCACTGCAGGCGGTAGACGCCAGGCTCCTCGAACTTGGTCGTCTTGAGGGGCGCGGCACCCTTGGGCTGGGCCTGATTGATGGGCGAATCCGCGCCGTGGTAGGCGTGCACGTTGTGAAGCGTCGCGTCATCGTTGAAGATCGAGAGCTCCTGGCCGGGCAAAATCCCCTGGATGCGCGGGACGTAGACACAGCCCGTCTGATGGACCTCCGCGGGCTTCGCGGCCGTAAACTCACCGGTGATTTGGCCATCGCCGATCGCAACGAATACGTCCGCGAGCTTGCCGTCCTTCACGAGCACGGCGTTGTGCGGGGTTTTCGCGTCTTTGCAGACGTCGGCGTCTTTGCGCTTCTTTGGCTCCTTCATCACGGGAGCCTTGCCGCTGAAGGCGATCACGCCCTTCAGGGTCCCTTTGCCTTCAACAGCCGGCTTCGCGGTCGCCTTCGCGGTCGCGGTCGCGGTCGCGGCGACAGCGGGCGTCGGCATGGGCTTCGCGGTGGTGGCGCTACCGGTCTTGCCGGTACCTGCTGCCGGCTTCTCGCCTTCACAACCCATGACAAGCGCCGCCGCAGCGACAATACCGGTGGCAATCGAGATCGAACGGAACGTCATTTTTCTATCCTCCAAAAACAGGAACGACAATCGAACTGCGTCAATTCGCCGCAGTATCTAGTCCGCGAGTTCATCAGGCGCAAGTACCGTGGCGTCTTCGTCTCCCGACGGGAAGGGCGAGGTTGGCGGCGCGGCCGCGAGGCACCCGGCCCCGAGCACGAGCGCGAGCGCACCCGCCGGCGAGGTCGCTTCCCCGCATCCGGTCAGCAGCAGCGCGACGCTGGCGCTCGCGGCGCCGCCTCGAGGTGACAGCAGGAGCGCCCCAACGGCCACCGTCCAACGGAGGCACTCGACGTAAATGCGCAGCGAAAGCGAGACAGGCGGCGCGAACGGGTCGAGCAAGTGGTCGGACATCCTTGCAAAGAAAACGGCCCATCCCGATGCATCCACCGATTGTCCCCGAATCGCGAGAAATGTCACCGCACTCGCGCCCCCGATGGCGAGCACGACGAATGCCGTGGCGGCCGCGCGGCGGGCCCACTCTGGAAGCGTAAGCCGAGGTGACCGCGCTGTACCGACCCACGCGAGAGCGATCACCCCGGCGAACGCGAGTGCTCCCCACTCGAGCGTGGCGAACACGCGAGCGACTCCGAACCCGACCCGCGGGTCGTCGACTGGGGCGAACGCTTGGGCTGCGATTGCGAGCGTTCGAGACGCGACCACGCACGCGACCGCCACGGCGACGAACCCCGCGCCTCTCACCTCGCGGCGCGGCAACACGTCGCGTCCAACCACGGCAACGAACAACGCGCTCGCCGTCGCGAGAATCAGCTGGGATTGGTGGGGCAATCGCGTGACCAAGCGCTCCCCAAGCACACGCCGCACAAGCTCGCTCAGCGCTCCGGAAGAAATCACGAGGGAGAGCGCCACCATCATGCACGCACCGACCGCCAAAGCGCGCGCGGCCCCAGACGCTTGCTGCCGACCGAGGCGGACAGCGAAAACAACAGCCACGACTCCCCCGCCCCACGCGAAGCCCTGAGACAGCAGCGCTCCAACGAGTCGCCAGGCGTTGACGGCATCGTCGATGCCTGACCACACGCCAACGATCGATGGCTCCACTGCGCGAACAGACAACGACGCCACGAGGCCCGCGAACGCGAGGACACGCAGGGCAACCCACGCCGACTTGCTAACTTCCGCGTCTTCGACAGGCGAAACGGTCTTAAATCTACTCAATGTAGTCCTTTAAGTAGAGCGCATTGATTGGAGTTAGGTTGCGCTGCCAGGGCACTCATAGGGCTTCCGAGATCCCGATCATCGCGTTCAGATCCTCTTCGCCGATCAAGCGCGTGCCGTATTTTCGAGCTTTCACGGCCTTGCTCGACGTCGACGCGAGGTCGTCGATGATCAGGTAATCGAGTTCCTTCGTCACACCGGTCAGCATTCGACCACCGTGCTCCTCGATCAAAACCTCGAGCTCGCGACGAGGTCGACGCTGCGTCCCCGTCATGCAAAAACTCTTACCGTCGAGCGGTCCGACGGCTTCGGACGCAAGCGGGCCAAGCCCAGCCTCGCGCAGTCGTTCGATTTCGGAGGCGCGCGCAGCCAACCCCTCGACGACCATTCGCGCCTTGATATCGCCAAGACCGTCGATGAGGGCGAGCTCAGCAGCGGTGGCGGAGAGAAGCCGTTCGAGGTCGTTGTATCCGGCAGAAACGAGGAGCCGCGCCGTCTGCGTCGAGAAGCCCTCGATGCCGAGGGCGGCGAGGAACGTCGGCAGGCGCAATGGCAAGCGCGAACGAAGCTGCCCGAGCGCGTTCGCTGCGCTCTTCTTGCCATGTCGATCGAGGCTCGCAAGATCGTCGACGGTCAATTTGTAAAGGTCGAACGGCTCACGCACGAGCCCCTGTCCGACGAGCGTGTGCACGAGTTTGTCTCCCCATTCGAGCGCGCCGACCGCATCGATCCAATTGCGAATGCGCCCTTCGACGCGCGCGGGACATGAATCCTCGCGGCAGAGGAGATACTCGCCTTCGGGCCGAAGCCGCGAGCCGCAGACGCCGCACGATATCGGAGGCTCAACGGGCGCGCCTGCGCTCGCGACGACTTCTTCAACGTAAGGGATGACGTCGTTGCGCCGCGAGACCATCACCTCATCGCCAACGCCAATGCCAAGCCGGCGAACGTTCGCGACGTTGTGGAGCGAGGCCCGACGCACCATCGCACCGACGAGCTCGACGCCGTCCACCTCCGCCACCGGCGTGACGCGCCCGCTCGGCCCGGTGTCCCATACGATCGCCTTGACTCGGGTAAGCTTGACCGGCGACGGAAACTTGAAGGCGACCACTCCGCGTGGGCGACGGTTGAGCTCACCGAGTTCGGCCTGAACGCGCAGATCGTCGGCCCGAACCACGAGGCCATCGATCTCGTAGTCGAGAGCGGCGCGACGCCGTTCGTTGTACTCGCGGTAGAGCGACCGCACGGCCTCGACGTCCCCGGCAAATCCGTGAGGCGTGGCAAACCCGAGGGAGAGCAGAAACGCGTGTTTCGCGGATTCGGTGGCGAGCTCGAGTTCATCTGCGACGTCGTAGACCAGCACGGTGAGATGCTCGCATCCGACGCCATCGAGGCGCCGCGCCGTCCCCGCCGCCGCGTTTCGGGTCGATGAATAATCGGCAAAGTGGGCCGCGCGATCGGAACTGCGGAGGATGATCTCACCGCGAACGCTGAGCGTGCCGTCGTAGGCGATGCGCGAAGGAACCCCGCGCATGCGCCGCACGTTGGCAGTGATGCGTTCGCCAATCTCTCCATCGCCGCGCGTTAGACCGTCCTGCAGGCGGCCGCCCGAGTAGATCAGTTCAACGCTCAACCCATCGAGTTTCTCGGCCACGAACAAGGCCGCGGCGATTCCGGAGCGCGCGTCTTTTGCGAGCAATTCAGCGCATCGCGCGAGCCACTCATCGAGTTCGTCCTCGGTCGTGACCTTGTTCAGCGACCCCATCGGAATGGTGTGGCGCGCTTTCTCCCACTCCTTGGACGCCGGCGTCGCGCCAACCCGAGCGAGCGCCGCGTGCCCCGGCTCGAGGCCGCGTAGCTCGTCCTCGAGGGCGTCAAACGCCGCATCCGAGACGAGCGGCTCACCCCGGTAGTAAGCGTCCCGGTAACGCTCGATGCGCGACCCGAGTTCCGCCGCCCGCACCACCGCAGTCGGCGCCGCGTCGAGTCCCCCGCCGAGATGCCGCGGTGCCGTCATGCCGCATCGTTAGGCCCGACTCGCAGCGTCCGCAAGGTCGGCTGGTCCACGGTGGCACCCCGCCCGCCCGAAAAAAAAACGCCGCGCGATGCATCGTTTCGGACGCCTCCCCGTCAGAGCTTCGAAGTTTGCAAGACCGGGGGCACGTTTCCCCCGTTGTGGAGGACACCATGAACAACGCATATCGTTACCAATTCGCCGTCCCCTCAGCCCTTGAGAGCCAGGTTCACGCCGTCGCGGCTCCGCATCAGGCTCGCCCCGTCGACGCGGTCCCGGAGCGCCTCCCAGAGAGGCTCGCCGCCGCTCGCGAGCGCCTTCGCCTCGCAGCCGAAAACGGTGTCCGCGTTCGAGTCTATGAGGTGGCGCTGGACCTCGACATGTCCGAGTTTCACTTTGCACGGCAATTTCGCGCGGCCTACGCGTGCTCGCCGCACGTCTTCTACGATGAAATTCGCGCGGCTCGTGCTCGTGACCTACTCAGCACCGGCAACACGGAAGGGACCGTCGCTCGTCGGATCGGTCTGCGGCGCCCCGCGGAATTGCGAGCCTTACTCGCCAAGCGCCAAAAAATCGTCAGCTTGACGGGTATCGTCAACGTCGATTCAGTTTGGTGAGGGAATCCTCAGGCCGGCGAGAGCGCAGTCCGGAGCGAACGATACCCCGGCGTAGACGCGCCCCCGAGACGGTGGCGCAACCGGCCCGAAGTGATGGACAATCCGGCGCATGGCCGAGCGCGACCCTTTCGACTGGCTCGGTCACACGATCGACGGACGCTTTGAAGTAACCGCGCTGGCGGGCGAAGGTGGCTTCGGGGTCGTGTATCGGGCGCATCACAAGGCCCTCAACGTCCCCGTTGCGATCAAGTGCCTCAAGGTACCGAAAGCCCTCGTCGGTCAGGAGCGCGAGAAGTTCGAGCGGCGCTTCACGGAGGAAGGCCGCGTACTTCACCGCCTTTCCAAAGCATCCGCCGCCGTCGTTCAGGCCCTCGACGTCGGCGCCGCGACCTCGCCGAGCGGCGCGTGGACGCCATACATCGTCCTCGAATGGCTTGATGGGCGCGCGCTCGACATTGTCATCGAACAGCGCAAAAAGCAGGGATTACGGCCATTCTCGATCAAGGAAGCCGTGCGTTTACTCACGCCTTCCGCGCTCGCGCTCGCCGAAGCGCACGAGCAACGAGTGGCACACCGAGACGTGAAGCCCGCCAACCTGTTTCTCGCGAAGGTCGGCGACCGCGAGGTGCTGAAGGTGCTCGACTTCGGGATCGCGAAGGTGGTCCAAGACAGCCTGTCGCAGAGCGAAGCGCTGCGGATGACGGGACAGGCCCCTCGCGCGTTCACGCCGCAATACGGCGCGCCCGAGCAATTCGATCGGCGCAAGGGCGCAACGGGTCCGTGGACCGACGTGCACGCGCTCGCGTTGGTGCTGGTCGAGCTCGTCGTCGGACGACCTGCATTCGAGGGAGACGACGTCGTTCAGTTGATGGCGTGTGCGCTCGATCCTACCATCAGGCCGACGCCGGGTGCGCTCGGCGCCGACGTCGAAGACGAGGTCGACGCGGTGCTCGAGCGGGCGCTCGCGGTGCGGCCTGAAGACCGATTCGCCGACGCGCGCGCGTTCTGGACGGCGCTTGAGCGGGCCGTTGACGGGGTGCGAGCGGCGGAGCCCGAACCCGACGCCCGAGAGAGCCCCCTCCTCTCGACGAGTGAATTTCTCGCGGAGTCGGAGGCAGCGCAGTTCGTCGCGCGACGCGGCTTGGAAACCACAGCACGCGCCTCCACAACCGGCGCGATTATAGCCGAGTCTGCCCCGGCGCTCGCAACGGCATCGACCGGCGCGGCGACGGCGAACGACCCCGCGACCGCGCGGACGACACGCCGGTCCCGCCTACTCGCAGCCGCGCTCGGGGCAGCCTTGCTCGCGGCGGGCTACGGTGTCGCAACGGCGCGCCGGCAGGGCCTCGACCACTACGATGCGCGCGCCCGACTCGCGAGTCCGGCGTCACCGGAGTCAGCCGCCCGAACGAGTGACGCCGCCGCGAGCGCAGCCGGAACGCCCTCACAAGTGGTACCCGTGCTCGCCGCGAGTAGTCATGAACGCGCGGACGCGCTCATGTCCGGTACGGCGCCGTCTGCGAAGCCTCGTGAACGGGGTGGTCTCAAACCGTCCGGGACGCCACCCGCCGCGAGCGCAACCGACGTTGAGGAGCTCGGCCCTGAGGCATGCGGCAGTGACTGCACGATCCAGGGCATGTGCACGCCGAAGGTCATCGCGCAGCGGCTCGTGTGTCGAGCGACGTCCGACGCCGATTGCCGGAAGAGCTACCTGGGCGTGCTTCACGGCGCAGTTTGGGCCCGAAAAGGTGTGTGTGTCGCACTCACGCAGGTCGACTGTGATGCAAGCCAAGGGTGCATGAAGAACAGCGAATGCCGACTCAACCACGGCACATGCATGCAGGCTCGCTACGACACGGACGCTGACTGCCGCCCGACGCCCGGGTGCACGCGCACGGGTCGCTGCACGGCAAAGGAAAACGGGTGCATCGCAACGAACGCAGCCGACTGCGAGGGTTCGGCCACCTGCAAGAGCGACGGAGTTTGTCGATTCGCTGGCGGCGCCTGCGTAAAGTGACGCTCAGCCGAGCACGCGATGCTGGAGCGCAGGCAACTGCTTACGCACCCGCGCGAGGTAGCTGCGATCCAGCTCCGCCACGACGATCCCCGAGCCCTCCGAGGTCTGAGCGATAATATCGCCCCACGGATCGACCGCGACGCTCTTGCCATAGGTGAGGCGTTCCCCGTGTTTGCCGCATTGGGCCGCCGCGAGGACGAAAGCCTGCGACTCGATCGCGCGGGCGCGAAGCAGAACCGTCCAATGGTCCTTGCCGGTCGCGAGAGTGAACGCCGCCGGAACGACGAGAAGCTCGGCCCCTGCGTCAATCAGGCGGCGATAGAGTTCGGGGAAACGCAGGTCATAACAAACACTGAGGCCCACCACGATGCCGTCGTCACCAGGTACGCGAAATACGACCGGTTCGGTGCCGGCCATCGTGGAGGTCGACTCGCGGTACGAGCCGCCGTCACCGAGCTCGACGTCAAACAGATGGATCTTGCGGTAGCGGGCGACCAACCGCCCGTCGGGACCGAAGACGGCACACGTGTTGTACGGGCGCGCCGTGTCCTCGCTCGTCTCCGGCATGCCGCCGGCGAGCAGCCACACCCCGTGACGAACTGCGAGCGCGCGCATCGCCGCGACAATCGGGCCATCTCCCTCCGACGTCGGAGCGTCGTCGAGGCGCTCCGCCACCGCGCGTTTGCCAAGTTCATCTCCAAAATACGCGAAGTTCTCGGGCAGGAGCACGAGCCGCGCACCTTGTGACGCCGCTCGAGCGACGAGAACTTCGACGTGGGCGAGGTTCCGAGGCACGTCGCTCTGGCTGTTCAGCTGAATGGCGGCGACTCGCATGGCTTGACCAAGCTACTCTCGTAAGTCTGTGACGAGAACATCGTAGATCGCAGGCGCGATCGCGTATCCTGGGGCGAGACAGCGACGACGAGAACACGCGTGGACGAGGCAACCCGAGAACGAACCGACGAGGAGCTCGATCACGCGGACATTGAGTCCCTGGAGGGCCGAATCATGGAGCTCGCGATGGCTCGAACCGGCGCGCGTCACGGGGCGATATTTCTCTACGACCCAAAAACGAAGGGCCTTCGCGTCGATTTCCACGTCGTCGATGGCCTGACGGTGACGCTCCCCGGCTCCGTCTTGCGGGCGCCGACAGACGGCAAGCCGAAGGGGATCGCCCTTTGCGCCTTCGAGGCCAACGCGCCGTACCTCTGCCGCGATGCGAGCACCGATCCCAACTACGCGCGGTACTTCCACGACGTCGCGTCAATCGCCGCGGTCCCGATCGCGTACGAGGGTCGTCCGATAGGCGTTCTCACCGTGTCGACGCGCTCGAAGGGCGGTCTTGGCGAGGATGCCATCCTCACTCTGACGGAGCTCGCCGAGTCGAGCGCCAAGTTTCTGCATCGCGCGCAAATCTATCGCCAATCCAAAGACGACGGAGGGCGGCCATTTCTCATCAAGGGGCTCAGTCGCGCATGGCTGGAAGTCGAGCGGCGACTGGCACACGTAGCGCCCACCGATGCGCCGGTATTGATTCGCGGGGAGAGCGGAACGGGCAAGGACTTGATGGCGCGCGCGATTCATTTCAACAGCCGCCGTGCGAGCGCCGCGCTCGTCGTGGTCAACTGCGCAGCGATCCCGGATACGATGATCGAGAGCGTGCTGTTCGGCCATGTCAAAGGCGCCTTCACCGGCGCGAGCTTTGACAAAATCGGCGAGTTTCATAAGGCGCAAGGCGGGACGCTCTTTCTCGACGAGATAGGCGAGCTGCCTCTCGCACTGCAGGCGAAGGTGCTGCGCGCAGTCGAATACGGCGAAGTGCAGCCGCTCGGTTCCAATCGCCCCGCCGAAAGAGTCGACGTACGGCTCGTATGCGCCACCAATCGCGACCTCCAGGCGATGGCGCGCCGCGGGGAGTTCCGCGAAGACCTTTACTTCCGCCTCAGCGTGATGACGCTCGAGATCCCGCCGCTGCGGACCTACAAGGCCGACAGCCTCGACACGCTCGCCGTCGTCTTTCTGCAACAAGCCTCGTTGAAGCACGGTCTCGCGTGCGACCGCATCTCCCCCGAAGCGCTCGACGTGCTTCACGCTTACGATTTCCCGGGCAACGTTCGCGAGTTGAAGAACGCCATCGAGCACGGCGCGATCATGGCGACCGGGCCAGCGCTGCTTCCCGATGACCTACCGAATGCCCTCCGCGAGCCTCCCGCGCCTGAGTCTGCTCGCCCGCGCGTGACCTCGGCACCGCCGCCATCGCGCATTCCCCGCACCGGCGGCAGCGTTTTTCCAGCGTTCACGTCGATGCCGCCACCGTCGGGCACGCTTCCGAGCATTTTGCCTGAATTCGCTGGGAAACCTGGACTTGCGGGCTTTCCGAGCCTCGCGCCACCGCGGCTTCCGACGCTCACCGGAACGAACCCCGCCGACTTTCGGCCGCTCACCGAGGTCAGAGAAGAGTGGCTGGCGCCGCTCGAACGCCAATACCTCGCCGACCTGCTGCACGGGTGCGGAGGCAACGTTCGTCAAGCCGCAGAAATCGCCGGAATCAATGTCGTAACGCTCTACCGTTTGATGAAAAAACGGCACCTCAAGTTCCAACGCCGCGTCGAATAGCGACGATTCCCGGCTCCGTACTGGTGACTCCCTTGGCGAGTGGTCTATAACCGCGCCTATGCGTCGTTCAATTCTCTTCCTCACGGGTTTGCTAGGCTTCTCAACGTCCGGGTGCGTGGTCGTCGCGCGGGATGGTCAGGCAAACACGCCCAATAGCGTTCCCGCCGCGCAGGCTCCTACGCCCGCGCCCGCGATTGTCGCACCGGCACCGGCACCCGCCCCGGCACCCGCCCCGGCACCCGCACCCGCCCCGGCACCCGCACCGGCACCCGCACCGGCGCCTACGCCCGCGCCCCCGGCGAAGCTCACCGGCCCCGCGATTGTCGCTCCGGCACCCGCTCCGGCAGCGAAGCCTACGCCCGCGCCCCCGGCGAAGCTCACCGGCCCCGCGATTGTCGCTCCGGCACCCGCTCCGGCACCCGCTCCGGCAGCGAAGCCGACGCCCGCGCCCCCGGCGAAGCTCACCGGCCCCGCGATTGTCGCTCCGGCAGCGAAGCCTACGCCCGCGCCCCCGGCGAAGCTCACCGGCCCCGCGATTGTCGCTCCGGCACCCGCTCCGGCACCCGCAGCGAAGCCCGCGCCGAGCCTCCCCATTAAGCGCTGATGCCATCGATGGGGGCACTTCGGCTAACGACTCGCCGCAGGCCAAGCCCCCACCTTACGGCCCTCCTTGTTGCGTTGGCGCTGACGTGTTCGGCGTGCCGCCCCGCGCCTTTAGGCTCAGGCGCGGAGGTGGTCGCCGAGCGAGAAACTGGACCGTTCGCGGAGCTCGAGGTGCGAGGCGACGTCGAGGTGACCATCGAACTCGGACGCGACCGTCACCGCGTCTCGGTCGTCGTGGACGACAACCTTGTCGAGCGAATGCGGACGAAAAGCAACGGGAGGAGCCTCCTCGTCGGTTTCGATGGCGACGTGCGCCCGAAGGTCCGCCCACGGCTGCACGTCGAAGCCCCCGACCTCGTCGTTTTACGATGCCATGGTACGGTGGACGTCCGTGTTAGCGGGATGCGAAATGCGCGCTTCCAAGTCGACCTGCGCGAGGCCGGCTCTGCCACGATCACGGGTTCGACGAAGAAGCTCAAAGTGTTCATCAACGGCTCCGGCCAGGCCCACCTCGAAGGCCTCGCGATCGAAGAAGCCCTCGCCAATGTCTCGGGAAACGGCAGTGCCGACATCGGCTCGCCGCGGCACCTCGAGGTGGAGCTGCACGGCTCCGGGAGCGTCAGTTATGGCGGCACCCCGACGCTCGAGCCGACCATCCGCGATCGTGGCCTGCTCACACGCCGCCCATAGAACATTCTATGCCGGTCGCGCGATTCTGCGGTTAGCCTCCTCGGCATGCACCTGCGAATCACCCACGCGCTCTCGAGCCTCGCGATCGTGTCCACCAGCATCGGCGTCGGCCAGGCGTGTTCAGGCACGAGCGAACGGGCACCGTCCGCCACAAGCAGCCAAAGCACCGCGACAGGAAACTCAGTCGGCGGAGCAGGCGGCGCGAATTCGGCGTCGGGAGGCCAAGGTGGCGGACCCACTGGGTCGGCGACCGGCGGAGGCGGAGGCGCAGCCGGAGGTGGTGGCGGGAGCGGGCCCAAGATTCCAACCCTCGCGGAATGCGATCCGGCGGGCGGCCCTCAAGGCAAGCTCGCGCTCGCCGCGCTACCGGTCGAGTTCCAGGCTCCGATGGGCATCGTCTCGCCTTGGGGTGATGCCGAGCGCCAGTTCGTGTTCGAGCGTGCCGGGAAACTTCAGTTACTGAAAAACGGCGTAAAGTCCCTGTTCCTCGACCTGACGAGCAAGGTCGTGACGAACGGCGAATTTGGTTTCCTGGGTCTCGCATTTCACCCGGACTACGCAAAAAACGGGCGCTTTTTCGTACATTACTCGGGTGCGCCGAACGGCATGACGACCATCGAGGAGTACCGACGCCAAGTCAACGACCCGAACATCGCAGATCCTTTGCCCGTCGGATCGCCGATCCTCACCGTCAATCAACCCGCCGCAAACCACGACGGAGGCACCATCGAATTCAGCCCGGTCGACGGGTTGCTCTACATCGCGCTCGGAGACGGCGGCGGCGGCTGCGACACGTACAAGACAGGACAGAACATGGAAACGCTGCTCGCGAAGATCGCGCGGATCGACGTGAGCACAACGCCCTATTCGATTCCGCCTGGCAACGCGCCGACGGGCCGTCCGGAGATCTTCATCGGCGGCCTGCGCAACCCCTTTCGAACGGCGTTCGACGTGTGCACGGGCGACCTTTACATCGGCGACGTTGGCCAGGGGCGTCGCGAAGAAATCGATGTCGCCCCGAGCGGCAAAAGCGGCCTCAACTACGGCTGGAGCGTGATGGAAGGCACGATTTGCGCGAACGGCCCGAACGGCTGCAACGTCAGCTGCGACCAGCCGGTATTCGACCTACCCATCTTTGACTACGCCCACGAATCCGGGCGCTGCTCGATCACCGGAGGGCGAGTCTACCGTGGGCATGCCATCCCGTGGCTCCGCGGCACGTACCTCTACTCCGACTTTTGCACCGGTGAGATATGGGGCCTTCGCTACGCCGAAGGAAAACTCACGGGGCCAACCGACTTCACCGCGGAGCTTGGGGGGCCACTTGGGCAAGGCGTCACCGCGTTCGGCGAAGACGAGCAGGGTGAACTTTACGTCGTGCAGTTGGGCGGGACCATTTCGCGGTTCGTGCCAAAACCCTAAACGGCCGCACCGAACTCAGAGCCGAGGCCCGCGGCGCGAACGTCGCTGAGCCCCGGCTCGAAGCTCTTGGTTAATCGGAGCGAAGCGCCTGCATCAACCTCTCCACGAGCGAGTCGAAATTCATTCCGAATCGACCGCTCGCCAAGAGCTTTCGCAAACGCATCACCTTGTCCGTATCGACTTCGTCAGTGCCATGACCCCGTTTCGGATCGCCTCGCGGCGCTCCTTGCGAGGCCGGGCCTACTCGCCGCGACTTTCGCATCGTATTGACGCCTATTACGACGGGTTCATCCCGTCGGGTTCGAGGTGAGGGAGCCCACTCCGAACCGAGTTTTCGTAACGCCGAGGGCCTCCACCCGCCAAGATTGAGGCCCGTGACAAGCCTTAGAACGGCGGAACTTCAGGGTTCTTGAGCAGCAGCAACGCGATCGCGCCCTCTGGACTGCGCCTGCGCGAGCGCATCCGTTGCGCGGCCGAGCCACGAACCGCACATCTCGAACCGTGCACGCTGCGCCACACCTACTGAAACGCTTATAGGACGATCGACCGAGCGTCCCTGGACGCTCAGCCGGCGTGCCGCTTCGACGATCCGTTCCGCCACCTTCACCGCGTCGGCAAGCGCTGTATCGCCGAGCACGATGGCGAATTCGTCGCTGCCGAGCCGAGCCACGTAATCGGTACTGCGTGCGGCCACCCGGACGCAGGAATCGGCAAGCGCCTTCAGGACCCGATCACCCGATTCACGCCCGATGGCCTCGTTCAACTTCTTGAAGTGATCGCCGTCCACCACGAGCACGCAGAGAGGCTCGCCCGTGAAGTCCGAGATGCTCGAGGCGTTCTCGAGATGACGATCCAGCGGCGCGCGCGTGAAAACCTGGGTGAGCGGATCGATTTCTCCGTCGCCGTTCGTGGCGAGCAACTCGGTCTTTGCCTCGAGCACCGTCGCCGCCATGCCCGAGAGTTCGCCAAGCTGAGCACTCTGCCTCTCCGCGAGCGTCTGTTCGATCAGCAGCACAGCGGCGCTGACCTCGCTGCGCAGCTCGGCCATCGTGGCCTCCGAGCTCACAACCTTGCGCAGTTTCTCGAGGGGTTCGCGCAGTCGAGCATCCGCCGTCGCGTCGTGGGAAAGCGCACGGCGGACACCGTTCATCACGACCCAGATGAGGTCTCGAACGCGCCGAACGTGTTCACTCTCGGCTTTGCGGCGTTCTGCGAAATCAAGTTGGAGGGCGCGCCACGCCCGGCCGCGCTGAGGCTCGGTGCCGTCGGGTGGAGGAGCACCGTTGAGGACGTGGCGTGCCCAACGCTCGTAGCGCGCCGCGAGCTCCGCAGAGGTCGTCTCTTCAAGTGAAAACGCGTATTTTCCGAAATTCCGAACGATCGACCCGAGGGCATCGAGCGACGCATCGAGCAGCTTCTCGGTGTCTTCTTGCGTGTCGTCGAGCGGCGGCTTCGATGAGCGCGCCGGCGGGGACGGGGCGGCGGCAGGGGTTCGCTTGCTAAACCAGTTCATGGCATCACCACCATTCCGTCCTCCGCGAATGCGATGGCGGCACCGGGAAGTTCATTGACGAGGTCGGCCGCGCGCTCACGTACGGCCCTGCCAAGATGAGTAAAAAGCACGCGTTTTGCGCCAATCGTGCGTCGCGCCCGAGGCTCCGGCCCTGCTGTCCCCGACGTGTTCGGGATGCCCGGACCGAGCAACGCCCGCCAGTCCTCCCATGCGCAGTGCCGCCCGCAAGGATGCGTGAGCGCCGTGCACTCGGCGACCAAGAGATCCGCCCCTTCGGCCGCCGCGAATAGCCCGTCACAGATACGCGTGTCACCGCTGAATGCGATGACCTTGCCGTTCGCGGAGATCCGCAAGCAGAGCGGGCAGTCCGGCGGGTCCATGTGGTCCGCGGCGAAGGCTTCGATCGTCACGCCGGCGACCTCGACAATCCCACCGGGCTCGACCTCACGAATCGGCATCTCGAAGGGACGCGCATCGTCGGCGAGGGAGCCGTAGGCGGTACGCAAAACGGTATCGATGCGCTCGGCGGTGAGGCGTGGGCCGACAACCGCGAGAGGGTGACGCCGCACCTCATTGTACATGCCGTCGATCACCAGGAAGGCGAAGCCGCCGACATGATCGCCATGCAGGTGCGTGAGCGCGATCCCCCGCAATTCCGTGGGGTTTCGGCCAATTTTGCGCAGCGCAGCGAGCGACGTGGCGCCGAAATCAATCATCAAAGGACCAACCCCGTCGCCTTCGAGAAGGTACGAGGAGTGGCTGCGTCCAAGCGAATTGAACGCGTCCGACGAGCCTACGACGGTGAGGCGCATGATTGATTCCGCTTCGAGTCCGATGAAGTCTGCCACGGAACGATGACGTATGTACGTGCCTTCGACCACACGAGCGCCGTGCTCGAGAACAACCCTATGGGGGACCCTCACGTGCGGCGTGTTCACGTCTACCTACCGCCGGATTATTCCGACCGGCGACGGGAGCCCTACCCCGTCGTGTTCATGCTCGCGGGCTGGGGCGGGCGTGGCTCCGCCTACCTCGCGGACGCGGGCGCTTTCGCCCTCTCCTTGCCTGACCGCCTCGACCGCATGATCGCGGAGCGCCACATGCCGCCATGCATCGTCGTGTTTCCGGACGGCTCGACGCGCCTTGGCGCGAGCCAATACGTCAACTCGACCGCCAACGGAAACCACATGGATTACCTGTGTGACGAGCTCGTCGACTGGATTGACGACCGCTTCCACACGCACAAAAGCCGCGATTACCGAGGTGTCATCGGCCACTCGAGCGGCGGCTTCGGCGCACTCGTGTGCGGCATGATGCGCCCCGACCGCTTCTCGGCGATAACCTCGAGCGCCGGCGACTCCTGGTACGAGTTTCTTTACACGCACTCGATCCCCCAGACGATCGAGGCCCTCAAGGCGTCGGGCGGAGTGCGTCCTTTTGTCGAGGCGTTCCTTGCATCGCCGAATCCGCTCGGGCTTCTCGGCCCGCGCGCCGTCGTCTCGATGTTGAACCTCTCGATGGCCTCGTGTTTCACACCGAACCTCGAGGTGCCGGTGATCAAAGGGGACTTATGGTTCGACCTCGAATCCGGCGAGCTCATCGCTGAGCCGTGGCAGCGCATGCTCGCCTGGGACCCGCTGCACATGGTCGACCGTCACGTCGCCGAGTTGCGCAGCTTGAGGTGGATCCAACTCGAAGCGGGAACGGAGGACGAGTACGGCCTGCATCTCGGCCAGCGGCAACTCGCGAAGAAGCTCCAGCGCCACGGGATCCCTTATGCGTTCGAGGAGTACCCGGGCAAACACTCCGGGCACCATCACCGCATGCCGCAGCGCATCCAACGCATGGTCAAGCACCTCGTCGAAGGCTGACTTGTCGCCGGCGGCGAAGGCCGACCAGCGCAAACGCGACCCAGCCGCCGAGCCACCCGCGGGACCCACGAGCCCGGCCATCGACGCTGCACGAACACCCACCGTCCTCTGCCGAGCCACCGACGGACGGGTCCCCGCCACCGACGCCTTGGGCCGTTCCACTCGTCGCGGAGGCACTCGCGCCTCCACCGGCACCCGTCGACGTTCCGGCCGTCGCGCTACCCGGCCCCGTCACCATCGTTTTTGCGCTGCAGCCGCTATTTCCCTGCATATCGGTCGCGCACGCCTCGAGGAGCACGGCAACTCCTGGTGTCGCGATGACGCTCGCTTGGTAAAGATCGCCCCCCACAAACCGCGCGGCTGTGGAAGGTGCCGCCACACCGTCGACCGTCACGCGCAGCTCGGCTCGAACGCGCGAGCCCGAGTCGCCAAGCGCGCGATCGGTTACGCGCATGCGCACCGTGACGCTCTGCCCGTCAACGAACATCGCAGGCAGCGGACCCATCACGACCTCGGGCGCTCGAGTGTCCACGGCGTTGTCACCCGTGCCGAGATAGACGCGATTCTTTAGATCGCCGCTCTCGCCCTGCCCCGTCACGGCATCGAGCCGGCCGTCACCATTCAGATCACCCGCGTCCAACCACAAGGTCGAATCGCCGATTGGCGGAAACCCTCCCACGTGCGTGAAGTGGCCTTTGCCGTCGTTCAGGAGAACGCGCTCGGTCCCACTCAGCGCGACGACGATCGCGTCAAAATCGCCATCGACATCCACGTCCGCGCAAACGACGCCGTTGTCATCGGAGCTCGGATTCCCCGTGACGCGCGCCGACGTTTCATCGACAAAAACGCCTTTGCCATCGTTGATGAGGAGCGCCTCGGTGTAATCCGGTCCGGTGTTGTCGATCCAAAGATCGAGGTCGCCGTCGCCATCCACATCGCAGGATGTAGGCCCGTACTTGAGCCCGTCGCCATTCGTTCCGAGTCCAACCGTCGCATCGGTAAACGCCCCGTTGCCGTCGTTCAGCCAGAGCGCGGGCTTGCCGCCGTGGCTGTTGAGGAGCACATCCAAGTCGAAGTCACGGTCGGCATCGAAGACGTCAACGTCGTCGATGTCTTGCGGGCCCTGCGACGGCAACTTGCCCAGCGCCTCGGTGAACACACCTTTGCCATCGTTCAGATAGAGGCGCGCGAGCACGGGTTCACTCGCCGCGTACCCGCCGGCCACAAGAAGGTCGAGATCGCCATCGGCCTCGACATCCACGAACCGCACGCCCGCGGAGTGCGACATCGAGCCTATGCGAATCTTGGCCTCATCGATGAACGCCCCTTTGCCGCCGTTGACGAACAATCTGTCCGGCGCGCCGCTCGCGCTCGGAGCGAAAATATCGAGATCGCCGTCACCGTCGATATCCCCGACGTCAACGACGCGAATCGCCGCACTGAACGCCCCGCCGAGCAATTCTGGCGACTCGGTGAACGTGGCTTTGCCATCGTTCTTGTAAACTCGAAACGGTTGCGCGACCGGACTCGAAAAGAATCCTCCGCAGTTCGGCACGATGACATCGAGGTCACCGTCACCGTCGAGGTCATCGAGGCGAAGGTAGTTGGTCCACTCGCTCGCGGCTCCGAGCGGATTGCCCGTCACCTCCTTGAACGCCTCGAACGCGAACGCGTGAGCCGTCACCATCGCAGACCACACGAGTGCGGAGCCAAAGACGAGCGATTTGCGCATATTCGGGGCATTCTACACGCGCTTTCGTGCCACCTCCCCCCGCATTCGTCACGCCGAGCCGCCGCGGGAGAATGTCGTTTGCGGAGGTAACGACGAAAAGCGGATGTTCAAGGAGTAGTCTCCTTGTTCCGGCTGCACCTTGAGCACACCGGAACGCTCGCCTTCGAGAAACACGATGGAGATCGTGTGGTGTTCCCGATGGCCGGCCTTCTCGCTTTCCACTTCGAGGACCCCGTGAACGAGGCGCGTCGTCGGTTCACGCCGGAGGAAGCCCCCCCGGATGGTCGGCACCGCGCCGATGACCACGCTCGAGCCTCCGAGGATAAGGTCCTTCGTCATCACGTCGTCGCACGCGTCGCTTGCGGTGAGAAACGCGACGTCGTCCCCGAACTCGCGCCGGAACGTGTCGAGGACGTCCTGGATGTCACGGCAAGTACGATGGGCGTTTAGAAGTTTTTTGTAACCTTCCCGGAAGCCGGGGAGGATCAGTCTTTCGGTCATGGGCGAGCTCCTTCTCAGGGATGTCGCCACGAACCGCGAAAGCGTTTCACGCGTCTGACCAAGAGAGCGCAATCAGCGTCGTGCAGCGCGCGCCCCCCGAGCCGGCACGGACTGACGCTAGACGTCGAGTTCTTCGATGTCCGCTTGCGTCGCCCGGTCCATGATGAACCGAAAGCGCGCCTGAGGATCTTTGCCCATCAGCTGATTGAGCACGTGCTCCGTCTCAACCTCGCCATCGATGACAACGCGCAGCGCGCGCCTTCGACTCGGGTCGAGCGTCGTGGCTTTGAGGTCCTCGGCCGGCATCTCGCCGAGCCCTTTGAAGCGCGAGATTTGAGCCTTCACGTTGCCCGGCAAGTTCGCGATGACGCGGTCGCGTTCCGCCTCATCGAGAGCCCAATGGGTCGCTTGTCCGGCATCGACGCGGAAGAGCGGCGGCTGCGACAAGAAGACGTGGCCGCCCCGTAACAGGCCGGGCAAATGGCGATAGAAGAACGTGAGAAGCAGCGTGGAGATGTGTTGTCCGTCGCTGTCCGCGTCCATCAGAAGGAAGATGCGCCCGTAGCGCAGCTTGCTCACATCGTAAGTGGCTCCGAAGCCGCAACCGAGGGCCTGAACGAGGTCTTGGAGTTCCTTGTTCGCGAGCACTTTCGACACGCTCGCCTGCTCGGTGTTCAACACTTTTCCACGTAAAGGGAGGATCGCCTGCGTGCGGCGATCGCGCCCCTGCTTCGCGGAGCCGCCGGCGCTGTCACCTTCGACGATGAAGAGCTCGCACTGCCCGGGATCGGTCGAGGAGCAGTCCGCGAGTTTTCCGGGGAGATTGAGTCGATGGCTCGTCGCGGTCTTTCGAGCGACCGATTGGTCCGCCGCCCGTCGCGCCGCACGCGCGCGTGCCGATTGGATCCCGCGGGCAACCACCGCGTCCCCGATCGACGGGTTCTCGAGCAACCACTGTTCGAGCGCCGGGCGGACAAGCGCCTCGACAGCCGGTCCGACCTCCTGATTGTTCAGCCGGTCCTTGGTCTGCCCTTGGAACTGCGGCTCGGCCACGTACACGCTGATCAGCACGACGATGCCCTCGCGAATGTCCTCTGAGCCGAGCGTGACCCCCTTGACCGCGAGCTTCTTCGCTTCGATGAAGCTGCGCACTGCCTTAACGACCGCCGTGTTGAGGCCTGCCACGTGCGTGCCACCGTTCGGCGTTCCGATCCCATTGACGTAGGAGCGGACACACTCGTCGAACGCATCGGTCCACTGCAGCGCCACCTCGAGCCTGACGTCCCCCTCCCGCTGCGTGACGAACAAATCCTTGTGAATAGGCTGTCTTTCACGTTGCTGCACGAGCACGGGGAGAAAATCGGCGATGCCCTTCGGGTGGTCGAACGTGAAGCTCTGTTTGCTCGCGAGATCGTCGAGTTGGATGCGCAAGCCCGCGTGCAAATACGAACGAGCCTCGAGTCGCTCGCGCACAACTTCGAGATCGAACTTCGCCGTCGTGCCAAAGATCTTCGCGTCGGGACGAAAGTGGATCGTCGTGCCGTGCTTGCGCGTCGGCGCGCCCTTCTTGAGTTCGCTCGTTGGAATGCCGCGTCCGAATGTCTGCACGTACTCGAAACCATCGCGACTCACGCGGGCTTCGAGGAGATCACTCAGCGCGTTGACGACGCTCGCGCCGACGCCATGAAGACCGCCCGAGACTTGATAACCTTTGCTCTCGCCGCCGAACTTTCCGCCGGCGTGAAGGGTGCAGAGGATGATCTCGAGTGCAGGACGTTTGTACTTCGGATGGCGATCGACGGGGATGCCCCGACCGTCGTCCGTCACGGTCGCGCCGCGGCCATCCGCGTCGAGAACCACGGTGATCGTTTTTGCGTGACCGTTGATCACTTCGTCGACTGAGTTGTCGACAATTTCCCACAGCAAATGGTGGTAGCCACGCTCATCGGTGCCGCCGATGTACATCGCGGGTCGCTTGCGCACAGGCTCGAGGCCTTCGAGGACCTCGATGTCGGCTGCCGTGTACTGCTGGTCACCTTTGCCCATCGCCGTCTCCCTATTCGCCGCCGAGGTTCGGAGTCTCAGCTTTTTTCCAAATGAACTTCGCGAAACCACCGCGTTTCACGACCGCATGACCGCGACCCGCACGCGAGCCCTCGAGGCTGCGCAGGGTGAGCGAGCGCTCGGTGCCTTGAGCCGTCTCTACCGTGATGGAGTCGAGGTCCCGAGACCCGAGCTCCGCGCCCAAGAGTGTCGCGCCGTCGTCGAGCTTCATCACGATGACGCCCTTGCCTGGCCCGCCGAGAATGGGCACCTCATCCGCGAGGACAGCGATTGCGTGCCCATCATCGGCAGCGCACATCACCCAGTCCGGCTCTCGCTGCGTCCCGAGGGCCACGACGACAAGGACTTCGTCACCTTCGTTCAAGCGCGCGAACTTGCGTCCCGCACGCGTCGAGGGCTGAGCGTGAGTGCGCAGCGAGAACCGACAACCGAGACCGCCTCGAGTCACCGCCAACGCAAACGGAGGCTGCGGTTCGACAACGCCCTCTTCAGCCGGAAGGACCTTGAGCACCCGCGAGTCGAACGACATCGCCGACACGAGGCGTTCGCCGTCGCCGAGCTTGAAGAACTTTTGAATCGGATCGCCGTAACCCGTAGCCGCGGGGATGGCGTCGATGCGTGCGACGTAGCAAGCGCCCAGGTTCGAGAAGAACGCGACGCTCGCGCGGGTCGAGCCCGCCACCGCCGCCAAGACGCTGTCGCCTTCACGCATGCGTGTTTGGTGCACATCCTTCACGTTGCGGACGCGCTTGACCCAGCCGCTCGCGCACAGGATCACGATGGCGTCCTCGTCGATGATGAAGGACTCCTCCGTGAACTCGGGTTCATCCACCTCGGCCACGATCGTCGTGACGCGCTTCTTCGAGAAACGCAGCTTCAGCTCGATGAGTTCATCGCGAACCACGAGCATGCGCTTCGACTCGTGCTTGAGCAAATCCTGCAGCTTCTTTGCCGCGGCGCGTTTTTCGGCGAGCTCGCGCTCAATCTCGAGGATCTCGAGCTTCGATAGCCGGTAGAGCTTGAGTTCGAGGATGGCGTCGACTTGCAACGCCGAGAGGCCGAATCGACCCATGAGTTTCTGCGCGGAGTCGGCCTTGCCATCACTCTTGCGGATGATGCGAATCGCCTCGTCGAGACGGTCGAAGATGAGCTCGAAGCCCTCGAGGATGTGAATACGCGCGAGAAGCTTCTTGAGATCGAACTCGATCCGCTTGGTCACTGTCTCGAAGCGAAACTCGATGAAGCGTGCGAGTATTTCGCGCAAGCCGAGTCGTTCCGGTGCAGGCGCCTGGCCCGGGCGCGTCGGGACGAGGCAGGTCAAATTGAGCTGCACGTTCGTCGCGAGCGGCGTGTTCTTGTAGAGGTACGCCATCACGAGTTGTGGGTCGGTGCCGCGCTTCATCTCGAGCACGACGCGAACGATCTCGGTCGATTCGTCACGTACGTCGACGAGCGCCGGGAGCCTCTTTTGGATGATCACCTCGGCGATCTTCTCGACTACGGAGCGACGTTCGATCCCGTACGGCATCGAGCTTATGACCACGATGTCGTTGTCACCCCGCTTGTCGCCGGGCTCGAAGGCCCACTCGCCACGAAGCTTGATGGAGCCCTGACCAGATTCGTAGATGGTCAGGAGCTCCGCTTTTGAGCAAATAAGCTCGCCGCCGGTGGGAAAGTCCGGTCCCTTGACGTACTTCAGCAGCTGCTTCGCGGTCGCCTCGCTGTCGTCGATGAGCTGCACGCACGCATCGATGACCTCGCCGAGATTATGAGGCGGGATGCTGGTCGCCATACCGACCGCGATGCCGTACGAGCCGTTGACGAGCAGGTTCGGAAAACGCGACGGCAGGACGATCGGTTCATCGCGAGTGCCGTCGTAGTTCGCGCGGAACTCCACGGTCTCGTGGCCGAGCTCCGTCATAAGCTCCATCGCAAGCGAGGTGAGCTTCACCTCGGTGTAGCGCATGGCGGCCGCGCCATCTCCGTCCGGCGAACCGAAGTTACCCTGCCCGTCGACGAGCGGCGCGCGCATCGAGAACGACTGAGCCATGCGGACCATGGCGTCGTAGATCGCGGAGTCGCCATGCGGATGGTACTTGCCCATCACTTCACCGACGACGGCCGCGCTCTTTCGATAACGTCCATCGGGACGAAGGCCGAGGTCCTCGAACATCGCGTAAAGGATGCGACGTTGCACCGGCTTGAGACCATCGCGCACGTCAGGCAGCGCGCGCGAGGTGATGACGCTGAGGGCGTAGTTCAGATACCGACGTTCGGCCTCCCGCGCGAGCGAGACATCGGGGATCGGCGGAGGCGGCAGCGTGCTCCCGCCACCCTTTCCGGCTCCACGACCACCATCTCCGCCTCGGCGCGGTTTGCCCGTGCCGTCGTTGCCCGAATCGACCGGCGTCTTCGACTGCGTTCCCATGCTAGACCTTCGTTCAGTATCGATCGACCCGGCTCGACTTACCGAGCCAACGGCTTCGGGTCAAGAATTGCGGAAAGTTGAGGCTCGGGTTGTGACGCCGAACAGCATGCGGTACGGGTGTCCAGCCGCGGGGGACGAGAGCCGTCCGGGCGGTTTTTTGGGGCATTGACTCGAGTCCCGCAGGCCCCTCTTCTTCATGAGCATTTCACTGCGATCCCTATCGGAAGAGCGCCGCCGGCGAGGCAGGCCCCGTTCGACCGCGATGCTGCTCGCGCTTGCAGTGCTGCTCGTCCTTCAGCCCGCCGCTCTCGCCCAAACGCCCGAGGACCAAGCTCCCGAAGTCGAGGCCCCGACCGCGCCGCTCGCGACCGCGCCGCCCGCGACCGCGCCGCCGCTGCCAGCGTCCGAGCTCCCCACCCGCGAAGCCGAGCTCGCGCGTGGCAAGACGATTACGGGCGTCAAGCTTGCGGGCAACAAACGCATCTCGAACGAAGAGATCGAAGGCATCCTCAAATGGCTGAAGCCCGGCAAGCCCTTCGAGCCCCGCGGCGCGACGAGCGACGTCCGAGACGTATGGGACTCCGGAAACTTCGAGGACATCGAAGTGGATCTCGCGAGCACGGCCGATGAGGTCACGGTGCGATTGCTCCTACGCGAACGGCCGAGCCTCAAGGAGTTGAAGTTCAAGGGGAACGCGGCCTTGAGCGAAGAGGACCTTTCCGAGGTCGTGAAGAAAGACCTGAAGGCGGGCAACATCTTCAAGTCCTCCGAGGTCCGGCGCACGGTCCAGAAGCTGCGCGACAAGTACGCCGAAGAAGGCCGATTCCTGGCCGAGGTCGACTACGAGGTCGTGCCGCAGAAGGACAACCAAGTGAACATCGTGTTCACGGTGCGCGAACACGAGAAGGTCACGGTGCGCCGCGTCACCTTCATCGGCAACGACTCGATCCCCGACGAAGAGCTGCGCGAGATTACGCAAACCGGACGGATAGGTCTGCTGTCGTTCGGCTCCGGCGGCCCATTCCGGCAAGACATGTTCGAGCGCGACGTGCTCGTGCTGCAGTCGTATTATTACGACAAAGGCTTTCTTACCGTTCAGGTAGCGGCCCCGCGGATCATGTTGACGCCGGACCGCTCGGGCATCGACATCGTCATCCCGATCGACGAAGGGCCGCGCTTCACGGTCCGCAAGATTGAGGTTTTCGAGGTCGATGCCGACGGAAAGCGGGTCGAGCCGCTGCTCGGAAGGCAGCGCCTCGCCGGCATGCTGAGGGCGCGCTCCGGCGAGTTTTTCAATCGCGCGGAGCTCATCAAAGATCTCTCGGACATCCAGACTCAGTACCGCGACAAGGGATTTGCCTACGTCGATGCGGCCCCCCAACCGCAGCTCTTCGCCGAGCGGAAACTCGTCGACGTCGCGGTGCGCATCAAGCGCGGTCAGCCGGTCAAGTTCGGCCGTATCGAGGTCAAGGGAAACACCAAGACCCGCGACAAAGTCGTGCGACGCGAGCTCGAGATCAAAGAGGGAGAGCTCTTCAGCGAGACATTGCTCGAGCGCTCGCGCGAACGGATAACGCGCCTCGGTTACTTCGAGCGGGTCGATATCTCGACCGAAGCATCAGAGGAGCCCGGACAGGTCAACATCACCATCGAGGTCACCGAACGCCCAACGGGGACGTTCCAAGTGGGAGCGGGTTTCTCGTCGATCGAGAGCTTCATCGCGACCGCGCAGGTGCAGCAAGCCAACCTCTTCGGGCGTGGGCAGTCGCTCTCGCTGATGGCGCAGCTATCGGGTCTCCGCCAGCTCGTCGACATCCGCCTGGTCGAGCCGTACTTGCTCGACACGCGCATCTCGGCGCAGTTCAACGTCTTCGACCAGTTGCGCGTCTACAGCGGATTTTCGCTCAATTCGCGGGGTGGGTCGGTGTCGCTCGGCTATCCACTGCTCGGTCCCGATCTCGCCGCCGCGGTCACTTACACGCTGAAGAACGACCAAGTCGATACCTCGACCTCGTCGACATTTTTTGGAACGGCCTCGGCTTCGACGGTCTTTCAGCGACTACCGCTCGCGAACCTGTTCACCTCAGGCCTCACGTCTTCGATCAAGCCGACACTCACCTACGATACCCGCAATAACCGGCTTTTTCCGTCCGCGGGCGTTTACCTGCAAGCCTCCTCGGAGCTCGCACTCGCGGAGCTCGGCAGCACGAATCAGTTCATCCGCAATCACCTGACCGCCCGCCTCTACTACCCTCTGTCGAGCCGGATCACCCTCAAGTTGAATTCCGATTCCGGCATCGTGACGAGCCCGTCGGGCAATGGCGTCCCCATCTTCGCGCGGTACTTCCTCGGCGGCATCTTCGACGTCCGCGGCTACCGGCTCCGCACCGTCGGGCCCCGCCTGCCGCTGAAGACGGCGCTCGACGAAAACGCCTCGTTCTATGGGAACGGAGCCGTAATCGGGGGCAACCTTCAGTACTTCCAAAATCTCGAACTCGAGTTCACGATCATCGAGGCCGTCGGACTGAAGGGCGTGCTCTTCACCGACCTCGGCAACACCTGGAACCTCGAGGCCAACTACTGCAAGGCCTCTCCGGCGGCGCCCTTCGCCGTAGCCGACCCTTGCTTCAAGCCAACCGATATCTTCAACGTCCGGACCTCGTGGGGCTTCGGCTTGCGCTGGTTCTCTCCACTCGGTCCACTTCGTTTCGAGTGGGGCGTCCCGTTTAAGCCCCTGCCCTACGAAGAGACCAGCGTCTTCGAATTCACCATCGGCAACTTCTTCTGAACGTTCTGAACCTGCGTCCACCGGGCACGCACCACGTCGATCGAACATGACTTCCCCAAGCGACAACGGCGGTCCCATCCTCAATCGCGTCCCGGTCTCAATCCAGGATGAGCTTCGGACGTGTTACCTCGATTACGCGATGAGCGTGATCATCGGTCGCGCCATCCCGGACGTGCGCGACGGCCTTAAACCCGTTCATCGGCGAATCCTGTTCTCGATGTGGGAACAGGGAATAACGGCGCAAAGTTCGTATAAAAAATGCGCGCGCGTCGTCGGTGACGTCCTCGGAAAGTACCACCCTCACGGCGACGTCGCCGTGTACGACGCACTCGTCCGG
This sequence comes from Polyangiaceae bacterium, assembly GCA_947475525.1. Lineage (GTDB taxonomy): Bacteria > Myxococcota_A > Polyangia > Polyangiales > Polyangiaceae > SYFR01. The sequence continues at coordinate 90,946 of CANJMI010000015.1, read as the reverse complement.
ATGGCGCAGGACTTCAGCCTCCGGGTGCCACTTATCGACGGCCAGGGAAACTACGGCTCAATCGACGGCGACTCGCCCGCTGCGATGCGTTACACCGAGTGCCGCCTCGGTGGGGTCACAGCCGAGCTCTTGAGCGACCTCGACAAAGACACGGTCGATTTTGTCGCCAACTACGACGAGAGCGAGAAAGAACCGAGCGTCCTGCCCGCACGCTTCCCGCAGCTGCTCGTGAACGGCTCGAGCGGCATCGCCGTTGGCATGGCGACCAACATTCCGCCTCACAATCTCGGCGAGATCATCGCGGCGACGATCGCCCTCATCGCCGATCCAACCCTGACGATAAGCGATCTCAACACGTACGTGCTGGGGCCCGACTTTCCAACAGGCGGACAGATCTACGGCCTCGCTGGGATCCAGCAGGCCTACGCGACGGGCCGCGGCTCGATCGTGATGCGCGGGAAAACGCACTTCGAGAACATCCAAGGCACCGATGGGCGCGAGCAGATCGTGATCGACGAAGTGCCCTATCAGGTGAACAAAGCGCGGCTGTGCGCCCGCATAAGCGAGCTCATCAAGGAGAAGCGGCTCGAAGGGATCTCGGAGGTTCGCGACGAGAGCGACCGCGACGGGATCCGCGTCGTCATCGAGCTGAAAAAGGATGTGTTTCCGCAGGTGGTCTTGAATCACCTGTTTCGGCAAACTCCGCTGCAACAATCCTTCGGCGTCATCAACCTCGCCATCTGCGACGCGAAGCCGCGCGTCCTCACGCTGAAAGAGACGCTGCAGTACTTCATCGACCATCGACGCGAAGTCGTCCGCAGGCGCTCGCGCTTCGAGCTGAAGAAGGCCGAGGAGCGCCGCGAGCTCGTCGAAGGCCTCGGCATGGCGACGACCGACATCGATCGGGTGATCGCCACCATCCGCAAGTCCGCCGATCCCGACGAAGCCCGCGTGAAGTTGATGCAGCTCGCGCTCCAGGGCCTCTCCGAGTTCCTGCAACGAGCCGGATCGACGGAAGAGGAACTCGCCGCAGCGCAAGCGCGTGGGGACTATTACCTGAGCGAGCGCCAAGCCAAGGCCATCCTCGAGATGCGCCTCGCTCGCCTGACCGGGCTCGAACGCGAGAAGCTCGCCGCAGAATACAAGGAGCTCACGGTGCAAATTCGCGAGCTCCGCGCGATCCTCGGTGACGAGCAAAAGCTCCTCGCCGTGATCGTCGCGGAACTCCACACGGTGAAGGAAAAGTTCGCGACTCCGCGCAAGACCGAGATCGTTCCCGGAGAGGCCGAGATCCAACTCGAAGACCTCATCCAGGAAGAAGACATGGCCGTCGCCATCTCGCATGCCGGCTACATCAAGCGCACGCCCGTGTCGACCTACCGCGCTCAAAAACGGGGCGGCAAGGGGCGCACCGGTATGGCCGCCCGCGATGAAGATTGGGTCAAGGAGCTCTTCGTCGCATCGACGCACTCCTACGTCTTTTTCTTCAGCGACAAGGGCAAGGTTTACGTCAAGAAGATCTACGAGATCCCGGAGGCAGCAGCGAACTCACGCGGCCGCGCCATCGTCAACTTCGTCGGGATGGAAGCGGGCGAAAAGATCGCTGCCATCACGCCGATTCCATCCTTCGACGAAGGCGTGTTCGTGGTCACCCTGACCCGCCGCGGGCAGATAAAGAAGACCGAGATAAGCGAGTACAAGAACTACCGAGAGAGCGGCATCATCGGTGTCCGGATCGACGAAGGCGACGAGCTGCACTCTGCGGCCGTTACCGACGGCAAGAGTGAGATCATCATCGGCACCAAAGGCGGCATGGCGATTCGCTTCAACGAAGACGAAGTGCGCTCGACGGGACGCGCCACGATGGGCGTGAGGGGTATCGATCTCGATGACGGCGACGCGGTCGTCGGTTTTGGCGTGCACCAGGCCGGTAGCGAGCGCGATCGGGTACTCACGGTGTGCGAACTCGGATTCGGTAAGCAGACGCTGCTCGAAGAATTCCGCCTGCAAGGCCGCGGCGGCAAGGGCGTCATCATGATCGACGCGAGTGACCGCAACGGCCCGGTCGTCGGGCTCACTCTCGTGCGGACGAGCGACCAACTCTTGGTCATTACGGACCGTGGCCAGACGCTGCGCACCAACGTCGGGGAAATCCGCGAGACGGGTCGCAACGCGCAGGGCGTGTCCATCATGAGGGTTACCGAAGGCGAGCGCATCGTCGCCATCGAGACCTTCGCCGAGGACACCGAAGTGGTCGATGCCACCGTGGCCCCCAGCGAGTCGATCGCCCCAACGTCGATCGCGCCCCCAAGCGACGTCGACTGACTCGACGGGACCACTTACTAAAAACCGCGCAACGCAGATGTGATTCGGGCATCATGGCTGGGTGAAGATCTGCCCGGCGTGCTCGCGGGAGTACGGCGACGACGAGGAGGTCTGCCGTACCGACGCCGTTTCGCTCGTGAAGCTCGAAACCGGAGCTATCGGCGCCGCTCAAGATCTCATCGGTCAGGTGATCCACGGCCGTTATCGCGTCGAGCGCATTGTGGGTCGCGGAGGCATGGGCACGGTCTACGCGTGCCGCCAGGTGATCGTCGGCAAGACCTTCGCGATGAAGGTGCTTCGTAGCGGCATCGAACGGAGCGAGGAGGTCCTCCAGCGCTTCATTCGCGAGGCTCAAGCGGCCAACGCGGTTCAGAGCCGGCACATCTGCGAGATGATGGATTTCGGGCAGATGCCCAACGGCTCCTTCTACATCGTCATGGAGCTCCTCGACGGGATGAGCCTGACGCGAGTCCTCCGCGAGCTGAACCTCGGCCGCCGCGAGTTGAAACACATCTTCGTTCAGATCGCCGAGACGCTCCAGAAGGCGCACGACCAACACATCGTCCATCGCGACATGAAGCCCGACAACGTCGTGCTTGTGCACGATGAGGGGGACCCGTACTTCGTGAAGCTCGTCGACTTCGGCATCGCGAAAATCATGCAGAAAGACGCGACCGATCTGACGGAGACCGGAATCATTCTCGGAACGCCGTATTACATGTCGCCCGAGCAGGCCCGCGGTGACGTGCTCGATCATCGAAGCGACATCTACGCACTCGGCGTGATGATGTACCGCGCCTTCACGGGCAAACTGCCCTTCGTCGCCGACACCGCGATGGGCGTGCTCACACGCCACCTCACCGAGAAGCCTCAGCTTCCAAGCCAACTGGCCGAGATGGACGCGACGACCGAGCGCCTGATCCTCCGTTGCCTCGAGAAACGCGCCATCGACCGATTCCAGTCGATGACGGACCTGGCCGCGGCGATTCGCTCCATTCCAGATGAACTGCGCCAGAGCCGGACGTTGCCCACCGACCCAAGCCCGCCAACACGGCCCACGCGCGAACGCCAAGCGACGCCAACGCGCATCGATACGCCCCTGGCCCGACTGAATGTCGATGGGACCCCCGCGGCTCCGGACTCCGTGAGCCCGGACACGAACGAGCCGAAATCAGGGGATCCGACGCCACTTGTTGTACCGCGCGGGGCCCTCGCCCGACCCGCCGGGACGCTCCCCGAGCTCCGACATGCACCTCAGCCGTTGCCGAGTTACCCCGAGCCGCGGGCCGCGCTCCCAAGTTACCCCGACCCGCGCGCCGCGCTCCCAAGTTACCCCGACCCGCGCGCCGCGCTCCCAAGTTACCCCGACCCGCGCGCCGCGCTCCCAAGTTACCCCGACCCGCGCGTGTCGCAATCGAGGCCGCCCGGTCCAATCTCCGGCAACTACCCGATGTCAGCCTCGCAGCCCGTTGACAACCCGCGCGCCTACCCGAGCGGTCCCTACGCGACTGCGACGCCGAGCCAATACCCCCCCGCGTTGTCGGCGTTCGAGAGCGGATTTCCGCCTCACCTCCAAGGCGAGTCGCCGACGCATCGCGGGCTCGCGGCGACGCCCATAACCGGAAAAAACGGTTTGCGAACGAGCCGTTGGACGCTGGCGTTCGGGGCCATGACGTTCCTCCTACTCGGCGGCGGCATCGGGCTTTTCGCACTCAGAGGCAACGCGCGCAGTGCCGGCGGACCAGGCGTCGCCGCACCCTCCGTCGAGCCGACGCCTTCGCCTGGCCGTGCGCCCAATTCCGCAGTCGCGCAGCCATCAAGCGTCGTGAGCGAAAGGCTGGAAAGTGAGGTCACGGCCAACCCCACTTCGTCACCGTCTGCGGCCACCGCCGCCAGGCCGCCCGTTTCTTCGAAGAACGGCGTTGGACTCCCCTCCGGCGCGGCGCCAGGCCCGGCGACCGGAGCGGGCCCGAGCGGCACAGCACGACCCGCCGGCGGCGACGAAATTCGAAGCCCCTTCGAGTGATGGGCGATTGCGCTCGTGCAACCGGCGCGAGGCCGAGGCATGCTTGCGTTCATGCGAGGGTGGGCCGTGGCGGTCGTGGCGCTCGTCGTTGGCCTGACCACGACGGCCGATGACGCGCGCGCGCAAGCCGAGAAGCCCACCAAGAGCGCCCCCGTTTCGATGAAGGATCGGATCGAGGCGAAGCGCCTCTTTAACCAAGCGCACCTCGCCTACAAGAACGGCGACTACGAAGAGGCAATCCTCAAGTGGCAGCAATCGTATGAGCGTTCGAAAGAGCCGCTGATCTTCGAAAGCATCGCGAATGGCTACGAGCGCCTCGGCAACTTTCGACGCGCCCTTGAGAGCCTCAAGCAGTGGCGCCAAGCGGCTCCGTGGCGCGAGCAAAGTACGCTCGACGGACGCATTCAGCGCCTCGAAGCCCGCGCGGCAGAAGAGGACGCGGAGAAGGTGCGTAAAGACGCCGAGGCGTTGAAGCGCGACGAGGCGAAACGCGCGAAGGATGCAGACGACCGTCGCCGACGCGACGAGGCCGCGCAGACCATGAGCAAGGTGACGATCCTCGGATGGTCACTCCTCGGCGCTGGCGGAGTCTTCGCGATGACTGGCGTCGGGCTCGACATCTACGCCGTGACGCGCCGCCCCGATGCGGCGACGGCGTGCGCCTCCAGCGGTGGCGTAGACCTGTGCCTCGACTCGCACCGCAGTGCGATTGAAAGATCGAACGCGCTTGCGATCGCGGGCGACACCGGATGGATTGCTGGCGCCGCGCTCAGCACCGCAGGCCTCGTTCTCTTACTCACGTCGCCGAATGCGAATGCGAATCAAGGCCCAACCGAAAACGGAGCGACCGCAACAGCTACGCCGTGGGTTGGACCATCAGGCGGTGGCGTGACCGTTCGCGGTTCGTTCTGACGCGTCGCTTCTCGGGCTTGTCGGCTTAGCATCGCCGTGTAGCGTGCCCGCTCCGCCGGCGCCTCGGCGCGCGCCAGAACATCAAGTCATTGCGTCACTGTCAATCTTGCGAAGCTCACTCGTTGCGCGGTGCACGCTTCCTCGCGTGTCATCGTGACAGCCCATCCAAAAGGTGTAGCTTGGGACCCGACTAGGACGTCTGAGCGAAACCTCGCTAGGCCGCCCCCAATTCTCCACCAACGCGATGCTCACCCTTGAAAGGCTCATCGCCGAGCATGTCCTCGGTGCGCTCGTCCAGCGGCAGCATTTTCGTGTTGCGCACGCTTCGCATGATTCACTGCGTGACGAGCTCGAGTTCGCGCTCGTTCCTCTCATGCCGAGCGTCACGCCGTACTTGATGGCAGCGCAGGCAACTGCCGATGACGCCGACGGAGGCTTCGGCGATCGCAACGCAGCGGAGGCCCTCGCGGTGATGGTCGACTCGCTCGGCGAGCGGCTCTCGAACTCGAATCACATCGACGACATCTTCGTCGACGACGCGACGATTCGTCGGGATTCACTCCGTGCGGCGCGGCAAGTGCTTCTCCGCTACATGCGCGGCGAATTTGAAATCGCGGACGACGCGTCAGACAAGTCCCGTTTCGTCATCGCGCTCGACTCACTCGGCTACCTCGTCGCATCGTCGGCCGCACGACTGACCGAACCGCTCTTGACCCTCACGCTCTCCGACGCCGGTACCGCGGCCGGAGCCGTTCTCGAACGATTCGACGCCGCAACGCGGATCGCAACCTTCAGCCCCGCCACCGAGCGGACAAGTCTTCTCGCCATCGAGGAATCCGTAACGGGCAGGGTCGCGGCTCTCGTGGCGTCAGGCCAAGTGGCGTTGCCGTGCGTCGAGCAGGTGTTCGAACTCCCCGCAACCCGCTTTGCGCGCGGGGCTCTTTCTACCGCGCTGCGCGAAGCAGCGATGACCCTTGAGAGGAACGGCCAATGCCGCGCGACCTGTGAAAAGACGGCATCGCGCAGGATTCGCTTGGCTGTCACGCCACTCACCGAGGAAGCCGCTCAACGCGTCGACGCGTATTTCGAAGAGTTGGTCGCGCTCGTTGAAGGCGCCCTCGACGCACTCACCTCAACCCCACCGAGCCCTGCCCCCGAGTCTGAAGCGGCGATCAGTCAAACGCGACGCCGTGGTGCGACCGGCGAGGCGAGAGCGACGACGCCGAAGCCACGCGTAAAGAAAGTTCACTAGCCCGAACGCCGGCTGCACGCTTCAGGGAGCGGGCGCGGCACCGATGGCTTGCCGCACTTCGAGCGCGAGCGCGCAGCTGTTCGCCTGCCGTTGACGCGCCTGCCACACTTCTTCCGACTGGGGTCGTCGGCCCCTCAGTTCGCCCGCCGCCTCGCGACGCAACGCGAGCACTTTCTCCCCGCTGTCGACGCGCCAGAGGCACACGCGCGCTTGGTGAGGCCCGGTCGGGATCGAGCGTTCTTCGGCCCCCCCGCTCGCTACAGCCCCATCCGCCGCACGTTCGCCCCCTTCGACAGGCTCATCGACGACCACCATGAAAAACGCAGCCTTGGATACCAAGTCAGTCGCGATTGGCAGGTCGAACTTTTCGAGTGTGTCGAAGGTCGAAGCCGCCGTCCGCAACGCAAGCTCTCCGCGCGTTGCCTGTATCTCCGTCAGCCAATCATCGGTGAGAACGTGCGTCACGCGATAGGCTGTGCGGAGATTGTAGGGCTGCGACGGCGCCGCGCACTGATCGAACTCGTTGCACTGCTCGCCTGGCGCACACCCCTGCGTACTCTCACACTTCGCGCCGACAACAGGACTCGGATTCGCTGCGGTGAAGAGGCACGAGGTGAACCCATCGCGGAGCGACACCTGCGCCGCGGCTCGCACGGACTCGCGCGAACCCGCGTTGTTCTTCCCGAGCCGAAGGTAGATCCCCGGCATGCCGCGAAAATCCCAGGTGCTCGCAAGCGTCGGATTCGCCAGCTCCGCAAAACTGGAACCCGCGCACTCGGTCGCCCAGGCTTCAACGCGTTCGCGGAGCGGGAACCACTTCGGCCCCAGGCGCTGCGCCACTTCGCGCTGACGCGCCAAGAGCCCGTCGCGCATCTCGCCTGTCCGCACCGCGTCCACGCGCCACCAAATCAGCAACACGACCGCGACGAGCGGCCCGAGCCAGTTCCAGATCGCGGAGCTACTCGCACGGCGCTCCTTACGCGCACGCGCGAGCGTAGGGAGGCCCCGCATCGAGGGATCACCCTTGATTCGCGGACCCGAGACAGGTGGCTCAGAAGTCGTCATTCAAGCCCCATTGGGAGCACTTGCGCAGGCGGTTAGGTTAACAGACCCGTCGACAAACGCACGACGGCCGCAGAGATTCCGCGGCCGTCAGGCGAAAAGCCCGTGATCACAGCGCTTGAGGACCACGATGCGCCACGAGACGAAGAGCCAACGAGCGCCGCGCAAAAAACAGCGCAGCGCCCGAGAGTCACTCGGCCGTCTTGCCGCGCTTACGAACCATGAAGCTTACGTTGGGATAACCAGCGTACGCCGCGGTCTGGAAAACGCTCTTCACCACAAGGGAGGGAACATTTTCGTCAACTTGGAGGACGCAGACCCCGGGAAAAGGCTTCTGCGGGTGGAAGCTCTTCCAGAGTTCGCGCTTCCGCTTCAGCAAGTCGAAGAGTTCGTCGACTTTCTGCATGCGGCCGAGATCCTCGATCGCTCGGGTCGAGCCGGCCGGACTCCCATCGACGAGGACCTGGTTGCCGTTCACGGCCACCATCGGAGCCTCAACGACGTCCTGGACGTTGTCCGCCTTCGGAAGCGAAATGCTCTTGTCGACGGTGATCTCGCCGGATGCCGAGAAGCTCATCAACAAGAAGATGACGGTCACGATGAGAAAGTCGATGAACGCAACGAGGTTGAGCGGAGCGTTGACGTTACGACCCCCGCCACCTGCAACGCGTTTGTGAACGAAGTGAAGAGGCACCCCGTGCATCAGTCGCCGACCCGGTTTGTGAACCGCGTGCGAATGAGGATCGTGGTGGTGCTGCTTCTTGAAAATGGAGATTCTTCCGCCGCCGCTCATCTGAACCTCACTTTACCGAGAAGGACATGTTGAACGCGGGGAAAGACTTGACCTCGTTGTTCTCGACCACCATCTCGCGTTTGCAGTCGTAGATGGCATCGAGTACCGCGATAACTTCCTTGAACGGAAGCCGATTGTCGACATGCAGAATCGCTTGATCCTGCTTCTTGTCGCTCTTGTCCTGGTGGCTGCTCTGCTGCTTCCACTCAGCCGCGATTTTCGTCGCAAGGTCATCGTACCGCAGATCGGTACCGGTGCCCTTCGGGCGCTCCGAAGTCGTCTCGCTGACGACCGTCGCTCCTTGCTTCCACACGAGCTTGAACTCGTTGTCCGTTACGTGGACATTGAGCGCCTTCTCGGGCGTCTGCGGATCGATCTCCTTCGTGGGGTCGGGAGGTCCTGGGATCTGCGCATTCGCGTTCATGCGCGAAAAATTGACCCACACTGCTGTGATCAGCAGGAACATGATGGTGACCATCAGCAGATCGATGAACGGGATCATATTGATCTCGATGTTCGTCTGCCGCTTGCCGTTAGTGGGTCCGACGTCTACGCCACCCATGGCTTCTCCTTACCCGCGTTGAGCGAATCGCTTCGCCACATGGAAGGTGCACGGGGCAACTCGCCCCGTGACACCGAATGAAAAGGGTTTACGGAATTCAGGAGTCGCTCAGGCCGCGTTGGCAGCTGCCTGAACGTTGACCTTCTCGCGGTTCGACACGACGAGGTTGACGACCTGGACCGTCACCGCGTTGATGTCGTCTTCGAGCTTCTGCGTGCGACCGTTGAGGATCGCGAAGCCGATGAGCCCGTAGATCGCGGTGAAGAGCCCGAACTGCGTGCAGTTCATGGCCTCCGAGATACCGCCTGCGAGGATGGTCGCCTTCTGGCTAGGGTCGACAGACTTACCGGAGACGGCACCGAAAGCCTCGATGAGGCCGGACACCGTGCCGAGAAGACCCGCGAGCATGCACAGGTTCGCGAGGAGCGCGAGGTAACCCGTGCGCTGGTTGATAAGCGGCATCTCACGAAGCGCCGCCTCGTCCATCGCTGCCTGGACTTCCTCATCCGGGCGGTTCACCTTGACTAGACCCGCTTGGATGATACGAGCCATCGGCGCGTTCTGCACGGAGCAGACCTTGACCGCCTTAGCAACGTCACCACCAAGGATGCATTTCTGCATCGTCTCGGCAAAGGCCTCACGATCGACGCCGGCGCCGAACAAGAAGATGGCACGCTCGATGATGAAACCGATCTCGATGATCCCGAATAGGAGGATCACCCACATCATTTTGCCGCCGTGCTGAAAATTCGTCCACAACTCGTGCATCGCTTTTCCTCTCTCCGCTCCGGTCCCCTTAGGACCCGCAGAGCCTCCAGCCGTGTCATGTGGTTCCCTCGGTCGAGTTGCCTCGGCGAGGGTCGTCCGAGAATCAGCGGCATCTTTGCGAGTCCCGATACGACTCGTCAAGCGCAGATTCGCCCACGCGGGCGATAAGCGCACCCGAAGAACCGCACACGTAGAATTTTACACCGAGCGCGGATTCCGAGCGCGAGCGAGCGCTCCCCGAGGTCGCGAACGGCGCGGTCGACGTCACTCGGCTTGCCTATCGAATCCCGGCGCGGCTATAGTCGCCGGCGATTGGGTCACAAGCGCACCTCAGCGTGTCGCATGCGACCCAACCGAACGAACCTAACTGAGGCGACGAGAGGCTAGAGACAGCGATGCAGCACCTGATGATGTTGGCGGCCGAGGGTGAGTCCGGCATGTTGGCTGCCATCAAGCACAACCCGACGTTCCTTCTATTGAACGTCGTAACGTCGGTCATCGTGGTCACCATCGTGATCGAGCGGACCGTCTTCCAGATGACAAGGTACCGCGTGAACTCGAAAGAGTTCTTCGCGCAGATCAAGAAGCTCGTCGTCAATGGCAACATTGATCGTGCGATCAAGCTTTGCGACGCGAGCGATTATCCGATTCTTCAGCTCGTGAAGTCGGGCCTGACGCACGCGAACAAAGGCGCCGACGAAATCGATGCCGCGCTGAGCGAGAAGCTTTCGGACTTGCGCCCGAAGGTCGAAGCCCGCATCCCCGCGCTCTGGTCGCTCGCGAACATCGCGACGCTGATCGGACTCGTCGGAACGGTGTTCGGTCTGATCGGCGCGTTCGGCGCAATCTCGGGGTCGAGCCTGTCTCAGGCCGAGAAGCAGGCATTGCTTACCGGCGGCATCGCCGAGGCCATGTACAACACGTTCTTCGGTCTCTCGATCGCCGTGTTCTGCATGATCACCCACGTGATCATCCACAGCAAGTCGAAGACCATCGTTCACGATCTCGAAAGCACGAGCGAGCGACTCTTCAATCTTTTGACCATCCAAGCGAAAGCCTGAGGTCATCGCGGCGCATGAGGCCTTCACCCCAGCGCCCGTTGGCTTCTGCTGCACATAGCGTGCGGCAGCAATCCGGCGCCCCCACCCGAATCGAACCGTAGGTCGTCCGACCCATCCCCGAGAGGCTCCACAGCGTGGCCGATCCGAACGACATCCCGCTCAGCGCATCACAGCGCTCGCGAATTCGGCGCCTTTCAGCACCGAAAGAACCCGCGCCCGGCGACGAGGCGGGGGAGCTCAACGTCATCCCGTACCTCGACATCATCATGAACATCCTGGTGTTCTTGATCTGTACGCTGTCCGTGGTGTTCATGAGCACCATCGACACCGTGCCGCCTACCCTTCCGGACCCCGGCAAAGGCCGCGCGACCCAAGACATCAAGACGAAGGCGCTCAACCTGACGGCCCTGATTACGTCAGAGGGCGTCTCGCTCAAGACGTCGGACGGCAACCTTGCGACGGGTTGCAACTCCTTCGGTCAAGGCATCACGGTGCCGAAACTCGACGGCAAATACGACGCGAAGGAACTGACCCGATGCGCCCGTGAGCTGAAGAAAAAGAACGAGCGCGCCGCAACCGAGAATCAGGTGACCATCACGGCCAACCCCGACGTCGACTACCAGTATGTGATCGACGCGATTGATGCGTTGCGCCGGGACACCGAAGGCGAACTCTTCACCGACGTTGCGTTTGGTGTTGCACGATGAGCGACAAGGAAAAGCGACCAGGTAGCGGGTCCGAGCCTGCAAGCAGCCGTGCCCCAGCCCCATCGAGTCGCGCAGATGCCGGCAGACCGGCGGGCTCCAGCGCCGCCGCCGGGTCGAGCTCGTCGGGACCCGCGTCCGTTGGCCCGGTCGCGGTCGCGCCCAAGGCGAGCATGGCCAAGTACAAGGCCGCGCTGCGTCGCGAGATCCGGAAGAAGAAGAAAGATCCCGAGATCGACTACCTGAACATCACGGCGATGCTTGATCTCATGACGATCATCCTCGTGTTCCTTCTGCAGAGCATGGCCTCGTCGGCTGCGTCGATCCAGGAGAACGACGACATGCGTCTTTCTCGCTCGGTGCTCAACGGCGAGCCGAGCGACCAGGGTGTCATTCTCATCATTTCGAAGAGCGCCATCCTACTGGGTGAGGATGCGGATCCCGTTGTTCGGCTTCCGGCCCGCGAGCAGCTCGCAACCAACGGCCTCGATGCCCAATACAAGCGCAACGGTCCGAGCGATCTCTACATTGTTCCCCTCGCGCGACGGCTCGAGAACGCCCGCAAAATCGACAAGGCCGTGCGTTCCGCGAAGGGACAGCCGTCGAACACCTCGGAGGCGATCATCATCGCCGATGCGACGACGCCATACCGACTGCTGATCGAGGTGCTCTACACTCTCGGCCAGAGCGAGTTCGGCAAGTACCACCTCCTCGTGATGAGGAAAAAGGGCTGACTTCTTTCGCTCGGAGGGCTGGGTCTTTGGGCTCTTCGGCTTACGCCTCATCGCGGTCTTTGGGCTCTTCGGCTTACGCCTCATCGCGGTCTTTGGGCTCTTCGGCTCACGCCTCATCGCGGTCTTTGGGCTCTTCGGCTTACGCATCATCGCGGTCTTTGGGCTCTTCGGCTCACGCCTCGTCGCGGTCTTTGGGCTCTTCGGCTCACGCCTCGTCGCGGTCTTTGGGCTCTTCGGCTCACGCCTCATCGCGGGATTTTGGCGAAAATATTCTCGCCACGGTGAGTGAGCCCGCGCGTCGAACGACGATGCTTGGCTTCGCCGGTTATCGACAATGACGACGCACGCGGGTTGTCCGCTCTCGGATGGCGACGTCGTCGGCGGGAGCTACGTCGTCGAACGGGTAATCGGCACGGGCGGAATGGCGTTCGTGGCGCTCGCGGCGCATTCCGAGCAGCACCACCGAGTCGCGATCAAAATCCTCCGATCGGAGAACGCACGCCGCACGGAGGTTATCAAACGGTTCGAGCGCGAGCAACGCACCCTGACGACGCTCCACAGCGAGCACACGTTGCGCATCTACGGATTCGGGCAGCACGCCGGGCTTCCCTACATGCTGCTCGAATACCTCGAGGGACAAGACCTCGAGGCACTTCTCAAGTCGGACGGGCCGCTGCCGATCGAGCGCGCCATCGAGTACGTATTGCAAGCCTGCCACGCGATCGCAGAGGCGCATCTACTCGGGATCGTGCATCGCGATCTGAAACCGGCGAACCTATTTCTCACGCGGCGGACCGATGGTTCTCCGTGCGTCAAGGTGCTCGACTTCGGCATCTCAAAGGTGAGCCGCGATCAGGACGCACCCGACGAGGCTTCCCTCGTAACGAAGGCGAGCGCGGTCATGGGCTCACCGTTTTACATGTCCCCGGAACAGATGCTCTCGTCGACTCAAGTCGATGCGCGGAGTGACATTTGGTCGCTCGCCGTCACGCTGTTCGAGCTGCTGACCAAGTCCCTTCCCTTCGCCGCCGAAACGGCGCCCGGTGTTTGCCAACGCATCATGAGTGGCGAGCCGACGCCGCTGCGCAAGCTTCGGCCTAACTATCCGAAGGGACTCGAAGCTACCATCGACCGCTGTTTGCAGCGTCGCCCGGACAAGCGCTTCGCGAACATCGCGGACTTCGCTGTTCAGCTGGGCGACTTCGCGCCGGCCCACTCCCAATACGCGATAAAGGCGATCTGCGCGCTCGTAGCACCGACCGAGCCCTACCGAATTGGAGCGCCAGGCATTGCGGTGACGGTGCCGCTTCCGGGCGCGCGCACCGAGGCGACCGGACCCGCGTCGACGGACACGACGGTGTACCTGCCCCACGGCGACCCGAGTCCGGGGGGCTTTCGCTTAGGCGCGCTGCTCGGCGCGTCAGCCGTCGCATTCACCCTCGGCGTGTCGCTCGGATGGGTGATGAATCTGGACACCGACCCCACTCGCTCCACGGCTCCGAATCGTGGCTACGGCGTGACAGCAGCGGGGGCGACGGCGCGAACCAGCGCCCTATCGACCTCGACCCCGGGCATCGCCGCGCCAGGCGAAAGCGCATCGGGTACCGCACCTGACGACACCGCGGCCACGCCAATCGACCTCGACGGCACGCCTCGCTCGGACGGAAACGCGCCCGCCACGATGCGCACTCCGATGCCGAGCTTCCGCGCACCAGGGACATCGACGACAGCAGCGCCAGCTGGCTCGGCCGTCGGCTCGACGACCTCCGCGTCATCCAGCACGAGCCCGCCCCAAGCTCCGGATGGAATTAAGCCTGCCGCGAAGAAGGGGCCTGCGGCTCCGAACGTGACGTTCTGAATCCGCCAAGCGCGGAGATGCAAGAATCCATGCGCCAAGATCCCGCATCTCGGGTAGCGCCGTAGCTCCTCCTCGACGTACCGCGGTAGCGGTTTGCCGCGCTCGATGCGCACTACGCCGAGCGCCCCCAGCGTTTTCCAAACGGGCCGCCCCAAGCGGGCCTCCCCGGCGCGCCGGCAGTAGCTTAAAGCGAGTTAAAGCCGCTGCTGATTCATGATGCACCTCTAAAAAGAGGACCCCGGCTCACTCAGAAAGACCAGCTCTTCGGGCGTGGAGCTGCGGCCCATCAGCGCGTTGCGGTGGGGGTAACGGCCAAAGCGGTCAATGATTTCCTTGTGGCGCAGCTCAAAGCGCAAGGTGTCTTCCAATCCCGGCTCCGCAAACAGGAGGGCGGCTTGCGCGTGCACCAGTACGGACTCGCTGTGCATATAGGGCATGTATGCAAAGCTGCGCTGCGCCAAGGGCAGGCTGCGGTCCTGCCCACTGGCCACCAGCTCTTGCGACAGCGCCAAGGCCAGCGCGTCCTGCGCAAAGGCGCGGGCCGTGTCGCGGTACACATTGCGCGAGAATTGGTCCAGCACCAAGACCTCGGCCAGCCGTCCCTCGGGCGTGGCGCGCCAGGCAAAAAACTCGCACCGCGCCGCAGCTTCCAGCGTGGCCCCGAAGCGGGTGCGGATGGCTTCGTCCAAAACGGCGTCTTTGGCGTAGTGCTGCTTGGGTGTCAGTTCGGTGAACCAGAAGTGGAGGATGGAATGGGGTTGCATTGAGTAGTTGATTCTTTTCAAGTGAGGAGCAAAGCAAAGCGGGAACGCTTTGCGAAAGTTGCCGTGCCGTCGATTGTCATCTGTGTTGAGGGAATGGCCGCTACGGAACGGCGCTCGTGCACCGTAGCGGCACATGCGCAGGGCGACCTCGGCTCTGCGGTTTGGTTTTTTCGGTCCTGCGTTCCGCTGCGCGGGTCCTCGCCGGCGACGCGGTCAGGCGCTCACGGGCACGCGGCGCGCTCGAAGGTGAACAAGTCCCCGCCTTCGACGAACTGGAGCTTAGTCGCGGTGAGCGTCAACACATACCAGTCCACCATGTTGCTTCCGGGCAACGTGACGTGAAGGACGCCGATCGCCGGTGCGGGGGCGTTCGCGTCGAAAGTCCACGTGCCCTCCGAACCGCCGCATTTCAGCCCAAGCGTGCCGTCTGCGCGAAGCACGTAAAAGGGCGAGCCGGGAGGCACCGGCATCGGCGGGTTGTTCATCCCCTGCTGGATCTCCTTCGGCATCCAATCGCCGACGACCATCTTGTCGAGCATCCCGCCGCCGCCCGACGACGACGCGCTCGCGCCACCCGCGCCCGACGACACGCTCGCGCCGCCCGCGCCCGACGACACGCTCGCGCCACCCGCGCCCGACGACACGCTCGCACCACCCGCGCCCGAGGAGGCCGAGGCCATGGCCGTCGCGCTGCTCGAGGTCGACGACGCGGGCGAGTCGGCGTCGTCCGAGCACGCGGCGGCGAGGAGCGAAAAGGCGGCAAGGGAAGCAAAAACAATGCGGGATGGGTTCATCGGGAAGGAAGGATCGCACGCCGCCACTCGGCCAGGCAACCTTCACTCGCCGCCGCGCGCGCGAGCTGCGACCATGGCCGTTTGCAGATCCCAGACCAACCTTTTTGGCGAGCTGGACGCTGAGTGCCAAGTGAAGCTTCCGTGTGCTCTGCCGCCGCTCGGTTCAAGCGCGGAGATGCACGTGGCTACGCGCAGGTGCGGCGGCGTTTCCAATGTTGGTACCGGCATGTCGAGGTACTAGGCTCACGCGATGGGACTGTTCAAAGGGCGCGACACCGACGGCGGCGCGAAGACGCAGATTTTCCTCGGTGGTTCGAAGACCATCATGGGTTTCGCTCATCAAGCGACGCGCCGTAGCCGCCTTGTGTTGGCCGCCATGGGCGTCGGGGCGGTGGTCGTCGCAGCGACGGCAGTCGGCGTGGTGAAATTCCTCGAAGCCGATGCTGCCGCTCGAGTCGTTCAAAGCTACAGCGCGATGACGACCTGTCTGCTCGGTGAGCTGCCTGCCGACAACGCGCGGGCGAGTCTTCGATTTCGCAGCATTCAACTTACGGCGCTCACGCAAAACGAAATTCGCCGCGCGACTGACAAGGACGGCCCCTGGCCCGATCGCTGCGGCAAGTACGCTCACGCGCTGCACGAAGCCCTGAGCGACAGCTCCATTGGAGAGACGAAGGGGAAGTCGCTGCTCGAAGCCTCGCGCGGGCTCGCCGAAGCGCTCGACAAGAAAGAGAGCTTCTGGGAGGACTTCTCCACGCCGATCGATCGCACCTTTGGCGAAGCGCTGAAGACCGGTATCCGATTCGAGCCGTCGCCCATGACTCCAGCCCCGCCCGCGCCGTCGACGGTGCTGACGCTCGACGGCATTGGGAAGGCGGGAGTCCTGACGGACCGAGCGATCGCGATCGCCGATCTGCGCACGGAGAGCCTCACAGGGGCCGTGGTCCGCTTCGTCGTCGACGATGCCAAAGGCGGAGTCCGCAAAGTCTGTTCGGTTACCCAGAACGCGGCGCGCTGCGATGCATTTCCGAAAGCGCTCGATGCCGCAAAAGGGTCGGTTCGACTCGACGGGAGCACCGATGACGGCGCGGAGCCGCTTCTCTTTGTCGGAGACGTCGCCTACACGAGCACCGGCGTGAATCCAGCCGCGAGCTCCGCGGGGAGTTTCGCTGCGACAGCGAATCCCGAACCGCGAGTACTCGGCGGCCACGCCGGCAGAGACGGCCAGGCCACCCTCCTCGTCGAGGGCACGATGGAGCCATCGCTCGTGCGCATCGAAAGCGGCAAGACCCAACGCCAGCCGCTCGGGCTTGGAGCCCTCAAGCTCGCCGATGCACGACGCGACGTACGCTTGTTGTGGGACGACATCGTGGCACTCGCTACGGATGACAAGGGGCTCGTCCTCGCCTCCCGCAGCGCAGTTGGGGGAGGCACCGCGCGTCTCGAACCACTCGGAGCCTTGCCGAAGGCCTCGCCGCTCGACCGTGGGCCGAGTCGCGAACCTCGCATCGACGGCTGCCGCGTACGAGAACTCACGGTCGCGCGTGCCCACACTGGTCGCGAAGAGTTTCTCTCGTTCAAAAGCGCCGGAAAGTGGAGCGCACCTCTCAAAACTGCCGCATTCGGGGGCGCCCTCCACTGCCAGCAAGGTGCCGCATTGATGACGCTTCTCGAAGGCGGGGCGGGCGATGCGTCACTCGACGCCAAGCTCGTGCTTCAGCGATGCAGTGCAACCGAATGCCGCATCCAAGCCGTCCCCCTCCGCGAGGTCTTCGCCGGCGAGGTCAACCTCGCCTCGCCGACAGCCATCGGCGTCGGCGCCATCGATGGCAAGGTCGTCGTGGTCTGGCAGGCAAAGCAGCGCGGTGGCCTCCGCGTTCGCATCGCGGAGTTCTCGGCAATCGCGACGGCGCCGGACCTCGTCGTGTACGACGACCTGATTCAAGACGGAGCGCTCGTCGCAAGCTCGACGCTCCTCGACATGAAGCTCATCAGCGCCGAATCGTTCGCGGTGCTCCTTCTCGCAACACCGGGCGGTCTGCGAGCTTTGCGCCTGAGTTCCAACGGCGACGTAACCCAAGTCGCGCTCTGACGCGTGCGAGGGATGCGCGCTCAGTCGACGCGAAAGAGGTCCTCGAGATCTTGGCGCGTGAGCTTCTTCGCGCCACCTGAATCCTCGGTGAGGACGCTCGTGACAAGCTCGCGCTTCTTCTCCTTCAACTGAAGGATCTTCTCCTCGATCGTTCCCGCAGCCACCAGTCGGTAGACGGAAACCGGTCGGTCCTGCCCGATTCGGTGAGCGCGGTCGGTCGCCTGCTGCTCCACGGCGGGGTTCCACCAAGGGTCGAAGTGAACCACGGTGTCAGCCGCGGTCAGGTTCAAACCTGTTCCGCCCGCCTTCAAGCTGATGAGGAACGCGGACACCGACGGGTCCCCTTGAAATCGGTCGATGCGCTCGGAGCGGTCCTTGGTCGATCCGTCGAGGTACTCGTATTTGATGCGGTCCTCCTTCAGCGCGCTCTCAATCAGGCGGAGCATCGAGGTGAACTGACTGAAGACGAGGACCTTGTGGCCACCGTCGACCGCGTTGGCGAGCAGCTCACGCAGCGCGATGAGCTTGCCGGAGTCCTCGTTGCTGAAGTCACGCGGCAAACCGAGCAAGCGAGGGTCGCACGCCGCTTGGCGCAGCTTCGTCAGACCCGCCAAAATGTGAATGTGGCTCTTCGATAGCCCCACCCGCTCAACCTCACCGAGTACCTGCGCGCGAACCTCCGCGGCAACTTGCGCGTAAACCGCGGGCTGGTCACCCGACAACTCGCAGATCGAATCCATTTCGATCTTTTCGGGGAGGTCTTTTGCGACCTCGAGCTTCG
The DNA here is from genome assembly GCA_947475525.1 of Polyangiaceae bacterium. GTDB lineage: Bacteria > Myxococcota_A > Polyangia > Polyangiales > Polyangiaceae > SYFR01. The sequence continues at coordinate 72,458 of CANJMI010000015.1, read as the reverse complement.
TGCGTCGCAGAATGAAAGGGTGAATGACCGCGCGGAGGCGCTGAGCCACTTTGTAGTCCCCCTGCTCTATCGGTCGACTGAACCGTTGCTCGAATTTCTCTAGCGGACCGAGCAACCCGGGCGAGACGAAATCGAAGATCGACCAGATTTCCGACAACCGATTCTCGATCGGCGTTCCGGTGAGCGCCAGCCGCCGCTCGGCACCAATTCTCTTGGCAGAGAGCGCCGTCGCGCTGCTCGGGTTCTTGATGTGCTGCGCCTCGTCGAGGACGAGGTAATCGATCCGGAGCGACTTCAAATACTCGATGTCCCGGCGGAGGAGTGCGTAGCTCGTGATGAGGATGTCCGCCTCTTCCACCTGCTCACGCCGCTCCTGACGGTCGCTGCCGTGCCAGAGCCCGATCGTGAGCGACGGCGCGAATTTCTCGACCTCGCGCTCCCAGTTGCGAACGACGCTGGTCGGCGCAACGATCACCGCGCGAAACGGTTCATCCTTGGTCTTCACGCTCAGAAACAACGCAAGCGTTTGAACCGTCTTGCCGAGACCCATGTCATCGGCGAGTACGCCGCCCGACCGAATGTCGTGGATGAACTTGAGCCACGACAGGCCGTCCTCTTGATAGGGACGGAGTTTCGCCTTGAGAAGGCGCGGCTTCTTCGTCTTCTCGATCTCTTCGATGTTCCCAAGCTTCTCGAAGAGCTTGCGTGCCTTCATCCCGACGCTTGAATCTTGAACGTGCGAGAGGAGTTCCTGAATGCGTCCAGCCTGATTCAATGGCAGGCGACCGTTCTTGTCAGCAGCCCCGAGGAGCTCCCACTCGCGATCGAGCATCGCCTGGATTTTATCAGCATCGAAGCTCGCAAACGAACCGTCGTCGAGACGCACGTATTTCGTTCCGTCGGCCAAACAACGACGTAGCTCATCGCGATCGACGCCCACCCCATCGCAGCCGAACGAGAGCTTCATGTCGAGCCAGTCCATCCCGCTCGACACCTTCGCGAACGCGCCGATCGGCGTCGCTCGAACTTGCGTGTCGACCAGTTCTTCGGGAACGAAGAGATCCCAAGTCTCGGGGAGCTCCGCCAGCCCCTCCGTCCAGAACTTCATGGCCCGGTCGCCGCGCGCGATAAACTGCTGTCCCATGTCGTCCGCGGTGAGACCAAGCGCCGTAAGCTTTGCCACGGCGGTCTGCTGTGCGGCGATGTCGACTCGAATGCAACGCGCGCGCTTTTGCCCCTCAGCGGGAGGCTTGATGATCACCGGCGGGGTGATGCCATCCGCGCGAACCTGCAATTCGTCGTCACCGTAGGCCGCTACGAGGGAAAGAACGGCCTCGGTCAGCATTCCGCCAGCGCGCAAGCGGAAGGTCGGTTCCATATCGACAACGTCCGCAATTTGCGTGAGTTCAGGTAGCTCGGCTCCGACCTCAAGGGCGACCTTAGGGAGCCCCTGCATGATGATGCTCGGGAGGTACCGCATCGGCTCCGCGATCGTCGGCGATTTGACGAGCCGCCTTAACGCCGCGGGCGAGACGCGCTTGTCGACCTCGCGGGCAATGCCCTCCTGCGTGTCGATCTGCCAACACGGCCAACCTTCGAACCAGCCGCCCTGCAGAAGGGAAAAACGACGGTCATCGCCTGGTCGAAAAAACGACGCCTTCACGACGATCGTGTCGCCGCCGACGGTCTCGAGCTCAAAGCGAGGCTTCAAGATGTCATCCGAAAAACGCAGCTGCTTCAACGCCGGCTCGAGCAGCACTTTGCGCCCTCGCAAGAGCGGGAGAAATTCGGCGACGTCTTCGCCGCGAATATCGACCGCAGGATGGCGCGGATTGCCGCTCTCGAAACGTGCGAGCAAGCGCAGGGCCCCACGGTCGTCGGTCGGGAACACACTTTGCCACGCGAGAGCCACACTCGGCAGAACGGGAACGCGTGCTTCTGCATTGAATACCGTGATCGTCAACGCTCCTTGGCGGACATGCATCCGAAATTCGATCGGGTGGGCGGCTGGGACTCCTTCGTGAGGAAGCCACGTGGCCATCCCGGTATGACTCACCGGAGCCTCAGGCTCGTGGATGAGGTGCGGGACTGAGCCGACAGGCGTCGACCCGGTGAGCCGCTGACGACGCCGACGAGCACGCTTCGACTCGCCACCAGCGTGCGCCGTTTGAGGATGCGACGCGGCACCCCCGCCTGCGGACGGTCGCGACGTAGGAACCGAACCGTTCGAAGGAGCCGTCGATTGACTGGCTGCGACCGCCCGGCCTTCGTGCTCACGCGGATAGGCCCCCGCCGAGCCCAATGACTGTGGAACGCGAGGCGCGAACGCAGGGTGCGGCGCAACCGCGGGGCCCGAGTGTGGCGAGCCTGGCACTCGACCCTGCTCTGTGCGTGTCTTGTCGCGCATCGAGATCAACACGGCGGCCACGTGCTTGCAGTGTTGAGCGGTCTTCGCGAACACAGGGCAGCTGCACTGCGACTGAATACCGTCAGGCGATAAGTCGACCTTGACCTGGAACGGCACGGGCTCGCTTCCACGTACGGAGCCGCTCGCGGTCGCGCCTTCGACGACGACGTCATCGACGGCACGACGACGGAAATATTCGAGACCGCGTAGAAAGGTACGCGCCCCGAGCAAGCGGCGAAGGCCGCGGTCGCTCAAGGTCGCGAGGGCATCGGAAATCGGTTCAGCCATCGGGTGATTTTCGCGAGCCCCGCGGTCGCGGGGCATTCAAATGAAGAACGGGTAAAAGACCATCACGAGCAGCGCCAAGGTCTCGATCAGCGCGAGCATCGCCGGTGCAACGGCCCCTTTTAAAGGGTCGCCAATCGTGTCGCCGATCAGCGCGGCTTCATAAGCCGGGTTGAGTTCGGTCGGCAGATCTACGGTGACGTCCACCCGCTCGGAGAGCCCGAGGGAAGCCCCCAAGTCGCTGGTGGGTGGAGGCCGAAGCGTACGGTGTCGAACGTGCCGACCTCCGTGCGCGCCGGTCTCGATGTACCTATTGGCGTTGTCCCAGGCGCTTCCCGCATTGGCGAAGAGAAGCGAGCCGAGCCCCCCGGCGATGGTGGCGACGATGACGTACGCCACAAGCGCCTCGGCTGACCGGGGGACACTATCTCCGGTCGAGGATAGACGCAAGCCGACTCCGACGACCATCGGCGCGACGACACCAACAAGTGCCGGAGCGAGCATTCCCCGCAGCGCCGCACGGGACACCGCCTCGACGCACGCATCCTCGGCGGAGCGTGCCTGTGCGAGTCCGTCGGGAGCCGACAACCCGTCGACCAAACCGCGACCGGTACGGTCCGCCGTGTCGAGTCGATGCCGCAACTCTTGCACGAGTTCGCGACCTGCCGCGACGATGCCGCCAAGCAGAACCCGACTGAATGCAACGACGACCACGATGCCGAGACACGCGCCGAGCAACACCGGCGGACTGTGCAACTCCACCGCAGGACGTCCCGCTCGGGCAACCCATTCACGGAAGACGCCCATCATCATCAGCGAGACGACGACCGTCGTGACGGCCTGAAGCACCCGATTGTAACTCTTCGCCGTTGCACCTACCGCCGCCAAGAGGCGCGCGCGCACGAGGACGTCCGGTCGCTCCGCAGCTGTCGCTAGTGCGAGGATCCCGGAAGCGGTGTCCGCCGAGGTCCCCATCGCGGCCATCGCCTTGACGTACGCGCTCGTGCCCCTCAGCCCACCAAGCGCCATCGCGACACCGAGCATTCCGCCATGCCGAACTCCGGTCGAGATGCCAAGACGGTATGCGCCGAGCAGCACTGCCCCGAGCAAGACGAGCCCAGCGAGCGTGGCATCGGCCGCGACAAGGAGCCCGCGCAACGTCGCAAGCGAGGCACCGCTCCGTGCGGTCTCAGCGAGTGCGCGAACGGGGTGATACCGCTGGTCGCTGAAGTATTCGACGACGAAAAGCAGCACGATGCTCGCCGCAATGCCAAGCAACGCCGCTGCCGCGAATCGCACGGCGTGGGCGCCGAGTAACCACGTCGACGAGCCGACGGTCGCGACTGCCGCGAGGGTGGCGGTAACATAAACACCTCGGTGCAGGGCCGCCGTCGGAGCCTCAGTCTCATCGGTTCGCACGACCGCCGCGCCGAACCATCCCGCGACTGCACCGAACGCCCGAACGACGAGCGGGCAAAGCACGAGCGCGGTCACGCTCGGGAACGTCGCGTCCGTTTGGAAGACCAGCGCCGCGACCATCATCGACACGACGACCTCAGCCAAGGTCGAGGCAACACCGCTCATCCCGTGTGCAGTAGCATCGCCGACCTGATCCCCGACGAGGTGGGCGAGTGTCGCCGGATTGCCTCGCGCATCTTCCGGAAGCCCAGCTTCGAGGGTCCCCGTCACGGCGGCTCCAAGGTCAGCCACGCGACCAAAAATTCCTCCGCCAATTTGTCCTAAAAACGAGACAAAGGCGGCTCCCAACGCGAGGCCGGACAGCATCAGCGGGATGCGCGCAAACTCCGCGAGAGCGAGCGAGCGATCGCCCCGATATCCTCCGAAATAGCCGTACAAGGCAAGCACTCCGAGCCCTGACACGAGCGTGCCCGAGGCTTGCCCGATGAGGCCCGTCACCATGCCGCCCTTCAGCGCCACGACGAGCGCGTCATCGATGGAGCGCCGCGCACTCTCGGCTACGCGAACCGCGGTCTGCACGCCGATGGAGCTCGACGCCCAGCCGACGAAAAGCGTCACAACGACGCCGACAGCGAACGCTCCGGTGACGACGAGCCCATGCTCCCGCACCGAGCCAAGGCTCGCCCCGCCAACTTGATACGCGACTCCGTAGACGACAAGAATGACGCCCGCGACGAGCGCGGACAGGGAGGTCGTCACGAGGTATTGGCGGCGCAGGTAGCGCGTGACACCAGCGGCAACCGCGCCTGCTGCCTGGGCCAGGCTGTGACCGACGACTCGTCGCGCACCGAGCGCTCGCGCACCGACGAAGGCGAAGGCGAGAGCGAGCGCGGACAGCGCGCAAACGACGGACAGCTCGACCATGGCGTTGGCCGACGAAAAGGCGCCGGCGGCGAGCGTTCTCGAACGAGCCTGAGCAACTGTCAACTGTCGTCACGCGTGATGCACACCCGGCACCACGCGCGACGATAGGCCTCTACACGGCCAGGTTCGAGCGACACGCCGCGACGATCGCCTCGAGCAATGCGTCATCTTCGTCATCCAGCACCGTTCGCGCGTCCACAAGCACGCGGTCCGAGGCGATCCTCGGGAGGACTGCCGTTGGCCCACTCCGGAGCCGAGCCGCGAGCGAAACCGCCGTGTGGCCATCGGCCTCAAGCTCAAGCGCCGCTGACGGCAGCGGCTCTTCCGCAAAGGTTCCGCCGCCGACCCGGCCCTCGGTGCTCACGACACGACAGCGAACTTCTTTAGCGGCGAGCCACGTCGACCAACGCTCCGCTCGCTGTGCCACCTCGGCGACCGGACGGCGCATCATCGCGAGGACCGGCACCGCCTCCATGTCGCGCGCAAGGTAATGCTCGAGCGTGGCTTCGAGCGCTGCGGTTGGCATCGGGCCGAGTCGAAGCGCCCGGGCGAGGGGGTCGCGACGCACACGGTCGATCACCGCACGCTCACCGACGATGGCACCGCCTTGCGGACCACCGAGCACCTTGTCGCAACTAAAGCAGGTCGCATGTACCCCTGCGGCCACTCGGTCCGCGGCAGTCGGCTCACCCGCGAGTCCCGCATGCGCCTCGAGGTCGATGAGAGCGCCACCGCCGAGGTCATCCACGTGAGTGAGCCCACGACGCCGCGCGAGTGCGGCGAGGTCCTTCAACATCGGCGCCTCCGTAAATCCGTTGATCCGAAAATTACCAGGATGGACGGTCAAAATAACGGCAATGTCATCGTGTTCGTCGAGCGCTCGCTCATAATCCGCGAGCCGCGTGCGGTTCGTCGTGCCGACTTCAACCATGTGAGCCCCCGAACGCTCGAGCACTTCGGGGACTCGAAATCCGCCGCCAATTTCGACGAGCTCGCCGCGGGACACGAGGACTCCGCGCCCGTACGCCATCGCCGTCAACACGAGGAGAACAGCCGCCGCGTTGTTGTTCACCACGAGCGCCGCTTCGGCACCGGTTAGCTCCGCAAGCGCACGCTCGGCGAAGGCGCCACGCGATCCGCGCCCCCCCGCCTCGAGGTCGAGTTCGAGCGACTCGTAGCCTCGTCCCGCCTCGACCGCCGCCGTCACTGCCGCGAGCGACAACGGCGCACGCCCAAGGTTTGTGTGGAGCAGCACCCCGGTTCCGTTGATCACGCGCCGCACCCGCGCAGAGAGCACCGGCTCGAGGCGGGCTGCGACCGCGAGTGCAGCCGCTTCCAACGAGGGCATGTCCGCTCCATCCATCACGCGACAGCGGACCTCGGCGATGACGCTCCGGCACGCGTGCATGACGCCGGCCTCTCCTAGCCTCTCGCGAAATCGCGCGAGACTCGGCTGCCTTGCGAGCACGTCGACTTTGGGTACGGCTCGCAGCCGTTCACGCACGATTTCCGAAGACACGGTCACGCCCTAATCCTAACGCCTTTTCCGTGCTAGCCTCGCGTTTTCTCGGAGGAATACTTGCGAAAGCTACGGTCACGCACGGGTCTCGTTGTCATCGTCACTGCCACCGGCATGCTCACCGCGACGGACTCGTCTGCGGTGTGGCCTCCGCTCGAGAGTTACACCTCGGTGGAGATGAGCCAACCCGAGAATTGGCCGAACGATCCCGGCTACGGGTACCTCGGCGGCGGCAGCGGTCAGTGGGAGTACTACTCCTTCGTGCCGACGCAGAAGGGCAAGCTCACGCTGCGCGCCGACGAGGTGGCGTCGGGCATGAGCATCGACCTCGCATGGCGCTACACGCGCGGCGACGACCGCATCAAGATCGCCGTCACCGACTCGGGGATCCGCTGGAGCGAGCCCGACCTCGCTGATCGTGCTTGGCTGAACACGCCCGAGCTCGACAAGCATCGTCCCCTCACCCTCGATGGCACCGCATGCGGCGGCGCCGGCGACCTCGCCGGATTCGACTGCAACGCCGACGGCATTTTCAGCGTATCGGACTACGCCGCCACCCCCACGTTGACACCCGCGCCGACCGACGGAAGGCCGCTCGGCGATGCGAATCAAAATGGGATCCTGGACGCTGGCGATCTCATCCTGAATTTCTCGGACGGGATCGACGACGACAAGAACGGCTACGTCGACGACATCTCCGGGTGGGATTTCATGAAGGACGACAACGATCCTTTCGACGACACCGACTACGGGCATGGGACGGGCGAGGCGCGAGACTCCGTCTCGACGGGCAACAACGGCATGGGCGACATCGGAGGCTGCAGCGAATGCCGCTTCATTCCGATGCGCGTAGGCGACAGCTTCATCGCCGACGTCAACGCGTTCGGCGAAGCGGTCATCTATGCGACGGACAACGGTGCGCGCATCGTGCAGTCGGCGCTCGGCACGATCAACATGTCCAACTTCGCCCAGAGCGCACTCGACTACGCTTACGCGAACGGAGTGCTCACGATCGCGAGCATGGCCGACGAGAACGCTCGGCATCACAACGTGCCCACCACGGCGAATCACACGTTGCCCGTGCACGCGATTCAATTCGCGCCGGCGCAAGATGTGACCAACGTCGAGAGCTTCCTCGACTTCAACACGTGCACCAATTACGGCGGCCAGAACTTCCTCAGCGCATCGAGCAAGTCGTGCTCGAGCGGCGCCGTCGGCCAGCTGAGCGGCATCAGCGGCCTCTTGATGAGCGCAGGGCTCAAGTACAATCTATCGCCCCAGCTCTCACCCGCCGAAGCCCAGCAAATCCTCATCAACACGGCCGACGACATCGACGTCCCCGAATCGCGCGGCGATGAATCGAAGTGGTACTGGTCGCAACCCGGGTTCGACCAGCGCTTCGGCTTCGGCCGCGTCAACGCCAACCACGCCGTCGAATGGGTCAAAGAAAAAAGGATCCCGCCCGAAGTCGACATGGTCTCGCCACGCTGGTTCGAGGTTTTGTACAAGGACCAGGTCACCGGCCCCGTCGACATCAAGGGGTCCATCAGCGCCAAGCGCGCGGCGAGCTACGACTACATCGTCGAGTGGGCACCCGGTGTTCAGCCCGCCGACGCCGATTTCAAACCCATCGCCAGCGCGAACAACGTCCCTGGCAGCGAGGTCACCGGCAGCGACGGGGCGATCGCTTCCTTCGATATTCGAAGCGTCGACACGACGCACGCGCCGGACTCCGATAGCCCGCACGGCGAAAACCAATTCACGATCACCGTGCGCATCCGCGCGACCGCCCACTACGGGGGAACCATCGGTGACGTGCCGGGCCAAATGCGGCGCACGTACGCCGTGCACAGCGATCCCGATCTCGTGCAAGGCTTCCCCTACTTCGTCGGCGACAGCGGCGAAGGCAGCCCGAAGCTCGCCGACATCGACGGCGACGGCACCCGCGACCTCATCTACCCCACAAGCGGCGGTCGACTGCACGTGCTCCGCATCACGCCCTCGGGCCCTGTGCCCTTGCCCGGCTTCCCGTTCCTCGCGGACCGCATCGATGGCCTCTCAGAGACGCCGGTGCCCGGTCGTCCGAACTACCTCGGCTCGAAAGGCTACGCGAGCCAAGCGGTCGATCCGGCCCTCGCGGGAGACTCGTTCAGCGACGCGCCCGCGATCGCCGATCTCGATGGCGACGGCAAACCCGAGATTGTCGCCAGCACGTGGAACGGCCGCATCTACGTCATCAACAGCGACGGAAGCCGCCGAAGCGGCTGGCCGATTCAATTGCCCGACGTGCCCTCGTGTCCACTCGATGGCACAACTCCGCTCGCACCTTGCAGCAGCACCAAAGCCACCATCGATCAAGGCGCGTTCGGCGCACCGGTGCTCGAGGACATGAACAAGGACGGCAAGCTCGACATCGTGCAGAGCGCGTTCGACGGCAAGGTCTACGTCTTCGATGCCGACGGCAAGGCGGTCGACGGATGGCCGGTCGACGTGCACTACAACGGCAAGCTCACAGCCATCCCGAAGCGCAGTCGCGTCATCGCGACGCCGGCGGTCGCTGACTTCAATGGCGACGGCTACCCCGAGGTGGTGGTCGGCTCGAACGAGCGCCTCGGCGAAGGCCAGCAATCCGGCGCGGTGTACATGATCGACGGCCGCGGAACGAAGGCGCCCTCGACTTACCTGCCCAATTGGCCGGTGACGATGACGTCGTTTTATCTCTTTCCGCTCGTGGCCGAAGGTGTCCCAAACTCGCCGGTCATCGGCACTTTCGATGGCAAGCTCGCCGCAGTCGCCCATGGCAACGCAAGCTCACCCCTGATCATGCCGCAGGACCCGGGCAAGCAAACGCTTCTGAATCAGACGCCCCCGAACGTCTTGCCGCAATACACGGATCCGGACACGGGCACGGTTCGCAAAGGCCTGGCGCCCTCGAGCACATTCGGCGAGCTCTCGCCTGCATACCGACCCAACACGATGTTTCCGCTCTTCGCGCAACCATCGCTCGGCGACGTCGACCAAGACGGCACTCCCGACGTCATCACGGCAGGCGGCTCGCTCAATCTCGCGATTCAGCTTCAAGGTGGCGTCGCAGCCTCGGCTGCACCGGGCGAGCACCTCGTGGCGGTGTGGAGCGGACGCACAGGCTCGATGATGCCGGCCGCACCGTTCGTGCTGGAGGATTACAGCTTCTTCAATAGCCAAGCGGTCGTCGACCTCAACAACGACGACTACCCCGAGGTCATCCAAGGGAGCGGCGCATATTACCTGCACGCATGGGACGGTTGCGGACGCGAGCCGAAAGGCTGGCCGAAGTTCACTGGGCAATGGATCATTCCGACCGCGGCCGTCGGTGACATCGATGGCGACAACACGCTCGAGGTCGTCACCGGCACGCGCGGCGGCTGGATCTACGCGTGGCACACGGAAGGCAAGAGCGACGGCCTCATCGAGTGGGAGAGCTACCACCACGACAACCGCAACACCGGAAACAAGGACGTGAAGCTCGAGCAGGGCGTCTCCGGCAAGCGGGCTTCCAAGCCGCTCACGGTTGAGCTCTGCACGCAGTTTCTCACGCCCGTCGATCCGAATGCCGATGGCGGTGTGCAGCTCACCGGCGGCTGCCTCGCGAGCTGCTCCGTGGGGTCGCAGAGCGAGCACAACGCACTCGGGGGGATCGCCGCACTTGGCGCGTTGGTACTCGGAGTCGCAGCCCGCCGACGCCGCACTTCCTGAGGCGAGCGCAAGCAAAAAAGCCGGCCGGAGGACATCCGGTCGGCTTTCTTTTGTCCGTTGGCGGCGAGGGAGATGCCCCCCTCACCCCGAGTGCGAGGTCACGGCGAGAAGGAGATCGACTTGCCGACGAAGGATGCGGCGTTCTCCGAGGTGTACATGCCGAACATGTTGTCACCCTGATAAAGCCAGGTGCTCTCCATCATCGACGAGAGGACGAACGGGTCGGCCGAGTTGCCCTGCCCACCTTTGGAGATGCCGATGATGCCGTCCGCGGCCGCGAGCGAATCGAGGTAAATCGTGAGCTTCCCTGAGGATGTGAGCTTCAGCCGGAACGTGTTGCCGCTGGATGAACCCCAGACAGGCACGCTCGTGAAGCTGATGGTGATCGAATTGGCGTCGTCGTGCTTGTAGCTGACCGTCCCGCCGGCTGACGGGTCGCAGTCCGCGTAGAGCATGCCGATGCGCGGCGCGCCGGTGAGAAAACGCTGTTTGGTGCGCTCGGCCGTGGCGCCGTCGCCTTTACCGAACGTAACGTTGCCGTCCGCGTTGACGTACACCGTGTCGTACATCACGCCGTAGAACGGGAAGGTGAACCCGAGCGGGACCGCCTTGGTGTCGTCGTCAGCGAGAACGAGGATGCCGGCGTCCGGGGACGGCGGCGCCGGGGGGTTCGGCGAAGGTCCAACTCCGCCATCCGTCGCGAACGAGATCGTCTTACCAACGAGGTCGAACGGCTGATTGCCGAAGGCCTGGTAGATCGTATCGGTGCCGCCGTAGGCGATGGGCATCGCGAGCGAGGAGAGCACCTTCGCGTTGCCCGTGTTGCCCGAGCCGCCCTTCGAGACACCGACGATGTAGGACGAGCCGGAGACCTGCCCGTAGGTCAGCTCGACGAGCCCCGAACCGTGCAGAACAACGGTCACGGTGTTGCCCTGCTTCGAGCCGTATGCGGCAACAGCTTTGTAGCGAATTGTCAGCTTATTTGCAGCTTTTTCGTAGGTAACCGCGCCGCCAGTCGACGGATCGAGGTCGGCGTAGAGCGCCGCGATCCGCGGAGCCCCAGTGAGGAATCGGGCGCTGTCGCGTGTGGCAGCCACCCCATCGCCTTTGCCGAGAGTGAGGTTGCCGTCTGAGTTGACGTAGACGCTCGAATACGTCTGCCCGAAGAACGGGAAGTCGAAACCGAGTGCCACCTGTGCCGTCGCGTCGTCATTGAGTGCGAGCGCGATCTCGGTCGGTTGCGGCTCGGGGTTCGGGTTCGGGTTCGGGTTCGGGTTCGGTCCAGGATCGGGGCTCGCACCTGGCGTGAACGTCAGCGTTTGGTTCGAAAGCGAGAACGGCTTTTGCGAACCGAACACCGAGTAGACCGCGTTGGTTCCGCCCATTGCGAGCGAGCCTACGAGGGTCGACTCGGCCGCACTGTTGCTCGAGCCACCTCTCGACACGCCAACGATGTAGGCACCGCTGACGTTGCCGTAGCTCAACGCAACCTGGCCGTTCGAGGTCAGCGTCACGGTGACGGTCCCCTTACCGGTCGAGTCAAACCTCGCCACGTTCTCGAAGCGTACGAAGATGCTCTCCGCGTCCTTCTTGCCCCAAACGACCTTGCCGCCGTTCACACCGGGATTGAGGTCGGCATACAGCGCGGCAATGCGGGGCGCCTTCGTCAGGAAGCGCTGCTTGTCACGCGCGGGCGTGTCATCGTCGGCCGCTCCGAAGGTGAGATTGCCGTCCGAGTTCAGGTACACCGCCTGGTAGGCCGTGCCGTAAAACGAGAACGGAAATCCGAGGTCGAGCTTGCGACTGTCATCGTCCGTCAGCGTGACGGGCGCCTCGAAAGGGTCGAACGTTTCGTCGCAGGCGTCGCCTTTGCCGTCGTGGTCGATGTCTTTCTGATCCGAGTTCGACTGCAGCTTGCAGTTGTCATTGATGTCGCGGATCCCGTCCATGTCCGTGTCGGTCGGGTCCTCCGGCTTGTAGACGACGTAGGTCGGATCCTCCTCGAGCTTGGCTGTGCCGTAGGCGAAGAGCCCGTAGCCGTTGTCACCCCAACCGGTACCCCAGCTGTTGCGCACGATCCACACGCCGTGGCCGTACTTGTGCTGAACGGTGTCGTCCCAGCCGACGAGCGCCACGATGTGATTGGTGTAGTAGTTGTTGCACTCCTTCGAGTCGTAGACGCCGCCGCTGTAGCCCGGGATCGAACCGCAGACGCTCATCGTGACGCCCACGGTGCCGTACTTCATGATCGCGGCCTTCATGCCCTCGACGTCGCCGCTCTTCACGCCATGGTACGACTCGATCGTATACGGGTACTCCTTCTGCGCCTTGCAGCTCTGATCGTACCCCTTGTACGGGTAGCCCTCCTCCAAGACGGCCCCCTTGTTCTGAAGCAGGCTGTAGGCCCAGTAGCCACCGCCGCAGGTGCCTTCGTTGCTGCAGTCGAGCACGTGCTGCTCGCTGAGGTTGACGAGCTGCTTGTCGCTCATCGCGATCGCGCCTTCGAGCGCGGCCACCGTACCGAAGGCCCAGCAGCTGCCGCATGAGCTTTGATTGCGGATCGGCGTAATGCCCGCCCCTTGCGACCGCCAATCCCACTTCTCGGGAAGCTTGAGGTCCCACGCGGTGTTCTCGAGCTCCTTAATGGGCTTGAGGTTGCCTACATCGGCCGGCCGGTTGAACCCGACGAGCTCAAAAAGATTTTGCTTGGTCTTTGGCGTCTCACCGATCGTGTAGCTGAACTTGTACGCGTCGATAACGGCCTTGTGATAGGCGAGCCGCTTCGCACGTTCGGGTGCATCGGTCGTCGCCAACACAGGCCCTGGCTTGAAATACTTCGAGTTCACGTCAATCGTCGGGTACGCCGAATCACTCTCGTCTTCGATGCGATCATCGTAACGGAGCGCGCAGCCACCGAGGACCAATGCCGTGCCCAGAAACCAAATTGAGTTGTAGCGTTTCATCGTGTTGCCTCCTACGAGACAAACCATAAACCGGCCAGCCGGCCTACTGCAAATCAAATGAAAATATATGCTTGCATCCGATAATTCCAACCAAACCGTCCAGCCGACCCGTTGCTGAAATGTCACTTTCGCTTGGGAAGCTTGTGGGGTTCCGGCAGTCCGCCGTGATCGCGCACGTAGCCCGCAATTGCGAGCGAAAGCTGTCCGTCGACCTTCACGCACTCCTTGCTCACGTCACCGAGCGTGACGCCCTTGCACTCCTTGCGATGTGCGCGGAAGAGCTTCTCGAGCTCGGGCGTGTCTTTCAACGCGTCCCGCACGTGGACCTCGAGCCGCTTCGGAACGACCCGCGCGCTCGTCACCTTCGGCGGCACTTGGAACGTGAGTTCACCGTCTTGCAGCGTCACGCATGAGCCGTCCCAGCGCAGCACATCGTAACTTGTGCCGGCCCCGCTCACCTGAATGCCGCTTGATTCCGGGCCGCGGCGGCGCAGGACGACGAGCTCCTCGTACATCGCCATCGCCTCGTTTGACGACGCTCCCCCCGAGGCGTTCCAGGCCGCCGAAGTGGTCACCGAATAGCCGCGCTTCCATGGCGTCCCCTTCTGGAACATCACGAGCGCGACCGTCGCCCAGTCTTCGTTGCAGAGCGCCTTGGCGAGGTACGGCGGCGGCAAACAATACCCGTCGACAGAAGCGTCGGAGCAGCGCGTCGGCATGACGCTCGACGGCTCGGGCGAAGGTTCGCTGCGTGGGGGCTCGGGGGCCGCCGCCGGATGCGGAGCCGAGCCAGGGTTCGTGTCACCTGCATCCGCGAGCCGCTCTGACGGCGACGAGGTGACCGGCACCTTCGGCGAAGGGCTCGGCGGCGCGCAACCCACGAGAGCGACGGCGGCAACGATAGGGATGTGCGTCTTCATCGCGGCATTCAAGCGCATCGAGCCGCGCGGTAGAAGTGCGAGCCGCTCGGATGCGCCAAAGAGCTGCGCCGAGAAACGTGAGTGAACTCGCGGGTCGGTCGATTAGGCTTACGTCGGTTATGCGACTCGCGCCGTTCCTCCTGCCGTGTCTCCTCGCGTGCGGGCCGAGTGGGCGGGCTCGATTTGTGGGTAACGAGCGACCGAGCATCGCCTCGCCCGAGGCCGTGGAGGTTCATTCGGCAGCCGAGGTTCCGACCGGCTTCACGGTGCTCGGCGTCGTCACGGCGACGTGCGAAACCTACGATGACGCGAGCGGATTGCTCGAGCGCCCGTGCAGCGAAGAGGGACTCCTCCTCGATGCGCGCGCGAAGGCGTCCGAGGTCGGCGGCATGCTCCTGGTCGAGCCGCATTGCGAGAATCAAGTCATCGAGCGTTCGCTCGAGCAAGTGAAGAACGGAGGGGCGAAAGGGCATACGCGGCGGAGGCTCCAGTGCCGCGCGAGTGTGGCGCTCGCGGAGTCAACGGACCCGCGGCAACCTGTCCTTGCGCGGAAAACTCAGGCATCCCCGACTCACGGTCGCGCACACATCACAGTGGGAGGCATGTCGCTCACGGTGTGGCGTATCGCCTGGAGCGGCCAGGCAGCGCGAGCACCCCGCACGACCGACGATGTGACCGAGCTCGAGCGAACTCCGAGCGGCAGTGTCCCGCTTGGACAGGTCTGGTCCGAATGCGAATCGAGTTGCTCGAGTGCCGTCGCGCGACGCGGATTGAAGCATGCCGCCGCCGAAGCGGGGGCCTTCGCGCTTGCCGAAGCCAGCTGTGAGCCGCTCGGCGACCGGTGGCGATGCAACGGGACCGCCGTCGGCGAGAAGCTCACCGCAAGCGACCCTCCACCCTGAAGGCAGGTCAGCGTGCGCCGAAGGCCGGCAACCTTGCAAAGCGAGCGAGGTGAAACTCCTCGTCGCCCCAGAGCGTCGTCAGAACGTGCATGCGCTTGAAGTAGAGACCGATGTCGTGCTCGTCCGTTACGCCGACGCCGCCGTGGAGTTGAATCGACTGCTGCGACACGAAGCGTCCGCTCATCGCGAATTGAGCTTTGGCCACCGAGACGGCGCGCTGGCGCTCGGCGACGTCATCCACATCGGCTTTGATCGCGGCCAACAGCATCACGCTTCGGGTGAGCTCCGTCTCGATGAACATATCGACGGCCTTGTGCTGAAGCGCCTGAAATACGCCGATTTTCACGCCAAATTGCTCGCGGGTCTTCAAGTACTCGACCGTCATGTCGAGCGACGCCTTCATGACGCCGTGCCCTTCGGCGACGGCCGCGGCCGCACCGTAATCAAGCGCGCGTTCGAGCGCCGGGAGGGCGGCACCTTCGGCTCCGAGGCGTTGCTCTTCGCCGACGGTACAGTCAAAGGTGACCATCGCCGCCTTCTGTCCGTCCATCGTCTTCACGGTTTTTCTAACGAGGCCGGGCGCGCTCGCATCGAGGACGAACAGGCTCACACCCTCAGCCTCGTGGTCGGCTCCGGCCGTGCGCGCCGAAACCACGAGGTGGTCGGCCGCGTGCCCGTTCAACACCCAAATTTTTTCACCGCGCAGCCGATAACCCGTGCCCGTCTTCTCGGCGCGCGTCGCGCAACTGTTCGCATCGAAGCGACCGCCACGCTCAGCCCAGGCGAGCGCGAGGCTCGTGTCTCCCGCGACCATCGGCGCAAGCCAACGCTCTTGCTGCTCCGGGCTTCCCGAACGAACGGCCATCGCCGCGACGATCGCCGACGCAGTGAAGGGCTCGCTGACGAGGTTTGCTCCGAAGCGCTCCAGAATCAACGCCGCGTCGCAGAAACTTCCGCCGAAACCACCGACATCTTCGGGGTGCATGATGCCGAGCCAGCCAAGGTCGCCCATCTGCTTCCAGACGTCCCTCGACCAGCCGGTCGCGTCCTCGCGCATGTGGCGCATCCGTTCGACCGGGAGCTCTCGTTTAACGAAGCTCGCGGCGGTGTCGACGATCATCTTTTGGTCTGCGGAGAGCTGAAAATCCATGGGGGTTTCCTTTCGATCGTCAGAGGCTCGGCAGCCCGAGAATCAATTTCGCGATGATGTTGCGCTGGATCTCGTTTGAGCCGCCGTAGATGGTGGTGGCGCGGGTGTAGTTAAACGCCGACGGGACCCACTGCTCGAGCGCAGGTACGGTGCCCGCTTCGTTGAACCACTCGAGCGAGTCGTGGCCCATCACTTCCATGGCGAGCTCGAAGCACTGTTGGTTGATCTCGGAGCCGCGGATCTTGAGAATCGAGGACTCCGGACCGGGGGCGTGCCCGCCCTGCGCACCTGCCAGGGTGCGGTAGTTCGCCATGCGAAGCGCTTCGAGCTTCACCTCGAGACGCGCGATCTTGCCGCGGAACGCCGGGTCTTCGAGCAGCGACTGGCTCCCAACCTTGGTGCCTGCCGCGATTCGCTTGATCCGCCCGATCGCGCGGGTCGATGCTCCAACAGCCGCGATCAGCGTGCGCTCATGGCCGAGAAGGGCCTTCGCAAGAGTCCACCCGCCGTTCAGTGGGCCGACGAGGTTCTCCTTCGGTACGACGACGTTCTCGAAGAAGGTGTCGCAAAATGCGGGCGTGCCGCCAGTCGTCAAGGTTGGCCGCACCGTCACGCCTGGCGACTTCATGTGGCAGAGAAAGAAACTGATCCCCGCCTGCTTTTTCACGTGGGCATCGGTGCGCGCGAGGAGGAAAATCCAATCGGCGTACTGAGCATAGGTCGTCCAGGTCTTCTGCCCGTTGAGGATGAAGTTGCCCTGGCCATCGTCCTCCGCGGAGAGCTTGAGTGACGCGAGATCACTGCCCGAGTTCGGTTCCGAATAGCCCTGGCACCACACCTCCTCGCCGCTCAGGATCGTCGGCAAATAGCGCTGCTTTTGCGCGTCACTGCCAAACTGCATGAGCAGCGGACCGACCATGACGAGCCCGAATGGGGAGAGGAACGGCGTCCCGGCGAGCTCGAGCTCCTCGGTGAGGATGAAGCGGCTCGCGGCATCCAGCCCCGGGCCTCCATGCGCCTGGGACCAGTTCGGCGCAACCCAGCCCTTCTTCGCGAGGACCTTGTGCCACTCCATCACGTCCGCGTGACCGAAGTACGCGTCGACCGCTGCCTTCTCTCGGATGTGAGAAGGCATGTTGTCGGCAATCCAGCTCTTCACTTCCTCGCGGAAGGCGAGCTGCTCTGGGGTGAAGGACATCTCCATGGCGGGGGTTTAGCCGCTTGCACGCCATGAATCAAACGTCGAGTCGCGCGGCAGAACGCTCATCGCCTTCTGCCAAAGAGACCGCAAGCACCGCCGCGTCAGCCGGCGAGAACGTTCTTCGCAATCACCACGCGCTGAATCTGGCTCGTGCCTTCGTAGATTTGCAGGAGCTTCGCGTCGCGGAACAACTTCTCCACCGGGTACTCCTTGACGTAGCCGTTGCCGCCGAACACCTGCACCGCATCGGTCGCTGTCGCCATGGCGCTATCCGCGCCGTAGACCTTGGCAAAGCTCGAGACGATAGGATCGCGCACGCCGCTGTCGAGATTCCAGGCGGCCTTTTGGTAGAGGAGTCGCGTGGCTTCGACGCGGACCGCCATGTCGGCGATCATCGCCTGAACCATTTGATGCTCCGCGATAGGCTTACCGAACGTCTCACGCTCCCGCGCGTATTTTACACACTCGTCCAAACAGCGGCGCATCAGGCCGGTGGCCATCGCTCCAATGTCGGGACGCGTCTGGTTGAAGGTCTCCATCGCGAGCTTGAAGCCCTTGCCCTCGGGCGCGAGCAGCTGAGACTTCGGGATTTTTACGTCCTCGAGAAAGAGCTGCGAGGTGTCGCTCGCACGTTGCCCGAGCTTGTCTTCTTTCTTGCCGACCGTGAGGCCCGGCGTGTCGCGATCGATGATGAACGCGGCAATCCCCTTGTGGCGCGAGTCCGGGTTCGAGGTCGCGAAGACGACGTACCAGCGTGCGTACGAAGCGTTGGTGATCCAGCATTTTTGGCCGTTGAGGACGAAGTCATCACCGACCGCACGGAACATGGTCTTGAGGCCGGCCACGTCGCTGCCGGCGCCGGGCTCGGTCGTCGCGTAGGCCGCGAGGATGGGCTCGGAGGTCAGCATTCCGAGGTATTTTTTCTTCTGGTCCTCGCTCCCGGCAAGTTTGATCGGCGTGAGCGCAAGACCATTCGCGAGGATGCTTGTCGTGATGCCCGAGCACCCGTACGCGAGCTCCTCGGTCACCATCGCGTTCTCGAGCTCGCCCATGCCCGTACCGCCGTACTCGGTCGGAACGGGCACGTTCACGAGGCCAAGCTCCCAAGCCCCGCGGAACACATCCATCGGAAACTTCGAGTCGCGATCGCACTCAGCCGCGACGGGAATGATGCGTTCCGCAGCGTAGCGGCGGGCCATTTGGATGAGCTGTTGGTGCTCTTCGGACATCGAAAAATCGAGCATGGTGTGGGTTACTCCTTGAGACGTTTGCGGCGACGGTCGACCTCGGCCCGTACGGCCCGCGAGCCGAGAATGTATCCAGTAATAAGCCCCAAGATTGCCACCGACGGGATGTAGATGACGTGCTGCGGGGTCATGGCGCCGAAGTCCGGCACGCTCATTCCTTCTTTCGGGAACGCGCGACTTCTTCGGCGAGAGCGTCAATGCGCTGGTCGAGCTTCTTCATCCTGCGCACCCCCGCGAAGAGGAGCGCGAATGCGCACAACCAAATCGCGGCGTATGCCTCGGTCAGCAGAGCGGTACCACTCTGCATCTCGCTGCCACCTTCGACCGCGCGGAACTCGGTGCTGCGCGCTTCGGGCGACGCGGGGACGCCACTCGGTGCCGGCGGCGTCACCGTCTCAGCCGAGGCCACCGACGGCGGCGCCGCGGCAATGATCGACACCGCCGAGGTCGGCGGCAACGCTTGCGTAGTCAATTGTCCTTCGCCCATCTCAACCGTCTCCTGCGAGGCCGAGCTCGATGGCCTCTTGCTCCAAGTCGTCGACGCGCCCCGCCAAGAGGTGCAGCCGCGTCCGATGCCACACGAGCGTAATCGCGAGCAACGTGAAGGTGACGAAGCCCAGCGTCAGCGCGAGCTTCATGTCGGGATGCCTGAGGCCGCCACCGCCGGTCGAGATCACCTTCGGATGCTGCCCTCCCCACTTTTGTACCGAGTAGTGGATGATGGGGAGGTTCGCCGCGCCGAGCACACCGAGGGCGGCCGCGAACTTGCGCTCCGCTTCGCCATCGCCGGTGAACGCTCGAAGGACGACGTACGCGACGTACACGAGCACGCTCAGCATCGAGGTCGTGAGCCGCGGATCCCACGTCCAGTAGCGACCCCACGCTTTGGCCGCCCACAGCGGTCCGGTGATCAGGACCATCATGCCCATGGTCACGGCGACCTCTGCACCGGCCTTCGCGAAGGCATCGGAGCGTGCGGTGCCTCGCGCGAGGTAGCCCGCCGAGCCGAGAAAACACACGAATGCACCGATGTACATGCCGTACGCCGCGGGCACGTGAAAGTAGAAGATCTTCTGAACGATCCCCATCGACGCTTCGACTGGCGCCTTCAGGAAAATCACCTGAAGGGCCACGATGAGGCTCACCGCGGTGGCCGCGAGGACCGCGAGGAAAGGCTTGTCGGAGGCGCGCGTCGACGGACTCATTCGCGTGGAGACCCTAGCCCGCCAGAGCGCCACGTTCAACCTCCCCCACGCCCGATGGGAGGTCATCCACCCGGAGCGATGGCGTCCCAACCCGTCACTCGGGCGAGCTTCGCGAGCGCGACGTTGTACTCCATCGTGGCGCTGAGCCGGCTGTAGCGGTTCTCGGCCCAGCGGCGTGCCGGCTCGATCAGGTCTTTTTCATCCATCGTGCCGACGTCGATCGACTGCTGGACGATCACGAGCCATTTTCGCGCGTATTTTTCGGCTTTTTCGAACGCGTCGATGCGTTTTTTCCAATCGACCGCATCGGCATGAGCGGCCTCGACTTCCGCTGCGACACCACCGAGCGCCTTGCGATCGAGGGCCACCATCTCCTCGAGCTGGGCCTGAGCCTGCAAGAGGCGCGCGTGGGATGCGGGGAAGTCCAGATTCCATTGGAATACGACCCCGAGACCGTAGCGAAAGTAGTTACCGGGATCGGGAACGAACGGGTTGATTTGGTTCGCCACCTCGGGCGCGTAGCTCGCGCCGAGGGACATACCGAGGCCGAAGTCCGGAAACAGTTGCGACTGCGCGAGCCGCACCTGAGCCTGGCGCGCCTGCAATCCGGCGTGAGCCATGAGGATGTCGGGCCGATGCACCCGAGCCGCAGACAGGTAGGTGGGCAGCGCGCCGAGGTGGTGCTTGGCGAGGTCGAGCGATGCCGCCTTGACTTCGAGTTCGGCGATGCCGGTATAAAAACGCAAGCCTGCGCGAGCCACCTGCTCGTACTTCTGCGCCTCCGATACCCGAGCGAGGAGCTCCGCCTGGTAGGTCTGCAGCTTGAGGAGATCGACAGGATCGCCGTCTTCGGCATCGACCTCCTTTTCGAGCTTCGCCGCCGCTTCATCGATACGCGCCTGCGCCTCGGCGAGCAGGTTCTGACCGTCGCGAGCGAGCAGCAGGCCGTAGTACGCCTTGCGAACGTCGAAGCGGATCTCGTCCCGCGTGACCTGAAGCTGTTGCTCGCCGACTTTGACGGCGGCCTCCGCGGCGTCCCACAGGTTCGAGATTTTCCCGAAGGTCCAAAGCGGCACGACACCCGACACATCGAAGCGCCAGGCCATCCCGACGTTCCCGGTCAGGGACTGATCGGTGTTCGGGCTGAACACGCCATCGCCTCGAACGGTAGGCGCGATCCCGACGCCACCGGTCGTTCGAAACTGACTGAACGGAGCGACATGGGCCTCCTTCAACTGCGCGCGCGTTCGCCCGAGGCGCGCACGTTCCGCGAGCAAATTCGGGTGATTTCTCTCCGCAAGCTCGAGACAACGCCCGAGCGTTACCCCCTCCGAATGCGCGGGTGAGGCGGCGCGGACCTGAGCCGTCACGGTGACGACGAATCCGAGAGCGAGCACCGCGGGCCGAATCACCGAGTCACCGTACAACGGCAGCGCGCCGGGTCAACGAGCGCGTCGCGCGGCTCACTTCTTCGGAATGGCCTTGGGCGCGATGGCCTTGGGCGCGATCGGCGGGGGCGGCAATGCGGACGGCGGCTCTTGCACGTCCCGCACGGTGGGGTCGCTCAGCGCATCCGGACGACGCGGGGTCCACTTTGGAAACTCGACGGCGAGGCGGACACCGAAGCGACTCGCCCGGAGTTTGGTCGAGTGAGTGGTCTTCGTCCGCAGCTCGATCACGAGATCGGCGCCGTCTCCGCTCGGCACGATGAGAGCGCGCAGCACCGGCGACTCGAAGTGAGCGGTCGGCAGTGCGAGCCGGTTCACTTTTTCGGGCACGGTCACCCCCTTCAAGTGGAGCGTCAGCACGTTCCCCTCGGCGGTCTCAGTCACCTCGACGCGCTTTGATATATCGACGAACACGCGAGATTGGCCGGCATCGAGTGAGCGAAATCCAGGATAGGTGACGATCGGCGGGCCATCCGTCGGAGCCCCCAACGACGCCTCGTCTTCCTCGTCCGCGGGAAGTTGTGCCCCGACCGGAACCGCGCCCAACAAACTCCCCGGGCCGACCTTCTGCTCGATGTCGGCATCGGTCCGGTTGCCCTCCTTTGGATCGAGCTGCCCCTCGAAGCCCGAAGCGCACGCTGCGCTAAAGACACCGAGCACGACCCCCCCGAAGCGACTCAATCTGGGTCCTGGAATCATCGTGCCGAATTACAGCACGAGCCGCGCTCGACGAACCATCTCAACGCGCGACCTGACATGACTTCGATAACTCAAACGCTAACCGCATCGTGAAACCGACTCGCCGTAAGAACGGCCGGACTTGCCGACGCCGCCGGGGGGCGATAGTCGTTTTCCATGAGCACAACCGACCCCGAGGGCGCGCCGAAGACCACGGGGCAGGATGGCTCGCTCGTCGAGCTCAGCGCACTGCTAGGCCGCGGGACGCGCTACAGCGGCAAGCTTTACTTCGAAGGTCGCGTCCGCATCGAAGGCCAGTTCGAGGGAGAGATTCGAGGCGATGACGTCCTGGTGATCGGCGATGGCGCCGAGGTCGTCGCGGACATCGAAGTCGGCGTGTGCATCATCGTCGGCGGTTCGGTGCGGGGGAACATCCGCGCGAGAGAGGCGATTGAATTGCACCTGCCCGCCATCGTCGTCGGCGATCTCCATGCTCCGAACGTGTTCATCGACCGCGGGGTACAATTCGAAGGCACTTGCCGCATGGCCCCGCTCGACGAAAGTCCCCTCGCCGCCGAGCGCGAGACCGACGAGGCCTGACGCGATGCCACGGCAACAACTCGAACCGAATGGCCCGCCGACCGCACGCCTCGGCCGCCGCCACGCCGTCGTCGGCCTCGTCACGCTCCTCTTGCCGAACGTCGCGACGGGTGACGAGCCGAAAGCACCGCCGTCGGAGTCCGCGATCCCCCCGGTGCCGGACGACGCCCCCGAAAGGGACCGTTCGGTCGCGGAGAATTACTCGCTGCCCGTCGCCGGAACGGACCTCGTCATCTGTGGAGCCACGATCGGCGTCAACGCTCCTCTCGCCTCAGTGAAACGCGTTCTACTAACGTTTCATCGTTACAAAGAGATTCTTCCGCGCCTGCAACAGAGCCGCGTCGTCGCCGAGTCCGAGGGCGCGACGGACGTCTACATGCGCGCGCCAATCATGAACGGACTCGCCGCGATTTGGGGCGTGGCGCGCTTCGCGCCGGTGGCTCCGTGGCGCACGCGCGGCATCCAACTCACAGGGTCACTCGTGAGCGGGAACATCCAAAAGTGGACCGGCCGATGGATGGCCTTCCCTTGCGGTGAGCGACGCACGCTCGTCAAAGTCGAACTCTTCTGCGAAGTGGGCCTACCGATCCCGAGTCGGATCGTCACCAAGTGGCTCTTGTGGGCCTGCCGCAAGAGCGTCACCGCCGTGCGCGACATGGCCGAGTGCGGCACGAGCACGGTGGCGAAAGACTGACCCGGAGGCCCATTCGCCGTGACTCCGCTCCAACTGCTCCTCAGCTACGCACTCGGACTTGGCGCGCCCTGCCCGGTCGATGCGCTCCACGTATCGGGCGTTCATCACGAACACGTGCAGCGCGTTTGCATTGAGAAAAAGTGGGAAAAATGCGTCGCCTTTGCCCCACTGCTCGTGCTCGTCGAGCCGGCCGACACGCCCGTCGACGTGTGCATGGATCGCTTCGAGTGGCCGAACCGCGCCGGCGCCGCGCCGACGGTGATGGTGCGCTTCGGAGAGGCCGAGAAAAGCTGCGCGTCGGTGGGTAAGCGCCTCTGCAGCGAGTTCGAATGGGAGCTCGCGTGCGAAGGGCCCGAGCACCTCCCGTGGCCGTACGGCTGGCAGCGTTCCGAAGGCATGTGCAACAGCGACCGTCCGTTCCGCGCGTACGATGAAGCGAAGATCACCTCCGAGGACGACCCGCTCCGACAACGCGAAGTGACGCGGCTCTGGCAAGGGGCGCCCTCGGGCCAATTTCCACAATGCGTGAGCCCTTTCGGCGCGCAAGACATGGTCGGCAACGTCGAGGAGTGGGTGCGCACGTCACGCAAAGAGTGGCCATTCCCGTCGAGCCTGAAGGGCGGCTATTGGTCGAAGCCTTGGAGCGGCTGCCGCGGTACGAACGAACGGCACGGCGGTTCGTTCCGCTACTATCAGGTCGGCTTTCGCTGCTGCCAGGCTGTGGCATCGCGAGGT
Source organism: Polyangiaceae bacterium (assembly GCA_947475525.1). Taxonomy (GTDB): domain Bacteria; phylum Myxococcota_A; class Polyangia; order Polyangiales; family Polyangiaceae; genus SYFR01. The sequence continues at coordinate 48,426 of CANJMI010000015.1, read as the reverse complement.
TGAGAACCGAAGTCTTCGAGGAGCCCCAACCGGCTCAACCCGCGTACACGTCGTCGCTCGCGCTTTGCTCGCCTTCGACGCCCTTCGCGTGCTCGGGGAGCACCGGCAGTTGCCCGCGATCGAAGCCGGGCGCGACCCAAAAGACTTCGGGCGTCGCACGGTAGCCGCTGAAAAAGGTGCGGGTCTCCGAGCGGCCGTCACGGTAACGGATGACGACGGTCGAGTGAACGTCCATGCCGCGCGTGCCCTTTTGCTTGCGCATCACTTTGCCCGGCGGAAGAAATGCCTTCTCGGTGATGCGCCGGAGGTACGGCTCGACCTTCGAGACCGTGTAACGGTAGTGGACCTTCTCGACCTCCTCGCCGCCGAGCAACTCCACGCGCAACTTGCCGGGTTTTACGACAAACGCGTGGACGATCACCGCATACGAGTAAGGATTCCGCAGGCGCAGATCGACTTCGGGGTACTTGACCGTCGCGTCCATGCCGAGCGCCGTGTAGTCCGAGGGACGCGAGTGGCTGCGCCGAGAGACGACCTCGAGGGCACCATTGAGCGCGGCCCCGTAGAGCGTGCTCGAGACCTGGCATGTGCCACCGCCGATCCCCGTGGTGAGTTCGTCACCCACGATCTCGGGGGCCTCGTGAAAACCGACTGCACGCGTGCGCGGGCCAACGCGTTCGTTGAAACTTATCACCCCGCCCGGTGGCACCACGAGACCATCGAGCTTCGTCGCAGCTAGCTCGACATTGCCAGCGCGGCCGACCTTGTGAATCGAATAGCTCGTCTCAAAACTTGCGAGCACCTTCGTCACGTCGATGTCCTGCAAGTCGGCGAGCGTCACGGCCGCCCGACGTTCAACGACGACGAGGTCGAGCTGCGTCTCGACCCCTGATGCGAGCGCATCGAGACTGCCGATGAGCGCATCAACCGTCGCCTCGACATCGAGGGCACGCCCCGAAACGTCGGGCGCGCGCGAGTGTCGAGCGAGGTCAATCCCGGCATTGACCGGGGCGCGCTCGAAGCTCGTCGAGAGCGCCTGTAGCCGCAACGCGAGGGTGGCGCGATCGACCACGTAGGTCATCGGAAGGTCAACGCCCCCGCGACGGGCGAGCCGCGCCGCGCGCAGCCGCGACGCGAGCGGGCCCTTGTGTCCAACCGCGAGGACGCGCTCCGCTGTACGGCCCCTGTCCACGTGAAGACCAGCCTCGGCGAGGGTCAGCTCGAAGCCGTCGAGTCCGTGCACGAGGCGGACCTGTCGCGCCCGAGCGCGCGTCTCCCGTTCGTCGAAGAAACGCTCGAGCGACGAGCCGCGCGGAACGGTCTCGCCTTCGAGGCGAATCCCCTCACATAGCGGCGCCGACGGCAACCACGGCGCGGCCGCGCGAAGGCCCAAGAGCCCCACGCTCGCCCCAAACAGGACGGACAGCACGACCGAAGAACGCCGCTTCACTCGCGAAGAATCGTAGCGACAACGGCGGCAATTTGCCTAATTTTACTGGGCGAACCCCGTCGCGCTCGCACAACGCGCGGGCGTCAGCCACCGCCGACGAAGTGCACAACCTCAACCTTGTCGCCGTCGGCAAGCACGCTCGTCGCATGCTCCGCCCGCGGGACGACGGCTTGGTTCACCTCAACGGCCACGGGTCCAAGCCCAAGCCCGAGCGCTTCCACGAGCTGCCGCACCGTGAGCCCAGAGGCGAGCTCATGGTCCTCTCCGTTCAGAACGACTCGCATCAGACAGGACCTAAGTAAAGTCGTGACAACTCGAGGTACGCGGCGGCTCCGAGGCGGCCCATATCGAGCTCGTGCGGGTGAAGCGGCCGCACGACGCGCCCCGGCGTGCCGAGCACCATCGAATGCGGCGGAATGCGCGTACCTGGCGTCACCACCGCGCCCGCACCCACGACCGAGCCCGCGCCGATCACGGCGCCATCGAGCACGACCGCACCCATGCCGATGAGGCAGCCATCCTCCACGGTGCAGCCATGAATGACCGCGCGGTGCCCGATGGTCACCTCATCACCGACGGTCGTGTTCGCGAGTCCGCCGGTGACGTGGATGGTCGTGAGGTCCTGAATGTTCGTGCGCTTTCCAATGCGAATCCAGCCGACGTCACCGCGCACGACGCAACCGAACCAGACGCTTGATTCTTCCCCGATCGACACGTCGCCGATCAAGGTCGCCGTCGGCGCAATGAAACATCGCTCGCCGACCACCGGCACGTTTCCCTGAAAGGCGATCCTCTGTGTCATAGGTCACTCCGCGTTCAGTAGCGGCAGCATGCGTCTCGGCTTCGGAGGCGTGAGCATGGGCGTCCGGCCCCGTTCCTCCGCGGTCAATCGACCGAGGAGCGAATGCTTGTAAGCCTCGACGACCTCGACGGACACGATCTCTCCACGACGCGCGAGCGCATCCGCCCCAGGCTCGGACCCCACCTTCGCCGACGAATCGAGCGCCGCTCCTTCAATGTGGACGATCTCGTTGCGCTCGCTGCGCCCAGTCGCGTTCTCCTCGCGTGATTTACTCGGCCCTTCGATGAGCACCCGAAGCGTGACTCCAACGAGGCTCGCGAGGTGCTCTTGCACGAGCCGTTCGGACACCTCGAAGACCCGAGCGAGTCGCGTCGCCTTCTCGGACTCGGGGACATCATCACCGAGCCGCAGTGCCGGGGTATTGGGGCGCGTCGAGTACTTGAAGCCATAGACGCCGACAAATCCAACCTCCTCGATAAGCGACAGCGTCTCGAGGAAATCCTCTTCGGTCTCACCCGGAAATCCGACGATGAGATCGGTCGAGATCGTCACGTCCGGCACCGCGGCGCGAAGGCGAGCGAGCCGAGCTGTGTATTCCTCGCGTTTGTGACGGCGGCTCATCCGCTTGAGCACCCGGTCGCTGCCCGACTGAACGGGCATGTGGACGTGACGCGGCATCTGCGGCAACTCCCGGTGCGCCGCGATGAGCGACGCGGTAAAATGCCGAGGGTGCGGGCTCGTGTAGCGGAGCCGCGAGAGGTCGGGCACGTGCTCGACAATCGCCCGCAGAAGGGCCGCAAACTCACTCTCATCCGGATCGTCGGGGTTCGCTTCGGGCGCGCGCGCAAGCGCACTCAGCGGATCGCGGTAGCTGTTCACGGTCTGGCCGAGGAGCGTCACTTCCCGCACCCCGCGACTCACGAGCTCGGCAATTTCCGCGAGGATCTCGGCGCTCGCCCGGTAGCGCTCCGGACCGCGCGTGTTCGGCACCACGCAGAATGTGCAGCGCTCATTGCACCCCTTCATCGTCGTGATGAAGGCCGTGGGTCGGCCGCTCGCGATGCTCGGCGCCGTCAAGAACCGCGGCGCGTCGAGGTCAAACTGGGTGCGCACCATCGGCGGTCCACCGAGCCGCAACTCGGCCAGCAACTCGGGCAGCTCGGCGATGTTGTCGGGTCCGACGACGATGTCGACCGCCGGCATCCGCGTCAGGATCTTTCGGCCTTCTTGTTGCGCCATGCAGCCCGCGACGACCAAGATCAAATCCGGCCGGTCGCGCTTCACTTTCGCCCAGCGCCCGACCTCGCTCCGCAGCTTTTGCTCCGCCTTCTCGCGCACGCTGCACGTGTTCAAGATCACGACGTCGGCATCGTCGGGCAGAACGGAGGTCGCGCCTCCGCTCTTCAGCACCTCCTCCATTCGTTCGGAGTCGTGCTGGTTCATCTGGCAACCGAACGTGGTGACCGCAAACCCAGGCATCTTGGGTTGGCAGTTACCATTTTTTCCGGCGGGCCGGGCCCCTAGAGTGGGGGACTGCCCTCGGCGGCCCTTGCTCGACCGCCTGACTCTAGCCGCGCATCAGGGCTTCGATTTCGGTGGCGAGCTTCGGGACCCCGCTCGTCATCACCTCGTTGCCGTCCGACGTGATCAGCACGTCGTCCTCGATTCGGATGCCACGCACATCGGCGTACTGAGCGAGGACATCTCGGCACAGATCGGCACCGAGCGGAGCGGTGAGCCGCGCATCGCCGAGAATCCCTGGGACCTGATAAAAACCTGGTTCGATCGTCACGGCCATCCCGGCCTCGAGGTCGCGATCGAGCCTCAAATAGCGGTCACCGAAACGCGTCGTGCGCGTGCGTCCAGCCGCGTAGCCGGCTCGATCGCCGAGGTCTTCCATGTCGTGAACGTCGAGCCCGAGAAGATGGCCGATGCCATGCGGGAAGAACAACGCAGCGGCTCCGCGCTCGAGCAGGCCGTCCACATCGCCTCGAAAAATACCGAGCGCGACGAGCCCGCCGACGATCGTGCGCTTCGCCATTTCGTGGACATCGCGGTAGCGTCGCCCGGGCGTCGCTACGGCAATCGCGGCGTATTGCGCCTCGAGGACAACGTCGTAGATCGCGCGCTGCGTAGTCGAAAAGCGACCGCCGACGGGCCAGGTACGGGTGATATCGGCGGCCCATCCTTCCGGCGTCTCACCGCCAACGTCCGCGAGCAGGAGGTCGCCTGCGCGCATCACGTTCGCGTGAGTGTCCGAGTGGAGCACTTCACCGTGAACGGTGACGATCGGGCCGTACGCGTCGTCGAGCCCATGCCTACGCAAGACCGCGAGCATCGCGGCATGCACGTCGCTTTCGCGGCCTTCAGGTCGGGTGGCGCGCATGCCCGCGACATGGGCCTCCGCACTCATCCGCGCCGCCATTCGAAGTTGGTCCACCGCTGCGGCGTCGTGCGTGAGGCGCAGCGCAATCATGGCGTCTGCGAGCGCCGCATCACGCGAGTCAACGAGGTGCGCGCCCGTCCGCGCGAGAACCGGTCGGCCGACGCGCTCGGAGAGCCAAGCCGCGCTGGGGGCATCTTGCGTAGGCAGCGTCGCCACCGTTGCGCGAATCGGCCCGAGGACCGCGTCGAGCTCGGCGAGCGGCAGCACCGCATCGAAGCCGTGTTCGGCGGCGAGCACCTCGAGATTCGGCCGGGGCCCATGCCAGAGCGCATCCTCTGGATCGGGAGGGTGCGTAAAGAGCGTGGTTCGACCTCCCTCGAAGAGCAGCGCGGAACCCGCCATCGGTCGCCCGACGAAGTAGAGAAAATGACTCGCTGCGCGAAAACCGTAGCGATTTGCGGGATAGTTGCGGGAAGCAGGCTCCCCCGCCGCGAGCAACGCCGGTCCCGAGAGGCCCGCGTGAAGAGCACGGCGACGGGCGAGGAAGGCCGCGGGAGCGGTAAAAACGGGTTCAGTCATTATCTTGGCCTCGCGTCGCCGCCGACCGGGAGTCCAAGCTTGTGTGGAGTCCCTTGAATCAGTTAGGCTGTTCGTTCACTTCTACTACGTTTTCGCAAACGAGCACGTCATGGCGAGTACCTTGATCTACCGAGTTGGCTTTGGCATCGGCATGTTGGCGCTCGCGGCCTCCTCACTTGCGAGCGCTTGCAAAGGCAAGGACTGCGCAGACGAGCGCGTCGGGCAATCGCGCTGCGTCGGCAACCGCATCGAGCTCTGCGGCGCAAACAACGAGCTTTCGTACGATAGCTGCACCGTTCATCCTGGGAACGACAAGTATTGCAGCCCGCTCCTGAACGCTTGCGTCACCAAAGAGATCTACGACGCGCAGACCGTGAGCAGCTCGGGCGAAGGCGGTTCGATGATGCACGGCTCGGGCGGGATGCACGCCGGGTCCGGCGGTGACATGGTTGCGACCACGACCGCAAGCTCCACCGCAAGCTCCACCGCAAGCTCCACCGCGGTCAGCTCGTCGGCCACCGGTGGCGGGGACCTCACGCTGCCGCTGAATGGGTGCGATCCCAACGCGATGCCCGGCGGGGCGGCCGCCCTCGTCGACTATTCGCAGAATCCGACTCCCGCGATCACGTTCCCTGGCGCAGGGCTCGAGTACACGCCCGCCTGCATCAAGATCAAAGTCGGGCAGAGCGTGTTGTTTCTCGGCAACAACACAACCTTCGCAGCCCACCCGCTGGTCGGTGGCCTCGCCGACGGGTCGACCAAGATCGAGGACCCCACGAGCCCGATTCTAAAGACCGCGGCAGGGCAAAATGCCACGTTCGCGTTCAACACGCCCGGCGCGTACGGCTTCTACTGCGACTACCACTACGTCGCGGGGATGAAGGGCGCCGTCTACGTCATTCCGTGACGGGAGCCGCCGCGCCCCACTTCGCGAGTCCCAGCAATTTCAGGGCGATCGTGACGCGACGCAGCAAACGCGTCAGGCACGAAAATCGCTGCGGGTAAGTAGCGCAGAAGAAACACGACCCGTATCTTCAATTCAGGGGACGCTTTTTTCGTCCTTCGAAAGTCGGGTTCATGTCGGCGCAGGGTTCGTTTTCTGGTGGTGGTCCAGATGCGTTTCGTAGCCGTGGAGGACGGTGGCACGCGGGGCTCGCAGCGGCACTCGTCATCGGCTGCGGCGCGTCTCCGTCCGCGTCGACCTCCCCCGCGGATGAGGTCGACGCTCCGCTCGCGAACAGACGAACGGCTGCCGCGGTTCCCGCTCACGGGGACGCTGCGATGCCGAGCGATGCCGAACCATCGCTGTCCCTCGAGGAGCATCCGAAGGCGAAGTCCGACGGTTCCGGCGGCACCGCATTCGGACCTATCGAGCCGAAGCCTGCCGACGAACGAGGCCGCTTGTTCGCACCTGCGGGACTCGTCCGCATTTTCGACAAGCCGCATCGCGACGCACCCGTGATCGGCGCGTTCCGTGGCGGGCAGTCCGTCGCGATGAAGGACAGCACGCTCACGCCCGACCGTAAATTGAACCGCGAATACCTTTGCGACGAAGGTTGGTACCCCGTCGAGCCACGCGGCTTCGTGTGCGTCGGAGGCGGCGAGCATGCCACGCGTGACGGAAACGACCCGCGGGTAGTCGCGGCGATGGCGTCGCTACCTGACGTCAATGCCGACTACCCTTTTCACTACGGAGTGTCGGTCGGTGCCCCGCAGTACCGGCGGCTTCCCACCGCGATCGAGCAGCGCGAGCAGGAGAAAGACCTCGATGCCCACCTCGCGCATCCGGTCGAGAGCGACGACGAAAAGGGAGGCGCTGTCAGCTCGACGCCCGCGGGAAAACCGCCAACCCCCGCGTTCCTCCGTTACCTCGAGACGACGAAGCTACCGCTCGTCGACGAGAAGCCTGCTTTCAGCGGAATGAAGGTGTCGTGGACGCAAGAATTCGACGCCAACGGCCGCACCTGGTTGCTCACGCCCGACATGACGATTCTCCCGAAAGACAAGGTTCGGCAGAAGCCGCTGCCGGATCTTCGAGGCATCGACCTCAAGGCGAATCCGTCGATGAAGCTGCCGCTCGCGTACTTCTGGACCGACGACACCACGAAGTTTCGAATGGGCAGCGACGGTAAGCTCATCGAGACCGCCGAGAAGTTCAAGCGCCATTCGTTCGTGCGGACGAGCTTGAAGCAGGTGCGCGGACCGCATGGGCTCGTCTACTGGAACGTCGATGACGACGCGTGGGTCGCCTACAACACGGTCTCGATCATCAAGAAGGCGGAGTACATCGCCCCGCACATCGGCCCGCGCGACAAGTGGGTCGAGGTCCGCGTGACCTGGGGCTACCTGCTCGCCTACGAAGGGCACGAACCCGTGTACGCCACCGCCATTTCGCCTGGCCAGGACGGCATCGCCAATAGCGCGTACTCGACCGCGCGCGGCAAACACTACGTCCAGTGGAAGCTGCTCTCCGGCGACATGTCCGGGCGCGACAAAGGCTCAGATTGGTACGTCCAGGAAGTCCCCTGGGTGCAATATTACCGGGACAATTTTGCCCTCCACGGAGCTTGGTGGCACGACGACTTCGGCCGTCCGAAGAGCCATGGCTGCATCAACGTGTCACCACCCGATGCGCGCCACCTCTTCGGCTGGATGGACCCGCCGATGCCCGATGGTTGGTACGCGGTCTCGCCCTACGCCCCGGTGGCGAAGAGCACAATGATTCACATTCGACCGTAACGTCGGTCGTTCTCCACACGCCTGCCCGCGGCTCCCAAGGTCGCGGGCGTTTTTTTTCGGGCGTGGAATGGACGACATCGCTAGGGTCTCACCGACTTTCGATGCGCTTACTCGTCACGCCCTCCGACTCGCCCCTCCGCGGCATCGTTCCGGGTCCAATCGACTCCGCCGCCGCGACCTACGCCCTCGTGATAGCGGCACTCGCCGAAGGATGCGAGAGCGTGCTCGAAGGACGTGGCGTGCCGGAGCTTGGCATCGCCCTCGCGCTGAGGTCCCTCGGTGTCGCCATCGAAAGCATGACGGACCAGGCCGGCCGACGGCATGGTTTTCGGATACGCGGCACGGGCCTCAGCGGCATGCGCGCGCCCGGTCGGGAGCTCGATGCGGGGCGCTCACCCGCAGCGATGGCGTCGCTCGCCGCAATAGGTGCAAGTTTGCCGTTCGCGACCTGCCTCATCGGCGATCCCGACGTCATGCGTCGCGTGATGGCTCCCATCGCTCGCGTTTTGCGAATGCGGGGCGGCACGATCGAGGGGCAGCCCGTCCTCGAAGAAGTCACGGGCGCGGGACGCCCACGAGCGGGCAAGATGGGCCCGCCGTTCGCGCTCGGCCCATCCGACATCCCCCTCTCCCCGCTAAATTACGAGCTCGGTGAAACGGAAGCGTGGCCCGACATGCGTGACCTCGCGAAGGCGACCGCGCTGCTGTCGGGAATCGACGCGGAGGGCGCCACGCAACTCTTCGAACGCATCGTCAGCCATGATGTGCTCGAGCGCATGCTGACGGCAGCCGGTGCCCCCATCCAATCGCTCGGCCCGATGCTGGAGCTCGAGGGGCCAGTGCGGCTCCGTGGGCTTTGCGGTCCACTACCGGCCGACGCGAACTTCAGCGCCGCGATTCTAGGCGCGGCTTTGCAACGACCGGGGAGCCACGTCGGCGTTCGAAGGTTGCCTACACGCCCGACGGCACTCGGCTGGCTCGAAGCCCTAGCCGACGCCGGAGCTCGCCTTAACGTCGAGGCCAAGCACGACGCGCTCGGGCTACCCGCCGCCGACGTCACGCTTTCTTCTGGGCTAGCGCGCGGCCTCGCGCTTGGCGGCGAGCGTGCGCACCGCGTCGGTGTCTCCATTCCCGTATTGGCCTCGCTCGCAGCGCGCGCACCGCGTGGTGCCCACTCGCAATTGTTCGACCTCCCGACGTTCGGAGACTTCGACCCGCGAGCGCTACAATCGCTGCTCGAGCGCTTCGGTGCGTCGTGCACAGTGCAAAGCGAAGGTCTCGTCGTAGGCGGCATTGTCGTAGGCGGCATTGGTCAAGAGTTTAGTCAGGAAATTCACATCGATTGCCGTGGCGATGCGGACCTCGCTCTCGCAGCGTTGATGCTGGCAGTCGGCACCCCTCGCTCGACGACGATCGACGGCCTCGGCGATCTCGTCGATTCGTTCCCCCGCATCGCCGCCACGTTCCGTGCCCTCGGCGTCGACGTCGTCGTCCTCGATGCGAGCAGAACGAGCGAGGCAACGGCGACCGAGACGTTGTAGGCTCGCCCCCGCGATGAGCGGCCTTGGCGAAAAGCGGATGGTGGTGGCGATCGACGGACCGGCCGGGGCTGGCAAGAGCACCGTCGCCCAGCGGCTCGCGCAAGCTCTCGGCTACGTGCTGCTCGACACCGGCGCCATTTATCGCGCGGTCGCGTTGGCGGCGGTTCGTGCCGGTGTCGCATGGGACGACGAAACCGGCGTTGCGGCTCTCACCGAGTCGCTGACTGCGCGCGAAGGGCTGCGTCTCGAGTCGGCACCCGAGATCGGCGGAAAAGGCGTCCGCGTCTGGCTCGACGGCGACGACGTGACAAGCGAGCTCCGAACCGCGGAGATAAGCCTCGGTGCAAGCCTCGTGTCGTCCGTTCCGCGGGTACGTGCCGCACTACTCGAGTTGCAGCGCGCGCTCGGCGCGAGCGGCGGAGTCGTCGCGGAAGGGCGCGACATCGGAACGGTCGTGTTCCCGAACGCCAACGTAAAATTCTTTCTCACCGCGAGCGTCGCGATTCGTTCGGAGCGCCGCTACGACGAGCTCATGACGAGCGGTCACGCAGCCGACATCGACCAGGTTCGGGGCGAGGTCGAGCTACGCGACCGACGTGACAGTGAACGCGCCGTCGCTCCGCTGCGCCAAGCGGAAGACGCGATCCTCATCGACTCGGGCGGGCGCGATGTCCCCGACATCGTTGCCGAGCTGAAAGATGCCGTCCTGCGTGCCGCTGGGTGACACGCTCGCCGCGGCGTTTCTAACGGGCTCGCTCTTGGTGGGCTCGCTCCTCGTTGGCTGCGGGCGAGTCGTGCCCCACGGCGGCGAGACGAGCGGTGGGCAGACTCTGAACGCCGCACGCGCGCGCGTGAAGCCGCACCCACTCGATCCCGTCGAGCTCATGCCCGGCGACCTCGATGTCGTCCTTCGCCTCGACCTCGCCTCGATCCGAGACGCGCTCGGCCAGCGCGCAACGGAAGAACTCCTCCAGCGCGGCATCGCTGAAGCCGGCATCGACCGCGACGTGGCGCGCGCTCTCGGCGAGGCGCAAATTGTCTGGCTCGGCACGCGGCTCGCCGATTGGCGAGCGGGCGATCGCGTTCTCGTCGTCGACTTAAAAGACCGCTCCCTCGCCCGGCCCTCGCCCGACGCCTGGTCGCCGCAGCCGAGCGGAGTGGCCGGAGTCAGCCGCTACGTCGCCACCAGCCCCGCTCCCCGTGGCGGCACAGCCGAGCTCCTCGACTTCGAACACGCGCGAGCATTCGTCTCTCCGGTCGAAGCCGCGAGCGTACGTCGCGTACTCGCACGTGGCCCCGATCCGCGGCGTGGCGATCCCGAAGCGCGCGGCCTGCTCAGCATCGACGCGCGGCTCGAACGCGCATCGGGAACATGGCTTCGCGAGCGCCCGTCGATAGGGACACTGCTCCGCGGCATCGAGCGTGTCGAGGCGGTGCTCGAAGTGCACAGTCGGGAGCTCGCCGTCGCCGCGCGCCTCCGTTGTCGGACGGAGCGCTCGGCCGAACGCGTTGCCCGATTTTTATTGGCATTTCATGAAGCGGGAGCCGAACGCGCGCAGCTCTCCGCGCTCCTCGGGAAGCTCACGGTCGAGCGTCGCGACCGCAGCGTGACGGTGCGTTGGCCAATCCCTGCGGCGGTGCTTTTCGACCTGATGCAAGACCACGCCGTCGCGCCCGACGCGCCAATTTCCTCACAACGCGCGCTAGACTCTGACCCCACCCGATGAACCCAGCCCAAGCCACGCCGTCACCGGCCTCGAAGTCCACGCGCCGCGGCGGTTCACTCCGCTGGGTTGTCGTCGCGCTCACGTTGGTCGCGGTCGTTGGCGGCGTCGGCGCCTACCTCTACTTCGCAGTCCTGCACCCGCCGCCGCGTGCTCACCTGCACTTGCCAGAGGGTTCGACCATCGCCGTGCGCGTGGACGCCTTGCAGCTCCTCGCATTCAGACCGGTGCGGGAGAAACTGCTCCCCGTGTTCGAAAACGCAGGAGCCACGCCAGACCAACCGACCAGGGCCAAAGAGCGTCTCGACCGTCTCCGAAAACTCACCGGCGTTTCTCTGCCAACGGACTTGCGGGAGGTGGTCGTGGGCTCGCTCGACGGCACGCAATGGGTAGCCGCTTTCGGAGGCACGCTCGAAGCCGGCCGGTTTGTGGACGGCCTCGAAACCGTGCTCAAGGAGGAAGCGATAGGCGGCTGGAAGCGCGACGGTGAGGTGCTCGTGCACACGCTCGGCGCGACCGTCGGCCAAGCCGCTGACGGAACGATCCTCGTCGGCACCACCAAGTCCATCGTGCTCGCCGCGCTCCCTGCGCGCGACCCCGAATCGAGTGCGAGCGACCTGCCGTTGCCGACCCGTGGAGCACTCACCTTCATGGTGAAGAGCGCCGCGTCCCGACGCGCTCTCGACAGCCTTCCTCCTCTCTTCTCCGCCATTCGTACCCTGTCGACGATCGACCGCTTGAACGGCACGTTCACACTCGACGACTCGCCTCGCGTCGACCTGCAACTTCGCCCGCGTGGAGTGACCGCCGCCGAGCTTGCGTCGGCGCTCCAATCCGACCTCGCGACGGTAAAACTCGCGCTGATCTTTTCCCCGAGTGATTTTGGGGGCGCGCGTCAGGCCCTCACGTCAGCCACCATTCGAGCCGAAGGAGACAACGTCCTTGTTGCCGCAGCCTGGCCGTTTGCGGCACTCGAAGGTGAAGTTCAACGCCTCGCCGACATGCTCTCCGCTCTCCTTGCACAAACACCGCGGCTGAAGTAGCCACACCCCCGTGACGACCGAAGAAAAAGCGCTCGAGACCAGCGCACGGGACGGCTTCTGGCTGCGCATCATCTACATCGTGTCCGCGCTCGTGTGCGGCGCCGTGGCTTTTCTCATTCTTGGGCCGCGCCCGACGGGTGGAGGTTCGCTAGACGTCTCCGCCCTGCCCCTCGTCAACGCGAGCCTGAACGGCACAACGACCGTGCTGCTGCTCACGGGCTACGCGCTCATCCGCCAGCGCAAGCTCATCCAGCATCGCAACGTGATGCTCTGCGCCTTCGCCACATCGGCGACCTTCCTCGTGACTTACGTCATCTATCATTGGTTCAAGAGCGGGCCGAAGGCGTACACCGGCGCCTACCGCGGCCTCTACCTCGCGATCCTGGGCAGCCACATCATCCTCGCCGTCGTCATCCTGCCGCTCGCGCTCGTCACGCTCTACCGCGGTTGGGTGAACCAGCGCCCGCAGCATCGGAAGCTCGCCAAGATTACCCTCCCCCTGTGGCTCTACGTATCGGTCACCGGCGTCGTGATCTACGCGATGCTCTACTCGTGAAACGCACGTGAGAAGCCCGATGCGCGCCGCCGTCGTGTACGAGAAACGCGGTTCCGCTCCGCGTTTGACACGCAGTGCTCCTTCGATTAAACGCACGACTCCCCTACGAGGATAGGCCCCCGGGCGTTGTCGGCGAACTCAGGAAGCGACAACGAATTGGGAGCCCCCGTCACGCTGGTGTGACGGGAACATCACGGTCAGGGCGACTGAGGATCCATCACAATCATGAGCCAAGACTTTCAGACTTCGACGTCCCAAGATTCCTTCGCGGCGCTCTTTGAGCAAATCGCTGCGACGGATGCCTTCGCAAAAGAAGGCGAGATCATTCACGGTACGGTGGTCGGCATCGACCGCGACTACGTCATCATCGACATCGGCGGCAAGAGCGAAGGCGTCATCTCGCTGAAGGAATTCGGCGAAGGCCCAGACGGCAAGTCCGCCGTAAAAATCGGCGACGTCGTCGACGTGTTCGTCGAGAGCCGCGAGAGCGACGACGGCCTCGTCAAGATCTCGAAAGAGAAAGCCGATCGCCTGAAGGTGTGGGACGACATCTCGGCGGCCTGTGAGCAGGACCAGCTGATCGAAGGAACGATCGCGCAACGCGTGAAGGGCGGCCTCGCGGTCACCATCAAGGGCGGCGTGAAGGCATTCCTACCGGGCTCGCAGGTCGATCTGCGCCCGATCCGCAACCTCGATCGCCTCATCGGGCAGACGCTCGATTTCAAGGTCATCAAGTTCAACAAAAAGCGCGGGAACATCGTTCTTTCGCGCCGTGTCCTCCTCGAACAGGAGCGCGACACCCTGAAGCAGAAGACCCTCGAGACCTTGCAAGAGGGCATGATGGTCATCGGCGTGATCAAGAACATCACCGAGTACGGCGCGTTCGTCGATCTCGGTGGCATCGATGGTCTGCTCCACATCACCGACATGTCGTGGGGCCGCGTGAATCACCCGAGCGAGGTGTTCAACGTCGGTGACAAGGTCGAAGTCAAGGTCCTCAAGTACAACGTGGAAACCGAGCGCGTTTCGCTCGGCTTGAAGCAGACGCAAGAAGATCCATGGACCCACGCAGCCGAGGCTTACCCGCCTGGTAAGCGTGTCCGCGGCAAGGTGATGAGCCTCACCGACTACGGCGCGTTCGTCGAGATCGAGCCGGGCATCGAGGGTCTCATCCACGTAAGCGAGATGAGCTGGACCAAGAAGATCAAGCACCCCTCGAAGGTGCTCGAGCTCACGCAAGAGGTCGACTGCCAGGTCCTCGAAGTCGATGCGACCGCCAAGCGCATCAGCCTCGGCATGAAGCAGCTCGAGGCGGATCCGTGGGAACTCTTCACCGAGAAGTACCACCCGGGCGAAAAGATCGAGGGCAAGATTCGCTCGATCACGGACTACGGCGTCTTCGTCGGTATCGAAGATGGCGTCGACGGCATGGTCCACAAGACCGACCTGTCATGGACCGTCAAGCTCAACAATCCGGCCGACCTCTACAAGAAGGGCGAGACCATCCAAGCCATCATCCTCTCGATCAACCACGACGAGAAGAAGGTGTCACTCGGCTGCAAGCAACTCTTTGACGACCCGTGGCCCACGCTCCTCAGCGACCTGCCGATCGGCACGATCCTCGAGGAAGCCGAGGTCATCTCGACCTGCGAGTACGGCATCTTCGTTCGCATCAAGGAGGGCATCGAAGGCATGGTGCCCGCCACCGACGCCGACCAGCCCGAGGGCGGCATCAAGGCGAAGCAGAAGGTCAAGGTCGAGGTATCCAGCGTCGACACGATGGACCGCCGCGTGTTCCTCAACATGAAGAACATCGGCTCCGACAAGGAAGGCGCGGCACAGCGTCAGCGCAAGGCCTTGAAGGCCCAAGCCGACGCGATGCCGGGCACCATCGGTGACCTCATCAAAGAGAAGCTCGGCGGCAAGCTGGATCTCAAAACCGGCAAAAAAGGCAAGCGCGCAGCGATTGTCGAGTCCGAGGACGACGCGGACGACGACGAATGATCCGCGAGTGACCGCATGCCCGTGAGCGTTCGACCGGACGCTTGAACGGGCAGGCTGAGGTGGCTGCTGTGCTCTTCACGAGCGCGCCAAGAGCAGCCACCTTTTTTTATTTTGAACGGGCTCGCTCTCGCCGCCTCACCCATGCGCGAATCCGAATCAAGGCATTCGAACAGAGGGGTAGTGCTAGCCTGCGCACGTGAGCGATGAAGCAGCGCCGTATGTCGTCAACCTGCGTGCGCGCAGGGTTTTCTTTGCGTCGAGTGCCTTCGCCGGAGTCGTCGTCCTGGTGCTCGGCCACGCGGTGTTGCTGCCCTTCCTGCTCGCGGTGCTCGTCGCCTACGTCTTGTTTCCAATCGTGCGGCGAGTCGAACGGAGGCGCGTGCCGCGGTGGGCGGCGATCCTGCTGGTCTACATCCTCGGCGTAGGTGCGATTGGCGCATTCGCGTGGTCGGCACTGCCGACGCTATTCGGTGAAGTGAAGTCGCTCGCAGGTGATCTGCCGACGATCACCCAGCGAGTGCGCAACGACTGGCTTCCGAGAGTCGACGCTCGCCTCCGCACGTTGAGCCCTTCGGAACCGAGCACGCCGATCGTGGGCGAAGGCTCGCCGCCGAGCGCCTCCCTGCCGCCTCTGCTGGTGACGCCGCGTCCCGATGGTGGCTTCGAGATTCGCCTCCAAGACGAGCTCCAATTCAAACCGACCCACGACGGGAGCTGGGTCCTCGCCCCGCGCGAAGAGGCTCCTCGACCTTTCTCGAGTGAGCGTGCCCTCCGAGACGCCTTCGACCGCTCGCTCAGCCACATCCAAGCCCACTCCGCGGAGCTCGTTCAGGTCGGTCGACAGATCATCGGCGGCATCTCGCGCGGCATCTTTTTCTTCTTCATCACGCTGATGCTCGCGGCGTACTTGATGATCACGTGGGAGCGAATTCGCCAGTTTTTCGATGAAATGTTGACGGATCCACACCAGCGCTCCTTCGACCGGTTTTTGCGCCGAGTCGATCGCGGCCTCGCCGGCGTCGTGCGTGGACAGCTCCTGATCTGCCTCGTCAACGGGGTGCTCACGGCCGTCGGTCTTTGGATCT
The DNA here is from genome assembly GCA_947475525.1 of Polyangiaceae bacterium. GTDB lineage: Bacteria > Myxococcota_A > Polyangia > Polyangiales > Polyangiaceae > SYFR01. Next base: position 32,517 of record CANJMI010000015.1, on the reverse strand, counting down.
TCCACGTCAAGTACTGGCCCGTCCTCTCCTTGATTGCCGCCGCCATGTCGATCATCCCGATTTTCGGGTCGATCCTGTCGAGCGTGCCGGCCGTCGCCATCGGTCTTGCGCAAGGCCCCGGTACCGCGTTCGGCGTGCTGCTGTGGATCATCGGGATCCATCAGCTCGAGGCGAATTTTCTCAACCCGAAGATCATCGGCGACCAAGCCAAGATTCATCCGGTGCTCGTCGTCTTCGCCCTCCTCGTCGGAGAAAGCCTCTTCGCTATCACCGGTGCTCTCCTCGCCGTTCCCTGCCTCGCCGTCGTCCAAGCGGTGTTCATGCATTTTCGCGAATCGGTGCTCGGCCTTCACGACGCCGGACTCCCGCCCGACGAGCCTACGTCTCGCCGAGGCGGCGCTGCAGACGTTCCGCTCGGCTCGGCCTCCGAGCCTGTGGTATGAAGCGGTGCCTTGAGCGACGACAATTCGAAAAAAAAGAAGCACGCCGCACGTCTTGCTCGTGAGGACCTGCTGGCAGAGCAGCGGCAGCGCTTGGAGCAGGTGCCCGATCCGCTCTCGCCCGCGAACCTGAAGAAGATCGGGCTCCGCATCGGTATCGGCGCCCTGGTCGTGTGGGGCATCGCGGCAGCCGTCGGCCATTGGATCGCCCTCGCGGTCGCTGCCGTCCTCACGCTCCTCGTTATCGGCGTACTCGTTTGGGCCTGGCGCTTCACGACGCGCACGAAAACCGTCACCGAGATCCTGAAGTCCGCCGACACCACCGAAGGCCGCAAGCAGGCGATGGAGCGCCTCGAGAAGGAGTTCAAAGTGGGTGATCCGGCCGCCACGTTCGCCAAAGCCCAGTTGCTGATGCAGGACGATCCGCGCGGCGCGCTCACGACGCTCGAGATGATCAAACTCGACCGCGTGATGGCGAGCGTCGCCGACGAGGCTCGCTCGCAGCGCGCGATGATCCATCTGGTTCTCGGTGAGACCGACCAAGCTCGCGCCCTCGCGGACGGCATCGATCTCTCGCGTCAAAAAGAGGCCCGTGCGCGCGCCACCATGGCTTCCGTTATCGGCGAGGCATGGGCGCGGTCCGGCCAGTCCAAGCGCGCCATCGACCTTCTCGAGACCTTCGACCTCGACGATGTGGAATACCGCGACCTGAAGCCCCAGCTCCTGCGTTCGCTCGCCTTTGCCTACGCCTGGGCCGACCAGATGACGAAGATGCGCAGCGCGGTCCGTCAGCTCGAGAAGCTCAACGTGCAGCTCCTGATGGGCTTTATCACGAAGAAAAAGCTCCCCGGAGGCGTGAACCCGAAAGGGGTGCATCCGGCGCTCGAGCAAGAAGCCTTCAAGGTTGCGCAGCGCTCCGCGGGCATTCAGCGCACAACCCAAGTGAAACGAATGTGACACTGCGGAGACAGCGCCGCGAACTCTTCGGCTGAGGCCGTGGACCTCCGCGCGCGGCACCGCAGGATGTGATAAGCACAGTTTTCTATGCGGTTGACTTGCTTTCTCCTCCTTTCAGCGACGGTCGCCTGCTCGGCTTCGAGCGCCACGTTCAAGAGCGGGGGTACCAACGCGGGCGGCGGCGAAGGCGGGACGTCGACGGTTGACGTGGTGAGCGTCGGCGCTGGGGGGTTCGACCCTCAGGCGACCTCGACGGGCAGCGGCGGAGAGCCTCAAGCTTCGGAGGTCTACGGCCACAGCGACACCACGCTCTACCGATTCGATCCGACCACCAAACAGGTGGCGGTCGTCGGTCCTTTCACGAATTGCTCGAGCGTCATCGACATCGCCATCGACGCGAGCAGCAACATCTTCGCAACAACGTTCGGCGGCCTCTACCGCATCGACAAAAAGTCCGCGGTTTGCAGCCCCGTCGCCAAAGGGAACTACCCGAACTCGCTCTCGTTCGTACCGGAGGGAACCCTCCTGCCGAACGCCGAAGCGCTCGTCGGATACAACGGCTCGAGCTACGTGCGCATCGACACGCTCACCGGAGCGGTCACGCCGGTTGGAAACCTCGGCGCCGGCTACGAATCGAGCGGCGACGTCGTCTCGGTGAAAGGCGGCGGGACCTACCTCACCGTGAAGGGAAGCGGCTGCGGTGACTGCCTCGTCGAGGTCGATCCGAAGACCGGCAAGATGACGAAAAACTGGGGAGCCGTTGGCTTCGGTTCGGTGTTCGGACTCGCGTACTGGGCAGGCAGCGCCTACGGTTTTGCCGACTCCGGTGACTTGTTCGAGATTCAATTTGGCGCCACTACCGTCAACAGCGTCAAGCTCCCCGTGGCGAATGCTCCTATCGGGCTCAGCTTCTGGGGCGCTGGCAGCACGACCATCGCTCCGGTCGACAAGCCGCTCTGACGCGCGTCTCCGCGAGCGTCACATCAGGGGTTCGGTGCGGGTAGCCCAAGGGCCGCTGGGGCCACGCCCACTGCGACGCCAGGGTACGCTTGAGCCGCGCTCTTTCCTGCGCGCTGCGTCACAAAAAGCAGCGAAAAATCAGCGAATCGCACAACATTCGGTTCGGTCGGGGCAAGCTCGGAGCCAAACCCGAACACCGTGGCGGTACCCCCGATGAACGGCCCATCGAAACCCTCGCGCGCAGCCACCTCGATCGTCCGACGTCCGTCGGCGGACTCGAGCGAATGGTAGAGCCACAACCTCTCGCGCCCTAGCGCCGACCGCGAGAGCACAGCGCACGGAGCGACGAGCCCCGCTGCACCATCGGGCGGCCGCAGCACCGCTTCGACGCCGCGAGTCCACTGCCGACCATCCTGCGAGCGAGCCTCGCCGACCGCGCCCAGCGCTTCGTAAAACATGCGCCACGAGCCGTCGGGAAGGCGAACGATCGAGGGGCTCGACGGCGTGTGACCTTCGTCCCAGCCTCCCGTCGCGGTCGCTAGAACCGGGTTCGTCGAATCACGTTCGAACGTGAGGCCGTCGGTCGCATGCGCGAGACGGATGCCGTCAGCCGCCGCGTAGTAGAGCCAGACGCCATCGGCGAGGCGGAGCGCGCTTGGTGCACCAACGACGCCCCCCTCCCCCGCGGCCTGCGCTGCGAGGACGACCGTTGGCACAAGCTCGAACGAGCGACCGTCGCGCGCCGAGAATCTCACGAGTTCGTTCGTGGGCAGCGACGCATCGGGAGTCGAACCTGCCGAAGCCCCGCGGCGCGCGGCGAGCGCGATCACACCGAGTGTCGCGGGGTCGCCATCGTCATCGAGCACGCTCACGTCGCGCACACCGCCGTCTTCGTCCCGCAACGCATAAGGCGCCGTTCGCCCCTGCCCGAGCTCCTCGCGACGGACCTCGCGAAACGGACCTGCCAGGGCATTGGGCGCATTGGCGTCCCCACCACCGGCGTCCGCGAGCGTCGAGCACCCCGCGACCATCAGCACGAAGGCCCGCTTCAAAACGCCAGCTCCGCGTTCGCACCAAGCCCGACAATGTGCCCGCCCGCGCTCGCATCGCCGACGAAATCGGCTGGATTTTGCTTCAAAATACGCCGAGTCGGCAACACGCCGAGTGCCGCGTGCACGTCGAATCGCAGGGTCCCAGGCAGCACCGCGCCAAGCTCGGACAAGGCGAGCCCCGCACCAAGCGCGAACGAGTGCCGGTCCGCATCGAGAAACGTCGTCGCCCCACGCTGGTCGGGCACCGGGCTTGCCTCGTACGCATAACCGCACCGCAAAGGGACCTCGATCCGCGCACCGATGGGGAGCCGCCACTCGACCCCCACGCGCGGAACGATGCGATCGCGAAAGTGCGGAGCTGTCGGGGTGGCCGGCAACGCCGACGCGGGAAGTGAAACCGGCGCACCGGGCGGGACCTCGACCGCGAGCTTGGCGTTGATGCGCGCCGCGGGACTCTCGTAGGCGCTCCACTGCACCCAGCTGAGGTCGAGGTTGACGTTGAGATTCGCGATGCGCTGGAAGCTGAACGAGCTCGTGAGTTGCGCCGGTGTGAAGGCGCTAAACGTGCGTGCCTCGAGTTCATAGACGAGCGGAATCGCGAGCGCGCCGAGGGCCACCGTACCGGCCAGGCGAGCATCGAGTTCGAGCTCGAGCTGACTCGAGCCACGATACGCAACGCCTACGGCTCCCCACCGTTTTCGCCACGCGCGCACACCAAGGATTGGATAGCGAACCGACGTCAGATCCGCATCGACCTCGTGCTCGAGCGCGGAGTCGAACGGTGACGCGAGGTTCGCGCTGCCGCGAATCGAGAACCTGCCGCGCGTGGCGGAAAGATAGCCCATGCCACCGCCCACCTCGAGCCATGGGAGCGGGCGCAGCGCGAGCGTCGCCGCCAGGAACAAGAGTTGTTGCCGTGTGTCGTAGAGCTCGAATCGAGGCGCATCTTGCTTCCGCGCCTTCAAGAAGCTGAGCCCACTGTCCGGCAGATGCACAGCCACGCCGAACGCAAACGGAACACCCATGACTTTTCCAGGCGCCACGACGCCGGCAACCATCCCGCGCACGTCATCGACGTCGGCATCTCCGCCGCTCGACCGCAGCGCGTGAAAGTTCGCGGTGTAGCCGACCGAGATCGAGAGCCCTCGCGCCTCGACGAGACCAGCGGGATTGTACGCAACCGCCGAAAAATCCTTGGCATCCGCGCCAACGGCTCCGGCCATGCTTGCGGCGCGCGACCCCAAACCGTAGCTCTCTGGCAGCGCCGCGCGAGCCTCGGCCGACACCGCACTCGCGGCAAAAAAACCGAGCGCGACACCGAGCGCGGAGTGAGCCGTCATAACCGCGCCGTCACGGCAATGCCTCCGGCCAGCACGTGTCCCGATGTCGTGAGCGTGCCGTCGACAGGCGCGCCGTCGACCACGTGTTTGCGATGGTCGCGCGGATGCAGGACGTGAACCTGCGCGAACCCGTCGATGCCGAGAGGCAGCCTCCCAAACACGACACCGAAGCCCGCGGTGACAACGCTCCGATGCATATCGAAGGCATTGCCCCGACCGACCTGTTCGGGGACAGGAGTCGGCTCGAAAGCGTACCCCGCACGGAGCGCCATCACCGTCGCCGAAGCGAGTTCGACCCGACGCTCGACGCCGAGTCGCGGCGTGACCACAGACCGATAGCCGGGGGGCGTCGGCAGCGGCGCCGAACACTCGGCTGCCGGCGGGGCCGCATCGGAACAACGCACGGTAGCTTCGGCGGGCCCAGGGTAGGACACCCAATGGGCGTAGGTCGCACCGAGCGCGGCTCGCCACGGACCCTCGATGCGTGCAGCTTCCCAAGCCACTTGCGACGGATCGAATTGCGCGACGCCCGAGATGTTGAGCGGCGGGATTGTGAGGGAACCGAGGTTTTCCGCTCGGATTACGACATTAAAGCGCCCGATGAGCGCGCCGCGAAAAGCGACACCGACGCGGTAGCGCCCGCTTGCCGACTCCCACGAGAGCCCGGCGGAGGGCGCATAGCTTGCGACCAACGTATCCTCGACTTGCGTCCCAACCCGGCCCGAAGAATCCGTCTGCACGACGACGGAACCACGGAGCGCGGCCAGCGCGGCGACCCCACCGCCGAGCCGAAAACCATGACCAAGCGCGAGTCCCACGCCGACCTGCACCGCAACGCTCTGGACGCGATCCGCGACCGGAAACTGAACGCGCTCGGGATACAAAATGCGCGCTCGCACCACGACATCCGTCGGCGTCACAAAGCCAAGGCCAAGCGTCAACCTGTCGCGCAGGCCGCCGCCAAACGGCAGCGGCAAGACGGCACCGATCGTCGTCGCACGGAAAGGCGACGCCGGCACTTGCCCTCGCACAGCGGGTCCATCGGCGCGCAGCGAAAACACGGCACCTTCGAAGCCGAGCTGCAGTTGCGTCACGCGATTCGCCGACAAGAGTGCCGGGTTTCCATAGACCGCATCGGGCCCCTCCGCGCTCGCAGCCCCGGTGCTTGCCATGCCCATCGCGCGAGCACCGAAACCGAGCACGTTTTGAGGCGAGGCCTCCACGCGGCTCACCACTCCGAGGAGCCCGAGCGCAAGTCCGGCGAACGAGAGCGGCGCGAGCTTCGCCATGGGCCATCGTGCTTCACCGAACCGCGCGCGTCGCCGCGGCCCGGACAGCTCCGCGCCTCTCAGCTCGCCGCCTTGCGGCTGCGACGCTGCTCGCGGAACCACTCGCGGTGCGCCTCCGTCGGCGGCTTTCCGAACAAGAACGCGAGCGCGATGGAACCGCCGTAGAGGATGAGCATCGGAATGGCCATGACGAGCTGACTTGTCACATCGGGTGGGGTCAGCGCGGCAGCAACGACGAAGGCACCGACGATGAAATAGCGCCCGTAGTGAATCAGCTGGAGGTAATTGACGATGCCGGCGAGCGAGAGAAAAAAGATCACGAGAGGCAGCTCGAACACGATCCCGAAGCCGATGAGCATCTGGGTTACGAAGCTTACGTAGTCGTCCATCATCACCGTGGGCACGACCTGCATGTCGATGCCCTCGATCGTTCCGGAGAGGCCGAGGAAGTAATCGAAGGTGATTGGAAACGCCGCGCGCCAGCAAAAATACGAGCCACCTACGAACAAGAGCGTCGAGGAGAGCACGAACGGGATGACGAATTTTTTTTCGCGCGCGTAAAGCCCCGGAGCGATGAAAGCCCACAGCTGGAAAAAGACGAACGGCGCGGCCACGAGAAGGCCGGCCACGAAGGACACTTGGAAGTAGCTTGTGAAGGCTCCCGACGGCGACGAGAAGTTCAGGGCACACTTGCCCGCCAAGTGGCTCGCGCGCCACGAGTCACAGAACGGCTTCGCGAGAAAGGCGAGGATTTTCTCGTGGTAGGTCCAGGCGGCGCTCGCGCATACGAAGACGGCGACAGCCGAATAGAAGAGCCGCTTGCGGAGCTCGCTCAAGTGTTGCCAGATCGTCATGGGGCGATCGCCGTCCTCGGTCGGCTTCGCACCCTCCTCCTCAGCCACGGGCGCGGCGCTCACGGCAGGCTTCCGGCGAGAGGCGGCTCCGTGGCCATGGCGGCACCCTCAGGCTCAGCAGCACCCTCAGGCTCAGCAGCACCCTCAGGCTCAGCGTCACCATCCGGCTTCGCCGGCGGCTCCTCCGCCGAGCCGTAGGCATCGCAGCCGGCCTCCGGATATTCGACTGCCGGATCGGGCGGGGTCCCGTCGAGTGTTATCGGCGGCGATTCGACCGGCGCGGCGGCGTCGGGAAGGTACGGATCGTCGCCGAGGGGCGTCGCGGCGGCTGCCAAGCTCGCTACTTTTTTTGCGCGCTGTGAGGAGCTTTCGATGAACGAATCGACCATGCCGGCCGCCGACACCCCTCGTAGACGCCGCAGCGTCGCGAGCTCCTCGTGCAGTCCCTCGTCGCGAATGATCGCGTCGATTCCGCTTTGCTGACGGAGCTCCGTGCTCATCCGGCGAAGCTTGGCAAGCGTCCTCCCGAGCGTTCGGAGCACTTTTGGTAGCTCCTTCGGCCCGAGGACCACGAGTGCCAAAATGGCAATCACGACAACCTCACCGAGGCTCAGGCCGAACACGAGCGGGACGCTAACCCGTCGGCTTCAGCGAAGCCACCCCGTTCCCACGCGGCGTGTCGGCGCCGCCCGCCAAGCGACGCCCCCCCTTCAATGATGGTAGGGCTCGCCGCGTAGAATCGTCATCGCTCGGTAGAGTTGCTCGCACAACACGACGCGCGCAAGCCTGTGCGGGAACGTCAATAGCGACAAGCTCCAACGGTCGACCGGTGCCGCAGAAGTTACGAGCGCGTCGAGACCGGCCGGCAGACCGTGCGAGCCACCGATCACGAATGCGACGTCACCCTTGCCGCGCGAAGCGAGCGCCTCGACCTTGCGGGCAAGCTTCTCACTCGTCAATTGCGCGCCGCGCTCGTCCAGGAGCACGACGCCCGCGCCCTCGCACGCCTTTCGAATCGCAGCGGCTTCCTTCGGCGGCGAGTCGGGCTTCAGTACGAGCTCGTCGACCTTGCAATAATGCGCGAGCCTACCGAGATACTCGGCGCAAAGCTCCCGCTCGGCGCTGCCCTTCAGCGCGCCTACCGCCACGATGCGCAGCCTCACACGTTCAGCCGCCGTCGTTCGGCTCGTCCGTCTCGAGTCTCGCGATAGGTTGCGGAACCTTCACGCGACCGGCGTCGATCCACAGTCCCTCGAGATCGTAGTAGCAGCGGCTCGCCTGCTGAAACACATGCACGACGACGTCATTGAAGTCGAGCAGCACCCACTGGCCCGCCGTCATCCCCTCGATGGAGAGCGGAACGGTACGCCGCTTCTCTTTGAGCTCGTCGACGATGCCCCGCGCAATGGACGAAACGTGCCGGTCGCTGAGACCGCTCATCAACACGAGCATTTCGGTGTAGTCGACCTTATCGGCGACATCGATGATCTCGATGCCGGCCGCTTTTTTGTCGAGCCCCGCGGCGGCGATCGCCAGGGCGAGCTTCCGCGCATCGTCGCCCGCAGTCGCCGTCGGGCCCTTCGGAGCAGCCTTCGGTTTGCGGACTTTGCTCTTCGCTTCGCGCTTCTCGATCACAGTCACGTCATCACATCCTTACGCAAAGGCGCGGACTCTACCGCACCTGCCCGTCACCCTGCACGATCCACTTCAACGCCGTCAGACTTGCGAGCCCCATCGGCCCGTAGGCATGGAGCTTGGTGGTCGAAATTCCCACCTCGGCACCGAGGCCGAGCTCCCCTCCGTCGTTGAATCGCGTCGACGCGTTAACGAGAACGCAGCTCGCGTCAACCTCCCGCAGGAATCGTTCGGCCAGGCGGTGGTCGTTTGTGCAAATGGCCTCGGAGTGGTGCGAGCCGTGCCTGCGAATATGGGCGACCGCGGCCTCGTAGCTCGGCACGACTTTCACCGCGAGGATTTTGGCCAGAAACTCCTGGCCCCAGTCAGCCTCGGTGGCGCGCATTGCGCGAGCGAGGAGAGCTTGCGTCGGCGCATCCCCTCGGACCTCGAGGCCGCGGTCCACGAGCGTGCCCAATCGCGGAACGAAGTCCGCGGCGATGGCCTCGTGAACGAGCACGCATTCGAGGGCGTTGCACACGCCGGGACGACTCATCTTGCCGTTGTCGGTCAGCGCCAATGCCATGTCGAGGTCGGCCGCGGAATCGACGTAAAGGTGACAGACGCCCTTGTAATGCTGCACAACGGGGACGCGCGCGTGCTCGACCACGAAGCGGATCAACCCCTCGCCGCCTCGCGGGATCAGCAGATCGATAAGGCCGGTCAAGCCCACGAGGACGATCGTCTCTTCGCGACCGAGCGGCTCGATAACCTGCACCGCGTCTTGTGGAAGACCCGTCCGCACGAGCGAGGCGCGGACTATCGCGCCCAAGACCTCATTGCTGCGGCGAGCCTCTTTGCCGCCTCGCAGCATCACCGCGTTGCCGCTCTTCAAGCAGAGCGCCGCCGCGTCGACGGTCACGTTCGGGCGCGACTCGTAGATCATCGCAATGACCCCGAGAGGAATGCGCACTTGCCCCGCCAGCATGCCGTTCGGCCGACGCTTCATGCCGACCACCTCGCCCACCGGGTCGTCCGCGGCGGCAATCGCACGGACCGCTGCCGCCATCGCGTGAACCCGCGCCGTGTCGAGCAACAACCGGTCGAGCATGGCCTCGTCGAGCCCGGCTACCCGAGCCTCGGCCACATCCTCCGCGTTCACCGCGATGACCTCGGCCGCCCGCTCGATCAGAGCCTCGGCGATTGCCATGAGCGCACGGTCTTTTTCGGCTCGACCGGCCGGCGCCAAGACCACCGACGCAGCCCGCGCCCGCTCGGCACGCAGGATAAGTTCGTCGCGCAGATCCATGGCCAGCGCTTACGACGGCGTGCGCTCGGGCACCAGCAACACGAGCGCGTTGGGCGAGGCGGCAACCGGACCGTGTGCTAGCGTCCGCCCGTGCCGAAAGCGTGTTGTGCTGCCTTCATGGTCATCGCGGCGTGCGCAGACGGAGGCGAGGTCGCCCCACCGGCAAGCCCCACGGTCAGACCGATTATCGAAGCTGCCGCGAACGCGCGCGGTGCCGACGTGCCGCGGCGCCAAAGCCCTCGAGTGCCGAAGGCGGTCCCTTCGCCCGACGGCGCACCGATCGAGTCGAGCCCATCCGCTACTGCCGACGGCGGTGTCGACTCAACGCCGTCTCCGATGCCGCAGCCACCAACCGGCGGGCCCATCCCGAAACCGCCTGCCAAACCGACCGAGCTCTGAGCCTATGCGTATCGCCTTGTCGCTCCTCCCTTTTCTCGTTCTCGCGTGCTCGAGTGCGCCGAAAACGCCACCCGCGGGCCCACCACCTGACTACGAGACGCCACGTGACTACGATCCGCCAACCGCGATCGATGGCACAGCCGTCGCACCGAGCGCGACCGCCGCAGCTCCGCCCGCCGCAGCTCCGCCCGTCGCCGCTCCGCCCGCCACCCAACCTAGCGCCCCCGCGGTTCCATGACACACCAACTCGTTCTCATCCTCGACTTCGGCTCGCAGACCACCCAGCTTATCGCCCGGCGCGTACGCGAAGCCGGCGTCTACTGCGAAATCCACCCATTTTCGCTCGCTCCCGAGCGCATCGACGCACTCGCACCTCGCGCAGTGATTCTGTCGGGAGGCCCCGCAAGCGTCTACGGAACCGGGGCTCCAACCCTTGATTCGAGCCTGTTTTCCCGAGGAATTCCGATCCTCGGCATCTGCTACGGCGTGCAGCTGACTGCTCAATTGCTGGGTGGCCGCGTTGAACGCGCCGACACGCGTGAGTTCGGTGCCGCACCCGTCCGCGTCGAAGAATCCGTCGGTCCGTTCGCTCGTTTCGCTGCGGGAGAGTCGCTCGACGTGTGGATGAGCCATGGCGATCGTATCGCGGAATTGCCGCCGGGTTTCCGTGCGATCGGGAGCAACCCTTCGACCCCGGCGTGCGCCATCGCAGACGACGCGCGGCGCATCTACGGCGTGCAATTTCATCCTGAGGTCACGCACACCAAACGCGGCAGCGAGCTCATCGAGGCATTTCTCTTCGACGTCGCCGGCATGACCCGCGACTGGACGCCAGCATCCTTCGTGGAAGAGGCCGTCGCGCGCGTACGGCGTACCGTTGCCGAGAACGAACGCGTCGTGCTCGGGTTGAGTGGCGGAGTCGACTCCACGGTTGCCGCCGTCTTGTGCCGTCGCGCCCTCGGTGACCGTCTGACGTGCATTTTCGTCGACAACGGGCTCATGCGGCTGGATGAAGCCAAACAAGTCACCGAGATGTTTCGCGAGCGACTCGGCATCGAGCTCATCGCAATCGACGCCTCCGAAGAATTCCTCGCCGCGCTCGACGGGCAGACCGATCCCGAAAAGAAGCGCAAAATCATTGGCACAACCTTCATCGACGTCTTCGAGCGCGAAGCCAAGCGCATCGGCAACGTCGCATGGCTCGTCCAAGGCACGCTCTACCCCGACGTGATCGAGAGCGTTCCCATCCACGGGTCGAGCGCCGTGATCAAGAGCCACCACAACGTGGGTGGTCTGCCTGCTCGAATGAAGCTCAAGTTGATTGAGCCCCTACGCGAGCTCTTCAAAGACGAGGTTCGCGCGGCCGGTCGCACGCTCGCGATTCCATCCGAAGCGCTGCAGCGCCATCCGTTCCCGGGACCCGGCCTCGCGGTTCGCTGCATCGGTGATCTCACCCGCGAGCGACTCGACGTCCTCCGACGCGCGGACGCGATCTTCATCGACGAGCTGCGCTCCAAGGGCCTCTACGACACCGTCTGGCAGGCGTTCACGGTGCTCTTGCCCGTCCGGTCCGTCGGCGTGATGGGCGACGACCGCACCTACGACGAAGTCATCTCGCTCCGTGCCGTCACCTCGCAAGACGGCATGACGGCCGATTGGGCGCGCTTGCCGTACGAGTTCCTGGCCCACGTCTCGAACCGCATCATCAACGAAGTACGGGGCGTCAACCGCGTCGTTTACGACATCTCGTCGAAGCCCCCCGCCACCATCGAGTGGGAGTGACGATGCCAGCCGCGTGGCCCCCTCTCGCCGCTCTCACCTGCGTTGCCCTCGCCGCAGCGTGCACGCCCCCGATGGTCGGCGTGCTGCGCGTCGGTGGCATGCCCGACGACGCCCTCGTGACGGTCGACGACCAGTACATCGGCAAGCTCAGCCGATTGAAGCGGTTTGGGATCAAGGTTCCGGCGGGCGAACATCGCCTCACCGTCGAAGCGAATGGGCACTTCCCCCACGACCAGCTCGTCACCGTTCCCGGCAACGGCGCAACGAAAGTCGACGTCGCACTCGAGAGCATCCCCGAGTAAGCGCCGTCACCTAAGCGCCGTCACGGGATCCCAAAACGGAATTACAAAAAAGCAAAACGGCGAGCCCCCGAAGGAACCCGCCGTCTTCAATTCTCCGCCGCGCCGACGCGTCAGCCGAAGAGGCAGAAAACAGAGCTCACGCCGTCGCGGCTTCGGGCGCAACTTCCACAACGACCGGAGCCTTGCGCTCCATCGCTTCGAGAAGTCCGCAGCGTCGCGCGGTGCGGCGCTTGAGGCGCGTCTTCTTCATCGGGGTCGAGAGCCACTCGTGGCGCTTACGGATGTTCCAGGTCTTGAAATTCGACATGAGAGAGGATTCCTATCGCTTAAATCAGAGAGTTCGTCAAGCTCGCTCGGTCACTCGGGCACGATTCCCGGTGAAGGCCGAACGAGCGTTTTCGGCTCAGGCCGTGGGTTTCTCGTCGCTCTGGATGCGCATCCCGTAGAACGACTGGTAGACGAAGTAAGCCGAGATCACGAAACACACGGCGGAGATGACCGTCGTGAGCATCGCACCGCTCTCCCCCTCCTTCATCTTGACTGCGAGCTCGACGGCGAGAAGGCCGAAGAGCGTGGTGAACTTGATCACTGGGTTCATCGCGACCGATGACGTGTCCTTGAAGGGGTCGCCCACCGTATCGCCGACGACGCAGGCCGAGTGAAGCGGCGTGCCCTTTTCCTTGAGCTCGACTTCGACAATCTTCTTCGCGTTGTCCCAAGCGCCGCCGGCGTTCGCCATGAAGAGCGCCTGGTAGAGGCCGAAGAGCGCGATCGAGATCAGGTAGCCAATGAAGAAGAATGCGTCGAGGAAGGCGAACGAGAGGGTCGAGAAGAAGATGACGAGGAAGATGTTGAACATCCCCTTCTGCGCGTAGATCGTGCAGATCTCGACGACCTTTTTCGAGTCCTCGACGCTGGCCTTTTCAACGCCATCGAGCTTGATGTTCGCCTTGATGAACTCGACCGCACGGTAGGCGCCCGTCGAGACGGCCTGGATCGTCGCGCCCGAGAACCAGTAGATCACCGCACCGCCGGTGATCAGACCGAGCAGGTACGGCGGGTGAAGCATCGAGAGCTTCGCGAGGCTGTCCTTCTGCTTGAGACCGTCGGTGAGCACCATGATGATGGAGAAGATCATCGTCGTCGCGCCGACCACCGCCGTGCCGATCAGCACCGGCTTGGCGGTCGCCTTGAAGGTGTTGCCGGCCCCATCGTTTTCCTCGAGGTAGTGCTTGGCCTTCTCGAAGTTGGGCTTGAAGCCGAATTCTTTCAGGATCGACGCCTCGATGTTCGGAATCGTCTCGATGGTGGAGAGCTCGTAGACCGACTGGGCGTTGTCGGTCACCGGACCGTACGAGTCGACGGCGATCGTCACGGGGCCCATCCCGAGGAACCCGAAGGCCACGAGGCCGAAGGCGAACACCGGGGCGGCGATGACGGCAGCCTCATGGCTGAGACCGACGCTTACGTCCATGCTCGTCAAGACATCCGTCAGACCGAGCTTCGCGATGAAGTAGGAGGTACCCATCAGCGCGACGAACACGAGGCCCATCCAGTACGCGGAGAAGTTACCGGCCGTGAGGCCCGCGAGCACGTTCAGCGACGCGCCGCCTTCGCGTGAGGCCGTGACGACCTCTTTCACGTGAGCGGACTCGGTCGAGGTAAAGATCTTGATCACCTCGGGGATGATCGCCCCGGCGAGGGTGCCGCAGGAGATGATGGCCGAGAGCTGCCACCAGAGTTCGTGGTTCTTGCCGAGGTCGCTGATGAGCAAGTACGAGGCGCCGAACGTCACGATGACGGAGACGATGGACGTCAACCAAACGAGGAACGTGAGCGGTTCCTCGAAGTTCATCTTGTCGACCGTGCCGTACTTGCTCGTCGCGCGGATTTCGTTCAGCACGTAGGAGATGCCGGAGGTGAGGATCATCATCACGCGCATGACGAAGAGCCACACGAGGAGCTTCGTCTGAAGCACTTCCTGCCCCTTGAGGGCGAGCAAGATAAAGGTGATGAGCGCGACGCCGGTCACGCCGTAGGTCTCGAAACCGTCCGCACTTGGGCCGACCGAGTCACCTGCGTTGTCACCGGTGCAGTCCGCGATCACGCCGGGGTTGCGCGCGTCGTCTTCTTTGATGTTGAAGACGATCTTCATGAGATCCGAGCCGATGTCGGCGATCTTCGTGAAGATGCCGCCCGCGATGCGCAGGGCCGAGGCGCCGAGCGACTCGCCGATGGCGAAGCCGATGAAGCAGGGGCCCGCGTACGCCTGGGGCATAAAGAGGAGGATCCCGAGCATCATCGAGAGCTCGGTCGCGATGAGCAGCATGCCGATCGACATGCCGGACTTCAGCGGAATCGCGTACGTCGGGAACGGCTTGCCCTTCAGCGAGGCGAAGGCGGCGCGCGAGTTCGCGAAGGTGTTCACGCGGATACCGAACCAGGCAACGCCGACCGAACCTAGGACGCCGATGACCGCGAAGATAAGGATCGCGACGACGTGCATCGGCGTGTACTCAGCACGGCCAAAGTAGCCAAAATACAGCACGATGACCGCGGCGATAAGGACGCCGAGCTTCGCGATGAACTTGCACTGCGTGAGGAGGTAGGTCTTGCAGGTCTCGTAGATAAGCTCCGAGACCTCGAGCATCGAAGAGTGGACGGGGAGGTTCTTCAGCTGCTTGTAAGTGACGAGGCCGAACACACCGCCGAGGAGGCAGATGAGGAGGCCGAGCGTGAGGAGCAGGTGCCCGTTCACGCCGAGGAACATCACCTTCGACAAATCCGGCAGGCTCTTCAAGGCTTCCGCCTCGTTGGCCCGGGCCGTCTGCGAGCCAAAAAAGGCGACCGCGAAGGCAAAAAACGTGAGGAATTGGCGCGTTGCGCGACTACTTCGGCTTGCGAGGGTCATAAGGGGTGTCCGCTTCTCGGAGCGGGCTATTAACAGGGTTCAGTTCGAAAAGACAGCCTATGCGCCACCCGCTGACCCGATTCGTCCGTTCAGGCAATCGAGCGGCCGCCGCGGTAGACGGCACGAGCGCGCGCTAGGCCCCACGGCTGGAGCAACTCGGCCTCGTGCTCGAAGCTCCAAAGCACGAGATCGGAGGGGGCCCCGACGGCAAGGCGACCGCCCGAGGTACCGAGCGAAGATGCCGCCCGGGCGGTTACGCCGAGAATGATTTCGGTTAGGTCGAGGCCGTACGCGCGGGCGGCCAGCGCCATCGCGAGAGGCAGACTCTCGGTAGGAGCCGTGCCCGGGTTCGCGTCGCTCGCCACGACGATCGACACGCCGGCCGCTCGCAGTATCGGCACGTCCGGCGGCGCCTGACCCAAGGTGAAGCTCGCTGTCGGCAGCAGCACGGCGGCCGTTCGCGTGGCGGCAAGGAGTGCGGCTCCTTCGGCCGAAAGATGCTCGAGGTGGTCGACACTCGCGGCCCCGACCTCGGCTGCGAGCGCGGCCCCTCCAACGTCGGCAAACTGACCGATGTGGAGCCGCACGCCAAGTCCAAGCTCGCGCGCCCGAAGGAGCACGGGGCGCACCTCCGTCACCGAAAAGGCGGCTCGATCGACATACGCATCGACGAACGCCGCGAGCCCTTCTTGCGCGATGCCATCGAGCCACGAGAGCACCTGCCCGGCGTAACGCACGCGGTCATCGGACGCGCCCGTGCGGGCCTCCGGCGGCAACGCATGCAGACCAAGAAACGTCGGCACGACGCGCGGCAGTGCAGCATTTTCACTGGCAATCGCGATAGCCTCAAGCTGTTTGCGCTCGTCCGCCTCCGACAAACCGTAGCCGCTCTTCACCTCGACGGTGGTCACGCCAAGCGAGGCCATCCGTGCGAGCCTGGCGGCGAGCGTCTCCGCGATGTCGCGCCGCGATGCCGCACGAATCGCTCGCATGCTCGCCACAATCCCGCCCCCCGCGGCCGCAATCGTCTCGTAATCGGCACCGGCCATGCGCATGCCGTATTCGCGCGCGCGGCTGCCCATCCACGCCGCGTGAGTGTGCGCATCGACGAGGCCTGGAGTCACGAGACCGCGATGCTCGACACGGGTCGCCGCGCCACCGAGGGGCACGACGTCTTGCGGCGAGCCGACCGCATGGATCCCCGTCTCGTCGAACAGAACCGCACCCGGCTCGAAACTGCCGAGAGCATCCCCTCCCCTCGCCTCGCAGGTAAGCAGCCGATCGGCCACGAGCAGCGTCGCGCTCACTCGACCTCCGCCAACACCCGCCGGGCGAGCTCACGCGCCGGCAAGCTGCCGATGATCGCGCGGAGCCGTGCCCTGTCCCCTTCGATGCGCGGTGGCGCGAGGTTGCGAACCCGGACGCTCCGAGCCGCCGCTTCTTTGCAACGCAACGCGAACGCCGGCGACCCCTCGGCCTCCCGCACGAGAGCCTCATAGACGCGCGCTTGGGCCTCGACGTCACTGCACACGAGCAGGACATCACAGCCCGCCGCGACCGCGCGAATCGCCGCATCATCGATCGCCCCATGCTTCGCGATCGCGCCCATCTCGAGGTCGTCGCTGAACAGCACACCCTCGAACCCGATATTTCCGCGGAGCATCTCGGTGCAAATTCGATGGGAAAACGTTGCCGGAACGGAGGGATCGAGCCCGCGGTACACGACGTGCGCGGTCATCATGGTCGCGACCCCGGCTCCGCTCGCGGCGCGGAATGGCGGGAGTTCAAGCTCGGCGAGCCGCGCGGCGTCGGCGTCCACCACCGGCAAGTCGAGGTGGCTATCGACGGACGTATCGCCGTGCCCCGGGTAGTGCTTCGCGCAGCCGAGCACACCGACGGACTGCAAGCCTCGAATGAAGGCGACGCCATGCCGCATCACGACGCGCGGCTCACGACCGAAAGCGCGATCACCGATGATCGGGTTCGCGGGGTTCGAGTCGACATCCATCACGGGAGCGAAATCGAGGTTGAAGCCAAGGGCCGCGAGTTGCCGACCAAGCTCTTCGCCCACACGTTGCGTAAGCTCGAGATCGGCGAGCTCCGCAAGCCTCCGCATCGGCGGCAGTTCGAGCACGGGAGCCAAGAGGCGTGCGACCTTGCCACCCTCCTGGTCGACGCTGATAAACGGCGGGTCTTCGAGATTCGCCGTCGCCGCAATGATCGATTGATTGAGCCCCGAGACCTGCTCGAGCACGAGCTGCCCGCCTTGATACTCGAGGTTGCGCTTGAACACGATCACGCCCGCGCGGCGCCCCGCACGGAGTTCACGCGCAACGCCCTCCGGGAGTGCCGTCCCATCGAAGCCACCGACGACCAATTGGCCACAGGTCCACGCAAGTTCGCTCACGCGCCCGGATCTATCACGCACACGCAAAAAAACCGATTACGCAACCGAATCGGCTGCGCTACCGTCCACCGACGTAAGGTTCGGCGCGCATGAAAGGCATCGTCTTCAACATCCTCGAGCGCGTCGTCACCGACACGCACGGCGCCGACACGTGGGACACCCTGCTCGACCGCTCCGGCGCGAGCGGCGTCTACTCAGCGCTCGGGAGCTATCCGGATGCGGAGCTCATAGGCCTCGTCGTTGCGGCATCCGAGCTCACGGGCGCATCACCTGGCGACGTGTTGCGCTGGTTCGGGACCGAGGCCATCGCCATTTTTCACGCGCGCTACCCCGAGCTTTTTGCTGGGCATTCGCACAGCACCGCGCTGCTCGCGCGCTTGAACGACGTGATTCACCCCGAAGTCCGCAAGCTCTACCCCGGCGCCGAGGTGCCCGAGTTCGACTTCGAGCTCGGTGGACGCGAGAGCATCGTGATCATCTATCGATCGTCCAAACGTCTCTGTGCATTGGCCGAAGGACTCATTCAGGGCACGGCTCGAATGTACGGAGAGTCGGTGACGATCGCTCATCCCAGGTGCCTGCTGCGCTCGGATGAGTCGTGTCGACTCGAGTGTGCCTTCCTTCCTCTGGCAGCGACTCCGTGACCGCGGACGACCAGGGGGCTCTGATCGCCCGGCTCGAGCGTCGCCTCGCTCGCGAACGCCAGGCCCGCGAGGAGGCCGAGAGGATCGCCGAGCGCACGACCCGTGAACTCTACAATCGAGTCCAAGAGCTCGAGGCCGCTCGAGCGGAGAGTTCGCGCGCCGCCGAAGAGCTCGTGCGCGTGTCGACTCCAGTGCTGCCGATCGCAAGCGGCGTGATCGTCATCCCCATCATCGGGCGCGTCAACGAGCGGCGACGTGAACGCGTTCGCAACATCGTGCTCGATGCGGCAGCTCGCCTCGAGCCCCGCGTAGTCATCCTCGAACTCAGCGGCGCATTGCTGACGACACCCGAGGATGCGCTGCACATTGCGGCGCTCACGCGCGGGATCAAACTACTCGGCGTATCCGCGATGCTCGCCGCCGTTCGACCCGAGCTTGCCGAGACGCTCGCAGGCGCAAGCCTTCCGTCACACGTGCGCTCGTTCGCGGGACTGGCACAAGCCATCGCGGCCGCCGACGCGCTCGTCCACGTCGAGGGTTGACTCGTTGGTCGAGCGATTTGACGTAGCGCCGGGGAAGCGTACGATTGGAGCTGGACGCCCTTTTGCACGCAGAACAGCTCGAACTCCCGTGGCTTGACCTCGACGAGGCCAAGCCTCCGCTCATCCGCCCCGAGCGGCGCGTCTACGTCAACCGCGACCTCAAGCTTGCCCGCTGCGAGTGGATCGGGTTCGACATGGACTACACGCTTGCCGTCTACCGCCAAGCGGCGATGGACAGGTTGAGCATCGATGCCACGGTGCAAAAGCTCGTCGGACGCGGCCATCCTGCGTGGTTGCTCGAGCTCGACTATCCACTCGACTTCGCTATCCGGGGGCTCCTCGTCGACAAACAGCTCGGCAACGTATTGAAGATGAATCGCTTCAAAATCGTGCGCCGGGGCTACCACGGACTCCGCGAGCTCACCCGCAACGAGCTGCGAGCGCTCTACGACGAGAAAAAAATCCGCCACAAGACCTCCCGCTACCACTGGGTGGACACCCTCTACGCGTTGAGCGAAGTCAGCGTGTTCATGACGGTGATCGCGGGCTACGAGGCTCGTGGCATTCAACCCGAATTTGGCACGCTCTTCGACGACATCCGCGACTCGATCGACGAAGCGCATCGCGACGGCACCGTCGTCGACACGATCGCCGCCGACCTGCCGCGCTACCTCGAGCGCGACCCAGAGCTACCCTCGACTCTCCACAAGCTGCGCGCGGCCGGCAAGAAGCTCTTCTTGCTAACGAACTCGCGCTGGGCGTCCACCAACGCGATCATGCGCTACCTGGTGGGCGGGGCGCTGCCAGACTATCCAGAATTCCAAGACTACTTCGACGCGGTGGTCGTTGCCGCGAAAAAACCCACGTTTTTCCAGCAAAAGAACCCACTTCTCGAACGGCTGCCCGACGGAAGCACCGCACCGGCGACGCTGCCCTTCGAGCGCGGAAAAATTTACGAAGGCGGCAACTTGGACGACCTTCAGGAGGCGATGGGTGGGGGCCACCGCGTGATGTACGTCGGCGACCACATCTACGGAGACATCCTCCGCTCGAAGAAGGACTCGATGTGGCGCACCGCCATGGTCTTGCAGGAACTCGAAGACGAGATCGGCGCTCACGAACGAAGCCGCGACGATGCCGCCGCACTGCTCGAGGTTCACCAGCGACACGCCGAGCTCGAAGACGCGATGCGGCACCTGCAGCAGCGGGCGCACTCACTCGCGACCGACGCCGGCAACGGAGGGGCGACCGCCGCCACTCGCGACGAGCTGCGACGCATCCGTGACATGCTCGCATCGATCCGGCGCCAACTCCGCACGCTCGATACCGAGGCCCGCTCACTCCGTCGCAAAATCGACGTGCGGTTCCATCCCTATTGGGGCTCGCTCTTGAAGGAAGGCGGCGAGCTTTCACTCTTTGGCGCGCAGGTCAACGAGTACGCATGCGTCTACCTCAGTCGCGTCTCGAATCTCTTGCCGTACTCGCCGAACCAGCATTTTCGCTCGCCGCACAACGCGATGCACCACGAGCTGTAAGGCCGAACGCGACCTGGCCGCACAGCTTGCGGGGAGCGATGGATGTCGCGAGTCAGTCTTGCCCGGCTCGCGGAATCGGCGCAGGTCTCAACGCGGGCTTCGGCACGCCACGCTTCGGCTTGCCCGCTCGCGGGGCGAGCTTCGGTGCTGCGGTCTTTGACGACGCCGGCTTTGTCACGGGCGCGCCCGGCGTCTTGCAGCAGCGAAAGCCGGTCGAGTAATCGTGGTACTTGTCGTGGTGCGCCGTCGTCCGATAGTCGCACCCGAGGCCATTCTGCTCGACGTCGAGGTAATAGCCGCCGCGAAACGTCCCGTCCGGTGCGGCCGTCCACTCGTGCAGATTGCCGACCATGTCGAAGACGCCATCCGTGGTCTTGCACCGCGAGAACGCGCCCGCTTTCGCGAGCGTGCCCTTCAGTTGATTGAGCCGCGGATCGTTCAAATGGTCGAAGTCGTATTCGCTCTGCGGCGGCGGCCGACCGTCCTTGCCGAAGAGCAGGTTGAACGAGCTCGTCCCGTGATCGTTGCAGCGCCCAACCACGCGCGTCGGTCCGTAAGGCCACGTCGTCTCGCGTTTACCTTTGCATGCGCGAAGCCATTCCGTGTCCGCGCAGAGGCGCTTTCCGGCGAGCACGCACGCCGCTTCCGCCTCGTTACGGCTGAGGTGCGCTTGAGGATGTTTTCCGCGCGCGTTCACGGCTTTGACGCGCAGCCCTTGCACGGGCTCGAATGGCGAATGCGCCCTGGTTTTTCCGCTGGGCAACAGCTCGACGACGAAAGCCTCATAGCGATCGACGCAGGTCACCCCCACGGCCACCATGTCCGCGGGACACGTGGCGCGCCGGACCGATTTCGCTGGAGCGGGCTTGCCCTGCGCGTGCGCGAGCGGTACCCACGGCATGACCGCGAGCCCGAGCGCCAACACTGCGTGAGCGAGTCGCATGCCTTTCCTATCTCCGATCCCGAGCCAACATGTCCAATTCCCTTTCACCCGAGCAGGTTTCGGCCGTTCTGCGACGACAGCCGAGCGACTTCATCGTCGACGAGCTTCCAGCCTACGAAGCATGCGGTGAAGGCGACCACTTGTACGTCACGTTCAAGAAGACGGGGCTAACGACGCTCCAGGTGGTGCGCGCGCTTGCCGACGGACTCGGCGTCGATCCTCGCGAAGTTGGATTCGCCGGCATGAAGGACCGCCACGCGGTGACGACCCAAGTCGCCTCCTTCCCTTTTGCCAAGGGTCGCGAACCTGAAGAAGCGCGCGCCATCACCCTCGACGGTGTCGAGATCCTCGATGCAAAGCGGCACAAGAACAAGCTGCGAACTGGCCATCTGCGCGGCAATCGTTTCACGATCACCTTGCGTGAGCTCACCTTGCCGGGCCGCGAGATCGTGATCGAACGACTCGCGCGCATCCAGCAAGAAGGCGTCCCAAACGCATTCGGCTCGCAGCGATTTGGCCGCGACGGCGCCAACCCCGAGCGGGCGCTCGCATGGCTGCAAGGCAAAGAGCGTGGCCCGCGCGACAAACGCGAGCGCAAGCTGCTGTTCTCGGCGCTGCAGTCGCGTTCGTTCAACGAAGTCCTCGAACGCCGCGAGCGCGAAGGCACCTGGGCGAGCATCGTTCTCGGCGACGTCGCGCAGAAGCATGACTCCGGCGGAGTGTTCGTCGTGGGCGAAGCCGAGCTCGAAGACGCGCGCGCACGATGCGAGCAAGGCCTCCTGTCTCCGACGGGGCCGATGTTCGGCTCGAAGATGCGCTGGCCCGAAGGCGATGTCGCGGCACTCGAACGCGAGGCGCTGGCGAACATGATCGACGAGCCGTCGCGCCTCGAGCAGTTCTCGAACTATGGCGAAGGCGCACGACGCGCCTTGCGCCTTTGGGTGAACGACCTCGAGTGGCGCCCCGAAGGCGAAGACGCGCTGATCGTGGGCTTCATGCTCACCAAAGGCGGTTACGCGACCACGGTCCTTTCGCGCGCGTGCGAGCTACGCGACGTGATGGCCCCGCCGCGCCGCGACGAATCCCCGAGCGACGTGGCGACGCCCGAAGACGCCCCGACCGGTTGACGCCCCGACCGGTTGACGCAGTGCCCGGGCCGTCGCACCCGGCTGCGCTCACTGGCAGGGGCAAAAACCCTGATGGTCCCCGCCATCGGAGTTGTTGAGATGCTCTTGTGGGCAGCCGGTGTAATTCGAGCAGAGGAAGTTGTTGCCGGTCATCTCCGCGCAAGCGTACGTATAGGATGAAATCGAGACTTGCAGCGCGATTCCAAACGCGTCGCGGATCGCGGTGCACTCGTCGAACGCATCCTGCGCATTGTACCAAGCGTTGGTATCGGCGAGTGGCACAAGCCCGACACTGCCGCACGTGAGATTGCAGTTTTGCGACTTCACGTTGTTGGGGTTCGTGCACCATTTGAGACCATTGACGATCCGGCACGACGGCGGGAGTGACAGGCACACGCCGGCGACGCACGACTGACCGACAGCGCACGGCTTGTTGCAGCCTCCGCAGTTCTGCACATCGCTCGTGACGTTCGTCTCGCAACTCTTCGTGTCGTTGTCGCAGTTCGCGTAGCCGGTGTTGCACGTCAGCACCTTGCACGCCCCAGTGTCGCAGATCGGGGTGCCGTTCACGACCGCGCACGCGTTGCTGCATGCGCCGCAATTGGTGACGCTCGCCATCAGCGCGGTCTCGCAACCGTCGGCCGGTTTCAAGTTGCAATCGCCGAACGAATCCTTGCACTCAAGGCCGCACTTTCCATCGGCGCATACGGCGACGGTGTTGACGCCGATGGGGCACGCCATGCCGCAGCCGCCGCAGTTCAGCGGATCGTAGTTCACGTTGCTGCAGACCGCCCCGCATTGCACGGTTCCGCCGCCGCATGCGAGCGTGCACATGCCGGCTACGCACAACTCGCCGGCCAGGCAAACCTTGCCGCAGCCGCCGCAGTTCGCGGAGCTCGAGAGCGGTTCGACACAGGCGGCCTTGCCCATGCCATCGACGCATTTCAATGCTCCGGCACCGCACGCCACGCCGCACGTCCCGCCTGAACACAGCTCACCTTCGGGGCACTCAAGGCCACACGTTCCGCAATTTTTCGGATCGAACCGAGCGTCGACGCACACGCCTTCACACTCGGTAAGGGCGCCGGAACAGCCATCCGCGCTACCGCCGTCGCCGCTTGTCGTCGCGACCGTGGCCGTGCCGCCGGTTCCCGTCGGCTCCAGCCCGAGAACCACGACCTTACCGCCATTGCACGCCCCAAAAAGCGCCGTGAGGACGAGAGCACCCGCTGGCATTCGAACCGAGCGCATCGAAGACGTCACCATCCTCTTAGGTAACCACATCTTCGATGCGTTCGTCACATTCTTCAGCGCGGACGAGCACCGCCCGTCACTGGCAGGCGCAGATCGGCGTCATCGTCGCCGAGCCGGGCGCATTTGCGGTCACGTTCCCAGGGCACGCGGTGCTCGAAGAGCAAATGAGTTGATTTTGACCTGATTCGTACCCCGCGCACGCCAAGTTTTGGCTCAGGACAGTCGGCGTCGCCGCGGCGAAGCCGAAGGCATCGCGGAGCGCCGTGCACTCAGCGATGTCATTCTGCGCGTTGAACCAGGTCGTGGTGTTCGACATCGCGACCAACCCCACGCTCTGACATACGGTGCTGCAGCTCGTGTTCTTCGTAGCCGCCGCGTGGGCGCACCAGGTGAGGTTGCCTGCGCCAGCCACGACTTTGCATGTGGAGGCGCCACAAACGCCGTTCACGCACGCCGCGTTCCCAGCGCACGCATTCCCGCAGGTACCGCAGTTCGCCGAGTCCGTCTTCAGGTTCACCTCGCAGCCATCGGTCGCGTTGGCATTGCAATTGCCGAAGCCCGTGTTGCAAGCGCCAAGGCCGCACGTCGCATTGACACACGTCGAGGTGGCGTTCGCCGACGTGCACGCCTTGCCGCACGAGCCGCAAGCGGAGACCGTGTTGAGGGGCGCCTCGCAGCCATCTGCGCCTAGCGCATTGCAGTCACCGAAACCAACCTTGCAACCAAACCCGCACGTCATCGAGGCACAGAAACCCGTCGCGTTCGGAGGCTTCGCGCACGCGCTACCGCACAAGCCGCAGTTGTTCGGATCGTTTGCGACGGTGACGCAGCTCCCGAGACAATCCACCGAGCCGCCGACGCACTTGAGCACGCATTGCTTGTCTTGGCACACCTTGCCGCCCGTGCACGCCATGCCGCAACCGCCGCAGTTCGCGGGGTCATTCGCCGTGTTGACGCAGCTTCCGAGACAATCCACCGAGCCGCCGACGCACTTGAGCACGCATTGCTTGTCTTGGCACACCTTCCCGCCGGTGCACGCCATGCCGCAACCGCCGCAGTGCGCAGGGTCATTCGCCGTGTTGACGCAGGTCCCGCCACATTCGGTCGAACCACCTTGGCAAGCAACTTCACAGACGCCACCGACGCAGGTCGTCTTCGGCGCGCACGCGTTGGTGCAGGTACCGCAATACTTCTCGTCGGAGAGGAGCTTAACGCACACGTCATCGTCATTTTCGTCCGCGCACTTCGACGTGCCGCCTACGCAGTCCGTGAGGCATTGGCCGCCCTGGCACGCCTTGCCCTTTGGGCACGCCGTCTCGCAGTTGCCGCAATGCCGGGGGTCGAGCTGCGTATCGACGCAAATGTCCATCACCATGGGGGCCGGGGCGCCGCCTGCACCACCCATTCCGCCCGCGCCACCCGCGCCACCCGCGCCACCGAGACCGCCTGCCCCACCCGCGCTCGACGTGCTGCCAGCGCCGCCGCCGCCGCCAGCTCCGCCGCCGCCGCCAGCTCCGCCACCCGGAACCGGCACCGAGCAAACCGTGGTTCCCGCGACGCACACGGTCTTGCAAGCTCCGCTCACGCACGCGAAACCGGGCTCGCACGCCGCGGCGCACCCGCCACAATTGAGGGCGTCGACCATCGTGTCGACACAAACCGGGCCATCTTTCGCATCGCACTTGGTCGCGCCGCCGGCACATTCGAGAGCGCAGGCGCTCTCGGTACAAACTTCGGCCGCGGGGCACTTCGTTCCGCACGCGCCACAGTGGTTTCGATCCACCGCTACGTTCGCGCAGACCGACAACGCGGCCCCTCCGCCGGCGCCTTCAAGCGCGCACTTTTCGCTACCGGCGGGACAGCTGACCTCGCATATTCCCTCGAAACACACCTTGCCGTCCGTGCAAGCGTTGCCGCACGCGCCGCAGTTTTTCGGGTCGAACCGCGGGTCGACGCAGGCACCTTCGCAAACTTGCTGGGGACTCTTGCACGTTTCACCGCCGCCGCTACCCGATGGGTCCGACCCGGTATTCTTACAGGAAGCCGCGAGCGCGACGGTTACGAACAGAAGGCCCACGGAGGTTCGTAAAAAGCTCATCATGATTGCGATCAGCAATCGAAGCACGGATGCGCGCGTTTGCGAAGGACTGGTTTTAAGCAACGCTCGCAAGGCTCAAAAGGCTCGCAACGCCCGCCACGCCGACCCTCAAACCCCCACCTTGAGCAACCTCACCCCGCAGGCGCGTTGCGCAAGCGCCCGCCGAGTGTCATAGAAACGAACGCCTCTCAGCGCCACCCGCGGAAAGCATCCCGCCCCGGCCCTCCCAAGATGCCGCTTTACCTTCGATTCGAACGTCACTAGAAAACCTCGCAACAAGATGGCCTCCGAGCAGCAGAGCAAACTCGTCACCTGGCTCGAACAGATCATGGTCGGGTTCGGCGCCGGCTGGATCATGTGGCTAATGTTGGGTTTGAGCGTGATATCCCTCGGGATCATTCTCGAACGGGCCTGGTTTTTTTATTCCTTGCGCGACGATCTTGCGCTCCTCGCCTCCGATCTCCGTAAGGCCTTGGATGAGTCGTTCGACGCTGCGAAAAAGCGCCTCGAAGCCTCTCCGTCAGCCGAAGCTGCCGTCGTCTTAGCCGGGCTCGAGCTCGTCGGAAAAGGCGCCGCTTCGGTTGAAACCGCGATGGACGGAGCCGCCGCGCTTCAGCGGATCAAGCTCGAGCGACGCCTTGCCTACCTCGCGACCCTCGGGAACAATGCGCCCTTCATCGGCCTCTTCGGCACGGTCATCGGTATCATCGGCGCCTTCAAGGCCCTCGACGCCGAGACGAGCAAAGTGGCGGCCGACGCCGCGGGCCAAATGGCGAACAAGCAGGTCATGGGAGCCATCGCCGAGGCGCTCGTTGCCACGGCCGTCGGCATCGCGGTCGCCATCCCGGCCGTGGCTGCGAACAACACGTTTCAGCGCATGATCAAGTCGACGCTCGCCAACACCGAAGCGCTCTCGAAGGTCTTGCTGGCGCACCTGCGCGCCGTTCCCGCAGCGATTGCGCACGTTTCCCAGGTCGGCAAGGCTGAGCCCGCGGCGACCAAATCGGGCAACGTGAAGAAGGGCGCCGCCTCGAAGTCGGGCGGCAAACCTGAAAGCACTCCGAAAGACGACGCGAACGACAGCGAGAACGTCGAGACCTGACATGGGCATGTCGAACCAAGATGACGACGGCCTCGTCGCGGGTATCAACGTCACGCCGCTGGTCGACGTCTGCTTGGTGCTGCTCGTCATCCTGATGGTGACTGCGCGCTTCATCGCGTCGAACGCGCTGCCACTCGACCTGCCCAAAGCCGCCAAAGGCGAGACAACGCAGCTCGTGTTCGGCCTCGAAGTCCAAGCCGACGGCGCGCTCTACGTCGACGGCAAAAAGCTCGCCGACGACACAGGCCTTATCGACGAGGCGAAAAAGGGGCTGGCGAAAAACAAGGATCTGCGTGCCGTGATCCGCGCCGATAAGACCGTTCAGCACGGGCGCATCATTCGCGTACTCGACCTGCTGAAACAGGCTGGGGTCTCGAAGATCGCATTCGGAGTCGCGCCGATAGCCGCCGAGATCGAAGGCGCCAAACCTGCCTCGAACGACGGCGGCAAGGGCCGCCCGGCACCGAACTGAGCCTGGCTGATCGGGGAGCCGCGGAACTCTTGACCATGACGGCACGCGACCCGTGGGAAGCACTGAACCGCCTCGGCCCGCAGCGTTCGCTGCTCGGGATCTCGGCGTGGCTTTTGGTGGCCCTCATCACGCACACCGGTGCGGTCGCGAGCCCGCGGATGACGCTTTTGCCAATGCGACAGCACCTCCGCCTCGTGCGCACGGAGCTCCGCGGTTACTTTGAACCCATCGATTTCGTCGTGGAAACGAAGCCGCCCGAGGAAAAAGCCGACGAGCCCGAACCCGCCCCACCGGAGCCGGAAAAGGTGGAGGCTGAAAAACCCGACCCTGACGCGCCCATCCAGCCAAAACCCGATGATTCTTATGGCGAAGCGCCTCCACCGGCGGCCGCGCAAGCGCCCGACGTGCTGGTTCGCGCAGAGGACAGCGCCGCCGAAGACCTGAGCCAATGGACGATGGTCCACAAGGAAGGCTCGAAGGTCACTGGCGGCGGCTACACATCGGGCGAAGGCACCGCGCAATCCCCCGTGAAGGACCCGCGCGCGACCTCGACGGGTAAAGAAGGCGGCCGCGGCGAGAAGGGCACCGAGTCCCGCCCCGCTCCGGCCGTCAACCGCTCGCGTCCGGCGATGCCCTTGAACCGCAACCTCAGCGACTGCCCTTTTCCGCCGCAAGCCGACATGGCGCAAGTCGACCGCGCCGTCGTCGACGTCAGCGTCACGGTCGATGCGAGCGGGCGCCCGACGCAAGCGTCCGTCGCCGCAGACCCGGGCTACGGCTTTGGTTCACAAGCGAAGCGTTGCGCTCTGTCGATGCGTTACGAACCCGCACTCAGTCCGGCCGGCGAGCCCATCCTCGGCCCCACCCCGACACTGCGGTTTCGGTTCAGTCGCTGAGCGCCGCGGACGATGTTAAGCTCCGCGACGGACCCGAATGACCTCGCCTTCGCTCACCGGACTCGAACACGTTCCGCTCTTCGCGGGACTCTCGGCCGAAGCTCTCGAGTTACTCGGGAACCTCGGGCAAGAAGTCGCGTACGACTCGGGAACCACGATCTTCGAATACGATGCCGTAGGGGAGACTTTGTTCATCGTGCTCGAGGGCAACATCCGACTCAGCCGCGAGATCGCGGGACTCGGAGATGAGACACTCACGTTGCTCGGCCCGGGCTCCGTCTTCGGCGAGAACGCCCTGCTCGAAGGTGCCACCCGCTCGGCGACTGCCCGTGCAAGCGACCACTGCCGGCTCTTCGTGTTCGAACGGCTCATCTTCGACGACCTCCTTCTGATGCGCCAGGACGTCGCACTGGAAGTAGCGTGGAACCTTGTCCACATTCTCTGCGGTCGCCTCCGCGAAACGAACGACAAGGTCGCGATGCTGAGCGCCGCCGCGAAACGCTGAGCGCCGGGCCGGGGCGTCTCTTTCACTCACTCGACGTAGGCGCCCGTAACACCCGTCCAGCCCTGTACGGCGGGCCAGTGGATTTGGAACCGGTAGGTAATTTGACAGCCCCTCACCTGTTCAGTACGGTGAACGGATGCAAGGTCTCACCTCGCGCCAGGACCAAGTCCTTCAGTACATCCGCCAGTCGATCCACGATCGCGGATACCCGCCAACCTTGCGCGAGATCGGGGCCCACATGGGCATCAAGTCGACCAACGGGGTCAACGACCACCTCCGCGCTCTCGAGCGCAAGGGATACCTGACCCGCGAAGACATGAAGTCCCGCGCGCTGCGCCCAAAGGACCTGCATCTCGACACGGTGACCCCAGCGAACGACGACGACCTTGTCGAAGTTGCAATTCTCGGCCGCGTCGCCGCCGGGATGCCGCTCTACGCGGAAGAACACCTGATCGATACGGTTCGGATCGATCAGAGTCTGCTTCGTTCGGGCGAGATTTTCGGCCTGAAGGTGAGCGGCGACTCGATGATTGAGGCGGGCATTCACAACGGCGACTACGTGTTCGTGCGGAAGCAGTCGACGGCGGACCGCGGAGACATCGTGGTTGCGCTGATCGGCGACGAAGCCACCGTAAAGCGCTACTTCCCCGAGAAGGATTACATTCGCTTTCAGCCAGAAAACAGCGCGATGGCGCCGATTCTCGTCCGTGCGAGTGACTTCCGTCCGACCATGCTTCTCGGCATCGTAGTCGGCCTCTACCGCCGCCTCTGAGGGGGCGGACCGCACGGCAATCGCGAGAACCTTACGATCGTGGGCAGGCGGTCGTTGACGCGGGGCGCCGTGAGTTGCTAGCGTCCGCGCTTGAATTGGGTTCAGAGGACGCGTTGAAGCCTAACCGAACAAGCCTATCCGCTCGCTCCCGAGTCGGCGCAACGTTCGCAGGAGCAATCCTCGCGCTGTTCGCCGGCCCAGGCTGCGTGGTCGGCGGTGTTTATGCCTACAAGGCGAACGCCGCGGCGGCTTCGCTCGAGCAAGCCAAGACGCTCGGCGCGGATCGACTCGCCGAATACGAGTATTACTTCGCACGCGAGCACCTGCAAAAGGCGATGGAAGAGGCCGCGGAGGCTTCGTACGGAGATGCTATCGTCTACGCCGACCTCGCAAAAGACGCGGCCGATCGGGCGGTCGAACAGGCGCGCTCGGCGCACCGTGGAGCGGGTCGATGAACGCGTCGCGATGCGGTGCTCGATGGATGATGAGCCTCGTGTCCTCACGGGCGACTCGGTCCGTTGGCGTGGTCGCCCCGTTGTTGATCGTCGCACTCGCGACGGGCTGCTCGCGGGTTCCAGTGTTGCGTGGCGAGATCGAAGGTCTCGAGAAGTTGACCTCCCAGGCAGAGCGAAACGGAGCCAAACGCTGCGCCCCGCGTGAACTCGCTGTCGCACGCTCTCACACGTCCTTCGCGACGCTCGAGCTCGATGAGGCCAATCTTTCGCGCGCCGAGGACCACCTCATCATCGCGCGGTCGAACGCCCAGGCGTCGTACGACCTCTCTCCTGCGGTTCGTTGCTCCGAACGTCGCTTCGTGATGGACGAACCTGAAGTCAAACCGCCGCCGAAGCCCGGCGATACCGACGGTGACGGCTACGACGACACCGTCGATGAGTGCGTCGAACAGCCGGAAAAATACAACGGCTACGAGGATCTCGACGGCTGCCCCGACGATCCGGACACCGACGGAGACGGCATCGTCGACGGCAAGGACGGCTGCGAGCTCGTCCCCGAGGACGTCGACGGCTACCTCGATGCGGACGGCTGCCCCGACAACGACAACGACCTCGACGGGGTTCCCGACACGAAGGAAGCCAAACCCGAATGCGTCGACCAACCGGAAGACCCGGATGGCTTCCAAGATGAAGATGGCTGCCCCGACCCGGACAACGACGCCGATGAGGTCCCAGACCTCGACGACGAGTGCCCGATGGTCCCGGGCGTCAAGGGTGGCGCGCGACCAGGCTGCCCGCAGAAGAACACGCTTGTCGTCGTCACCGACAAGGAGATCAAAATAACGCAGCAGATCCACTTCGCCTTTAACAAGGCCGTTATTCGCCCGGAGAGTTACCCGGTGCTCGATGCGGTCGTCCAAGTGTTGAAGGAATACCCGAAGATGATGATCGAAGTGCAGGGTCACACGGACAACGTCGGTGGGGCCTCGGTCAACAAGCCGCTCAGCCAGCAGCGTGCCGACGCCGTCCGAAAATACGTCAGTGACCACGGCGTTCCGGGCAATCGCCTCACGTCCGTCGGCTACGGCCAGGACAATCCGCTGGTCCCCAATTCCGACGAGCGCAACCGCGCACTTAATCGTCGTGTGCAGTTCGTCCGAATGGAAAAACGCTAACGATGTTGCCCCGCTCGCAATACGCCAAGTCCGTCAAGTCCACCTTCGCCGCGGCGCTCGTTGCAGCGGTAACGGTCACCGTCGTACCGTCGCCCTCCTTCGCGCAGGAGGACCAGGCGCAGTCGCTCTACGACGACGCGATGGACAACGATTATCTGAACACCAAGTTCGGCGATGCCTTGGGCAAGTTGGACAAGGCCGTCAAGCAATGCGGAAAGAAGTGCAGCAAATCGTTGCTTGGCAAGCTGTACGTCGCATTGGCCGTCGTGCACGGCGCGGGGAAAGGTGACAACAAGGCAGCGAAAGCGGCGTTCGATAAGGCGTTCCAGGCCGACAAGAATGCCAAACCGCTCGACCTTTACTTCACCGATGAGATGAAGAAGCTCTTCGAGGCATCCAAGAAAACTTCGGGAGGCAGCGAGGAGTCGGACAAAGAAGACCCGCCCAAGAAAAAGCCGCCCGTCGATAAAGCCGACGAGGAGACGACCGACGAAGACCGGCCCAAGAAGAAGCCCGCCGTCAATAAAGCGGACGACGAGGCGACCGACGAAGACCGGCCCAAGAAGAAGCCCAAAAAATCCGACGACGAGTCGGAGGACAGCGCGGCCGCGAGCGCGGTGGACTGGAAGCCCCCGGCGGAGGGTCAGGTGAACACGCCGCTGCCGATCTTCATCCCCGTGGAAGAGGGGCTCGGGGCCGAGAGCGCGAAGCTTCGTTACAAGCCTTTCGGCGAGACGAAGTGGCTCGCAACCTCGATGAAGAAGATGAGCGGCGGCTTCGGCGCCGTTGTCCCCTGCGCCCAAGTCACGACCACGGGCAAGCTCAAACTCTATGTCTTTCTGAAGGACAAAGACGGCGAGCCGGTGGCGCAGGCGGGAACCGCGAAAACTCCGCTCGAAGTGACGATTAAGAATCAGCTCGAGAGCGACCAACCGACGTTTCCGGGCGAAGACGCACCGAAGAAATGCTCCTCGGTGGAGTGCCCCCCGGACTTCCCTGGCTGCGGAGACGCGAAGATTGCAGCCGGTCAACGCGGCAACAAGGGCTGGGGCGCAACCTGCGAAAAGACCGAAGAGTGCCAAACCGGGTTTTCCTGCCAGAACGGCAGCTGCGAGCAGAGCGAAGAGGGACCCAAAGGCGAGAGCGAAGGCAGCACCGAGGGCGAGAGCTCAGGTGACGGCGGCGACGAGCCGAGCGATGCGACGCCACGCGCTGGCGTTGCCCTTCCGCTGAACCTTGTGACCGCGGGACTCCAGATCGACGCCCTGTTCCTCGGGACGGCGGACGATGTCTGCGGGTCGGTCGATGCGCTGACGGGCGAGCTCACGACCTACGAGAACTACGCGTGCTTCAATCCGAATGACGGCGGCGAGTTTCTCGG
>CANJMI010000014.1 GCA_947475525.1 Polyangiaceae bacterium | reverse complement strand
GGCGAGGTGCCGGCCGCTCGCGTCGACTCCTTCGGTGACGTGCTCGACGCCGCGCTCGCCTTAGGCTGAACCTAGTGTTTCGCACCTTGACTCTTGGGTGTTGAACCCTCGCCAGACTGCTTCTTAGCGATATCCCGCCCGCATCGCCGTTGGTGAAGCCTCTCCGCACCGATTGACGCATGGCTCCCCGCGCACTCACGCTCCCCCGCGATGCAGCAGCTCACTCCCGGCACGAAGCTCACCGACATGTTGACGCTTGTCAATGTTCTCGGCGAAGGCGGGATGGGCACGGTGTGGCTCGCGAACCATCGGACGCTCGGCACCGAGGTCGCGGTGAAGGTGATGCATCCCGAGCTTGCGCACCGGGACCCAAGCCTCTTGGAGCGTTTCCAGTCCGAAGCGCAGGCGGCCGCAAAAATCCGGCATCCGCACATCGTTCAGATGTTGGACCACGGCAAAACCGAAGACGGAACGGTCTGGCTCGCGATGGAGCTTTTGGAAGGCGAGAGCTTGGGGGCGCTCCTACGCGGCACGGGCGCGGTGTCGGCGCCCTTCGCCGTGACGGTTATCAAGCAAGTCGCAGGTGCGGTCGGCAAGGCTCACGCGGCGGGCATCATCCATCGGGATTTAAAACCGGAAAACCTGCAGGTGCTGACGGTTGGAGGCGAGCCGTTCGTGAAGGTGCTCGATTTCGGCATCGCGAAAGTGACGACTCAATCGAGCGGGATGACGGCGACGAGCGCGGTCTTCGGCACGCCCGCGTACATGAGCCCGGAGCAGCTCCTCAGCACCAAGAAAGTGGATGCCGGCGCAGACCTCTGGGCGCTCGCGGTCGTCGCCTACGAGCTCTTGACGGGGCAGCTCCCGTTCCAAGGCGAGACCTCGACGGCCATCGCCATCGCCGTGGCCGCGGGTCACTTCGCGCCAGCGAGCAGCCTCAAGCCTCACCTCGGCATAGCGCTGGATGCTTGGTTTTCAAGGGCTTTTGAGAGAAACGCAGCCGCGCGCTTTCCGTCCGCCGAAGAGCTGGGCGCGACGTTTGCGCAGGCGGCAGGTGCACACGCGACAGGTGGACAAGCGGCACCATTGCATCCCGAGCTTCAAGGCAGTGCTCAGCGCGCCGTAAGTGGGGCGTTGCCGCAAACAAAGTTTGCCGCACCGGCGTTTCTTGCTGAGCGCGGCGGGACCGAAGTGGCGTCGTCTCCGCGCATCCCCGAAGCCCCAGCGGCCACGTTTGCGAAACGAGAGAAGGGCTCATCGGCTTCGGTCCGAAACGGCCTTGTCATCGGCGGGGTGGCGCTGCTCGGAGTGCTCGGGGCGTTGGTTTATTCGAAGGGAGAGAAGCCTTCATCCGCGGATGCGAAGACCGATGCGGACACGAAAATTCCTACGAACGCAAAAGCGGCCGCGGATACGGACTCCAAGTGCAAGCCCGGGTCCGGCATGAACTCCATCCCCGCCGGCACCTTCACCATGGGCTCCTTGAGCGGCGAGGACGACGAAAAGCCTCCCCATGAAGTCACAGTGGCCGCGTTTTGCTTGGACGTGACCGAAGTAACGATGTCGGCGTACAAAGCTTGCGTGGACGCAGAGGCGTGCAAGCCCGCGCACGAAGACGCTTTCGTGCCAGGGCTGGACGCAGCGACACTGGCTGTCCTAAGCAAAGCCTGCAATCAAAAGCAGGCGGGTCGCGAAGCGCACCCGGTAAACTGTGTCGATTGGGACCAGGCCACGGCTTACTGCGCGGCGCAAAAAAAGCGCTTGCCGACGGAAGAAGAATGGGAATACGCCGCTCGCGGTGGCAGTGAGCAGCGCCTTTACCCGTGGGGGATTGCTGCTCCGGATGCAACCTTATTGAACGCCTGCGGCTCCGAGTGTGAGGGCACGAAAAAAATGTATCCCACCGCCGATGGCTACGCGACCACGGCACCCGTGGGTATGTTTCCAAAAGGCGATGGGCGCTGGGGCCATCATGACCTCGCTGGCAATGTGTGGGAATGGACCTCGAGTGGATATTCGAAGGACTACACAGTAGAGCGAGGCACTGCAGCCCGCGTCCTTCGCGGCGGCGGTTGGTTCGACGACAACCCGTCGAACGTCCGCTCCGCCTCTCGCATCGGGGACGAACCCACGATCCGGTATGGCTTCCTTGGCTTGCGCTGCGCCGGTTCTCTTTTACCTTGACTCTCGAGTGTTGAACCCTTGACCTTGGACACGAGCAGAGGCGGCATGTTTCTTGCTTTAGCGACAGGCAGCGTGCTGGGCTCTGGCTCTTAGGCTGACCTGCCCGCCGCCTAAGCGGCGGGCGCCCTAAATGGGTCGGTACCTTAGCCGGTCATTGCGGCGAAGGCGGCAACCTCGGCCAAGATGAGGGCGTGGCGAAACAGCACGCTGTACCTTGGTGTTGCGAGCGAGTTGCTGAAGCGCGCATGGCTGCATTGAACTGATGAAAGTGAGGGGTAGACCAAGCCTTGCGCTGTGCTTGCACGGGTCTTCTTTGAACGCCATGGCCGTCCCCGAGCCTGGACCGGCGCCTCCTCGGGAATGACGGCGTGAGGAACCATCTTTACTTCCGACGCATGGCGCAGGAGACCCACGACCACGGCATGCAGCAGGGCATGCAGCAGGGCCTCGAGCGCAGGCTCGTCGAAGGTCGCACCGAAGGCCAAGCCCTCGCAAAAGCGGAGTCGGTGCTCGCCATCTTGGACGCCCGCGGCTTGCTCGTCGCCCGCGGTGGAATGCGCGCGTGACGCCCGCTTCGTCACGCCCGGTAGAGCGCAATCGTGGCGCATCACGGGTGAGAACTTGAGTCGTTCTTCTTGAGCCTCAGGTACTCTCGGAATCGAGACGCCTGAGACATGAGCCGACACCATCGAGTACGACGAGCCACACTCGCTTTCGCGAGCTTTTTTGCGCTAACGGGCTGCGAGGCGGACGACCGCGGCGGGGTGCCCGCGCTCAGCGAGGCAACCGCGACCATGTCATCGGCCGGCGGCTCGAGTGATGCCGTCGGTTCGGGCGGCGCACCTTCATCGACGAGCGGCGGCGAAGGCGGGGCCACGACCGTCACCGGCGCGGGCGGCGGCGGCGGCGCGGGCGGCGGCGGCGGCGCGGGCGGCGGCGGCGCCTTCATACCCGAGCCGATCCCCGAGCTCGACCCCGACCCTCCCGCAGCGTGCCCAGACGTCCCCAAAGGGTATTTTCAATTCCTCGACGACGCGTGCAACGCGAAGGTCCTGCCGACTTACGTCGATCGCAATCTCGCCTGCCCAATCGACGACGCGAGCCCTACGGTAAAGCTGAAGGATGGCGCCCTCGTCACTTACCAAGCAAGCAGCGAGACGCCGCAGTTCGACACGACCTCGCTCGGCGCGTTGGTGCCCGCTGAGCTGATGGCCAGCGTGATCCTCATCCGCCGCGTGAAAGGGGTCCCCTACTACCGCTACCTGAGCACGGGCGATCACGACGTCGCCTACCAGCCTTGGAGCACCACGAAGGTGGTCGCCGCCGCCAACGCCGCCGCGACAATGCGCGCCGCCTCCGCGAGCAAGGTCGGCCTCACCGCCAGTGTCGGAAAAACCTTGCTCGGAGACCTCGTCACGAGCCTCTGCAACTACGACTACTCGCCTTACAGCTCGAACAGCCTCGGCCGGTATTTTCACAACATCGGCACAAGGCAGCGCGCGAACGACCTCATCCATTCGCTCTGGCTGAAGCGCCCCGCGAGCGAGACCTTCGGTGGCAATTACGGCGAGGTCGAGCCCGCGGCGCTCGGGTATTCGTTCGTTGACGGTCCGGCGCAGCTCACGGTGACGAAAGACACGAGCAGCGGCTTTGGGAACAACCTGTCGAGCTACACGATGGCGGACATCGTCCGACGCTTCGCCCTTCACCGCGAGGAGCCGAGCTACCGGATGCCCGGGCTGCAGTGGCTCGACCTGCGCGTGCTCTTTTATGGTGCAGAAGCCTCTGCGAAGTACGGCGAGTGGGGCGGCATGTCGGCCGACAGCGCCATCTACCTGCAGACCGGACACGACATGAATTACATCGAGCAGCGGAGCCACGGCCGCTGGCGCATCTTCTCGAAGCTCGGACTCGGCACCAGCGGACAGTTCCTCGATGCGGGCTACGCGTGCATGCCCGTGCTCGACGACAACCAAGCCCCGGTGCAAGGTTTTGGCCGCGAGTTTGTGATCACGGCGCACTTGCCCTCCGGCGGCGCGAGCTGGGCCGCGCGTGACCGAATGCTGGCGAAAGCGTACCGCGCGATCATCACTCGGATTGTGGACGGTCGACTTTAACGGCCGACGTCGAGCTCGAGCGGCATCCTATGCCGACATCCCCGCGCCAACACTGCCCGACGATGACCCCGGGGGCGTCTGACTTCAGCCGTCGGTTGATCGCTGCGGCGGAGAGCGCGGCCTGATGCTAACTTCTTCGGTTGTGAATTCGAGCGGGACGCTTCCCCGCGGGAGAGCGATCGAACATGGGTCTTGAGCGCCTTGGTGTTGGGGCTTGGTCGCGTAGCATCGGCAACGCGGTCGTGGCGATGGCCGCGCTGGCCGGTATGGCAGCTGCTGGCGCCTGTGCGGCCGGGAGCGATGTCGGCAGCAGCGGACCTACCGTGATGCTGACCGGCGCGACCGGCAGCGGCGGCGAAGGCGGCAGCGAAGTCGCGAGCGGCAGCGGCGGCGTCAGTGGTAGCGGCGGCAGCGGCGCAATGAGCGGAGAAGGGGGCGCCGGCGGCGGCGTTCTCTGCGCGATGGGCTGCGAGCCGGGAAGCTACGACATCGACGGCAATCCGCTGACCGGGCAGTGCGGCTGCGAGTACCTCTGCGAAAAGAAGGGCGAGACCGATCCGATCGATCCCGCATTCGCCGACGACAACTGCGATGGCAGCGACGGCGTCATCGAAAAATGCGTCTACGTCTCGAAGAGCCTCGGTATGCCCGGCGCTGCCGGCACTCGCCTTGCGCCACTCGACACGATCGCCGCCGCGATCGCGCTCGCGGCCCAGCTCAAACTCATCAGCGTGTGCGTGTCGGGTAGCCCTGCCGGCGAGGTGTACGACACGATGGTCACCGTGCAGTCGGGTATCAGCATCTACGGCGGCTTCGATTCGGAGGACCCTGATTTTCAGCTGCGCCGGAGCGCCGCGGCGAACACGATTGTGACCGCCGCTGGTACCGTTTTTTATGCGCCGCAGATCGACGTCGAGACGCATGTCGAGGGCCTGACGATCAAGGCGACAGCCTCACTGCTCGATGGCGAGAGCAGCTACGGCGTGCGGCTCGTCACCGGCAATGGCAAGCTCTTCGTGCGCTACAACGTGGTCGAGGCGGCCAAGGGCGCGGCCGGTGGCAAGGGCGCCGATGGCGTGCCACACGCGCTCGGCCAGGCGCTCAAAGGCAACGCGGGCAGCAACGGCTGTCAGGGTAGCAACTGCGGCTTTGGCGGCGCGCAGAGCGTCTGCGCCGAGTATGGCGGCATGGGTGGCGATGGTGGCTACGACAGCGGCGATGGCAAGGCCGGGTCGCCAGGAACCGCGGGCGTCGGCGTCGGCGGTGGCGCCGCTGGCGTGGGCTGCTTCGGAGGTGGCAACAACGGCGGCGACGGCGGCCACGCTACGGTCAAGGGCGACGCCGGCGTTGTCGGCAGCGCGGGCGCGGCGCTCGGGGCGATCGCGGCTGGCCTCTACCTCCCGGCGTCCGGGGGCAATGGCACGCTCGGCAAGAACGGCAAGGGCGGCAGCGGCGGCGGCGGCGGCGGCGGCGGGGACGACAGCTTCGTCTGCAAGTCCGACAAGGGCGGCGGCGGCGGCGGCGGTGGTTGCGGCGGGCTGGGCGGCAACCTCGGTATTGGTGGGCACGGCGGCGGCGGCAGCTTCGGCGTGTTCGCGGCCGGCGGCAGCATCGTCGTTGCGGAGAACACCATCACCACCGCAGGCGGCGGCAACGGCGGGCTCGGCGGCAACGGCGCGACCGGTCAGCTCGGCGGCTTCGGCGGCAGCGGCGGCGGCGACAACGACGACAGCGGCAGCGGCGGCGCTGGTGGCAACGGTTCGAACGCTGGCGCTGGCGGACCCGGCGGCGGCGGCGGCGGCGGTCCGAGCGCGTGCTTCGGCTATGGCAACGCGACTCAGGCTTACAGCAAAAACAGCTGCCAGGTGGGCGCAGCCGGTGTCGGTGGCAAGGGTGGCAGCAACACCGAAGGTGCTTTCGCCAACGATGGCGCCAACGGCAAGAGCGGCTTCAGTCTGCAGGTTCTTTGATAGCGAGTCCTCGGATGGCGAATGCATGGCAACTGCTCTGATGCGTAGCTCGCTCCTCCTCTTCGCGTGGGCGCTCGCGGCCGCGGCTCTGTTCGCGGGAGCGGCATGCGCGAGCACCCCGACCAAAATAAATAACGACGATGGCTTGTCGCTCGGCGCGGGCGCGGGCGGCTTCGATCCCAACGACGCCTGCGCGCTCTATGAGCTGACGGCGGTGGAGAAGCCCGTCAACCTCTTCGTGCTCATGGATCGATCCTCGTCGATGGCTGGCGGAAAATGGGACAGCGCCGAGAAGGGCCTCGGCGCCTTCGTCAACGATCCGAAGAGCGCTGGACTCAACGTGGCCCTCGGTTTTTTTCCACGGCCGCCTGATATGACGCCCGTCTGCGACCCAAAACCCTACCAGCAGCCGACGGTGTCCTTCGCGCCGCTGCCGGGCAACGCCGTGGCGATCCAGCAGGCGATCGGTGCTGCCGAGCCAGACGGTTTCGGTACCCCAATGTATCCCGCGCTCGGCGGCGCTTTGCTCGAAGGCATTGCGCTCGCGAAGGCCAAGCCCGGCTCGGTGTCGGCGGTGATCCTGGTCACCGACGGCGTGCCGGATGGTCCGGCGGCGAGCTGTGGTGGCGTCAATCCGAGTGATCCCAGTGAAGTTGCCAAGCTCGCGGCGACCGGCGCGATGTTCGATCCACCGGTGGTCACCTACGTGGTCGGCTTGCCCGGCATCGACCAGTCGAGTTCGAACCTCATCGCCGCGGCCGGAGGCACCGACGCTGCCATTCTCGTGGTGGGCTCGGACGTGGCAGCCTCGTTCAACGAGGCGCTTGGCAAGGTGCGCGGTGATGTGCTTCCGTGCCGCTACGATCTCCCGCAGCAAGTGATCGACGGGGAGATCGCGCTCACGCTGGTCAACATCCAGATCACCCACGGCGGCGACTCGTCGC
Source organism: Polyangiaceae bacterium (assembly GCA_947475525.1). Lineage (GTDB taxonomy): Bacteria > Myxococcota_A > Polyangia > Polyangiales > Polyangiaceae > SYFR01. The sequence continues at coordinate 140,291 of CANJMI010000014.1, read as the reverse complement.
TCGTGCCTTATTCCCCGAGCTGCACGAAAGCCGGCTGGAAGTACGACGCTCTCGACATGGCGACCGCCATCGAGCTGTGCCCGAGCGCCTGCGCAGCGCTCAAGGCCGATGAGCTCGCGTCGATTACGGTGCTACTCGGCTGCGGCACCTTGGCGCTGTAGCGTCGTAGCGTCGAGCTAGCGCAGCCCCGAAGCTTAGGCGAGCCGCTGCGATGCAACGCAGGTGACGCTCAAAACCCGCCCGTGACGCCGAGGGTCATTGTGTCCTGTGTGCGCCGATTCGTAATGTAGGGCGAGGTGACCCCGTCGCCGGTGACGTCACCCCCGAAGTAGAGGTTGCCGCCTGCGTCGTCGCGACGGTACTCGAGCCGGAAGGAGACGAGCGGCTGTGGGTGAAAGTCGATGGTCGCGGTTCGGGAGGAGACCCACGGCACCGCGAAAAAAATCGGCGCGGCACGCCCCTGACCGCTCTCGGCGCGGCGTTCGTAGAGGGCGTCCCCGCGCACCGCGAGGGAGAGCGTCGGGGTGACAACGAGGCGGGCGTAGAGCGCGCCGGCACCCCATCGGCTGACACCGAAGCGGTTGGGCTCGGCCCCGCCGTTCGCGTGCGCGAGCATCGAGAATCGACGCGTCGGGCTCCAGTTGACGTAACCGTCGAAGAGGTGGCGGAACGCTCGCCCCTCGGGGGCATTCGACGCTCGCTCGACGCCTCCGAAGTACATCACGGCGGCAGTGACCGAGCCGCGCGCGTAATCGAATTGGGCCGATACCGATTTCTCGGCGTTGTTGTCGACCACCGAGTTCCAGCCGTTCCATACGCCGAGCGTAAGGGTCCATGCCTTCGAGAGTGGGTACGCCGCGCGCGCACCCGAGTGGTAGAACGGCAAGGCGAAAAACAGGTTCGAGCGTGACCAATTCCAGTTGTCGCGCACGGCCATCGCCTCGGGTCCGGGCACAAGTTGGAGCCCTGCGGTGACCGTGAGGCCGCGGCCCACGCCAAACCGGTAGCCCGCAAACGCTTGCTGGACGTACTTCCACAGCTCGCTGCCACTCGCGTTCGCGGCGTTCGTGCCCGCGAGGTTAGGCTCATCGAGGTAGTAGGTCGACGGCGTGTGGCCGACCTGAAGAGTCAGCTCGCCTACGACGTTTTTCGCGTCCCACTGTGCGCCGAGCACCACGTTCGAGAGCGTGAACGCGTTGTGCCGATTGTCGAAGCCGCGTGCATTGGTGATGCCGTTCGACGGGGCGCCGAGGTTCCATTGGTAGAACGCCTCGGCGTAGCCACTGACCTTGAAAGGCGCCGGCTCCGGGGCGGGCTCGGCTCGGGCGGGCGACGTCGCGCCGAGGATGAAGGTCGCGGCGAGTGCGGCGAGGAGGCGGCCTGCGTGGCGATGCGTAAGGCGCTTCATGCGTTGTCCAGCGCGCGTGTTTCGGGCTTTCGGTTGCGTGTGGGACCGGCTCGGTGGAGCACCTCGTCACGCACGTCCGGGCGCAGGCCGAGCGCGAAGGCGACCTCCGCGACGACGAAGAGCGGGCCGACGAGCAGGCCTATCAAATCATCCACGAATGCAGGCTTTTTCCCCTCGAACGCGTGACCGACGAACTGGATGAGCCAGCCCACGACGAACAGTCCTAGTCCCACGGCGAGCCAGGTACCGGTCGCGAGCTTCGAGGTAGACGCCCCTGCCCATAGCGCGAGCCCAGTGAGGGCCGTCATCGTCACGCCGAAGCGCGCGTCGAGGGCGCAATAGAACACGACGGCGCCGCCTGAGGCGAGCAACGCCGGCGAGAGCGCGACGCCACCTGGAAGGGCGAGCGCGGGGCGGGAAAGGAGCACCACCACCGCGACGAAGATCATCGGTATCCCGACAAAATGCGTGGCGATGTTCCGCCGGTCGCGGTGGTAGTTCGCGTAGTTCGATAGCTGATCGCCAAGCGTCTTCATCGTCGAGCTTCCGTATGGGCACGCACAGCATACTGCGCGAGGGTGAGCGTCGTCCGCGCATTCGAACGAGGGCTGGCCAAGGTTACACTCGCTCGTCCTGCTCGTCGCCGCGTGGCGCGTTCAGGTGGCGCCCGAGAGACTGCTGATGGCGTCTTCGAGGTTCACGCGGACCTCGAGGTCCGCGATGGATAGACCCGACAGCGCGAGGCGCCGGGCGAGGTTTGGTCCCACGCCCGTGAGGACCCCGCGCACGCCGATCAAGCGCAGTGCGCGGTTGATCCCGAGCAGGCCTTCGATCGCTCCGAGCTCGAGGTTCGGTGCGCCGGTGAGATCGAGGATCACGGTGCGAGCACCGGCTCGCGCGATGCCTTCGAGCAGGTCGTGCCGAAGCTCCGCCATCCGCTCGCGAGAGAACTCGCCGACGAAGGGGACGACCATCAGGTCTTTTGTTACGGGGATACGCGGGGCGCTGAGGGCGCGAAGCGCGGCGCGCTGGCTCGCGATGATGGTTTGGTTGTGACGCAGCTCCTCGCGGTGGCGAGCGAGTTTCTCGGCCTCGGCCTCGGCCTGATGGCGAGCGGACACGTCGCTGAGTGCGAGCACGTAACCGGCCAGGCTTTGTGTCGGGGTGGAAATCGGCTTGAGACTGACCTCGATCTGTCGGCCGTGGAGCAGCACGGCGCTCTGTGGGCTGGGCTCTGACCACGCTCTCTCGACGGAAGCCAAGAAGTCGACGTAGGGCAGGCCCACCAACAACTCCGCGAGCTCACGACCGTGAAGGTCCTCCTCGCCGAGGAGCGCGCCTCGATCCGACCGGAACTCCATCAACGCGAAGAACCGGGCGTTGTGGAACGCGACCCGTCGATGTTCGTCGAGGAACGCAATCCCATCGGAGGTCCCTTCGACGACGGCCAACCAGCGCTGCTGCTCCCGGAGCAGTTCGTAGATGGCGTTGTTCGGTCCATCGATGCACTCGACGAACACCTGCCACGTCTCGCCGTTGCGCTCGAGCACCAGCCGTACGTGATGGCGTGCCGCGCCGACTTCGAGCTTCGTGACGATGTCGAGATGTGTCAGCGCGGTTTGGCTGAAGGCGCGGTCGAGCGTGTTCAGCCGCCGACGCTCGGATGTCGTAATCAGCTCGGTCAGCTCGACGCCTCGCACCGCCTCGAGCGTGCATGCGAATTCCTCTAGGAAGCGCGGTGACGCCTCGAGGATGACGAGCGACGCGTCGGTCACGAGCGTGCCGACATGAGAGGGGGTGTCGCGAGTCGTGTCCATCGATTGCAGGAAGGCGTATCAGGTCGAGCCTCAAGGCGAAAGCCCCGGGGCTTGCGAGCCGCAACCTCGCGCGTTGGTGTACGTTCCCGCCCCGTGAATGTCGCGTGCGCCCTCGTGATGGTCCTCGTTCTGTCGCTCGTCGCCCTCGCGACGTGGGCTCACCTCCGCTATTGGACGCGGCGTCTTCTCGTGACGATGCCCTACGCCTCGACCGAGGAGCTCGTGACCCCGGATGGCGCGACCATTGTCCTTCGGCGGATTGGGCTACCGACCGCGCCGCTTGCCCCCGAGCGTGCGCCCGTGCTGCTCGTCCACGGCCTCGGCGCGAACCACCGCAACAACGACCTCCACCCTGAGTTTTCGCTTGCACGTCATCTCCAAGCGAGGGGCCACGACGTGTGGCTCCTCACCTTGCGGAGCGGACGCCCGACACGGGGCGCAGCTCGCCGCGCGGTCAGGTTCGAGTCGATGGTGCTGCACGACCTTCCGGTGGCGATCGCGGCGGTTCGCGAGCGGACGGGCGCCGCGTCGATCGACTACCTCGGCTTTTCGATGGGCGGCATGCTCCTCTATGGTGCACTCGGTCGCGCCGTTCCCGAGGCTTGGCTCCGGCGTGTGGTGGTCTGCGGCTCACCGGGGATCGTCGGCGTTGCACGTCCGCTGCGCCGCTGGCTGCGACGTCTCCCGCGGGCGCTCGTTCCCGGTGCGCCGTTGCGACTCGCGGCGCGCCTGTTCGCCTTCGCCTCCGAGTGGTTCCGAACGCCGTTTCACGGGGTGACGGTGAACCCCAGGAACGTCCCGCCCGGTCTTACGCGAAGCGCGCTCGTCAACCTCGTGGAGGACATCCCGGCGGCGCTCAATGCTGATTTTGCCGCGTTTTCCGCGGTAGGGGAGGCGCGCGTCGGTGGCGTCTCGACCCTCGCGGGGCTCGCCACCGTCACGGTGCCGGCGCTCTTTATCGCGGGGAGCGTAGACAACCTTGCACCCGTGCGTTCGGTGCGGCGCGCCTTCGATGCATGGGCGGCCGAGCGTCCGGAGACGCCCAAACGCTTCGTGCCTTTCGGTCGCGCGTACGGGCACGTCGAAGATTACGGCCACGGTGATCTCGCGTTTGGCAAACACGTTGCGACCGAGATTTTTCCGGTGATCGAGGGCTTCCTCGCGGAGCAACCTCTCGTCTGAGTCTCTACCAGCCGTTCGCGCGGCCGAGGATTTTTCCCGTGACGTAGACGATCAAGCCGCGTGGCAGGACCGTGCAGAAAAATGCGTTCACCTTGTTGATGAAGCCGGGAATCATGGCGCGCTTCCTTGCGAACATGGCGCGTAGGCCCGCGCGCGCGACGGCGTTCGCCGAGAGGATCGAGAGGTTCATCACAGCTGGCGTTTTCGCGTGCGCGACTTCGTTGAACTCGGTCGTCGTGATGCCAGGGTAGAGGGTCGTCAGGCTGACGCCGGTGCCGCGAAGCTCGAAGCGAAGCGCCTCGCTGAAGCTCAGGACGTAAGCTTTCGTTGCAGCGTATGCGCCGACGAAAGGCGAAGGAAGGAACGCCGCCGCCGACGCGACATTCAGAATGTACCCGCCACCGGCTCGGGCCATCTCGCGGGCGAAGAGTTGCGTCAGGTGGGTCAGCGCCGTCACGTTGAGCTGCACCATGCGCTCGACCTCGGGCATGCTCATCTCGAGGAATTTCCCCTGCATTCCGTAGCCGGCGTTGTTGATAAGCACGCCGACGGCGAGGCCTTTTTGGGTCACCGCGTCGAGGACCGCCAGGGCCGCGTTCGGAGCCGCGAGATCCTGCGCGAGCACGAGGACCGCAACGCCGTGGTCGCGGGTGAGCTCGGCGGCCAGGGCCTCCAGGCGTTCTCGGCGCCGCGCAACGAGGACGAGCGAATGGCCCTTCGCGGCGAGCTGCCTAGCGAACTCGACCCCAATGCCGCTCGAGGCTCCGGTGATCAGCGCGTAGGCGATGGGGCCCCGGTGATGCTCGAGGAGCCGACGGTGCGTTTGCGTGCGGGCGGCTCGAGCGGCTTGATTGGCAGCGCGATCTTGTGATGGTGCAGGTAGTTCGACGAGAGGGCCCAGTCTTCGTAGTAGGTGCCGAAGAGCCGGTCGAATACCGAAAATGCCGCCGCGTGATTGATCAGATTGCCGCGCTTGCAGTGGTGGAGCTTGTGCGCGTGGTTGTCCATGAACACGTAGCGCAGCCAACCGATGTTGTAGGTGACGCTCGTGTGGTCGGTCGCCTGGAGCAAGAGGACCAGCCCATAGGCGACCCACGTCGCGGCGAGGTCCATCCCAAGGAAGTACGAGAGCACGACCACCGATGGTTGGAATTGGCTGAACGACGTGTCGACCCACGATGACTGGTTGCCGCGGAAGAAGTCGAGCTCCGTCACGGAGTGATGCGCGGCGTGCTTCAGGCGGTAGAACCGGCCGATGGGGTTCGAGCCTCGGCTGTGGCTCAAGAGCCGGTGGATGACGTAATAGCCAAAGTCGGTCCCGACCGTGGCGATGCCGATGAGCCACCAGCTGTGGCTGACCGTCGCGTGCAGCGGCACGTGCCGTAAAAGCCACCATGCCCCGGTGATGAAGGTGCCAGCCACGAGCACGCCCTTGACGAACACCATGAAGAGGCCGTCGAAGACCTCACGTGCGGTGGCTTTCGGAAGATCGAGCGACGCCCCGTATTTTTCACCGAGCAGCGTGAGCGGGATGAACACGACCGACACGGCGAAGAAGGTCCAGATGGCGCTCCACATCGAGACCCCAACTGCCGCTAGGAGGACGAGGTAAAAGAATGGCGAGCCAAGATGGCCGAGGGTTCCGAAGACCACGTTGCCGTGTTGTTCACGAGGAACCGCGGGGGTGGGCAACGTGACGTAAGTTCGGGTCATCGTGCCAAGAATGTAACATGTTCTATTCTGGGCACGATGAGCAAAGAGAACCGCCCGGCGTCAGGCGAACGCTCAGGCGAGCGCTTAGGCGAGCGCTTAGGCGAGCGCTCAGGCGAAGAGGTGTTGGACGCCTTCGCGTTCTTCGGTGAGCTCGTTCAGGGTGATGGCCATCCGCTCGCGCGAGAAGGCGTCGATCTCGAGGCCCTTGACGACCTTGTAACCACCGTCCGCGCAGATGCACGGCAGCCCGAAAATCATCCCTTCCGGGACGTCGTAGGCGCCATCGGAGACGACCCCCATCGTGACCCACTCGCCGTTCGTGCCGGCGTTCCAGTCGCGCATGTGATCGATGGCTGCATTGGCGGCCGACGCTGCCGAGGAGACCCCGCGCGCTTCGATGATCGCGGCGCCGCGCTTGCCGACCTTCGGGATGTACTCGCTCTTGTACCAGCCTTCGTCGACGAGGGTCGAGGCGGCCTTGCCGGCGATCGTCGTGAAGCGCAGGTCGGGGTACATCGTCGGCGAGTGGTTGCCCCAAACGACCATGCCACGGACGTCGCTGACCGCGGCTCCGCTACGCGCCGCGAGCTGCGAGATGGCGCGGTTGTGATCGAGGCGCATCATCGAGGTGAAGGCGGTGCGCGGCAGGCTCTTCGCGGTGTTCATCGCGATGAGGGCGTTCGTGTTGGCGGGGTTGCCAACGACGAGAACCTTGATGTCGCGGGCGGCCGCTTCGTCGATGGCCCGTCCTTGCTCGGTGAAGATCTTCGCGTTCTCGAGCAGCAAGTCTTTGCGCTCCATGCCCGGGCCGCGCGGCCTCGCGCCAACGAGGATCGCTTGCTGCGCGTCTTTGAAGGCGACGTTCGGGTCGGAGGTGCCGACCATGCCCGCGAGCAGCGGAAATGCGCAGTCTTCGAGCTCCATCATCACGCCTTTGAGCGCGGCTTGGGCCTTGTCCATCGGCAACTCCAGCAATTGGAGGATGACCGGTTGGTCCTTTCCAAGCATCTCTCCGCTGGCGATGCGGTAGAGCAACGCGTAGCCAATTTGTCCGGCGGCGCCGGTCACTGCAACTCGCACTGGGGCTTTGGGCATGGGACTTTCCTCGTATCGGTTGGGCGCGCAGCGGATGCCGCGCACGATGCCGCATGGTTAGTGCAATGTGGCGGAGAGCGTCAACGGCAACTACGGTGACTGAAGGAAACGCGCCGTCTTGGTGCCTTCTTGCGCGGGTGGTTCTCGCGCTTTTGGTGTCCTCGTGCGCACCCAAGGCCTCGGCGTTCGGCGACTGGACGCCGCGTTTCGTTCCGACGGCGGACATCGTCGCCCTCGAAGCGCAAATGTTCACGCGGCTGAATCGGGACCGAACGACGCGCGGCCTCACGCCACTTGCTTGGAATTCCCGCCTCGCCGACGTGGCGCGCGCGCACTCGCTCGACATGCTCGTCGGCGACTTTTTCGCCCACGAGTCGCCGACCACCGGGGTGCTCGAGGACCGGCTGCACCGCGCGGGGTTTCTCGCTTATGAACTGCGCGAAAATCTCGCGATTGCCGGTGACGTCGAGCGCGCCGAGGACAACCTGCTCGAGAGCCCTGGGCACTACGCGAACATCGTGGCGACGACCGTGAGCGAGGTGGGGATCGGTGTCGTCCGAGGTGGCCTCCACGGCGAGCGCGAGGCGCTGACGGTCACGCAGGTGTTCGCGCGGCCGGCCCATCTCGACACGCCCGAGGAGGCTCTTCGTGGCGCATGGGAGGCGATCGCTGCTGCCCGAATAACGCTCGGTCTCGCGCCGCTTGTGCCGCAACCGCTCCTCGCGGAGCTCGCCCGAGAGCGGGTTGATGGTCTCGATGAAGTCGAGCCGGGGCGGTCGCTCGCGGCGATCGCCGAGGAGGCCTCGAGGCGGCTTCGAACGGAGCCTTCGGTGCGAGGCATTCGACTCGTGGGCCAGGTGCTCTTTCGAGGAGCTGAGCTCGACACCGGGGGTGCACTCAGCTCCTCCGAGTCGCGCGCCGTCGGAGTCGCGGCAGCCGCCGCTCACGATGCGGTCGGCCGTCCGCGTATCAAGTTGCTCGTGATCATCACGCAGTGAACCCGAGGTTCGGGCACGCGTGATTCACGTAACTTCGGTGATGAACGTGGCGTGCGAGCGACGCACCTTCTTTAGGTTCACGAGCCAGTCGTTCGCGGCGTCGCGGTAGCCGACGGCCATGAGGGCGGCGCTGCGCAGGCCGCGTGCTCGAAGGCCGAGGAGCTCGTCGACGGCCGGCGGGTCGAAGCCCTCCATCGGCGTGCTGTCGACCTCTTCGGTGGCTGCCGCGACGAGCGCCACGCCGAGCGCCAGGTACGCCTGCTTCGCCGCATGGATGAAGTTCACTTCGGCGTCGCGGGCGGGGTAGGTCGCGAGGAGGAACTTGCGGTATTTCTCGCCGCTTTCGCTCGTCGCGCCGCGCGTTTCGTTGACCAGGTCGAAGGCCGCGTTGATGCGCTCGGCGGTGTAGGTATCCCACGCGGCGAAGACGAGCACGTGCGATGCGTCCGTGATTTGGCTCTGGCCGTTTGCGGCCACCTTGAGCTTGGCGCGCACCTCCGGGCTAGAGACGACGATGAGCTCGAAAGGTTGAAGTCCGCTCGACGTCGGCGCGAGGCGCGTGGCCTCGAGGATGCGCTCGAGTTTGGCTCGAGGCACCGTTTTCGTCGGGTCCATTTTCTTCGTCGCGTAGCGCCATTCGAGGCTTTCGATGAGGTCCATTGCGCGGCGCTATAGCTCGTGGTGACGCCCGCTGCCATCTCCCGCTAACGTGAGTGAATGCTCGCTGCTGCCGGCTCATCGCCACCCGCCCCGCTCGCCGAAGACCTCGCGAGTCTTTGGCTGCTCGACCCAGCAGTGACGTTCCTCAACCACGGCAGCTTCGGCGCGGTCCCTCGTGCGCTCCGCACGGCGTTCGTCGCCCTTCAAGAGCGCATCGAGGCGGAGCCTGTCGAGTTCATCGATCGGCGTCTCGGTGAGCTCCTGACGCCGGCCCGTACGCGGGTGGCCACGTTTCTCGGAATCGAGCCCGACGCTTTGGGATTCGTGACCAACGCGACCGAAGGCGTGAACGCCGTGCTGCGTTCGCTCGACTTCGCCCAAGGTGACGAGCTCTTGACGACCTCCCACGTCTACAACGCCGTCCGCAACGCGATGAGCTACCGCGCGCGGCAGACGGGCGCGACCTACGTCGAGGTGCCCGTGCCGTTGCCGATCCGCGAGCCTTTGGAGGTCGTCCGTGCGCTGACCTCGCGTATGACCGCGCGCACGCGCCTCGTCGTCGTCGATCAGGTGACGAGTCCGACCGCGCTTATCTTTCCCGTTGAAACGCTCGCGGCCGAGTGTCGGGCTCGCGGCATCGAGCTGCTCGTCGATGGTGCACACGCGCCCGGTATGCTGGACGTCGATGTCGACGCCATCGGTTGCACGTATTGGACGGGCAACCTCCACAAGTGGTGTTGCGCACCCAAAGGCGCGGCGGTGCTGTGGGTCGCGCCCGAACGTCGCGGCGACATCCACCCGCTGGCAGTCAGCCATTTTCTCGGCGAAGGCTTCGTAAAGGAGTTCGATTGGCAAGGCACGCGCGATGTGGCGGCGTGGTCCGTGAGCGGGCAGGCGATCGAGTTTTTCGAGCGATTCGGCTGGGAAAACGTGCGCGCGCACAACCGGGCGCTCGCGGCTTGGGCCCACGACCTCTTATGCGAGCGATGGCAGGTCGAGCCCGTATCCCCACGTGAGCACACGATGCTCGGCTTCATGGCTACGGTCCGGCTGCCGCACGAGCTCGCCCAGCGGTTCGCGACGCCGCTCGACTTTCAGAAGACGCTCTACGCACGCGAGCGCATCGAGGTGCCGATCCTTGCGTTCGATGGGCGCTGGCACGCGCGGGTCTCGGCGCAGCTCTACAACCGGCCCGAAGAGTACGAGAGGCTCGCCGGTGTCGTGTTGCGTCACGCCGGCAGGTGAGGGGCTTGTTCCCGGCGGCGCACAATGCGACGAGTGCAAGCATGGAGTTTGGTGTTTTTTTTAAGCGCGCGTGCGGCTCGGCTCTTCCCCCGTTGGCGTCGTCGCTCCTCGGGCTGCTTGGCTTGTCCGCATGCAGTGGGCTTGATGTTGCGAGCGCGCCCGAGCCCGCGGGCGACACACCGATCGCGTGTGAGCCCGTCACGCTGACCCTACCGGTCGAAGGGTTCTTTACGGACATCTCGGCGCCCTCCGGGATCCAGAAAGACAACTTCGTGCCCGTGCCCGCGATGCCGATCCCGATAAACGACCACAGTCGGCTGGCTTTTGCGGACATCGACGGTGACGGCTACGACGATGTGGTGGCCCATAGCCTGTTTCCGAATCCACAGAAGGGTGTGCCGTTCGAGCACCTCGTGTTCCGAAACAACGGCGACAAGACGTTCTCGGATGTGTCCGACGACTCGGGTTTGCGCGCGGTTCAGGCCGCGTACTTCACCTTCGGCGACGTCGACAACGACGGGGATCAGGATTGCTTTGCCGGCCTCGACATCGCGCTAAGCGGGGAGACCTCGTCCTTGTGGCTGAACGATGGCAAAGGCCGCTTCACCCGCAAAGCGAGCGCGGGCATCGAGATCGCGGCGGGCTCGGCGAACGCCGTGTTCGTGGACGTGAACAACGATGGAGTGCTCGACCTCTACTCGGGCAACGGCAGCAGCATCAGCGCGGTCAAGGACCAGCTCTTCTTCGGCGTCGGGGACGGCACGTTCACCAACATGTCGGGCAACCTGCTCGGGAGTCCGGCGCAGCCGACCAACGGTGTCGTCGCGTGCGACTACGACGACGACGGCGACCAGGACATTTTCGTCTCGACGTACGGCGTCTCGGTCAAGCTCGGCTGGAAGATCCTCTGGGAGAACAACGGCGCCGGCTCGTTCACGAACGTGGCCATGTTGCACGGCTTCAACGCGCTCGCGACCGGCAACTACGACCTTGCCAGCACCGGCCTTGGCCAGGACGTTCAACCTGGCGCCCCTGGTACCTACGTCGGCTCGAACGGCTTCGGCATCGATTGCCAAGATGTGAACGGCGATGGTCACATGGACATCTGGCTTGCGGCGATCTCGCACCCGGTTGACAGCGATTTCTCTCGGAAATGGAGCGATCCTTCGCAGCTGCTCATCAACCTTGGGGCGGCTTCGGGCTACGCCTTCAAGAACGAATTTCAAGAACGTGGCTTGCCGTTCAATGAGGGCGACATCGATGCGGCGGCCGTTGACTTCGACAACGACGGGCGGGTCGATCTCTCGGTCACCCGTGACAAAAAGTACGAGCCCAATTACCCGGCATACGATCAGAAAGCGTGGTTCGGGCTCTTTCATCAGCAGGCGACGGGGCAGTTCACGAGCGTCGGCAAGGCAAGTGGCATCAACGATCCCACGGAGATGAGCACCCGCGTCAAATCGGGGCAGAACCTGTCGTGGGCCGACATCGACCTCGACGGCGATCTCGACCTGCTCGTCGGCGGGCGAGACAACGGTGGCGGGGGACGCGCAAACTTCCTGTTCGAGAACATGCTCGGGGCCGCGAACGGCTGGCTTGGCGTGCGCCTCCGAGGCGACGGCAAGGAGGTCAATCGCGACGCGATTGGCGCGCGCGTGACGATCAAGGTCGATGGAAAGCCGATGGTACGTGAGGTCAAATCGAGCCGCGGTACGTACAGCTCCGCCGATGGCCGAGCGCTGCTCTTCGGTCTTGGCGACGCGGGCTGCAAGGATACATCCTCGCAGGTTTCTCTCGAGGTCCGCTGGCCCAATGGTAAGACGCTCGCGCTCGCGGCGGGCGACTTCGCATTGAACGGTTACCTGCGGCTCCAGTATCCGTGCGGCACGGATGACGCGTGCGCGAAGCTTTCCGCGGCGCCCTAAACTACGCGCGGTGCCTCGGCCACAGCGTTGCTTCTCCTTGCTGTGCGCGACTCCCCGCAGGACTTGAGCTACGAGGAGCCGCATGGCGATGTTCAATCCCCGCAACTTGGTGAAAGTGCTGCCCGAAGGCATGCGCGAGACTGCGATTCTGCGGCTCTTCGGGTTTGCGAAGATCCCGATGCTGTTCCTCGCCAGCCCTAAGGTTCTCGCTTTGACGAGCGAGCGTGCGGAGGTGCGGATCCCGCTGAATCGAATGACGCAGAACCATCTGCATTCGATGTATTTCGGCGTGCTCGCGATCGGCGCGGACTGCGCGGGTGGCATCATCGCGATGAAGCTCATCGAGGACGCGGGCGAGGACGTCTCGCTCATCTTCGGTGAGTTTCACGCGAAATTTTTGAAGCGTGCCGAAGGCGACGTGCACTTCATCTGCGAGGAGGGCCGTGCGGTGGAGGCGCTCGTGAAGAAGGCGATCGAAACGGGTGAGCGGCACACCCTGCCGGTGAAGGTGGTGGCGACGGTTCCTTCGAAGAGCGAAAGCGAGCCGGTAGCGGAGTTTACGCTCCACTTGTCGTTGAAGAAGCGCGCCAAGAAGCGTGGTTGAGTTGACCCGCTCCCTGCTGGATTCTTCCGTTTCGATGGCGCGCGCTGCTCGCGTGGGAGCGCGCCTCCGTGGCGTTAGAGCGCGAGTACGAAGACGCCCATCGGTGAGCGTGTGCCGTTGACTTGAAGCTCGACGACGTGTGCCCCGGGGTGGAGCTTCCGAATGCTCCGATGCACGAGCGGTAGCATTTTCTCGAGCGTCGCGGACGCGCCTGGTGCCACGGTCACACGACCGACGCGAAACGGCTTCACCGACGCCTTGCCGCTCGGACGTGCGAAGTGCACGCGAGCCTCGACGAGCGCCGAGACGGGCGTCCTGCCTTGGTTCTCGAGAATCGCGCGAAGGGTGAGGGTGTCTCCGAGGTTGGCGGTGCGGTGCGAGAGCTCACCGCGGGCGACGAGCGCGTTCGTCGGTGCGTTGCCGAGCAGCTCGAGCGCGCGCGTATCGCCGCGTTTCAACAGGGTACGGAGGCCGTGCTCGACGATGCGCCTTCGCGCCTGAGAGGCTTCGGGAAGCCAGGCGTGTGCGACGTCGAGGGCAACGGTGGGGTTGTCCTTTGCGATGTCGTTCAGGTGGTTGGCGACGGAGCGCCGGACGTACGGGCTTGCGTCGTCTTTCAGTTGGTCGAGCAGCGGCAACGTGGGCGAAGGATCGAGGATGAAGGGCGAAAGCTTTCGACCCCAAGGCAAGCGGGGACGCGTTCCCTCGCTGACGAGGCGCCGTACGTGCGGGTTCGGATCGGTGACCCAAGCGTTCAGTGCCCGCAGGGTGGGCTCCCACGCTTCGAGGATCAGCGGTCGTATGCAGAACTCGCTCGAGAATCGCTGCGTCAGCGCGTAATTCGCGGCGAGGGCTGCGTCGACGTCGCGGACCCCGTGCCGTTCGAGGTACTCGCTCACAGGGAAGTAGCGAAAGACGGTGCCACCGTACCCTTCGGTCTCATGGAGGGGCGCGTCCATCATGGCGACGAGCACCGCGAATGCCTCGCCAGGTTCATCGGGCAAGGTCGTTTCGAGGGCATCGGCCACGTGCCGCGCGCGCGCTTTCAGCTCCAGGTCATCGAGCCCATCGAGCGCAGCGGCGAGGAACAAGCCGCTGTCGAACGTCGGAGAAACGCGGGCGAGCTGTTCGGCGAGCCAGGCGACTTCCGGTCGTCCGAGCTTGAACTTGAAGGGCTCCGCCACGCGGGCGTGTCTCACGCTGATGAGCCGCGCGGTCAACCGCGGAGCGGCTTCGGCGTGCTAGGCAGTTTCCATCCCTAGGAGTTGCATGAGACCGACCGACCCCGCCTCGCCCTTCGACCTCCATCGCGTGGGGGACGAATTTCACCTCCTTGTGCCGCCGGGTTGGCTTCAAGGGCGAGGAGCATTCGGCGGCCTCGTGGTCGCATGGTTGGCGCGCGCGATGGAACTCACCGAGTCCGACGCGACCCGCGTGGTGCGCACGCTCGCGGCCGAGATCGTTGCACCCGTGGCGGCAGGTCCCGCCACGATTCGTGTCGAAGCCTTGCGTGTCGGCAATGGTGTCTCGACCTACGCTGCGCGAATGCTCCAAGCGGGCTCTGGTGGTGACGAGGTGGTCGCGCATGCGACGGCATCGCTCGGTAAACGACGCATCGCGGATCGAGACTTCGCCTTGCCCGCTGCGCCGGATGCTCCGCCCCCATCGTTCGTCGATGCGATTCCAATAGGTCCGCCGCTTGGGCCCGAGTTTGCGCAGCACGTCGACTTTAGGCCGGTGTCTGGCTTGCCGATGAGCGCGCCTGGCGGCCTCGCCGACGGGGAGGCGCGCGCGCTCGGTTACGTGCGATTGAAGGAGGCCCCTCCGTGCGTCGATACGGCCTACCTCGCGGCCATTGCCGACGCGTACTGGCCGACGCTACTCACCACCGAACCGATGCTTCGTCCGACGGCGACGCTCTCGTTTTCGCTCGATATTCTCGTCGATCCGCGAACGCTCTCCCCGGCGACCACGTTCCTCGTCGCGTCGCGCTCGATCGCCGGGCGTGACGGTTACGTCGTCGAGGATCGCGAAGTCTTCGACGAAGCGGGACGGCTCGTCGCGCTCAATCGGCAGACGTTCGTCATCATCAAGTGAGCCCGGGGAGGTACGCTCTCGCGCTATGAAATACCTTCATACGATGGTGCGGGTGACCGACCTCGACGACTCGCTTCGATTTTACTGCGATGCCCTCGGTTTGCGGGAGCTGTCGCGACGGGACTCGCCGCAGGGTCGCTTTACGCTCGTGTTCCTCGCCGCACCGGGTGACGAGGCCGCGCAAGTCGAGCTTACCCACAACTGGGATCCCGAAGTGTACGCAGGGGGCCGTAATTTTGGGCATCTCGCCTACGCGGTGCCCGACATCTACGTCGCGTGCCAGCGCCTCGTCGACCATGGCGTGACCATCCTCCGGCCACCGCGTGACGGCCGCATGGCCTTCGTGCGCTCGCCCGACCAAATTTCGGTCGAGTTGCTGCAAGCGGGAGGCGCACTCGCACCCGCGGAGCCTTGGGCCTCGATGCCGAACGTCGGCGCCTGGTGAGTGCGCGACGATGGCGCTCGCTCTCCGCCTCACCGAAGCGCCCCTGCGTCGTTGAGGGTGACGCGCGCCCGCGACGCCGGGGTGGGGCATTGACCCTTCACGCGCATGCGGTCTTTGCGTTAGCCTAATCGGCCATCGTCCTTTGGAGATGCTTTGCCATGCCGAAAGCCCATAAAAAGCTCGCAGTCCCGACTTCTAAACGCGTCATTCGCGATCTCCGTGAGCTCGCGAAGCGGACGTCGACGGAGCGCGGCGCGCAGCGTGTCGCATGGGGACCGGTGTGGCGCGAGGCGCGCGCGTGGTTTACCGAGACGGTGACCCGTGACCTCGGTCTGCCCGTCGTCGTCGATCCGGCGGGCAACGCATGGGTCACGCTCCCCGGTGAGTCGAAGGACAGCGTCGTCTTCGGAAGTCACCTCGACTCGGTGCCCGGTGGCGGTTGGCTCGACGGCGTGCTCGGCGTCACCGCCGGCATCGAAGCGCTGCGTCGACACAAGGCCGCAGGGACGCCCCCGGTGACCCTCCACCTCGTGGACTGGGCGGATGAAGAAGGCGCCCGCTACGGACGCAGCCTGACGGGTTCCGCGGCCTCGGCCGGCACGCTCGATGCGCCGAAAGAGCTCGCTCACCTGGTGGATCGCAATGGAGTGAAGTTGCCCGACGCACTTCGCGAAAACGGCATCGAACTTTCGCGCATGCACGAGGCTCATGGTTACTTTAACGAGCTACGCGCGAAGGCCTACCTCGAGCTCCACATCGAGCAGGGGCCCGTGCTCGAGGCGATGAAGAAGCCTGTCGGAGTCGTCCTCGGCACGATGGGGGTCGAGCGGCACATGGTGCGCTTCAAGGGGCAGGCCGTGCATGCTGGGGCGACGCCAATCCCGCTGCGTCAGGATGCGTTTCTCGCGGCGGCTGAGTTTGCGCTTGCGTGCCGCGACATCGGCCTCGCGTTCTCCGGTCGAACGCCGAAGACTCGCGTCGTGGCGACGTGCGGCGTCGTTAAGGTCGAGCCTGGCTTCGTGACGGCGGTGTCCGGATTGACCGATATTTCCCTCGATTTACGTGCGCTCGACGCGAAGGTTCTCGGCAAGATGCAGCAGGCATCCGAGAAGGCGTCACGCGCGGCGGCGAAGAAAAACCGCTGCACGGTCGAGTGGACGCCGCTGCTCTCGATCGAGCCGCGTCCGTTTGACCCAACGCTGCTCGCCTTCTGCTCGGAGGCGGTAAAAGAGTTCGCCGGCTCCGCGCCCGAGTTGCCGTCAGGTCCGCTCCACGACGCCGCTGAAATGGCCGGGATCCTCCCGACGGTGATGGTGTTCGCGCAGTCGTCGCCGGGCATCTCCCACACGCGCCTCGAGGACACGCCGATTGTACACCTCGACAAATCGATCCGTGCGTTTCTTCGCCTCGTGGAACGGACCGTCCTGCACGTCGCAGCAGGTGGGTTCTAGAAGCGATGCGCGCGGGCGTTTAGCGAGTCACGTGGCGCGTCGGCCGAGAGTAGGGGCGAATCTCTAAGTTCACTCGCCTCAGCCGCCGTTAGCGGTGAAGTGAAATGTTCCCGCGGCGTAGCTGTATCCGTCCAGGTTTTCAGGGAACTCTATCAACGTATTGGTGTTGTAATAACCAAATTGGTTGTTGTTGATGGACTGAATAAAAGGCGAACCACCCAAAGTCGCGCCGACTCCGGTGTCGGTATTCCCGTTCAACTGCTGGCTGTTGAAGCCCACCGCGTTGACCATGTAGGTCGTTCCGGGATTAAGCGTCACAGGAGCAATGGATTGAAACAGATCCGTGGCGTCCAGCTGCACGTAGTTCACACCAGCCTCGAACTTCACGAGGGTTCCAGCTACGGGCAGCTTCGTTCCGACATCGAAGATCACGACCGATAGGGGAGACACGAGTGAAGCCCCGCCATTGTTGTTAAAGACGCCCATGTAGTCCACGGCGATGGGCTGGCTCACGGTGAAGACCATTCCCAGGTTCCCGCCCCAGGCCTGAGAGCCGCTGTTCGCGACACCGATGAAGGCGATCCCGGCGCCCGATGCGCCGCCTCCGCCACCTGCGCCGCCCGCGCCACCTGCGCCACCTGCGCCACCTGCGCCGCCCGCGCCACCCGCGCCGCCGGTGCTGGTCGCAGCCATCTCGCCGCCCGCGCCACCCGCGCCGCCGGTGCTGGTCGTGGCCATCTCGCCGCCTGCGCCGCTGGTGCTGGTCGAAGCCATCTGGCCACCACCGCTCGCGGTCGAGGTCACGGCCGTCTGCGTGCCGGTCGCCTCTGCAATCGTCTCTCCGTCGCCACACGCGCCGCTGCCGGCTGCGAGTGCGAGTGCGAAGGCTGTCCCGAGTAGAAGTCCCGTGCGCCCGAGTGTCGCTGTCACGCTCGGCTCGCGAGATCCACTAGTTGTTATGTTTTTCATCGTAGTCGTGAAAGGCGATAGTTCACCGGCTGTGAATTGGCAATTAAAACCGCTGTGGTTTGGCGCCACCGACGACGTCTAGCTCCCAAAGCTGGCGCACTACCCGTGCTATGCCGTTTCAGGGGGCTCGGGACGAAGGTTGGCCGCGATGGTGGAGACCATACGCCCGCCGCACGGAAAGGGCCGAAGCCGATGCCCGCCATCGCCTCGAAGAGACAGCGCTTTACCGCGGCGCGGCGCTGGCCCGCATTTCGGGAGCAGTCCAACGAGCAGGGCGAACTGCCGAAGTTCACGTTGCGCGAGGTGGGGGAGCCTCCGTCGCAACCCGATCAAACACATTTATTCCAACTCACATTCAACCGCTACGATTTCAATCAACTAAAAATATTTTCATAAAAGCGACATGCCGTCTGCTCGAGCTGTATCGGCCCACGCATGATCGACACGGCGCGTCACGTGGTCGAGAGCGTCTTGCCCGAGGTGCCCTGGCTCAAGTGGGTGTGCTCGCTGCCGTGGCGATTGCGTTATTTTTTTGGTAATGCCGGTGATTTGTGCCCGGAAATCATTGGCGGGTCCATCAGCGAGGTGACCGGCTCACGGCGTCGTCGGTCCAAGCGCCTCTACGGGTTAAAGAGTGTCCTCGCCGAGAATCCCCAAAAGCGCCAAGCCGCGGCTCATCCGGCCTTGCCAAGAGGCCGTTTTCCGCGAACACTTCCCAAACGCGCCGCCGACCCCACTCGCCTTCGTTTCAACGAGCGTTTTCCCTCCTCGAACACCGCTTTTCTTCACTCATGCCGCACTCTCCCCAGCCGCCGGCCGCTTCGCTCTCGCGAAGTCCCGCAGCGTCTCTTCGGTGGCTCTCACCGAAACGCAAACACGAGCTGACCCGCCGGTCCTCGCGGTGGACGCCGTGGATGAGCCGTTCTTGGGGGCAGACAGATGACACCTGATGTGTTGATCGTTGGTGCCGGTCTGGCCGGGTTGTGCTGCGCGCGGCGACTCCATCAAGAGGGCACTCGATTCTTGATCGTCGAAGCATCGGACGGCGTTGGCGGCCGAATACGAACCGACATGGTGGAGGGCTATCGCCTCGACCGTGGTTTCCAGGTTTTTCTCACGAGCTACCCCGAAGCGAAGCAGCAGCTCGATTACCCTGCTCTTCGATTGAAGCCGGTCCTCCCCGGGGCCTTGATCCGCTACTGCGGCAAGTTCTACGAGCTGGCCGATCCTTGGCGTCGGCCCTCTGCCGCGCTGCCATCGTTGGTCTCGCCAATCGGTTCTATCGCGGACAAACTGCGTGTTGCCCGCCTTCGATTTCGCATTCTTCGAGGCAGCCTGGAGGAACGTTTCCGCGACCCTGAAACGACCACTCTCCAGACACTTCGGGAGAACGGCTTTTCGGATTCGATGATCGACCGCTTCTTCCGGCCGTTCCTCGGCGGCATCTTTCTGGACGGCGACCTGCTCACCTCCAGCCGGATGTTCCAGTTCGTGTTCCGTATGTTTTCGCTCGGCAACGCATGCCTCCCGGAAGAGGGCATGGAAGCTATCCCCCGGCAGCTCGCGGCTACGCTGCCCCAAGGTAGTATTCGTTTTGGTGCCAAAGTGGCCCATGTTCGATCGAACGGTGTGACACTCGAATCGGGTGAGGAGCTTCACGCAAAAAGAGTTGTCGTCGCAACCGATGGCGTTGTAGCGGGACGCCTGCTGGGTGACGCCGAACCCGTGGCCTCGCAAGGCGTGACATGCCTCTACTTCGCCGCACCGACGCCGCCGGTCGAACGGCCCATTCTGGTGCTCAACGGCGACGGTGCCGGCCCCATCAACAATCTGTGCGTACTCACGACGGTCGCGCCGTCCTACGGCCCGGCTGGCTCGAGCCTCGTCTCGGTGACGGTGCTGGGCATCCATCCGGATGCCGCCGCCCTTCAAGCAAAAGTGCAAACCCAATTGAAAGACTGGTTCGGCGCACATGCGGAAGGTTGGCGGCACCTTCGGACCTACCGCATTCCCCATGCACTGCCCCGGCAATCCCCGCCGGCACTCGCCGAGATGGAACGACCGATTCGAACGAGTACGGGCGTGTATGTCTGCGGCGACCACCGCGACAACGCCTCCATCAACGGTGCGATGGTTTCGGGCCGGCGTTGTGCTGAGCGTTTGTTGGCAGAACTGGGTTGAGGAGTCTCAGACGATGCTCGAATCGAGAACCCGCACCTAGTCGGCGGTGGGCTTTTTGGAGTCGGAGTGCAACGAGTTTTTCCTGGCAACTTCTCGGGCAGCCCTTGGCAGAGGACTCATCCTCACGCGCTCAGGTTTCATGGCGAGCACTCGGGTCGACTGGGTTGCGTCGGCACTTCTCGGAGCAATACTTCACCTGCGCCCAGTCTCGAGCCCACTTCTTTCGCCAAGTGTAGGGTTTGCCACAGGCTACACAGGTCTTCTGAGGCAACTCGGATTTCTTCTTGATTGGCGGCATCCGTTCACCCCTGAAGTCGGTTCAGTGCCTAGGGCAAGCCAACCACGAATTCGCCCCCCAGGTCTTCAAGCATCGGCATCGAGGGTCGCGCCAGTCGGGTGGTGAGTCTGCTCCGCTTCGGTGGACACCGGTGGACACCCCGCAACCAAATGACGCTCCCGGAAGGTTCACCGACATCCCCCTGGCCGGAGCTCCCTGGGCCTGGCTCGTCCGTGAGCGCCCGCAGCGCACCAAGCTCACGCTGACGGTTAGCGACGCAACCGTCCGGCCAGCGTTATCGGCGCGCCAATGAACGCACCCACCGAGAAAGACACCGCGATCACGGTTCCGAGCACGTCTATGAACAGGCCCGTGCTGCCGCCGAAGCCGATCCGAGGCGAAGGGGTGGGGACGCGTTGGCTTCCCCCGCCGAATCGGTGGCGCCGCGTTCCCAGCCCTTCTCAACGTACACCCGGCGTGCGACGCTCTGACCTCGCGACGGAAGGCTAGGCACGATGGGGCAGACTCTCGCACTTGGGCAGCGCTTCGCGGAGCGCTACACGGTCGTAAGCACGTTGGGCCGAGGCGGGATGGGTGCGGTGTACCGCGCGGTGGACGAGCTGCTCGGGGAGACCGTTGCTCTCAAGGTCTCGGTCGCGCCATCGAATGCCGGTGGCCGAATTCTGGTGACCGACGAGCAGCGGCGCGAAGTCGCGATGGCCCGCAAGGTGACGCATCCGAACGTCGCGCGGGTGCATGACCTCGGTGTGGCTGACTCCACGATGTTTCTAACCATGGAGTTCGTCGATGGCCCGAACCTCCTCGCGCGGCAGCGGACCGCGCCACTCTCCCTCGGTGAAGTCGTCACCATCGGGCGGCAGCTCGCATCGGCCCTGCTCGCGGCGCACGAGGTCGGGGTGCTTCACCTCGACCTGAAGCCTCAGAACGTGATGCTGTCGTCCACACGCACGCTGCGCGCGGTGCTCGTCGACTTCGGGATCGCGCAGGTGTTGGGCACCACGAGTGCGGGGTTCGGTACCCCGGACTATGTGTCGCCGGAGCAGATCGCGAAGCAACCGCTGGGTGGCGCATCGGATATCTATTCGCTCGGCTTGGTGCTCTACGAATTGATCGCGCAGCAGCGAGCCTTTGAAGGCGAGAGCGCGCAGGGCCGGGCGATGGCGCGCTTGCTGACGGCTCCGCCTTCGCTCGCGGGGATGGCTCCTTTCGAGTTGGCTTCGCTCGTGGGCGCGATGCTCGCTCGTCAACCGGAAGCGAGGCCGACCGCGGCCGAAATCGAGCGGCTGCTCTGCAACATGTTCGATCTTCCGTATACCGTTCCGGGCGTAGCGACGTCGCCCCCATCACTGGGTTCCGTGGAGCCGCCGACCGCGAGGGTCTCTCGGTCGAGCGATCTCGGAGCTCTACCCGACGGTCTCGGTGTCGCACTCGCCGAAGGGCACGCCGCACTCGCGACAGTTGGCCACGAATCCCAGGCCATCGCTGCTGCGGATGCCGTTCTTGCCCGGGACCCTTGCCACGATGTGGCGCTCGGCCTGCGCGCCCTCGCGCTCACGCGCAAGTGGCACCTCACGTCGTTCGAGGGGCGGGATGACGTCGCAGAGCGTGCGGCCGAGGCGGTTGCGGCTGCGTTGCGCGGTGCGTCCCATCTCGCTACTTCCCACGTCGCGGATGCTCTCGTAGCGGATTATTCGGGGAACTTTGCCTACGCGGCGCGCGCGCTTCGTCGCGCAATCGCCATCGATCCGATGCACGCGTTCGCTCACGAAGTGCTCGGGCGCATCGAAATCGAGGCTGGTATCGGCGGAATCGAGCGGCTTCGCCTCGCGCTTGCGCTCGATGGCAATCGGGTCGCCGTCCTCGCACTCGTTGCGCGTGAGCTCCACTTCTCGGGTGACGTCGACGGCGCGTCCAATCTCCTCGACGAGCTCGACCGGATCCGTCCCGACACGAGCGAGGCGCGTTCGCTCCGTTGCCGAATCGCCGTTTGGGCACGCGATGTTGGTGCCGCCCGGCGCGTGCGTGCGATGTTTCCCGCCCAAGTTCCTGCCATCGGTGGTGCGTTTGCTCGGATGCTCGATGTGGTCTTGGGGACGGTGTCGTTCGACGAGGCGCACGCGTACATTGCGACGCTGGAGTCGGTTCAAACCAGTCCGAAACGGCGTGCGTTCTACTATCAACTTTGGGCTGAGTTTTGCGGTGCTTTCGGTCGCCCTGAGGGCCTTCGCTACATTGTTCATGCAGCGCAAGCTCCGCTTTCCGACTTGCGGTGGCTCGATGCATGCTCTGCGCTTGACGCTTACCGCAGAGAGCCGGCGTTCAAGTACGCCCACACGCTCGTCGAGGATCGGCTGACCTTGGCGCTTCGCGGTGCTTAAACGACGCCGCGGTCGCCGGCGTTACGTGAGTTGAAATGGACCGGCCTTCGCGGGGCGGTAGGGAGCGCTCACGGTGACGTTCGGTTCGATGTGCCGCGTGTAGACGTACTTCCACTTGCGGGACTTCGGATTGCGCACGAGAAGATGAAACGCCCGCATGAAGATGTAGCCAAAGGACAGCTTGCCGGACGCCGCGCCCAGCGTCGCCGAGCCGGTGCCGATGGTCACTTTCATGTCGCGCGTAAAGCTCAAGCCGGCATAGGCGAACTGAAGGTGATTCCCTAGGAAGAGCGTCGATAGGAGCCGCCCTCCGGCTTCGCGGTATTTCCCGGTCGCGGCCTCTTGAAGCGCTCGCTGGTAGTTCGAATTCATCAGGGTGATGCGCGTCGAGACACCTGCTGTCGCGGGGCCGAGCTGGGTTCCGCCGCCAATCGACGCCGTGAGCGCGAGTCCAAGGAACCCGGTCGGATCGCCGGCGACGTAGTTGTGCTGAGAATCTTGCGCGACAGGTGCGCCGTTCAGCCGGTAAATGGGCGAGGTCTTCGTGTCTTCCCACAACGTTACGTCGGTGTTGACGCTGAGCCCTGGTTCGAGCGAGAGGCCGACGCCGAGTCCACCGTTGAGCTCGATCTGGTGGCAGTCAAACAGGTACCGCCGCGGCCAGCGCGGAAGATAGCCGCCGTCGAAGGCGATCTGTGCGGCCGTTGGGTTGCGGCTATTGGCGAGCGCCACTTGGAAGTGGGGGCTCGCGGAGATCGTTAGCTGGACCTTGCCGATGACGGCGGCTTTGAAGCCGACTTCGAGCGGCGGGGCGGACTTGGTGTCGACGTCGCTCGCACACACCCAGTTCGAGTGCCGCGCAAAGTCGCGCACAACGCCGCCAGATTTGAGCTTGATTCCCACGTCAGTTCCTCCGCTTTGCGATTGTGCGACTGCCGCTCATTCCACCACCTGCTCGTCCGGCTCGACGGCCTCGTCGGCGGCATTCTCGCAGAAGTAAATGCCGTCCTCCTCGTAGAGTCGCCCACCGCAGCGAGGACACGTTTCGGGCGCAAGTTTGAGGTCGCCGTGCACCTCGAGCCGCGACTTTTGCCGAACGAGGCTTCCACTGCCGCCAGCGTCGAGTCCACCGAAGCGGTTCGCGATGGCGCGAACGCGCACGTCGCCAAGCGCATGGGGCGTGAGGACGGCAGGTGGTCCATTGCCATGCGCAGGGGTCGGCGGAGCTGCGTGTCCTACCGTGAACGCAGGGCATCCAGCGCGGTCCCAGATCACGCCAAGGAGTTCTGCGACGTGCGTCGGCGCGTGAAATCCAGTCTGGCCGACCAGCACGGTCGTCCATCCTCCAAGGCTACCGGAGAGGCTGCCCACTGCGCCGAACGCGGGGCCCCAATGGCTCTCGGGCACGTCGAAGCCGAAGTGCTTCACGATTTCGAGCGATTCATCGTGCGACTTCACCGTCATCGCGTGCTTCGGCGGCGTGAGGAATCCGGCTGCGCCGAGCACCGCCTGGACCACTGAAGGAGGAGCCGAGCCCGACTTTCCTACGGGCTCGAGCACCGTCACTTCCCCATCGGGCGAGCGCACCCAAAGCACCGGTTCAAGCGCGAGAAGCGGATCTGCTTTTGTCGCGTACCAGATGCTTCCAAACCGCGGTGTCCCGTCGTGTTCGCGTCGACTCTGTTCTTCATCTTGCGGCATGAGGGCAATCCTTTTTGTTGAACCTCGTCGTCACAAAAGCTCAGGCCTTGTGACGGGTGAGCCCGTCGGTTGTTCCACGATGGCCGTGACGATACCCGCGCGGATTATGAAGGGAATGGGGTCGGCCGTCGCGAACCGATGTTGGTCCCCCAGGAACGCCGCGAAGCGAAAGTGCGAAGGTTCTGGCAGGTGGCCGTCCGACACGCGATCGCGCGTCCCCTCGGGGGCACTGAGCATCAAGTAGACCCCGTGCAGGCCGCGATGTTGTCGGCCACTCGGAACGAGAAGTAAGCATGGGCCGAAGAGCTCGGCGGGGTTCGGAATTGTCCGAGGTTCGGGAACCTGGGCGTCTTCCGTGAAGAGGACGACTCCCGGGCCACGTGATTCGTTCGGCTCGGGCGCTTGTTCGAATGCGAGTCGGCCGAGGTGCTCGTAGGACGACCCGCTCTCGTCTTCGTGTCTCGCGGGCTCGGAGGCGAGCGCCACCTGACAGCGGAACGTGCGTAATGGATCTTCGACCGTCGAGATGTCGAGCGAGCCGAGAATCGGCTCTGTGGACGGCGGAGCAGCGGGCACGTGAGCCCGGCGACCGGAGACGAGTTCTTCGCTCGCGCGAAGGACTCGGTAGGGGCTTCCACCGTACAGTCGCATACGAAAGGTCACGCGCCGGGCTCCTTCGCTGAGGCTTTCCAACTAGATGGACGTCGAGACACGTTTCGCCTTTCCGAGCGCGTCGAGGTAAGCGCGATCGTCCTTCGACAGTGGCGTGGCGTCGTCGTCGAATTCCGCTGCCGCGGTCGCGGAAGGCGACGTGCTTCCACCGGTGCTCGGCGATCGAGGTTCGTCAGTCGCGCAAATATGCTCGGTTCCACTCGTGCGTGGCGCTCCGCAGTCGTCGCACAGGTCGTAGCTCATGGCTTCACCGCCGACCTCGCCGCGCGGGGTCTGAATGGGTGAGAGGCCACCACCACCATAGGGGTTCAAGTGGAGATTCTTCGCGGCTTGCAGAACGATCTCGTCGGTTGCCGAGACGATGGCGGCTTTGCCACGCGCGCCGACGGCGACTTCGCGTTCACCAAGCAAGGAGATGTTGTCGTGCGCATGCACGGCTATCACCCCCTGCGCGCTGATCGTCACGTTGGGCCCGTCGAGCACGATCGACGCTTCGCCTGTCGTGAAGGTGATGCGGCGATCCACGATCTCGATGGAGGTTGGCGGAGGGCCGGGGTCGAGCTTGAAGCCATGCAGCGCATCCCCAAGATTGCGTAGGCGAGCGAAGGCGGCGGTTCCGAACGAGGCAAGGGGCGCGGAAGAGGCCGGGACCAGCGGGTCGCGCTGAATGCCTCCCATCGCCACCGTAGCGACTCCGCGAAGGGTTGCGCCGAGGGTCTGCGCCGCCGTCTCGATTTCGGTGACGAGCCGACGCGTCAGTCCACGGGCGATCGTTACCGACCACCGGCTCCCGACGGTCACGCTGTCTTCGGAGCCGACGCTCGCGGCGCGATTGAGGCCGACGAAAGTGGTTCGATTGAGACCCGTCACCTCGACGTCGTCGAGGTTGGTGAAGTGTGTGCGCACTGCGCCCACTGCGCTCGCTTCGACGCCTTGAGTAAAGCGCGCGGCGCTTCCGCCGATGGCCTCCTTCGAGTCGTGCTTCACCAGGCGATCCATGTCGCGCTGTGCCTGCAGGTAGACGTGCTCACGCCCAGCCGCGTCGTCGAAACGCAGCTCGTTGAACCCTTCGCCGCCGGGAGAACTTGCGCTCTTCCATGTACTGACGGTCTTGTTCTCAGGCAGGGCGAATGGGACGGGCTCTCGCACGTTATGCACGCGGCCGACGATCAGCGGGCTGTCCGGATTGCCATCGAGGAACGCGACCAGCACTTCGTGACCGACTCGAGGGATGGCGAACATCCCATAGCCGACGCCCGCCCATCCTTGACTAACACGCATCCAGACTGAGCTCTCTGGGCCGAAGGCGTGTTCGCGGTCCCACGGGAACTGAACTCGGACGCGGCCATATTCATCGACATAAATGTCTTCGTCGACGAGCCGAGCGGCGGTACGCGCTTCATCGAGCGCGGTGGCGGAGAGCGACCCGACATCCCCCGCCCGCTTTGTGTGGACAGCGTCCGACGGGCTTTCTCCGACGACGACCGCCGTCTGAAGCCCGAACATTCGTGGCTTCTGGGTTCTGCGGGGTGGGAGGTAGGGCTCACGCGTGCTGACAGCGTTCGCCGAGAAGCGCCATTCGGACGCCTTCGCGACTTCTCCCTGAAAGTGGGCGGCTACCACGAGGAAGCCTGGTTCGCCCGAGATGTCGTCTCGTGGATGCCCGGCGATGGCGAAGACAATACCGGGCGACAAATCGTTCACGCTCGACTCGAACGAGAGCTGCCGGCGGTCGGCGTGCAGCGCGGCGAGGAGCCGCCGACTTTCGTCTTTCACACGTTCCTCGGTGTGACGCGCCACCCCTCGATCGTCGGCGACGGGCGTACTCGTGCTTCCGGCGCTCGCGAGGGACTCGTTCAGGCCGATGCCGGGCACGAACAGGAACTGCTCGTGCGCGCGCTCGGCCTCGCGCTCGGATTCGGTGCTTGCGAACAGCGGCGCTCGGGGTCGCGACGGATCATGGTCTCTCAACGTGATGCGGCCAGGTCGCGAGGTCTCCCGAAGGTTCACGTTCGTCACGAATTCGGTGCGGCCCGCGAAGGCTTGGGCAACCTCGTCGATGAATGCGATGGGAGCACCCTGTCTTGCAGCGTTTGCGTGCGGCGCGTCGCCAAGGATGAGCGTGGCGTCTTCGTCGCCGGAATCACGCAGCCAGAACGAGATGCCGGCTTCTTCGAGTAGGCGCGACAAGAACGCGAAGTCGGTCTCGTCGTACTGGGTGCGAAGCTCGAGCTTCGGATAAGCAGCGCGGTCGATCTCCCACTCGTGCGTAACGTTCCACTCTTCGAGAAGGGACGTCACGATGTCGGGGATTGCGACGTGCTGAAAGAGCCGATTGCCGCGTCGCTGCGTAAGTCGCCAGAGCGTGGGGACGATGACGAGGTCGTAGCTTGCGAGGCCTTGCGCATCGTCGGATACGCGGACGAACGTCATGTCGGCGACGATTCCGCGGAAGCGCCGCTCGCATGATGCGACGAACGCGAACTCCCCCCGGCCGCCGACGATCGGTGAAAGGTTGATATCGGGGCGCGGGCTTATCGCTCGCAGCGCGACCCGGAAGAGGCCATTCATCGACTCCTCGATGTCGAACCGGCGCACTTCGAGGAGGTGATCCGAAGTGGCCAGGGCGATGCGCGTCAGGGGGGCGTCGTTGAGATTGAGGCTCATGGTATGGCTCTGGCGGCGGAGATTTCGGCGTTGGCCGACGAGGCGCCCGAAGGGGCATCTTCGAGCACGCGGCTTAGCGCGACGATGCGCAGCGCGAGGGGACGGGCTTCGTAGGCGTCTTGCTTTGGGAGCAACTCGACGATGGCGCGGACGGGCAACTCCGGAAAAAGCGGCAGTCGCTTGTCGAGCTGCGCGGGTAGGTAAGCCGGGAGTCCGTTCGCGAGCTCTCGGCTCGTGAACCAGGCGCGGAGCATGTCGTTGCCGAGCAGCTTTCGTCGTTGATATTTTCGCTCGGTGAGGAGCACCCGCTCCGCCTGCGTCACGAGAAATTCCGGCGGGAGCGTGCGATTCGCGGCTCGCCAGGCGTCGCGGACTTGTTTAACGGCGATCAGCGCGGTCTCGGGCGTTACGGCCAGCGGGTTCTCGAGGAGGACCGAGGTGACGTCGAGCCGGTCGCGCAGCGCCTTGTCGCTCGCGGCGAGTGGTCGTGCGACGGCAATCGTCACTTTCAACAACTCGAACTCGTCGAACGGAAGGGCGAGCGTTCCCGTAACCAACTGCAGCAGCGCGCCGCTGCCGTCGGATGCCGTCCGCGTCGACTCCGCGTCGAGCAACAGTGGCCGCTCTTCGGGCTGACTCAGAAGCGCCATCGCGTCCGCACGCTCGATGGCCTCGAGCTCGGCGTGGCTGGGAGGCGGAGGAGGAGGCTCGCCGCGCTTCGGCGCCGGGCGCGCCGGGGGTGGAGGCAGAACGCTCTTCCACTCATCGTGCTTGCGAAGGCGCGGGTGTGAGGCCGAGTCGAGCCAAAGAAACTCGAGCGGCAGCCGCCGCAACGGGACGTCGAGTTCGCCGCTGGGCGGGGCGTCGTCGTCTTGGCCCATAGGCTCGGGGACATCGGCGACGACTGCGCTGGGACCAATAGGCTGCCGCAGCAAAGCAGAGAGAGAACGCTTGGAGACGCCATGGCCGTCACCGGGTGCGACCGGGCGTCCCGCCATGGCGGTGGGCCGGTCGGCGAGCGAGGGGAGCTCTATTCCGCGAGTTTCGCGGGACATCTCGGTCCGATGCGCGGCGCTTTGAATGCTGCGGTCGAGCTCCGCGCGTAGTGAGGCGAGATCGACAAAAGGCGAGCGTTTCGGCGCGTCTTCGGAGCTGGGCGCGAGCGGCGCGGAGCCGCCGAACGGTACCGCCGGGGGCGTTGGAAGAACCGCATCGTAGTAAAGGAAGGAGGTGACCTCGTCGTTCGAGCGAGCCTCGGGCGCGTTGGGGCTTCCCAAAACCATCAAGCTATCGGGCCCCGAGGGGTTGTCGAGCTCGCCCCACCCCGGGAGCGGTCGCAGCTCGACGGCGAGCGAGGCCCCGTCACGGTTGGCAATCGCGACGCGGACGGTACTCGGCCAGGTGTCGGACTCAAGCTCGCCGCGGTAGGTGATGGTCGACGTCTCGCGTTCGGCGTCGAGCGTGACCAGGCTCGGTCGTAGTACGATGGGGAACGTCGCCTTATCGACGGAGGATACGAGCCCGGTAAGCCCCGGCGATGGGAGCTTTGTCGTCAGCCGAGCTGCGCTCTTAAGCACGTTTTCAAGGGAAAGCGGTTCGTTCGCGCTGAACGCGTCGAGCTGTTGACCGATGGGCGCGACGGTCTCAAGCGAGTTGTTGCGAACGGACTTCGGTCCGAACGGGCCAGCTCCCCCGTTTGGCGCGTCCGAGCTGGGCCGAGGTTGCGCGCAGTCGACGGCACCGAGCGCAAAGCGCACAGGTGCCCCGGGGAATCCCGAGGGCGGCGCGAGGAGCACCACGTCGATGCGCGGACGTGCAGGGCGGATGTCGGCGGCGCGGTCGATGCGGTTCCGGTAACGCGGCTCCCAGCGCTGTTCGGTTGCGTACAGCGGCTCCTGGTAGGCCGCGTAAGTCGACGCGCTTGGCTTAAGCTCGTAGGTCACCTTCGCGAAGCAGGTGAATCGGACGCGTCCGCCAGGGAGCAGCTCGTAGAACGCGGCGCACGCAGCAGGGTGAGGCAGGACTTCGGAGGACTGCACCATCGCTCCCTTCACCCGGTCCACGCGATTCGCGCACCTTCGCCGACCATCACGCTCGGCCGGCCCGTATCGATAACGCCGGACGAACACGATACGTCCGCGCCGACGTACGCGATAGGCGAGCCATTCACACACACGCTCGGGTACCCGCGCGTGACCTCCGCGTCGTGCGACGCGTGCTCCGAGCAGCCATGGTTCTGCAGCGCATCGGCCTCTCGCGTCACGCGGAACCCTTCGACGTGGACGTTGTCGCTCGCCGTTGAAAAAGGGCGCGGCGAGCAACCGTCATGACCGCGGCAGAGATCGACGATGGTGGAGACGAGCGGCACGGAAAGCGAGCACTAGCGCACCATTAAGATGTCGTCACGGCCCCAGTGCGCGGGGGTTTGAATCCTTACGACGTTGGTCTACGGCTTTCCCGGCCGACGCTACCAAAGCCACCGACGGGGTCGGCTTGCAGGCTTGAATGACCGACGGGCTCCACTCGCGCCTTGATGTATCCTCCGCTGATGCGGACTACGTTTCTTCTCGTCGGTGCGACGGCCCTCGCGTTCTACGCGGCATGCGGCGGAGACTCGGCGCCGACCGACGCGGCTGGTGCCGTCGCGAGCGTGAGCACGAGCGCCTCGACCGGTCCAGCTGGCGGCGCTGCAGGCGCTGGCGGTGGCGCGCAGCTCCCGCCTCCAACCGTCGAGGTCCCCACGGTGTCGCTCTCCGCGGACGCGGTCGGCGTTCTCGTGAACCCGGACGATCCCCAGTCCGTCGCGGTCGCCAAGCACTACGTCGAGGCGCGCAACATTCCGGCCTCGCACGTCTATGAGGTCAAGCTAACGGTTGCCGCCTCGGTGACGGCGGAGGAGTTCGACGCCGCCAAGAAAACCCTCGATGCCGCGGTCGATCCGGCCGTGCAAGCGTGGGCCATCACGTGGACGCAGCCTTACGCGGTCGGCTGCATGTCGCTCACGTCGGCGTTCGCCTTAGGCTTCGACACCAAGTATTGCAACACGACCGGCGGCGCGTGTGGCCCAACCGCTCCATCGCCGTATTTCGATTCGCCATCGTCCGCGCCGTTCCAAGATCACGGCCTTCGTCCCGCGATGGCGCTCGTCGGCAAAGACACCGCGAGTGCTCTCGCCCTCATCGATCGCGGCGTCGCCGCCGATGGCACTTTCCCGCCGGGCGACGGCTACCTCCTCCGCACGACGGACGTGGCGCGCAGCGTGCGTTGGCCGGATTTCATGGCGACGACGAACCTGTGGGACCATCCGGACGGGCTCAAGCTCACGTACCTCGACAACGCGTCCGGCGCCGGAAAGGACTACCTCGAGAATACGAAGGACGTCCTCTTCTACTTCACCGGGCTCGCCGACGTGCCCGCGCTCGAGACCAACACCTACCGACCGGGCGCCGTCGCCGATCACCTGACGTCGTTCGGTGGTCAGGTTCCGACGAGCGGGCAAATGAGCATCGCGAAGTGGCTCGAAGCGGGCGCCACCGCGAGCTACGGCACGGCCTTCGAGCCGTGCAACTACCCCACCAAGTTTCCGAGCCCGAAGGTCATGTTGCCCCACTATTTTCGAGGCGAGACGGTACTCGAGGCCTACTGGAAGAGCGTGCGCTGGCCAGGGGAGGGCGTCTTCGTCGGCGATCCGCTCGCGCGTCCTTGGGGCACGAAAGTCGACGCGACGCGTGAGCGAATCGTCCTCGATACGACGTCCCTCGACCCGAAAAAGACCTACGAGCTCGTCGCGGGTCCAGGTCCGAGCGGGCCGTTTCAGGTGGTGGCCAAAGGCCTCGCGGTGCCCTTCTACAAGCGCGCGAAATTCACCTTCGAGGCGCCGACCGAGGCGCATTACGTCTTGCGCGAGAGCCCCTGAGCTTGTTGCTGCACGCGAGCGCGACGTTCGCCGTGGAGCGCGTTTCACCTCCGGCGCATCCTCTCATTCGTTCACGGAGCCACCGAGGGTCTCGAGTGCGCCGGATATCTCGGCGCTCGGGCTCACCGAGCTCGCGCCGACTGAGCTCGGGGCCGGAGGAGTGCAGAGGAATTTGATGAGCACCGACTTGCGATTCGCCAGGAAGCCGTCCGCGCCTGCCAGCGCAGGAGAGAGCTGCCTGGCCTCGGAGATCTGGGTAAATCCATTGCTCGACGGCCAGGTGAACCCGCCGCCGAGGGGCATTCCCGTGCTGAGTTCGTGGCATCCGGCGCACGACTGGGTGGTCGCCCGGTCCACGACGTTCCTCGGGGTAAGGTTCGACTTCAGCGCGGTGAGCTTCTTCTGGATGGCGGTGTTGAAGGCCCCGGTCGTGGGGAGCTGGGGGCCATAATCGTTATCGCCGGCCTGCGCGTCGCTCTGGAACCCGTTGAACTCGGCAGGCGTCACCATCCCGATGGCCGACACGCTCTTCCCGAGCAAGCGCGGCACCTGGTTGTTGACGAAATCGGTCTGGAAAGGCGTGAGTGCCCCGCCCGGCGCCACCTGGGCAAAGAAGGAGCCCAGTGGGTTAATCTTCACTTGGCTTTGATTCATCACGAGCGTGCAGGTGGATGGGATCGCGCAGGTTTTCGTGAGCTTGTATTCTCGGAGCCCCCAGTTCTGGCCGCTCACCCGATTCATGAACTGATTCGTCCTGATCTGCCCCGAGTTCGCGTCGACCGCTGTCCCGCGGTAGTGCGAGAAGTGGATAACGGGCTGGAAGCCGGTCAGTCCGGTGAAGTAGAACTTTTGCAGCTTGGTCGCACGGATGTTCGCGTTCGCCTCCGTCGACAGATCGGCCCAGAACTTGGCGACCGGCTTGCACGCCGCGATCCCCAGCGACGGGCTCGGGTTCGGCAGCTTCGCCTCGAAGATGATGAGGTTCCGGTCGTTCGGTTTCGTCAGTCCCGAGACCTTGCCGAATACGACGCGGTACTCCCCGCAGTTCGCCCCGTTCGTCGGCGCGAGGTCAAAGCGGTTGACGAGCCCGATCGGGAGATACGAGTCCGGGTTCGTCCCCACGCCCGTGAACGGGTTGGTGGTTGCGAGGACCCCCTCCTGACGTGGGCAGTCAAACGGCTGGGCGATGTCGTTGCAATGAGGTCCGGTGGTCTTCGCGGTCGCGGTGTCGTTGTTGAGATCCCACCACTGCTGATAGAGCTGAAGCGCGCTCTGCTGCGCCCCCGTGCCGGCCGTGGCGATGATCGTGTCCAT
Source organism: Polyangiaceae bacterium (assembly GCA_947475525.1). GTDB lineage: Bacteria > Myxococcota_A > Polyangia > Polyangiales > Polyangiaceae > SYFR01. The sequence continues at coordinate 107,555 of CANJMI010000014.1, read as the reverse complement.
CACGGTCTTGAAGGGGAACTTGGCGAGCGCCGCCGGGTCCGTGACGAACAGCGAACGGGTGTTGTTGAGGGACGGATTCGTGCAGGAGAGCGCCGCTGCGTCCTCGCCGGTGAGTTCCTCCGGGTCGTCGGCTTCCACGGCGCACGCCCCGAGGAGGAGCGCTCCGGCGCAGGCGAAGACCGTCGAGAGCAACGCAGTTCGCGAGCGAAGTGAAGGCGTCGTTTTCATGGCGATGGTTCTTTCTCAATGCGGCTTCTGGCCGCGCAACTCGTCGCGCTAGCGGCCCTGTCTGCCGCTGCGTTCAACCAAGAGATGAATGGCCGGGTCCGCTTCGTTTCATCAAAAAATCGGACGAGCTATCGACGATTTCTCCGGCGCTCTCATCTCGACCATCGCGCCGGATGAGCCATGCGTTTCTAGAGCTGCGTCACGGTTCGAACTTGCGCCACAGCTTGCCGAAGCCACGGGCAAGCTCGGCTGTGAGGTGGGCGTCCCTTGTGACGACGATGTGTTCCTCGTTGTTTCGCGCCGCGCCGCGCGTCCAGTTGTAACTCCCGGTGAGGGCGCGACGCCCGTCGAATACCGCGAATTTGTGATGCATGTGGTACTCGGTTCGATCGACACGGACCTCGATGCCCGCGTCGCTCAGGCGCGCAATGTCTGAACCTTCGTCGTAGGACTTGTCGTTGTCGGTGAGGATGCGCACCCGCACGCGACGACGGTGCGCGCTGACGAGCGCCTGCGCGAGGCGATCATCGGTGATGGTGAACACGCACACGTCCACGGTCTCTTCAGCGCGCTCGAGCTCACGAAGGATGGCGTCAACGCACGCGTCGCCCGGGCTCCACCACACCTCGGAGAGTCCGTCTCCCGCGGGTTCGCCACCAGGGGCCCTGAGTTTGTGAAGCTGCTGCTCGAGGTCGGCGGCATGACCTTCGGCATCGTCGGCGCGACCTCGATGGCGTGCCGCTGCGCTCTCGGCGTCCTCGACGCGGCGCTCGAGCTCGGCCATCCGTTTGCCGCGGTCTTTGGTGTGGCCGTCGGCCGACGTTGTTGGCGTAGGCTTGTCTGTTTCTTTCTCCTTTTCCTTCTCGTTCGCGTCTTCCTTCTCCTTCGCGTCTTGCTTCGCCGCGTTGAGTGCGGCGTTGAGCGAGGCGACACAACCCTCGAGCTCCTGAACGCGTGCGTCGCGCGTGTCGATGACCTCGGGGATAGGCAGAGGCGCTACGAGTTTTGGCGGCAACGATGGCGGTGGAGTGACGTCGAGCGGTAGCAACTTGTGTGCGAGCCAGCGACGGAAGGCGAAAAACGATGCCATGTTGGGAGCGCCATCGTGCGCTAACTCATGGCTGGGCTTCAACCTTATCGCGCGGCGCATGATGTGTGCTTGCGCTCACGTGCGACCTCTGATGTTGCTCGTAGCGTGAACCACGTGGCCTACCCAAGGGCGCTGATGATGTCGGGTCTGTTGCTTGCGCTCGCGGTGTGCGGCGGACAGGTACAAGACGACGCGGGCGGCGGCGGGAGCTCGGGAGTCGGCACGACCAACTCCACCGCGATGGGCACATCGTCGGGCACGGGGATGACGGAGTTTGGCGCGTGCTCGCAGCCTGGAACATGCATCTTGGCGGACCGCACGTGCTGCGGGGTATGCGGCAAGCCTGAGCTTACGGACTTCGATGCCGTGGCCTTGCCCTCCGTGGACGCCCATCGCGAGGCGGTATGTCCCGAGCAGCTCTTGTGTCCCGGTTGTCCCGAGGAGCCGAACGGGAACCTCTTCGCATACTGCGACCTCGCGGCCGGCTCGTGCCGTGGCGCGGACATCGGGGCGTCGCCTTATTCGGAGTGTGCCGTCGCCGGAGATTGCACGCTGCGGCTCGGGCTCGACTGCTGCACGTGTGGCGCAGCCGGGCCGTGGGTGGCCGTCGCGAACAAGAAACTCGGTGAGCTCGCCGCCCTCGTGTGCGCCGCCGATCACGTGTGCAGTGAGTGCGAACCGGCCGCGCCTGCGAACTTATCGGCCGCGTGCGTCAAAGGGCAATGCGCCGTGGTCGAGGTCATGACTCCTTAGCGCGCTGAAACTGGCGTACCGAAACAGTCGCAAGCAGGGCAGCTACTTTGGCAGGACGATCGCGCGGGTAAAGTCATTGCCGTCGTCCGCCGCCGATTGGTGACAATCGATGCACACCGAGGGTTTGCCCGAATAGCTTGCGCCACCAGCTGACGCTGTGGGATCGAGGTACTCAGCCCAATACCAACCGTCGCTCCGTTTTTCCATCACGGCGATGAGCTCGATGATCCCATCGTCATCGTAACCGTCTTTCACGATCAACGAACCGAGTGGCCACGCGCTGATCGCCGTGTTGTCCGCGATGACCTTGGCGCTGATCGGATTGAGAAAAATGTCGCTGAACGCCGAGTGCGACGTGTTGCTCGGTTGCTGGGTTTCGTAGCCGGGCGCCTTGGCAAAGGTTGCGCGGTAGTCGAGCGTTTGGATGCGCAGAAAGAGCTCGTCGGCGCCGGCGGGATCTTGGTTGTCCCCGCATGCCGAAAGGAACGAGAGCGCCACGAGGGCGAGTGCGGGATCGATGGGCAGGCGCATGACCGAGGCTTGACCTGGTTCAGGAATGAAGTTCGCTCGCCGCAACCGCGTCGAGAGCGGCGCGTGGGGGCTCGGTCGGCGACGGGATAAGCTGGCTCGCGTTGATGGTGAGCAGGCCAAGCGACTGCATCGCGCGGCAGAGCGCGTAGCCGGGGTCGATCTCCCAAGAGCGGTACGAGAACTTCGCGGACGAAGGATAGCGGTGGTGGTTGTTTTGGTAGCCCTCACCGAAGATGAACCAGGCAACCAAGTGGTTGTTGCGCGAGTTGTCGGGGGTTTCAAAATTCCGCCCGCCGATCGCATGACCGAGGGAATTGACGAGCCAGCCTTCGACGGGATGGCCCATGATCCCAATGAAATAGGCTGCGCCGAGGAGCCCATAGCCGAATGCAAACAGCACGACGGCAATCGCGAGATGGATCAGGTAAGGCAGGAACCAAACGCGCTTCTTGTTGAGCCAGCTGATGTCGAACTCGAGATCTTTGACCGTCGAGACGTAGGGTTCATGGCGCCTCGCGAGGCCGACGAGGACGCGGTTGTACGAGCGCAGTTGGCTTAGGAGCACACCGAAGATGCCGGCGTGCTGCGGGCTGTGCGGGTCGCGCTTGGTGTCCGAATGCACGTGATGGAGCCTGTGCATGCAGACCCAGCCTTTCGGATCGAGGCCGGTGACCCAGTTGCCCATCACGATGGCGAAGCGTCGCGCGGCCGGTGATAACGTCACCGCCTCGTGGGCGAGACCACGGTGGTAGAGCACCGTGATCGTCGTGATGTTGACGAGGTAGGCCACGAAGAACACGGCGAGGCAGGCGAGGACGTACATGGTGTGCGGGAAACATACCGCACGTCCTCGCTACGCTGTGTCACAGGACGGCAACAAGTCAGCTTACGGCATCGATGATGGCATTGAGCGTCGCGCTCGGGCGCATCGCCGCACGCACCTTGTTCGGATCGGGCTGGTAGTAACCGCCGATGTCCACCGGCTTGCCCTGCGCCCCGATAAGCTCCGCATTGATCCGCGCTTCGTTGGAGGCGAGGGTGCCTGCGAGCGGGGCGAACCGGGCGGCGAGCGACGCGTCTTTTGATTGAGCGGCGAGCGCATCGGCCCAGTAGAGCGCGAGGTAGAAGTGGCTGCCGCGGTTGTCGATTTCGCCGACTTTGCGGGCCGGTGATTTGTTGTTGTCGAGGAAGCGACCGATCGCAACGTCGAGCGTCTCGGCGAGAATCGCAGCGCGGGCATTGCCCGTCGATTGGCCGACGTGTTCGAGCGAAGCTCCGAGTGCCGAGAACTCACCGAGTGAGTCCCAGCGAAGGTAGCCTTCCTTCTGGAACTGCTGCACGTGCTTCGGAGCCGAGCCCCCCGCGCCGGTCTCGAAGAGGCCGCCGCCCGCGAGCAGCGGGACCACCGAGAGCATCTTGGCGGAGGTGCCGATCTCGAGGATCGGGAACAGGTCCGTCAGGTAGTCGCGCAGCACGTTGCCCGTCACCGAGATCGTCTCGTCGCCCGTGCGGATGCGCTCGAGCGAGAGCTTCATCGCGGCGGCCGGCGCGAGGATGCGGATGTCGAGGCCGCTCGTGTCGTGGTCGAGCAGGTAGGTCTTCACTTTGGCGATCACCTCGGCGTCGTGCGCCCGAGCTTGGTCGAGCCAGAACACCGCCGGTGAGCCCGTGATGCGCGCGCGACGGACGGCGAGCTTGACCCAGTCACGCACAGGAAGATCGCGTGTTTGGCAAGCGCGGAAGATGTCACCCGTCTCGACCGATTGCTCGAGAACGGTGGTGCCGGTCGCCTCGTCGACGACGCGAATCGTGCCTTCGCCTTGCGCGCAGAAGGTCTTGTCGTGCGAGCCGTATTCCTCGGCCTTCTGCGCCATCAGGCCAACGTTCGGGACGCTGCCCATCGTCTTCGGATCGTAGGCGCCGTTCACTCGGCAATCCTCGAAGACGACCTGATAGATACCTGCGTAACAGCGATCGGGCACAAGGGCCTTCGTGTCGGCGAGCTTGCCGTCTGGGCCCCACATTTTGCCCGACTCGCGCACGACGACCGGCATTGAAGCGTCGATGATGACGTCGTTGGGTACGTGAAGGTTCGTGATGCCTTTGTCCGAATCCACCATGGCGAGGAGCGGCCGCGTCTCGTAGGTCGCTTTGAGGTCAGCCTCGATCTCCGCTTTCTTTTCGGCGGGCAAGGAAGCGAGCTTCGCGTAGAGGTCGCCGAGGCCGTTGTTCGCGTTCACGCCGAGGGCCTTGAAGGTTTCGGCGTGCTTTGTGAAGGCCGCCGCGAAGTACACGGTGACGGCGTGGCCGAACATCACCGGATCGCTCACCTTCATCATCGTGGCTTTGAGGTGAAGCGACACGAGGAGGCCGTCGGCTTTCGCCTTGGCAAGCTCGGTCTCGTAGAACGAGCGAAGCTTCGCGACGTTGAGCGCAGAGCAATCGACGATCTCGCCTTCCATCACGGCGAGGCCCTTCTTGAGTACCGTCGTCGTCCCGTCTTTCGCTGCAAACTCGAAGCGCAGCGTCATCGCCTTCGCCGCCGTAAACGAGCGCTCGCTGCCGAAGAAATCTCCGCCATCCATGTGCGCGATGTGGGACTTCGACTCGGGGCTCCACTTGCCGAGGCGGTGCGGGTTCTTCCGCGAGAAGGCTTTGACCGAGCCCGGTGAGCGGCGGTCGGAGTTGCCTTCGCGGAGCACCGGATTGACGGCGCTTCCGAGCGCCTTGGCATAGCGGGCGTGGATCGCCTTTTCGGCGTCGTCCTTCGGGGCCTCGGGGTAATCGGGCACGTTGTAGCCGTGCGCCTGCAGCTCGCTCACGGCATCCTTCAGCTGGGGGATCGACGCGGAGATGTTGGGCAGCTTGATGATGTTCGCATCGGGGCTGAGCGTGAGGGCGCCCAAGAAAGCGAGGTTGTCCGCCACGCGCTGCTCGGGTGTGAGGGCGTCGGCGAATTGCGCGAGAATGCGGCCAGCGAGCGAGATGTCCCGGGTCTCCACGGTGACACCTGTGTCTCTCGTGAATGCCTGCACGATCGGCAGCAAGGAGTAGGTCGCGAGTGCGGGGGCTTCGTCGATCTCGGTCCAGATGATGGTGGAGGTGCTCATGGTTCTCGCTCGGGTAATTGGGGCCCGATCCGCCGGGCCGTGACCGGCGGCGTACCATGGAATCGCGGTGTTTCGTTAGGGAAACCCCAGTTTCGCCGGCGTGTGCGGTTGACGCTCGCTCAACCCGACGCTCGCGCAAGCCTATCGCGAATCGCACTCCACGCCTCGTCGTCGGGGACGGCCTCGACCACGATCGTATGCACGCCCGCGTCGTCGAGTCGGTGCAGCGTGGCGTAAAGCGCGGCGCCGTAGCCTTCCGGATCACTGGGTAGCGTGCACACTTCGGCTGGAGCGAAGTTTGCGGTCGACGCGCGGTGTGTGACGAGGGCTCTCCTTTCGCCCGCCTCGCGCAGCGCATGAGCGAGGGTCTCCGGTCGTGCGATCACCAGGCGCGCGTTCGGTGCGTAGTGCAAACGCAGCAGGCCTGGCGAGCGGAGCGCCGCAGCGTCGTTCTCGTTCGGTTCGTGAGCACTTTGGAGGCCCCCCGCGAGCCGTCGCAGCGTCGCCAGTGAATACGCGCCATGCCTCAGCACGACGGGGACCTCGCCGGTACAGTCGACCACGGTGGACTCGATCCCGCGGTCGCACGGGCCCGCGTCGAGGATGAGCTCGACATGCCCGTCGAGGTTCTTCAATACGTGGGCCGCCGTGGTCGGCGAGAGCGCTTGAAAGCGGTTCGCGCTCGGTGCCGCAATCGGGCGGCCGAGCGCGCTGAGCAGGGCGAGGGCGACGGGGTGGTCCGGCATTCGCAACGCCACGGTGTCGCCGCCGGCCGTGACGACGTCGGGCACCTTCGCGCGGTTTCGTGGGACGACCACGGTGAGTGGTCCTGGCCACGCGTGGTGCGTGATGCGCTCGGCGCTCTCGGGCCACCGTGAAGCAAGGTCGCGCGCCGCCCTCACGTTCGCGACATGAACGATAAGCGGGTTGTAGGCTGGGCGGCCTTTCGCCTCGAAGATCCGCGCCACCGATGCCGCGTCGTCGGCCGCCGCTCCAAGGCCGTAGACGGTTTCGGTCGGCAGCACGACGAGTCCACCCGCAGTTAAAATGCGCACGGCCCTCGCGATCACGTCCGGCTCGGGGCGTAAGGGATCGACGCGCACGACTTCCGTCTTCATGGCCTCCTCGGCGCTCTATACCGCGTTTCGCCCGAAGCGACGCAGCCGTAGCGAGCTTGCGAGGACCGACACGCTCGACAACGACATGGCCGCGCTGGCCAAGACCGGGGAGAGTTGAAACCCCGTTAGGCGGTGCAAGGCTCCCGTCGCGATGGGGATCCCGATGACGTTGTAGACGAAGGCCCAGAACAAGTTCCAGCGGATCGTGCGCATCGTCGCGCGGGCGAGGCCGAGCGCCACGGGCACATTCTTGAGCCCGCCCCGCAAGAGGGCGATGTCGGCGGTCGCGAGGGCGATGTCGGTGCCACCACTGACCGCGATGCCCACGTTCGCGGCCGCGAGGGCAGGGGCATCGTTGATGCCGTCCCCGACCATGGCGACGTGGCGGCCTTGTTGCTGCCGGGCGCGCACGAGCTCCGCTTTGCCTTCGGGCCGCACCTCCGCTGTGACGTCCGCGATGCCGAGCTCGGCGGCGAGGGCGCGTGCGGTGGCCTCTCTGTCACCGGATACCATCGCTACCGCGATCCCGTGCCCAAGCAGCATCGCAACCACGCTTCGCGCCCCGAGCGCGGGACGGTCACCGAGCGCGATGAGCCCAGCGAATTGGCCATCGATTGCAATGAAAACCGGCGTTTTTGAACATTTTGAAGTGCGCTCTGCGGCCTCGACGCCCAAGGCCACATCGATGCTGGCGGCCTCGAGCCAGGCGGCGGTGCCCACCCGAACGAGGCGTCCATCGACCCGCGCTTCGACGCCTGCGCCGGCTTCGCTTAGGAACCCCGTGACCGCACCGAGGGTGAGGCCATCGGCGTGCGCGCGCGCGACGATCGCGCAGCCTAGCGGATGTTCACTGCGTTGTTCGACCGCGGCTGCGGAGGCGATGAGCGTGGGCCCGTCAACGCCGTTCATGGCGAGCACCTCTGCCACTTCCGGCTTGCCTCGGGTGAGCGTGCCGGTCTTGTCGAACAGCACCGTGTCGATGCGGCTCGCAGCCTCGAGCACCTCGCCCCCGCGGATCAGCACACCGAGCTCGGCCCCGCGCCCGGTGGCCACGGCGACCGCGGCCGGGGTCGCGAGGCCGACGGCACACGGGCAGGCGATGACGAGCACCGCGACGAATCGCTCTAGCCCCACGGCGAGTCCGGCCGCGGTCGGATCGAGGGCGACCCACACGGTGAGTGTGAGCACGGCGATGCCGAGCACGATGGGCACGAACACGCTTGCGACGACGTCGGCGAGACGCGCTATCGGTGGCTTCGAGGCTTGGGCCGCCTCCACCGCCTGCGCGATCCGGGCGAGCGCGGTGTCCTTGCCAACGCGTGCGACTCTCGCGACAAGCGCCCCGCTTTGGTTCTGCGTCCCGCCGAAGATCCACGCGCCTTCGTGCTTGGGGACCGGCTCGCTCTCGCCGGTGAGCATCGACTCGTCGATGAACGAGCGGCCTTCGACCACCCTCGCGTCCGCGGCCACGCGCTCGCCTGGTCGCACGACGATGCGATCGCCGACGCGCAGGCTCTCTTGCGGAACGTCTTGCTCCGAGCGTCCGCGCTCTGTCTCCACAAGCCGCCGCGCCGTCACGGGGGTCAGGCTGACGAGCATCCGCACCGCCTCCGCGCATCGCGCCCGCGCCCGCGCTTCCAGCTTTTTACCTAGTAGAACGAACGTAGCGATGGCGCCGATCGCTTCGAAGTACACCGGGGGCATCGCTCCGTGGACCGCATGCCCGCCGTGTGTGAAGAGCGCGGGCGCGAGCACGGCGGTCGTTGAGTAGACCCACGCTGCGCCTATGCCGAGCCCAACCAGCGTGTTCATGTCGGCCGTCTTCCGCACGAGGGCGCGCCATGCACCGACGAAAAAACGGCGAGCCGGGAAAGCGAGCACGGCGGTCGCGAGGACGAGCTGGGCCCAACGGGACGCGCCCAGCCACGCGCTCGGAACGAGGTCGTGCGCCATTCCAAAGGCGAGTAGCGGCAGCGAGAGGACCAGTGCCATGACGAACGCGCGGTCGCCCGAGCTGGCGTCGTCTGCGGCGCGCGCCGCGGCACCCGTTGCTGGGCCGTCATGCGCCTTCGGCTGAGTTTCATCGGGCCTAACCTGGTAGCCCGCCGCTTCGACAGCGGTGACGAGGAGCACTGTCGGTAAGGGATGCGCCAGGTGCACCGTTGCACGCTCGGTGACGAGGTTCACGGTCGCGTCGAGGACACCCGACACGGAGCGCAGGGCTTTCTCGACGTGGCCCGCGCAGCGCGCGCACGACATGCCACCGACGTTCAAGGTGACGAGAGGGAGGTCTTCGTGGTCCGAGCGCTCGGGGCCCATGGCGGCATTATAGCCGCAAGGGCGGGGGCTCGCCTGGCATGTGGTGGAGAAGGGCCGCGCGTCTTCGCCAACGACCTAAGAGGGCGTCAGGCGTGCTCGGCGGGTGACTCCGTGGCCATGGCTCCGTGAGGGACGCCGTTCGCAAGTTCTCGCACGGCCGCTTCGACGTCGGAGAGCGCCCGCGTGAACGTGGGATCGTCATCGTGAAAGAGCGTCTCCGGTGCGAGCGGTTGGCCGATGCGCATCCGGATCGTTGACATCACGATCGGCAGGAACACGAAGGGTGACGTGAGCCACAGCCACCCGAGCACGAGCTTCGCCCAGAGGGCGAGTGAACCGAGCGCGAGGAGCACGGTGACGACGACGCCGAGCAGCGTGACGCACCAGCGTTTCAATCCGATCAGGTGCGGCAGAACGAGCAGGCGCGGCAGGAGCCAGGTGGACTGAAAGAGAATTGGAGCTGTGATGTGGCTCCCAGCAATGCCCATAGGAACGATGGGAATGCCGTGCTTTTTTGCGAGTCTGAGAAACCCTCGTCGTCCGCCGAAGTCGACGCGACGCGCGTGCCAGAGCGGCCTCGTCGTCTCGTAATCTCCACCGGGGAAAACCAGCAACGGCACGCCCGCAGCGAGCGCGGCGTCGGCAGCCTCGTAGGTCGAGGGCACCGCACCGACATGACGCATGACGAGGCTCGCGGGATAAATCGCGAAGCTTAGCGGGTGCGCGAATGCGGCGAGTGGTCGCGTGTTCTCGTAACGCTCGACGTAACGAGCGAGAAAGCAGAGGAGCTCGGCCAATCCGAGCCCACCGGAGTGATTGGCGACGAGCAGAAAGGGCCCTTCGGGGAGGTTCTCGGTGCCTTCGAGCGTTGGCCTGTGGCAGAGCCTCACGAGCGGCAGTAGAACGCGTTTCACGAGGGCGATGAGTTCCGCCGATACTCGCCCCGGCGCGGCTACAGCGCGGGTTCTCCAGAGGGCTCGCATCGCTGTGCTCGCTCGGCGTAACCCCGCTCAGCCACCGCGGCGAACGACGCCGTGCGCGGTCTCGTTCAGCACGTAGTGCGCCGGCAAATATTTTACCGCAGCGCGCAATTGCCAGTCGCCTTCGAAGAGCAGCACCGGACGTCCGCGCACATCGACGACCGCGAGCCCTACACGGGCTTGGCGCAGCGCTTCCATGTCGACCTCGGCGCCATCGTCGCGGGTGACCCAACGCGCGAACGAGCAGGCGATGCTCGCGAGCGAGGCCTCGACGTCGTACTCGGCCTTCAAGCGGTACTTCACCACCTCGAGCTGAAGTTGTCCGACCGCGCCGAGGACGACGTCGCCGCTTCGACCCGCAGGCGGACGGTAGAGCTGAATCGTTCCCTCCTGCGCGAGCTGTTCGATGCCTTTCGTCAGCTGCTTGCGGCGCAGCGGATCGAGCATCTCGAGTCGCGAAAAATGCTCCGGCGCAAAACTCGGGATGTCGTCGAATCGAAATTCGGCGCCGTCGGTCAAGGTGTCGCCGATCTCGAAGACGCCCGGATCGTGGATGCCCATGACGTCCCCCGCGAACGCCTCATCGACGATGCTGCGCTCTTGCGCGAGGAACTGGGTGGGGTTCGCGAGGCGCAGGTCACGGCCACTACGGACGTGCCGAACCTTCATGCCTCGATTGAACTTTCCGGAGCATATGCGCACGAAGGCCACGCGATCGCGGTGAGCCCGGTCCATGTTCGCTTGGATCTTGAAGACGAACGCGCTGAACCTCGGGTCATCCGGTGCGATGGGGCCTTCGCTCGTGTTGCGCGGCGCCGGCGGAGGCATGAGCTCACAGAACTTTTCGAGGAACGCTTCGAGGCCGAAGTTGTTGATGGCGCTTCCGAAGAACATCGGCGAGACGTCGCCGGACTTGAAGCGCTCCATGTCGAAGTCGTCGCCTGCCGCTTCGAGCAACTCCACCTCTTCGAGGAGGCGTTCGTAGCCGTCCTCGTCGAGCTCTTGCCTGACGAGCGGATCGTCGAGCCCGGTCACCTTGACGGGAGCGACCTCGGCCCCGAGCGCTGCGCTCGAGCCGGCGCGCCGATGATCGAACAGATAGACGCGTTTTTCCAGGCGGTGGTAGACGCCGCGGAAGGTTCCGCCCCGGAAGATGGGCCAGGTCACGGGATAGACGCCGATCCCGAGCACGCGCTCGACTTCGCCTACGAGCTCGAACGCGTCGCGGCCGGGGCGGTCCATCTTGTTGACGAACGTGAAGATCGGGATCTTGCGCTGACGGCACACGCGGAAGAGCTTCTGCGTCTGGGCCTCGACGCCTTTCGCGCAGTCGAGGAGCATCACCGCGCCGTCGACGGCGTGGAGCGTACGGTAGGTGTCCTCGCTGAAGTCGGCGTGGCCCGGCGTATCGAGCAGGTTCATGTAGAGCCCGCGATAAGGAAACTGCATCACGCTGGTGGTGATCGAGATCCCGCGCTCGCGCTCCATCTCCATCCAGTCGCTGACGGCCCCGGCGCGTCCGCGCTTCGCCTTCACGGCCCCGGCGAGCTGGATAACCCCTCCGTAGAGCAGCAGCTTTTCCGTCAGGGTCGTCTTGCCCGCGTCCGGATGCGAGATGATGGCGAACGTCTTCCGGCGCGCGACTTCTTGGGCGAGACGGGGATCGGTGGACGACATGACCGGCGCTTCTATAGCGCACAACGCCTCAGATGGGTGGAGGTCCGAGTTTACGAACTCACCTTCGTTCGCCTCGATTGCAGCGGCAAAGCGACTGCTCGTTCAACGCTCGGCCGACTTCATGGCGTCGAGCCTGTCGTAATGACGATAACCTAGCTTATCGAGCGCTGCACGGGGCGCGAGGCCGATGTCCACGAGCGTCTTGATGGCGTAAGTCCCCGCGAGAACGGGGGGCGCGTACGCGGCCACAGCGTCGGGGTCACGGAACGGCTCGAGCGGAAACAACACCTCGTTCGGGGCCATGTGAACGAAATGCGCGGAAGACAGCCGCGACCAACCGGGGACGCCGGGAGCCGTGACCTCGTGTGGCGTAGCGAGAAACCTGCCACCGGTGAGGATCTCGAGTTGTTGCCCCACTTGGGCGACGAGGCAGCCTTCGGGAACGGCTCCGCGCACGCGACGCCCTTGTGGAAATTCCGGGGTGGCGCGCGTCCGAAGGTAGAGCCCGCTCTGGTCGTCGGGGCGCGCGGAAGGCTCGCCTTCGGGGCTGTAGAACTGCCCGCCCGGCAGGAGCGTCAGAAGATTGAAGTCCGTGTGCTCTTCGCCCCACAAGATGCCCGAGCCCACTTGCGAAGCGTCGAGGGGCAAGTAGTCGAGCACGCGCGTCACGTGCGCACCGCCAGCGATTCGCCGCGTGAACGTGTCTTCGGGGAGGTCGAGGGCGCGCGCCGCTGCGATGAGTAAGGTGAGCCCGGCCTCGTGCAGGGACGTGCCGAGTTGCAGGTACTCTTCCTTGAAACCGGGCACTGGCGGCTCGGGCCAGACGTTCTCCGGATAGAGCTCCGGATACTGGGCGGCGTAGGAGGCATCGCGCGGGGAAGGCGACGCGAAGTAGCATTCTTTGAAGTCCGGTTGACCGCCCGCGGCGACGGCGGTCTCCGTGTTCGCTGGGGTCCAGCCGCGCTGGTACCAATCGGAGGCTCGGCGGCACGCGGTCTTCTGCTCGACGGGTTTTGCAACGAAACTTCGGAACGCGTCGTAGAAAGGCCGCAGCGCATCGCGGCTGACCTTGTGTCCCGTGACGTAGACGAGCCCGTAGGTACCGAAGGCCTCGCGGAGGGCGGTGCTTGCACGCATGCGTGCGGCCTCGTCGTGGCTGGAGACATCGTTGAGACAGACGACGGGAATGCTCGGATCGGACATGGACGCGCTCTCTTGCACGGGTCGCGTTGCGAGTCATCCGCCCGCGTCTGGTCGCGCCTCGAACGTGCGCCCAATCGCCCTTGACGCTTGGTTAACGATCGTTAAGGTTAACGTGCGTTCACCTTTTAAGCCGTTCCTTTTTTTTCAATGTCGAAGCGCCCGAGAACCCCCGAAGTGGCGAATGCCGTGCGCGACGCGATGGTCGATGCGGCGACGCGGGTGTTCGCGAAAAAGGGCTTCGCCGCCGCGACGATGAAGGAGATCGCGGTCGAGGCGGGGTACACGGCGCCCGCTTTTTACAATTACTTTGCTGGCAAAGAGGAACTCTACGAGGCGCTCCTCGCGCGAACTTTCGAGGAGATCATCGCCACGCTCGTCGACGACGCTCCCGTTGCGAAGCGTTTTGGCGGACGGCTCGAGGCACTGATGCGGCGCCAGTTCGCGCTCGCCGATCGTCGCACCGATACCTTCCGAGTCCTCTTGTCGGCACAGGTGACGCCGCCCGAGCCTCATCCGTCCACGGCGATCCCTCAGCAGCCCGAAGGGTATCAGCGGTTGATGGCGCTCCTCACGGCATGGTTCGCCGATGCGGCGGGCTCCCCGCGTGTCGGTCGCCTCAGCGCGAAGGATGCCGCCTTGGTCTACTTGGCTGTCACGCAAGCCTTTCACCTTCAGTGGATGACCGAGCGCCCTACGGCGTGGTTCGTCGACCAGGTCGAGGCCGTGCGGGATGTGTTCCTGCACGGGGTGGGCACCGTCCGAGCCCCTGGCAAGACGCGCGTCACCAAAAAGAGCGTCACCAAGAAGAGCGTCGCCAAGCAGAGCGTCGCAAAAAAGAGCAACCTCACACGTCGGAGAAGCGGTTGATGTCGGATTCAGTTGTGAAAAAAGGGCAGGGTGGGGTTCGTTTGGGTCTCGTCGTTGGTGGGGTCGGCGTGTTGCTGCTGTTCGGGGCCATCGGCAAACGCTTTGTCGAAGCGAAGGCCGACAGCAACGCGGTGACGGCTGCGAACGCGTCGGTGGTGGCAGCCACGGGCGGACCGCGCGAAGTCAAGAGCGTGCGTCCGTCGCCGTGGACCTGGCAGGCGGTCGTCCAGGTCACGGGCGAGGTCGCCCCGATCCGCAGGACGGCACTCAGCTTCAAGCAGCCGGGCCGGCTTGCAACTGTCGCCGTGACGCTCGGCGACAAGGTCACGGCAGGGCAGCTCCTCGCGCTGCTCGATCCACTCGATGCCACGGCGCAGGCCGGCACGGCGCTCGCGATGGTCAAGGCGGCGGAGCTCGACGTCTCGATCTCCGAGGAAAACGAGCAGCGCTCGAAGAAGCTCGTCGACCAGTCGGCGATCTCACCCACCGAGTACCGCGGCGAGCAGCAGCGCCTCGACGGTGCGCGGGCCAGGCTCGATACCGCGAAGGCGCAGTCGGCGGCGTCGAGCGTGGCCGTGGCGAACACCCGTCTCATCGCTCCGTTCGCAGGAACGGTCGTGGAGGCCCCGAGCGCCGCGGGCGCGGTCGTGATGCCGGGCACGCCGCTTTTCCGTTTGGAGGACACCTCCGCGCTTCGCCTCGCCTCGACCGTGCATCCCTCGGACGTCGCGAACATCGTCCTCGGTGCGACGGTCGAACTCGAAGGTGAGCGCAAGCTCCTCGGCAAGGTCACGGTGGTGTTTCCGTCGGTCGACGCGCAGACCCGTCGCGTACCAATTTACGCGGAAATTCCAAACGATCCGAGCGCGCCGCTCCTCGCCGGCGTCTTCGTTCGCGCCCACATCACGGCCCCAAGCGAGAGCCGTGTCCTGAAGCTCCCCGCGGCCGCGTTGAAGGCGGGCTCGCAGGATGAAGTGTGGCTGATTCACGAGGGCAAAGCCGCCACGGCGCACCTCGTCTTCACGACGGGTGAAGACGGCGCGCTCTACGTTCGAGCTGGCGTGACCGAGAAGGATGACGTGATCCTCGCGGCGGGCCAGGCGCTGCACGAAGGGGACGCCGTTCGCGGTACCAGCATCTCGGACGGGAGGCGGCCGTGAGCATCTCGGCGATCGCGGTAAAGCGTCCGGTGTTCACGGTGATGGTGGCCTTCGGCTTCATCGTGCTCGGGATCATGGGGCTCTCGCGCCTCGGGACCGATCTCTTTCCGGATGTCTCCTTTCCGGTCGTGACCGTCACCGTCGTCTATCCGGGTGCCGCGCCAGCCGAGGTCGAGAGCCTCGTCACGAGGCCCCTCGAAGACGACATCGTCTCGCTCAACGGCATCGATCGGGTGATGAGCAATTCCCGAGAGGGCGTCTCCACCGTCATCGCGCTCTTCAAGCTCGGCGTGAACATCGAGGAGGCGACCACCCAGGTCCGCGAACGCGTGGCGCGAAACCGCATGAAGCTGCCGGCCGACGTGCTCGAGCCGAGCGTCGGTCGCATCGACACGACGGCCGCGCCGGTGATCGTCTACACGGTGCGCGGCAACCGCAGCTTGAATGAGCTTCGGAAATTCGTCGATGATGTGGTGCGCCCCGAGCTCGAGCAGGTCGATGGCGTCGCGAAGGTTTCCGTGAACGGCGGCGCGGACCGCGAGTTCCATGTGAACCTCGATCAAGCGCGCATCGACGCGCTGCACCTGTCACCGGACCGCATCGTTCACGCGCTCCGCACGGGTGGACTCACCGTCCCAGCCGGTAAACTCACCCTCGGTACGCAGGACATCGCCGTGCGAACGGTCGGAGATTTGCTCGGCGTCGAGGACCTGCGGGAGCTGGTCGTCGCCACCAAGTCCGATGGCGCGGCCGTGCGCCTGCGTGAAGTGGGCACGGTGGATGACTCGTTCGAGGAGATGAAATCACGCATCTTCGTCAACGGTCAGGAAGCCGTGGCGTTCGAGGTGGTCAAGCAGTCCGGGCGCAACACGATGACCGTGGCCGAGGGCATTCGCCTCAAAGTCGAGAAGATGGAGAAGTCATGGCCGGACGAGATGCGCGCGGCGCTGATCTCGAACCAGGCCGATTACATCAAGGAGAACGCGCATGAAGTTGAGGTGGCGATCCTCTTCGGCGGAGCGATGGCGATCCTGATCATCCTGTTTTTCATGCTCGATCTTCGCTCCACGCTGATAAGCGCCGTCGCGCTGCCCACGAGCGTCATCGCCACCTTCTTCGTGATGTACGTGCTCGGCTACACGCTGAACATGATGACCCTGCTCGGGTTGTCGTTGGCCATCGGCCTGCTAATCGATGACGCGGTGGTCGTTCGCGAAAACATCTTCAAGCACCTGGAGCGGGGGGTGCCGCCGATGCAGGCCGCCCTCGAGGGGACCAAGGAGATCGCGCTCGCCGTCATGGCGACGACCCTCACGGTGGTGGCCGTGTTCCTTCCGGTCGCCTTCATGGACGGGATGATCGGCCAGTTTTTCAAGCAATTCGGGGTCACGGTCTCCGCGTCGGTGCTCGTCTCATTGCTCGTCGCGTTCACGCTCGATCCGATGCTCTCCTCGCGCTTCTCGAAGTCGATCGTGCATGGCGCGGTCGATAAGTTTGCGGCGATCAAAGCCCCGTTCGAGGCGCTCTTTCGCTGGATGGATGCAACCTACCGCGTGATCCTCGGTTGGGCCGTGCGCCACAAACTCGTGGTCGGTGCCCTCGCGATTGGGAGCCTCGTCGGTACAGGCGCGATCACCGGGGCGATGGGCTCGGACTTCGTAGCGCCGGAGGACCGCGCGCAGTTCAACCTGGAGATCGAGTTGCCCGCGGGCACCTCACTCGAAGAGACGACCCGACACACCCTTGCGCTGGCGGATAAAATTCGCGAGGACAAACTCGTCGTCACCGTGATGAACACCGTTGGCGCGGACGGCGACGCGAACAAGGCGCGGTTGCGCATCCTCACCGTGCGAAAAAACCAGCGCACAACGACCCTCGTCGCAATCCAGAACCGGACCCGTGAGCTCGCCAAAGTGATTCCGGATGCGAAGGTCTCCGTTCAGGACGTCCAGATGATCGAAGGCGCGATGGGCCAAGCCGCGATCATGATCAACGTGCGCGGCGAGAACTACGGCGACCTCGAGAAGGCAGCCGATCAGGTAGCGGGGGCGCTGCGAGCGGTGCCCGGCATCGTCGACATCCAGGTGAAGCACACCCCAGGAAAACGCGAGTATCAAGTCGAGATCGACCGCGAGCGCGCTGCGGATCAGGGCGTTTCCGTCGCGCAAGTTGCGATGGCCATGCGTACGGCCGTCGATGGAGACGACTCGGTCAAGCTGCGCCTCGGCGACGACCAGGTGCCTGTCCGCGTTCGCCTTCGCCCCGAGGATCGCGCAACCGCCGCGTCACTTCTCAGGACGACGTTGATGTCGCCAAAGGGTCCCGTCGCGCTCGGCGATCTTGCGCACATCGAGCCGGGTGAAGGGCCGCAGGTGATTCAGCGCGAGGATCGCAACCGGTACATCGGAGTGTGGGCACGGCCGCGTGGTCGCTCGCTCGGCGAAGTCACCAAGGAGCTTCAGGCGAACATCGCGAAGCTCGACCTGCCGCAGGGTGTCGCTCTTCGATACGACGGCCAAATCAAACAGATGGCCGAGACCAACGGCGCCATGGGGCTCGCGCTGCTGCTCGGTGTGCTCTTCATCTACATCGTGCTCGCGTCGCAATTCGAGAGCTTCATCCACCCGCTCACGATCATGGCGACCCTGCCGCTTGCGATCGTCGGCGCGGTCGTGGCGCTTTTTCTCACGAAAAACACCATCGCCATGGGCGCGCTCATCGGGATAATCCTCCTGATGGGTCTCGTCACAAAGAACGCGATTTTGCTCGTTGATCGAGCGATCGAGCGCGTCCGTGAGCACGGAGAGTCGCCGTTGCAAGCCATCCTCGAGGCGGGGCCCGAGCGCTTACGACCGATTCTGATGACGAGCGCCGCGATGATCCTCGGGATGCTTCCGACGGCCGTGTCGCGCGGTGATGGCAGCGAGTTCCGCTCGCCGATGGCCATTGCGGTCATCGGTGGCGTCATCAGCTCGACGTTGCTCTCGCTCGTTGTGGTCCCGGCGCTCTACCTCGCCATCGAGGGAGCGCGCCGCTTCGTTGTTAAGCTCTTTCGTCGCGGCGACGCGACCCCGCAGGTGACTTCGTGAGGCGAATGGATACCGGTTTGATCAACGCTTGTTTTGGCGCCCTGGCAGTTGCTGGTGTCGTCTCGACCTCGGTTGCGGCGCGTGCCGATGATGTGGCTCCCGTGGTTGCGGCGCGTGCCGATGATGTGGCTCCCGTGGTGGGCACGGGTCGCGGTCCCGAAGGCGTGCTCGCGACGGTGCCGGGGGGGCTCGTTGCCGACGCGGTGGCCGCAGCCGCGATGACGACGAGCCATGAAGCCCGCGCGAAGGACTTCGAGGTGCAGGCCGCGGAAGCCGGCGTCAGGCAGGCGTGGTTGGGTTATTTCCCGCGCTTTTCGGTCGCGGCTACCTACACGCGGCTCTCCCCGATCGTGCAGCCGGTCATCGGCGTGGCGGCGGATGGTTCGCCGATTCGCTTTCCCGTGTTCCTCGACAGCGGAGTTGTCCAAGGCTCGCTCGCGGTTCCGCTGACCGACCTGTTTTTGCGCATCCCGCAGGCGTACGCGTCCGCGAAGAACGCCGCGAATGCCGCAAAGTTCAACGCGGAAGCGACGCGTTTGCAGGCCGCGGTGGATGCGCGCACGCTCTACTACAATTGGCTTCGCACGCGACTCTCGGGCGTGGTCGCCACGCTCGCGTTGGAGCAAACGAAAGCCCACCTTGGCGTGGCGGTGGCTCACGCGTCACCGGCGGACATCGCGCGTGTTGAGTCGCAAGTGGCGGCGATGGAACTTGTGGTCGAGAAGACGAAGAACCTCGTCAGCGTCACCGAGGACCGGCTCCGTTCGCTGATGCACGACACGAGCGGCAAGGCTTACGAGCTCGGAGAGAGCGTCGAGGAGGTGCTGCCTGCGTTCTCCGGATTGGAGCTGCGGAAGCTCTGGGAGGAAGCTAGAAACCAGCGGCTCGAGGTGAAGGCCGTCGGTGAGCTCGTCCTCGCGCAACGCTTCCAGGAGCGCGTCGCGACTGCCGGCCTTTGGCCGCGGCTGGATGCGGTCGCAAACGTGACCACGGCGAACCCGAATCAGCGCATTTTTCCTCAGGTCGCCGAGTTTCGCACGACGTGGGACGTCTCGTTGCGGCTCAGCTGGTCGCCGAACGACGCGGCGGCGAGCGCTGCGGGCGGGGCGGCCGTGGATGCCCGCGCGGCGTCATTCGAAGCCCAGCGTTCGGCCCTTCTCGACGGCCTCCGTGCCGAAGTGACGGGCACCTACACCGCGGTGCGCGAAGCCGACTTTGCGGTCGGCGCCACGAGCCGTGGACTCAAGGCGGCGGAGGATTCCTACCGGATCCGAAGTGAGCTCTTCAAGGTTGGCCGCGCGACCAGCGTCGAGCTTCTGGACGCGGAGGCTGAGCTTACGCGTGCCCGAATCGATGCCCTTGGCGCGAGGGTCGATCAGCGCATCGCGCGCGCGCGCCTCGCCCATGCGGTCGGGCGTGATGCCGCGTCTGCAAGCGGGAAGGGCACGGACGGGGCCGCGCTCGTGGGGCCTACGTCAACGACGAGTCAGCCTCGGTAGGGCTGATGGGAGTGGCCTTCACGCCCAGATGATCGGTTTTTTGTTGTCGAACCACGCGTCGAGATGTGGCTTGGCTTCCGCCTCGATCGGTGTGCGCTTGATCTTCAGCGTCGGGGTGAGCATCCCGTTCTCGACCGTCCAGGGCTCTTTCGCGATGACGAACATCTGCAGCTGTTCGTAATTGGAGAGCTGCGCGTTGACGGTTTTCAGAAACGGCGCGAGCTCGTCTTCGACGCGTTTTTTCGTCGCCGGATCGCTCAGGTTGTTCCGGATGTCCTCGGCGAGCACGAGCAGCGCAAACGCGGCGGGCTGACCGACGCCCGAGACGCATGAAAGCTCCACGAGCTCGTGTTCGTTGATGCGGTTCTCGATAGGCGCGGGGGCGACGTACTTGCCCTTCGCGGTCTTGAAGAGCTCTTTCACGCGGCCGGTCAGTTTCAAGAGGCCGTCCGAGCGGCGCTCACCTTTGTCGCCCGTGCGGAAGTAGCCGTCCTCGGTGAGCACCTCGGCGGTGAGCTCAGGCTGCTTGAAGTAGCCGACGAGACGCCCCGGGGATTTGATCAGCACCTCGCCCTCCTCGCTGAGCTTCACGTGCACGCCTTCGTAGGGCGAGCCGACGTAACCGGGTGCGTTTTTTTCCTTCGACGAGAGATGCGAGAACGCGAAGTCCTCGGTCATGGCGTAGCCCTCGAGAAGGTTCAGGCCGAGGCGGCGGTACCAGGCGATC
Organism: Polyangiaceae bacterium; assembly: GCA_947475525.1. Taxonomy (GTDB): domain Bacteria; phylum Myxococcota_A; class Polyangia; order Polyangiales; family Polyangiaceae; genus SYFR01. The sequence continues at coordinate 87,204 of CANJMI010000014.1, read as the reverse complement.
AGCTCCGCGGGGATCGGGGCTGAGCCGCTGCCGGCGAGGCGAACCTGTTCGAGGCCGAGCCCAGTGAGGATCTTCTTCGCAATGATTTTGTTCAAGATTGGGATCTTGAGGAGGTTCGCGAGCTTCTTCGGTGGCATCTTCTTGAGGACGCCTTGCTGAAACTTGAGCCAGAGGCGCGGCACCGAGATGAACAAAGTGGGCTTGGCGCGCTTGAGATCGGCGACGAAGGTGTCGAGGGAATCGGCGAAGAAGATGTGGCCGCCGGCGACGAAGGAGGCGCACTCGATGTAGGCGCGCTCGAAGACGTGTGCGAGCGGCAAGTAAGAGAGGGCTCGCTCGTCCGCGCCGAAAGCTACGCCTTTGACGATGCCTTCGGTCGCGCGGGTCACGTTCTCGAAGCAGTGCATCACGCCTTTCGGCTGACCCGTCGAGCCGGAGGTGTAGATGATCATCGCGAGGTCGTCGCCTTGGCGCGCGGGCCTACCGGCGACGGGCTTGCTCTGCTTGACGAGGTCGTCCCACTTGGGCGCGTCGTTCTTCGGCGCGAGCGGGAAGGCGATGCGTTTTGGCCCGTCGCCGATCCCCTTTTCTTGCTGCGGCCACGTGGGGTCGAGCTTGCCGATGAAGATCGCCTTGGCCTCGCTGTGCCCGAGCACGTAGCCGATGGTGGCGGCGTTTTCGGTCGGGAAGATGGCGACGGTGGTGTATCCACCGATCCAGATGGCGAGCTCTGCCATGAAGAAATGTGCGCAATTTTTCGACAAAATCGCGATTTTGTCGCCGCGCTCGAGGCCAAGTGACTGAAGGTGCGCGGCCATGCGTCGAGCCTCGCCAACGACCTGACTCCACGTGTAGTCACGGGTCTCGCCGTTGCCGATAGGTTGCGTCAGATAGACGCGATCGGGGTGGGCTGCTTCCTTGTCGTAAACGTAGTCGAGGATGAGCTTGGACATCGGTGGCGAATGCTACTCCGATGTGGTGGGTTTGGCGATGGCCGGAAAGTTTCAGCGAGCCGAGGTAATATGCGCGCCGGTTCATCATGCAGGCGCGTCGCATCCTTCACACGGCCGACTGGCATCTCGGCCAGAGCTTTCACGGCTACGACCGAACATGGGAGCACGAGCAGTTCCTCGCGTGGCTTCTCCTTGCGGTGCGCGAGCACGAGGCGGATGCGCTCTTCATCGCGGGCGATGTCTTCGATACGGTCGCCCCATCGAGCGCGGCCCAACGGCTGTGGTTTGACTTTCTCGCCGAGCTTGTGCGGATGCGACCAGCGTGCGACGTCGTCGCGATCGCGGGCAACCATGACTCGGCGGCGCGGCTCGATGCTCCGGAGGCGCTGACGCGGGCGCTTGGCCTCCACATCGTGGGCGCGGCCCGCGCGGCGGATGGCTGTTTTGACCCCGCGCGCCTCGTCATTCCGCTCGGGGCTCGATACGGCGAACCTTGGGGCTACGTCGCAGCGGTGCCCTTCCTTCGTCACGACGACCTCGGCACGCTGACGGCCCTTCAAGAGGCGGATGCTTTTCTGACCCTGACGCGCGCGCGTCACGAGGCCGTCTTTGCCGAGCTCGCGCGGCGAGCGGGACCCGAACACGCGCGTTTTGCCATTGGCCACGGGGTGCTCTTGGGGACCCAGCGCTCGAGCGACAGCGAGCGGGATGTGCGAATCGGCAACGTCGACGGCGTGCCGGTCGATGTCTTTCCCGAGGAGTTGACGTACGTGGCGCTCGGGCATCTGCACCGGCCGCAACAGGTCGGCGGCCGTCAAGGCGTGTGCTACGCGGGCTCGCCGCTGCCCATGCATGTCAGCGAAGCCGACTATCGGCATCGCGTCGTGCGGGTCACAAGCGAGGGCTCGGTACGAACGGCGGTCGAATCGTTGCTGCTACCGAAGTGGGTTGCCGTCGAGCGCGTGCCCCGAGGCAACAAGCCCGCGTCGATGGACGACGCGTTGACGGCGCTCCTCGCGTTGCCGAGCCGCGCGGAGTTGCCGGCGACCGCGCGCCCCTACGTCGAGGTGCGGTACCTCGCGGACGGACCGCGACCGCAGTTTCACGCTGAGGTCGAAGCGGCGCTCGAAGGAAAGGGTTACCGGCTCACCGCCGTGCGTGCCGTTTTCCCCGAGACCACCACGGTGTCGTCCGGTTACAGCGGCGAAGGGCGCAGCCTGAAAGAGCTCGATCCCGTCGACGTCTTTCGCGCGCACTACCAGCGACGGTATCAAAACGAAGGACCGTCCGAGGCCTTGGTGACCGCGTTTCAGTCGCTGCTCGCGAGCGTGTCTACGCCGGGAGGAAAAGAGTGAGGCTTCTCTCGATTGGGGGTAAAAATCTGGCGAGCCTCGCCCGCCCGTTTGAGCTCGACTTTGCTTCCGGGCCTCTCGCCCGGACCGGGCTCTTTGCAATCGTCGGGGCGACCGGCGCCGGCAAGTCGACGATTCTCGATGCCATGTGCCTCGCCCTCTATGGCGAGACGCCGCGCAGCACGGGCGCTGGCACGTTCAAGGTCGCGACGGGCGAGGGTTGCGTCCTCACCGCCCAGGATCCGCGGCACGTCGTTCGGCGCGGCGCGGCTGACGCTTACGCGTGCGTCGCCTTCGAGGTGCGAGGCAAGCAGTACCTTGCGAAGTGGTCGGTGAGCCGGGTGGGGCGGGGCACGCGTAAAGGCCAGCTCAGCGAAGCGACGATGACGCTCGTGGACGGCGCGAACGGCGAGGTCATCGCGAACGCGAAGAAGCAAACGGTCGAGGCGGTCGTTCGGCTAACGGGGCTCGAGTTCGAGAACTTTCGTCGGTCCGTGCTGCTCGCCCAGGGGGAGTTCGCCGCGTTCCTTCAAGCGAACGCGAAAGAGCGCACGAAACTCCTCGAAACGCTGACGGATCCGTTGGGGCTTTACCGACGCTTGTCGGTGCGTGCGCATCAGCGCGGCGCCGAGTCAGCGGGCACGATCGATACGCTTTGTAAGAACGTGGCAGCCTGCGCGGTGCTCACTGACGAGGAGCTTGCAACGCTCTCGGCCGAGGAGGCAGGAAACCAAGAGGCGCTGCGCGAGGCGTCCCAAAAACTCTCGCTCGTTCGTGACGCGAGGCTTCGCTGGCGCGCCATCGAGGACGCCTCGCGCCACATCGCCGAGGGGCTTCGTCTCGTCGAGGAGGCCCGGCGCCTTCAGGCGGCGGTTGCCCCGGTTGCGGCGATCCTGCTCGGTGTGTTGCAGGTGGCGCCGCTGCGCGTGCCGCAGGCCGAGCGCGCGCGAGTGACGGAACGCCATGCGAAAGCCGAGCGCGCGTACACGGAAACGGCCGATGAACTTGCGCGGGCGATTCGCGTTCTCGACGAACTGACGCGGTCCCGCGACGAGGCGTCGTCGGCCGTCGCTGTCGTCGCGTCGGAACGGCGAACGGCGGCGCCAGTCCTCGAGACGTTGCGGCGCCTCGAGGAGGAGTTTGGGCGACGCACGCAGGAACGCGTAGCCGAGCTGGCGGCGCTCGAAGCGTTGCTCCCCGAGGCGTCGCGAATCGAGACGGAATTCGCGGTCGTCCGTGGCGCGCTCGGAGCTGCGGTCGCGGCGAGTGACGTAGGCTCGAAGTGGCTCGCCGAGAATCCCGCGGCCACGGCGCTCGCGACGCGCGTCGACGCGTGGTCCGTGCCGTTCGCGCGCTATGTCGAGCACGCGACCGCGCGATCGGGGATGGCGCAGTCGCTCGAACGCGCGCGCGAGCTTTCCGCGGCGATGGAGCTTGCTTCGGCGAGGGCGGCGGCGCGCGTGCACGCGGCGCAAGACGAGAGCACGCGTGCAAAGAACGTGTTCGAAGAGGCGAGCGTTCTCGCGCGGCTCGCTCGGGGCCGCGTGTCGGTTGAGCGAACGCTCGAAGCCGGTAGAACATTGCGAGCCCACGAAGACCTCTCGGAACTCGCCACGCGGCTCGTCGCATTGGGCCTGGACCTGTTCGAGTGTGAGGGGCGGCAAGCGGAGGCCGAGCAGGCCGGCTTGTCCGCGCGCGCCGCGCTCGCCGCGCTCGTCGCGCTCGAGAGCGTAGCGGTGGCTGCCGAAAAGGAGGCCGAGAGCGCGTGGTCCCGTTCAATGCTCCACGCGAGCTTCGAGAAGCTCCGCGCCGACTTGGTCGATGGCGAGGCGTGTCCGGTGTGTGGGAGTGCGGAGCATCCGTTCTCGTCGGCGGATGGGCGGCCGACACTCGATGCGGTAGGTGAAGCCCGCATCAGCGCGCAAGCCGTTGTCGCCATTGCGCGCTCGAACGTGACGGATGGGCGTGCGCGCGAGGCGGAGGCGCGCTCGAGCTTCGAGCACGCGCGCGGGGCCGTGTCCGCGGCGCGTGAGTCGCAAGGCCGAGAACGTGCACGCTGGGAAAAGGCTCGCGTTGGCTTCGATTCGTTGCCCTCGGCCGAGGTCATGCTCGACGTCCCGAAAGAGCTCGAAGCCCGCGCGCAGCAGGCCCGGGCAGCGCTCGCGGCGCTCGAAGGCGCGGACCATGAGGCCAAAGCGCTCGACCGCGCCGAGGCCGCCGCGTCGGATGAGGCCGGACGCGCCGCGGCCGACCTCGCGGCGTGCGAGACCGGTCACCGCGAGAGCGAGCGCGTCCGCGGCGATGCGTCGCGCGACGTCGAGCGGCACGCCGAGGCGAAGGCGCGCTGCGAAGCGGGCATGTCGCAGGCGTTGGAGGACGCGGCGCCTGTACTCGCGGCGCTGCCCGATGCGCGTGGTCGCCTCGAGGCCGATCCCCCAGGCGCGGTGCTTCACTTCCGGTCGCAGGTCAGCGACTACCAAAGAGTTGCGGGCGCGCTTGCCACGCATCAGGAAGAAGCCGCAGCGCAACTCAAGGCGCACGAGCGGCTCGTTCACGAGGAGGCCCTGCTCGGTGCCAACCGCAAGCCCCTCCTCGATACGCTCGGAGACCTCGAGCGGCGACTCGCGGCGCTTGCGGTCGAGCAGGCGTCGTTTTTTTCAGGACGCACGGTCGCCGTCGTTGAGGCCGACCTGATCAGCCGTTCCGACAGCGCATCTGCGGCCTTCGAGCGTGCGCGCGCGAGCTTCGACGTGGGCAGCTCGCAGGTGGTCGGGCTCAAAGCCACGCAGGTGGAGCGCGCTCGCGAAGTGGGCGAGCTGCAGCGGGAGCGCGCGGCGTGCGACGAGTCCTTTGCGGCGTTGCTCGCCGACGTCGGAGTAGACGCTGCGGAGGCGTCGCGGCGGCTCGCTTTGCCCGAGGTAGAGCTCGTTGCGATGAGGTCGCGCGTGGTCGAGGTGGAGAAGGGTTTCGAGCAAGAATCGCAGCGCCTGGCCGATGCGCGCAAGGTCCTCGCGGAGCTCCAGGCCGGAGCACCCGAGTTGGATGACGCCTCGCTCGCGCAGGCCGAAGTCGCAACACAAGAAGCACTCGAGCAGGCCGCCAATAGCGTGGGGCGGTGCGAACAACGCGCCGATGAACACCGTTCACAGCTGGAGCGCCGCGAGCAGCTTCAGCGCGAGCTTGCACATATAAAAGACGCCGAAGGCGTGTGGGGTGAGCTCGCAAGCGTGATCGGACACTCCGCCGGCGACACCTTCGCCGAGTTCGCGCAGGTGCTCTCCTTCGAGGCGCTGCTCGCCTCGGCAAACGCCGAACTTCGGAGGCTTCGCCCTCGTTACGCGCTCGAGCGGTTGGACACGGGCTCGGCCCAAGGGCCACAGCTCGAGTTCGTCGTCGTGGACCGCGAGTTTGCAGCGCAGGTGCGGCCCGTCAGCACCTTGTCCGGCGGTGAACGGTTCCTTGTTTCACTCGCGCTCGCGCTCGGCCTGGCACAGCTCGCGAGCCACGAGTCGCCAATAGGAACGATGTTCATCGACGAAGGCTTCGGCTCGCTCGATGCCGACACGCTCGCGGTCGCCACCTCGGTACTCGATGCGCTTCAGACGAGTGGCGCGAAGGTTGGCATCATCAGCCACGTCTCGGGGCTCGATGACCAAATACGTACGAAGGTGCGCGTCGAGGGTCCGCCCGGCGGCCCGAGCCAGCTACGGATCGAGGGCTGAGCGATCCGGCCGCGCTCCCCCGTGGGCCATGCAGCCGTGCCGAGTTCTTGCGTTGGGCTCCGGTTGATGCGACTCAATCCTCGTGGCCATCGAGATTCATGAGTCGCTCCGCCTCGTACAAATCACGCTCTCCGGTGTGACGACCGAAGAGGACCTCGGGTACTTCTTTAAGGGGATAAAGAAATACTTGCAGGAGGCGACCGCGCCGATTGCGCTGGTGATCGATCTCACTGAAAACGATGGCGGCACGGCACAGCAGCGTGGCGACCTCCGCGACTTTTTCTCGGGAAAAGGCGGGCGATTCGGAATGTGCGCGGGAATAGCCGCGGTCACGAAGACCGAAGGTCAGGGTGGCTTTCTGCGGGGGCTCCTGGCGCTAGGGCCGATGCCGTGTCCCTACCGCATCTTCGAGTCGCGTGGCGAAGCCGTCAGCTGGGCGCGCTCGAACATCAAGGCTGCTACGCCACCCGCCGTGGAATGAGGCGGTCGGCCTCGTGTCGAGGGTCCTCTCCCACCCGAGTGTCCTCGCGTTCTCGCGACCATAGCGTCAGCTTGGGTGCAGCCAGGTCACCGGCTCGTCGCGCAGCCAGGTGCGTTGCCGGCGGACGAAGACCCGCGTCGCTCTCACGATGGCCGTAGCGAGCGCGTCTTCGGGGAGTTCGCCGTCGAGGTGCTCGCGCACTTGGCGGTAGCCGACCGAACCCATTGCGCGCGCGTCGCGGAATCCGCCATCGAGGAGGCCGCGCACCTCGCCTTTGAAACCGCCGACGAGCCATGCCGCGGTCCGTCTCGCGATGCGTTCGTCGAGTTCGCCTGGCGCGCGGTGCACACCCACCAACCTCGCCGCGTAGCGCGTCTCACCGAAAGCGTGTTCCGCGTGCCAGGCGGTCTGCGGCTTGCCTGAAAGCTCGAACACCTCGAGTGCACGGCTGACGCGCACCAGATCGTTCGGGGCGAGGCGCTGAGCGGCGGCGGCATCGACTTTGGCGAGCTCTGCGTGGAGTGCTGCGCGACCGTGCGCTTCCGCTAGGGCTTGATGACGCGCGCGGATTGACGCGTCGCCTGGCGGCAGCGCGGCGAGCCCCTGAAGCAGCGCCTTGACCCACAGGAACGTGCCGCCGCAGACGATGACGCACTTGCCGCGCGCGTGGATGCTCGCGATGGCGGCGTCCGCTTTTGCCACGAACGAGGCCGCGTCGACAGGTTCGAGCGGAGAGAGGATGTCGACGACGTGGTGCGGAACGCGGGCGCGTTCGGTGGGCGTAGGTTTGCCCGAGCCGAGGTCGAATCGCGTGTAAATTTGCACGCTATCCGCTCCGATGATCTCGCCGTTCCAGCGCTCGGCGAGGTCGAGCGCAAGCTCGGTCTTGCCGCTCGCCGTGGGTCCGACAACGACGATGAGTTCCGTCTCGGCGGGCGGCGCGAGCTCGGCGATTCGCATCACACGCGCCTCGGTCGAGGGGCGAGCTCCGAGACGGCGAGGTGGTGGCGTGTCGCCTCGGCGTCGCGCGGATCCGCACCGTCGAGCGCAGCGTGCCACTGATCGAGGAGGGCTTGCGGTTCGCGGGTGGCGTGAGCCTCACCTACCGCAAGTTCGCTTGCTTGAGTGAGGAACGCGGCGACCCCTTCGGTCGTTTCGAGGGACGCGCGCGCTTCCAGTGCGAGTCGTACGAGGGCTTCGGCGGAGGCGCCTTGCCACACGCTCGCCACGGCGTGGAGCGCTACCGTGCGCGGACCGACGGCGCGCACCTCGAAGCCCAGACGCTCGAGCGTGTCGTGGTGCTCGTCGAGAGCGGCGACGCTCGGGACGCTGAGCTCGACGTGCTGCGGAAAGAGGAGGGGCGTAGACGCGAGCGCTCCGGCTTGCAGCTCACCGTGCGCGCGGTGCGACGTGATGCGCACCAGGGCGGCGCGCCGATCGACGAAAAACACATGCCGCGCGTCGCGCCCGAGGATGCAGCCCTCAAGCTCGGCGACCCACGTCAACGCGTGTTCGACAGGAGCTCCGCGGTGGAGCTCCGTGCGGCTCGGTGGCTCGCGCGATTCGGTCGGTCGTGCTGCCGCCCCATCGAGTGGACCGTTCCAGCTCCACGGTTCGCGGGTCTCGTGAATGGGGCTCGCTTGGGGATGGCGGGCCCACGTCGAGGCCGGCTTCGCATACGGCGTCGGCGAAAAAGACGGACCGTCATGCCCGCGAGCCGTCGAGGAGTCGGGCACACTGGTCGTCGCCAATGAGAGGGCTCGCTGCACCGCGCCGAAGACCGCGTCGGAGACCGCGCGCGGCTCGCTGAAACGCACCTCGGATTTTTGCGGGTGGACATTGACGTCGCAGTCGGAGGTCGGAAGCTCGAGCAAGACGACGCCGAACGGGTATTTTCCTCGCTCGATGCGGTCACCGTAAGCGGCAGCCACGGCCCGGGCGATGGCGCGGTCCTGCACCGGCCGACGGTTGACGAGGATCGTCAGCCCGGCAGCCCCGCTCCGCACCCGCTCGGGTGGCGAGAGATAGGCTTCGATTGTCAGGGGGCCGCGCGTGTCTGCGACCCGGAGGGTGGCCTCATCGCCGAGAATATCGCGGGCCCGCTCGCCCTCGTCGCGTGCGCGCAGCCAGCGTTTGTGCATGCGTCCGTCGCGCCATAGCTCGAATTGCACACCGGGGTGCGCGAACGCCGTTTCCCGCACAGCGTCGCCTACGTGCGCCGATTCGGTCGCGAGGGCTCGTAGGAATTTCCGTCGGGCAGGGACGTTGAAAAAGAGGTCGCGTACTTCGATCGTCGTGCCGATGGGCGTGCCGCATGGACGCAAGCTGAACTCGCCGTTGCCTTCGACCGTAAGCTCGGTCCCTTCATCCTCGCCGGCCGTTCGGGTACGGAGCGTGAACCGACTCACCGACGCGATGCTGGGCAAGGCCTCGCCTCGAAAGCCGAGGGTACGCAGGTCTCGCAGATCATCGAACTCACGGAGCTTGCTCGTCGCATGGCGCTCGAGGGCCAAGGTTGCATCCTCGCGCCCCATGCCGGCGCCGTCATCGACGACGCGAACGAGGCCCACGCCCCCGCCTTCGATGGCAACCGTGATCGAACGGCTGTCCGCGTCGAGCGCGTTCTCGACAAGCTCCTTCACGACGCTCGCCGGACGGGCGACGACCTCACCGGCAGCGATTTGATTCGCGACGTGCGCGGCAAGGCGCTGGACGCGGGGCCGCGACGTCATGGCTCGTCGGAGTCGGACTCGAGGGCGGCGGCCGCGGCGGCGCTCGCGAAGTATGCGACGGTGCGCGGGCGAAGGAGGACGTACGCCGCGAAGCCGAACAACGCGAGTTGGGCCACGAGCAGCTGCAGCTCCGTTGCCGCCACTTCCGCGCGCCGCGATTCGAGTGCCGCATCGCGGGTTTCCGGTGGGGCCTCGGCCTCGGGTGCGAAGACGAGCTCGGTCGCGACGGCATTGGCCATCGCGTACCGCACCGGAGCGAGTACGACGAAAGCTACGATGGCCAGCGCCGCGTTGGCCGCGATCACCTGGACCGCGAAGCTGCGCCAGCCCGCTTTGCGGTTAAGCATCGCGCTTGCCGCGAGCACGAGGAGCAACCCGAGGATGACCTGAGCCAATGCAATCGGGAAGGCCCGGTGTTGCACTTCGCCCATGGCGGTGAGGCGGGCTTGCTCGCGAACCAGGCTCGCGCGGACGATTGGGCGCGCAACGCCGACGGCAAACGGTGCCGAGACAGCAGGCGTGCCCTCGGTCTTCGTCCCGGTCGCGCCCTGCTTTTCCTCTGCCGAGGCTGCGTCCGCTTCGTCGAGGAGGCGTTGAATCGTGTCGGGCAGTTCATGGGAGCCCCGTAAAAAGCTCACATTCGAGCAGCCGCCCGCGGAGGTCGTCATGCCGAAGAGCCACATCAGGCACATGGCCACGACGAACAGCTTCGACCGTCGATTCGGCGCCTGAGGCGCATCCACGGTGCGGTTCGATCGCGGTGACTCCACGGTCGGGCCTTAGCATGGACCGTACGCCGGTGGGTGGTCGAGAAGCGTAGGTGGCGCTGGCGTTCCGTACTAAGTATGCCTAAAGCATCGGGGAATATGGCGAAGCGACCGCGTAATCGAAGCTCCGGAGGTTCGAGTCCGGAGGACCGTACGAGTTCCGACCCCAGCGGCTCGGAGGACCCCAGCGACGCGCACGTTGAGGGCGCAGCCGAGGGAGCCGCCGAGGGCGAGAACGAGGAGTTCGAGGCGACCCTCGTCGGCGACGGCGGAGAAGACCTCGCCGATGGGGCGGGCGCGGATGGCGTGTCGTTCGATGGTGAGCTGGTCGACGGCGATCAAGAGCCTGCCGAGGATGAATCCGAAGGCGCCACCGACGAAGTTCGCGGGTCGCTCGGGGCCGGGCAAGCGCTCTCGGTACGCGACCCGTTTTACGCTTACCTGCGCGAGGTGCAGCGCTACCCGCTGCTGACGAGCGACCAAGAACGCGAGCTTACGACGAAGTATGTCGAGACGGGTGACCCCGCGATCGCGCGGCGCCTCGTCACCGCGAATCTGCGGCTCGTGATCAAGCTCGCCTACGAGTATCGCCGTGCCTACAAGAACATGATGGACCTCATTCAAGAGGGGAACATCGGGTTGATGCAGGCGGTGCAGCGCTACGATCCGTACCGCGGCGTGAAGCTCTCTTCCTACTCCGCTTGGTGGATTCGCGCGTACATGCTGCGCTACATCTTGAACAACTGGCGCCTCGTCAAGCTCGGTACGACGCAGGCTCAGCGAAAACTCTTTTTCAACCTGAACAAACAAAAGGCGAAGCTCACGGCGTTGGGCATTGAGCCGACCGCCGATGAAATTGCGGGGCGCCTCGGCGTGAAGGTGTCCGAAGTTCAGGAGATGGATCGCCGGCTCGGCTCCGGCGAAGCCTCACTCGATGCGCCGCTCGGTGATGCGGAGGGGCGCACGATCCCGCGGATCGAGATGATGGCGAGCGACGATCGCGGCGCGGACGAAACGGTGGCGCACAATCAGTTGAGCGCGATGTTGAACGAGCGACTCGTGCGTTTCCGCGCGACGCTTTCGGGAAAAGATTTGCTGATCTTCGATCGACGTCTGGTCGCCGAAGAGCCGCTCACGCTCCAAAAGCTTGGTGAGGAATTTGGCGTCTCGCGCGAGCGAGTGCGTCAGCTCGAAGCGCGCCTCGCGGGTAAGCTCCGCGACTATTTGAAGAGCGAGCTCGGTGACGCCGTCGAGTTGGGCGTGTGATGAGCGACGAGGCTGTGGAGGACGAGCCTTTGGAGGACGAGCCTTTGGAGGACGAGCCTTTGGAGGACGAGCCTTTGGAGGACGAGGAGGGCGCGGAGGGCGCGGTTGACGAGGAGGGCCTCCCGGAGGAGGTCCCGACCCGTGAGCCCGGTCGCGGGCAGCTTTTGATCGTCGCGACGCCCATCGGCAACCTCGAAGATATTTCGCAGCGTGCAGTAAAATCACTCGCTTCCGCGGATGTGATCCTCGCGGAGGACACCCGACGGACGCGCGCGCTCCTGACTCACCTAGGGATCACGGGCAAGCGCATCGAACGCCTCGACGCGTATGTCGAGCGGCACGCCGTCAACCGTTGGGTGACGCGTCTCGGGGGCGGAGAGACCATCGCCCTCGTCACCGATGCCGGTACGCCGGCGATAAGCGATCCAGGCTCCGCGCTCGTACGCTCAGCGGCCGATCACGGGCGTGACGTCGTACCCATCCCCGGGCCGAGCGCCGTGATCACGGCCCTTGCTGGTGCGGGTTTCCCCGCGGACAGGTTTCGCTTCTTCGGCTTCTTGCCGCGCAAAGGTGGTGGTCGCACCGAGGCCCTCCGCGTGATCGCAGCCACACCCGAGACGGTGGTGTTTTTCGAGTCGGCTCAGCGCGCGGCGACGACCTTGGCGGCCCTCGCGGAAGCGAGCCCCGAGCGGGATGCGGTCGTCGCCCGGGAGCTTACCAAGCTCCATGAAGAGTTCGTCCGCGGGACGCTCACGACGCTTGCTGCGCGCCGAGGCTGGCGCGGTGAGCTCACGATCGTGCTTGGTCCCCACGACCCCGCGGTGGGCCCACCGGTTGACGTCGACGCACGAATCGAAGAGTTGCTCTCCGCCGGTGGTCGAGCCAAAGACGTCGCGAAAATGTTGGCAGAGGAGACCAAGCTCTCGGTCCGCGAGCTCTACTCGAGGATCATTGAGCGAGGACAAGACCCCCGCACGTCGGGAGAAGATGCACCATGAGCGACCAGGACGACGAGCACGATCACGATCACGACCACGACCACGCTAGCTGCGGGCACGACCATTCAGGCGAGGACGACGAGGAACTCACCCCCGAGGAGCTCTTCGAGACGATTGAAGTCGCGGCCGCGGAAGGCGCCTTCGACGAGGCGGCCATGATGGTCGCGGTGGCGCATGCGGCGTTCGACTCGGGCCAGCTCGATGACCCGATCCTGCGCGCACGCTTCGAGTCGGCACAGGCGGAGCTCGAGCGTTGCCTCGGCAATCTCGATGTGGCCGCGGAGCATGCCGCTCGCGCCGTCACCGCGCTCGAGGCACTCGGCGAAGAGGGTGTCCGAGCGCTGTCCGGAGCCATCTACACGACGGCGCTGATCCAGCTCGATCGCGAAGACGTCGACGGTGCGATGCTGCTCCTCGACCGCGCGGCAAAGCTGCTCGAAGCGCAGTCACCGGTGAACCTCGACGTGTTCGCGTCGGTGTTGATCACGATGGGCGAGGTCAGTCTCGAAGTCGGCGAGCCGGACGCGGCGCAGCGGCTTTTCGCGCGCGTGCTCGAGGTGCTTGGCGACGCGAATGCCGAGTCGGAGGCCAAAGCACGCGGACTCAACGCCCTTACGGGAAAAGCATTTCTCGGTCTCGGCGCCGCTGCGGTGCAGCTCGGCAAGAACGTTGAAGCGAAGGACTTTCTCGAGCGCGCCACCGAGTTCATGGACACCGGGCTCGGAGCCGGACATCCGGTGCTGATCGAGTCTCTCGTGCGGATCATCGAGATCTACCGCGAGATGGGCGACATGGCGGCCGTTGCGCTCGCCGAAGAGGAGCTCCGCGCGGCACGCGAGGCCTACGAAGCCGCGCAAGACGAGGACGACGAGGACGACGAGGACGATGACGACCTCGATGAGGACGACCTCGATGAGGATGGCGAAGAACTCGACGGCGAAGACGAGCCCGAAGTCGAGGACGCGCAGAAGCCGAACTGAGCGAGGCCGGGATGCGGCGCTCGAAGCTCAGCTCGCGCGAGCGCCGCTTGCACCGGTAAAGGACGCCCACTCTTCTTCGTCGTGGGCGCAGAACACCCGCACGCTTCCGCCGGCTTCGCGCTTGAGCTCGCGGAGCCGCGTTTGGTTTGCGACCCGCGCGGCGTTGTCGACCGATAGCATTCGCTGAAAGAGCGCGAGGCCCGGCGGGCAGTGCGGCGGGTCGGCCACCTCGCCATGGTGGAAGTAAGCGTCGCCGGCGTGCGCGAGCCACGTGTCGCCCGTCCGAACGGCGACGACCGCGTGCCCGCGCGTGTGGCCACCGGCGGGCAGGAGGAGGACGTCGGGTTCGACGATCGCGCGGACGCGTTCGAAGCCGTGGAAACGCTCGCCACCGGCAACCTCGTGGAGCTCCCACTTGGGACCGTGCGCCCACTGGATCGGCCGGTAGCGGTGGGCCTCGTTGCGGGTCAGGCGTTGGGTTGCGGCGTCGTACTCGCTCTTGAGAACGTGCACGTGCGCATCGGGAAAATCGGACAACCCGCCCGCATGGTCGAGGTCGAGGTGTGTCAGCACGATGTGCCGAACATCGCGGGCTTCGTAGCCGAGGCCCTCGAGCTGGCGCAGGGCTGTCCGTGACTCGTCAAGCTCGGGGCGCAGACCATCGAGGAAACTCTTGCCAAGTCGTTTTTGGGGCTCCTTTACGTCGTCCATGCCGATGCCGCTGTCGACGAGGACAATGCCCTCCTTCGACTCGACCGCGAGGACGTGCGACACCATCGTGGCGCGCTCGAACACGGACCCCTCGCCCGACAGCAGCCGCCGTCCGAGCGGATGCATCCTGCAGCAGTCGAGGTGGTGGACCGTCACGTCACTTGCGACCCTTCTTGCGTGCGTCGCGCTGGCGTTTGCGATCGCTCTTCTTCGCGTTGCGTTCTTGGATGGTCTGCGGAACCTTCGGCGCCGCGGTCGGACCCGCGCCCATACCGGGGAAGCCGCCCATACCGGGCATGCCGCCCATACCGCCCATACCGGGGAAGCCGCCCATACCGGGCATGCCGCCCATGCCGGGCATGCCGCCCATACCGGGGAAGCCGCCCATGCCGGGCATGCCGCCCATGCCGGGCATGCCGCCCATGCCGGGCATGCCGCCGCCCTGCTTTTGCATCATTTTCTTCATCTTGCGCATGCTGGCGATCCCCTTCATTCCAGGGATGTTGCCGAGCATGCCAAGGTCCGAGCCCATCGCGCCCATCATCTGTTTCATGAACAGAAACTGCTGAACGACGCCCGTCACCTGCTGTTCATTCGTGGCGCTGCCTTTGGCGATGCGCCGCGCGCGGTTCGGCTCACGGACGAGGATGTAGGGATCGACTCGTTCGGTGCGCGTCATCGACTGGATGATCGCGCGGATGCGCACGAGCTCACGGTCGTCGAGGTTGATGTTGTCAGGAAGGCCGCCGGGCAAAATGCCTCCGAGCGGAAGTTTGTCGACGAGATCGCGCAGCGAGCCCATCTGCTGGATCATCGAGATCTGCTCGAGGAAGTCGTCGAGCGTAAAGTTGCCGCTCATCAGGCGCGCGGCGTCCTTCTCCGCCTTCTTCTCGTCGACGACGCGCTCAAAATCGTGCATCAAACCGACGACGTCACCCATGCCGAGGATGCGACTCGCCATGCCGTCCGGGCGAAATCGCTCGAATTTGTCGGGTGTTTCACCGATCCCGCAGAAGAGGATCGGTGCCTCGGTGACTTCCTTGACGCTGAGGGCTGCGCCGCCGCGCGCATCGCCGTCGAGCTTCGTCAGGATGACGCCGGTGATGTCGAGGCGCTCGTTGAAATTGCGCGCCGTCTGCACGGCGTCCTGGCCGATCATCGCATCGACGACGAGGTAGATGTTCTCCGGCGTGACCGCCTTCTTCACCGCCTCGAGCTCGCCCATCAGCTGCTCGTCGATCGAGAGGCGACCCGCGGTGTCGTAGATGATGACGTCGCAGCGGAGTTTTTTCGCTTCGGCCTCGGCGGCCGCGCAGATCGCGATGGGCGTCTCGCCGGAGATGTTGAAGACCGGGATGCCGATCTGTTTGCCGAGGATTTGCAGCTGCTCGACTGCGGCGGGGCGCTGCATGTCGGCGGCGACGAGGAGCGGCGTCTTCTCTTCGTGATCGCGCAGGTAGGTCGCGAGCTTCGCGCAGGTCGTCGTCTTGCCGGAGCCTTGCAAGCCGATCATCACGATCTTCGTTGGGCCGCTCGTGGCCCACGTGACGGGTTCACCGTCGAACGCCATCAAGCCGACGAGCTCGTCATGGCAAATCTTGATGAAGCGTTCGGCCGCGCCGACCTCGTGGACGATGCCGTCTTTTTTGACGCGCGTCTCGAGCGTCTGGCCGACGGCCTTCTGCTTGACGCGGGCGAGGAAGGCCTTCGCGACACCGAGCTCGACGTCCGCTTCGAGGAGGCTCAAGCGAACCTCGCGGAGGGCGGGCTCGATGTTCGCTATGGATAGCTCGGTCAACCCTGCGAGGCGGTTGCGAGCTTGGCGGAAACCCTTGGAAATCGTCTCGAACATGAGCGGTCGGTCCTCATAGCACGGCCCCGGCGGCGTGACGTATGCCGCGCGGCCAGGCCCCAACGGTTGGGCCAAATAACGCCCCAGCGTCAGCGGTGCTCGACCCAGCGGCGGAGCGTCATCAGCGCCGAATTGCACGCTTCATGGCCCGTCTTGGCGCGACCGAGGGACTCCTGGGCCTGGTCGAGCTTGGCCCGATCGACAGGCGGACCTTTCGCTTCCTCGATCGAACGTTGGGTGTCGGCGAGGGCGCGGTAGGCGTCGGCGCACGCGATGCGGGCGGTCTCGGCTACGGGCACGGTGGTTTTCAGCGATGAGATGGCGCCAAGTTGGGCGTCGCGCGCGGGACCTTCGGCGTCGCGAAGATGTTCGAGCATGCCGAGGACGCGTTTGCCTTCGCGCACGTCAGCCGACACGCACGCCTGAAGCGAGAGCGCCGCGAGAAGGACGCACTTTCTCGAGCGCTGACGCGTCAGCCGAAGCGCCCCGGGGTTCGACACGAACTGCTCTCAGGTTTCGGATGGGGGCGGCGCGCCCATTTGGATGCGCTCACCGCAGTACGAGCCGATCAGCGCGAACATCACGCCGATCATGGCCATGATCACGTACATGAAGATCGGCATCGTGCGGACCGTCTGTCCGCTACCAAGTGCGCCGAAGAGGCCATTGTAGAGATAAAAAATCGTCGGGAGCGCGACGACCAGCGCCGCGATGACCGGCTCGATGAAGGTCTTGCCGGGTGAGATCAGTCCGACGAGTGCGCCGCCGACAAACCAAACCGGAATCGCCAGCGTCATGCCGTAGTACCCTTCGAAGTCGAGGGCAGTGACGGCGCGCGGCAGGGCCACGATGATGGCCGCCGTCAGGACGGCTTGCACGGCGAGGGCAACGGCGGCCCAGGTCATGTTGAAACCTTCTTGTTGGTATCGGCGCTCTTTGTTGCGGACTTCGTCGTTGATTGGTCCGAGTTCTTCGGTGCTCGCGCCGCACGAGGCGCAGCGTTTCGAGTCGCTCGGGTTCTTCGCGCCGCAGGACGGGCAGTTGACGACGGTGGTATTGCTGGCCATCGGGCGGAAGGTTAGAGAATACCGCTTGCGGCGGCAAGA
This sequence comes from Polyangiaceae bacterium, assembly GCA_947475525.1. Taxonomy (GTDB): domain Bacteria; phylum Myxococcota_A; class Polyangia; order Polyangiales; family Polyangiaceae; genus SYFR01. Next base: position 70,284 of record CANJMI010000014.1, on the reverse strand, counting down.
GACGGGGAGGGCGCAATGGCGATTCCCCTCCGGCGGCGGTCCGCGGGACGCCAATCGAGGACCTCGTCTCGCGGGTGCATCGGGTCGGTGAACGTCAGCGCGTAGGAGGCATCAAAATCGGTGATGCCCTTCGTTTTGACGTAAATCGTGCGGCGCGCGTAGGGGAGGTAGAAGATGCGAAACGGGAAGAAGTTTTTCACGACCACTACGTCGGCATCGAGGATGGGCAGGCCGAGGTCGGCGTAGAACGCGGGCTTGACGGAAAACGCCGCGAGCTCCGTGAGGACCAGCTTCACCGGGCCGAGATCGAGCACGACCATCCGCCCGAGTGCGAGCATGCGTTGGGCGCGGAGCACGCGACCGGTCACCACGAGTGACTCGTTCGTCTTGGGATCGAGCTTGCCTCCGACGGTGACGGTCACTGTCTCGCCGACGGGCACGTCCCAGAGGCGCCCGACGATCTCGGGGTCGCGCAGGGGGACGTAACTCACGAGGTCCGCTCCTTCGCCGAGCAGCGCCGCGAGGATGCGCGTGTTCTCGCCCGTCGAGCCCGCGGAGACCACGTCCGACGCGTCTGCGAAGACCACGACGCCGAGCTTGCGTGCGATGCGTGCGCCCCGTGCTTCGGCGATCGCGTCCTCGACGCTGGAGAACGGCGGCGGCATTTGCGTGCGCATCGCCCAGAGTCGCTCGGCGAGGTCGTCCGCGGTGCGCTCGGCGAGGTCCCGATCACCGTCGGTGGTGACGTGCGCCGACCAGCCGAGATCGGGGTCATCGTTCCAGAGATGGCAACCGTAGACGGAGGTGGCGAGGATCTTCGGGTTGCGACGCATGTTGGCCATGCGCGCGTAGAGGCCAAGGAATGGTGGCAACACGTCGAGTGTGGTGCCGCCGCCAAGTAGCATCGGCAAGGAGCGCCACGCGTTCGTTGGGCGAACCTTTCCGAGCAGCGTGCGAATCAAAATGTCGCCCGCCTCGGCACCGACGGTCGCGTGGTCCCGGTGTGGGTTCGTGCGGTACGCGACGATGGCCTCGGCCGAACGGACGCGCCGCTCGGTGAGATTGGCGTGAAAATCCTGGGTCACCGTCACGGGCTTGCCGCCGGTTGCCTCGCGCACGGCTTCCAAAATCACGGACTCCGGATCGCGGAGACCTTGGACGCCGAGGGCTCCGTGCAGACTGAGAAAGACGCCATCAACGGGGCCCGCCGCACGGAGTCGCGCGAGCAGCCGCCCGAGGAGCTCATCGAACGCGGGGCGCTCGAGTGGACCTGCGGGGATCGCCCACGCGGAGAGTGTCGGGATGGTTTCTACCTCGACGCCGTGGCGTTTCTTGGCGCGTTCGGCGGCGCGAACGAAGCCCGAGAGCTCGGCGTTCTTCATGAAACCGGGTGCTTCTTCGCCGGTGCGACTGGCCGCCCGCGCGACCTCGTCGCCTTCCATCAACACCGCGCGTCGAAAGTCTTCGAGCGTCGTTGACACGGGGCTTAGCGCGTTCGTTTCTTGGGCGAGGCGACCGTAGGCGATGCGCAGGCGTTTCATGAGCGCGATCCCGGTCGCTTGCCGAAGAGCTTGCCGCGAGCGGCCTCGAGTTTACCGAGGGCGGCGTCGATTGTTCCCCCGTATTCGTTGACAAGCTTCATCAGTGGGCCTGCGTCGGCCGCGGCGAGCTTGTCGGGATCGGGGGGCTCGATCGACGTGCCATAGAGTGACTCCATCACGCCGAGGACACTCTTTTTCACGAGCGCGCGAAAGGGCACCTTCGCCATCATTCCGTACATTGCCGCGTTGCCGCTCGCCGCGATGTTGGGGTTCGCGCGGACGTAGGCCGTGGCTTCGCGAACATCGCGTAGATAGTCGTCGATCACCGTGTCGTGGTTCGACGTCACCGTGCAATGGATGCTCGCCGGATTCTGCTGCCGATCGATGCTCCAACCTTTCGCTTGAAGTCTGTCGGCGACCGCGAAGAGGTTCACTCCGCCGTCGCGCGCATCGAGCTTCGCGCCCCACGAGACGAGTGTTGCGTGCGGCTCACCGAACACTTGCACATCGGGGATCGCGCGGAGCCCGGCGGCGAGGCGAGCCGTGGCCTTCATGGCGCGGTCGGCATGCTCGAGAAAGCCGGCCTCTCCCATCGCGACGAGTGAAGCCCACGCCGCGGCGATAGGTGCACCCCCGCGCGTACCGGTCATGCTCGGTGAAGCGTAGATGCCGCCGGTCCAATCGGTCGACACGAAGAACTGGTGCTTCAAGTAGCTCATGTCGCGATAGAGGATGACCGACGCGCCTTTTGCGGCGAATCCGTATTTGTGAACGTCGGCGGAGATGCTCGTCACGCCGGGAACACGGAAGTCGAACACGGGCACGGGGTAGCCGAGCTTCTCGACCCAAGGCAGGATGAAGCCGCCGATGCACGCGTCGATATGGAACGGAATGCCGCGCTTTTCTGCGATGGCGCCGATCTCGACTATCGGATCGACGACGCCTTGCGGGTACTGCGGCGCGGACGCGCAAATCAACACGGTGTTGCGGTTGATGCGACGCGCCATGGCCTCAGGGTCGGCCCGAAAGTCGGGCCCCACGTCGACGTAGCGAACCTTCAACCCGAAGTAGTGCGCGGCCTTGTCGAGCGCGACATGGATGGTCGATGGAGCGACGATCTCGGGGTTGCGGATCCATGGCTGCTTCGAGCGCGCGCGGTCGCGTGCGGCCTTCACCGCCATCAGCACGGACTCGGTGCCGCCGGTCGTCATCGTGCCGACGCACGTGTCGGGTCCGTTCAGCATCGAGGCGCTCATCTGAACGACCTCGGCTTCCATCCGCTTCAAGCTGCGGAAGGCCATCGGATTCAGTGCGTTTTCCGCGAAAAAAAGCGCGGCAGCCTTCTTTAAGAGCTCGCTGTGCGCCTCGCCCGCGTAGTAGACGAGGCTCCACGTTCGGCCGTCGCGCCAGTCCGCATCGCCGGCGCGGAATCCGTCCATCGTCATCAAGACGTCGTCGTGGGCGCGGCCAACCTCTGGAATGCGAATTCGTTCGGGCATCGGGGCGACAGTCTAGCAGAGCTGGCGCCGCTCGGCCGTGCCCGCCCGCCGCGGATGTCGTATGGTCGCGGCGTGTCTGACCTTCGACCTGGATGGATTGCCCGCGTCGCGCTCGCGTTCGGCTGCTTTTTTCGCACGCTCTTCGATGCGGAGTTTGCCGCAAGGGTTTTTCGAGCGCGCCTACCCGCTGAAACTCCGCCGCCGTCTGCCCGGGCGCTCCCCGTCGTGACGGATGCGTCACCGGGCCTCGTGGTGCTCGGCCTCTTTCAGCGCGAAGGGCGGCTTGTCGATTTTCTCGAGCAGGACATCACGGCGTTTCCGGACGCCGAGGTCGGCGCGGCAGCACGGCTCGTGCACGAAGGTTGTCGCAAAGCCTTGCGCGGTCACGCCACCGTGTCGCCGGTTCGCAGCGAGCCTGAAGACAGCGTCGTCACCATCGAGGAAGGGTACGATCCGAATACGCTCAAGCTGACGGGGAACGTGGGCTCGAAGCCGCCGTACCGCGGCACGCTGCGCCACGCGGGCTGGCGCGTGTCGAACTTCCGATTGCCTGTCGCACTTGCCGGCCACGATGCCACGATCCTCGCGCCCGCCGAGGTGGAGCTATGAGCGCGCGACGGTTCGCCATCGGCATCGATCTCGGCACGACGCACTGCGCGGTCGCGCGCATCGAGCTCGACGGAGACGCGGCTACGAGTGAAGTCATCGACATCGAGCAGCTCGTCACACCGACCTCACTCGAGCGACAGCCGCTCTTGCCCTCGTTCCTCTATGTGCCCACCGACGCCGAGCGACCGCTGCCATTGCCTTGGGATGCGGCGCGCGCGTTTGCAGTCGGTAGTCATGCCCGTTCACGCGCGGCGGAAGCACCGGGCCGTGTCGTATCGAGCGCAAAAAGCTGGCTTTGCCACCCGACGGCTGATCGGCGCTCGGGCCTCTTACCGCTTGAAGCGCCCGTTGGGCTCGAGCGCATCTCGCCCGTCGAGGCCTCGTGGCGTTACCTCGAGCATTTGAGCGAGGCCTACGACGCACGCTTCGGCAGTGACGGTCCGAAGTTCGCAGAGCTTCCGGTGGTGCTGACCGTTCCGGCATCTTTCGACGCGTCAGCGCGCGAGCTGACGGTGGAGGCTGCGCTCGCGGCCGGCATCGACAACTTGACGTTGCTCGAAGAGCCACAAGCGGCGCTCTACGCGTGGCTCGAACAGGTCGGCGACGCGTTTCGAGCCGAGCTGCGACCCGGCGATGTCGTGTTGGTGGTCGACATTGGGGGTGGCACGAGTGATTTCTCCGCCATCGCGGTGAGTGAGGTCGAGGGCTCGTTGGTCCTCGAACGGCTCGCGGTCGGCGAGCACATTTTGCTCGGCGGTGACAACATGGACCTCGCGCTCGCTTACTTCGTGCGGCAGCGGCTCGCGGGGGAAGGCACCGAGCTCGACTCGTGGCAGATGGCTTCGCTCGTCCATGGCTGTCGCGCCGCGAAGGAGCGTCTGCTCGGTGAAGCAAACCTCGCGAAGGCACCGATCGTCATCCCACGGCGCGGCTCGAAGCTCGTCGGCGGTGCGATTCGCACGGACCTCGAGAGAGCCGACTTGGGCACGCTGCTGCTCGACGGTTTTTTTCCCGAGGTCGCCGCCGAGGTCCGTCCCGCCGCGCGCTCGCGAGCCGCCCTCACGCGATTCGGTCTGCCTTACGCCTCGGATGCGGGCATCACGCGGCATCTCGCTTCGTTTCTCGCAAGGCATTCGGCTGCCGTCGGTGGAGGTGGTGCGCTCCTGCATCCGACGTGCCTGCTCTTCAATGGCGGCGTGATGAAAAGCGAGCTTTTGCGCGAGCGTTTGCGCTCCACATTGGACGGTTGGCTTGCAAGCGACGGGGCCGCGGCGGTTCGCGTTCTCGGCGGGGCCGACCTCGATCTCGCGGTCGCGCGCGGGGCTGCATGTTACGGGCGCGTGCGTGAAGGGCGCGGCCTCCGGATCCGCGGCGGAACCGCGCAGGCGCATTACGTTGGGGTCGAAGGCGCGGTGCCTGCCGTGCCCGGGCTCGAGCCGCCGCTGACCCTCGTCTGTGTGGCACCGTTCGGGATGGAAGAGGGCACGTCGGTCGATCTCGAGGCGGAGCTCGCGGTGGTCGTTGGCGAGAGCGTCCGATTCCGATTTTTCGGCTCATCCGTGCGTCGTGGTGACCTGGTGGGCGCGGCCCTCGAGCACTTCGCGAAAGATGAAGTTGCAGAGCTTCCGCCGGTGGAGGTCGTCTTGCCGGCCGAAGGGCGTGCGGATGGCGAGGTCGTTCCGGTGCGGCTTCGCGCGACGGTGACGGCGATAGGAACGCTCCTCATCGAGGCGTTGCCGCTCGCGCCAAAAAAGCCTGACGAAAAGTGGAAAGTCGAGCTCTCCGTTCGCGGGGAGTGAGGCGAGAGGGCGCGGCGTGTGACGCGATTTGTTGGAATCGATCTCGGTACGAGCAACGTCACCGTCGCGGTGGCGCGTGGCGATGCTGTCGAGGTCGTGTCGCTGCCTCAGCTCGTTGGGCCGGAGCTCACGGATCGCCGCCCGCTCTTGCCCTCGGTGCTCTACGCCCCCGAGCGCGGTGAATGTGCCGCTCCAAGGCTCGTCTCCGGGTGGGTAGCCGGCGAGTTTGCGCGTGCGCGGGCCGCCGAGACGACCGGCGCGGCGATCGTGTCGTCGAAAAGCTGGCTCTCCTACGCGGCTGTGGATAGGTCCGCGGCGATCTTGCCATGGCGCGCCGACACGGCTGAGGGCACGGCGCGCATCTCGCCTTTCGACGCTGCCCGCATTTTGCTCGAGCACGTGCGTCGCGGCTGGGACGAGTGCTACCCGAACGAGCCGCTCGGGGAGCAACGCGTCGTGCTGACGGTGCCCGCCTCCTTCGACGCCGCGGCGCGCGAGCTTACGATCCGTGCGGCGCGTGCGGTTGGCCTCTCGCCCGTGCTCTTGGAAGAGCCTCAGGCGGCGTTTCTCGATTGGGCGTCAGCAGCCTCCATCAACGATTCTGCGGAGTCCCATCGGGGCGGTGGGCTCGAAGCGGCGATCCCGAAAGGCGCGTCGGAGGGAACGGTGCTCGTCGTGGACGTCGGCGGTGGCACGACCGACCTCTCACTGATTCGGGTGAGTCGCGAAGCGCAAGGCTTTGCTCTGTCGCGCGTGGCCGTTGGTCGGCATCTCTTGCTCGGGGGCGACAACATGGATCTCACGCTCGCTCACCTCTGCGAAGCGCGAATGATGGGCGAGGAGAGGCTCGCCGCACCGCGCTTTGCGGAGCTCGCGGTGGCGTGCCGGCACGCGAAGGAGCGTATCTTTGCACCCGATGCGCCGGAGGCCGTGACCGTGGTGCTGCGCGGCGGCGGCTCGAAGCTTCTCGGTGGCGCGCGGACCACGACCCTCGAGCGTGCTGAAGTGACCGCGTTGCTCGTCGACGGATTTTTCCCGCACGTCCCGAAAGACGCCGAGCCTATTCGCACCCGTGCGGCCGTCGTCGCGTTTGGCTTGCCGTTCGAGCGCGACGTCGCGATTACGCGGCATGTGGCTGCATTTTGCGCAAAATACGGGCAGCCAACCGCGCTGCTCGTCAACGGTGGCGTGTTCCACGCGCGGGCGTTCGCGGAGCGTCTTCAGGCTGTCGTCGCGAGTTTCAGCGAGGCTCCCCTCGTGCGGTTGCCGGCGGCGCGTCCGGAGTTCGCCGTCGCTTGCGGTGCCGTTCGTTATGCGCTTGCCCTTGCGGGTCGTGGCCTGCGGATTCGCGCGGGGAGCACGCGCAGCTTTTACGTCGGGATCACCAATAAAAAAGGGCAGCGAGAGACCGTGTGCGTGCTGCCGCTCGGCGCCGAGGACGGCACGTTGCATCGCGCGCCCCAGACGTTCGCGCTCGTGCTCGGGGAGACCGTCCAGTTCGAGCTCTGGAGTCGGGAGGCTCTCGACTCCGTTGGTGCCGTGTCGACCGAGGACGAGTCGTATGAGCCCTTGCCGCCGCTCGTCGCGGCCCTCGATGGGGCGGGCACCGTGGAGGTCACGCTCGAAGCTCAGCTGTCGGCGGTCGGCACCCTCGAGCTTGCATGCCTTGCGGCTGACGGGCGAAGCTTCGCGCTGTCATTCGAGCTTCGGTCGGCGGGTCGCGTTCCGGGGCTCGATGGCGCATCGCTCACGTCGCGCCGCGCGCCAATTCGGGGCGCCGCGCCGAAGTCGATGGAGCTTGCGACCGCGGTGCTCGACAAGGTTTTCGGCAAAGCCGCGAGCGCCACGGAACGCGAGGTCAAGGATTTGCTGCGCGAACTCGAGCGCTGCTGCGGCAAACGCGAGAGCTGGGACGGCGAGGTTTGCCGAAGTCTTTTCGATCGGCTGATGGTCTTTCACAAAGGGCGTCGCCAATCGAAAACGCACGAGCGCGTGTTTTGGCAGGTTGCCGGCTATACGCTTAGGCCGGGTGCTGGCGCCGCTCGCGATCCTGAACGCGCAGCCTTGCTCTTCCGTCTTTTCGACGTGCGCCTCGCGCATCCCGAGACGCGCAGCTGGCAGCAATTTTGGATCGCGTGGCGTCGCGTGGCTGCCGGTCTCGATGAGACGGCTCAAGCTCGTGTGCGTGATGTCCTCGATCCGGAGCTCGCGCCGACCGAGCTCCGATTGAAACGCGACAAGGGCTTTCGCAATGACGCCGCGGCGGAGATGCTCGAGCTTGCGGCGAGCCTCGAACGGGTCCCCTCGCTGCGCCGCGCCGAGCTCGGAAGCTGGACAGTCGAGCGAACCTGGACCGAACGCGATCCGCGGCTCTGGGCTGCGCTCGGTCGCACGGGGGGGCGCATCCCCGTTTACGGGAGCGTCCACCAGGTGGTTCGCGCGGAGACCGTCTCGCGCTGGGTTGACCACCTTGTCCGCGAGAAATGGGACGCCGTGCCGACAGCCCCAGCCGCGGCGATCGCGATGTGCCGTCTCACCGGCGACAGGGAGCGCGACGTCGCCGACCGAACGCGCGAACTCGTCGACAAAAAGCTCGCAGCTCTCGATCTCGACGAGGCGTTCCGCGCCCCGCTCCACGATGTCGTTGCGCTTCGCTCCGCGGACCATTCCGCGTTCTTCGGAGATGACTTACCGAGCGGCTTGCGCCTCGTGCCGACCGATTGAGCCACAGCGTCGCGCGCGCGCAGCCACCGTGCCGCGTGACTAGAGTTCGAGCTCTGCGAACACGCCGAAGTGATCGGACGCCGCCACGTCAGCCTGCACCTCGTCGAGTACCACGCGTGCTTCGCGCACTCGACCGCGATGCCACTCATCCGGACCGCGGAGAAAGACGTAGTCGATGCGGCGCGGCGGTTCGTTCATCATCGCCGCATGCGGATTGTGGTCGCCGTCGTACGTGAAGCCCGGCCCGCGTCCAGCGACGTCGAACGCGTCTGCGAGGTGAATGCTGTGGCCGTCGAGTGCGTGCAGTCCCGTCAGGTACCGGATCTCCGTCGCGTCGGGCCGCGCGTTGAAATCTCCCACCATCACCAGCGGGAGGCGCGCTTCGCTCATCGGCTCGCGCAGCTCGATGGCCTCGGCGATGGCTTTCACTTGAGCCTCGCGGACGAAGCCGTGGTTCATCCGCCACGCGAGGTGGGTGACGAGGAACGGCAGCGGACCTGTCGGCGTACGGACCTCGGTCATCAGGAGGCTGCGCTGCTCGTCGCTACCGGCGTTCGGTAGCGGCACGATCGCGGTGGTGAGGACGGGCCATCGCGAGAGGGCGGCGTTGCCGAACGAGATCCCTCCGCCGAGCTCCTTGGCTTCGCCGTAAACGATGCCGTAGCCAAGTCCTTCGGCCACCTCATGGGCAAGCGTGTGGGTGCCGTCACTCATCACCTCTTGCATGCCGATGACATCGGGGTTCAGCGCATCGATTCCCGCTCGAAGCCGCGCGAGTCGCTCTTCCCACGGGCCGGAGCGATTCCAGATGTTGATGGTGAGGATGCTTATGCGCAAATTCGTGGCCCTGTCCGCAGCAACCGCGGCGTGTTAGCCGTCTTGCGATGCGAAGGGAAGCGAACGCAATTGGGATGGGTTTGGCGGCTTTGCTGTTCGCCGTCGGCGGCTGCAACAAGATGGAGCCGACCGCGTGCGAGGGGCTCCGCGGTCAGGCCTTCGAGGTGGTCAATGCAGCGCACGTCTGCGCGGACGATGCGGACTGTCTCCCCACGACGTGGCCGGGCTGCGCGAAGCCGGTCAACTCGAAAAACAAAGGGCGCGTTCTCGAACTCAAGGAGACCTTCGACAAGGGCAAGTGCGTGGAAGAGAAGGCGGTTTGTCGAGAAACGCCCGAAATTTACTGCAAACAGGGACTTTGTGTCTTCCGCGAACTCGCGGGCCAGATGAACCCCGCGAAGTGACAGCGCCGGTCGCACGGTGTACGCATCGCATCATGGCAATCGATCTTGCGGCATTGTTTAGCGGCATCGACGAGACGACCGTCGGTGCACTCGTCGAGACCATGGTGCTCGCGGCCGACGCGGACGGCGACTTCGAGGCCGACGAGCGAACCGAGCTCGCGGTCCAGATCGGCCACGTCGTCGCGGGGACGGAGCTAGCCTCGCTCGCGTCGGGCGATGCCTTGAAGACACTGGTTGACGCGGCCTACGACGTTTTGAAGCGGGATGGCCGCGACGCGCGTCTGCTGGCCGTCAAGGAGCATCTCCGCGACTCCGCGACTCGCAAAGGGGCTCTTGGCCTCGCGGTTCGTGTCGTGGCCGCCGACGGCGTGATTCGCACGAGTGAACGCGAGCTCTTGCTCGATCTTGCCGAAGCCCTCGCGGTCGATCCCGACGAGGCCGCGGATCTCGTTCGCGAGCTCACGCGCGGTCCTTCGACGGGGGCCGGGCCGGCCGCCACACCGCTCGCGGCGGTTGCGGGGGCCCTCGATGCGGAGCCTCCCGTCAGCGCCTGAGGGGATGGACGCCAAGGCATGACGACGTCGTCGCCGATCATCCCGTTTCCCACGCCGGGCACCGTCCTCACGAGTGCGCGCGGCAGCTACACCATCGGCACGCTGATCGGTGATGGACAGTACGGCTCCGTCTACGAGGCGGTCGGTCCGTTCGACCAGGTCTACGCGCTCAAGATGTTCCGCCCCGCGAACCGTCACTACGAGACGGTGAAGATGGAGTGGTCGGCCGAGATGAAGCGGCTCGAGAGCTACCGCCACCCGAACATCGTCTACATCTACGACGCCTTCGAGAGCAATTTTCTCTTCTACATCGCGCTCGAACGCTGCGACACAAGCTTGCGTGTTCTCACGACGCAGGCATTCCCCGACGATGTGGTCGTCGAGCTCACCCGCCAGCTCCTCGTCGCGCTCGATTACCTGCACGACAACGGTCTGGTGCATTCCGATCTGCACGGCGGCAACGTGCTCATCTCGAACGTCGAAGCGCTCTTTCGCAGGTCGTCGGACCGCGCCCCCGCCGTCGTGAAGATCACCGATTTTGGCGTTTCGCATCAACTCGAGAGCGACAACTGGTTCCGCCCCCAAGTCGCGAACCCGAAGATCCTGACGCCCGAGCTCGTGACCGCCGGGTACACGACGCGGCAGAGCGACCTTTATCAGCTCGGCCTTTTGATGTTCGCGATGCACACCGGCGAGAGCGCGATCCCCGAGGGCACGAGCTACGCCGACCTCACGCGCTCGATCGCCGAAGGGTTCCCGCGTCAGCGAGCCGAGGCGCTCGGCACACCCATCGGCAACGTGATCGCGAAGCTCCTGCGGCGGCGCGATGCCTACCGCTACCAGCTGGCGCGCGACGTCTGGGATGACCTTCGCCAGGCCGGGAAGGGTGTGGCCTCCGTCGGACCTGCATCGCTCCGGTGAAGGTGGTGGCGCGTTATGCCGCGCTCGCCGTCGCGCATCGGACTTCCAATGCGGTTGGGCCGGTCGTCTTTACGCTGGATGATGCGGCGTTGCGTCTCGAGTTCGCGGGAGTTCGCCCGCATTTGCGGGGATTTGCGCTCGGCGGCGAGGCTGTCCGCGTCACGCTCGAGGTGCCGTATGCCGCTGTGCGAGGCATCGTCCGCGAGGGTCGCGTGCTGCTCGTGTCGTTCGATCCGCGCGTGCTCTACCCCTACAACCGGTTCGCGCTCGTGCAGTTTCGTCGCGCCGCCGTTGGGGATGGGCCGTCGCGCGCGAGCCTCGCTCGTGGCGTGGCGTTCGCCTCGTGGTTCTTGCCGTTTGTTCTCGCGGCTCTAACAGGAGTTTTCACGCGGCTCGTCGGGGCCGCGCTGCTCTCGCGAGGGGTGGCCGCGGTGGCGGTTGCGCTTGCCGTTCGGTTCGCGGTGCGCGCGCTCGGGCGTCGCATCCTGTGGGGCGGGGCGGCGTCGGATCGATTGCGCGACGAGCTCGAGGCCGCGTTGGCGGAGAGGCTTGGCTTGGGCGACCGAGCCGCTCGAGTCGTCGCGCTCGCGGACACCACCGACGGAATCGACGATGCGCTCGCGACCGTTTCGCGTCCGCGTAGGCTTGGTCCCGCGCTGGCCTTGGCGGTGGTCGGCTTGCTCGCCGCAGGCAGTGCTGTTCAACGCTATGGCATCACGCGCGTCGTTCGGTTGCCGGTCCCCGACGCGCACGCGGGCCTCGGGGCGCCCGTCCCTTCGCTCCTCGCGGCTTCACGCGCCGCGGTTCGCCCGACGCATCCCGAGTGTGGCTGCGACCGGGCCGACTCGCCGCTGTGGCTTGAGCCTCCGCCTCGGGTGGTCCTCCTCGTCACGCCGATCATAGGCGAGCTCGATGCGATGCGGCTCACACCCGAGGTCGTTTATCACGTGAAACCTGGCCCGCGCGAGCGCGTCGAGTTCGACCTTGCGCTCGTCAATGGCGCGTCCGTTTCGATCCCCGAGGCGACGCTCGTGCTGACTTTTTGGCGGCGCGACGGCAACGATCGCCGCGCCATCATCGAGCGTGGGCTGTCGTGGCCGCACGTGCTGAAACCCGGCGATTCGGTGAAGTGGCGGGTGCGTGCGAAAGGAGATGCCCTGCGAATCACGAGCTACTTGCCGGCCGCTGTCGAGCAGCAGCCCTACGCGATTGCGGACGTGTTCGCGAAGCTCGACCGAGCGAATGTGGCGGCCGTGCGCCTGCATGGTGCCACGATGCTCGCGTACCTCGGTGACGCGCGCGCATCTTCGGCGGCGAACGCTCTCGGTGCCTTGTCTCCGCTCGAGGAGCCCACCCGAGCGGCCCTTGCCCTGACGCTCGATCCGTGGACCGCGTGCGAGGTTCGCGACGGCGGAGTTTGCGTCTTCAACCGAACGGCGCGCCTGGCTCGGTCGGTCGAGCTGCGCGATGCCGTGGGCCGCACGAACCGCGTGACGGACTTGTTCTTTCCGGGGCGCGGCGTTCGGGTGCCGTTCGAAGGTGCGACGAGCCCCGTGGTCATCGCGCGCTGACGCTTCAGGGGGGATTGCCGCAGACGTAATAGCCGGTCGGCAAGAGCGTGCTTGGCTTGCAAACCGTCTGTACGTTGCCGCCCTGCGACTGAACGATCGGGCACGCCGTCACGTTCGGGATGCAGAGAATGACGGTGTCGAAGCCGCCGCAGGTGGTCTCGCAGGTCACCTGATCGTAGAGCGAGTATTTCTTGCCGTTCGCGAAGTAATTTTGGCGATGCCCGCAGCAGATTTTGCCTGACTCGCATTGGTCGCTCGACTGGCAATCGACGCGCGTCTCGGGGCCGTAACCGGCCTGCAACGTGTTGCAGCCGTCGCTCTCGATCGGGCCGGTGACGCACGTCCCTTGCTCGCCGGCGAGGAGCCCGTAGTTGTCCCAGCAGCAGGCTTCTTTCGCGTTGAGATCACAGGTCGTACCGCCGCACGCGAGTGGACTCGGTGGAGGGCCGCTCGACGAGCTCGACGTCGTGGACATCATCCCCGACGCGCTGCTCGACGCCGTCGTAGACGCCGTCGTGGACGGACCGTTCGACGCCACCGCGCCACCGCTGCCCGTTGCGGAGCCGCCTCCGGAGCCTGACGGCATCACGTTGCCAGACGAAACCGCGCCGCCAGCGCCAGAGACCGCGCCGCCAGCGCCAGTGACCGCGTCGGGAGCCGGGTCACCGAAGAGGAACTCGCCGCCCGCCCCGCAAGCGATCACGGGGAACGCACAAGCACCGAGAAGAACGAAGCGCGCGAAGCTCATCCTTCAGCAGTAGCCCGTATCGCGGGCGTTTTCCAGCCACGAAGCCGCCCGCGCTGATCGGCTGGAGTTCGGCCGCCGGCGACCCCAATCGGTCTCCTCGGACGTGCGCGCTCTGGTATGGTCGACGCTCACGCAACTAGAGTGGGGGCGCTCGTACGAGGAGGACCGTTGATGATGACCCGACGCTTCGTTTACTCGGCCGGTTTCTTGGCAGCTCTCTCCGCGGTGGCGTGCGCGCCCGAGGCGAGTGAGCTTGTGGGCGCGACCGAGCAGCGCATCATCAACGGCGAACTCGATACGACCCATCAGGCCGTCGTGGCGGTGTTCAGCGAGATGGCCAAGTGCACCGGCACGATCCTCTACGCGACCGGCGGCGCGGCTTACGTTCTCACGGCCGCGCACTGCTTTGGTTCGGGTCCGATCCAAGTCGTCATGCGGGGCAATGACTATGAGAAGCCCGACCAAGTGTTGCAGGTCGTCGACTACAAAGTTCACCCGCTCTACACGGACAAAGACCTGACGTACGACTTTGCGATCATGAAGGCGAAGTACGCCGCCGACGACATCGCTCAGATTCTTCCGATGGCGCCCGCCGAAGACAAGATGAAGCCCGGCGCGGCGATGGAACACGTGGGTTACGGGCTGATAAGTTACCCGGGCGGCGACACGACCTTGCGCCACCACGTGATGGGGCAGATCGACATGCTCTCGCAGCTGCAGCTCTCTTACAATCAGCCGTCGAGCGGTCCGTGCTCGGGTGACAGTGGCGGACCGGGGCTCGTCGAGACGCCGTTCGGGACGCGCGTGGCGGGGGTTGTCTCTTTTGGCGATGCGGAGTGCAAAGCGGCGGGCGTGAGCGGCCGCGTGTCGGGCGTCTACAAGGCGTTCATTCTTCCGTTCATCGGAGGCCTGCCGAACGACGGCGTTTCCGGCTCGAGCACGAGCGTGAGCGCGAGCGCGTCCACCGGTGGGGCGACCTCGTCGACTGACGCCGCCGTGAGCTCGAGTGCCGCGACGGGTGGCGCGGGCGGGGCCCCCGGCACGACGAGTGGGGCCGGCGCGGACGAGACGTGGACCGCAGGCAATCTCAAGCCAACCGAACATTCCGGTGACATCGTGACGAGCTCGTGCGCGCTTGCAGCTCGAGCCTCGGAAACGGAGTCCTCGCGGGGCACGTGGTTGTTCGCGGCGGCGTTCGCTTTTGCGCTTTCGCGTCGACGTCGCCGGGACTGACGCAGGTAGGACGATGGCAGCTCGTAGCGATGAACTCCGTGACGGAGTGACCCGTGCCGTTGTCGCGCTCGGGTTCGGTCCCGATGCTCGCGCTTACGACGGGACGCTCGAACCTCGTCACCTCGAGCGCGCGCTCGTGGCGGGGCAAGCGGTGCTCGTGCGTGCGGGCCGCGAGCTCGCGACGGGGACGGGCGAGCTCGGTCCACAGCCCCTCGATGGTGTTTGGGTTTGCGTCGAGCCGTCGCTTCGCAGGCTTCGGATGACGCCGCTCGTTGCCGGGCAGGTCGTCGAGCGCGCGGTCCGTGCCATCGGGCTCGAGACGTCCGAGGAATGGTGTTGCGATGCGCCGAGGTGCGAGCGGACGCGCAGGCGTTACGCGGTGGTGTTTGAACTTGAAGGTGACGAGGAGCCGCGCGGGCTTTGGGTTCATGAAGGGGTCGGTGCCGAGGACGCGCGCGCGCTGGCGGTTGCGTTGTCAAAGGCGCTCGGCGTCAGCGTGCACCACCACGGAGTCGCGCTCGATGAGGCTGCGGCCGTGGACGCATCCCCACAGGTGGCCGTCCCTCCGGTAGCCGATGCTCCATTCGAGTTCTCCGCGCTCGAACTTGCCCAGTGGTCGCTGCGGAGCGAGGCGGGGCGATGGGTGGTCCGGGATCGCGTGAAGGCGGGTTTGCGCGGGACCCTCGGTCGCGAGCTCGCGCTGCTGTTCGTGTTGGTGGTGATCGCGCTCGGCTGCGGGCTCGGCGGCGCGCTTTCACTCGAGGCCGGCGAGCCGGAACGTGCAGTGATCTTCGCGCTGTGCTCGGTTGTGGCCGCGATCGCGAGCTACGCGGCGTTGCACATCGCGCTTCACACGGCACGCTACCAGGCCCTCGACTCGCCGGTCTTCCTCGCGTACCGCGATCGCGTCGTTCCGGCTCCGTGGGTTTCGCGGCGCGGGGAAGTCATGCTTGCCCCCGAAGGCCGCTACGGCGCGGCTCTGCCGATCGCCGGCATCGGCGCGTTCACGCAGCGGAGCGAGAGCGGCGAGCACGTGCTCGTGTGCGAGTCCGATCACGGGCCGATTGAGCTTGGGCGATTCGGGTCGGAGAAGCTGGCTTTGGCTTGGCAACGCATTCTCACGCGGTTGCTCGCGATGTCGCGGCATGCGGCGCTCGTGCTCCTGCTTTTCGGCGTCGCGCTGCTGGCCTCGGCTTGCCGAGCGAACGCGGTGAGCGTGCCACTGAGCGCTCCATCCACAGCGGCGCCACCAGCCTCGCCCCCAGCCTCGCCCCCAGCCTCGCCACCAGCCTCGTCGGCGATGCCTTCGGTGGTCGCCGCAGCCGAGCCGGTGTTGCCGCATCCTCCCGTCGTCGTGCCGCTCGCGATGCTCGAGGATGACGTGCCTGCCGCACTCGCGACAGCGCGCGCCCGCAACGTGCCCGTGTTCGTCGAGGTGTGGGCGGCGTGGTGCCACACGTGCCTCAGCATGCGCGCGTTCGTGCTGCCCGATCCGGCTATCGCCGCCTTGAATGAGCGCGTGGTCTTTGCCGCGGTTGATAGTGAAAATGCAGCAAATTCCGCATTTTTAGAGCGTTATCGCGTCGGAGTATGGCCGACGCTTTTGATGCTGGAGCCGAAGGACGGTTCGGTGCTCGGCCTCTGGGAGGGCTCGGCCTCGATCGATGAATTGCGCACGTTCATTCTCGCTGCGGCCGACGCGCGTGGTGCCACGAGCGATGCGGCCTTGGCGGCGCTGCTCGAGGGCGCGCGTGCCCAGGCGGCCGGGCGCTGTTCGACTGCCGTGGTCAATTATGCGAGCGCGCTTGCGCGTGGAGGAGCGGCCTGGAAGCGGCGTGGTGAGGCGGTCAAAGGTCTCATCTACTGTCAAAAGCGGCAGCGGCACTGGAAGGCCTGCGTCGAGACCGGCACAGCCGAGATAGCGACGCTGCAAGGGACCTCTGCGCCCGCCGACGTAGCGAGCACCTTGCTCGAGTGTGCCGCCGGGCTACCGCACGGCCCCGAGCGAATGCGTGCAACCGAGCTTGCGACCGAGCGGCTGCGCGCGTGGGTTCTGTCTCCACCGGCTGGGGCCTCGACCGACGACCGCGCCGATGTCCTCGCGACTCTCGCCAGCACCTTGCGTTCACAAGGCGACGCGGCGGGTGCGCGCGCGCTCCTCGGGCGGCAACTCACCTTGCTCGAGGATGCGGCCGCTGCGGCAGCTTCTCCTGAAGCCGCGGCCACGTTCGACTACGCACGGATGAACGCCTACCTCGCCTCGGGAAACGGCGAACGCGCAGTCTCGATGTTGTCCGAGCGCAGCCGTCAGATGCCCGACAATTACGAGCCTTACGCACGCCTCGCGCAGGCACATGCGGCGCTCGGCCGGTTTGCCGAGGCCGAGCTCGCGATCGCTTCGGCATTGACTCGCGTGCGCGGCCCGAGACGCATCCGTTACTTGAGCATGCAGGCCGACATCGTGAAGGCGCTCGGCTCGCTCGCGCGGGAGCGTGAGGTCGTAGCCGAGCTCGTTCGAACCTACGAAGCGTTGCCGCCTACGGCGATGGCCAATCCGAACAACGCCGAGGGTCTCGCGGAAGCGCGTAGCCGTTTGCGGCGTTTGCGCTGACGACGGGGCGGCTCCCGAAACTGGCCCGCGACCCGCCCGGAGCGTTATGAAAGCGCTGGGAGCGAGCGCGTGAAGCCGATGACCCTAGTTACGAGACGCGATCGTTGTCATTGGCACTCTCTCCTCGTGCTCGCCGTCGTCGGGGCGGTGAGCTGCGGGAAGCCTTCGAGTCCCCCGCCAAACGCGTCAGGTCAGGGAGCGCCGCTCGACAAGCCCGGCTGTCCGAGCCACGCGAGCGCGCCCAATCCTTTGCCCGGCGTCACCGAGCTTCAGCGCACGGCGGCCTATTGGGTCGCTCGCCAACCGCACCCCGACGACGAAGTCCTCTCGATCGCTGCGATTCGCGCTCATGACGCGGCGTTTCTTGCGCGGGACGCACGTGAGCCCGACACCGATGCGCTGGCCCCATTCGACCTTACTCACGCCGTTGACTCGGCTCGTTTATTGACGGAAGTCAACGCGCGGCTCGCCTATTTGCGGACCCGCATCGTGCACGGCGAGCTCGTCACGCGCGGTGGTGAAAAACCCGACGCGGGGCCGTTCGCACCCCTCACCGAGCTGCCGCCGCTTCTTGCGTCCGCGCTCGGCGGGGAGCTTCGCGTGGCGCTCGCCCTGGTGCCGCTCCACTGCGGGCCTGACGGTTCCGGCCTCTACAAATCGGGCGACGTGCAAGAGGCCTTCGATCGAAACCTCTGCAGCTCGCTGCGACCTCAGGAAGCGCTCAGCGTCCTCGCGAGCTTTCCGAACGGGATGACCCTCGTCCGCAGCCGCGCCACCCTCGGCTGGATCGACGCGCAGGCTCCGCTCTCGCCGCCCGTTCCACCCGATTTGCGCGCCACGTTCGCGAGTGCGCCGCGACTTCGAGTGCGCACGGAGACCTCCCTCGGGTTCGGCTCGCCGGCGGTGACCGTCCCGGCGAACACCTTCCTCGCGGCGAGCGACAACGTGCGCCCCGCGGTGGCGACCGCGACTGGATTTGGGACAGGCTCGATGCTCGAGGATGCCACGACCCTGCGGCCGCTTACCCGCCGCGCGTTGCTCGAAGAGGCCTTTCGGTATCTCGATACTCCTTACGGTTGGGGAGGGCGTGGCGGCGGGCGAGATTGCTCCGAGTTTCTCTCGTCGGTGTTCGCGTCGTTTGGCCTTTCGCTGCCTCGCCATAGCGGCGCGCAGGCTCGCGCCGGAACGATGTCCATCGATCTTGCGACGGTGACGGAAGAGACGCAGCGGCTCGCGCTGATCGATGCGGCGGCCGAGCGAGGCGTTGTGCTCCTAAGCTTCCCCGGACACATCATGCTCTACCTTGGCCGCTCCGCTGAGGGCACGCCGATGGTGATGCACGCGTTCGCCGAGTACCTCGAACCTGGCTCTCCGACGTGCGGTGGCGAGACCCTCGTCTCGGTCGATCGCGTACAAGTCAGCGATTTGCGGCTCGGCGGCGGGACCTCGCGAAAATCCTTTCTCGAACGGCTTGGGCGCATCACGATCCTCGGGACGAGTCCCGGTCCTTCGCTCGCGGGCGTCGCGACGCTGCGTCCGCCGGCCCCTACGGAGTCGCGTGGCGCGTGCGAGGAGGCTGAGTCGCATGCGGACGTCATGCTGCTCGTCGTGCCCGGGCGTGCACACCCAGGTCAGCCGCTCCGTGTGATCGTGGCAAGCGGCCGCGACCTCGGCTCGGTTGAGCTTGTCTTCGACGGGCCGGATGGCGCGCGCATCGCGCCTCCACTTCATCGCACGGGTGGTCCGCCTTACGGTTACTGGGCGGAGGTCACAAGTCCGGCGGTGGGTGAGTGGACGGTGAGGCTCGCCGATGGTCCACTTTCGCACGCGTGTCAGGTTGTCCGTGTGCACGAGCGAGCAGCGGGGCGCGAACGTGGTGCCGCGAGCGCATGGTCGGTGCGCCAGAAGTGGACGCCCGCGTTCGAGAATCTTTACGGGGTGTTCGTCGAACAACTCTTCGCGTACCCGTTCGATGATCGCACGTGGAAAAACCTCGAGTCGCTCCTCCGCGACGGCGAGCACAACCTCCTCTCTGGCCACTTCGGCGTCGCCGAGGAGCAGCGCATCGCCCTCGAGCCGGATTGCGCGGATCTGCCCTATTTTCTCCGTGCTTACTTCTCATGGAAGCTCGGGTTGCCGTTCGCCTACCGCCACTGCAACCGCGGCCGAAAAGGCGAGGCGCCTTACTGCGACAAGGAGGTCCACTCGAATGTGAGCGCGCAACCCGAAGGCCGCGACGCGACCGAAAAGTTCGCGACCTTCGCCCGTTCGAATCTCGCGAACGGCGTGCACTCAGGTACGGGCAGGACGAGTCCGCGTGACTCGGTGTCCGACCATTACTCGGTCCCTCTCACGCGCGACGCCTTGACGCCAGGCTCGGTGTTCGCGGACCCTTACGGTCACGGTTACGTGCTCGCCGGCTGGGTCCCCCAAGGTTTGACGACCCACGGCATGTTGATTGGCGCGGATGCGCAGCCCGATGGCACGATCGGTCGCCGTCGTTTCTGGCGCGGCACCTTTCTCTACTCGCCCGACACGACCGAGGCGGGGGCGGGCTTCAAGCATTTTCGCCCGGTGTGGATGAAGGGCGGCAAGGTCACGTCGATCGCCAACGAACGCATCGCGGAGGACCGCCCCGGGTTTACGCCGTGGAGCCTCGAGCCGTACGAGCTCGACAAAGACGCCTGGTACGACACCCTCGAGAACCTGATCAATCCGCGCCCGCTCGCGGCGAATGATGCGCTCGAGGCGTTGCTGGCGGCGCTCTTCGAGCAACTCAAAGCCCGTGTGACGAGCATCGAGAATGGGCAGGAGTACATGCGTGCGCACCGCTCGGCTATCGAGATGCCTCACGGTCACTCGCTCTTCGAGACCAGCGGCGCGTGGGAGGATTACTCCACGCCCTCGCGCGACATGCGCCTCCTGATCGCGCTCGACACCGTGATGGGCTTTCCGCAGGCCGTGCAGCGTCAGCCCGCACGCTTCGGTTTGCCCTCGGCCCCGGCCGAATTGGAGGCGCGCCTCCAGGCCCTGCGTGAGCGCATCACCTCGCGCGTAGCCGAGCTCAGCTTCGAGTACCCACGGTCGGACGGTTCACGCTTCAAGCTTACGGTGGGTGATGTGGTCGCTCGGCAACGCTCGCTCGAACTCGCATACAATCCGAACGACTGCGCCGAGGCGCGTTGGGGCGCGGCCGAAGGCTCGGACGAGCTCGCCACTTGCACGCGTCACGCACCGACGGGGCAAGCCCGCGCGATGGAGAAAAACCGCGTGTGGTTCGCAACACGCACGCGGCCGACGCGTTGACTCGGGCGTCACACGAGCGCGCGCATCACTTGCCGCCAGCGCCGCCAGCGCCGCCAACGCCGCCAGCGCCGCCAACGCCGCCAACGCCGCCAGCTCCGCCAACGCCGTCTTCGCCGGTGGTCACGCTCATGCCGCCGGTCACGCTGATGCCGTAAGCTGAGACGACATCCGGATAGGTGCTGCTCGAGACATTCATGCTGCTCGTCGTGTCGTCCGCCGTCTCACCGTCGCAGCCGGTAAGCGTGGCCGGCGCCGCGATCGAAACCGCGAGGCCGAGCATGACCGACGCCGCGGTCCGTTCGATGGAGCCATTGGCTCGGCGGAGCGCTTGGCCGCAGTGAGGGCAGGTGACCTCAGCCTGGTTCGCGTGGCAGTTGCATGAGGGACAGGCGATAAGCGCGTGTGAGGACATCTATTGATTGAACTCCTCGCTAACAAACTGCGTCAATTGAAATTTCTATTGAATGACCGTAGTGTGGCTGAATGTCGAGTGAGCTCATTTCCCTGCCCATCCCTGTTCGTGCGGTTCGCCCCGGCGATGAAGGTCGCGCGGTGCCGGTGTATGTTGTTTGGGAGATCACGATGAGGTGTGACCAGCCCTGTCAGCACTGCGGTTCGCGGTCGGGGAAGGCACGTCCGAGCGAGCTTGGCACCGAGGAGATGTTTGAAGTCGCCCGGGGGCTCGCGCGGCTTGGGAGCCGGGAAGTGACGCTTATCGGCGGTGAAGCGTACCTGCGGGCGGATTGCGAGGACCTCATCCGGTTCATCGCCGACCTCGGCATGCGCGTGACCATGCAGACCGGCGGGCGCGCGTTCACACCCGAGCTCGCGAAGCGTTTTCGGGATGCGGGGCTTCAAGGTCTCGGGGTATCGATCGACGGCCCCGCGCGGGCGCACGATCGCCTGCGTGGCAACCTCGGCAGTCACCAATCGGCGCTGCGGGCGCTCGATGCCGCGCGCGAGGTTGGACTCATCCCCTCGGCGAACACTCAAATAAACAAACTCAACTGCGAGTTTCTGCCCGAGACGGCCCGGCTGCTCCGCGATCACGGCGTGCAGTCATGGCAAGTCCAGCTGACCGGTCCTCTCGGACGCGCGGCCGATCACCCCGAGTGGATCATCGATCCCTGGCAAATCGTGCCGATCATCGACACGCTCGCGGGGATCCAATTGGATGCCGTCCGCGAGCACGAAGGCGGCATTCCGTTCAACATCGTCGCCAACAACAACATCGGCTATTTTGGACCGCACGAGCAGGTCCTTCGCTCGCGACCACTCGGCCGCGAGGCACATTGGCGCGGATGCCAAGCCGGCATTTTCGCGCTCGGCATCGAGTCGGATGGAACCGTAAAGGCGTGCCCGACGCTACCGACCGGCCCCTACGCAGGCGGCAACGTACGCACGATGTCGATCGAGGAGCTGTGGGAGCACTCGGAGGTGATTCGCTTCGCGCGGGACCGGACCGCCGATGAGCTCTGGGGCTTCTGCAAGACTTGCTATTACGCCGACACGTGCCGTGCGGGCTGCTCGTGGACGGCGCACACGACCCTAGGCCGCCGGGGCAACATGCCATTTTGCTACCACCGCGTGACCCAGCTCCGAAAAAAAGGAATCCGTGAGCGTCTGGTCAAGGTCGAAAATGCGCCGCGGTTGCCTTTCGATTTCGGGCGCTTCGAGATTGTGGAAGAGCCTTGGCCGGAACCGTGAGTTCACACGTGTTGGGTGGCCGCGTCGCGCGCGTTATTGACCGAGGGTGATGCGGCGCATGTCCTCATCGAGGGAGCCGAGGATGTGGTCGATCGTTCGGCTGCGCAGGCGCTGTTTGCTCGCTTCGAAGGCGGTGCGCGAGAGTGCGCCAAGTGCTGCCGCCGTCTGCATGGCACGGGTGATGGTCTCGCTCGCGTCAACGACCTCGTCGAGGTAGCCCGCGCGTACGGCGCCTGCGGGGTCGTAGATGCGCGCTTGCAGCGTGGCACGGCCAAGCTCGGTCGGGGCGAGCCTGTCGCGGGCAAGCTCCACCGCGAGCACGGGCACGGGCATGCCGATCGACACTTCATTCAGGCCGATGCGGAACGCGCCTGCCGTACCGATGCGCTCGTCCGCCGTCAGCAACACGAGCGCCCCACCGGCGAGCGCGTGCCCGGTGCATGCGGCGACGAGCGGGCGGGGATAGCCGTAGAGGCGCATCAAGAGCTCGGCTCCGCTCTTCAAGAGGGCGCGCGCGGCCTCGGGGCTGCTCATCATCACGCGGAGGTCGAAGCCCGCGCAGAAGCGCTCGGGGCGCCCTGCCAGAACGACCGCGCTGGCCTCCTCTTCATGCGCGCGAGACAACGCCGCACCAAGCTCGTTTATCATCGCGTCGGAGAGCGCGTTTGCCTTGCCATCGTCCATCTGGATGAACGCCGTGGAACCTTCGAGCGTGTAGTGAACAACCGCCATGGTCCGAACCCTAGCGCGGTGAATCGAAGGTTCACTAGCAAAATAGCAGGGAGTTTCGACGCGGGGCGGGTCCGCTCTCGACGCGGCGTGCCATGCGGGCGAGTGCTTCGGGGAGCCGTTCGGCTAGGCGGTTCCGCTTGGTGACGGCGGAAGGCGAGAGCCGCATGGCGCATGTTTCGACAGCCGGTCGGTCGATCGACGTCGGCGGCTTGTCGATGCAGTTGAGGCTTGTCATTATGGGGGCGGGCGTTAACCTCCGCGCTCATGAAAAAAGTCAGGCTTGTGCTACGCCGCGCGCGGCTGCTGCTGCCCGCGGTCGCCGTCATGGGAATTGTGGGATGCAAAAGCGGCACGGAGAAGGCCGTTCTGGCCTTCGTCGGTGAAGGTAGCTGCCCCACCCGCAACGCGGTGCTCGACACAAAAGAGGACGAGGTGCTGGTCGGCCAAGCGCCGAGTTGCCCTCAAAAACACGCGTTCATCGAGCAAGATACCTGCAAAAAGCTCACGGGCGACGGTCCTTGTGTCGCTCACGGGCGCGCGGCGAAAGAGGGGCCAGATGCCGTCGATTATTGCCTCACGAAGAGTGCTGACGCGTTCAAACTCGACGCGGGCTGCACCGCTGCCGCAGCGCTTGTGCGGCAGTATTTTGCCGCCGACGGGTGCGACGAACGGGCGAAGCTGCTCTTTGCTCCCGATGAGAACAAAGAGCAACTGGCGCTCCTCAAGAGTCGTCAAAAAAGCTGCAAGGCCGACATAAAATCGCTCGACCTCGCAGCCTGCGCGGGCACGCTTCACGCGAAGGACGGGCGCTGCGTCGCGAAGACCACCTTGGGTGATGGCAAAGTCGCGGAGGTGTGTGTACGCCGCGACAACGACAAGCTGTCCGTCGATCTGCGCTGCACCGAGATGCTCGACGGCGCGGACGGCCGGCGCGTGGTCGTCAAGGTCGTGAAGAACTACAACAAGGACTTTAGCGAAAAGGACTACGTCAGCGTTGAGCTGGCGATTTCGGAGTCGACGGAACCGCAAAACGCTTGGCTCCGCAAAGATGACAAGCGCGAAGGTATTGTGAAGCTGCGTTCGGCCGATGAGCCCACCAAGGCGGTGGTCCAAGCGAACAACTTAAAGGACAAACATTGGGTTGTGCGAGACGTGGTGGGTGCTGGCGGCTGGCAGTTCGCGGCGACACCACCACCGAAGTGCCGCGAAGGGATGAGTTTGGTACCTGCCGCAGCGTTGGTGATGAGAGTCGATGACTACGCGGCACGAGCGACCGACTTCGCTGAAGTCGCCGCCTTCTGCATGGACACGACCGAGGTGACGACCGCGGCCTACGCGACCTGCGTCAAGAGCGGCAAATGCACGGCGGCGTTGGCCAATGGTAGTTATTGCAATGCTGGCTTCGCCGAACGCGGCAACCTCCCCATCAACTGTGTGGACTGGAAGCAGGCGACGGCCTACTGCGAGGCGCAAGGACAGCGGCTACCCACCGAGGAGGAGTGGGAGTACGCGGCGTTCGGGACCGATGGTCGCATGTACCCGTGGGGCGACGCCGAACCGGCAGGCCAACTGTGCTGGAACCGTAAAGGCAAAGGCATGCGCAACTCCACCTGCGCCGTCGCATCTTTCCCCGCGGGCAACTCTCCTTTTGGCCTATCCGATATGTCAGGCAATGTATGGGAATGGACTTCATCTGCCTACAATGAAGGAGAAGGCCGCGGCATTCGTGGCGGTTGCTGGGCCCTCGACGACCCGCGTAGCTTCCTCTCCATTATCCGCGTCAGAGTCAGCCCGTCGGACCGCAGCGCCGGCACGGGCTTTCGCTGTGCCGGTTCTTTTTTCCCTTGACTCTCGGGTGTTGAACCCTTGACCTTGGACACGAATAGGGGCGGCATGTTTCTTGCTTGAGCGATAGGCCGGGTGCTGGGCTCTGCCGCTGAACTGCCCGCCGCTGAACTGCCCGCCGCCTAAGCGGCGGTCGCCCTCAATTGAGTCGGTACCCAAGCCCGTCATTCTCGCCTTCGCGGCAATGGCGGTGTGAAGGAAGCCTGGGTTCCCGCCTTCGCGGGCGTTTCATTCGCGTCAGGCGCATCGAAAAAAGCAAAACTGCCTGCGAGTCCGCCTCCACACCAAGGAGCCTAGCGAGCATCACGCCTTGGTTTGCGGCGGGCTTACTTGGAAGGCTGCTTCTCGAGCACGACGATGCGTCCGGTCGGGGTCGGTCGCGTCGCGATGTGGCGCGCCCCCGTCTGCACGAGCGCCGCCTTCGCGGCATGGA
The DNA here is from genome assembly GCA_947475525.1 of Polyangiaceae bacterium. Classification (GTDB taxonomy): domain Bacteria; phylum Myxococcota_A; class Polyangia; order Polyangiales; family Polyangiaceae; genus SYFR01. The sequence goes on along the minus strand of CANJMI010000014.1, from coordinate 45,210 downwards.
GCTCGTCGTCGGCGCGCTGCCCTTTGATCAACAGCATGCGTCCACCCGGCGCACAGAGCGGCGCGGCGAGCGGGACCAATCTCTCGAGCGGAGCTACGGCCCGCGCGGTCACGGCGGCGAAGCTCGCACGCAACTCACCTCTCGCGGCAGTTTCGGCGCGAAGGGCGACGACGCGCACGTTCGTGAGGCCGAGCATGCTCGCGGCATCCTCGAGGAACGCGCACTTTTTTTGAGTGGATTCGATCAGCGTGAAGTCGAGATCCCGGCGCGTGAGCGCGAGCGGGATCGCAGGGACGCCGCCGCCCGAGCCGAGGTCGGCTACGCGTGCGCCTGGGGGGATGGACGCGAGCTCGGGCAGCAAGCTCAGCGCGTCCAGAATGTGGCGCTCCCAGGCCGCATCGGGCAGCACGATCGCGGTTAAATTCAGGAGGTCGTTCATGGCGAGGAGCAGCCCGAGGTAGTCCCCGAGGAGGTCCATCTCGGGCGCGCCGATGCGTGCACCGATGCCGAGGAGACGCGCCTCGAACCCGGCAGGAGGGAGTGCACGAACGAACGCGGGCAGGGGAATGCGGTCGCGGGGATTCACTCGGTTTGCATGGCCTCGAGGTGGGAAGCGGGGCGTCGGCTCGCGGGCCGTGTGCGCGGGTGGCGGTACCACATGGAATGGAGCGCGCCTACCGTCGCTCGCTCGCGGTCGGGCGCCACGGTGGCACGAACTCGCGCGGCGTTATCACCGGGAGTCGCCGCGGCAAAACGGTCACGCGGTAACGGTCGCCGTGCTGCCATTCGTCACCATCCACTTGCGAGAGGAGGTCCACCCGCTCGGGCCGATAGAGGTCGAGCGTGAAGGTCGAGCCACGCAACGTCGCGGAGTGGGTCACGCCCAGGGCGTCGAGCTGCTCTTGCCACAGTGGGCTCACCGCAAGATCGCGGATAGCCTTGCTCATCCAATCGCGCCGCCCTTGCATTGGGATCATCTCGAAGATGCCGTCGTCGGGCTCGGCGCGTCGATCGAGTACCCAGTGTCCTGCGTAGATCGGCGTGGCGCTGATGATGAGGTCGAGCAACCCGTCGAGGACATGGGTCTCACCGTCGACGATGACCTCGGCGCGGAATTTCACGGGCTCGACGTAGCTCTCGAGGAGCTTCGCCATCGTCGCGCTAAAATAGACGAGTTTGTCGCGGTAGACCTCGCGCAGGAGCGGCACTTCGGAGATGAGCGAGCGGTGACGGTTGCGGAGCGCGAGGATGTCCGACGACACACCCCACGAGCACGAGTCGAAAAAGTAACTCGCCTTGAGCACGGCATCGTCCATGCCGAGCTGCTCGACGTGCCCGACGTCGAGGAGCGTCGTGTGTCCCTCGGCGATGATCGCGACGTTGCGTTCGGTTTCACCTTTCTGGATGCCGAAGGAGAGCCCTTGGTCGTTCGCAGTGCCACCGGGAAGCATGCCCAATGGCAATGTTTTCCCAGTCATTTCGGATGCGAGGAGCAGACCGGTCGCCACCTCGTGGAACGTGCCGTCGCCCCCGAGGTAGACGACCACGTCGATGCCGCCGCGCCGCACCCGCTCGCTTACTTTGCTGACGGTGCGGCGCTCGGGCTCCGTCGTGCAGACCTCGACACTCATGCCCGCGGCGCGCATCACCGCCCATGCTTCGTCGATGCGAAGGCTGGCGCGTCCCGACTGGGCGGTGGGGTTGGCGACGAGCAGGTACGCTTTCACTTGGGGGCGAGTGTCGCGAAAATTTCGAGCGGGCGATACGCTCTCGCGGCCCAGGCCGCTTCATTGTGGGTCGCGCCGGGTTCGTGGAAAGTGAAGAGGTCCTTGCCTTCGGTGTAACCGAGCGTGAGGAGGTTCGTCGCGAACTGTTGTGTGACGCAGTAATTGTCGCTGTCGTCACCGTCGTCCGCGACGCCGTCGTTGTCCGTGTCGGCGCACCCGCCGTCGCCGCCCGAGTCGACGTACAGCACCGTGCTTTGATGCCCGTGCTTGATGTGACGGGCGAGCATGGTTTCGTTGTGAACGGCGGCGCCGACGGAGCCCCATCCGAGCGTGCCGGAGAGCGAGGCCGCGAACTGAAACTCGCCCGGAGACGCGTCCGCGATCGCGAGGCTCACGAGTCCGCCGAGCGACGAGCCCATCACGCCGACGAGCGGGGGCTCGCCGTAGTGGGCTTGGATGATCGGTCGCACGGCGGTCTTGAGCAACGTGGCGTAGGCGGCGGCTTTTCCACCGACCGGGCCATCGCCGAGGTCGTCGGGCACGTGCGTGTACTCGGCCATTCGCGCGGGGGTGTTGTCGATTCCGACGAGCATCATGCCGTCTGGCGCGGCGTCGGCGAGCTTCCAGCCGCCGAAGAGCGCGGTCGGATCGAAGAGGTTCTGGCCGTCGTGCACGTAGAGCACACGCGTTGGTGTGGATGCAGGTCGCCAGACACGCACGGTGCGCGCCGCAAGGCCCGCTGCCGCAATCGCGAGGTGTCGCTCGAGGTGCGCGTCCGTGGTGCCCGCGACATAGCTCATCTCGCCGTTGTCGTCGTAGCCGTACACGCGCGACCACGGATCGGCGACCCAGTCTTTTGCGCCGTCCGTCAGTTTGTAAGGGCCTCCGGCTTTTGCGTCGATGACCGCCCACGCGAAGTCGTCACCGAGCGTCATCGCCGTGGGCTTCCAGCTCGAGAACTCGCCTGCGACCAAGGTGCGCGCGAGGTCCGTGGATACGACGAGGTACCCGCCGTTGACCGCGGCGGGCCAGCCTCCCGTGGCGCTGACTTCGTGCAGGGTTTCCTCGAGGTTCGCGTCCAGTGCCGTGAGCAAAACATCGAGTGTGGATGCACTGCCGCCTACGCCGCTCGTCGTCTCTTGCGGGTCCGAGGCAAGAACGGGGTCGCACGCCATCAAGGGGCCGAGCAGCGTCAGCGTCAGCGCCGTCTTGATGGGCATCGTCGAATTCTCCTCAAGGGTCTAAGCGTGCGACCGTTCGCATGGATTGAGACGGCGCGCCGAGCGCCCATCCCCTGGTCCCTTGCGCCGCAACCTGTGGCGGGAGGTGACGTAGGTGGACCAGGCTCGGTCGCCGTCTCGGATCTCTCGCTAAGATCGGTAATCGACGCACGCGCCAATAAAGACGGCTCGTGCGTCGTTTTCTTTTTGTGTTCGCGATCAGTGCGCGGGTGCAACCGGAGCGACAACCGGAGCGACAACCGGAGCGGCAGCCGGAGCCTCGGGCACGACAACCGGAGCGGCAACCGGAGCCGGAGCTTCGGGCACGACAACCGGAGCGACAACCGGAGCGACAACCGGAGCGACAACCGGAGCGACAACCGGAGCGACAACCGGAGCCGGGGTGACAGGTGCGTCAACCGCTGACTTTTCGGCGAGGCGCTCCGACTGCTCGACTTGCTGGCCGCACGGATCGAAGCTCGCTTGGAAGTTCACGTCGATGACGCCGATGCTCTGCTTGTAGATGCCACCGGAGTCGGGTGAATTCGAAGGCGCCGCGTAGTTCGCGAGATTCGATAGTCCCGTCGTGTCGCGCGAGGCGTAGAAAAATTGCGTGTAAGTGAGCGAGCCTTGCAGGTGCTTGGTGAAGCGCGCTCGAGCACCGACGGCGGTGCTTAAACTGTCGAAGTCCACCATCGAAGGCTCGACGGTCTCGTTCGGGATCGCGTGTTGATCGATACCCACGCCGAGGTAAAGCTCGAGGTTTTCATTCGTCGGCCAGTAGCTTGCGCCGACGCGCGCGCTCACCGAGTTGCTGAAACGGCGGGGAAGGTTGACGCTCACGTTCTCGGAACCGGGCTTCGGCTGCCCGTCCTTCAAGCCGTCATCTCCGTGGCTTATCTCGCAGGATTCGCCGGCGTTGGTGATGCACTGATCTTGAAAGAGGCTCCAGCGCGTGTAGTCGAACTGGCCGCGCAGCTCGAGGTCCCGACGGGGGCGGTAGCTCATGCCGATGCGGTAGATGTCCGGCAGTGTTTGGTGAAGCTCGACGTCGTCGGTGCCCGCGCGCTCGCCGCTCAGAGTGCCGGCGAAGTACTTCTGCAAGAGCCCTTTGAGGGCCATCGGACCGAAGCCGGGCGAGGCCTGGTAACTCAGCCCGATGCGGAGGCGGTCCTTGTCGCCGAACGGCGTAATCATGACGCCTGCGCCGAGCTGGGCTGTGGTGTTCTTTGCCTTCAGCCAGGCGCGGCCTTCGTTGTCGAGGTTCGTGTCAACCGCGACGTCACGGGCGCGCACCGAGTCGATCGAGTTCTGCGAGACGCCGCCGCTCAAGCCGAACGAGACGTAGTTCTTGTAGTTTATCGCTGCCGCAGCGGAGATGTAGAGCGAGCGGATGCTGCCGTGAATCGTGTGGTAACGCTGCGTGCCGTCGGCGGGACCGGGGTACTTCGCGTTGTTGGCGAAGGCGTCATTCTTGTCCCAAACGGCGCTGCCGCCGAAGGGCACGAACATCGCGAGGCCGCCGGCGAGGCCGATGGACTCGGAGACCTTGTTCTGGAACGTGGCGCCGAGCATCGGGGCGGCAACCACGTTAAAGAGGCTCGATTTGCCAGAGTTCGCGCCGCTGGCGTCGGCGGGCTCGGGCACTTCACCGGGGGCGTTCGCGTTCGGCCTCCTGTCGAAGCTCAGGCTGCGGAGCGCGGTCGTTCCATCAACGAAAACATTGAGTCCTTCGCTTAGGGCGATGCCGGCCGGATTGTAGTAAATCGCGGTCGGTGAGTTGGTCATCGCGTTGCCGAGCTCGCCGCCGAAGCGCGCCGTAGCGAAGCCCGCCGCCTGGGCGTCGAGGCCAACGAGCAGTGCGCTCGTGGCGATGAGGCCGCCTGCGAGCCGGCGGGAAACTGGCCGCGCGGCACCGAGTTCAATCGTGCTTGGGTTGTTCATGGCGGGCTTCACTTTTTGCACTTGGCGGGGGTTTTCTCGTTCGCGGTTGTTCCCGCGCAGTTGACCTTGAGGATCGCGGGATACACGCCGGGCATCGCCAGACGCTCGATGGTGAACGTGGACTTCGCGAGGCTGATGTTGGACGGCTTCGTCACGTTGCCGGCGAGATCACCGCAGATGAAATCGGCGGGTGAGCACAGCGTGCCGGTGATCGTCGTTTCGGCCGTGATGGGATTTTCCGAAAACGGATTCGCGAGCCCCGTCACTTCGAGCGGGGGGAATTTGGCCTCGAAGCTGCCGTCAGCCGCGACGGCAAACGGGCCGAGAGCGAACGTTTCGCCAACTTTCGTCATGCGGTCGCAGGTGTCGAGCGCTTGCAGTTTCATGCTGAGCTCGAGACCGGTCGCGCCGTCTTTCGTGGTGAGCTGCGCGTCGAAGAGCACCGGGCTCTTGGGATCGAGGCTCGCCGCAAGCGCGAAGATGAAGTCTCCGTCGAGCTCTCCCGCTTTCGGGATCGCCGCGCACGCTGAGCCTCCGCCGGCGCCTCCGGTCATGTCCGGATGAATCGCCTCGTAGCGGTCTTGAAACTCACCGAACTCGGCTTCGGCGTTTGGGCAGCCGAACAATGCGAGCGCCGAAAAAGCGGCACAGCAAACAAGGGATGGTCGCGCGGTCATGGGCCTCTCCTCCGGGAGCGTAATGGCTCCACGGCACGAGCCGGCACGTTAGTGCAACGGACCGAGGTCGGCTAGTAGGGGCTGATCTGCGCCCCGCCGCCGCCGCCGAAGTTGCCAGCGGCGCCGCCGTTTGCTGCGGGCGTGTACGTGCCGTACGTGCCGAAGGAGTTGCCGCTCGCGTCTTGCAACGAGGGATTTACCTGGCCGACTTGAACGACGATGGATAGAAATGCGGTTGGCTTGAAGCCTTCGTCGGGGCCGTTGCTGCGGGTGATGTAGCTCATCCCGACGCCGCCGAGCAGCCCGAGGTTGGTCGTGTTGCCGCCCGAACCGAGCACCGGCACGGTAGGCGCGATGCCGAGGTAGGTCGTCAGCCCGAGGCGTGAGTCGCTAAGATCTTCGACGAAGCCGCCGAGCTGCATCGCGATGGGGAACGCCTTGCGCTCGACGGGGTCGTAGCGATCGAGGGCGAACGCCACACCCACCGCGCTGAGAACGTTCCGCGTGATCAGCGGGCGCTCCACCCAAGGCGCGCGCGTGATCTGCAGCGTCGCGAGCATCGCCGGGACCGTGAAGTATCCGCGGAAACAGCGCCCCGCCTTGTTCGCGAGCTGGAAGTTCGACTCGCCGCAGAGTGGGGCGGTGTGCACGGTGGCGGTCCCGATTACGCGCTGAAGTTGAGCCTCGCCGAGGGGCTGCGCGCCTGCGTCTTTGCGTTGGTACCGCCCCGCGTCGCCGAGGAGCACGACGTTGCCGAGTGGGCTGAGTGGATTCGAGGTGACCTCGACGAGCAACCGCGACTCGCCGTCGATGGGCAGCTTCGGGATGCGGAAGGTCGCGTCCGTCGGGGTGATCACCCAGTCGGCTTCGAGCAAGCGCGCGTCGCCTCCTGCTTTGTCCGTGCGCGTGACGCGAACTTTCAATGCGAGCGGCGCGATCAGGCGCCCCTTCAATGGACTGCGGTACTCGAGCCGGCAACTCCCGCCGAGGATCGGCTCGGGCGCGATCACGAGGCTTTCGTGAGCGAGCGGCTGACCGACAGGTTCGCTGTCCGGCGTCATCGCAGCCATCGGAACGAACGGCGGTGGGCCCTTCGGGTTTGGCGGTGGCGCGGCGGTCGCCACGGGCTTTGGTGGCAAGAGTCGCGGGCCGCAGTCGAGTGTCAGCTCATCCATCCGAATGTCGGGAAAAAGCAGTGGCGCGGGCTCGGCGCTGACGAAATTCTCGAGGGCCGGGACGCTGACGCGGTAGGTGACGCTCGCGACGCCGCCGGCCGCCGTTGAGTCCAGATTGAATGCCGTGACACGTGCCCAGCCGCCGCTCGGCGCGACGCGCAACACGGTGCCGTCGGCCTTTCCGCAGCCGCCGGTCGCGATGACGACCGGAACGGAGAGCGCGTGTTGAAAAGGGTAGACGTGAGCGTTGCCGCACTGGTCTGTCACAGCCACGTATTGGAACCGCGCGCTGGTCGTCGCCACGGGCATCCGCAAACCGAGAAACATCTCGGCGGCGCTCGGCTTCGGCATGGATCGGCCGCCTGCTGGCAGCTTTCGCTCCGACGCGCAGTCTCCTACGCGATCGCCGAGTTTTGCGCGCGAGGTCACTGGCGCGAAGGCGCAGGAATCCTGGTAGCTGCGGTTGCCCATCAGCCGCGGATCGAACATCAGTTTGCCGCCGGGTGACGTTTCGCTGGGCTGCCAGATCGTCAGGGGCAGGGGGTTGGTCGGCGTCTGCAGTTTGATCGACACGAGGATGTCGTTGGCGATGGGTTCGGGGGTGCTGTCCTCCGGTTGGTTCATTGCGCAACCCGTGCTGCACAACCAGCGCCGTGCACCACGCCGTGCCGCCTCGATGGGTGCAGGATCGGTCCCGAACACCTGCATGAAGACTTTGTCGGCGTCGGGAAAGATCTCGCTCGAGGCCGACGCTTCAGCGTCTCCGAAGTCGCCGGAGCCAGGGACCCTGAGGATGCGGATCGCGTTGCGCCAATCTTTCGTCAGTGCGCCACCCGACCCGCCGAACGTGGGCTCAAACGGGATCGGCGGCAGCGGAGGCAGTGGAGGCAGTGGCGGAGGAGGCGTGGGCTCGACGTCCTCGGGTGCGGCCGGCGCCTCGTCGCCTTGGTCAGCAGGCTTGGCCGGCGAGGTTTTCATCGGGCTGCCCGACGGCGCGCGCGCTGGGGCGGGAGGAGTTGGCTGGGGTTGGGCGGAGGCCGGAACGGCAATGAATGCGGCCGCAACGGCGAGCGCTCGCACGGCGTGGGTGCACAGGCGTGGCGTCATGGCGTGACCTCTTCGACGAGGATGGAATCGGAGTCGCAGGATGGCATCTCGAACAAGAGCGGCCTGACGGTGAGGACGGCGTTGCCCGGGTTGCCGGTCGTGACGAAGACCGTGGCGTCTTCATTTCCCTGGTTTTTGCTTAGTAATTTGAGCGACGTCGTCGATGGTAGGATGACGGTCTTGTCGCTCGAGCTGATGGCGACCTCGAGTCCGACGCGTTCGAGATCGGCGTCGTAGGCGGAGATCTTGAGCGTCAGGTGTTGCTCGTCGCCCGTGAGCGCAGGTAGCACCGACGGCACCGTTTCAATCCGCAGGAGTCGCGGCTCGGCGTCAACGTTCAGCGTGACGTTGGTGGACCGTGCGCCGGAGGTCGCGGTCAGTTGGATGTTGTCGCCGCCGAGATCGCTTACGCAAAAGTAGAACTCGGGTGATCGTCCGAGTGCATTGAGCTGCACGCGCAAGCGCCGATCGTGGGGCGGGGCGCATGCGGCGTCGAACGACACGAAGGCCTCGGGGTGCACGGTCTCGACGATGACGGGCGCGTTGCCGAGCGAGGCGGAGCTGCTCTGCGGCGCGGACGCGCGAATTTCCGCTTTGCGGCTACGGATGGAGCCTGCCGGCCACTTGTCGAAGGGCATGCCGGGGGAGGCTTCGAGCGAACACGCGAGGCCGTCGTACGAGGCGGTGATGCGATTGGCCGATGCGCCTTCGATCAAGATGTCGAAGTTGGTCGTGTTTGGCGGGAGCCCCGGAGGTTCGATGTCGATTTGCTTTTCGTCCGCGCGGCGACCGAGCACGCCGAGTGTCGCGGGGCCGGAGTAGGTCGACTCCGATCGCACGATGAGACTCGCGAAGCCGTCGATGCCGGCGGTGCAGCGGAACGTGCCCGGTAGCACCTCGCAGGTGCCGTCGACGCTCACAAGCTCGAGTGCCTGCGGGGGTGAAACCGTCAGGTCGACGAAGGCTCCGCGATCCGCCGAGCCATCCTGCGTGAAGTAGAGCTTGACGCGTTTTTCGTGGGGCTCTTGGCGCGGCAGCAACGGGTGGCCGTCGGCGTCGAGCAGGTCGACCGCGAAGAGCAGGCCTCCGTCCAGGGTCATGTCGAGCGCGCCGTCGGTTGCGAGCGGATGGCGTGGAGTCACGCACGCGCCGGCCATGAGCCAGAGGGTGAGCGCGCCGGCAAGCGGCAGGGCTTTGGCCGAGAAAACGAGCACCGGGGTTCTTTGAAAAAAGGTCATCTTCAGGTGTAAAGTTCGGCGTACTCGGTGCCGAACGGGTGTCGGTGCCAGGTGTGTTTTCGCTGAGGAAATCCAGCTTCGTCGAGGTAGTCGCACTCGCCGAACTCCCAGTCGGCGTGCCAGTCGTGGGAGCCGGCGACGGCATCGACACTGAGGTGGTGGGCCGAGACGACGGTCTCGTCGTCACCGGAGTCTGCGTGGACGCACGAAAGGCCCTGGACCGCGTACCCCTCGAGGACCGCGCGAGGCACGCGAGCGACGAGGCCGCCGGGTAGCGGAATGGCGAAGTGGGGTTCGTCGTCAGGTTCGATCATGGTTCCCATCGAGAGTGGCGGCCGGACGATACACCGCTCGGGTAAGCCCGCCAACGGGGCGACGGTTTGGGTGCAGCGCGCACAGGGGGCTTGGACGACGCGCGGGGCCCGATTGTTCCCACGCGCAGGCGGCGTGTTCGTGCTCCGGCCTGCGAGGGCCTGTGGGTGTGGACGGGAGCCGCGGGTTGACGCACACTCGCGGACCAGGTTCCGAGCGGCAGATGAGAAGTCACGGGTGAGTACGGCGAGCGACGCCCACCACGAGCGCATTGGGTGCGTTTTGGTGGGAAAATACCGCATTCTCAGCCTCCTCGGATCGGGCGGCATGGGGCACGTCTACGTGGCGGAGAACGTCGCGCTAGGCAAGCGCGTGGCGATCAAGTTCCTGCATGTCGGTGCCCAAGCCGACGACTCGTCCTTGGCACGATTCCAGCGCGAGGCTCGCGCGATGTGCGCGGTCGAAAGCGACCATGTCGTCAGCGTGTTCGACTGGGGCCACGACGAGGCCGGCGCGCCGTTCATCGTCATGGAGTTGCTCGACGGACGCGATCTGTCCGCGCGCATCGTGCAGTTCGGTCGGCTCCCCGTCGAGGAGGCGCTGCACTTCGCAGTCGAGGCGCTGCGTGGCCTGAGGAAGGTGCATCACGCTGGGATCGTGCACCGTGATCTGAAGCCGGAAAACCTCTTCATCGTGGTGGGCGACGACGACCGCCTCCACGTGAAGATCGTCGACTTCGGTCTGTCGATGCTGCTCGAGGTCGAGCCCGCGACGCCGAGCGAGTTCGAGAGGTCCGCGCGCCTCACCCGTGCGGGCGTCGTCGTCGGGACGCCGCTTTACATGGCGCCCGAGCAGATAGAGGGCCTCGTCGGGGTCGATGTTCGCGCCGATATTTGGTCGCTCGGCACCATTTTGTACGAGATGCTCACCGGAGTTCCGCCGTTCGTCGACCGCTCCTACGCGAGGCTGGTGATGGCGATATGCCAGCGTGATCCCGCTTCGCTCACGCGCCTGAACCCCGACGTCTCGCCGGAACTCGAGGCCGTGATTTTCCGCGCGATGGAGCGTGATCGCGAGCGGCGTTGGGCGACGGCTGACGCGTTCTTGGAAGGGCTCGCGAGCGCGGCGCCGTCGGTGTCCCAGGGGTCGGTTCCTCGCGCCTCGGGGCCTGCCGCGTCGCTGGCCGCTCCATCGGTGGCGGTGATCACCGAGCGGAGTGTTGCACCGCTGACGCCACCGGCAGTCGTGACTCCCCTCGTAGGGCAAGAGGGCGCGGCAGGTCCACTCGATGCGACCATCGCCTCGCGCACTCGCGGCGCGGCGACGATGTGGCTCACCGACGCGCCGGTGTTTTCGCTCTGGCGCGGGGACGTCGATTCACCCGACCGTTTGCGCATCGAGACGCGTGACGGCAGCGTCCGCGATCTGCGGCTCGAGCCCGTCGGCAAGTTGAAACTCGGCCGGTCGGCTCAGGTGGCCGACGAGACGAATGAACTCGTTTACCCCGACGTCGCGTCGCGGCTCGCCGCGCGACTCGAGCATGACGGCGTGCGCTGGTGGCTCGAGCGGCGTGAGGAGTGCAGCGTCCCGGTTCAGGTGGGTGAGCGTACGATGCAGCGCGGCGAGCGGGCGCCGATGGTTCATGGCACTTTCGTCACGGTGGGTGGGATGCGGGCGTCGTTCGTCGATCGCCGTTACGTGTCGCGCTCGGTTTCGGCGGGGACCGTCGACGTGTCGAGCGGACTCTTGGCGCGCATCGGGCTCGAGCAAGAGGTGGCGACCGCCCTGCAGCAAGGCGGGGAGGCGGCGCTCTTGTTGTTCGTCACGGCAGCGACGGCCCTGCCGAATGGTCGATCGAACGCCGTGACCGCGGCCGTGCGGCTCCACAAGCGCTGGCCGCAAGACGTCGTCGCGCGCTGCGAGGATGTGGTGGCGGTTCTCGCGCGGGGCAATGCGCTCGGGCTGTCCGAGCGGGCGCAGGCGGCTCTCGACGCGCTGAGGACCGAAGGCGTCACGGTGCTCGCTGTTGGCCGATGGGGCCTGCGGGGCGAAGTCGCCAACGCGGGCAGCGAGGTCGAGCTCGCGTTGAACGCGATTGAAGCTGCCGCGGGGCCGGGAGCGACCGCCGCAGAGGTCGTCGACTTGCGAGGTAGAAACGAGGGATTCCGCCTCGCAAGCCCAGCCGAACTCAGTGAGCGTGCGACGAGCCCCAAACAGCACGTGCTCTTGTTTGGCATCGAGGAGCAGAGTTCGCTCGAGCACGTCGGGACCCACGTCATCGGCGCCTTGGAGCAGGAGCTCGCCGCGGTGATAGCCACACTCGTCGGTCCGGGTGCGACCCTCGCGCGCCTCGCGCCTGGAGTGATCGGTGCCGCTGTGGCTCGCAAGCTCGACGCGACCCAGCTCGGCGTTCAGGTGCAGTGCGAGTGGCACGCGCGACCGCCTGTCACGGACGGCAAGCTCGAGTTGCCGCGTAGCGTCAGCTGGGAAGAGGCCCCGGCGGAGCGGGTCCAGGTTCGCGCCGCCGAGCTCTCGCGCGAGTGCAACGACGCCCACGGCGTGCTCTCCGCGCTGAGCGGAGGCTTGCCTTATCCGATCGCTGGTCGCGTGCACGCGGCGATCGCGGCATCGAGCGCCATCGAGCGCATCAAGATGCTTTTCGACGTCCTCGAAGGTGCGTGGCGCTTCATCGCCATCGTTCTTGGCGCGGCTTACTTCGCGAAGGGCGGTGAAGACGAACACACGGCCATTCGTGCGTTCTACGAGAAACACGCGACGCGTGCCGGGTTGCCACTCGGGGCCTGGCGCGAGCTCGCGCGCCTTGCGGTGAAGGGATTTTCAGGGAAAGACGATCCGATTGGCCAGCTCGCCCGTCAGGTGCTCGACGTGAAGCTCGCAGACAATCAGACGTTCGATGCGCTGAGTAACCTCATGCACGCCGAGCGCAACTCGTTCGCGCACGGTCACTACAACGAGGCGCGGGCGAGTTCGGATCTGCCCGAGTTCGAGCACATGACGCGTGCGTTTTTGAGGGCCCTGCGCCCGCTTTGCAACTGGACGCTCGTCACGGTGCAGCGTACCGAGCCCGATCTTTTTGGGGACTCGCAGACCGTGGAGTTCATCGATCATACTGGGCCGCACGCGAGCGGGGCACGCCGCCGGTTCGGGTTCGCATCTCCACTGCGACTCGCGAACGTGGTCTACCTCGCGCGGTGGCGCGACGGCCTCGTATTGCCGCTCGAGCCGTTCATCCGCCGCATGGCGTGCGACGATCGATTCGAGCTCTTTTGGATGGACCACATGCCACGGGCCGGTACGTGCACCATGGGCGGCGTCGTCAGCGGCGAAGCGCTCGAGACGACGTGCGACACGCGCCGTTTGCCGCCCCTCTTGCGCACGCTCGCATCATGATGGGGACGCGATGAACGACTGGTTTGAGCCTGGGCTGCCGTTTCACTGCACGGGCTGCGGGGACTGTTGCACGGGCGAGCCCGGTGCGGTGTGGCTCGACGACGCGGACGTCACGCGGCTCGCGGCTCACCTCGGCCTCGAGGTCCAAGCATTCGAGGAGAAACACGTTCGACTTGTCGCGGGCAGACGCTCGCTCTTCGAGCGATTCAATGGCGATTGCGAGTTTTTCAACCGCGAGACGCGTGGCTGCGGGCTCTACGATGCCAGGCCCACGCAGTGTCGCACCTACCCGTGGTGGCCGCATCTCATCGAATCGGCGGAGGCGTGGGAGGGCGTGAAGCGCGAGTGCGAAGGGGCGCGGGTGACCGAGCCGCTCGTCAGCGCGGAGTCGATCCGTGAGCGTGCTGCCGAGCTGCGGCGCTCACGGGCGCGCTGAGCGTTTCACTACCGGGGTAAACCCGATCGCATTACCGTGGGGGAGATGGCCGAGCCGGCGTGCGAGCAGGGGGACGTCCTCGACGGGCGTTACCGACTCGTTGTCAGTCTAGGACGAGGTGGCTTCGGTGACGTGTGGCGCGCGGAAGAGCTCTTGCCCGACGGCAAGCCGCTGCGCGAAGTTGCACTGAAATTGCTGGTGCGCGGCGTCGCGGCGGACTGGGCGGAGGAGGCGCGCATCATCGCATCGCTGCGGCACCCGGCGCTCGTCACGGTCTACGCGGCGGGTCTCTTGCCGGTTCACGGCGAGACGTTGCCGTTCGTCGCGATGGAGCTGCTTCGTGGCGAGAACCTCGCGAGCATCGTCGATGCGGGGCGCAAGGTGGCGTGGCGGCGTGCGCTCAGCTGGGCACGCGAAGCGGCTGCGGCGCTCGACGAGATCCATCGCGCTGGAGTCGTTCACCTCGACCTCAAACCTGCCAATTTGTTTCTGTCGGCTTCGGGTTTGAAGGTGCTCGATTTCGGCATTGCGCAACGAGGAGGCGCGCGTGAGGTCGTGACGCTTTCCAGTGACGATGCGATGTCCACCGCCGCGTTCATGGCGCTCGATGCCTCGTCATCGGGGGGCAGCGTCTCGCTCACGGGGATGTCGCGTACCGTCATTGGAACGCCGGGATTCATGGCTCCCGAGGTGATCGAAGGTGGCGAGGCTATGCCTGCGGCCGATGCGTACGCACTCGCGGCGTGCGTGGTTCAGCTCGTCACCGGTCACCTGCCGCAAGACGTGCGTGCGCGTCCCACTCGCGAGGCGCTATCGGAGCAGCAGAAGTGGATCGCCGAAGTCCAGGCCGCGACGTTGCACGGGCGCCTGCGTGACCTCGACCAAGCGGCCTTGGGCGCGACGGAGCTCGGTGCCTCGGCGGGTTTCCCACGCGGGCTTGCGGAGTTGCTGCTCCGTTGGCTGCGACTCGATCCGGTTGCACGCGGCGTCGCGCCAGGGAGTCTGACCGCGCAGCTCGACGAGGTGTGGCTGCGGCCGCATGGGGCCACGCGCACGCCATTCCCAGGTAGCGCGCCCTATGGTCCAGGCGATGAAGGCAATCTCCATGGTCGCGACCGAGAGCGTGAGCGGGTCGCGCGCGAGCTCATGGATCAGCCCTGCGTCATTTTGCACGGAGCGGCGGGTGCGGGCCTCACCTCGCTCGCACGGGCGGGCATCGTTCCTGAACTCGCAAAGTCTGGGGCGGACGGTCGAGAGAATTGGGTAGGGTGCCACGTTCGCCTCGGCGACGACCCCAATCGCGCGTTTGGGGCGGCCATCGGCTCGTGGCTTCGAGCGCTCACGGGGTCGGCGACCGCGGAGGCGGAGCCCGATGCGCATGGAGATGCGCCAGCGGTTTTTGAGCTGGACCTTCAACCGAACGAGGCCCTTTTGCGGCTCGCTGCGTGGGCTGCAACGGCGAAGGTTGGCGTCGTCGTCGTCGTCGAGGATCTGGGCGCGGCGCTCGACGGGCTCATTCGCGCTGACGAATTTTGGCCGGTATTTGCTGCAATATCTGACGGAATGCCGGGTGTGCGCATCATCGGCCTCCTACGCGAAGAATGGCTTGGAGCGTTTCTCGCGCATCAGACGGGCCGCGCGCTTCAGCCGTGCGTGCGGTTCGTTGGGGTGCCGTCATGGTCGGCATCCGAGGAGCTCGTCTGCGACCCCGCACGCGCCCTAGGCCTTCGCTCCGAGGGCGGTGACGAGGTGATCGCGGACATCAAGGCTGAGCTCGCTCGTGAGGGCGCGAGCCTCGCGGCGGTCAGTCTCGCGCTGGCGAGTTGGTGGCGCGGCCCGCTCGACGCGGCGCACTGGCTCAAGCAAGGCGGGCTCATCGGTCCGCTAGCCGACCACGCCGAGCGCTCGCTGCTCGCGCTTGTGCCGGAGCATCGCGCGGTCGCGGAGTGGGTGCTTTTGCGGCTCCTGCGCGCCGATGGAAGCGCCATCGACGTAAAGCCTGATGCGCTTGCCGCCGCGCACGAGGCGCCGGAGCTCGTCTTGGACGTGCTCGATGAGCTGTGCGCTGCGAGGCTCGTCCGCGTGCGTGACGGCAACGTCGGCATCGGACACCCGGCACTCGCAACCCGCTGGGGCCGACTGCACGACCGCCGGTTGCACGACGTCGAGCGCATGGTTTTCGTCGAGCAGTTGCGTGCCGCGGCGAGCCGTTGGGGCCAACTGGGCGCGCCGCCGGACGAGCTTTGGATTCCTGCGAAGGTGGCCGAACTCGATGGGCGCTTCCGCGGCGTATGGCTCGAGCTCGGTCGCGAGGAGCGAGCTTTCATCGAGGCGAGCCGCGCGATGCGGCGCCGCCAGCTCCTCTTTCGCGTGGTCGCGGCTGTCGCGGTCGTCGCGGTCGTGTTCGGCGCAGTTGCCCTTGAGAATGTACGGCGTGCGCGGGCACTCGAACAGCAAGGTGCGCTCGACCAAGCGACCCGCCAAGCGGCAGTGGAGCGCCTCGTCACCTCCTCGCGGCGCACCGCCGATCCGTATCGCCGCATCGCGCTGCTCGGCGCGGCGATCGACGCGGACTCGCGTGATCCGCTCTTGTCGTTTGAGTTGTTCGCGGCCACTCGCGAGCTTCCGGTCGCGAACTTTCTCGTCCTCGATCCGCCGCAGAACCCGCGTTTTCCTTGGGATGCGCGCGTCGTGCTCGGTCACACTCGCGAGCACGTCGTCTTGCTCGACCTCATGCCCGATGAGGGCGTCCAGTGGGGCGCGGTCGAGACGCGCCTCGCCGCGCACGAAGGTGGACTCCATGACGTCGAGCCGTTGCGGTTTGGTGACGGCTTCATCACCCGTGGACTCGATGGGACGCTGCGGGTTTGGCGCCTACGCGAGAACCGAGAGATCGCGCTCGCGGCCGAGTCTCCGATGCGGTGCATCCGGGGGCTCTCTCGCGTGCTCGTCGCGGACGCCGCGCCGGTCGTGAGTTGCGTGACGTTGGACGGGCTCGCGCGTTGGGATCTACGCGATCCGGCGCATGCCGACACGCTCCCGTTCGGGGGCCGCCTTCTCGCGATCTCGCCAGACGGCGAGTGGCTCGCTGCTGCTCGGCAGAAGCGCGTGCTCGCTTGGCATCGAGGGCACGAGCCTTCCGAGATTGCGATGCCCGAGCAGGGCGCGGCGATGCTGGCGGCGTTCTCACCACGCGATCCGGTACTCGCCGTCGTCGATGCGCGCGTGGCCTTGCTCTTCGATCTCACTTCGGGCACGCCGCGGCCCCTCTTTGCCGGCGCGCCGCTCGAACACCGCATCGACGATCCGGTCGACGCGCGCTTCGCGGACGGTGGGCTCGACCTCGCGGTGTGCGACAGCGACGGCGCTGGGACGTGGACCTACTTGCGTCGCGGCGGCCGCGCTCTGACCGATGGGCCGCCTCCGAACGCGTCGAGCCCATGCCACGTCGATGCGCACGCTCCCGCGCCGTTGGCTTCGCTCGCGGCCTACGGACCTTTGCTGCTCGATGGCGCGTCGGTCGGCCCGCGGCAGTTTGACGGCGGTTGGCGTCTCGCCGACGGGCGCCTGGTGACGCGCGATCTCGTCGCTTTCGATCCAGTCGCGCGAGCGCTCACCGACGTGACGCAAATAAAAACGAACGAGCCCGCGAAAGACACTACGTCGATCATCGATATCGTGCGCGTGAACGATGTCGTTCTTGCGCAGTACGGTGACGAACTTCGCGCGATGACGTTGCGCGGCGAGAGCCTATGGAGTCGCAAGGCTCGCCTCCTCTCGAGCTGCGCGGACGGGCGGGTTCTCGCGTGGCGAAAGGGAGAGCCTCCGCTTGGTTGGGAGGTGATCGACGCCGCTCGGGGGAGCCTTGTTGCGCGTGTCGCGAGCAAGCCCGGGTTCGTGCTGGGCGTCGAGCCAAGCTGCAGTCGGCTCTTCGTCCAGACGCTCGACGGTCGCCTCGCCTCGGTGCCGCTGACGGGGAATGCCGCTTCGCTCATCGAGCCCACGCCGATCGATCCGGGCGGCGGCGGCTACGCTGTGGATGGCTATGTTTTCGACGCGCGGGCGAGCAGCGGCTCCGCCGAGACAGAGCCCGGCCTGTGGCTCGCGTTCAGCTCCGGGGCGATGGCTCGAGCGCAGGCGAGCGGCACGCTTAGGTCCTACGGGCACGCGGCCCCGCGGGCGACGGCGATGGCGGACGGCCCGAAGGCGGGCGAGCTCATCTTTGCCGATGAGTCGGGCGTCCTCATCCGCTCGATTGGTGAGCAGGACATGCGGCTCGTGGGTCCGATGCCAGGCCGCGAATGGAGCGATGTGCGCGTCTTACCGGGCGGCGAGCGTGCGCTGCTCGCATGGGGCGATGGGCTTGCGCTCGTGCATCTCTCGCGCCGCGAGCTCGTCGGCTGGACGGAGCTCGAAGGGCGGGGACGTGTGGCTCCTTGGGATGACGAAGGCTCGATGGTGGCCTGGTCGTTCGCGCACCAGGGACCGCTGAAAGGCGAGCTGCTGCCGCTCGGCAAAACGCTCGCGGGCATGGTGGCCAAGCGGGCTTCGAATCTCGTGGCCGAGCTTGACGCCAACGGCGCGCCTCACGTTCGATTGCGCTGAGCGGCTAGACGCGCTTCATCGGTCTCGGGGCGCCTTTGGCGAGCTCCGCGGCGAAGGCCACGGCCGCGCGGGACAGGCCTCGGCCGCGGCGGGTCACAAGCCCAAGCTCCCGCTCGATGCGCAGCCCCCGTACGTCGACAACCGGCCGCCCCTCCGCGCTCAGGTCGCTCACGAATGCGAGGCTCGAGGTCGAATCCACGAGGCGGAGGATCGCCGCGATGCTGCGCACCTCCATGACGACATTGACGTCGACCTTGGCCGCACGCAGCGCATCGTCGATAAGCCGCCGAATCGCGCTGCCGCCCTCGAAGCCGATAAGCGGTTGGCCTGCGAGATCCGCCGGGACCACGCGCTTTTTCTTCGCGAGCGGGTGGTCTTTTGCGGCAACAAGGACGATGCGATCCCGCGCGAGGGGCGTGACTTCGAGCGCTTTCGCGTAGACCGGCAGCGTGACGATGCCGAGCTCGACCCGGTCGTCGAGCACCGCGGCCTCGACCTCGCGACTGCCCGCCTCTTCGAGACGGAAGCGCACATCGGGGTGGCGCTTGCGAAACCGCGCCATCGCCTCCGGCAAGATGTAGGAAACCGCGGTGGCGCCCCCACCGACCCGGACCGTGCCCGCCTCGAGCTTCAAGTGCGCGCGAATTTCGGCCTTCAACCTCTCGAACCGTTCGACGAGCACCGTGCCTTCAGCCACGACGAGTCTCCCGGCCTCGGTGAGGACGACGCCCCGACCGCTCGGGCTCAAGACTTCGGCTCCAAGCTCAGACGACAGTTGCTGCAGTCGACGTGACAACGCCGACTGGGAGACGCCGAGGCGCGAAGCGGCTTTGCCGATGGTGCCGTCGCGAGCGACCGCGAGGAGAGAGCGGGTAAGGAGAAGATCCATGCGTTTCTTGCATGAATACTATGCGTAATATCTTCTTTTTGCATGGTTCATCGCGGGGTACACCTTGAACGAACGGGCCTTGTGCGAGTTTTCCTCGCGCGTGATGCGCTCGCCAAAGGAGACGCGAACCCATGTTGCAGCAGTACCGTCAACACGCAGCCGAGCGGGCCGCCGAAGGCATCGTTCCCAAGCCGCTCTCAGCCGAAGATACCGCCGCGCTCGTTCTCTTACTCAAGAGTCCGCCGGCCGGGGAAGCTGAGTTTCTCCTCGAGTTGTTCACGACGCGGGTTCCGGCTGGCGTGGATGACGCAGCGTACGTCAAAGCGGGTTTTCTCACGGCCATCGTTCGAGGTGACGACGCGAGTCCGCTCATCTCCAAAGAGCGGGCGGTCGAGATCCTCGGGACGATGCTCGGTGGCTACAACATCGCCTCGCTCGTCCTCTTGCTCGATGACGCCGCCCTCGCTCCGCTCGCCGCAGTTGAGCTGAAGAAGACGCTGCTGATGTTCGACGCCTTTCACGACGTCGCCGAGCGCGCCAAGAATGGCAACGCGTTGGCGTCCTCCGTGATGCAGTCGTGGGCCGATGCCGAGTGGTTTACGAATCGGCCGAAGCTCGCCGAAAAAATCACGCTGACGGTCTTCAAGGTCACGGGCGAAACCAACACCGATGACCTCTCCCCGGCCCAAGATGCGTGGTCGCGGCCCGACATCCCGCTGCATGCAGAGGCGATGTTGAAAAATCCACGCGAGGGCATTCACAATGCCAAAGAGCAGATAAAGGAGGTCCTGGCGAAAGGGCATCCGGTCGCGTACGTCGGTGACGTCGTGGGCACCGGGTCGAGTCGCAAGAGTGCGACCAATAGCGTGCTCTGGCACTTTGGCGTCGACGTCCCGTTCATTCCGAACAAGCGCTCGGGGGGATTCTGCATCGGTGGGAAGATCGCGCCGATTTTCTTGAACACGATGGAGGACTCGGGCGCCTTGCCGATCGAGTGCGACGTCTCGGCGATGAACATGGGTGACGTCATCGTGGTGCACCCGTACGCGGGCACGATCACGAATGAGTCCGGTGAGACGCTGAGCACGTTCACGCTGAAGACCGACGTCCTCTTGGATGAGGTTCAGGCCGGCGGACGCATTCCGCTGATTGTTGGCCGTAGCTTGACCAAGCGGGCCCGCGAGGCCCTGGGGCTCGGCTTGTCACCGGTTTTTCGCGTCACGAGCGATCCGTTTGAGACGGGCAAGGGCTTTACCCTGGCGCAAAAGATGGTCGGCGCCGCGTGCGGCGTGAAGGGCGTGAGGCCGGGTACCTACTGTGAGCCCGCGATGTCGAGCGTCGGCTCGCAGGACACGACGGGGCCGATGACCCGCGACGAGTGGAAGGAGCTCGCGTGCCTCGGCTTCTCGGCCGATCTCGTGATGCAGTCGTTCTGCCACACCGCGGCGTACCCGAAGCCGGTCGACATCGACACGCAGCACACGCTGCCGGACTTCATCACCAACCGCGGCGGGATCTCGCTGCGGCCCGGCGACGGCATCATCCATAGTTGGTTGAACCGCATGCTGTTGCCGGATTGCGTGGGCACCGGCGGCGACAGCCATACGCGCTTCCCGATCGGGATCTCGTTCCCGGCGGGCTCGGGCCTCGTCGCGTTCGCGGGCGCGCTCGGCGTCATGCCACTCGACATGCCCGAGAGCGTGCTCGTGCGCTTCAGCGGCAAAATGCAGCCTGGAATTACGCTGCGCGATCTCGTCAATTCGATTCCGTACGCCGCGCTGCAAAAGGGGCTCCTCACGGTTGCGAAGCAGGGGAAAAAGAACGTCTTCTCCGGCCGTATCCTCGAGATTGAAGGGCTACCGGACCTGAAGGTCGAGCAGGCCTTCGAGCTTAGCGACGCGTCGGCCGAGCGCTCTGCCGCTGCGTGCACGATCAGGCTCAACAAGGAGCCGATCATCGAATACCTGAAGTCCAACGTCGTGATGCTTCGGTGGATGATCGCGGAAGGCTACGGCGACGTTCGCACGATCGAGCGGCGTGCAGTTGAGATGGAGAAGTGGCTCGCCAACCCCGTGCTGATGCAGGCGGACGCCGACGCGGAGTACGCGGCCGTGCTCGATATCGACATCAGTGCGATAAAGGAGCCGTTGCTCGCGTGCCCGAACGATCCCGACGACGTGAGGCCGCTCAGTGAGGTGAGCGGCGTCGCAGTCGATGAGGTTTTCATCGGCTCGTGCATGACCAACGTCGGCCATTTTCGCGCTGCCGGCCGACTTCTCAAGGAGTTTGGTGGCCTCGTGCCGACACGCCTGTGGATCGCGCCTCCGACCAAGATGGATCAGGCTCAGCTGATGGAGGAGGGCTACTACAACATGTTCGCCGCCGCCGGTGCGCGCACGGAGATGCCGGGTTGTTCCTTGTGCATGGGCAACCAGGCTCAGGTCAACCCGAACTCCACGGTCGTGTCGACCTCGACGCGCAACTTCCCAAACCGTCTCGGCAAAGGGGCGAACGTGTACCTCTCCTCGGCGGAGCTCGCTTCGGTGGCCGCCATTCTAGGGAGGCTGCCGACGGTGGAGGAGTACCTGATGTACGCGACGCGCATCGACTCGATGGCCAGTGACCTCTACCGGTACTTGAACTTCAATGAGCTCAAGCCCTACGTGACGCGTGCGTCGAAGGCGTCGCTGCCGGTGCTTCACGGCTAAACGGGCCGTCTCCCGGTCAGTCCTCAAAGGGGTGCGGCAACGCGCCCTTTTGGCGTTAAAGGGGTGCGGCAACGCGACCTTTTGGCGTTTTTTTGTCTGCTGTTTGGCGGCCTTCGCCCTCGCGCCACACTGTCTTCTGCCTCCGCCTCCCCCACCCAGGGTGGGAACATCAGCTGGTCGTCACGACGACTCAGGGTATTTCACACGATCGAGCGTTTAAGCACGTTTTCGTCGTGCCGCCGCCATCCCAACCGCCGCCATCCCAACCGCCGCCGCCCGCGTTCAATCCACCGACGGCCACGTGATCTGAACGGAGGTACTGGCGCCTCGGCCTTCGATCGGGCCATGAAACCCCGAGGCCGCGAATACGCGCTCGACGCAAGCGGCCACGTCGCGAAACGCATCGTTGTCCGCGAAGGCCACGACGCTCGCGGGAAGGACGCTGCCGTCGCGCCGGATGTCAAAGTGGAGGGTCACGCTGTCGGCCGGCGGCAGCTCGCCGTTCGGCAGTCGGCATGCACGCGCAAGCGGCCAGTAGAGCTGCTCGCGAGCCGCGCGTTCGAGCACGGGGGAGCTTAGCGGCGGGCTCACCGTGACGCGGCCCAAGACTCGCGGAAGCTTCTCGCCTTCGGGCGCACGGCTATCAGGGCTGCCGTTCGCGGTAGCGAGTGGGCGCCGCCCCTTTGGAGGCTCCACCTTTGTGTCGCTGCCGACGAGCGTCGTGCCGTTCGCCCCTGTGGCTTCACGGTGTGCGCTCGGTGCTGCGGCGAGAAGCTCGGCGAGCGCGGCGGGATTGGCGTAGGCCGGGGCCGGTAGAGCCGTCGGCGCGGACGTCGCCTGTGGGGCATAGACTTCGCTCGAGCGGGCGGGGGCGGCCCTCTCGGCTCTCGCGCAGGACGCAACGGCGCCGAAGGCTACGAACGAAGCTACGATCGTGTGCCGCACGGCCAACGCCTACCACGATTCGCATTCGGCCTCTTGCGCCGTGGCGAATTCTACAGCGTTTTGTCTGACGATCTGGGCCCCATCGCGGGTAGCGTCGTGCGCGTGCAGCGCCTCCTCGCCCTCGTATCTCGCGCGCGTCGTTCGTTTCGGGGCTCGCTCTCGGCTCGCGTTGCCGCGGTGATTGCGGTCGCCGTGATGGCCGGCGCGACCGCGGGCGTGATGCCGGCGGTTGTCGGCAGGGCGGTGGCCGCAGTCTCTGGCGTGAAGGACCAAGTCCGCGGCGGCAAGCTCGCGCACTTTTTGGGGTGGGCGATGCCGAGTGCGCCGTGGGCCATCGTCATCGCAACGCTCGCGGTGACGGTTCTGGTCGTTGCGGTTGCCGTGGCGTCGAGCAAGCTTGGCTCCGCGCTCGCCGGTGATCTTACGGCGGCGATGCGTATCGAGCTTATGGGCGCGGTGGTGGACGCGTCCGCGCGTGCGGTCAGTGAGGCCGGCGCCTTGCCGACACGCCCGCGATTGCCAGGTGGGGTCGCGACTCCAGAGGTTGCGGCACCGGAAGCGCAGCGGGCAGCGGTCGTCCAACTTGCGGTGGCGCGCGAGGCCGCCCTCGTAAGTGAGTTCGCCGTCTCGCTCCTCACCTCATTGCCGCAAGCCGTCGCGACGCTGCTCGTGCTCGCGGTCGAGCTCGTGACGGGCGGCTCGTGGGTCGTGTTGCTCGGAGGCGGGGTCCTTTTTGGGATGTCGCGATGGGTCGCCGAGCGCGCCTCACGCAGGGTGGCCGATGCGCGTCGGGGTCTACAACACGCGGATGCCGGGGTTTTCGGGATGCTGCAAGAGACGCTCGGGTCGCTTGAAGACCTGCGACTTTGGGGCGCGCGCGGTCAGGCGGTGTCGGAGTTTGCGGCGCGCGCGTACGAGTGTGCCGATGCGCGTCGCCGGTTCTCGGCCGCGATGGCTACGGCGGGACAAGTCAAGAGCGTCTTTAGCGCAATGTCGCCGCTGCTCGTCGTCGTCGCGCTGCAACTCGGTGGGCGCGCGATGGATGCAGGCGGCGTTGCCAACTTGCTGTTGCTCGTGCCCCTTTTGCTTGGGCGATTGGATGTGCTCGACGGCGTGCGCCAGGCTCTGATCGAACGGGAGCCGTTGGTCGATGCGACGCTCAATCTTCTCGCGCTCGAGGCGGCTCCGGCGCGAGCCGCGGATGCCGTCACGGTCGATGGTGCGGCGCTCGGTGGTGAGCTCGTTTTCGAGGATGTCACGTTCACGCCGCCCGGGGCGTCGCGCGCCATCATCGATGGACTCTCGTTAAGGATACCGGCCGGGAGTGTGGTCGGCGTGTGCGGAGCCTCTGGCTCGGGGAAATCGACGCTCTTGCGCCTCGTCCTTCGCTTGGATGACCCGCAACGTGGACGCATTCTCCTCGATGGCCTCGACGTGCGGACGATCGAGCCGTCCCAGTTGCCGGGGCTCTTCGGTGTGCTGCGTCAGTCCGCGCAGTTGCTCGAACGTCCGGTGCGCGCGAACCTCACGATTGGGCTGCGTGAACCGCCGAGCGACGAGACGCTGCGTGCGATGCTCGCCCAGGTGGAACTCGATTCGTTCGCGCTAAAAGATGGGCCGCGCAGCCTCGATACGGTCGTGCGCAAGAGCCCGCCGAATGTTTCGGGCGGCGAGGGCCGGCGCCTCTTGCTCGCGCGGATGCTGCTCGGTAACGCGCGCGTGCAGTTGCTCGACGAGCCGGAGGCGGGGCTCCCGAGCGCGACGGCCGAAGCGTTGCTCGAGTCGCTGGTGCGGGCCGCGAGCGGGCGCACGAACGTCGTTGTGACGCATGCTCCGCATCTCTTGCGGTCGGACTTCAACGTCGTATTGCGGGATGGCAAAGTTGTGGCAACCGGGACGCATGACGAGCTCGTGGCAAGCTCAGAAGAATACCGTGGGCTGCTCGCCGATGCGATGAAGGCCCAGCGTTCTACGGTATAGAGGGAACATGCCTTCGACCGATGCGTTCGCTTCACGGCTCTCCGACGTCCTCGGGACGCTCGAGGTCGGGGCTGTGCTCGGCGCGGGCGAGCGGCGCGTGCGGGGGCTCGGTTCGCTGCTCCAGTTTGCGTGCCTTTCGGTCCCTTGCGACGAGGCCTTCGTCGCGGTCGAGCAGGAGCATCTCGGGCGCATGCTCGTGCCAGGCATCGCGTCGAAAGACGCGTGGCGTCCGCTTGAGCTGGAGCTCTCGCCGCTCGGGACGCCCTTCGCTTACCTGTTCGCGGGGGGCGCGGGGCATGCAGCGGAACTCCTCGTCGACGACCCGATGCTGGCGACGCTCGGTGACGTATTTGCGACGACTCCAAGAACCGGGATTTTCGTGCCGATTCGCCTCGGTGCGGACGTCGTTGGCGGCGTGGCTCTCCTGCGGAGTACGGCTTCTTTCGGCGAGGATGCGCTCGTCCTCGGCGAACGGCTTGCGGACGTCGCGGCCGGGACCCTGGAGGCTTACCGGACCGAGCAGGTGCTGCTCGAACTCTTTGCACAGGTGCTTCCCGACCTCTGCGCGGTCGATGGGGAAACCGGTTTCGCCCGAGGCCTGGAACGCTACATCCACTCGTTGCGGCTCACCCCCGCATACCGCCGCCGCCTCGCGCTCGCGGACGCGATAGCGCGGCTTGTGAATCACGGTGACGCCGAGGCAGAACTTGCCGCTGATCTTGTTGCGCGCGTTGAACGCTACGTGGGTCGCCTGCAACTCGAGCACGGTGGCGAGGGCGGTTTTGAGCTGCCTTTCGTGGGGCGATGAACGCCGTGAGTGCCGTTCTTTCGCCCGTCAACGTGAGGCGCGACGGTTTTGGTGTTCGAATCGCGGTCGTCGACTCCGGCATCGATCGCACGCATCCGTGGTTGGCTCGCGCGACGCTCGAACACGTGCGGATCGATCGCGTAGGTGAGAGCTACCGGGTGACTCCAAACGAGGTCGGGGGAGATGCGAGCGGTCACGGTACGGCTTGCGCGGGCATCCTCCACCGCATGGTGCCCGCGGCGACCATCGTGGATGTTCGGGCGCTCGGCGAAGACGGCCGCTGTTCGCGCAACGCGTTGCTGGTCGCGCTTCGGTACTGCGTCTCGGAGCGCTTCGACGTCGTCAACATGAGCCTGGGCATCGATGTGCCACGCCGCGCGGCGCTCAAGGCGAGTGACACGATGCCTGTGCTCAGCCTGTACGAGCTGGCCGATGCGGCGGTGACGGCGGGCGTCATCCTCGTTGCGGCAGGGCCGAACATTCCGGAAGTGCGCACGTACCCCGGTAAGTTCAAGTCACTCGTGGGCGTCGGACGCGGGAACTTCACCGAGATGGAAAGGCTCGAGACCGCGCGCTGTGAGGACCACGAGTTCCTGGCTCCCGGGACCGATGTGCTCGCGCCCGCTCTCGGTGGCGGCGAGCGGCGCTGGACGGGGACGTCATTCGCCACGCCCTTCGTTGCCGCGCAAATCGCTCGGATCCTTGCGGCCTCACCGCGTTTGCCAATCGAGTCCGTGAAGGCTGCGTTGCACGCCATCGCCGCCGCCGGGGCGCTGAGGTAAGAGGTTGGCATGCGTCCGCTCGATCCGCTTCCGGCACTCGAGGACCTCTTGCGACGTGCGCTCCCGCTTGCTGTGCGTGCGGAGCTGGCGAGGCTCGATGCGCTCGCGCTCGATGCCCCAAGCCGTGCGGCGCGCTCATACGGTCACGGGGCGTTTGCGATTCGCGAAGGGCGCTTCACGGTGGCGCAAGGGAAGTTCGAGTGCGCCGCGGAAGAATTTGCCCATGCGTCCGAAGCCGAAGCCGCCGAGCTCGCGATGGTCGAGGCGTGGCTTGGACGCGTGCGGCTTGGAGGCAAGGCCGCGCTCGACGGCGGAGCGGGCGTTGGGTACCAGGCGGCGATCGACGCCTTCGAAGGCTTCGCGCGTGAGGCCTCGACACGCCGCGTGCGGGTCGTTGCCACCCACTACTTGGGCACCGCACTGCGGCACGCGGGCCGCGCCGAAGAGACGCAGGCGACGCTCCTTCGGGCGCTTGCCGACTCCGAGGGTCTCCTCCCGGAGCGCGCCCAAATCCTCAACTCACTGGGTACGCTGTACGTGCTGCTCGGTGCGCACGGGGCGGCCCGATCGCTGCTTGAACACGCAGCGGATCTAGCGAAACGCTTGAAAGACGCGATGGGTGAGGCGATAGCTTGTGGTCAACTCGGCAGCGCGGCCTTGGCGCAGGGAGAACCGGAGGCGGCTCGCCGGTTTTTGCTGCGGCAGGAGTGGCTCTCGGAATCCATCGGCGACACGTTCGGTCGCGCCCGCGCGCTCGTCTTTCTCGCGGAGATCTCGCTCGACCGGGGTCGCCCCGATGAGGCCCGCGAGCTTGCCACCCGTGCGCGTGACCTCGCGCTGTCCGTCGAGCCGCCGCTGACGATGTGGCTTGCCCACGCGACGCGTCTGCGGGGCCGGGCGCGCCTCGAACTCGGCGATGCGGCGGCGCTCGATGACCTCGAATGTGCGCAGCGCGAGTTTCGGATCCTAGGCAATAAGCTCGGTTGTGCGCTCGTGACGTGGGACGGCGCCCGTCACGGTGAGGTCGAAGGGTGGGCCAAGGCTGCGTGGGAACTCGCGTCGCTTGGGCTTGCTCCCCGGGTCGCGACGCTGCTCCTCGAGCATCGGCAACGTGTCTCGGGCGATGAGCCTCTCTATCT
Source organism: Polyangiaceae bacterium (assembly GCA_947475525.1). GTDB lineage: Bacteria > Myxococcota_A > Polyangia > Polyangiales > Polyangiaceae > SYFR01. The sequence goes on along the minus strand of CANJMI010000014.1, from coordinate 18,107 downwards.
CGACGCGCTCGACTCGGCCATCGCGGCCACTGCACAGACCGTCGCTCACGTCGCCGCAGCCCACGAGATCGAGCTTCTCTACAAACAACCGCTCGCGCTCGCTGCGATGAGCGCGCGCCGTCTCGGAGGTCAGCGCAACACAAGCCGCCTGGCCGCACTCGTCCTCGCGCCTCCCGGGCTCTACGTCGCCGTTCTCGTGCATCCCGAGCTCGGTGGGGCGGTGTCCGCGATGCCACCCGCGACCGGCGATGCCGTCTGCCTCGGCGCGACTCCCGCTCTCGCCGTGTGGTGTTGGCGCGGCGATGCGAGTGCGGCCGTCGTGGCGCGCGATCTTGCGACGGTGCGAGCCGAGCGGGCCGACGTGCGCGTCGCGCTAGGGTGGAGTCTCGAGGCACGCGTGTGCAGCGTGCCGCTGTCCGGGGAATCCGTCGCCGGGGTGTCCGGCGTGGCGGTGCACGAGCTGATGGTGAATGCCTTCGGGGCCAAGGCCGGGGCCCTCGTTCGGGAGCCGCACGTCCCGTGGGATGACGGGGCGAGCGTCGCGTGGGGCCAGGCCTAATTGTCGTGCTGCGAGCGTGCGCTCATTCAGGCGTGCGCGGGCGGGTGAGACGTGCGCGGGCTTGGAGGCTACGCCGCACTTGCGGAACGAGCGCCCAGGCGATCTGTCCGGCCGTGCTCGCGTCGAGGTCTTCGCTCGAGCTGAGTGGCACGATGGAGATCCCGCGTCGTGCGAGCTTTCGAGCGAGCTTCGCGCCGTCTTCCGACCCGAGGAGAAAGCTTGGCCTCGTGACCAAGCAGTCGAATCCCCGGACGAGCTCACCCATCGCGTCGTTCGCGGACGGCGTGGCGTCGCAGCTGACAGCGAGCTGACTGCGCAGTGTTGCCGCCATGATTTCGGCGGCGTCCCGTTCGCTCACGAGCACCACGACCCGCTGCGTCAGGGACCGCGGCTCACCCCGTGACACGACCGCGCTGTCGCTTGAACGCAGCGCATGGGCTTCCGAGACCGCGTCGAGGACCGTGCGTTTGACGTCGTGGACCGCGTACGGAAATCGGAGCGGGTGGGCTCCGAGGGCTTTGGCTTCTGCCGCGACCGTTGCGCTGTTCGAGACCACGACGAGCGAGATCCCGCGATCGATCGCGCGTATCAGGCGTTTATTGACGCTCTCGTCGAGCTCGTCGACGTGCGCGATGACGGCGTGGGCGAGGACGAACTCGGCACGCAGCAGCGCCTCGCTGAGATCGTGGATGTGCTCGACGCGGTACCGTTTCGGGTTGAGCGACGCGATGAGATTCACCGTTACGCTCGCGTCGGGCGAGGTAATGATCACTCTCGGGCGCGCCACGCATGTCATTATAGGCGAGATGCGGCGGTTTCGGTTTTTTCCTCAAAAGTTCCGGTCGGTTCTAGGCGCTGCCGCGTGGGCGTTCGTGCTCTCGGTTGACGCTTCGGCCGACGCTCACGGTCGCTTTCCGGCATCGAACGGGCTCGTTTTCGATCCGACCAACGCGGACCACCTGATCGTCCGCACGACCTTCGGTCTCTACGACAACGAGACGGCAAGCGCGGGACCGAAAGAGGGATGGCGCTACGTGTGCGCCGTGGCTGCGGGGTTCAATTCGGACAAGGAAGATCCGGCGCTCACCTTTGCGGGCGGGCGTCTTGTTCTCGGCACGTTTGGCGGGCTCGTCGTCGGCAGCGAGGACCGCTGCGATTACGAGCCCGTCGCGCTTGTGGCGGAGCGCTACGTCGTTGGGTTCGCCGCGTTGCCACGGCCGGACGCGCCGGCGAAAGGAAGCCCCGTGCTCGCGCTCAGTTCCAACGGGACGGGCGTCGACGCGTTCTCCGTGAAGCTCTTCGAGACCACCGACGGCGCGGCGAGCTGGGAGGAATTCGGGAGTCCGTTTTCGGTTGAATTTCTGGCGCTCTCGATCGCGGCCTCTCCAAAAGAGGGCGAACCCAACGCTTGGGGCACGCTCTACGTGAGCGGGCGCGATGGTAACGAGCTGAGTGGCTACCAAGCCGTCGTGCTGCGCTCCGATGACCGGGGTGTGAGCTGGCAGCGCAACGTCGTCCCGGGCCTCGATGGTGTCGAGACGCTGCCTTACCTTCAAGCGGTGTCGCCGACCGCGCCACTGACTGTTTACGCCGCCGGCGTCCTCGATGCCCCGCCGTTGCGACGGCAAACGAACCTCGTTAGCCGTGATGGTGGCGTGACGTGGAGCAGCTACTTTGAGGCCGAAGAGATTTTGCCCGGGTTCGCGCTCTCGCCCGACGGGATGACCGTAGCCTTCGGCGGCGAAAAAACGGGTCTCCGCGTCGTCGCAGCAAACGCACTCGCTGAGGCCAAGACGGCTGCCCAGACGAACAAGACGCGCGTTGGCTGTTTGAGCTGGAACGCGGGCGGGCTCTACGCGTGCGGCAACGCGTTCGTCGATGGTTTCAGCGTCGGCAAGAGCCAAGATGGTGGAGCCACGTTCTCGCCGGTGACATCGCTCACGAGCGCGTGCGGGCCGCTCGAGTGCGAGCCATCGACGGACGTCGGCATGGCGTGTTCAGAGGTGTGGGCGAAGGAAGCGAAGGAACTTATCGCGCCTACGAGCTGCACGCCTGCGCCAGCTACCGCCCCAGACGATCCGGGCGCCTGCCAATGTACCACCGCGCCCTCAAGGGGAAGCGCCGGACTGGGCGTCGCCGCAGCGGGGCTCCTCGCGTTCTTTTTGCGGCGCGCGCGTTAGTTCGGGTTGCACGGGCCATCGCACGTGGCCTCGATCGTTCCGCCGGGTCGAAAGAATCGATCGAGTTGCTCTTGGCCGGCTTTCGCGCGCCGAACGCCTTCGTGCGCGGGGGTGTCGTCGAGCGAAGGTTGGGCCGTGCGGCTCGGGAGCGGATCGATGCCGAAGTCAAACTCGACGAGTGCGTTGCCGTCGTACGGACCGGAGACTTCTTCGAGGCCCGCGATGGGGCGCGGTGCGGGGGCGAGGAGCGCTGCACCGAGCGCGCGTGCATAAAGGTGGGACGCGAGGTTGGGGACTGCGGCGTCGCCGATTCCGACTTGCATCATGACTCGTCGATCCTTCGGACTCTCGGGAAGTGGCGTCGCCGCGAGCAACGGCGCGTACGTTAGCGGATCGATGCGATCCATCTCGAGCTGCGCGAATGCCGCGAACTTTTGTTGATCGAGCGCGTCGGGGAGGGCTATCTGCACGAACGCGAGGAACCCGAGAAATGGGCGCGCGCGAAACATCATCATCGACCAATCCGCGCCTCCGACGCTGAGGACTCCGCGGCGCACAATCGGCGAGAGCCCGAGGTAGATGCCGCCGAGGATCGAGCCCATGCTGATGCCGTAAAAATAGACCTCCTTCGGATCGAAAGTTGGAGTCGCCGCGCGTTGCGTTTCCGGGAGCGCCGCAAGTGCCTCGGCTGCGCGCGCGAGCATCAGCTGATTCGCGAATGCCTGATGGACGCGGTCGCAAAACACGAGGGCCGCTCCAACGTCGCCCGCGAGCGCGCCCGCCAGCGGGACCTTGTCCGCGTCGGTCATGCCCCACCAGTCGGCGGCGACGATGACGAAGCCCCGCTCGTCGGCGAGCTCAATCGCGAAGTCGTCCACTTCGTGGCGGTTTCCGAAAAAACCGTGGCCGAACTGCATCAAGCGAGCGGGAGGCGCGCCCGCTTGCGCGTCGGCAACCGACTTGGGGATCCAAAGCGTGACGGGAACTTTGGCCACGCCGTTTGCGGTGACGTTGCCCGCGGCGTCGCGGTGAAGTCGCGCAAACGGTGCGATGGTCTCGAGGTAGAGCGGCACTTCGAGCTCGAGCTCTACCTTGCGGCCCGTGTGCTTGTCGGTGCCCGCTTTCGAGCTCACGACCGTGACCTTGGGTGGCGGGGCTGCGAGCACGAGCTCACGTACGTTGCGCAGATCGCGGGTGGGGTCGTCGTCTTCGCGGACCGTAAAATCCCACGCGAGTTGAAGCTCGCTCCTCGCCACGCCGAACGCTTCAAGGGGACCGAGTACGCGCGCATCGAAGTCGCCGAGCGCCGCGAGTGCCGTCTCGCCTTCGAGCTCCCCGTCGCGTAGCCGCCGGAAGCCTTCTCGGGGTGGCAGCCGCTCGCCCGTCATGCCGCGCAGTCCGCGGATCGCGACGATGTAGCGCGCACCGCTCCGAAGTCGTTCGAGTGGTCGGATGACGAGCGCACGGCGGTCCTCTGTTTTGGCACGCGGATCGAGCTCGGCGATGTGCATCACCCGGTGTCCCGCGTCATCGACGAGCAAGGTCGGGCTCGAATCGTCGAGCGACTCCGCGGGATCACTCGGCGCGCCGACGAGGTTCGTCGGATCGATTCCTTCGGGAAATGACGCTAAAATTTGAGTGCCCGCGGAAAATCCCGTCGCTGGCCGGAGCCTGACCGGGCTCACCGTGTTGCCGTTCTTGTCGTGCGGCAGCGCGGCGTCGGGGTAATCGAGCCGGTAGGCGTCACTCGCGCCGTCCTTCACGCGGTAGACGTCACTCGGGTAAGGAAGCAGGCAGTCGGCGTCCCCCGTCATGCCTGCGCCCAGCGGGTTGCATCCCTCGCGCACGTTGAGCGGCTCGGTCGCTTCGGGGGCGCACGCCGTGAGCAGAAGGAGGGTCGTGAGCACGCATCTCCACATGCAGGGGAGGGTACCAGGTGAGCCGCGCTTTTCGCAGCATCCTGCACCATGGCTCAAGCGTCTGTGCGGAGTGGTCCGCTCCAGTGCGTCGAGCCTTTCGAGGGGCATGCTCGCCGGCGCAAGGGCTGAACGTCCAGTCGAGCTGCCGATCGCCTCGGCCTTTGGGTTCGGAGGCTTGCCGCTTCCCGGCCTGAACCCTTTGGACTAACGTCCGCCGCCCGTGCTGCTGCTCGTCGCCAGCGTCGTCGCGTTGCTCGTCGGTCCGGCGTTGTCGCGCGTGGCCGGACAGCGTCGTGCTCCGCTCGCGATGGTCGATGGTTTCATCATCGCCGCGCTGCTCGGCATCGTGGGCCTCGAGGTGTTGCCCGAAGCGCTCGAGCACGGCGGGGTCGCGGCGGTCGCGGCCGCCATCGTAGGCGTCGCATTGCCACGCTTGCTCGAAGGCCGGCTCCACGTTGCGGAAGGTCAGTTGCACGGCGCGGTGACCTGGGGCGCGGTCCTCGCGTACAGCTTGCATGCGACGCTCGATGGAGCGGCGCTCGTGGGTTCCTCATCGACCGTCGGCGCGCTCGGTCTCGGGGTCGTCTTGCACCGCGTTCCGGTCGGCGTCACGATGTGGTGGCTCGTTCGCCCGCGTCACGGCGTTCGCGGCGCGGCCACTGCCGTAGCGGTCATCGGGGCGGCGACGGCGCTCGGTTACTTTGGAGCGGGTCGCCTCGTTACGGCCTTGCCGCTCGCGACCATCGGCACATTTCAGGCGCTCGTTGGAGGCTCGCTGCTCCATGTCGTGGCCGGGCACGGGCACGGTGACGATGTGGCGCCGGACCACCCGCGGTGGTCGGCGGTCGGTGCGCTGCTCGGCCTCGCTTCCCTCGCGATGGTCGTTCACGCGGAGGGGGGCGCGCATAGTCACGGCACCCTCGCAATCCTCTCATTCGCTCAGACTGCGGCGCCCTGGACGTTCGCTGCCGCGCTCCTACTGGCTTTCGCCCCGCGCGCTTTCTCGCTGCTCGCGGCTTTGCGTCGGCGCTTTGGCCCATGGCTTGGCCCGCTTCACGTCGGACCGCTGCTGCTGTCCTTCGGACTTTTCGGTAGTCGATGGGCTGCACTTCGCTTCGCGCTCGCGGTCTCGGCGGTCGTTGTCACAAGTCGCATCGGGCATAAGTCTGCGCCCGATGATGACGCCGAGGAGAGCTCTGCTTCGCGGGGTTTGACCTCGATTGGCGAGGGATTCGCGGGGCAGTTGATGCTCGGCGCGGTGTGCGCGGGTCTCGTGCACGCGGGCCTCGGTGAGGTGTCGCTGCCGCATCCTGCGTGGGCGTTCGTCGCAGGCGCCGCGGCTTGGGCGGTGCCGCTTAGCGGCGTTGCGGCCGGGATGGCGGCGTTCGCGCTGCAGCCGGTCGCGCCGGCCGCGGCGTTGGTCCTTTCGATCGTGGCGCCGCTCGGAACGAGGGCGGTGATGCGTCGCGCGGAGCTTCGCGTAGGCGCACGTGCGACCTTAATCGCGGTGTCGATAGGGGCGCTGACGACGACGCTACTTGGGGCACTCGCCGCGACGTTGATGCCGACTTGGCTCGCCCCGGTTGAGGGCGCTCCTGTGCTCGGTCGTGAGCTCGCGTCGGTGGGCGCGTTTTGCATGGGGGCGGCGCTCGTCTTGCTCGCGTTGAAACTCTTTCGCGCAGGTCCGCGTGCCATTGTTGCCGCCGTCGTCGAGCCTGACGCGGCGACCCCGCATGCGCACGAGCACGAGCACGAGCACGCGCACTGACTTGTCTGCCTCGATGTCAGGTAGCGTCGGGTGGGACGTTGCCTTGAAGCATGGCGTCGAGGCGGTCCAAGAACGGCTGCTGATCCGGGTGAATACGGCGCCGGGCCTCGGCCATCGGCATGTAGACCGCGCCATCGACCTCGAAGCTCGCGCAGCGCGGCTCGCCTTCGGGAGCGGGCCCTGCGAACGCGTACACGCGCTTGTGGGTGCGCCGGTAATTGATGGCTCCAAGCGGCTCGAGTTTCAGGGGGACGAGGCCGGTCTCCTCCCACGTCTCCCGCCTGGCCGCGTCTTCCAAGAGCTCTCCTACGTGCGGATAACCCTTCGGAATTCCCCACGGACTCGTCGCGTGGACCTTCCCGTTCGGGTGGACGAGCAAGACCTCGAGCACCCCCTCCCGCGTGCGATGCAACACGGTCCCTGAAGAGATTTTGCGCGCCACGTTCCGTTCCCGGGTGCTCTTCGAAGCCAGGGTCGAATCCCGCTCAGCTTCGGCGTTGCGCGGATCAGCATACCATGTGAACGACGGCGCTCTGGCAGGAGAGTGGTTCCGGCGGTCGCGAGCAGGCTACATTGGCGCCGAGATGTCGAGCGAGCTCCCAAGGGCGATTGGTCGCTACGAAGTGACTGGCTGCGTGTCGCCACCCGCTGGCGATGCCGGGGGCGTGTATTACGCCAGGTACGGCGGCGTAACGTACGTCGTGCACCGGGTCGCTCGACCCGAGACGGCTGCCACCGCGGAACTCGAAAGGTTCACGAGGCTCAGCCGCGACGCGGGGGGACTGGCGCGTCTCGTCGACGTCGTGGACGACGGCCCGAATCTCGGCCTCGTCTTGGAGCCGGTCGACGGTGTCACCCTCGCGCGGTTGATGAGCCACATGCGCGTCTCCGAGGAACGATTTCCAGACGCGGCCACCTGGTACGTCGTCCACCAACTCGCTCAGACCCTCGCGCGCTGTCATTCGGCTCGCAGCGCGGATGGCAAACCGGCCTCGTTCTTCCACGGGCGCATTGCCGCGGAAAACATCCTCATTTCATGGGAAGGCCGCGTCGTTGTGATGGGGCTCTGCCCGCTCGTTCGAGGCGTCGAGTACCCTGGTGAGCGCCCGTCTCGAGCGTCATCGTCGTGGTTCGCGCCCGAGTTCCATCAGGCCGGAAACCTCTCATCGCGCTCCGACTCGTATGGCGTCACGCTGCTGTTGCGGGCCCTCCTCACGGGCGAAGATCGCCCCGCGCCCGGCGCTTCGGCCACCCCACTCGATGCGCTGCGGCCCGACCTGCCCGCCGAGCTTGGGCGGGCGCTCGATCGCGGGATGATCGCTCTCTCGGCGACGCGCGCGTCGTGCGCCGAATTGGCGCGCTGGATCTCGACGATGGCACGCGAAGATGCGGGCTGCGAAGCGCTGCGAGAGACCGTTGCACCATTCGAGAGTCTCGGGGCGCTGTGGTCGAATCGTTCGACGTCGAAGCTGCCGCCGTCCGACGACGTCGGGCGAAGCCAACTCCCGGATTCGGCCACCCGTAAAGCTGCTGGGGGGCAGGGACCGAAGCTTGCAAGTGCCAAGGAGGCGCCGCGCGTCGACGACTTGGCCAGCTTGAGCGACATCAGCGAGGAGGAAAGCGCGACGATGATCCACGACGAGGTGACGGGTGCGCCAAGCTCGACCCGTAGCGGCGAGTCCGAGCCCGTCGAACCCGATTTCGATTTCGATTTCGAGGGCACCCTCGTGATTGAGCGTCCCGCTGAATTCGTCGGCGTTCCAAACAAAATACAGGCCGCGCGTGCGACTCTCATGTCGGCGTCGCACCCCTTGGTGCGGACGGTGGTCGGTGACGATGACGATGACCCTCTCCCCCTCCCGCGCCCTCCCGTGGGCGCGACGCAGAAGGTGGCCCCGATACCTCCAACACCGCCAACACCGCCGACACCGCCGGCGCCGCCCCCCAAGAAACTGCTCCCCGGCCAAGGAACGGACCTGACGGTAAAGTCCGCCGTCGAAGCGCGCACGTCCACGGTGGCGCCCGAAACGACGCCAGTGGTCGAACCTGCGGCGAGCCCCGACCCGACGACGCCTGCGACCAAACGGCGCAGTGGGTTACCGTGGTTGGTCGCCTTCGGCATCGTGTTCGGTGTCGCGGCTGGGTTCGTCTTCGTCGTGGCTCGCGGCGGTGCACTGCCGCCATGGCTCGCGCGCGCGGCAGCGTTCGTCGAGTCGCCGAAGCCCGTGGCCGTTGAGTCCATGACCACCGTCAATAGTGAGGATGCGCCTCCGAGCTCCTCCGCCCCAAGCGCGAGCGCCAGCGCCGTGGCCGAGCTCGCCCCAAGCGCCAGCGCCAGCGCCGTGGCCGAGCTCGCCCCAAGCGCCACCGCCGTGGCCGAGCCCACCCCAAGCGCCAGCGCGATGCCCTCCGCGGCGCCCGCCATCACCGACGTGGCGACGCGCAAGCCGCTCAGCTTCGAGGCTTACCTGACGGTCAAATCGTCGGTCGACGCTCCCGTTTACGTCCAGGGCGTGCTCGTCGGGCGCACCAACCAGCGAACGCTGTCGCGCTGTCGATGGCGCAATGTGCGCCTCGGCGTCCTGCCTGGCCCGTTTTGGGTCAGTGCGCTCAAGGTCGAGTACCTGCCATGTCTCGGCGCCCATGAGCTGACCCTCGAACCCGATCCCGTACTGGTCGCGGCAGAACAACAACGCAAGCGTTGAATCAACGACAGCGGGAAGTCTGAGATGGTCTAGAGTGCTTCACTCCGTCCTCACACTGAGTTCTACAATGCCTGTTTTCATCCGCCTCATTCGCTTCACAGACGTCGGTCTCGATGCAGTCAGCCGCAACTCCTCGGAGGTGGCCGCAAAAACTCTTGGAGCGATCCATGCCGTCGGCGCCAAAGTGATTGGGGCATTCGTGACGCTCGGTGCTTACGACGTCGTCTCGATGCTCGAGGCGAAAGACGACGAGCAAGTAGCGCGCGTCGATGCGGCTATCGCGGCGCTCGGTTACTACATCACGATCGAGCAGGCCGGCGCGGTCGCACTGAGTGACTTCGTCGAACTCTCGAAGTCGGCACCTGTGTTTGTGACCGCTTGGGTCCAAGGTCGCCGGGCGCTGCCCTTCGATCGCAAACTCAAGCAAGCTTCGACAGACGGGGCCGCCCGCGCGGCAAGCTCCGCTCGCAGCCGCACCAAAGGGGTCGATGAGCGGAAAATAAAACGTGAGCCCGGCGGGGCCGCGTTCGTCGCGTGGCTCGGCGCTGAAGGTCCACTGCCCGTGAGGGACTACAGTGTCGTCATGGCGGACGGCTCGCTCACGTTCTCCCTCCTCTTGCCTGCGAGCTCGGCGGCGGCAGCGGAGTTGAAGGCGGTCGAACGCGGAGGATCCGTAAAAGGGTTGGTCTTTGGTGTTGTGGCGGATAAGTCGCGCACGCCAATCCCGGCGGTTCTGTGCCGCATGGATACCCAGGCGGAGGGCGCCCACGACATCGCCCTCAAGGCCGTCCTTCCTAAGGCCCTGTTCGACCGCGTTGCGTCCCGTTCGCAGGCCGCGCGCCCCGCTAAAAAGTGAGCCTGTAACGCTTTTTGGGCGAATGCCTCAGCGAACCACGCAGGCGCCCAGCTCGCAGGTTCCCGAGGGGCCGGCGCAACGAAGGTTGCCACCGCAGATGTCCACGCAGCTGTCGTCGAGCATGCTCGGCAGCGTCGCGCAGGTCCCCCCGTTCACGTTGAACTGGCAGTACGAACCGGCTTCGCAAGCGCGTGGTGACATGCAAGCTTTGCCTAGAGCGAGTGGGGCCAAACACGTGTTGCTCTGGAAGTCACAGAAGAATTCCGCCTTGCAGAATGCGTCGTCGTTGCCGCAGAGGTCCCCGAGGGCGCCGAGCGTTTTGCATGTCTGAGGATTGGTCGTGTAATCGCACACGGCGCCGAGCGCGCACGCCTGATTGGTCCCGGTGCACACTTCACCGGGTTTGCCGCCTAGGACACAGATATCGCCCATCCCGCAGCCAAGTCCGTCGGCGCATGGTTTTTCCCCGCCAAACGCGCACGCCTCGTTGAGCTTCGGTGGGGTGATGCAGATGCTCCCGTTGCAGGTCGCGCCACCCGCGCACGCGTTGACACACGCTTCACCGAGGCTCGGCGTCGTCACGCACGTCATGTTGGGGAATTTTGCGAAATCGCAGTCGGTCCCTTGTGCGCAGTCGTCGGGACTTTGGCAAGGCTCGCCGGCCTTCGCTTTGGCGCCGCACGTCTTCAGCCCGGGCGTGTCGAAACAAATGTTGTTCGCACCGCACTCGCTCGGTTGGCAACCTTCGCCCAAGGCGAGGGCGGTGTCACACTTGGAGGCGATGCAACCGAGGCCGTCGGCGCACTCTGCTGCTTCGTTGCAACCGGCGGCTTTCGGTTTCGGCGGGATGCAGGTGTTGGTCTCGAAGGCGCACACCTTGCTTGCGCATTCCCACGGTAAATTGCAGGGTTCCCCAAGCGCCGCGGGTTTTTCGCACGTTCCTGTGCTGCTGCAGATGAGCTCAGCGGCGCAGTCATGCTCCGAGCCTGCACACGCTTCGCCCTCTTTGCCGATTGGCTCGCACTTGCCGGTGTTGATGTCGCACCTTCCGAGTCCGGCCGCGCAGAGAAGGCCAAGGCCGAATTGCGAGCAGGCCGCGCCGAGCGTCGCCTTGTTTTGGAACTGTAATCCGCAGCCGGGTGGCTTGTTGAACTGGGTGGGCAGGACGCACGTCTTCAGCGTTGCTGCAGCCCCATCGACGCACGCGCGCGCACTCGCCTCGTCGAACACGAGGTCGCCAAGCGCGATCGCGCCGATCAACGACGCGAGCTGTTGCTCGCAGTTGTTGGTGGTCTTCTCGACGCAGGGGGCAGCGCCGTCCACCGCGGGACAATTGCAGCCGTCGGTTGCGGTACAGATGGCGCTCGCATACTCGCTGCAGAACGTCTCGGGGGTCAACGCCGCCGGGGCGCTCCCTCCACTGCCACCGCCGCTCCCACCATTGCCGACCCCAGGGTCGCCGCCCTGACCTCCACTGCCACCCGCGGCGCTCGTGGTCGTCGCGCTCCCGGTGTCGACGTCCGATGAGCAAGCACCGAAGCTCCCTGCGATGACGGCACAAGCGAAGACGGATGCGATGGTGGCGGTGTGGAGTCGATGGGTACGCGAGTGCATGCGCGGGAGATTCTCACGGGCGCATGCCGATGTCCAACGCCCGGCGGGGCAGCTCACGCGCCGAGTCCGGTGAGTGCCTTCGTCCCGTCCTCGCCGAAGAGCACGCCGTTTTCCATCGGCTGGGGCAAGGGCACGCCTACGCTCGCGGCGAGCGCGAGGTGGAGATCGGCGAAGGTGTCGCTCTTCGTCTGCCCCATCGGCACCTGAGCGTTGTAGGTCAAGTGCCGGTTGGTCACGAGCACGCCGCCGCCAGAGCCCGCGATCACAATGGGTAGGTCGTTCGCTAGGTGCAGGTTGGGGTCGCCAAGCTCGCTTCCGAACATCACAATCGAGTTGTCGAGCACGGTCTTACCGTTCGGCTCCTCGAACTCATCGAGCTTCGCGAGCAGGTAGGCGAAGCGCTCGAGTTCCCAGGTGTTGATCGCCTCGACCTTCGCCCGATAGCCCTGAACTTTTTCCGCTAGCGAGCCAGGCTCATCTTGATTCGGCGATTGCCAGTGGCTGTAGTGATGCTTCGGCGCGGTCAAGGCTTTGCCCTCGTGCTCAACCCAATCGTAGGCGTCCCCGAACGAGCTGCCGCCCGCGTGGCGCATGAACGTGATCACGCGCGTCAGATCGCATTTGAAGGCGAGCGCCATGAGGTCGGCCATCAGATCGAGTTTTTGTGGGTACGTCCACTCGGCTGAGTTGAGCGTGTACTCGTCGCAGCTGGCGGGCGTCGCCATCGCGTTCGCTTTGTCCTCGGCTTCGTTAACTGCAGTCAAGTACTGGTCGAGCTTGTGGCGATCGTTCGCGCCAAGTTTCGTGAGCAGGGATTTCGCGTCCTCTTTCACGACGTCCAGCACCTTTAATTTTCGGGCTCTGCGACGCTCGAACTCCGCCTTCGAGACGGCGCCGCCGTTCGTCGCGAAGAGCGTCGTGAAAACTTCGTAAGGATCGTTCAACTGCGCGAGCGGCGTCTTCGCGTCGGCCCACGAGATGAACCCGAGGTAGGCGCAGGGCCAGCCGGAGCCGCAGGCGCTGTTCGCGTCGCCTGGATGAAGTCCGAGCTGCAGCGAGCGGTGCGGGGTCTTGTAGCCAAAGGACTTGGCGACCACTTGGTCGATCGATTGGCCGGCGCTAAAGGGTGCCTTGTCGACGTGTTTGCAAGTGAGAAAACTCGCCGTCTGTTGGAAGTGTGCGCCGTTGCTGTCCTCGTCTTTGTTTTTGTCGTAGTTCCCGGGCGCGTTGTCGAGCCCGCTCACAATCAGCAAATTTTTGCTAAATTTGGAGAGAGGTTTCAAAAAACGGGGCAGGGTCGCGTGTGTCGAGAGCGCGCCGCCCGCGAGCGTCGTCTTGATGTCGGTCCACGCGGCCGGAGGCACGTTCACGCCTTCCTCCACCTCGCCTGCGTCGAAGCCGTTCGGCACATAGTAGTAGAGGAGTCGCTGGGTCTTCGTGTCGGGGCCGGCCTTCGCCCCGCGCGGCATCAAGCTGTCCAAAAACGGCAATGCCAGGCACGCGCCGAGGCCGCGCAAAAAGCGGCGTCGACGGAGGCTCGTAGCGTCGTGGAGGGCCATCGTTCAGTTGCTCCCTTTGCCGTAAATATCGGCGTATTCGTCAGGTTTTGCGGAACGCCGCGTTCGGAACATCGGCCCGAGCACGATGGCGCGCACCAGGCCGCGGAGGGTGTGGCCGCTCTCGCGGAAGCTTCGTTCGACCTCTTTGGTCGCGCACGCATCGAAGCGCTGCGGATCGGAACCAAGCGCGTAGATGAGCAATTTATGTGTGACGCAGGCAGGAAAGCCAGGGTCGTTTTTCACGTAGTCAATCGTGTCCTGGTGGTCGGTAAGCACGGTGTCATCGGGCAGCATGGCCGAGGCGTCGACCGGCGAACCGTTGGGGTAGTTTTCGCGGAACTGACCCACCGCGTCGAAGTGCTCGAAGGTGAAGCCGAGCGGGTCCATCGCTGCGTGGCAGCCGCGACACTGAGGCTCCGCCGCGTGGAGCTTGAGCAGCTCCTTCGGCCCGAGGTCATCGAGTTCCTCCGCAGTGATGTTCGTGTTGACGTTTGGCGGCGGCGCACCCGGGGGTCGGCAGAGCAGCTGCTCCAGGATCCATTTTCCGCGCTTGGTCGGCGAGGTAAACTCTGGGTGGGACGTGAGCGTGAGCACGCCCGCTGTCGTCAACAGTCCGCCGCGACCCGCCTCGCTGACGTCGGTCTTCTCGAACGCGCTGCCGAGGTTTTTACCGTCGATTCCGTAGTGCTTGGCGAGGCGTGCATCGAGGAAAGTGTAGGGCGCGTCGAGCAGCGAGAAAATCGTGCGGTCGTGGTCGAAGGCGTCGGCGACCAGCGCTCGCAGTTCGCCCGCCATTGAGCTTCGCAGCGCGTCGTCGAAGTCAGGGAACGTGGCGGCGTTCGGGGCGACGCTTTTGAGCGCGTCGTACTGAAGCCACGCCCCCGCGAAGTGGTCGACGAGGGCGCTCGCACGTGGATCGACGAGCATGCGTTCGAGCTCCTTGTCGAGCACCGCTTCGTCGTTCAAGTGGCCTTCGCTGGCGCGCGCGAGAAGCTCGGCGTCGGGGGGCGCGCTCCAGAGAAAATAGCTGAGTCGAGTCGCGAGCTCGAACGACTCGAGTGGCCGGGTCTCGGGGACATCGCTGTCCGGCGGCGCGTCGAGCTCGGGACGAAACAAAAAGTTCGGCGACAGGAGCGCGGCTTCGAGCACCGCCTCGAGACCGTCTTTGAAGGTCTCGCCGGCCGCGTTGGCGTCCGCGAGCAGCGAAGCGTACCGCGCGATCTCCTCGCTCTTGGCGGGACGTCGCCAGAGCGCGGTCAGTCCGTGCCGGAGCGCTTCCTCGCCGCAGGCCCAGTCTTCGCAGATGAGAAAGCGATCGATGCGCGCCTGATCGACTTTCGGCAACTCGCTCACGAGCGGTCCGCTGAGCACGAGACTGTCAACGTCCAGCATCACCTTGAGTTCCTCACGCCCCCAAAGGACAGGGTTTTCGGCCCACACGCGGACCGAGTGCGGGCCGGCGACCATGGGCAGCGTGAACGAATAGCTCTTCCACGCGCCCATCACCGTGTGGTCTTTCGGGATGCCGACCACGTCTACGGGATCGCTTGTGTAGCTGCCGTCCACCATCACGCGGAGTTGAGGCGCAACGTCGCTGGCATAGAGCTTCCAGGGCTCGCCGTGTGTGTCCATGGCGGCGACGCACTTGGCGTAGGGTTCGGGCTCCTCGCACGTCCAATGTTCCGCGTTCTGGCCGCGCGCGAGGACCGTGAGCGTGTACGTTCCGTTGAAGGGGAAGGGCTGAAGGCCAAGGGACAAGTAGCTGCGAATGTTCTCGAAGTGGTAGTGGCCCTCTACGGCTGAGCCTTGGCCAGCCTTCGGTTTTTGCCCGTTGAAGATGAACGCCGGCAATGTTTCCGCTTCGAGCGCTCGGTCGATGCCCGCGGGCACGAGCAGCGTCTCCTTAGCGAGCCGTGCGGCCGCATCGTGGTAGCGCTCGAGGTGACCGAACGAGAGCGTCTGAGCGGACGCGACGGCGTCGAAGCCATGGGCGTGGTCGTCGGCGGCGAGTGAAGGCGAGGGCGCGGTGGTGTCGCCGAGCGCGCTTGCCACCGTGCGGTCGTACTCGAAGTTCGACAAGCGGCGGAGCAGAACGTTGCCAGCATCAGGCGACTCGCAGGGGTCGAGCCCGCTCGCCTCGAGGTCGCACGCAAACGAGGCTACCTGCGCTTGCTCGGCTTCGGACCACGCGGATGCCCCGAGTGGCATCCGAATAGCGTCGCCGCGAGCGAGCATCGCGAGCAGGGTGCGATCACCGCTCGTCGCGAAGAAGTCGTTCGACCACAGATACTTCATGGTCGTCGCCGGCTCCGGCCACACCGTGAAGGGACTCTTTCGCCCTGGCGATTGGCCAGGCCCGTGGCACGTTGCGCAGCCGCCGGCCTCGGCCGCGCGAACGAGCAGCGGATGAAGGTCGGCGGCGTAGCGAGCGTCGAGGGCTTGTCGCGATTGAGCCTGGGCCCCGCTGCACATGGTCGGCGCCTCGACGTGCTCGCTTGCACAACCGTAAGCGAAGCCGAGCGCGACGACCGCACATAGAGGCAGGACAGTGAGCCGCATGACGCAACGCTATCCGACGTTGCGCGGGTCAACTACGTCCATTCGCCGGGCGTGTAGGCACGAAAGGACAGTTCGGGGGCCGAGGCTCGCCGTCTTGACTCACTCAACCGCCCAAGCGCGCGAAATAACGTGCGCTCCCACTTCCGCAAACGCCTCCAAAAAAAGTACGCTCGCGGCCGATGAACGATGACTATTGGCGAGCGCGCTGGCGCGACGGTCGCATTGGCTTTCACGAGGGTCTCCCCAACGCGCAGCTCGCGGAGCACCTTGGGCGACTCGGCACGAAGCGACGTGTCCTCGTTCCGCTCTGCGGCAAAGCCGAGGACCTCGCGTTCCTCGGCGCGCACGGTCATCAAGTTGTCGGTGTCGAGCTCGAGCCTGCGGCGATCGAATCCTTTTTCGAGGAGCACGGCATGGTGCCTGAGGTGACGCGGATGGGACCGTTCGTGCGGTATGCATGTGGTCCCATCACGCTCTTCGCTGGTGACTTCTTCGCGTCAACGGCCACCGTGCTCGGCCCGGTCGATGCGCTCTACGATCGAGCGGCGATCATCGCCTTGCCGCCCGCGTTGCGCCTCCGTTATGCGCAGCACCTCCGAGCGTTGCTGCCGGCCGCAGTGAGCGGGCTCGTCATCACCGTCGAATACCCTCAGCACACGCACGAGGGCCCCCCATTCTCCGTCTCCGAAAGCGAGCTCCGCGAACACTTCGCCGGGCTCTCGGTGGAGCTTGTGGGCGAATCCAAGGCCGAAGGAGCCAGCCTCCAACTGCTCGATGCTCGCCAGAAATGCTTCCACGTGAGGTTTTGAAAGTTGCCGACCTACCGCTCACACAACTTGGCCGTTCAAACGCCCCGGTGGCACTCATCGTCAGTCAGTGAACGAGTTTTTGTGAGGGATTTGTCTCGTTATGCACCGGCCGCTTCGACTGGGCCTTCCTCGCGCTAATTCACCGCGCAAGGCACCGGAATGCAGTCGACCACCACACCCTTGGCCACGTCGACCGTGGCCTGGAGGCAGTCGTTGTTCGCCGCGTTCACCTCCTTGATCCCCCACACGTTGAGCGTCCCCGTGACATTCATGAAGTCGATATGGCACCAGTCGATGGGAATATCGGAGCCGCACCCGTCGAAGGCCGCTTGCACATTCACCTCCGAGGCGACGGATGCAATGCCGCCGAGGCCGGTCCACTCCGCCACCTCCACCGCCAGCTTCACGGCCTTCTCGATCTCGGCGTCGGTCGGTGGCGACGACAGGCCCGAGATGCCCACCGAGTCGACCTGGCGCGAGCGAGCCCAGTCCAGCACCACGATGTATTTGATCTCCACAAAGCTGGCGGAGCTCGTGTCGATCGCGGAGACGCTCACGCGCTTATCAAGCTCCTGCTCGCTCAGCCCCGAGAGCGAGAGCACCTTGGACCTCCAGGCCGCGAACACCTTCACGGCCACGTCGCCCGAAGCGCAGACCCCGCCCGCGCACGAGCCATCGTTGGTGAACGGCGTGCCCGAGCACGGAGCATACAAGACAGCGGTCGACCCCGACCCGCCGCCTCCGCCCCCGTCGCCACTGCTCCCACAACCGAGAGCGACGAAACCCAGCGTAAACCAAGAAGCCACCCAAGAACGAAGATACCGAACACGCACCCGGTGAATCTATGTCGCTTCCGATCGACGGTCTATCGGCTTCGACCATCGCGGGAAGGGCGGCGCTTCGACGCTGTTTGGCGACTGGCGAACGCACCTGCGCCTCGCGGCGTCGATTGCTGGGCGGTGGCGCACGCTGCGCTGGTGCCCTACGATGACGTTGCGGTATTTTCGACGCTAAACCCAAAGTAACGTTCGCCGCCTGATGGCTCGCGGTGCCCGAATCATGCGCCTCGAAAGACCTATGGCCACAGCTTCGCTTCCGGGTTGTTGCGAGCTTTCACGCTGGCCGCATCATGGATGAGCTGGAGCGAACGCTCGAGCATGGAGCGATTCTCACCGGTGATCGAGGCGTTGTGGTCCACCGGATGGTGCCGATTGGCTTGCGACTTTCCGGTGTCCGTGAGGTTGAGAGCAACACCATTGATGTCCGCGGGGTCGTACCGGTGCTGATCCCGCATCAATACAAACACACTAAGTGCACACTAAGTGTCTCACCGAAATACTGGGCCGTCGGGTCGGAAATTTTCGAACTTTGCGGAACCGAACTTACGAGCACGTTGCTCGCGAGCCCCTTCGTCAGGGCCGCTACGAGCCCGCCCCCTGCGTCAGGATAGTTGCCGCACCGATCGGATGACGGCCCTGGGGGCACAGGATTGAGGACGATGGAATACAGCGCGGCGTTTCGGAAGCGGATGGTCGAACGGATGATGGGCCCGAGGGCGATGAGCGCGATGACGCTATCG
>CANJMI010000013.1 GCA_947475525.1 Polyangiaceae bacterium | reverse complement strand
CGATAGCGTCATCGCGCTCATCGCCCTCGGGCCCATCATCCGTTCGACCATCCGCTTCCGAAACGCCGCGCTGTATTCCATCGTCCTCAATCCTGTGCCCCCAGGGCCGTCATCCGATCGGTGCGGCAACTATCCTGACGCAGGGGGCGTTCTTTCCGGCGTCCTCGTTTCCGACGAGTAAGTAGTTTTTTTCGACCGAGGGCAACGCGGCGTAGTGCCGCCTCGGATTGGTTGTTGTTCGGCGGCAAAGCGGCCACGTGGAGGAAACGCGAGAGCGGCTTTCGGCCGCTCAGCAGGTAGCCCGCTGCTTTGCTCATCAGCGATTTCGGTGAATGACGGCGCCTGGTCGCGCGTGCCCACAAGAGAAGCCCCGCGAACAGAGGTCGGCTTCGCTCGCGTCGCAGTGCGAGGTGCGCTTCGGTGCCGACGATGCCGAGTGTCACGGCGTCGTGTTCGATGACGTAGATGTCGCGAATCAGCTCGAGCGCGGGTAGTGCGTCGCTGTTTTCTTTCGCGTCGAAAATCTTGCGACGAGCGTGTGCGAGGCAGCCCGCACGGTTGCGACGCCCTGGCTCGGTGACCTTGTTGTAGCCGGTGTAGAGATCAGCGACGAGCTCGCCTGTAGAGTCGCCGAGCACGCGTGCGGGCGTGTCACCAGAGCGCCCGGTGCTGAAGACTTAGCCCACGAGTTGTTTGGCGAGAAAGGTCCAGATGAAGGCGCGCTTGGTCCCAGCTGATGCGTAAAATCCTCGTCGCCCCGAGGACGTCGGTCTCACGAAGTACGTCGATAGCGAAGCGCTCGAACATCAAGTTGAAGCGCCACTTCGGCTCCGCCCACGGCACGTGCGATTGTCACACGCCGTGCTCTTCGCAACGAACGCGTGGGATACGAGCATGCAGGTGCGTCTCGAATTGGCAGCTATCGAGATGCCGCCACGACCGCTCCTCCTCGTGATCGTGCAGCGGATAGGCAAGTCCGCATTCTGGGCAGCTGAATTTGGTGTCTCTGCGATGCTCAGCGTACAGCGCTCACGCGCTGCGCCTTGACGTTCAAAACGACGTGCCCGACATGCCACGGCGACGTTAGCCCCAGGAGGTGGGCGTAGAACTCGGTGTCCTTCATGCCGTCAAGGCTACACCGTCATGCCCACCCGTTTTCCGGATGAGCCTCCCGGATGAGCCAACCGAAAGATTTTTACAGTTGTAGAGTTATCAGAGCCTGCCTGTGCATTAAAATTTCAGTGGCTTTAAAAATGCAAAACAGCTCAGGATAGTCGTAGCAAATTGTAATTTATAGAGGGTTTTTGAAGTTATTTTTAAAATAATTCACGGCAAACGTTTGTCGCTTCCGCCGGTTAAAAACTTCTTTTTTGCAAAAAATAAGATAGGTGCCGCGATAAGTGCGATGATGGCGACTTTAAAAATGAAACCCAGAACGGCAGATGCTGCGCCGAGCATCCAGAAAACTACTTTAACAGTAAAGAATGCGGCGACGAGCGCGATGACAATGGCAGAAATCGTTTTTAAACGTTGCATAGTATATAGTTGGAAGTAAAAGTAGCTTTTACAGTGATAGCGCTTAAACTTTTTTAAAGATACAAATTTCTCTTTTAAAAATCATTTATACGATCAGGCGAATGAGAAAAGTGAAGCTGGAATACGCCCGATTCAGCAGGGCAACTCGGCGCGAGCTCGGCGGGCCGAGGCCGGCTGACAAAAACAAAAGGTCCAGCAGCCGGTGGTTTGGGTGAGCTTGCCCGGCTTTAGCGGACACCCCGGATAGCATGAAGATGCGAGAGGAGTGTTCCATGAAAAGGCAGAATATGGGTCGCCGAACGCGACGATCGTTCGCGCCGGAGTTCAAGGCGTTGCCGCGTTCGACCTCGTCACAGCGCCTCTCCCAGCACTCCTTTGGATGTTTCGCAACGGCGTGAGCGTGAGCGAATCTCCGTGTGCTGTCAGGACGTTGCTGGCCGGACGGTTACGTTCTCGTGCTGTCGACTAAAATTGACGCGAGTCTTGTTGTGGGGGTAGGCGTCAAGCGATGCGTAGTCGGTTTATGGTGAGCAGGAGCGCCGCGTGGCGGTTCGGGGTCTTGAGTTCCCTCGTCGTCGGTGGCGTCGCCGTCGGTGGCTGCAAGAACGGCGACGGAGGAGCGGCTTCGGCGTCGGGCTCTGCCGCGGTCGAGAGCACGCCGAGCACGGGTCCGAGCGCGTGGGCGAAGGCATTTGACGGGATCGCACCCACGCTGCCAACGCATCCAGAGGCCGAGGGGCGCCCCGCTTCCATCCACCCGAGCTGTGCCAACCATGAGGCACGGAACATCGCGACCAAGAAGTACGGCGCGGCTTACGAAAAGGCCGCGGGTGCTGCTGCAGCGTCGCTAGTCGAGCGTCAGCGAAAAGTGGATGAGGCTTACGCACCGATGGTGCTCGGTTGGGAACGCGCGCGTGCGACGTTGGCCCACGATCTCGGTGCGGGCCTGTTCCTTGGTGACATCACGAACGCCTTTCAGCTCGACGGGTACCCGGCCGCCGGCGAGAGCGTCGCGAAGGCGGCGTTCAAGGACGCGCCCGTCACCGCGCGCATGCGGACTGCGCTTGCGGGCGGTGGCCGCGCGCCGTTCGAGTGCACGGTGGCCGCGGTTGGCCGTGCCGCGGACGAGGACTTCCGCTTCGGTGCGAAGAGCGGTGCCGCTGGCAGCCCCGTCGACTGGGTGCTCTGCGTCTCGCAGGACCTCGTGAACGTCGCGCTCGAACTCGTGAAGGCCAAACCCGTCGCGAACGCGAAACCCAATGGTGAGCGTGCAACCATCGCGAACTACGATGCCTCGCCCGACATCGCCGATGCGGCCCTGCGCGGGCTTCTGGACAAGGCGTCGAGCGACCCTTCCGCGCTGGTTGGTGCCAAGTTGAAGGTGTCCGGCGTCGCTCATGTCTGGCACTTCCCGGATGCGGTCGAGACGGCGTCGAAGCTTGCGTTGCTCGGGGCTCCTGCGCGCATCATCGACGGCACCGTTGCCGGAACGTGGATCGCGGCGTTCGACCACGCTTGCGAGGCGCGCGGCCTGGGGTGCACCGAAGGCGACGGCCTTACTGCGGGCAGCGTTTCGCTCGCGGCGCCTCCACCACCTGCGGGCTCTGCGGGCGCCGGCACCGACGTCGTTGCGCATGCCGCGGGGCATGGCGACACGAAGAGCCAGGGGCTCTGGGAAAGCGCGGTGCTCGCAGTTGATCCGAAGGTCGAGCTTCACCCTTCGAACAGCCCGTGGCAAAACGGCTTCTTCGCGGCAGACCCGAAGTCGGCTTTCACGCTCTCGAAGCCCGGGGCAAACGGCGCGGAAGTGTTCAAGGTGCCGGTCCCCGAGCGGAAGAGCAAACTCGTTGACGGGTGGCGCGCCGAGATTGGCAAGCGCGGCGGCATGCAACCGTTCACGTGCACAGTGGGCGATCTCGGTCAGCGTGCCCGCGACGAAAACCCGATCCTGCGTGCGGCGTTGCAAGCAACCGGTGCAGTACGTGCGGAAAAACGCGACTACATCGACATCCTTTGTACCGGCGATGAGAACAGCTTCGACGGCCCGATCGTCGTCTCCGTGCCGACGTACGCCGCCTGGGCCGCGGTCGACATGGGCAGCGATCCCATCAAGGGGAAGGTACGCGAGTGGAAGGCCGAGCATCACGGGATGTTCGAGCCGTCGCTCCGTGAGAAGCTTGCCGACGTTGCGGCGGGCACAGTGCTCACGATCGCCGCAGCTCCCAGGCTGACGCGCTACTCGTTCAACGCGTTTGGAATCGACAGTGAGCTCTCGGGCATCGTGTGGGTGGTCGATCTCGGTGGATTCGAGTGCCCGTACGAGGGCCTCGGTTGCGCGCTCTTCGACGGCGCAAAACTTCCGGTCGTGACCGTTGCGAAGCTCGAGAGCTGCGCCGCATCGAGCTACGTCTGGCCCCCCGAGCCTCCGAAGACGAAGGAGGATCCTGCGCTCGCGGGAATCTCGCCTGCGGAGCCCGTCAAAGCCGACAAGACTCGCAAGCGCAAAAAGGACGGCGCCGAACAGGTGTACATCCCTGCGGGCGCTTTCGCGCGCGGCGGCGGCTCGGAAGGTCGCGCCGTCCGCAAAGTGAGCCTGAGCGAGTTTTGGATCGATCGTCACGAACTCACGGTTGCTCGCTACCTCGCGTGCGTTGGCTCGGGAACCTGCACCTCGGCGAAAGACGAAGAGTTCTGCACCGTGCGCGAGTCCAACCGCGAGCTGCCGATAAACTGCGTCGACCGCGCCCAGGCTACGACCTACTGCGAGTGGGTCGGCGGCGTGCTGCCGACGTACGCCCAGTGGGAAAAAGCCGCCCGCGGCACCGACGCGCGTCCTTATCCCTGGGGCTGGTCCGAGCCGAACTGCGCGGTGGCATCGGTTAAGGATGGCGATGGTCCCTCGATCGCATCGATGGGCTGCCATCACCGTGGCGCTGCGCCCGTCGCAGGGTTCGCGGCCGGAGCATCACCCTTCGGCGTCCTCGACCTCTCCGGCAACGTCTGGGAGTGGGTGCAGGATGGCTATGATCCGGCGACGCTCAAGGTCGGCGGCACCGACCCAACGGTCAAGGATCCGTCGAAGCTCGGCATCCTCCGCGGCGGCAGTTTCGGCGAAGCCGCGGGTTCGGCGTTGCTCCATGCGACATCGTCCCACGTGCTCTCGGGTGCTCTCGCGACCGAGGGCACAGGCTTTCGGTGCGCCAACCGCGACTAACGCTGCGAGGGGCGGCGTTCGTTCCGGCCGCCTGACTGGAAAAGCACCTTCCTCCGCTGCAAGGCGCTCGACGAGGTCGCGTAGCCCTACCGACATGGCGGCGGCGGACCCGCCGAGGTAGCGTCAGCGCATGCGCCGTAGGCTGCACCTCGTCCCAATCATCGTGACAGGAGCGCTCTCGATGACTGCGCCATCCTGCAACCGTTCGAGTCCGACAACCGGCTCGAGTCCGACAACCGGCTCGAGTCCGACAACTGGCGGCGCGCCAGCACACAGCGACAGCACTTGGGCCCGGGGCCGCTGGCGTTTTTCGCGGGACTCAGGCTCGCCAACGAGCGGTTGGGTCGTGTTTTCACCTGACGGACGCACCGGTGCGATTCAGGTGATCGACGCGGCCTGCCCGACCGAACCGCGTTGCCGGACCGAAGGCACGTTCGAGGCGAGTGACAGCTCGATAACGTTGCACGTGCGGGCGTGGGATAACCAATCCTTCAAGGTGCGCGTCGCCGACGAGGTGATGGAGTGGACGAAAAATGACGTCGTCATGGTGCGACTCAACGTCGAGCTGCCCGTGGCTGCGCCGCCGGCTGGTCCGGATCCGGACCGCCCGATGGCCTGCTCGAGCGATGCAGACTGTCCCAAGTTTCTTTCGTGCGGCCCCTGCAAGGCGGACGAGCCGATCATGGCCATCTCGACTTACAGGAACTGCGCCGTAAACCCGTGCCCGGGTCGTCAGGCGTACTGCACAACGCAACGGATCTGCGCCGTGAAACCTTGATCGGCGAGGTCTCGCACCTAAAATAAAAAGCAGGCGAGTGTATGGACTCCGGGGCCGATGGGTTCGGAGCCTCGGGGGTTCATCGGACGGGTGCGTGCGTCGTGAGGAATCCTTCGATGGCGCGGAGGATCGCGGCGTTGACCTCCTCCTGAGTCTGCCCGTGAGCTTTGCTCCACCGCTTGGTGACCGCGAGCGAGTGGTCGCCTTCGTCAACGATGTAGAGCTCGCTCGGCGCCGTCATCCGCGCGCGAACGTCGGCGAGTATGGATAGCGGGCAGAGGGGATCGCGCGTGCCTTGCACGAACAGGATAGGCGTCTCGAGCGTGAGCAGCACACGGTCACGCAACTTCCCGCTCGGCGCGCGCAGCGGATAGCCCAAGCACACGAGCGCGGCTGGCGCATGCTGGTGCGCGAGGTGGCACCCGACGCGTCCGCCCATTGATTTGCCGATGTAGACGAGCGTGCCGCCCACCGACGCGGCAAGCTCGGTAGCGGCTTGGTGGTGTGCTGCGACCAGCACCGGGAGTGGGTCGGGACGCTTTTTTTTCGCTGCCATGTACGGGTAGTCGAAGCGCCGGACCTCACCGAGCGACGCGAGCCTCGTGGCCCAGCTTTGCATCCATTCGGAGGTCGAAGGCGCACCAGCCCCGTGAGCGAACAGCAAGGCTCGCTTGGACTCGGCCGTTGGTGACAGCGTCGTGGCGCGCGTGGGCATTCGCCCTCAGCCCGTCAGGGTGAGCGACGCGTCGAATGATTTGGTCGCACCGAGCTCGACGGTCCACACGAACACGAGGCATGTGCCTTGGTAGCTCGATTCGAATCCGCGTTCGCTCTGCGAGACGGTCTCGATCGGGATCCGCCACAATTCACAGCGTTTTGACGGCACAATCGTCGTGTCGATGCCCATGTCGCTGCACGCGATGCGCACCTTTGTCACCTTGTGGTGGACCGCGCGCGCGCCAGGAGTAGACGCGCCGTTTGGCGCATCGCTGCCTTCGCAATACACGTCGATGCGGCGGCCACCGACCTCGTCCGGCGAGAGCAACGTGACATCGACGTGGCTCGCGAATTTGACGACGCGGTTCATGCCCGTTGCCGTGAGGTGATAGCCGACCGAGAGCGCGTCCCCGATGGCAATGCGCTTGCTCAGCGTGAAACCGTCAACGTGCGTCTCGAGCTCGGCACTCGCCGCGTCCTCATCGACCGAGACGATGCGATGGCGCGCCTGGGCGAGAGGCGCGAGCGCTTGGTAATTGCGATCGAAGGCGGCGGCGTCGGCGTCGGCTGGAAGGAGGTGATCGACGAATACGCCGCGTGGGTAGGCATCTTCGACGAGCTTTTTGTCGAGACCGTGTTCGGTGGCGCGTACAAGATCGTGAGCGGAGACGTTGTCGAGTTCATCGTCGGAGAGGACGAGCGCGCGTGAGACGTCGACATGGTAAGCCTCGCGGCGACGCCCGATCACCATCGAGAGGCAGGCTCGCGGGCCTCGCAGATCGAGTTCGTAGCCGGA
Source organism: Polyangiaceae bacterium (assembly GCA_947475525.1). Classification (GTDB taxonomy): domain Bacteria; phylum Myxococcota_A; class Polyangia; order Polyangiales; family Polyangiaceae; genus SYFR01. Next base: position 156,319 of record CANJMI010000013.1, on the reverse strand, counting down.
GCCACCGCAGTTCGGCGCGACGAAGAGATTCAGGCGTTTCGACTCGAAGATAAGGTCATCGGCGAAGTCACCATCGTGATCGCCGCGCTCGACGCGAGGCTTCTCGTTCGGCGCGACGAGCTCCTCGGCGATGAGGAGTGCACTCATCAGCGCGGCTCGCAGGTGCTGGAGGTAGAGGCCGCCAAAGAGCCCGTGCCAGTAGCCGCAGTTGCACTGGCCTTGGTACAGACGATCGCGGGCCTCTTGCCAGTTGGGGTGGTTCGCGATGCGCGCGCGTTCGACGAGGTCCGAGACGCGCAACATCTTGCGGTAGATGAACCGCGCTTCGGGGTATTTCGCCAGAAATCCCTGCCAAATGCCGCCGCGCAAGAACCGCGCAGCTTCGCTACCGAACCCCGCGAGTTCGAGCCGCGAGGCGACCTCTTGGTAGGCGAGCGACGCCGCAGCCGGCAGTGCCCATGCGCCCATCTCGGCGTACGAAATCGTCGGGATGTAGACCGCGCCGGAGCTTGGCTCGTCTGCCAAAATTTCGCTCGGCAACACCGTGCGAGCGACGTTCGGCTGCTCACGAAGCGCCACGCAAAGCTGTTCGAGCCAGCCGTTTTGCCACACGCGGCGCTCGGTGGTCGGCCACAGACCGAACTTCTCGACGTCGTCGCCGTAGGTCACCACGCGCTGCTCGGTTTTCAAGTAACCCATCAGGTCATCGACTGACGCGAACGGGATGCGGGTGCGCAGACCACGATCGATCGGCAACACGGCTACGCTCGCCCCGGCCTTGTCCGTCACGTAGTAGGCGCCGAGGGGTTCGGTCGCGCCGGCGGCTCGCAAGTGCGTGTCGTCGAGGAGCGTGTAGCGGTAACCGGCACCCGCGATCACCCGGGCGAGGTCGGGTTCCCATACGCGCTCGGCGAGCCACATGCCTTTCGGTCGCTGACCGAGGAGCTCCTCGCAGCGATCGGCCATGCGCTCGAGCTGTCCTTTGGCGTCGCGGTCGGGCAGGATCGCGAGCATCGGTTCTTGGTAACCACCGCCAAGAATTTCGACTTGCCCGCGCGCGACGAGGGGGCGCACTTCCGCGAGGACGTCGGGGCGATGCCGTTCGAGCCAGTCGAGCAGCGGGCCCGAAATATGGATCGCGGTCTTCATGTGCGGGTGCTCGGCGAGCAGCCGCACGGTGCGCGCGTAGCAGCGGTCGACCGCGTCCGCGAAGACTTGGTCGAGGTTGCCGTAGGGCTGGTGAAAGTGCAGGGCAAAGACGAGGCGCGAGGTCGACATGCGATACGCGTCATAGCGCATTCTGGTGTAGGCTGGTCTCCCTCGCGATGCCCCGTTCGCCTTGTTTTTTTGCATTGTTGGTGGCCGCAAGCGTGAGCACGACGCTGCCTGCGTTGGCCGAAGAGCCGCCGGCTAGTCCTTTGCCTGCCGTGCCCGCTGCGGTGCCCGCTGCCGTGCCCGCTGCGGTGCCTGCTGCGGTGCCTGCTGCGGTGCCCGCTGCGGTGCCCGCTGCCGTGCCCGCTGCGGTGCCTGCTGCGGTGCCCGCTGCGGTGCCTGCTGCCGTGCCGACGGGCGGTTTTGTCTTTGGCTCGTATGGGCGCGTGAGCTCCGCGGGTGACGGCACCGGCGGCGCCGCTCGAGAAAGCGACATCGTCGCGCACGGTAGCCGTCTCGATACCTCGAACTACGTTGAGCTCGAGCTTCGCCGCGAAGACCACTGGGACAAGGTCGGCATCGACACCCGCATCGTCTCGACGCTCGCGGTCGGAAACCCAATCTTTCACTACGACGCCAACTTCGACGCGCAGATCGCGGTCCGCAACCTCTACCTCGAAGCAAGCGGGCTCGGCACCAAAGGCGTGAGCGCCTGGGCCGGCTCGCGCATGTACCGCGGCGATGACATCTACCTCCTGAACTTCTGGCCTCTCGATAATCTGAACACCCTCGGAGCGGGTGTTCGTTACCAAGCTCCGACGCGCACGACGGCTCAGGTTCACATGGGCTTCGGGCGCCCCGACAGTCCGTTCTACCGTCAACAAGCGGCACGCCCGGCACCGCTGAATCAATTTGGCGCAGCGACCGTTGACCTCCTCGACCGACAGCGCTGGATTGGCAGCGCGCGCATCGAGCAACAGTTCTCCCTCGGCGTGAAAGGCGGCCTGAAGGTCATTGGCTACGGTGAGGGGCATCGCCTCCCGGCCGGTCAACGTGAGTCCGCTCGAGCCGGCGTGTACGAGGACGTGCCGGAGGAGACGGGCTTCGTCGTCGGCGGCCAACTCGGCGCGTGGACGGGCGAGCGCAACACGCACCTCAATGTGTTTGCGCGCTATGCCGAGGGGCTAGCGGCTTACGGTGAGTTCGCGAGTCCCACCGGCCTCGGTCCCGATCGCTCGACCCGCGGCGCGCACGAGTTGCTCTTCGCGGTCGGTGGCAACTGGGAGTGGGAACGCTTCGCGGTCATGGGCGCGGCGTACGTGCGCTCGTTCCGCAACGCGAGCCCTTCGCTTGATTTGAGTGACGTCGACGAGGGCATCGTGATGGCGCGTCCGCAAGTTTGGTTTCTCGATTGGCTCGGCCTCGGCCTCGAGGGTTCGCTTCAGGTGCAGCAGCGTGGCGCGCTCGTCACGCTCGAGGCCGGTGACGAGCCTACGCCCCTCGTGGCGATGATGCCGCGTGTTGGCATCGTGCCGTTCGTCTCGCCGGCTGGCCGCGGGTCGTTCAGCCGCCCGATGCTCTGGCTTATCTACACGGTGGGTTACCGCGATGCCGGTGCGCGGGCGCTCTACCCGAACGATGACGTGTTCCGCGTTCGCAGTGTCGAGCAATTCATCGGGGCCGGTGCGGAGTGGTGGTTCGGATCATCGAGCTACGGAGGCGGTATTTTATGAGAGTTTCGGAAGTTCTCCGGACGTGCCTTCGAGGCCCCGTCGCCTCGGTCGTGTTCGCGGCGCTCACTTCGGGCTGCATGTCGTTCGACGGTCTCGATGAACCCGTAACGCTCGCGACGCATGTTGCGGACTGGCGCGATCAGGTGATCTACCAGGTGCTCGTCGACCGGTTCGCGAACGGTGATACCAGCAACGACTACAACATCGCGCCGGCGGCTCCCGCGCGTTGGCACGGCGGAGATTGGGCTGGCCTCGAATCGAAGCTCGACTACCTGGATGAGCTCGGCATCACGTCGATCTGGATCTCTCCGGTCTATCGCAACGTCGATACCGACGCGGAGGTCGACGGCTACCACGGCTATTGGCCCCAAGACTTTACCGCGCCGAATCCTCATTTCGGCGACGTCATGGCCCTGCGCTCGCTCGTGAAGGAGGCTCACCGTCGCGGCATCTCCATCATCATCGACGTCGTGACGAATCACATCGGGCAGCTATTTTATTACGATATCAACTTGAACGGGCACGCGGACGATCAAGTCCGCGGGAGCGGCGAACAATCGCCCGTCGTCCACATCAATGAGTACGACCCCGACTTCGATCCGCGCGGCATTCAATCCGAGACGTCGCTTGGCGAGGCCGGTCCCGCACCGATCATCTTCAATCACGAGCCGGTGTCGAACCACATGCCGCCCGAGCCCGCCGTGCTTCAGCGCGCGGAGATGTACAACCGCCGCGGCCGCACCGTGAACTTCGACGATCCCGACCAACTCTTGCACGGGGACTTTCCCGGCGGACTGAAGGATCTCGACACGACGCGCTGCGAAGTGAAGCAGGCGATGGTCGACTCGTACGCGCGCTGGGTCGAGCTTACCGACGTCGACGGCTTTCGCATCGACACGATCAAACACGTCGACCGTGAGTTCTGGCGCTTCTTCGCGCAGAAGGTCCGGCAGCGTCTCGCCGCGAAGGGCAAGACGAATTTTTTCATGTTCGGGGAGGCTTTCGATGGCCGTCCGGAGCTCGTGGGTGCCTACACGAAGAGCGAACTGCCGAGCCAAGACCAGCTCGCGCGTGAGAACGAATGCGTCTCCGACGGGCGGCAGATCACGGGCGACCAACTCGATGGCGTGTTTCACTTTCCACAGTATTTTCAGGCGATTCGTGACGTGTTTCGCGATGGGCAGTCCACCGATCGCATCGAGAAGCTGTGGTCCGAGCGCACGCAGCACTACGGGCTCGAGCCAAACGAGCTCGGTACTGGGCTTGCGCCGGTTCGGACGCTCGTCAACTTCATCGACAACCACGATGTGCCGCGCTTCTTGTTCCAGGGAGACAAGGCGGGCCTTGGCATCGCGCTCCTCTTCATCATGACCGAGGAGGGGTTGCCGTGCGTTTATTACGGGACGGAGCAGGAGTATCGAGGCGGCAACGATCCGGCCAACCGCGAAGACATGCAGCTCTCCGGTTTCGAGACGACCGGCGGGACGTTTCAATTGGTGCAAACTCTCACGCGGTTGAGGAAGCAGCACGTGGCCCTACGGCGCGGAGACCAAGCTGTCGTGTGGGCATCGAGCCGCACCGGCGACGAAGAAGACGCCGGCGTGTTCGCGTACGAACGTGCGGGCGGAGATGCCGGTGACAGTTACGCCCTCGTCGTCATCAATGCGAATCCGAACCACACCGCGTCGCCCGCCTACAATGGCGCGCCGATGAAAGTGTCGCAGCCGGGCGGCACCGTTCTCGTCGATGTGCTCGGCAACAAGACCGCTCCGGTCGGGACAAAGTACGTCGTCGGTTCCGGGGGCACGGTCACGATCGCGCTGCCGCCGAAGACCGGCGCACTCCTCGTGCCCGAAGCGCAGAAGTAAGCGGGGGAGGGATCCATGGCATCCGTCGCGATTGAGCGGTTGGGAAAGCGGTTCGGCGCGACGACGGTCCTCGAGGGGGTCGACCTCGCTATCCCGGACGGTGCGTTCGCGGTCTTCGTCGGGCCGAGCGGCTGCGGAAAATCGACGTTGCTTCGTTTGATCGCAGGGCTCGAGCGTCCGACCGAAGGCGTCATACGGTTCGGTGAGCGCGACGTGACCGCGCTCGAACCGCGCGAGCGAGACATCGCGATGGTGTTTCAATCCTACGCGCTCTATCCGCACTTGACCGTACGCGAGAACCTCGCATTTGGCCTCAAGCTGAAGAAACTCCCCCCGCGTGAAATCGACGCGCGGGTGGCGGAGGGAAGCCGCATGCTTGGGCTCGACGCGCTGCTTGAACGCATGCCGAAGCAGCTCTCGGGCGGTCAGCGCCAGCGCGTCGCGATGGGCCGGGCGATCGTTCGGAGGCCGGGGCTTTTCTTGTTCGACGAGCCGCTCTCGAACCTCGATGCCGCCTTGCGCGGGCAGGTGCGCGTCGAGATCCGTAAGCTCCACGAATCGCTCGGGACGACGAGCATCTACGTCACTCACGACCAGGTCGAGGCGATGACACTCGCGGACGTGATGTTCGTGTTGAACCGCGGCCGGGTCGAACAATTCGGAGCCCCGCTCGATGTCTATGCTCGTCCGAAGACCCGTTTCGTCGCGGGGTTCCTCGGCAGCCCTTCGATGAATTTCCTCGATGGAACGCTCGCGTTTGAGGAGGGGGCTTGGTCCGTCGAGGTCGCGGGCCAGCGGATTTTACTTGGAGAGAAGTCCTTCGGCGGGCTGGTTCGAGGGAGGGCCGTCACCGTCGGGGTAAGGCCCCATGACCTCACGGTAGAACGTGTTCCATTCGGTGGGCTTGCGCTTACGCTTACGTTCGTGGAAGAGCTGGGCGGGGAGAGTTACGCCTACGCCTTCGTCGACGGGAGCCCGTTCGTCGTGCGGCTCGAGGAACGCGTCTCTGTCAAAGCCGGTGACACGCTGCATGTTGCCGTCGCCGCCGACCGCGTTCACCTCTTCGATCGGGAGACCGGGCTCTCGCTCCGATGCTAGCCGCGCGCCTCCTCGCCTTTGGGGTGGCCACGTTCGCGCTGCTCGTCTCGACGCTCGCCGGCGCGAGTCCGGTGCGCCTATGGCACGCGTACCGTGGCGAAGAACAACGTGCTCTCGAGGCGCTCGTCGCGAGTGGCGCGGCCGGCGAAGTCGAGTTGCTTGCGGTTCCAAGTGACGCGTTCGCCGCGAAGCTCGGGGCCGCGATCCCACTCGGAGAGGGGCCGGATCTCTTCATCGACGCGCACGAGCGACTCGGCGACTACGTTCGGCAGGGCCTGGTGGCCGAGCTTCCGTTCGACCCGGCCGCCTTCGCCCCATCTGCCGTGCGTGGCGTGACGCTGGCGGGGCGGACCTACGGCATTCCGCTTTCGCGAAAATGCGTCGCGCTCTACGTCAATCGCGACCTCGTTTTAAGCCACCCCGAGTGGCTCGAAGACCTCGCGTCGAGTGTGCGCTCACCGCTCGCGAGCGGTTACGTTCTCCTCGCATACGAGAACAGGAGCGCCTACTACCACGCGCCGTGGCTCACGGCCTTCGGTGGAGAATTGCTCGCCGAGGGTGACCGCTTTGGCTTCGTTGGAGAGCGGGCAGAGCGGTCGCTCGAGCTCGCCAAGAACTGGCTCGATCGGGGCTGGGTGCCGAGCAACGCGGATGGGGCGCTCGTGGCGCAGCTCTTTCGCTCCGGTCGCGCGGCGTTCGCCATCAGCGGTCCTTGGCTCGCGGGCGATCTTCACTCGGAGTCTTTGCGCTACGACGTCGTGCCGCTGCCGAAGGTGCGCGTGACGGGCCTCGTGATGCGGCCGATGCTCACGATCGAGGCGGTGATGGCTTCCCCGCGTGGCGCCCGTCGCCCCGAAGCCCTCAAGCTCGCGACCTGGCTTGCATCGCGTGAGGCGGCGGGTGAGCGCATGCGGCGAGCACACGTCGTGTCGGCGCGGACGGACGTCGAGCTCCCGGCGGACCCGGTCCTGCGCGGATTTTCGGCGGCCGCCGATTCAGCCGTTCCGATGCCGACCAGCACGGCGATGCGCGCGGTATGGGAGCCGTCCGAGAAAGCGATCCGCAAGGTCTTGAACGGCACGTTGGACCCGCGCTCGGCACTTCGTGAGGCGCAGCGACGCTTCGATGACGTGCGTCGGCCACCGCCCCCACCGGCATCGCGCACGCCCCTCGTGATCGCCATCGGCGCGGCGCTCATTGCGGCGGCGCTCGCGCTCGTGCGTCGCGCGCGGGATCCAGTCTTTCGCGCGGAAGTTCGCGCTTCCGTGCCGGCGTACCGCTACGTGATCCACGCGGCGCTCGTGCTCGTTTTGCTGGTCTTCGGGCCGCTCTGCGCAGGTGCGGCCATCTCGCTCACCGCGGGCCGGCCCGGTGATTCGGTGTACGTCGGACTCGCGAATTTTTGGGCCATCCTCTCCGCGCGCGGTGGGCCGTTGTTCGCATCGGGCTCGTTCTATTGCGTTCTCGCCGTGACCGTTGCGTGGACGTTGTTGAACGTCGCGTGCCATCTCGCGCTCGGCCTGACGCTCGGTGTGTTGCTCTCGCGTCCGGTCTTGCGCATGAAGGCGGTCTACCGCGTGCTCCTGATCCTGCCGTGGGCCGTACCGAGCTACGTCACCGCGCTCGCCTGGAAAGGGATGTTCCACCGTCAATTCGGCGCCGTGACGGCGCTCCTCTTGCGCGCGCGAGCCTTCGGTGTGGACGTCGAGCCTATCGATTGGTTCGCTCGTTTCTCGACCGCGTTCGCCGCGAACGTTGCGACCAACGTGTGGCTGGGTTTCCCCTTCATGATGGTGGTGACGATGGCCGCGATGACCTCGCTCCCCCGCGAAGTGCTCGAGGCGGCCGAGGTCGATGGCGCGACGCGTTGGCAGCGCTTCACCAAAATTGTCGTGCCGCTCGTTCGTCCGTCGATGATCCCCGCGGTCGCGCTCGGCGCCGTTTGGACCTTCAATATGTTCAACGTGGTGTTCTTGGTCTCGGGAGGCGAGCCGGATGGGCAGACCGACATCCTCGTCAGCGAGGCGTACCGCTGGGCCTTCACGAGGCAGGCGCAATACGGCTACGCAGCGGCCTACTCGGTTTTGATCTTCGGGCTCTTGTTCGGGGCAACTCGGCTCTCCGATTGGTTTCGACGAAAGGCACCACTTTGAAGGAAGAGCCTCGCTCTGCAACGAGTCTGCTCGAGTCGGTCGTCGTCCATTCGGTGCTTCTCGCTGCCGTCGCGTTCGCGCTCTACCCCGTTCTCTGGGTCGTGGCGCTTGCGTTCTCGTCGCACCAGACGCCGGAGCCGCGCCTTCTTCCTTTGCCCGAGGGCCCTACGCTCGCTCACGTGCGTGAGGTCGTGGGTGCGGGTCGGCACCTCGCGGATGGTCAGGAGCAATGGCTCTTCGGTCGGCAGCTTCTCAACTCGCTCGCCGTCTCGACGGCGGCGGCGGTCGTTGGAATTCTCATCGCGATCCCAGCCGCCTATGCGCTTGCGCGGTTCACGTTCGTCGGCAAACGAGCGGGGGTAAGTGCTCTCCTCGCCACGCAGATGTTCCCCGCCGTTGCGAGCGCGATCCCGCTCTACATCGTGCTCGATGCGCTGCACCTTCTCGACTCCCGTATGGGGCTCGTTCTCTGTTATTCGACGACCTCGGTGCCGTTCGCAATCTTCCAGCTGCGTGCGGCCTTCGAGGCCATCCCGGTCGATCTCGAGGAGGCCGCGATGGTCGACGGGGCGACGCGCTTCGAGGCTTTCATTCGTGTCGTGCTGCCGGCGGCTCGACCGGCGATCGCGGTGACGGCGCTCTTCGCGTTCATGAGCGCGTACAACGAGTTCATCCTTGCGGCCACGCTCCTCGGCAAAGAGGAGATGTTCACGTTGCCCGTTGTCTTGCAGCGCTACATCGGCGAGCACGATGCCAATTGGCCGGCCTTCGCCGCAGGGGCTTTGCTCGTCTCGGCGCCCGTGATGGCCCTATTTTATTGGGCGCAGCGCCATTTGGTGGCCGGGCTTACGGCCGGGGCGGTCAAAGGTTGAGCGGCACGTCAGGCTTCGGGTGAGGCGAGGTCCCCGGCCGCGGGCCCGTAGGTGCCGCTGCCGCTCACGTGGATCCATGCGCGCAGGACGGTGAGGGCGCGCCCCGTTTTGCGGACGGATTCCGCGGCCGCGCGCAGGTCACCTGTGCACGCTTCGTGAACGTCATTGGTCGTGTCGTCGTCGCCCGCGCTTCGCACCATGAAGAGGGCATTCGATGGCAGGCGTTTTCCTTCGACTCGCTCGAGCCAGCGCCGTCCGACGAGCTCCGCGCGCAGCAATTTGCGCGAATCTTCCGCGGTCTCGGGGTGCACTTCGTAGGTCAGCGAGCAGACGAACTTCCGCATCCCGTCGGCGTAGCACGGTTGACGACGCGTTCAGCGCCGCTTGGCGCGACCGGGAGCGGCGACCTTTGCAGCCGAGCCGCTCGCTTTTGCGCCGCGTTTCGGGGTCGCTTTCTTGGGTTGCGCCGACGTCATCCGAGCGGGTGAGATCATGTCGAGCGCGTCCGGATTCTCTTCCCGGAGTTTCTGCAAGCGGTCGCGGAGCCGTGCTGCGCGCTCGAACTCGAGGTTCTCCGCGGCGGTGAACATCTCTTGCCGGAGTTGCTCGGCGAGCTCACTCACGTCGAGGTCGTCGCCTTCCCGTTGGGCGTCGCCTACGCCGCCTTTGCTGACCGCGTAGTAGTCGCGCGTGCCCGAGGTTGGCGAGAAATCACGGATGGCCGTCAGCACCGTCGTCGGCGTGATTCCATGCTCTGTGTTGTACCGCTGCTGCACCTCGCGCCTTCGCCCCGTCTCGTCCATCGCTTGCTTCATCGCGGCGGTCACGCGGTCGGCGAACATCACGACGGTTCCGTTTACGTTGCGGGCCGCGCGGCCAATCGTCTGAATCAAGGAGCGGGCGCTGCGAAGGAAGCCCTCCTTGTCCGCGTCGAGGATCGCGACGAGCGAGACTTCGGGCAAGTCGAGTCCTTCGCGGAGGAGGTTGATGCCGACGAGGACGTCGAACTCACCACGCCGAAGATCACGCAAAATAGCGACGCGTTCGAGGGTCTCGATGTCGCTGTGCAGGTAGCGGACCCGCACGCCGAGCTCGGTGTAGTACTCGGTGAGATCTTCGGCCATGCGCTTGGTCAGCGTCGTGACGAGGATGCGTTCGCCATTCGCGACGCGCTCGCGGATCAGCACGAGCAGAGCGTCTACCTGGGTTCCAACCGGAAGCATCACGATCGTCGGATCGATGAGCCCGGTCGGCCGGATGATCTGCTCGACGACCACGCCGTTGGCTTGCTGAATCTCGAAGTCGCCCGGGGTCGCACTGACGAACACGACTCGGCGAAAATACGTGTCGAGTTCCTCGAAGCGCAGCGGACGATTGTCCATCGCGCTCGGCAGTCGAAACCCGTACTCGACCAGGTTCTCTTTGCGGGCTCGGTCGCCTTTGTACATCGCACCGAGCTGCGGCACCGTCTGGTGCGACTCATCGATGATCATCAAGAAATCGGAGGGAAAATAGTCGATCAAGGTCGGCGGCGGGGCGCCCGTGGTGCGTCCCGACAGGTGCCGTGAGTAGTTCTCGATGCCTTGGCAAAAGCCCATCTGCTCGAGCATCTCGAGGTCGTACATGGTGCGTTGCTCGAGCCGCTGCTTCTCGACGAGACGACCGTTTTGATCGAGAAACTGCAGGCGCGCGGCGAGTTCGATGCGGATAGCTTCCATGGCGCGATGGAGCTGTTCTTTCTCGGTCACGTAGTGCGAACCCGGGAAAATTTGGGTGCGACGCAGGTCGCGCAGGACCTTGCCACGAAGCGGATCGATCTCTTTAACCGCATCGACCTCGTCGCCGAAGAGCTCGACACGGATGGCCTTCGACTCTTCGTATGCCGGGAAGATTTCGATCACGTCACCGCGGACCCGGAATGTTCCACGGTGGAAATCGACGTCGTTGCGCTCGTACTGAATGTCGACCAAACGCCGCAAGAGGACGTCGCGCGGGAACTCGTCGCCAACTTCGATCGAAATCAGCATGCCCTTGTAGCTCTCTTGCGAGCCGATGCCGTAGATGCAGCTCACCGAGGCGACGATGATGACGTCGGGGCGCGACAAGAGTGCGTGGGTCGCGGCGTGACGCATCCGGTCGATCTCATCGTTGATGATCGCGTCCTTCTCGATGAAGGTGTCGCTCGTCGGGAGGTACGCTTCGGGCTGGTAGTAGTCGTAGTAGCTGACGAAGTAGTGAACCGCGCTGTTCGGGAAAAGCTCGCGCATCTCTGCGTAGAGCTGCGCCGCGAGCGTCTTGTTCGGAGCGAGGATAAGTGCGGGGCGCCCGACATGCTCGATGAGCTTGGCGGCCGTGAAGGTCTTGCCGCTCCCCGTGACGCCGAGCAGCACCTGGAAGCGCTCACCGGCGTCGACTCCCTCGCACAGCGCGGCGATCGCGCGGGGTTGGTCGCCGCGGGGCTCGAGCTTCGTCACCATTTCGAACAAAGGGGGCATCGGTTGGCGGGGAACCTTAGCAAACAGCGCCCCGCAGGCGGCTCGAATCGCGCGGTAACCGCCGCCCCGGAGCGCCGTGCCGCGGGTTCGGGTTCCGTGCTATGAAGTCCAACCCCCATGAACCTCCCGCAACGCGAAAATCCGTATGCTTCTTTCCTCGCCAAAGTCGAGAAGCCGGCACGTTATGCCGGGGGCGAGGTCGGCTCTGTCGTCAAAGATTGGGATAGCGTCGATGCGCGCGTCTGCCTTGCTTTTCCTGACGTTTACGACATCGGGATGAGTCATCTTGGCTACAAGATCCTCTACAAAATTTTGAACGACGACCCTCGCACGCTCGGCGAGCGGGCGTATTGCCCCTGGGTCGACATGGAGGCCGAGATGCGGCAGCGCTCCCTGCCGCTCGTGTCGCTCGACAGCTACCACGCGCTCCACGAGTTCGACGTGGTGGGTTTCTCGCTGCAGTTCGAGCTGACCTACTCGAACGTATTGACGATGCTCGAGCTCGGGCGCATTCCGCTTCGCTCCTGTGACCGCGGCGAAGATGATCCGCTGGTCGTCGCGGGCGGACCTTCGGCGACCCATCCCGAACCGATGGCCGCCTTTCTCGACGCCATCGTGATCGGTGACGGTGAAGCGAAGCTGACGGACCTCGCGCTCTTGTGGACGCGCCTCCGCGGTGAGGGCGTCTTGCGTGCGGATCGCCTGCGTGCGTTGGCCATGCTTGGCGGCATTTACGTTCCCTCGCTCTACGAGGTGGAGGTCGAGTCCTCCAATGGGCTGCAAGTCGTGTGCATGCCTGACGATACCGAGGTGCCGTTTCCGGTGAAGCGCGCGACGGTCGATATCAATCAGTACCCGTTCCCCGATGACGGGCCGACGGGCGGTCCCGAAGCGATCTTCGATCGCACGTCGATCGAGATCACGCGGGGCTGCACCGAGGGGTGCCGCTTCTGCCAAGCCGGCATGATCTACCGCCCCGTTCAAGAGCGGGACCCGGTTCAGGTCATGGAGACCGTGCGGCGCGCGGTGAAAAACAGCGGCAATGATGAGGTCGCCTTGTCGGCACTCTCGACCGCCGACGTCTCCTACATCTACCCGCTGATAAAGCAGCTCGGGCCGGAGCTTGCCGCGGATCGCGTGAGCCTCAGCGTAGCCTCGCTCCGCGCGTACGGCCTTGCGCCTGAGTTGCTCGACGAGCTGCGGCGCGTGCGTGCCGGTGGCCTCACGTTTGCCCCCGAGGCCGGGACGCAGCGCATGCGGGATGTCGTGAACAAGAACGTCACCGATGCTCAGCTGATGGAGACGGCGGAGCGCGTGTTCACTCGCGGCTGGGATCGCATGAAGCTCTACTTCATGATCGGCTTGCCGACGGAGCAGGACGAAGACGTCCGGGGCATCGTCGAGACGGGCGCGCGCACATCGAAGATCGGCCGCTCGATCACCAAGCGGGCGGAGGTCACCGTCAGCGTGTCGACCCATGTGCCGAAACCGCACACGCCGTTTCAGTGGGCCGCGATGGATTCGCTCACCGAAATCGAGCGCAAGCACGCCCTTCTCAAGGACACCGTGCGGCCGCATCGGGCCGTGAAGCTCCGTACCCACGACGCCCACGGCAGCGTGCTTGAAGGTGTGCTTGCACGCGGTGACCGCAAGCTCTCGGACGTCATCGAGCGCGCCTGGCGTAGCGGTGCGCGTTTCGATTCGTGGGAGGAGCAGGTACGCCTCCCGGTTTGGGAGGAGGCGCTTGCGCATTTCGGCATCGAGCGGCAGGTCTACCTCGGGACGTTGCCGGTGACGTCGCGCCTGCCATGGAGTCACATCGACGTCGGGCTCGAAGACGGCTTCCTCGCCCGTGAGTACCGCAAGGCACTCCAAGATCGGTTGAGCCCGCCATGCGGCAAAGTCGCCGGCGCGTTCATCCACCATACGAACCTCGCGGATGCTGTCGCCGACGAGCAAAAACTCGTGTGTTACGACTGCGGCGTCGCGTGCGACATGACGGCGATGCGCGGCGAGCGTCTGATCCACCTTCGCAAGCTCGGCGCGGAGACGCCCGGTGAGGTGCCGGTCGAGCGGAAGAAACGCGAGCGGCAGCGACCGGTCGTGGGGGATCCGAGCGTCGGCCACCGCGTGCGTATTCGATTCGAAAAGATAGGGTCAGCGGCGTTGCTCGGGCACCTCGATCTCGTGCGAGAGTTTCCCCGCATCTTGAAGCGCTGCGGCGAGAGCGTGGTCTACGGCGGTGGCTTCAACCCGAAGCCCCAGATGGTGTTCACCCCCGCGTTGTCGCTCGGGCTCGCGAGCCTCGGTGAGTACGTTGAGCTTCGGTTAGGCACGGCCTACACCAGCGCGACTTTCGGCGAGCTGCTCACGCGCTTGAACGCTGCGAGTCCGGCCGGCTTGCGTTTCGTCTCTGCCGAGCGCCTTGGGCCGGGGCACGCGTCGGTGGCGAAGCTTGTCATCGGTGCGCGCTATCTCGTCGTTTTCGCGCGCTCGGTGTTTGAAGGAAACGCCGAGGCGGAGATCGCTCAACGCTGCGCGGCGGCGATGCAAGCCAGTCAATTGCCGATCATTCGCGACTCGAAGGGGATCAAGCGAACCCTGGATGTGCGGCCTTACCTCGCGGGGCTCGTGCCCGCTGGCGAGGAGGCCAAGGCGCTGTTTGTGCGTGCGGGCCTCTCCGGGGATCTCGTAGCGTTCCACGCGGACGTGCGCATCACACCTTCGGGCGCGTGCAAGGTCAGTGAAATCGTCACCGCCATGTTCGGCGATGCGGTGCCGCACCGGGGGATCCGCGTGGACGTGGTGCTGGATGATGATGCTTCGGCGAACGCGGCTGTCGCTCAGGGACAGAGCGGTGCGGCTCCGAGCTCGGCTTCGATGTCCGCGTAGTCGTCAATACGGCGGCCGCCGTGTACGTCGTCGAGTTGGTAGAAGACTCGGTGAGAGAGAGGCTGGATGCCCGCGTGTTCATACGCGTCGGCATCGGAGGCCTTGTTACCGAAAGCCCAGTCGGGCACGAACCCCTGGCCGCCGAGTGCGTCGAGCTCGGCTATCTTGAAGCTCGCAGCCGCACCGCCAAGCGCTCCGGTGAGCGAGGTCGTCGTGTGGATGATGCCCTGCGGAAAACCGCGATGCTGGATGAACTCGCGCGTGCGCTGCGTGAGCCACTCGGGCCTGGCGGTGAGGTAGATGGGCAAGTATCCGCGTCCCGCGAGGCCACGGAGTGCCGCGGCCGCGGCGTGATGCGCGGGCGTTAATTCGCCTTCGAGAAGCTCCTCGAACTCCTTGAATTCCGAGGTCGTGAGCGTGCCGTCCACGTCGCTCAGGAACACGGCCGCGTCAGCGCGCACGACCTGGATGTAGAGCTCAGTGCTCGTGTGATCGCCGCGTACCACCAGGCGCACGCGGTGCCGTCCGACCTCGAGCTGTCGCGCCTGTGGAACTTCGAAGTAGATCCGACCGCCCGAGTCAGGGACGCCCACGGTCGTCGCGTGCTCGCCGTCCTTGGTGGTCGTCGCCGTACCGAGCAGCTCCCAAGACGGCCCGCAGCCGCGAAGCACGTGCACATCGACGTCTTCGCCTTTCAGATCTTTGTCGGTGAGTCCGTATGCGAATTTTCCGACGATCCATTGAGGATCGCCCTCCCGCACGAGTTGATCACGCCCGCGATGGTTCGCACTTCCGAGCGTGACGAGCCCCGACGAGACATGGTTCCAGTCGGCCCTGGGGCCGAGCTTCGGGGCGGGCGCCGAGCACGTAGGCAACGCGAGACATGGACTCGAGTAGTCCACGAGGGGCTGCTGCTCGCTTGCCGGGAGCGCAGCGCCGCAGCCAACGACGCCGACGAGCGAGACCACGAAGGCGCGGCGAAGTGTCATTGTGCCCATCACTTTGCCAGGGCAACGGCGTTTCATAAAGGCCTTTGCGGGTATCGTGCGAGGTGTCCGTTCACGCCACGCCGGGTGGGCTCGCGTGAAATGCCGAACTGGGCTAGAACGCGCGCAGTCATATGCGAGTTCTCTTGGCAGGTGGAACGGGCTTCGTCGGCACTCATCTCGTGCGCGCGCTGGTTGCGCGTGGTGACACCGTGACGGTCCTGACGCGCGATGTAGCGGCTGCGAAGAAAGGCCTGCCACGCGAGTGCCGCGTTGCTCACTGGGAGCCCGGCACGAAAGGTCCGTGGTTCGAGGAGCTGCAGTTCGTCGATGCGGTCGTCAACCTCGCGGGTGCGCCCGTCGCGCAGCGGTGGACCGCGAAGTCGAAGCGCTCAATCAAGGAGAGTCGACTCCGTGCGACGACGTCGATCGTGGAGGCGCTCGCCGCGGCTGGGGAGTCCCGCTCGCGCGGCGCGCATCGGCCGGCGGTGCTGATCAACGCGTCGGCGATCGGCTACTACGGGAGCTCGACAGTCGGCGTGGTGGACGAAGGCGGGGCCACGGGCGAAGGCTTTCTCGCCGACGTCTGCAAGGAATGGGAAACTTCCGCCGTTGCAGCGGAAACGCTGGGTGTCCGCGTCGTACGGCTTCGCATCGGCGTGGTTCTCGGCCAAGGCGGCGGGGCGCTGCAGCGCATGGTCGGTCCGCTGGGCGCGTTTGTCGCGGGTCCCATTGGCAAAGGCCACAACACCGTGTCGTGGGTGCACGTCGATGACCTCGTCGGGATGGTGACGTGGGCGCTCGACGACGCTCGGGTCGAGGGTGCGCTGAACTGCACCTCGCCCTTCGCGACGACCGGTCGTGAGCTCGCAAACTCGATGGCGAGCGTGCTAGGAAAGCCCGCGTTCGCCGCTCCCGAAGTGGTCATGCGCTCGCTCCTCGGTGAGATGGTCGAGATCATCGTCGGCAGCCAGAACATCTACCCGAAACGCGCCGTCGACCTCGGCTACGAGTACCACTACGCGCAGCTTGTGCCCGCGCTCGAACAAGCACTCGTCAGCGCGCGGGATTGACCTCGGCGGAGCAGCGGAACCCGATGACGTGCGCACTCGCCGTCGCGAGTTGATGGTAACGCGCCGCGGGATTCACCCATGTCGCGAACTCTCCGTTGAAGCCGCCGCCACGTATCGCTTTCCTGTCGCCGGCTCCGGGGCCCTTCGGATTGGTCTGCGCTTCCTTCGAGTAAAGGCTGTACCAATCGCGTGTCCACTCCCAGACGTTGCCGACCATGTCGAGCTGACCGCTCTGCGTTTGGGCACGCGGAAATCGTCCGACCGGTGCGGTCCCGGCGAAGCCGTCGCTCTTCTCGTACATCAGGCCTGTTGGAGCCGGGAGGCCCTTCGACGATAGCCAATCGCGCCACTCGGTGCCCGCCGCGTTCATGTAACTCTGATCGCCGGCGTCATCGCCCCACGGAAATTTTCTTCCGTCCGTGCCGCGCGCGGCGAGCTCCCATTGGGCTTCGGTTGGAAGTTGAAAGCCCATCGCTCGGCAGTAGGCATCGGCGCGGTACCAGTCGAGACAGTTGATCGGGTGAGTCTCTCGACCGGGTGCGTTCCAGTTGCAAAATTCGGTAGCGGACTCGATGACCTTCGCGTGCTCTACGTCCGACTCGCTCTCGCCCTTCGGGAATGTTGGCCGTGTATCGGCGGGCTTGCACCCCGAACTCTGCACGCACGCGCGGTAGTCCGCGACGGTCACTTCATTCTCGTCGAGGCAGAACGTGTCGAGCGTGACTTTGTGTGCGGGCACCCAGAGAGCGAAGCTCTTGTCGTCCGAGCCCATCGTGAAGGTGCCGCCGTTCACGGGCTTCATCTTTTTCGGGCAGGGGCCGTCGTGGGCGAGGGGCGCGCTCGTCGCGGCGCTCCCCGTCGCAGGGGCGGAAGTTGTGGCGCTTGCGGCGGGCGTCAATGGCGCGGCAGCGGGCGCTCCTGCACGTTGAATGGTGAACACCGTAGCGGCAACGATCGCGGCCGCGGCTACTCCAATGATCGCCGGAACGGCGGCGTTGCGACGCTTGGGCCGGGGCGCAATGCCGTCGAGTTCGGAGGGCGAGGTGCGCGGTTCACTGGCCGCTGTCAAAGGGGGCGGTTGCGAGTGCCCGGGTTGGAGTCGACGCGGGATTGAAAGCGGTGAGAGTGACGGAAACGGCGGGCGTTGCGAGCTCGTGCGACTGTCGCTCGACTGGCTGCCGCGGCTTTGCCACGCGTTGCTTTCGGGAAAGACATGCTGGTGCAGATCGACCCAGAACTCCCCCATCGATCCGTGCCGCTCCGCGGGATTGACCGCGAGCGCTTTGGCGAAAACGGCTTCGACGTTCTCGGAGACGGGGATCCCGAAGCTCGCGGGAGTAGGACGCTTCGGGTGGCTGCTCGCAACGCCGAGCTCGAAGAAGCTCACGCCCTCGAGCGCGCGTGCGCCACCGCGTAACATTTCGACGAGGATCAAGGCCATCGCGAACACGTCGGTCCAGGGACCCGTGGCGCCGTGCTGCCGGCTGAATTGTTCCGGTGCCCCGTAGTTCGGCGTGAAGGCCGTAATTTGTTGGCCGGTGAGTTCGAGCTGCTGCTGATGTTCGATCTGCTCGCCCATCACCTTGGCGATCCCGAAGTCGAGGAGCTTGCAGCTCCGGTCGCTTTCGGTCGCTTGGCCCACGAGCATGATGTTGGCGGGCTTGAGATCGCGATGGGCGATGTTGCTTCGGTGAGCGAGGTCGAGCGCGGCGGCGACGGGCTCGAGAAGGGCCATGGCTTCATTGAGTGTGCGCGGCGTGGTTCGGGCTCGGTATTCGCCGGCGAGCACGGCATCGAGGCCCGCACCATCGAGCCACTCGAGAACCATGTAAGGGATCCACCCTTCGGCGCGCTGCAATTTGCCGATGTCGCGCGCTTGCACGATCGACGATGAGCGGCTCGAGAGCTCGCTCATCAACTTGCCTTCACGGATAAAGTCCTCGAGGAGCTGGTCGCGAATCTCGGGCTTCGCGTCTTCGAGAATGACGAAGAACTTGATGGCCACGAGCTGCTGCCAGATGAGGTGGCGCGCCTTGTAGACGAGGCTGAAACCGCCCTCTCCCGCGAGCGAGAGGATCTGGTATTTCTCTGCGACGACCGTGTCGAGGATCTGCAGCGGATCCTTCGGCGGGCGGGGGGCGTTGGCGCTCATGATATCGACTCGCAGAAGGCACGATAGCCGTTCGCCGCCCGCCTCCCAATCAAATCCCCTGCGGGCCTCAAATCCCGCTCGGAACGCGCGTTGCCGTAACGAGCGAAGTCCACAGCGCATGCCCGCGAGGTGGGGGCGAATCGGTCGAACCGAGGAGCGCGCCCCGCGTGGCAAGGTCTTCGAGAATGACGGAAATTCCCTCGATGACGGCGGTGTTGAGCGTGCACCCTTCGGCAGCGGTGCCGATGCGAACGGCGTCGGCGAGGGCACGCCCGCCGACGAGGAGCTCGGTCATGATCGCGGCTGCGACCGGGGTGAGCACGATGCGGCGGACGCGATTGCCTGGGTCGCGGTAAAGGAACATCCCGTGCCGTTCGGCGCGCGGCTCGGAGAGCGGGCTCTCGTCATCGGGAAGCTCATGTACCGCGTAGTCGAAGCGGCCGATGCGGCACGTTCCGTCAAAGACGAGGGGGCGGTCCGCGGGCAGCTCGGCTACGGTTTTAACGTCGGTGCCGCGGACGCCGCAGTGCGTGTCGAATTCGAGCAGCTCGAAGCGCGCGAGGTCGCCGAGCCATGGCCGCAAGGAGGCGTCCGTCGCCCAGCGCGGCGTGGCCCATGCGACAAATTCAAACGCGACGTCGCGCAAGACAGGCGAGCGCGGTAGCTCTTCGTTGCAGAAAGCGTGCACCTCCGGGGCGTAACGCGCGCCGAGTTGCCCGGCCGTCATTGGAACTTCGCTGCGGAGTGTGTCGATGAAGGTCGCGCGGACCAGCCTCCGATAAATCCCGAGGCGCGCGGAGCCGCCTTCGAGCAGCGCTGTTCGGTCGGCTTCGTGGAGTTCGGCATCGGCGGCGTCGTCGAGGGAGAGCCCGCCAAAATCTTGGTCGCTCGCGCGCATCACGAGCCGCTGGAGTGTGCGTTGCACCGCTGCGAGCCGGGTCAGATCGTCTGCGCTCGGCTCACGCACGGGCACGCTCCACGGCATGCGCCGCTTCGTAGACGGCGATCCCGGCGTCGTAGGCCGCTTGAAGTTGGCGGCGCTCCGCGAGCAACGTGTCGAGGTCGCCGATGTTCGAGTCGCGCTCGAGTACGACCGCCACCGGGCCCGTTCGAGCGACGGTGGACCGCAGCAGCTCGTAGACCGGATCGCTCACGTCCTGGCCGTGGGTGTCGATGATGAGACCTTCGCTCGCGCGCCACTCGTGCCCTGCCACGTGTAGCTGCCAGATGCGCGTCACGTCGATGCGCTCGAGCCATTCGCGCGCGTCGAAGCCGTGATTGAGCGAGTTTACGTAGACATTGTTCACGTCGAGCAAAAGGCCGCAGTCCGCTTCCTCGAGCACGTTCGCGATGAAGTCGGGTTCGTCGAGCTCGGGCGCGCCGGCACGCAAGTACCAGCTGATGTTCTCAATGGCCATCGGGCGCTCGAGGCGTTCGCGTGCTTCGCGAATGCGGCGTGCCACGTGCAGGACGGCGCCGTCGGTCTGAGGGAGGGGAAGCAGATCGTGCAGCGAGCGGCCGTCGACCCCGGAAAAACACAGGTGATCGGAGTGCCATGGCGCGGCCACGTGAGCGAGGATCGCCCGAAGGTCGCGCATGTACTCGGAGGGAAACGGCGCGACCGAGCCGAGTGACAGGTGGAGCCCGTGGCTCACCAGTGGAAAGTGCTCTCCGACGCGGTCGAGGGCTTCCGGAATGAAGCCGCCGCGCCGTAAATAATTTTCGGGCGCAAACTCGAAGAACGGAATGTCCTTCTTCGAGATGCGCCCGACTGCGATGCGCTCGAGCAGGTCGTCGATGAACTCCCAACGAAGTCCGATTCCGACTCCGTGGCGAGACGGGTCGGTAGGACTCGCAGTAGCCATCGCGTGCTCGACTAGGCGGTCAACCGCTCAGCCGCAAGCGGCCGCGCCGCACTTGCCGTTGGCGCCCTTCTTTCCGGTCGTGGCAGCGGGCGTTTTTGCGCCAGCCTTCGGTGCCTCGGCACCCTTCGCGGCGGGTGCGGCCGTCGTCGCGGCGGCGGGAGCTGCGGTTGCGGCACCCTTCGCGGCGGGTGCGGCCGTCGTCGCGGCAGCGGGAGCTGCGGTTGCGGCGGCGGTTGCGGCGGCGGTAGCAGCTCCGGCTGCACCACCACACGAGCCGTGCCCGGCACCGCCGCACGAGCCGTGTGCGGCACCGCCGCACGAGCCGTGTGCGGCACCGCCACAGGAGCCGCCCTTGCCATCCTTGTGCTCGCCAGCGACCTTATCGGCCGGCACCGCCGCAACGTCTGCGGTCGCCGTCGTCGCAGGGGTCACCGCGTCGGGCTGCTTCGAGCCACACGCGAGGAGGGTTGCTGCCAGAGTTGCGGAAATGAGTACTGCTTTCATGATCGTCGTTCCTTGTGCGATGTAAGTGAATTGACTCGAAAATCGAGCCAATCCTCGTTCGTTGAAGTCACTTGGGGTTGGGAGCACTGCTTGTCGGAGCACTGCTTGTCGGAGCACTGCTTGTCGGAGCACTGCTTGTCGGAGCACTGCTTGTCGGAGCACTGCTTGTCGGCGCACTGCTTGTAGGAGCACTGCTCGGTGCGAGCACCTGTGCGGTGAAGTCGAGGCTCACCTGGGCCTCTTTCGCGACCTTGTCGCTGAGCTCGCTGAGGAGGGTGTTTGCGAGCTTGCCGAGCGCGTCGCGCGGACGAACATCGTGCTCCTCGAGCCCGACCGCGAACGGTTTAACCGAGCGCACGCGGAGCGCGGTCGCCTGGCCGTCTTTGAACGTGAACGTCACCTCGACGTCGACGGTCTTGGCCGTCTTCCGGCCGTGCAACAGAAACTCGCCGCTGACGGTGGCTTTCACTTTGCGCTCGTCGCCCGTGAGCTTGGTGACGTCGGTCGCGTCCGCTTTCACCGACGTCACGGTCAATTGCACACGGCGGTGCGTCTCGTGGTCCGGGTTCTTGTCGTCGATCTCGAGCCAGCCGCGGGCGTGTTCGTTTTGCTTGTCTTGCTTCGTCTCGTCGCCGTAGGCCGCGTCGCCGGTATTCGCTTTCTTGCGCTGCGTGAGCACGAGACTGCCGATGTCGGCGGTGATGAGCGCGGTCGTCTTCGAGAGATCGGTCAGGTCAACCTTCACTTCGCCCGTCACGGCGTCACGCACTCTTCCGGTGATCTGCTCGATCGGGGCCTCCATCGAGAACTCGATGCTCGAGCCGCCTTTTGTAACGGCGTAGGCGATGGCAGCCACGCTCTTCGGCTTGGGGGGCTCGAGGCGTTCCGCGCTCGGCGCGAGCGGGGCTGCGGGTTTGCCGCTGTCGCAGCCGGCGAGCATCAGCGCGGTCGACAGAAGCGCAAGCGTGCATAGTCGGTGTGATTTCAGCATGTCGTGGTTCTCGTGAGTCGAATTGAGAGGAGGAGGCCGTGTGGAATGCGGGCCGCGTTCACATGCCCGTGAGCGAGAGCGCTGGGAGCATGTTGCCCATCTCGTTCGAGTTGTCACCGCGGTTGGCCGTGTCACCGAGGCCGAGTTGGCCGTTGCCGTTCCATCCCCAGCATTTGACGGCCCCGGTCGCGAGGAGCGCGCACGTGTGCTCGGCGCCGTTGTGAATCGCCTTCGCGGCGCTGGCGGCTCCGAGGTTGACCGCGGGGAGCATGTCGCCCATCTGGCCAGAGCTGCCGCCGCGAGGCATGGTGTCGCCGAGGCCGAGCTGGCCGACGCCGTTGTCGCCCCAGCACTTGATGGTGTCGTCATTCAAGAGCGCGCAGCTGTGCTCGTTGCCTACCGTGAGGCCCTTGGCCGTCTTGCCGGTGCCGAACTCGACCGCGGGGAGGAAGTCACCGAGCTCGTTGGTGTTGTCGCCGCGATTAAGGCCGTCGCCGATGCCGAGACGCCCGTTAGCGTTGTAACCCCAGCATTTTACCGTCTTATCGTTCAGGAGCGCGCAGCTGTGGTCACCGCCGACCTCCACGACGACGACGGTCTTCTTCTCGCCGAGGCTGACCGCGGCGAGGACGTCGCCCATCTGGTTCGGCAAGTCGCCACGGCTGTCGTTGTCACCGAGACCGAGCTGGCCGTAGCTGTTGTCGCCCCAGCATTTGATCGAATCCCCGGTGACGATGGCGCAGGTTTGATCGCCGCCCGCCGCGATGCTCTTCGGAAGCTTTCCGGCGCCGAGATCGACGGCAAGGAGTTTGTCACCCATCTCGTTCGGGCCGTCGCCACGGTCGTCGTCGTCACCGAGCCCGAGCTGGCCGTTGCCGTTGTAGCCCCAGCATTTGATTGAGTCGTCATTGAGGAGCGCGCACGTGTGGCTGCCGCCGGCGGCAATGGCCTTGGCGGTCTTGCCGGCGCCGAGGTCGACGGCGGGGAGGTTGTCACCCATGTCGCTTGGCTGGCCGCCGCGCTCAAGCATGTCGCCGAGCCCGAGCTGACCGTCGATGTTGTAGCCCCAGCATTTGACCGAGTCGTCATTGAGGAGCGCGCACGTGTGGTAACTGCCGAGGGCCATCGCCTTCGTGGTCTTGCCGGCGCCAAGATCGACGACCGGGAGCTTGTCGCCCATGTCGTCCAGTTTGTAGCCGCGGTCGTTGGTGTCACCGACGCCGAGCTCGCCGAAGCCGTTACTGCCCCAGCATTTCACGCTGCCGTCGTTGAAAATCGCGCAGCTGTGCGCGCGGCCGGTCGAGAGCGCGATGGGGGTAGGGATGACGCACGTGCTGGCGACGCACGCCTTGCCGACGCCGCAGACGTTGCCGCACGTTTTGCAGTTGAGCTTGTCGCTCGTGAGGTTCAGCTCGCAGCCGTCGCTGGCCGCGCCGTTGCAGTCGCCAAAACCTTCGGTGCAGCTGAGCTCGCACACTCCGGCCGTACACGCGGGCGTCGCGTTGCCGCCGACGGGACAGGCCATGTCACACACTCCACAGTGTGCGGCATCGGTGTTGGTGTCGGTGCACATGCCGGCGCACGTCGTCTCGCCGACCTGGCAGTCGCCGCCGCTGCCGGTACTGCCGCCGCTGCCGGTACTGCCGCCGCTGCCGGTACTGCCGCCGCTGCCAGTACTGCCGCCGCTGCCAGTACTGCTAAGACTTCCGCCCGTGCCCCCGGGCTCATCCGAGCCGCCACACGCCGCCCCGAGCGAACCGCTCAAAAACAACGCGCCCCCAAGTGCTCGCCAAGTCTTCACGGCGCGCAAACTACTCGCCAACGGGCCTGCAGAGTACAAAAAACCAGACGAGTGTCCAGTGGCGCGCCGGGGCGGGCTCGAACCCACGACTTTTGGCTTCGGAGGCCGACGCCAAGCCCCATCGCCGCGAAAATCCAAACGGTGAGGTAACGGTCGAGGAACGAAAGATTGCCGGCGATTCCTGGCGTTCGGAGTGTCGTCATGAAAACTCGGCGGACTTCCGGAAGGCTGTAGGGATGAACGAAGTGGGCACCATTCAATCACTCCATTGGGGCAGCGGTGCCGGACGGTTCATACTCTGCTGCGAAGCGTCGATGTTCCAGAAAGCGCGGGCGCATTCCGAAGCCTCGTTGAGTCCATCAGTTCAGCGAGGTCGGGCAGCCGAATAGGAAGGCGATCTTGGGTTTGAGGTCGCTCTTGACGCTGGCGCAGCTCGCCGGGCAGAGCGTGATCTTCGTGGGGGCTGCCGGAACGTCGTAGTACCAGCCGCTCTTGTTGCCGCAGTCGGCCTGGTTGTCGGCCTTGGAGAGCGTCGTGGTCACACCGCCGCCACCGGGCGTGTACTCGACGTTGACCTTCGTTGCGTCGAATGCGCCTACGCTCGGATCGGGGATGGTGAATTCGCATGCAAGGAGCTGGGTGCGGATCTCCTGGAGCTTCAGCTTCAGCTGGTTCACGTCGTTCGTGACGTCGAAGGCTTTCACGGTGGCGCCGGCCGCCGCGATCTGATCGAGGTTCGCGAGGGTCGAGCCGTTGATCGCGATAGCGAAGGTGCGCACGCCATTGTAAGCGAACGCAGTGGCCGCCAGAGCGGCGATGGTCGCGACGTTCTGTTCGCAAGCCGTGGGGTCACCGTCGCTTGCGAGAACGACGGCCACCGTGTGCTCGGGGTGGTCTTCTTGGTACTGGTTCGCGTAGAGCAAGGTTCCGTAGAGGGCCGCGTACGTCGGCGTTTCATTGCCTCCTGGGGTCTGCGCCTGAATGTCGTTGACGAGCACCGACGCACTCAGCGGGAGCTCGGTCGCCGGGACTTTCGGGAGCTCATAAACTTTTGTCTGGCATTGAGTCGCCGCGTCTGTCGGCGGAAAATAGCTCAGTGAGGCAGCGATGCCGGAGCCCCCTGGATCCAGGAAGAAACTGGAGATGGCGCTCACCGTGCCATCCCACTTTGCGCCTTTCATGCTGTACGAGCGGTCCAAGAGCACCACCATGTCGAGCGGTGCCGGGGTCGCTTCGGCCTCGTTGGTGAGGCAGGTTTCCATGCCGCCACCGCCGGCGGTCGTCGGGTTAAATCCGCCGACGCCGCTCGGATCGAGGCCTCCACCCGCCGAATCGGTGCTTCCGCCGTCCGCGGCGCCACTGCCCCCGGAGGTCGCACTCGAGCTTCCCTTCTCCGTGGTCCCCTTCGCGCCGCACGCGCCGGCGAGCCAGAGAGCCAAGCTTGCAATGATTAGCGGGCTTAGAAAAAAACGAATGTTCATGATGGTGCTTCGAGTACCTCGTGCGTAGCGCTTCAACAAACGGGCCGCAGAGCACGGTGCAGTGACGTCAACCGGGCGCACGCCAATCGGCGCATCTCAGCCCGGCGGGCCGGTGCCGACGCCGGATTGATCGATGCTCCACTCGAACCCGTCGAGCAATGAAAGCGAATCGTAACTAGCGTCCGTGACGTCAAACACCATCAACTCGAGCTGCATCGTCTCCCCCGAGACGACGGGCGCGGTCGTCTTCAACCACACGGTGGCCCCACCCGTGTTGCCGATTTCCATTCCCGTCCCCTTCAGCGGGGCGCTGCCGCCGGGGCAGGTGTAGCAGCCCTTCGCGACGCACACATCGAAGAAGCCGTTGTTGACGCTGACGGGGTTTTTCAGGCTGTCGAAGGAGATGTTTTTGTCGGCGGGAAGCCCATTGGCCTTCGAGGTCAAGAGTGCCAGATAGAAATCGTTGAACGACGTGCAAGCGAAGGACCAGTACTCCGCCGAAAAGAACCGGAATTGGTAGGAGAACGACAGCGCGTTGGTGGGCACGCGAATGCTCACGCGCAGGTTGACCGAGTCGTTCGCACCACTGCCCGAAGCGCAGTTACCATTGCAGCTCGCAGACGAAGGAAGCTTGCCGCCGTGGGCGGCGAGATAAGGCCCCGGCGGATTGCCATAGCGACCGAGGCTGAGTCCACTGTTCGGGGCACCGTAGCCGGAGTCGTTGGCATCGCGCATGCGGCCCGACGAAATGCCTGCCATCGTCAGCCCCTTTTGCGGCGCCACGCCGCCGGTGCCGTAGTTTGCGAGGACGGCCGACTGGATCCCTTCCATACTCGCGAGACCAGCGGCGTTTGGGGCCGAACCGTCCGCGTTCACGAACTCGGCCGAGAGCACCCCCCACTTTTTCATCGCGAGCGGTGCGTTCGCCGTCGTCTGCTGACACAGGTCGAGCGCCTGAACCAACTCGATGGCCTTGGTCCCGTCGAACTTGGCTACGGAACTGCACGCCGCGGCAGGCACGCTATCGAGCGTCGCCGGATCGCAGTCGTCGTCGATCGCGTTGCCCACAAACTCGAAGGCCCCCGGGTTCACTTTGGTCGGCTTCGCGCAGTCCTGGGTGGTCTCGCAGCAATCGTTGTTGCACACGGTCCAGCCGTCGCCATCGATATCGGGTACGTCATCGGCCTTGCCGCTGCAGTCTTCATCGATGTTGTTGGCACACAGCTCGGTGGACGGCGTAACGAAATCTTTGCACAACCCGAAAGCCGTACCGCTCGGGTTGCATTTGCGGGTACCTGGCTTGCAGAGTCCGACATTTTCGGTGTTCGCCGGACCCGGGTAACAGGCTTGCATCGCGCCTGGGATGCAGATGCAAACCGACGCCGACTCGCAACCGTTCTGGCTCTTGCCGTCGCAGTCGAAGAAGCCGTTGCTGCAGGCGCCGAGAGTGCACATCCCCGCCTCGCAGGTGACCGCTTGGTTGGCGGCGAGCGGGCAAGCCTTGGAGCAACTTCCGCAGAAATTGATATCGGTTTTCAGGTCGTAGCAGCCGCCGTCGCAGCACGAGCTCCCGCTGGCACACGGCTTTTGGTCGTTGCAGCCGGGGATGCAGAGGCCCTCGTCACACAGCGAACCCGGGTCGCACGCGACGCCCGCGCACGGGTCGGTCATGCCACCGGTCGCTCCGTTGGGCATGTCACCGCTACTGCCCGTTCCGCTGTTACCCGATGGCGTTCCCGAAAGGGAGCTGCCGCCCTGACCGTTGCCATAGAGGCCATCGCCAGAGAGCGGGGTGTCGTTGCCGGTACCGCAAGCGAGCGCATAGAGCGCGGCCATCCCATAGAGCGGCGCGGCGGTCCAAGGGCTCCGGATGGCGGCTTTTCTTTCGAGGCGGATTGGGTCGTTCATCACTTTTCCGATGCTCGCATTCACGGGCTCATCTTCGTGGCGCAGCGACGCGGGAAGTTGCAGTGCCACCCATCCCACAACATCAGGGGTGGCCCGACTGGAACAGACAATTATCGAGTCCGTGGTGCAGCCAACGGCTTTCACCCTCTTCCCGAAACGGACTTCAGCGCCGCAGGAACTCGAGTCGTTGGCCTTCGTTCAAGGTGACGGGCGAAGCAAGAGTACGCACTTCGCCGTTCAAAATCACTGAACGAATCGCAGGCGCGGGGCCAATCGCGCGGCGCACGGTGAAGACGATGGCCGCATCGTCGACGTCGACGGAGGCCCAGGTGGTCGGCAGAAAGACCGGATACCGCGCGGCCGAGGCCCGGTGCTGGGGCGCTAGCGTGAGGGACTGCGCACATACGTCGATGAATGCCCCGGTGAATGCCTGTGGAATTCCCCATAGTACCGCTTGGCTCATGTAAGGCGCTCCGCCGGCGTTGCCGTAGAGGTCCGCTGTGAAGGGGCAGGCACGTGTGTAGGTCCAGTCGACCAATTGCTTCACACAAGCGAGCCCTTCGTCGACGAGGCCGTGTTGAATGCAGGCGAGCCCGTGGTAGGCGACCACCTGCCAGGCATAGGCGAAGACCTTGAAGACACCGCCGAGACGCGTGGTGACCGGCACGCCGTCGAAGGTTGATTCCGTGTCGGGGAACGCAGAACGCCTTAGCGAGCGGCTGCGCGTGGCGAAGAAGGCGCGGTGCTGGTGCCGCAGATGGGAGCGTATTCGTTCGTGGGCGAAAGGGGCGGGGAGGCCACTCTGATGAGCGAACCATGCGCCAGCCATCGCGCCGAGCATCAAGGTGGGCTTCGCACGGGTGGCGTGAAAATAACCTCGTGGATCCCACAGGTGAGTGGCTGCGGAGCAGGTGGCCCGAGCACTCGCGATGAGCCTACCGGTGTCTTTGTCGCCGACGAGCGTTGCCGCGAGGGCCATGGCCTCGAGTGCCGTGAGGTAAAGGCCGGTCGTGTAAATGAAGGTCCCCGGAAAACGAAAGGTGTCGTAGCTGCTGCCGCCCACGGGGACGCCGTCGTCGTTGCGCAAGGCGAGTACATGATTGAGCATGTGCTTGAGTTCGGGCCACGACGATTCGAGCCACGTCCGATCGCCCGTCGCGCGAGCCAGCCGCGTCAACTGCAAGATGCAAGAGAGGGTGAGGTCAGGCCACTCTTCATCGACTAAAAACCCTTTGACCTCGACGGGGCGGCCATAGGGAACAGCGTCGGTGCCCAGGGCTAGGTCGCAGTTGCCGGTGCCGTGAGGGATGGAGCCTGCTCGATGCAAAGAACGAAATGCATCGACCTCTGTCTTGTCGAGTTGCGGAAAAAGCGCTGCTGTATACACGTGAGACGCGAGCCGCTGATCGTTCGTGCCGGTCAAACCGCCGAACCACCATCGCCACGCGCTGCCTTCAATGGTGTGCAGCGTCCCTTCTTTCGGAACGACGCTATTGACGACGATCGGGGCGGCGCTGTTGGCCACCGCGCGGGTCAACCATGCGGGCAACGTGCTGTCTTCCAAGACGACGAGGGCGGCCTCGGCATCGACGGCGAGTTGTTTTCGGTCGCGCAGCGTGCGCTCAGCGATCGCGCGCACGGCGTCTTTTTCCGGGGTGAATCGCTCACTGATGCGCCCGACGCGTTCCGGTGTTTTGCGGTCGATGCCCGCGACCACGTGATCCGGAAACCACCAAGCCAAGACGAATTCGATGCTGGTTTCGCCGTGGGCCGGCACCGAAACGCGTGCCGAGGTCACGATGGTCTCGGGCGTGGAGCTCGTGGCAACCGTCACACCGTCGTATTCGAGCGCCGCCAGCAACCAGGCTCCCAACGCTGACGTCGCCGGATGGAGCGGCCTTGCGCCCGGCGCGCGAGCCTCGATGCCGACCAAGGTCTCGCCTTCGAGGAGCTTCGTCCGAACCTGCGCGAGCTCAACGACGGCTGGCTGCCTGAAGCGGGAGCGCCCATTCAATCCGCGGAAGCGTTTTTTTGCATCGCTGAAAATTCCCGTATGTCCCGACCCGCCTAGCCCAATGGCGTGTTGCCAAGAAAAGGCAACCGTGGCGTCCACCGCGTGGGGTTTTGGGTTTTGCAACGTCACGCGAAAAAGAGCGGCCGGTCGGCTCGAGGCTTCGAGGTCGTGGGGAATGAGGGCGGTCCAGCCGCTCAACGTGCCGGCGGGGATCGCGAACGATGCGTCGGCGAAGGTCATCGAAAAAAAGGGCCGGCGACCCTTGAAGACGGTCCGCGCCACCGGTCGCAAACCACCGAGCGGGCGACGCGAAAGCACGCGCGAGGCACCATCGACCTCGAGCGAGAGGAAGGATTGCGGCAAGCACTTGATGGGCGCCATCCAGTTGCCGTGAGCGAATTGCCATGAAAAGCCTCCGTCGGTATCGACGCTGAAGCCGCCTCCGCCGACTGCGCCAACGGGGAAGCCTCGCCACACCTGTCCGTCGATGCCCGCGTCGTCATCCACGATGACCGAGCGACGCCAGGGCTGGGATCGCAGTGCCGATATGCCTGAGATCGCCGTCTCGATGGACCACCACGGAATGGGCTTCAAGCTGCTCGCGGTCTCACGGCAAAAACCATCGGTTGACCCTTGCCTCGTGGACGAGCTGGGCAAGGCGAAGCACCACTTTTCCTGGTATTGGCAGGAACCGCAACGCTTGTTTGTGGGTGAGGTAGCTTTAAGGTCCAGCGCGGCGGCCTCACGTTTTTTTGAGCGTGTGACCTGGGAAAGCGCTCGATCGCGGGGCGCTCCCTCGCTCGGTGTGCTGGCTGACACGGCAGTGCGTGCCCCTTACACTACCCTCAACAAAGCTTCATCAACAAACGCACCCGCTCACTCAGCAGCGGCTCCGGAGCGCGCCACCCGACGTGCACCGCGTACCCGTTTCGGGAGTAGTCTACCGAGTAGGGCGAAAAGAAAAGG
Source organism: Polyangiaceae bacterium (assembly GCA_947475525.1). Lineage (GTDB taxonomy): Bacteria > Myxococcota_A > Polyangia > Polyangiales > Polyangiaceae > SYFR01. The sequence continues at coordinate 126,315 of CANJMI010000013.1, read as the reverse complement.
ATCAGACCGTCCTTTTCCAGGGCGAACTCGCCGAGTGCCTGCGAGACTTCGGTCATCTCGTCGCCCACGTTGGAGGCGCCCTGGCTTTTCAGGTCCACGCTGCACAAGGCGACCAGGCGCGCGCGGGCCGCATGCGGCTCCCGAAAGAGCGGCTCGAGCTGCAACAGCTGCGGCTCGACACCGTCAAAAACGTAAAGTTGCCCAGGGTGGCAGAGTGGCCGTGAGGCCCCCCGTAACCTCGTAATGAATGCACACCACGCTCACGAGCTCGCTGGTGTGATGGACCGGCTTGCAGCCGACCGAGAGCGTCAGCATCGACAGGCCCTGCTCGCCTACGTCGCGGTGCTCCTTCTCGAACTCAGTGACCCACTTGTCGGCCATCTGGGCGAGCAGCGCGTTCAGCTTACGCACCACGCCAAGACGCGCTTCGTCGTCGGGCGGCCTCAACTCGACGTAGACCACGTCAATCTCGACGCCAGTGCCCTCGAGCTTGCGCTCCCGGAGCTCGAAGGCGAGTGTCTGGACCGCGGACGGTGCCGACTCCGGGGGCAACGTGCTCGGCGCTAGCGCGGGCGCCAAGGTCACCGTCGCGGTGATCGCGGGCGTCGTTGTCGCCCCCCTGCCACAGGCAATGAGCACCAATCCCGCCAGTACTACTGTGCTCTGCCTCATCGCCTCCACTTTATTTGCATCCTGTTGTGGTGGTCCCAGTCAATTTTTAACGTCCATCGCCGGAATAAGAGCTTAACGGGGCGCGAGGGCCGGCGTGAACGAGCCGGGCGCGCTGCCGAAGCTTCCGAGCCCTCTCGAAAACCGGGGCGGTTTGGCTCTTTCCTGGCAGACCTCCGCCGGCAGATCCCAAAAACGTGAACGAACTCAGCGCGCCACCTCGACCGATGTCCCGCGGGTAACGGTGCCATGGTTTTTCTTGCGAGTTCCCCTGCCTTAAAATCTCCTCTTCCGGCGGAGTGGGTATGGGAACTATTTCCGTAGGCTATCGTGACCGACCCTTATAACATTCGGGTGGCAACACCCCGCACTGCGTAACCAGTCATGATCGACCCAAACTTGTGCTCACGATCACCACAATAACGCACTTATGAAAGATTTGAGCTTAAACAGTCTAAAATCAATAATGCACTCCAAGCGTGCCAACATCTACTATCTGGAACACTGCCGGGTGTTGGTGAATGGCGGACGGGTTGAATTTGTCACGGACGAGGGAAAGCGTTCGTTGTATTGGAACATACCCATTGCAAACACGACCACTGTGATGCTTGGTAACGGTACCTCCGTCACGCAGGCGGCGATGCGTGAATTGGCCAAGGCGGGCGTGTTGGTTGGCTTTTGCGGCGGGGGTGGTACGCCGCTATTCAGTGCGAACGAAGTGGATATTGAGGTGGCCTGGTTTTCGCCGCAAAGCGAATACCGGCCCACAGAGTATTTGCAGTATTGGGTCAAGTTTTGGTTTGACGATGCCCTGCGCCTCCAGGCTGCCAAGGCCTTTCAGCGCTCGCGCATTGAGCGTGTTCGTGACCACTGGAAAAACAACCGGTTGCTCCGGGACGAAGGCTTTGACATAGACTCCGCTGCGCTGGATGCCGCCCTTACCCCCACGCTACAGGCCATTGACCATGCGGCAGACCAAACCATTCTGCTGACGGATGAAGCCCGCCTGACCAAGCAGCTCTACAAACTCGCAGCCCGCGCGGTGAACTATGGCGAGTTTGTGCGGGGCAAACGCGGCAGCGCTTCAGACCCCGCCAATCGTTTTCTGGACCACGGCAACTACCTCGCCTATGGCTTGGCCGCCAGTGCCACCTGGGTGCTGGGCCTGCCGCATGGGCTGGCCGTGCTGCATGGCAAAACGCGGCGGGGTGGCCTGGTGTTTGACGTAGCCGATTTGGTCAAGGATGCGGTGATCTTGCCGCAAGCCTTTTTATCGGCCATGAAGGGCGATGACGAGCAAGCCTTCCGTCGCGCCTGTATCGAAAAGCTCACACGCACCGAAGCCCTAGACTTCATGATCGACACCTTGAAGGACGTAGCCCTGACGCTGGGAAGGCAAGCCCAGTGAATGTGCTTTTGATCTCCCAATGTTCCAAACGCGCGCTCACCGAAACCCGCCGCGTTCTTGACCAATTTGCCGAACGGCGCGGCGACCGCACCTGGCAAACGCCCATCACCCAACAGGGTTTGGACACCCTGCGCCACCTCTTGAAAAAAACCGCACGGCGCAACACGGCTGTGGCCTGCCACTGGATTCGCGGTTTGGATCACAGCGAGCTGATGTGGCTGGTGGGTGATGCCAGCCAGTTCAATGAAGTGGGTGCGGTGCCTACCAACACGACCCAACGCAACATCTTGCGGCAGACTGATGAGAACGATTGGCATACGGGGCAGGACATCCACTTGCTCACAGGGCTGGCCGCTCTGTTGCATGACCTGGGCAAAGCCAGTCAGGCGTTTCAAATGCGCCTGCTGGGGCAATTGCATGAGCGCAACCAATACCGCCATGAATGGGTGTCGCTACGCTTGTTTGAAGCTTTTGTGGGTGATGACGACGACGCTACTTGGTTAGCCCGCCTTGCCCAACCCACGCCGGAGGATGACGCTACATGGCTGGGCCGCCTGCAATGCGATGGCAAAGACCCCTTTACCCAGCGGCCTTTTGGCCACTTGTCACGGGCACCGCTGGCGCAAGCTATTGGCTGGTTGGTGGTGACGCACCACCGCTTGCCCGTGGCACCTGAAAAAGATGCCGAGCACGGAAAGCCGTATTTAGGCGGCAAAGTCGGCTGGGTCACAGCGCAGGCGCTTAATGATGTGCTCAGCCGCATGGACGCAGGTTGGAATGAACGCACGGACGAAGGAGATGCCGCGCTCTTGCCGCTGTACTGGGCCTTTTCGCACGGTCTTCCCGTGACCACCGAGCAATGGCGCAAACGTGCGGCACGTTTGGCGGTGCGCCTGCAGGCGCTAGTTCAATCTCCTGGTAAAGGTGATTGGTTGGCAAACCCCTATGTAATGCATGTTTCACGGCTATGCTTGATGCTGGCCGACCACCATTATTCCAGCTTGGGCGTGGATGAAAAAGGCAAGCCCGTCGAAGGGCGTGTCCAAGGCCAAAAAGACTACCCACTCTTTGCCAATACCCAAGGGTCAGCCAGCCAACTTAACCAAACGCTGGACGAGCATTTGTTGGGTGTGGCCCAGCACAGCGGTGAAGTGACTTACGCCTTACCGCGCTTTGAGTTGAATTTGCCCCGACTGGCTAGACATCGAGCGCTGAAAAAACGGGCTCAAGACGTACGCTACCACTGGCAGAACAAGGCCTTTGATATGGCGCAGGTCATGCGAGGTCGCACCCAGCGTCAAGGCGCTTTCATCGTCAACATGGCTTCCACGGGGTGCGGTAAAACACTGGCCAATGCCCGCATCATGTACGCGCTGGCAGACCCTGTACACGGCATGCGCTGCGCGTTTGCGATGGGCTTGCGCACCCTCACTCTGCAAACGGGCCGGGCGTTTCGCGACCTGCTGGGCTTGGGCGATGACGAACTAGCGATCCGCGTCGGCGGCAGCGCCAGCCGGGCCTTGTTTGAGCACTACGAGCGTGAGGCTGAAAAAACGGGCTCTGCCTCGCGACAGTCGCTGTTGGATGAGGACAGTCATGTGTTGTTTGAGGGCAACGCCGATGCCCACCCCCTGCTGCAACGGGTAATGCACGACCCTGCGGTAAAAGCGCTGTTGGCCGCGCCCGTGCTGGTATGCACCATCGACCACCTGACGCCAGCGACCGAAAGCCAGCGCGGCGGCCGCCAGATTGCGCCCATGCTGCGATTGATGAGCGGCGATCTGGTGCTGGACGAGCCGGATGATTTCGACATTGACGACCTGCCTGCGCTTACCCGCTTGGTGCACTGGTCCGGGTTATTGGGTGCGCGGGTGTTGCTGTCGTCGGCCACCTTGCCGCCCGCCTTGGTGCAGGGGTTGTTTGAGGCCTACCGCAACGGTCGTCAGCACTACCAGCGCAACCGAGGTGAGCGGCCCGGCGCAGCGAGCCAAGCGGTTGATATTTGCTGCGCATGGATCGATGAATTTGATGTGCAGCAAGCCGCCTGCGCTGATGGCCCCAGCTACGGGGCGGTGCATGAGGTCTTCGCCAAGCACAGGGCGCAACAATTGGGCAAAACCGAAGTGCGCCGCCGGGCGGTGCTGGTGCCCCTGGATTTGACAGGCAAACACTGCGACTCGCTGGCCTCACTTTTTGCGCAGCAAGCCATTCGACACGCGACGGGGTTGCACCGCAAGCACCACAGCCCCAATCCCGAAAGCGACAAGCGCGTCAGCTTCGGTTTGATTCGCATGGCGAATATCGAGCCGTTGGTGGATGTGGCGTTGGAGCTGTACCGCTTGCCCTGGCCTGCGGGTGTGCGCGTTCACCTCTGTACATACCATTCGCAATTCCCTCTATTGATTCGCTCCGCTATTGAGCGGCAATTGGACCAATCACTGAACCGCCGCCAGCCGAATGCCGTGTTCATGATGCCCGAGGTTCGCCAGCGCTTGCACGACCATCCAGAAACAGATCACCTGTTCATCGTGCTCGGCTCGCCCGTTACCGAAGTCGGGCGGGACCACGACTACGACTGGGCCGTGGTGGAACCATCGTCCATGCGCTCGCTGATCCAACTGGCGGGCCGTGTTCGCAGGCACCGTGAAGGCGAATGCAGCACGCCCAACATTCGGGTGTTCGACACCAACCTGCGCCACTTCAGAAACCCCAACAAGCCCGCGTTTTGCAAGCCCGGCTTTGAGACAGAACAGTTTCCCTTGCATGCTCATGGCCTGGGTCAATTAATGGACCCTGATGAAGTAGCTGTGATTGATGCCCGTCCCCGCATCATGGCGCGTGACAAACTGCAGCCCTGTGGTCGGCTGGTGGACTTGGAACATGCGCGGATGCAGGCCACGATGCGGCCCCTAGCGCCCAACGTCATTCCATCATTGAATGCCGCCAGCTGGTGGCACCTGGCACCGGCGGATGCACTGGTCACCGCCGTGCTGCCGCAGCAACAGCCGTTCCGCTTCGACCCGGTCCAGCGCGTGGATTTGGAGTTGCGTCCTAATGCGGAGGGCGACAACTATGCGCTGATCCAATTAATAGCGAAGAAAGGAGACCGCAGGGGAGAGACGGTTTTTGTCGAGATCGAAAAATCCCTACACACACGCGTTCCGGATGGCGAGGTGCATGGCGATTGCATCAGTGCGTGGGGCCAAACGGACTACATGGAGGCACTGGCAGCCCTGGCCATCGAGTTGGATGTGTCGCTGGAGGCCTGCGCCCGACGTTTTGGAACGGTGAGCCTGCCGAAAAACGACAATGGCTGGCGCTTTCACCCGGCGCTGGGGTTTACGAAGGCCAAGAGTTAAGCGGTACGTTGTTCAGAAGAAACCATTTTTGAAAGGAAGCCATTAAATGAACCAACCTGATCCGAACCGGGCAACCGCGTTGCGAGGTATCATTACAGACTTTTTGATGAAGCGCCGAGATGCCAAACTCAAAGATCTCGCCCCCGATGAACCCAAACGCGCCGAACTGCACGAGCAATTCATCCCCGCCACCTGGCTAGAAGATGCTGCACGTCGTGCTGGGCAAATTCAAGCGGTGACGCACTCGTTAAAGCCCGTGCACCCCGATGCCAAAGGTACTAACCTCTACTGCCCGCCCAGCACACTCGCTGCAGCAGAGGTGGTTGGCAGTCATTGCCTAGGCGACAACTTCGCCGGGGATGTAGTGGGCAATGCCGCCGCATTGGATGTGCATAAGTTTCTCAAGCAGGCGCATGCAGGCAGCAGCCTATTGGAGCTGTCTGTCGCGGCTGACGCTGATTTGGCAGCCGCTCTGAGCGATGACCCTGCGAAGGCGCTGGCGTGGATGCAAGCCTTCGCCTCGCTCACCGAGCCGCGCGGGCGATTGACCTCGCACACCTTAGCCAAACAGCTCTATTGGCAAACGGGCGACGACCCGCTGAATGACGCTGGTTTTCAACTTCTGGCTCCGCTGTACGCCAGCTCGCTGGCGCACCGTGTGTTTGAGACCTTGCAGGATGACCGGTTCAGTGATGCCGCCAAAGCGGCACGTGAAGCCAGGAAGGCCAACACCTTCAGCGAACGCCCGGTGCGCGAGTACCCGCAACTCGCGGTGCAACAACTAGGCGGCACCAAGCCGCAGAACATAAGCCAGCTTAACAGTGAACGCCGTGGCAACAACTACCTGCTCGCCTCACTGCCACCCGTGTGGCGCTCGGTGGACCTGAAGCCGCTGCTCAGCACGGATTCGATGTTCCATCGCTTCGGCCGCCGCCCCGAGGTGCGTCAAAGCGTTAAAGCACTGCTGGCCTTCTTAAAGAGCGACCCCAAGCGCAACATGGACACCCGTGACAAACGTGCCGCATGGGTCCAGCTTTTGAGCGACGAATTTTTGCAGTTCACTGCCGAGTTGCGCAGCTTGGAGCCCGGCTGGAGTCAAACACCGGCCTGCCAATTGGGTGATGCAGAAGCTCGTTGGCTCGACCCCGATGGCGTGGCAACGACCGATGCCGAGCTGGTTCGCCCGGCGCCCACAAACATTCCTGAACGTATCAGCGCCGCGTTTGCCAACTGGCTCAACGCCCAGTTGCGTGACCCGCTGCCTACGGGTGACACGGAGTTTCTGGCCTGGCGCAATGCCATGCACGAGCACATCAAAACCGAAGAACGGGAGGGTAATCATGTCGAATGATGTGCCGCCAAATGAACTGCCGCAGCACGCCGCATTGTTGGTGCTGCCCCGCTTGCGGGTGCAAAACGCCAACGCCATTTCCAGTCCGTTGACCTGGGGATTTCCGTCCATCACCGCTTTCACGGGGCTCATGACCGCACTCGCGCGGCGCTTGGGAGCTGAGACGGGGCTTAGTTTTCAAAGTGTGGGCGTGGTGTGCCATGGCTTTGAGGCGCTAGTCACTCAAGGCGGGTACACCCGCAGCTTTTGCCTGACGCGCAACCCGGCGTTGCATGACGGTTCAACTGCCGCCATTGTGGAAGAAGGCCGGGTCCACCTCGACATCACGCTGGTGTTCGAGGTGAAGCTTAGTTCAGCCCTTCTTAATGATGCCGCGCGTGCCGAATGCGCTGCGCAGATAGGCGAATGCGTCGCCGGCATGCGCATTGCAGGCGGCAGCGTCATGCCGCCTTTGCCCAACTTGTTTGGCATGGCTCGCCAGCAACCACGCGCGCAGCTCGTGCTTCTAGCAGAAGCTCCAGACCTGCGCACCAAGCAATTCAAAAGGCTGTGCCGTCAATGGTTGCCGGGCTTTGCGCTGGTGTCACGCGACGATGTGCTGCAAAGCCGCCTGAAAGCGTTGTGTGCCAGCGCTCCTGACGCGCAACCCCAGCCTTCGCTATTGGATGCTTGGCTGGACCTGTCGCGAATCAACCATCGGGCCACCACCAAAACCGTGCTGAACGAAACAGGCGACCCATCCACCGAGGTCGTCGAATGGGCTGCCGACAACCGACCCGGTTGGCTGGTGCCCATCCCCGTCGGCTACGCCGCCTTGTCCGACCTGCACCCTGCCGGCGCGGTGGCTGGCGCACGCGATGCGAGCGTACCTTTTCGCTTTGTCGAAAGCGTGTATTCCATCGGCCAATGGATCAGCCCGCACCGTTTGCAAGACATTACTCAACTGACGTGGCGGGCCGAGTATGCGCCCACCAGCGGGCTGTACCGCTGCATCAACGCCTACCAAGCACCGGTAACCGATACCTACATTCCTGTTCCCTTTATTGACTGATTTACGGGAGTTAAACCATGGCAACCACAAGCACGATCAAAACCGCCTCTGTCCTCGCGTTTGAACGCAAGCTCGACCCGTCTGATGCCCTGTTCGCAGCGGGCACCTGGGAACAGCGCAGCGCCAGCCACAACTGGCCTGCTGTCGAGGTGCGGACCAAATCGGTTCGCGGCACCATTTCCAACCGCCTCAAAACCAAAGAGCAAGACCCGGCCAAGCTGGACGCGGCCATCGAAAGCCCCAACCTGCAAACCGTCGATGTGGCCACGCTACCCGCCGATGCAGACACGCTCAAGGTCAGTTTCACCCTGCGTGTCTTGGGTGGCACGGGCACACCTTCGGCCTGCAACAGCGCCGATTACCAAGCCAAGTTGCTCGCCACGGTGCAGACCTATACCCAGTCGCAGGGCTTTGGCGAACTGGCCCGTCGCTATGCGCACAACCTCGCCAATGGGCGGTTCTTGTGGCGCAACCGTTTGGGCTCCGAGCAAATCGAAGTGCAGGTAGCCCAATGGGTGCAAGGGCAAGCGGCGCAAAGCTGGACGTTTGATGCCCTTGGGCACTCGCTGCGCGACTTCAGCGCGAGCTCTACTGACTTGACGGAAATGGCCGCTTTGCTGGAGCGGGGCTTGGGTGGTTCGCACCACGTTCTGTTGCAGGTCACCGCGTATGTGCGCGTCGGCGCAGGGCAGGAAGTGTTTCCGTCCCAAGAGCTGATTTTGGACAAGGAAAAAGCGGGGAAAAGCAAAACCCTTTACACCGTCAACAAAATTGCCGCGATGCACTCCCAAAAACTGGGCAACGCCATTCGCACCGTTGACACCTGGTATCCCGACGAGGACGGCCTCGGTCCCATTGCCGTTGAGCCCTACGGCTCGGTCACCTCACAAGGCAAGGCCTACCGCCAGCCCAAGGCAAAGATGGATTTCTATTCCCAGTTCGACGCATGGGTGTTGAGAGACCAGGTGCCGGAGGTAACGCAACAGCACTATATAATCGCCAACCTGGTTCGTGGCGGTGTGTTTGGCGATTCCGGCAAGGACTGACGCCATGGACCACTACGTTGATTTGACCTTGAGGCCTGATCCCGAAATTGCCCAACAGCATTTGATGGGCGCCTTGTTCAGCAAGGTGCACCGCGCACTGGTGGCGCAGCACAGCCAACACATTGGCATCAGTTTTCCGGCGGTTCGAACAGAACCCTCGTGGCTGGGCGATCGTCTGCGATTGCACGGCGACCAAGCCGCCTTGGCCGGGTTAATGGCGCTCAACTGGCTAGCAGGCATGCGCGATCATGTTCACGCAACAGCGGTGCTTGCGGTGCCTCCCAAGGCGAGCTTTCGCGTCGTGAGTCGCGTGCAAGCCAAAAGCAACCCAGAGCGCCTGCAGCGCCGCCAGATGCGCCGCCACGGCCTTGACGAAACGCAGGCGCTCGTACGCGTGCCTGACACGGCGGCAGAGCGCTTGGACTTGCCCTATCTGAAGCTGCGCAGCCAAAGCACAGAGCAGTCTTTTCGCCTGTTTATCCGGCACGGCGCATTGCTTGAAACTGCAAATGCGGGCATCTTTGGGGCCTATGGCTTGAGTGCAACCGCGACGATTCCCTGGTTTTGACCCTTTTTCTGGTTGCCACTAAAAGTCGTTTGAATTCAAGGGCTTGGGAGAATCAATGAAAGAAGGATTGTCGTTGGATTCGGATGATTTCTTCTTCAAATCAATGACTTAGCGGTAAGACCGTCTTGTTCACTGCCGCATAGGCAGCTCAGAAGCGAAACTGTACCGGCTCAACCCAGGCCCAGAGGTTCACTGCCGCATAGGCAGCTCAGAAGTTAACAGGCTCTCGCGAGAAGCCTACGTCGCGTGTTCACTGCCGCATAGGCAGCTCAGAAGGAAGTCTTCGCGGATGACTGCGACATTTTCGCGTTCACTGCCGCATAGGCAGCTCAGAAGCTCTCCGTCGGTCAATCACGACCGCGACAAAAGTTCACTGCCGCATAGGCAGCTCAGAAGGACGGACGGAGAAGGAAAGACTTTTCTTTTCTGTTCACTGCCGCATAGGCAGCTCAGAAGTCACGCGAGCTGGTAGGTCACTTCGACGAGAAGTTCACTGCCGCATAGGCAGCTCAGAAGTCGGTCGCGAGAACTGGCGTCGGCGTCTACGTGTTCACTGCCGCATAGGCAGCTCAGAAGGCCAGGAAAGAAGCCGCCGCCGCTTACGCAAGGTTCACTGCCGCATAGGCAGCTCAGAAGATCCGGCTCGTGAAAGAGGGAAGACAATGGAAGTTCACTGCCGCATAGGCAGCTCAGAAGAACACGGCCACGGCAGTCGCTAGCGGCCTGAACGTTCACTGCCGCATAGGCAGCTCAGAAGAGGTTGAAACCCTGGAAACCAACCTTAGCCTTGTTCACTGCCGCATAGGCAGCTCAGAAGTCGTACTCGGCCACGGCACCGGGGCGACTCGGAGTTCACTGCCGCATAGGCAGCTCAGAAGCTCGACCCTTTCACGTGTCAGCACAGGCCATGTGTTCACTGCCGCATAGGCAGCTCAGAAGTAGTACGGGACTAAAGCGCCACCTCGACCCTTGTTCACTGCCGCATAGGCAGCTCAGAAGTCCAAGAGGACGACCTTGACCGCCCCCCCCATCGTTCACTGCCGCATAGGCAGCTCAGAAGTACGAAGTCCGCCTCGTAGGCGTCCTGGACGAGTTCACTGCCGCATAGGCAGCTCAGAAGACGTCGCGACGGCTCCCCAATTCCGGGGGGTCGTTCACTGCCGCATAGGCAGCTCAGAAGTATGCGATCCGCACGAGCAGAAATTCGGCAGCGTTCACTGCCGCATAGGCAGCTCAGAAGTCGAATCCGTGGGCACCGTCTCAGTCAGAAACCGTTCACTGCCGCATAGGCAGCTCAGAAGGAGGGTACGCGCGAGCCCGAGAGCCAAAACGAGTTCACTGCCGCATAGGCAGCTCAGAAGTGAGCGTCCACGAGTCGTGGAATTTTGCTCCGGTTCACTGCCGCATAGGCAGCTCAGAAGACCTGCGCCATCGCCTCGAACGTGCTGCGGCGGTTCACTGCCGCATAGGCAGCTCAGAAGTACCAGGCTCGCGTGTCGAGGCGACCGAAGCGAGTTCACTGCCGCATAGGCAGCTCAGAAGGCGTGGAAAAAGCCTCGGCGAGCGGGGCTACGGTTCACTGCCGCATAGGCAGCTCAGAAGTTTGACGCGGCACTAAGCGACGCAAACACGCCGTTCACTGCCGCATAGGCAGCTCAGAAGACCGCCGCAGCCGCTCGCCGGTGCGCCGACTCGTTCACTGCCGCATAGGCAGCTCAGAAGGACGACACCGACGATACCGACACCGACGACACGTTCACTGCCGCATAGGCAGCTCAGAAGTGACTCAAGGCGCGGTAGGTTTTGGCCTCGGTGTTCACTGCCGCATAGGCAGCTCAGAAGCTCTCGCGCGCCCGCGCTCTCTTGCTCTCTTGGTTCACTGCCGCATAGGCAGCTCAGAAGACTTGGGGCCGCTGGCGTTGCAGCTCGACGCGGTTCACTGCCGCATAGGCAGCTCAGAAGAGCTCGGCCAAGAGCGCTGCGTAGGCCGCAAGGTTCACTGCCGCATAGGCAGCTCAGAAGTAAACCAGCTCCCGCGCTCCCTGCGGCGCAACGTTCACTGCCGCATAGGCAGCTCAGAAGTACCCCAGCCGAGAAACCGCGAAGTGCTCTCGCGTTCACTGCCGCATAGGCAGCTCAGAAGTACCCCAGCCGAGAAACCGCGAAGTGCTCTCGCGTTCACTGCCGCATAGGCAGCTCAGAAGGAACCTCTCGAGCCGCAGCCGTAGCAGCCGCCGTTCACTGCCACATAGGCAGCTCAGAAGAATGGAGTAGGCTACCGCGTGCCTGGGAGGCGCCCACCCTCGTGGCCCTGAACCCGAGGGACTCTGCCACTCGAATTCGCGTGTCGAGTGCGCGCCGCTGCGGAGGACACTCGACAACGAGGAATTTTTCTACCGAGGCTCACGGAGCGTGAAGACTCATGCGGCAACTATCTTGACGCTTACCGGCCGCGCTCACGGTGCGCGAAGCAGCAAACACCACAATCGCGCGATGGCGAACGGATGGCGTGACCACGGTTGCGATCCGCGTCTCGGCGTTGCGACGCTTCATGCTCGGGTGCTCGGGTGCTCGGGTGCTCGGGTGCTCGGGTGCTCGGGTGCTCGGGTGCTCGGCTGACTGCACCGTGCTTCACGAGCATGTGCACGATGTCCACCACATCGGCTACCGCGCCGCGGCCAGCATCATGAAGAGCGACATAAAAACCATGTTCGTCTTGGTCGCGAGTGCGGGTCGGTCGCGGTAAACCCTGGTTTATGTGCGCAATTTCATATCGCCTATCTTCGATGACTTGTGGCACGACGAGCAGATCAACGAGAACCCTGTAAAGCGTGCGCGCTTGCCGAAGGTGAGGTGTGGCAACGGCCACCGCGCTGTCATGACCGAAGTCGAGTTGGTTGCCTACCTCGAGTGGCAACACCCGGACGAAGCGCGAGAACTTGCCGTGTCGCAGCGCCGGACTACGGCGGTTGTCTCTTGGTGCTTTGGTGGCCTGCAAACGGGCGAGCTTCACGCCATGCGGTGGGAAGACTTCACTGAGGACTTCATAAGCGGCAAGCAGGCCAAGGTCGGGGTGAGCCCGCGCGGAGTGGACGCGGCGCGAGGGCCTCGTGGACGAGCTGGGCGGCGCTGCCGAAGCTGCCGATCCCTCTCGAAAACCGGGGCGGTTTGGCTTTTTCCTGCCAGACCTCCGCCGGCAGCTCCCAAAAACGTGAACGAAATCAGCGCGCCGGGGGGGAATCGAACCCACGACCTTTGGCTTCGGAGGCCAACGCTCTATCCAACTGAGCTACCGGCGCGTGCGTCGCGAACCCTAGTCCCGACAGTCGATCTCCGCAAGTCGAGCTTGCCGCCGTGAAGTTGGCCCCTTGCCGAAAAACCTGCGATCCGCGGTGACGATGCGTGCCGTGCGATGGACGGGGTTGGCGGTGGTGGTGGCGCTCCTAGCGTGCGCTTCCGGCTGTAGTAGCAAGCGCGGCAAGCCCGGCGAGAAGGGCGAGAAGGGCGAGAAGGGCGAGCTTACCGACGTCGCCAACGTAAAAGTCAGCCCAGCCGGCAGCGCAGCCGAGCCAGAGCGTCCCCGCGAGCCAGCCATGATCGCGAAGGCGGGTGGCCCGAAGCTCGGCGCCGTGAAGATGTCGGTCGTGATTCGCGAGCGGCCCGATCCGCGCAGCTCGCAACTCGGGTACCTGCGCGTTGGCCAGAAGCTCACTCGCGCCGAGAAGCCCACGGCCTTCGACGCGTGCCAAGGCGGCTACTACGAAGTCTTGCCGCGCGGGTATGTCTGCGTCGATGAAGGCGCGACCCTCGACGAGAGCCACCCGCTCTTGAAGGCGACGCTGCGCGCCCCCGACCGTTCGAAGCCTTTGCCTTACGCCTACGCGTTCGTCCGCGCGATCGCGCCTCGCTACTACCGACTGCCCACCTTCAAGGAGCAGCAACAATACGAGATGGCGCTCGATCGCAATTTGCGTTCGTTCGACCGACTGAAAGAGAAGTGGCTAGGCTACGAAGTGGGCGCGAACGATGTACCGACCGATGCATTCGGCCTCGTCATCGGCGAAGCTCCCGCCGAGGCTCCTGAGCTCGACGATAACGAGCGGTTCGGCGGCGTCTCGGGCGGCAAGGTCCCCTGGTACTTCGAGAGCGGCCGCAAGATCCCGAACGTCTCGAACTTCGCGGTGCCGGATTACGCCGTCATCACGAACCGCATCAAGCGCCACGCTGGGGTCGCGCTGATTGACGCATTCCCAGGCGAAAAGCGCCATTTTGCGTTGACGACCGACCTGCGGCTCATTCCGACGAGCAAGCTCAAGCCCGGCCGTGGCTCGCCATTCCACGGCGTGGAGCTTGGCAACAAAGGGTGGACGCTACCGCTCGGCTTCGCCCGCAAGGACGACGTAAGCCATTACGAGAAACTCCCCGGGAGCCGCTTCAAGCGCATCAAGACTCGCCTCGCTTACGGCGCGCCGATCCAGCTGACGGGTGAGTCCAAAGGTGAAAGCGAGCGGCGCTACGTCGAGACGACCGAGGGCACGTGGATGAAGGCTTCGGACCTCGCCATCGCGGCGAAGACGTCCTCCTTACCGACGTTCGCGAAGGGCAACCTCAAGTGGGTCGACGTCTCAATCCTGCGTCAGACGCTGACGCTCTTCGAAGGGGACAAGGCGATCTTCGTCACCATGGTCTCGACCGGAAAAGACGGACTCGGCGACCCGAAGACGACGCACTCGACGCCCGTGGGAACCTTCAAAATTCGCGAGAAGCACATCACGGCCACCATGGACTCGCAGAGCCTCGGTAGTGAGTTCGAGCTGCAAGACGTTCCGTGGGTCGAGTACTTCCAAGGAGGCTACGCACTCCACGCGGCCTATTGGCACACGGAATACGGTCGCCCGCGAAGCCACGGTTGCATCAACCTCTCGCCGATCGACGCGCACCGCATTTTCGGTTGGACGGACCCACCGGTTCCGGAAGGCTGGCACGGCACGACGGCGGGCGAGTCGATGGGCGACGGCACCACTGTTCACGTTCATCCGTGAGCATCCGCGTTCGCGGCGCGTTCCGCGTGCTTGTCGAGCCGAATCGAGGCACCTCGCGCTTCGGCGCCGGTGTAGTCTCGGCCGCGTGCAGGTCGTGCGTCTCGCCGTCGCGATGGTCGTGAGCATCGTGCTGCCGGTCGCAATTCAACGGATGGATCGCCGTCGAATGTCCGCGGCGATGCGGGCTCGCACGTGGAACTTCGCGACTTGGGGAGCGTCGGTGTACGCCTTCGGGCCGCTCTCGATGCTCGGGTGGTTCTGGGTCACGCGTCCGCGCGGGACGCGGGTTTGGCAGGGGGCCATGGCTGCCGGTGCGGCGCTCACCGCTGTCGAGCTCGTCGATCTCGTCGTTGTGTGGCGCATCGGAGCCGTGAGTCCGGCGGGCGAGACGCACCTTGCGGACGTCGCATTGCTGTTCGGTGTCGCGACGGCCCTCGGAGCGGCGTTGCTCGGCGCGCTCGAGCTCGTGGTTGCGGTGCGGCGCCGAATGCATTGAGATGCCGCCGGTGCGGTTCGTTTGGTCGGCGCTGACGTTGTTGTCCCAGCTCTTCGAGTCGCGCTCGAACGTGCGCCTTTACGCGCTCCCGCACGGGGCGGAAGGATGGCGGGACTCCGGGCTCGGCGCCGTACGCGGTGTCACGGTGGGTCCCATCGAGAGCACGGTGCATCCAGGCGTTGGCTACGGCACCGTGGCTGGCCGTGCGGCGCTCCGTGAAGCTCGGGCGATGGGCGCGACGTGGGTGGCGTTGACGCCCTTCGGTCGCGTGTATGACTTGAAAGGCGGCGGCGTCGACTTGACGTTCGAGGCGCCGGTCGAGCGAAATACCGAGGCTATCCTCGCGGCGATCGAGCATGCGCATGCCGAGGGTCTGCGGGTGATGATCGTGCCGCATCTTTGGGTCGAATCGGGCGGATGGCGCGCGCTCATCGATCCTGGAGACGATGCAGGTTGGGAGCGGTGGGCCGCGTCCTACGAGCGGTTCCTCTTGCATTGGGCGGACGTCGCGGAGCGCGGGCACGCGGAGATGCTGAGCGTCGGGGTGGAGCTGCGCAGCTGGGTGACGACGCGTCGCGCCGCGAGCTTTCAGCAACTCATACGGAGCGCGCGCGGCCATTTTTCTGGCCTTTTTACGTACTCCGGAAACTGGGATGACATCGCGAACACGACCATCCTCGGCGACATCGACGTCATCGGCGTGAACGCTTTTTTTCCGCTGACGGACAAGGAGCGCGCGGGGCCGAGTGTGCTCCTCGAAGGCGGTCGTCGCGTCACGGTCCAACTTCGCGAGCTCGCTGTCGAGTGGCGCAAGCCCGTGCTGCTCACCGAGATGGGCTACACGAACCGCGTCGATCCGGCGTTGCGTCCATGGGAGTGGCCTGACTCGATGACCGACGTGCGCATGGACGAGCAGGCTCAAGCCGACGCGTACCGTGCGCTGCTCGCGCCGCTTGCCGATGAGCCGTGGTGCGCCGGGTTTTTCGTGTGGCGCACTTACGCCGATCCGGCAGATGTTTCGCAGGAAGCAGAGTGGGGATATTCCCCCCGCGGGAAGCTCGCCGAGCTCGTGCTACGTGACGCATTCTCGACGGGATGGGCAACCGACGGCGATGACGCATGGTACCGACCGCTGCTTGCGCACCGTGCGCGAACGCCGGGGACATACGCCTGGGAAGCGAGTCCGCTCCTGAGGACGCGCTAGCTCCGCCATCGAAGTCACATGGAGCCGGGCTAGTAGTCGGACTCACTCAGCGCAGGCGCAGGCGGAAGCGCAAGGCTCGGTGGGTTGACCGCGGCGGCGCCGCCTTCGAGGAATTGATAGCGAAGGAGGTTTCCTACGACCGCTGCGACGTACTGGCGCGTCTCGCGAAATGGAATTTTTGCGACCCAGAGATCGAGCTCACGATCTCCCGGCGAGGAGAGCCAACCGTTCACCGCGTGAGGTCCCGCGTTGTAAGCGGCAGCGGTCAGTGCGGTGTTGCCATCGAAGGTCTTTAGCAGCTTCGCGAGGTAGGTCGCGCCGAGCTGAATGTTGATGTCCGGCCGAAGAACGTCCTCTGGCAAGAGGGCAATACCCGCTTCTTGCGCGACGCGGCGCGCCGTTGTCGGCATCAGTTGCATCAGCCCACGCGCACCGACGGGCGAGCTCGCTTGCGGATCGAACGCGCTCTCCTGACGCATGACCGCTTGAATGAGCCCGCGCGGCAACGAAGCGAGCTGCTCCTCACGTGCGACGATGGGTCCGAAGGCCGCCGGGTAGACACAACGCCATGCCCATTGCTCGGCGTCGTTCGGCGCACGCATCAGCAGCTCGCGCTTGACCGAGCGGTCGCCAATTTGAAGCCTGCGCCGTCCGGCCGTCAGCTGCCCATGCAGGAGGCAAAGCGCCTCACCTTCGCGGCCTGGATGCGCTCGTTCGATGTCGTCTTCCGCTCGTATCAGCCGCGCTTCGGCGGCAGCATCGAGGCCGAGCGAGCCGAGCAGCGCTGCCGCGGGCGGCATGACCGCGGCGAGTGGAGGAGGCATCGACGCGCCGCTGCTGGATGGCGCGATGAGCGGCGGCAGCGGCGTGTGCCCAACGGACGTGAGCCGCGCGTGTGCCATCCAGCCCGCCCACGTGAGGGGCTCGTTCTTCACGAGGTCGAGCCACAAGACCACGGCTGCGGCGGTGTCCCCGCTGCGTGCGGCGGCGACCCCTTCGAGCTCTTGGAAACTGCCAGCACGCCGAGCGGTCGCGCGTTTTTTCATCGCTGCGAACGCCTCACGCGCTTTGCCAGGTTCGCCAGCACCGAGCTCTGCGAGCGCGCGTCCGTAGGTGGCGTTCTCGTCGACGCCCTTTTTTTTCATCCCGAAATAACGACCGAACGCGCGCAAAGCTTCGCGGTGACGACCCAATTGCAAGAGCGTCTCCGCATGCCGAAGGCCCGCACGCTCGGCCCAAACGCTTGGCGGTTTCGAGCTCGCGATCGCCGCGAACCGCGTGACAGCTTCGCGCTCTTTTCCCGAGCGCGCCGCGGCGCGGGCAGCCTGATAGCGTGCTTCGATCGCCGCCGCGGGAGGGAGCTCTCGGGCGACGCTATCGAGAATGGGTAAGGCCTCGGCAAACCGACGACCGTGGAGCAGCGTCTTGGCCCACGCGAACTCGAGCCGCGTCGTTGCCCCCGGAGTTGCGTTGCGAAGCTCGCTGAAGGCTACGCGAATGGCGTCCATGTTGCTGTCGCTCGCGGCTTTCTCGAGCACGTTGAGTCGCTCCTCGAGCGAAACCGTTCCGCCGAGCGACGTGACCCGCGCGAGGAGCGCCAACGCTTGCTCTGGGCGCTCGCGGACAAGCCAGCGGAGGTCGGCGATGGCGGTCGCGCGATCCCCCGAAGCTTCTGCAAGCTCAGCCCGCACGAGGCGCGCCCCGGCCGAGTCACGTCGTGTTCGGTCCGCGAGGGTGACCGCGCGATCCGCGGCATTCCGCGCTTTGGCAGGGGCCTTCGCCCGCCGGTAGGCCTCGGCGGCGAGCACCGCGTCGTCGACTCGATCCGACGCGAGGAGCAGGGCCGCCGCCTCTTCGAATGGGCCCGTTGCGGCCGCCGCGCGTGCGTACCATGCGCGGACCTCCTCTCTCACGAGCGGCAATTTCTCCTCGAGCCCGGTGAGCGCGGCGACGGCCTCGACGGTGCGCCCGGATTCGAGGGCCGCGACCCCGATGACGAGTTGAATCGAAGGCTCGCGAAGCTGCTCGGGCGGTAGCGCGCTCAAGAGGCGGTAGGCGCGACTCCAGTCCAACAGGCGAATCGCTGCCCGCCAGTCGAGGTCGGGGCGCGCCGGGTCTGGCAAGAGCACCGCAAAATCGGGCGCAGCCGCGGCGCTACCGGTGACAGCCGGCTCGGCCGGTGTCGATGCCGCGTTGGGCGGATCCCCGCTCGCAAGACCGCGTATTCCACAGCCGCTCGAGCCGCAACTCGACAACCCGACCTCGAGGGCCGCGACGGCGAGCGCCCAGTGCCAGCGGCGCCGTCCACGCGAAGGCCCCGCGGCTTTCACTCCATCGGCACGGCAACGAACACGACGTCTTTGCCATCAAGCTCCACCTTGAGGCGGAACGGGCGTCCGTGTTTGTTCGTTAGCTGGAGCTCGACTTGCTTGATGCGCTGACTGAACGGCGCAAATTTCACTTCGACCGGCGAGCCGACATCGCGCTGCGCCGCGAGGTAGTCGTCGTAGAGTTGCTTGAAGTAATCTTCGGGCTCGACGTCGCGTAGCGCGAGTCCTCCCTCGGTGTCTTCTACGGCGTTTTCGGCGAGACGCTCGTCGAGGTGCAATGACGCGGTAAACGCCGCGTGGTTCGCGCTTGGAGCGTGCGACGCGCGGCCCTCCTCATCCGTATTGTCTTCTTGGACGCCGAGGATTTGGTTGAGCAAGGAGTTCAACCGGAACACGAGGCCTCCGTAGACCCGATGTTCGAGTTCGAAGCGCATGTCGGTCTGGCCGTTCATGATCGACAAGAGGCCCTCTTCGAGGTCGCCGATGGGCTGCGAGATGTACTGGTTGACCAGGTGCGCGCCGATTCCGACCAGCACGAGGCCAAGTACCAACGCGACAGCGAGTGGGCCGAGGAGTGAGCGAAGGCCGCCAATTTCCTTGGTCTGCACGATCGCTGCGATGACGGCCTGCCTGCCGTTGCCGTAGCTCGCGAGGCCGCGGGCAGCGCCTTCGAAATTCGCCGGGAGGCCACCGAGCGCGAAAACCTGGTCGGTGCCCAGCGCTTGTTTCATCGACGGCACGCTCACGTCCATGGCGGGCGTTGCGTTCGACGTGCGCGCGAAAACCTGCATCTCATCGCCGGCCGGAACCACCGCGTAGAGCGGCGTGCCGTTGGACGACTGGCTCGCGGCATTCAGACGCTCGAGCAGCGCGCGACCGAAGGCGATTCCGCCGATGACCTTGCCCTGCGTCGTGCGGATCGGCGCATACGAAACCAGCATCTGATGGTTCAGCGCCTTGCTGATCCACAGTGCCGAGCCGGTCTTGCCGACGGCGATCGCCTTCAGCATGTCGGGGTAGATTTCTCCGAGTTGGTCACCACGCGAGAGCTTGCTGTGATCGCGACCAAGGACCACGCCCTTCTCGTCGAACATGTAAACGCCGCTCGGGTTGATCGTCGCGATCTCCTTGCCCGCCGACTTTGCGTGCTCGACGACGAGGTTCGCGTACTTCGTCGCGAGATCGCCGCGCCCCTCTGGGGAAGCGGCGTCGAACGCGTCATTCGCCGCTTCGTCGGAGGCCTCCACGCCGAGCCAACGCTCCACCTGCATCGTCTCCAGCTCGAGCTGGGCCGCCGCGGCGTTCACCGCTGTTCGCGCTTGCCCAGACTGCGACACGTCGCCAAGGGAAAGGCGCATCAGCGCGAAGCACATCACGCTGACGATGATGACGATGCCGCCAAAAACTCCGATGAATGTATCGCGCATGGAGCGCCGCTCTCTTCCTCTAGCCCCGTGGATCGCGCCCCGCCGGAGTCCGGAGGGCCCGGGGACGTTAGCACCGTGGCGTTTCGCGCGACAACACTCGAACGCGGGGGTGACTAGCGATTGTCATCTTGGTGGCTTTGCGTATACTGGCGTGCACGTGCGGTTGGCGTTCCACGTCAGTCGCACCGCGGTGGGTATAGCTCAGTTGGTAGAGCACTGGACTGTGGCTCCAGATGTCGCGGGTTCAAGCCCCGTTACTCACCCCGGTTTTTTGCGCGCGGCTCGTTGGCGCTTTGGCTGACGCATCACCGCGACAGCAACGCGCCTCACCGGGACAGCAACGCGAGGACGTCGACTGCTCGGTTGATGCGCATCGTGTGCTGGAAGGCGAGGGTCGCGGTCAGGGTCGCGTAGGCCGCGTCGGAGAGGCCCATGCACGAATCGACCACGTCGACGCCGAGCCCGCGCTCCGCGAGGGTGACGAGCCGAACCGACGAGGGCGGCCCTTCGCCGGGTTCATAGCCGAGTGCGGCGTAGAGCATGACGGCCGCGAGTGCATAGACGTCGGATGATTGGTCGGGCGCGGCCTCGCCCCGCAAGACGTCAGGGGCACAGAAGGGCAGGGTGCCGCGCTCGTTCGACATCGCGGAGGTGACCGCGAGGCCGCGGAAGCGCGCCATGCCGAAGTCGATGAAGGTGACGCGGTCGCCCTCCAAAAACACGTGATCCGGCTGCAGGTCACCGTGACACAAGTTCCACGAACCACGCGCGTCGCGGGCTGCGTGCACGGCGGCAAGGGCCTCGAATACGCAACCCATCACACGATCGAGCTCGGCACTCGCAAGGGGCCCCTCCGCCGCGATGATCGCCCGGAGGCTCCGGCCGCGAGCGCGCTCTTGCCATACGCGAATGCGCTGGTTTTCCGCGTCGGTTTCCACGCGGAGCAACGCGGGTGCATGCCGTCCATCGAGCAGCGCCAGTGCCGCGCACTCTCGGTCGAGCGCGAGGCGGGCGAGAGCGGAATCTCGGAGCCCCGGTCGCACCTCTTTGACCACCGCCTGGCGCCCTTCAAATAAGCCGAGCGTCACATCGAAGACGCTCCCGGCCCCGAGCGGAATGCTCTGCCCTACGACCGAAGCGCTCGGGGTAACCACTTCCCGAGCCTACACCGTCCTGGATTTTCGGTGTAAGAGGGCGGCTATGACGCGCGAATGGTCCCTCGATACAAAAGCGATACACGCCGGCCAGCATGCTGATCCGGTTCACGGCGCGGTGATGACGCCGATCGTGCTTTCCAGCACGTTTGCGCAGGAGAGCCCAGGAAAACACAAGGGCTACGAGTACTCGCGCAGCGGCAACCCAACTCGCAAGGCCTTCGAGGATTGCGCGGCGGCGCTCGAAGGAGGCACGCACGGCTTCGCCTTCTCCAGCGGTCTCGGCGCGTCCACCACGGTCCTTCACACGCTGAAACCTGGCGACCACATCCTCTGCGGTGACGATGTTTACGGCGGCACGTTCCGCTTGCTCGACAAGGTGATGAAGCCGCTTGGTTTCGACACGACCTTTATCGACATGACGGACGCCGCGAAGGTCCGCGCGGCCCTTCGCCCCACCACCAAGATGGTCTGGATGGAGACGCCAACAAACCCGCTACTCAAGATCTTCGACATCGCTGCCGTCGCAGAAATCGCGCAAAAAGCTGGGATCCCGCTCGTCGTCGACAACACCTTCGCGACGCCGTTCCTTCAGCGGCCGCTCGATCTCGGTGCCACGATCGTGGTCCACTCGACCACCAAATACTTGAACGGTCACTCCGATGTCGTCGGCGGCCTCGTCGTCACGAGCCACCCCGAGCTCGCAGAGCGAATCGGCTTTCTCCAAAACGCGATGGGTGCCGTCCCCAGTCCTTTTGATTGTTACCTCGTACTCCGCGGGCTGAAGACCCTCGGCGTCCGCATGCGCCAACACGTGGAGTCCGCGCGCATCCTCGCCGACCGTCTCGAAGGACATCCCGCCATCGAGAAAGTCATCTATCCGGGCCTGAAGAGTCATCCCGGATACGAGCTCGCCGCGCGCCAGATGAAGGGCCCCGGAGGGATGATCTCCGCCGTCTTGAAAGGTGGGGTTGAACCCGCACGCCGCATGCTCGAGCGCCTCCAAATCTTCGCCTGCGCGGAGAGCCTCGGTGGCGTTGAATCGCTTGCCGAGAGTCCGGCTATCATGACGCACGCGTCGATTCCCGCGGAGGTGCGTGCCGCCATCGGCATCAGCGATGGCCTCGTGCGGCTCTCGGTGGGCATCGAGTCGGTCGAAGACCTTTGGGACGATATCGAGAACGCGCTCGGCTGAAGGGTCGGGCGCTCGCCCGCGGGGACAGCGTGCGGGTGCACCACAAATTTGTGCGCCGCCCGCGCCGCGGTGCTAGACGATTCGTTGAAGCCATGTTGACCTTTCGTAACGCCTTGCCGCTCGTCGCCCTTGCGTTCTCATCGTTCGGTTGCAGCGAGGCCGTGCCCGTCGCGAGCGAGGGCGCCTACGCCGTCTCGTTCCTTCAAGCCGGGGCGGCGTCGGGTAACTGCAAGGTGGCGAGCCATAACATCGCGTTCGGCAGCGTGTCGGCGGTTGCGCTCGACGCGCTCAAGAAAGATAGCGTTGATGGGGCCAAGCTGCAGTGCTCGGTCACCCGCAACGGCGCGGGCTTCGCAGCCGCCGGGATCCTCGAGGACTCGCTCGGCAACCACTTGGACTTTCTCATCCCGTCGATAAGCGCCGCTGCCACCGAGGCCGCTCCTGCGATGGGCAATATTGGCTTCCGCAGCGCGAAGACACAAAACTCCTACAATGCGCCCAGCGCCGAGCCCTGCAAGTTCTGGATCACCGGCAAAGAGCAGATCGACGGCGGCCGGATTTGGGTTTCGTTCAAGTGTGAGACTGTCAGCGACCCGAGCCATGACTCAAGCTGCCAGATAGCGCCGGGCAGCACGCTCGCGATGCAAAACTGCGACGAGTGAGCGCGAGCTTCACGAGGTGACGCCGGTGCCCCTCCGCCCACGACACCTCCGCCCACGACACCTCGCCCACGCCATTCTCGCCGTTCTCGGCGGGGTCTCCGTCGTTCATGCGGCGACCGCTTGTGGTGAGTACGCGGCGCCTAGTCCGTTCATCGCGGCGAGTGGCGGTGCTGG
Organism: Polyangiaceae bacterium; assembly: GCA_947475525.1. GTDB lineage: Bacteria > Myxococcota_A > Polyangia > Polyangiales > Polyangiaceae > SYFR01. The sequence continues at coordinate 103,179 of CANJMI010000013.1, read as the reverse complement.
CGGTAGCGGCGGCGCCGATGGTGGCGTGGGGGCGGGAATGCCGGCTGTCGATCCCACCCTCGGCGGACCGTGCACCGTCGACTCACAATGCGACGATGCGGTGGCGTGCACGTTCGATGCCTGCGATGCGATGCTGTCGCGCTGCCGTTTTATCCCGGATGATTCGAGCTGCCAGAATGCGGTCGTCTGCGATGGGCAGGAGGTCTGCTCGAACAAGAACGGTTGCGTCGCGGGCGCACCGAAGACTTGCTCGGACGGAAGCCCGTGCACCATCGACACGTGCGACGCGGCGACGGGGGGCTGCTTGTCGGAACCTCGCGACGCCGACGGCGATGGCGACCCGGACATCCACTGCGCCGGGGGAGACTGCGACGACGAGGACCCGCTGGTCTCGTCCAAGCAAGGCGAAGTTTGCATGAACGGCGCCGATGACGACTGCGACGGCGTCGTCGACGAGCCGGATTGCGGCAAGCCGACGAACGACGATTGCTTCGCGCCCCTCGCGTTGGCTAAGCCTGGAAGCTACGCGATGAGCACCGTCGCCGCGAAACTCGATTATGGCTCGAGCTGCGTGCTCGTGAATCCTGCGGCCGCTCGCGACGTCGTTGCGGCGGTGTCCATCCCGAGCGGTCCGGTTGACGTCACACTCACCGCGCGCACGGATTCTCCGGATGTAACCGTCACGCTGTCCGGCACGTGTGCACAACCCGGGAGCGAGGTCGCTTGCAGCGCAGGGTTCCCTCACGCGACGTCCGGGCGCGTCGCAAAATTGCGGGCCCACGGCGTTGGCGGAGTGACCCCGAGCGTGATGCCCGTGTACGTCGCAACGGACTCGCCAACCGCGATCACGCTCCGCTACGAGCTCGGCCCCGCGACCTCCGCGCCTGCCAACGAGACCTGCGGCACCTCGGCGCTTTTGCTCGATGGAGTGCCCCAAAAAGCGCCGCTCGTTGGCATCGTGAAGGACCTCGTTTCGGGGTGCGCGTCCGCGACGGGCGAGCTCGTTTACCGCTTCGAGCTCAGCGAACCGCGCGACGTCGATCTGTTTGCATCGTCGATCGATGGTGATGGTCGCCCCGCGCTCTCGCTACGCACCGAAGGGTGTGCCCTGGCCACCGATGAACTCACCTGCAACGTGGCGCCGAATGCCGGCGAGAGCGCACATGTCTTCCGGCACGCGCTTGCCCCGGGCGTGTATTTCGTAGCCGTTGCCGCGACCGCTCCGACCGATGCGCTCCTCACGCTATCGACCAGCCCACCGACGGCGCTCCCCATCGACGAGACCTGCCTCGACTCCCCCGCGCTCGTGCCGGGCGTAACCCGCGAGGTTGCTCTCGCGCTGCACCAAGACGACGTCGACACCGGTTGCTTGACCGGCGGCGTCGATGCCGCGTACGCGCTCGAGCTAGCGGCGCCTTCGGATGTGCTCGTCGTCGGTCGCTATGCGAATGCAGACGCCGCGGCGGTCGTTCTCGCGCTGCCCGGCTGCACGGCGGCGGAAGAGGTCGCGTGTGCGGTTGGAAACATCTCGCCAACCCGAGCGCGAGCCCACGCTCTTGCGGCCGGTAGCTACCGCGTCGTGGCTGAGAGCGTAACGGCCCAGCCGATGGCGTTGACCGCGTTCGTGCGGCCGGCGGCGCCACCGAAGCTTGTACCGTTCGCGGATGCGTGCGCGGACGCGCTGACGATCGGACCGCTCGGGGGTTTTTTTCAAGGCAATACGAGCAACGCCAAGGCCGACTTCGATTCGGGCTGCGATCAAGGAAAGCAGCCGAAAGGCTCCGCGCCCGACCAGTTGTTGCGGCTCGTGCTCACGTCGCCAAAGCGCGTTGTGTTCGACATGCAGGGCTCGGGTTACCCGACCTTGCTCGCCGTGCGAAAGGGACCAGCTTGTCCTGGAATGGAACTCGCCAAGGCCTGCGCGGTCGGCTACTACCCGGACCGAAGCTTCCTCGATCTTACGCTCGACGCCGGTACCTATTTTGTCCAAATCGACGGTTTTTCTGGGCAATATGGCCCCTGGTTTCTCGACGTATTTTTAGCTGATCTGCCACCCTGAGCCGCCTCATGTTCCAGCGAGTAGCGACCATCGCCTACGCCACCTACCGAGAGGCGGTTCGGGCCCGCATTCTTCTCGGCCTTGCCGGCGTGGCAGTGGCCGCGGCATTTTATTCGCTGGTCGTCGGGGCGTTCGCCCTCCGCGAGGCGCCGCGCGTGGTCTCCGATTTTGGTGCGATGACCATCAGCGTCTTCTCGATTGCGGTCGCGATTTTGATCGGCGCGACGTCGCTCTACCGCGAGCTCGAACTCAAGACGATCCTTCCAATCCTCGCGCGACCCATCGGGCGCGGAGAGTTTTTGATCGGTAAATACCTAGGGATCATGCTCGTGGTCGCGGTGTTCGTGCTCGCCGAGGGTGGCCTCGTTCTGATGATGTCCGCGGTTCTCGGCGGTCGATCGCCTCTTCTTAGCGTCTCCGTCGGAGCTCTCCTCGCAGTGACGATCGTGGTGGCCGCGTGGCGGTTTGCGCCGCTGCGTACGTCCGGTCCAATTCCTTGGGCAGTGGCGATGGCGGCAGCCGGCGTCGTGCTGGCTTCGACCGCCCCCGCGGAGCGCTCACTCGTGCTCGCGTCCAGCGCCCTTGCATTCATGGAAGTCGCGATCGTGGCCGGATTCGCGATGCTCTTCTCGGCCTTCTCGACGCCCTTTCTTTCCGCGCTCCTGACGCTCGGGATGTTCATCGTCGGGCGTAGCGCGGACAGCATGGCCCACCTCCCGATCAAGACGTTCGGCAAGGCGCTCCACGATGCCGGGTTCGCGCTGAGCCGCGTCGTTCCAAACCTTCACGTGTATGTGCCGGCACGCCCGCTCTTGACGGGTGAGGCCGTGGACGCAAATCTGCTTCGCTACCTCTCGCTCGCGGGCGTGCAGACTTTCGGTTGGGTCCTCGGCTTGCTGGCGGTCTCCTCGTTCGTCTTCAAGCGGCGCGACTTTACGTGAGCCTGGTGACTCGTGACGCCTCGTGGCGCGCGCTCCGCATCGCGGCTGTCGTCATCGTTGGGCTCGGGGTCTTGACGGTTCGAGTCATCGTGGGTGGTGAGGCCGAGCTCCGTGCCAGTGATGCCGCGCTCGACAGCGGGTCGGTGGACGATGCCGTGGTCCACGCACGCCGAGCGGCGAGTTTTTATGCTCCCGGCGCGCCTCACGTGAGCTTCGCCTACCGACGTTTGATCGCGCTCGCGGTTACCGCCGAGGAGCGGCATCTTCGCGATACGGCGGTATTCGCATGGCGCGCGGTGCGGCAGGCGGCGCTGGATACGCGCTGGCTCGTCACGCCCCACGAGGCGGAGCGCGAGCGGGCAGAGCGTGAGATCGCACGGCTCATGGCTCTAGGCGTTCACGAAAACGCGGGACCCGACCGGCTGATCGAGGCCCGTCAGCTCGCCTTGATGCGCCGTGACGAAGGCCCGCGAGTCGGCTGGATCGTCGTGCTGATTGCGGGCGTAGTTGCGGCGTCCGGTGGGCTCGTGGCTGCAATTCGGGCGAGCGCCGGGGCGGGTGGACGCCTCGATTGGTCCTCGGGAAAGCGCCCGCTCGCCGTCGCGATGGTGGGCATCGTTGCGTGGCTTCTCGCGTGGTGGCAGGCGTGAACGAGCCGCAGCGCATCGTCTCCCTCGTGCCGAGTGACACGTACACACTCGCGCGTCTTGGCCTTGGCGGGCGGCTCGTCGGCCGTACGGATTATTGTGTCGCACCGGCGGAAGTTCTTCACGTCCCCTCGGTCGGAGGCACCAAGAACGCGGACGTCGATGCGATTGTCGCGCTCCGTCCGGACCTCGTGGTGGCGAATCGCGAAGAGAACCGCCAGCACGACATCGAGCGCCTCGTGGCGGCGTCGGTGCCCGTGCTCGTGAGCTTTCCGTGCACGGTGGCCGCTGGGCTCGAGCATGTGCGACGGCTCGCGGCGCTCTTTCCGTCCGTCGATGCCGCGGATGCGATTGCCGAGCTCGCTCAGCGTTACGAACGCCACGCGCGGTCGGTACGGCGAACGCCGATCGCTACCTTCATGCCGATTTGGATGGACCCGCTGATGACTGGGAATGCGGATGCGTTTCTCTCCGACGTTATCGAGCTCGGGGGCGGACGAAACATTTTCGCTGGCCGTGAGCGGCGCTATCCGCTCGCGGCGGACCTCGGGCTTCGCGAAGCCGTCGCGCCGGAAGGTCGCGATACCCGTTATCCCCGGGTTACCCTCGAAGAACTGGAGGCGCGTCGTCCGGCGCTCGTGCTGCTTCCCGACGAACCCCACGAGTTTACGGCTGCGGATGCGGCCGTATTTGAGGCGTTGCCTTGCCGCCCGCGCGTTCGCTTCGTCGATGGTAAGGCCTTCATGTGGCACGGCTGGCGCGCCCTTGAAGAGCTCGACCGCGTCGCGGCGCTGTTTCTCGAATAGTCCCGCAATGGCGTTGGGTCTTGCTCGACGACCCCCCGCACCCTTGGTACACCGGTAAGACGATGGGTTGGACGCGCGAGGCGGTGTTGGCCGAAGTTCGAGGGATAATCGAAGGCCATGCCGACGCGGGCGCGTGCCTCGATGAGCGGACCGAGCTCGTCGCGGATCTGGGCATCGATTCCCTCGGGGTGATGGAGGTCGTCGCCGAGCTCGAAGATCGGTTTGGCATGCGCATCGGCGATGCCGAACTCCGGAATGTCGTGAGCCTCGGTGACGTCGCCAGTGCGATCGTCCGTCGCCTTGACGTCGATGGCCGCCTCGACCCCACGACCTCGGCGGAGGCGTCATGATGCTGCGAACACTCGCCCAAGCGATCGAGGACGCGGGCAAGTCCACGCACAACGGATTTCGATTCATCGATGAGGCGACGGATGCCGAACCGTTCTTCACCTTCAGCGGCATCGAGCGCGCCACGGCGCTGTTCGGTGGTGCGCTGCAAGCGCGGGGCCTGCAGAAGGGCGATCGCGTCGCGCTGATCCTCCCCGACAATCAAGACTTCGTGTTCGCGTTTCTGGGGGCGGTGCGCGCGGGGGTGGTGCCCGTGCCGATCTATCCGCCTGCGGGGTTGCGCAAACTGGACGGCTACCTCGAGAGCACGCTCCACATCATCGAGAAGAGTGGCGCCAAGTTGGTCGTGACCGACGCCGAGATAAAGGCGCTCCTCGGCACGGTGCAGCTCCGCGCGGCCGGCTTGCAATCGGTGCTCTCGGTGGAGGTCCTCCGAAAATCACGCGCGCCGCTCCGACCGGTGACGATTGGGCTCGAAGATACCGCGTTTCTTCAGTTCACAAGCGGGTCCACGTCGCAGCCGAAGGGGGTCGTCGTCACCCACGCCAACATCGCGCACAACGTCGACGCCTTCATGCGGCTCGGCTTGCGCATCGAAGACGGCAAAGACAGCGGCGTCTCGTGGCTGCCGCTCTACCACGACATGGGGCTCATCGGCTTCGTCATTGGGCCCATCTACCATCGCAACACGATCACGTTTCTGCCGCCGTTCGCATTCTTGAAGCGACCGGTGCGCTGGCTCCAGACGATCTCACGGCACCGCGCGACGATCTCATTTGGGCCGAATTTCGCCTACGCTCTCTGCTGCAAGCGCATCAAGGACTCCGAACTCGCCGGTCTCGATCTGTCCTCGTGGCGCGTTGCGGGCTGCGGTGCCGAGCCCATCCGTGCGGCGAATCTCGAAGCGTTTTCCGAGAAGTTTGCGTCGGTTGGGTTCGATCCTCGCGCGCTTTTGCCTTGCTACGGCATGGCCGAGGCGACCCTCGCAGTCTCGTTTGCCGAGGTGAACACGGGCCTGCATGTCGATGATGTCGATGCCGCGACGCTCGCGGCCGAGGGGCTCGCGAAGGCGCCTTCGCCTGGCGCCCCGCCGGGTGAAATTACCTCGATCGTGAGCTGCGGGCGTTCGTTCGCAGGGCACGAGGTGTTGGTCTTCGCCGAAGAGGATGCTTCGAGCGGAACCCCGCTGCCTGATCGGCAGGTCGGGGAGCTGCGCGTCCGCGGGCCCAGTATCACGTCGGGGTACTTCAATGAGCCGACGCTCTCGCGCGAGGCGTTCGCCGGAGGCTGGCTCCGCACAGGTGATCTCGGCTATTGCGTTGACGGCGAGGTCTTCGTTTGCGGTCGAAGCAAAGAGCTCATCATCCTGAATGGTCGCAATTATTATCCCCAGGATCTCGAGTGGAGCGCGGGCATGGTGGAGGGCGTTCGCAAGGGCAACGTCGTCGGCTTTGGTACGCGCAAGCCGTTCAATGATCGGGAGCGGGTAGTGGTGTGCGTCGAGACGGCGGTGACGGATCCGGCCGCGCGCGAGGCGCTCAAGCTCGAGGTGCAGAGGGCGGTGCGTCAGGCGACCGGCCTCGCGATCGATGACGTCGTGGCGGTCGATATCGGCGTGCTGCCGAAGACCTCGAGCGGCAAGCTCAGGCGTGGCGCCGCCCGTGAACTCTACGAATCGGGCAAGCTCTTCATTCGGGCTTCGGCTCGGAGTGGGAGCTCGGTCGACACCGCGAAAGAGCTCGCGAAGAGTCAGCTCGGCTACCTTCGCGATGCCATTTTTAGCGATAAAAAGCAGTGATTCCGCGCCGCCGCGTCAGGAAAACGGCTTGACGCAGCGAGCGCCTGTGCCCGCGCCTCGTGGCTTCAGCTGAGCGATTCGTCGATGCGGCGGCCGAGCTCGTCCTGCACTTCGGGGAGCGCGAGGATGCCCTTGACGGTCGGGAAGGTGGCTTCGGCGAAAGCCTCCGTCGAGGGCACGGCGATGCCGTGGCGCGCGAGGATGTCACGCACGGTTGCCGTCTCCGCCAACACCTCGTAGAGAGCGCCTTCGACAGCTTCGCGGACGGTCGGATGCCCGAGGACGTGGTGCACGCTCGCACGTATCGCCGCGAGGGCATGCTCTCCGAGCTCGGAGTCCGGCGACCACACGAACTCGCGGAGAGGGACCCGCATCACGGCCGCCGCGACCTCTTTTCGGAGTCGCACCTGTTCGGGGGCGTGGCCGTTCGTCGTCACGTCGCGCGCAGCCCGCTCGAGGGATTCCTTCACGAAGACGGCGAGGAAACGCCGAGTCTCGGGCTCGAGTCTCCGCTCGAATTCTTGTTGAACGCCCGCGACCGCAGCCTTGATCGTCGCCCGACCGAGCAGGGGGAGCGCTCCGAGCAGCGCGGGTAGGCCCCACTCGGCGACGAACGGGTTGACCCTGCGCGAGAAGCCGTCGAGCGCTTCGAATACGTGTGCACTGACGAGAGTCTCGACGGCGGGGCTTGTCACGATTGCACGCACCACGGCCTCGCTCAGGACCTCGGGCAGCTCGGCCATGCGCTCGATCGCCTTTGCGGCGGTGTCTCCCGCGAGGCCGCGTGGACTCTCTCGCCACTCGCGCACGCGCAGGCTCGCGTCGGCGACGGCCGCGACCACGGCTGGCGCGATGGTGGCCACGAGCGACTCGGAGGCGAGCGTTTCCGCGAGAAATCGCGACACCGCAGCCTCCTCCACGAGTGCGGCTGGCGGGCTCGCGAGAATCATCTCGACGCCCTGGCCCACCATGCGCACCCACGTGCGGCGGGCCTCATCACCGTCGAGCCAACGGGCGAGCCAGGCGAGCTGCGTCTCGCGAACGAGGCGCCGCGTTTCCGCATCGAGCGTCATCACTTCAGGTAGTCGCAGGTCGGGGTCTGGGAGCCCAGGCAATGGTGCGAGCTCGGATGGCTCAAGTAGTAGAGGTCCGTGCCATCCGACTGAAAGAAACGCGCGACGAGGTTCGTGAGGTACGTCCCGTGATCGAAGCCTTGGCACGGGTTTCCGTTGACGAACGTATGTTCACCTTCCGGCACCGTGTACGCGTCGAGCAACGCCGTCAGACGACCGAACGGTGCGGCGTTGGGTGCATACGCGCTCGCGTCGGGTGAGAACGGCACGCCCGCAAGTCGTGGTGCCCACACGAAGTCCAACGGGGCACGCGTCGCAGATGCCGTGAGCCGCGCGAGGCGAAGGGGTACTTTCGAGTGCTGCTCGAAGTAGTGCTGTTGGCCTTCGTCGAGGTCGTCGATGTCCCAAAGCGCTTCCTCGCAGCGGTCGTTACCGAGCGTGTTCGGCACGCATGTGGCCGAGCCGATGTCGCAATGGGTCGCCTCATGGCATTTGCGCGTCTCGGAGTTCTTCTCCGTGTCCGGCGTGCAGCCTTTCGGGAAGCATTTTTGATTCGCCCCCGTGCCGTCGATCCACGTCGCGCTTAATGGGGCCGCGTTGGCGCTCGTCGCGCATTCCGTTCCCGCCGGATGGCGTGCGAGCGCGGTGATGCCCTCGACGACGTGCCGTTCGATGAGCTCTTGGTTTGGAGTGCGTCCACCGAGCGCGTCGAAGAGCGCCTTGGGCGTGACGTAGTCGAGGTACTGCGGATAGGTCTCCGCCTGGTCCGGTCGCATGAACGGCAGGCTACCGGCCGCACGCGCCTGCGCGATGCCGGCGTTCAGCGGTACGTTCATGTCGCCGATCGTATTCAACGTGAGCAGCGCATGGGGTTCGAGCGCCTGACCGTGCGGATCCGTCATGGTCTTTAGCGCGTAGAAAGGCGCGAAGCTTATCGGATCGCCGGGTTCGAGAGCGGCCTGAGCAAGCCCAAGGAATCGACGCAATTGCGGGGTCTGCCGAATCATCCCGTAGCCGTCGCCCGGTGACGTAAGTGGGCTGCCCGCCGCGTAAAAACGCCCTTGAAATGCGGCACACGTTTCGGCGCTGCACGTCGAGGTGCCATCGCCGCTCGTGGCTCCGGTCTGGAAACGGCCGGGGCCCCAGCTCTCGAGCGTGTGACGCAGCGTCGTCGTCGTAAGTCGGCAGCTCTTGTAGTCCTCGACCTGGTGTTTGCCATTCCAGAACGAGACGAGCACTCGGTTCCCGGTGGCCGCGGGCAAGCCGACGCGAAAGCGTTGGAGGTCGTCGACACTGCCGCAGCGAACTTCGTCGGTGTCGAGGTTTCGCACGAGCACCGTCGTGTTCGCGATCGTCTCCGCGTTGAGGCACGCGACTTCGACTTCGCCCGTGCCGTTCACGTCGGGTAGCACCCAACGCACGCTGCGTTGAGTCTCTTGGCAACTCGTGCAGTGGTCATCGGCCTTCGAGGTCGGCGTGCATGCCGTCCGAGAGCTCGCCTCGACGCTGACGAGCAGCGGTCCCCACATTCGCAGGAGCACGGCCTCGACGACTCCCCCCTGGAAAGAACGAACGCCGATGTCCGTCAATCCGCCGCCGCCCGAGCCCGGCACGGCGCTCGTCACGTAGGCATCGACCGCCCCATGAATCGCGCTCAAAATGCCACCGAGTGATTCTCCCCACGTGCCGTAGGTTGCGCTCGGTCCGCCGAAATCGACGGTCCCATCGTTGTCGAAATCACCTGAGCGTTGAGGCGCGCCATCGCCGTCCGGATCGCACGTGCGCGTCGGGTTCGCCGCGTCGCCGTCGTTGCGGCAGGACATCGGTGCTACCCCGAAGGCTCGCATGATGCGGACGAGCTGGATGTGATCGAGCACGGACTGTCGCACGCCGTCACGGGTGTGAAAAAGGTAGCTCGACCAGAAGTCTCCGCCCGAGTCGGGCGCGCCGTCGCGGTTTAAATCGCGTGCGCGCGCGAGCGTGAGCGCATCGTAGAAAGGTCGGAAGCACGCCGAGCCGAGGACTGCCGTGGCTGCGGTCTTCTCCGCACCTTCGCCAAAGACGAGGCCGTGGCCCATCGCGTTAATGCCGACGGTCGCGAGGCCATGTTCCGCGAGATTGCCCGCGTAAAACACGTGCTCGAGGAAATTCCCCGTGTAGCCGTGTCCGTAGATGTTGACGTCGAACGGCTGCTTGTATTTCGCGGTTTCCTTCGGGACGAGCATCCATACCTGGACCGTGTCGCTCGTCTCGTCGCCTTCGCCCGTCGCGTAATCGAGATGGAATGCGGCATTTGGGTCGGTCGATTTCGGCCCGCCTTCGAGAAGGAATGGCGATTTGAATGTGCCGACGACCATGTGATCGATCGAGTCGAGCCGACGCAGCAGCATCTCGAGGGTTGGCCCGGAGCCGACTCCGAACCCCTCGGCCAGCAATTGTTTGAGCTGCGGGCGAATGTCCGCGAACTTCACGACCCAAAGATTTCCGGCCTTGGTTGCGCAGCCGGCTTTCGTTCCGAGTGAGCTTGTCTCCCAGCCGGGCGCGTCCGTTGCGCCCTCCGCGAGGCCGCCCGAGAGGCCTACGGCGCGTTGCACCTCAAGCTCGGCGGGGTAGTGCGACTCCCACCGAGCGAAGGGGCCTTCGCCATACAATCCGTCGCGCAAGCGCTTCATGTCGTCGACGGTCGGCTGGGTCGTGAACGACCACATGAACGCGACATGGTCGAGGCCCGTTCCGGCAACGTCGCCCCAGAACTCACCGAGCGTCGGATTGTCGATCGCGGCTGCGACCTCGTTCGCCGCGTTGCGTTGTGCCGCGTGGTAGACGAACGGGAAAGGCGACCGGACGGCGTTCCCGTTGCCGTCTACGGTTCGATCCGTGACGACGACGGCGTAGCGCGTCATCTCGTCCATCGGGATGATCGGTCGGACGATCAAGGTGTCCGTCTCTCGCTCGTACCAATTGAGGAAGTTGTCGGCGATGCACTGATCGCGGAAGCGTCGCGTCGCTTTGCAGTTGTCGCTCGCGAAGGCGTCGCCGCTCTCCGGGTTGTCGCACACGGGGTCGGGGTCGGGGCACGCGTCCGCGTTCAGCAGATTCGGCCGATCGAGCGTGCCGTCGAAGTCGGTGTCGAGCTCGGGTGAATAGGTCGTGACGCTCCCGTGTGCGGTTTCATCGATGGTCTCGAACAGCAGATTGCGTTCGCTGCGGCGCGTGTCGTTCGCCCAATAGCGGTCGAGTTTCTTCAGCGTGTAATCGAAATTACCGGCCCCGAGATCGAGCGGCACCGGGACGCCGGTCTTCAAATTGACGAGGTAGATCGCGTCGTTTTTGAAGTCGTAGTCGTCGCCGCTATGGCGCTGCTTGAGGACGTTGAGATCGACCGCGGCACCGCTGTACGCGGCATAGCCCGGCTCCGAGCGGTCGACGTCGAACGAGACGGTCAGTGGCGCGAACGTGCCCCAGCCTTCGAGTTGGCTGAACCGTTGCCGCGCTTGCTGTTCGATCGCCGTCGGCGCGATAAGGCTCGCATTGACGCGCAGGCCGGTTCGGCTCGTCGGATCGGGCCAGGTCGCCGTGTCATTCGGCAGCGGGATCTCCGGCAGCGGTCGGGCGCCGAGGTCGTAACGAACGCGCGCGCCGGAACCGGCTGGCGTGACACCGAAGCCGTCGGGCGCCCGGTCGACTTGGCAGCTTGCCGTCGCGACCATCGCCGAGAGCGTCCCTAAGATTGCACGTTTCCACCAGTGCCCTGACGCCATGACGCCTCCGTAGTCCCACTGAAATCAGCGATTTTTTCGCACCGAAAGTGGCGCGCGAAATCGCCTGAAAGTTGAAGTCTTTCGGGAGTGTAGGGGATCGTTTGACACCTGAGTGCAAAGAATTACATCCCGGTGACAATTACGCGGGGACGCGGTGTTACCTACATCTCCGTCTATGACCATCCTCCTTTGCGTCGCTTACTTTTCCGTGCTCGCGGTGCTCTCCGCATACGGCCTTCATCGCGCCCATCTCGTGTACCTCTGCTGGCGCAACCGCGACGTGATCGCGGCGGTCTCGACGCTCGCCCCGCGCGTGGCTGTCGATGAGCTGCCGGTCGTGACGGTGCAGCTTCCGATCTTCAACGAATCGACCGTTGTCGTACGCTTGCTCGAATCCGTCGCGCGCATGGACTACCCGCGCAGCAAGCTCCACATTCAGGTGCTCGACGATTCGACGGACGAGACCGTCGTCATCGCTCGCGCCGAGGTGGAGAAGCTCGTACGCCGCGGCTACGACGCCGAGTACGTGCACCGCGTTGACCGCGTCGGTTACAAGGCAGGCGCTCTCGACCACGGTCTGCGCACGGCCAAAGGTGACCTCATCGCGATCTTCGATGCCGACTTCGTCTGCAGCCCGGACTTCGTTCGCGCCATCGTCGGTCACTTCCGTGACGAGAAGGTCGCCTGCGTTCAGGCGCGTTGGGCCCATTTGAATCGCGACGCGTCGTTGCTGACGAAGATTCAGGGCTTGATGCTCGACGGCCATCACATGGTCGAGAACCGCGCGCGTTACGGCGCCGGTTTGCTCTTCAACTTTTCGGGTACGGGCGGCATGTGGCGACGCCAAGCCATCGCCGACGCTGGCGGTTGGCAGCACGACACGCTGACCGAGGACCTCGATCTCTCCTACCGTGCGCAGCTGAAGGGCTGGCGCTTCATCTATCGGCCCGACGTCGTGTCGCCCGCCGAACTTCCCGAAGACATCGCCGCGCTCCGTGCGCAACAGCACCGCTGGGCGAAGGGCACCGTACAGACGGCTCGCAAGCTTCTGGGTCGCGTGGTCTCCAAGGGCAGCGGCCTCACGCTCGCGCAGCGCATCGAGGCGGCCTTCCACATGACGCCGCATTTTGCGTACCCGCTGATGGTGATGCTGAACCTGCTGCTCCTGCCGATTCTCCTCACTGTCGATGCCACCAACTGGAAGGTCATGCTGCTCATCGATCTGCCGATGTGCATGGGGCCGGTGGCTTCACTCGCGTCGTTTTACATGCTCGCCGAGTCCGCCCAGGGCCGCTCGCGCTTAGGTGCGATCAAGCTGCTTCCGGCGCTGATCGCGCTTGGGGCCGGGCTCGCTCCGCACTTGACGATGGCCGTCTATTCCGGCCTCCGCACAGGCGGCGGGGAGTTCGTTCGCACGCCGAAGCATGGCAACAGCCGCGGTCGTTATAAGGCCGTTGCCGGCATCCCGTTCCCCGAGCTCGGCCTCGGCCTCGTCTCGGCGGTGAGCGCGGTGATGGCGCTGGTGACCGGGCACTACTTCGTTTTCCCGTTCGTCTCGCTCTTCACGCTCGGCTATGGCTACATCGCCTACTTGGTAATGGCGGAGCACTTCGGTCGCGAGGTCGAGCCCACGACGGCCGCGCTTCCGGACCTCGCGGAGGAACTCACCGACATGGTGCATTCCGGCATCCGTCCGAGCAGCAAGGGGATCCTCGCCTCGGACGAGCTGGCCGCCTGAGCCGTCACTCTGGGGGTCCGGTTTTCGGCTGGACCCGCGCGCGCTTCACTGGCATCGTTCGGCCGGGGTGGAGTGCATCATGACCGAAGAATCGAAGGACAAGCGGACGACCAAATTCGAGCTCGTTCAGGCCGTCTACAGCGAGCTTGGGGGGGTCTCGAAGAAAGAGGCCGCTGATCTGGTCGATCAGATATTCGAGTTGATGAAGGAGACCTTGGGCCAAGGTGAGATGATCAAGATCTCGGGCTTCGGGAACTTCGTCCTCCGTGACAAGCGCGAGCGGCAAGGGCGCAATCCGCAGACCGGTGAGCCCATCGTCATCAGCTCGCGGCGTGTGCTCACGTTCAAGCCGAGCCAGCTGCTCAAAGAGGAGCTGAACGTCGAAAGCGCCACTCTTAGCAGCGCGCCACGATCGGGCTGATGGTCGGGACAGGATCGAGCGCATTGCGACCGCAGCTTCCAGACAAACTTTACTTCCGCATCGGTGAGACCGCCGAGATTGTCGGCGTGGAGCCCCACGTGCTGAGGTACTGGGAGACCGAGTTTCGCTCGGTTCGGCCCGAGAAATCCCGCAAGGGCCAGCGAATTTATTCGCGCCGCGACGTCGAGACGCTCATCCGAGTGAAAGAGCTTCTCTACGGACATCGCTACACGATTGCCGGAGCGAAGCGGAAGCTGCGCACGGACGGCGTCGAGCCGCTCGATGAAACGGACCCAACGTTCCGCGAGATCCGCACCCTTCGTAGTGGTCTCGAGCTTGTCCGCGAGGAGATCGTCCAGGCCTTGGCTTCGTTCGACATGCCAGCCTCCGCGTGAAGCTCGAGGGCGGAGGCCTCTCGCTCACGCTCGACATCGATGGAGCCCGCGCGGTCGCCCCACGGCCGTTCGACACGTCGGGCGTGCCTGGCCTCGTCCCCGTCGTGAGCGGCGCGTGGCTGCGCGAGGAAGCTCGCATCGAGCTTGTGTGCGTGAGCGCACCGACGCGCGTCTGGGTGCCTGGGCTCGAGCAGACGCTCCTCGACGCGGCGTCGGCGAAGGTGCGCGCTTTTGCCGAACTCACGTCACTTGTCGTCACGTCGAACACGCGCGAAGGCCCCGTTGTGCACCGCGGAGTTTCGGGTGAGAGCGGCGAGCGAACCGCGCTCGGAAGGCACGTGCTTGGCTTTGTCGGCCCCGCCAGCGATGTCGTCATCTGCACGGCGCTGTGCAGCGCGCCGAAAGGGGCGGCCACTTCCGCAGGATGCGAGACCCGACTCGACTCGTTGCGCGTGGAGGCCGCGTTCGTCGCCGCGCCGACGCCAGGCTGGCTCGTGCGCCGCGCGACCGAGGCCGCCGAACATCCCCGCGTGGCTTTAGGCGGCGTGGCCGCGGTGGCGCTGGTGGCTTGCGCCGTTCTCTTGTTCCGTCGACCGCGCGCCGAGGAAATTACCTTGGATTCATCTCGCGCCCCGCCGCGCGAGGAAGAATTGTTTGAGTAAGGACGCGCACTCAGCGGCGAGCACACCTGCCGTGATCGGAAAGCGGTGATTGAGGCGCGGATCGCGTCCGATGACGAACAGCGAAGCTACCGCGCCGGCCTTTTCGTCGTGGCAGCCGTACACCAGGCGAGCGATGCGTGCGTTGACCAGAGCGCCAGCGCACATAGGACACGGCTCCATCGTGACCACCATCGTGGCGTCGTCGAGCCGCCATTGCCCACGTAATCGCGACGCGCTGCGCAGCGCTTCCACTTCCGCGTGCGCGGTCGGATCACGATCGACCTCGCGACGGTTGTGTCCGCTCGCAACGAACGCCCCGTCCGCGTCGAGGATGATAGCCCCGATCGGCACATCGCCGTGAGCGGCCGCGGCCCCCGCCTCCGCGAGAGCGAGTCGCATCGCCTCTTCGTCGGTCACGGAAGCGACGCTACACCGAACGGCGCCAAGGCGGCGCGCAAGCTCACTTGTTCGTGTCGGCGAGGCTCTCGACGTCGGAGAAGTCGCCGCTGAACCCTTCGGTCACGTCGATGACCTTCATCGTTCGTGGGTCGATCAACGTCTGCAGTGGCGTCCCGAAGGAACCTCCCGGCGCCATCTCGTCGTTCGGATCGGCGCCCACGGCGATGTCGACGAGGCCGAACTTGGCTTTCCATTCGTTCGCGGCGCTGATGTCGGCAGAGTCACCGTTCGAGTCGTTGACCACGAGCTGGAGCACCTTGATGCCGTAGCCTTGGCTCTTCCACGACTGGCTGTGACCCTGAAGCGTTTGCGCTTCTTCGTAACAGGGGCCGCAGCCAAATTGCGACGTAATGACGAGAATGGCTTCGATGCCTTTCGTGCCATCCGGGTCATACCAACTCTTGAGTGAGAGGGTGGCTGGGCTCTTTGATCCTTCGACGTACCCCGCCCACGACAACGACTCCGGCACGGTCTTGCCGATCGTGACCCCGTAAGGACCGGCAGGCCAAGCGACCGCTCCGCCCGAACCCGAAGAGGCGGCCGAGCTGCTCGCGACGACGCTGCTCGCCGACGAGTTGCTCGCGGTCGAGTTTGCGCCACCAGCCCCCACGGTGCTACCGACGCCGCTGGTTGCGGTCGACGAGCCGACTCCGGAGCCGCTCGTCTCTCCGCCGTTCCATGAGCCCGTCGAGGCGCCGTTCGCGCCGCCCGAGCCGCTGGCCGAACCCGCGGAGCCGTGCATCTCCGGATCGAACTCCACGTCGGATGCTCCCGTGATCGCGTTGCATGCGGCGAACGCCGTGAAGAAAACGAAGAGCGAGCCTGCGCCGAGATACCTGTTCGTGTTCATGCGAGCCTCTTGTGGTAAAACCGGCCGGCCGGTCGAATCGCAGAGCCAGTAATAGATTCGTTTTCGAGAAACGTCAAGCCATCGACAGTCCGATTGGCCAGCGTCGATGCATCGGCGGAGGGGCGCCTTGTGGCGACGCGCGAGGCGTGGCCGGTCATGCCGACCTGTCGACCGGCGTGCGCGGTTCGGTCGTTCGTGCTTCCCGCCCCGACGGTGCAACGGCTTTCCGTTGAAATGGTCCCGGCTCTAGGAAGGGAAGTTCAGCGCGCCCAGTATGATTCGAACATACGACCCCAAGCTTCGTAGGCTTGTGCTCTATCCAGCTGAGCTATGGGCGCAAACAGTGACCGACTTTTATGAGCCTCGGTCGTCGATGTCAAGGATGCCTTGGCGCTTCGTTATCGAATCTGCCTTGTGCGAGCACTCAGACGACAAACAAAAAGAAAACACGCGGCTACCGCCCACTGGCGCCGCGTGTTCGGCGAGCTCACTGAGAGAGCCGCCTCGAGTCGAACGGGAGGAAAATCGAACGAACCAAACAGAAGGATCGAGGATCAAACCGAACGAGAAAGGAGAACGAAAAAAAGAAAGACTCCGTCAGAAAAAGAACAACCGAGGCAAGAGGAGAACGGAAGAAACGAGCCGACGAGCCCGTTGAATAAAAGAATTAAGCCAAGCGAGTCGAAGAACGCGGGGTTCTGGCCCCGCGGTCGCCAAAGAAACAAGCGCGCCTCGAAAAAAAAGCGGAGGCGCGAGGTGCAAGATAGGGAAGGTGCAAGCTAGGAAAGAAAGTGGAAGCGCTAAGCGAACGTCCTTCGAGGGATTTCCCTCGGGCTGCAGCCCACTGCAGCGAACGTCGAACTCACCTAAAGCATCCGGCGTGCCAGTTCCGCTTTCGTAGCAAAAACACGGAATAATCGCATGAGGCGTCTGCCACATCCCTTGGCCGGCGCAGTGCCCATCCTTCGCGAGGCGGGCATTCGGGTCGCGGTCACGGCATGGTCCGCAACTTATTGCGTAGCCGGAGGCACCGTGAGAGCGGGCGGGCCAAACCACCCGGCATGGGGGGCGTCGGCATGGCACCGCGCGCACGCGCCGAGGTCGCCTTCCGCGGCTACGCGCAACTCGGGGTCGAGCACGGTGAAGGCCCAGTCGTTCGTTTGGGGTGACGCGCCTTGGGGAAGCTTGCGCATCGCGTAGACGGCGACGGCTCGTGTGCCGCCGATTGGGATGAGGTCCTCGAGTACGCGAGCGCCTTCGGCAATGCGCGGCGTCGCGGCGAGCGTCGCGTAACTCTGCGCGAGCGCGTCGATGCGCACCGTGCGATCGAAGGCGCCCCCGCCGTGGTCGGAGCGCTCACGGCCTGGGATGCGGGTCCATTCCGAAGCGGCGCCGGCGTACGGCCACCGTTGCCGTTTTTCCTCGGCGATCGGGAGGACCGTCCAGGCTTGGACGTGTTCTCCATTCGCGTGGCGTTGTGGCCCGGAGGCGTCCCAGCCGTCGTTCGCGTCGAGGGGCAGCGGGGCAGGCACGCAGCTGCCCGCCACGAGAGCGAGCGCGATGCCAAGTGCCATGCACGCCATGCACGATGCGCCCTTTGCGTTGAAAGCCACGGTGCTAGGGTAGCCGTCCGCGATGGTTGTGCGAAGGCTCGAGAGGAGCACGCGTCGTCTTCGGGCGCTCGGGTGCGCGGCGTGGTGCGCTGCGGCCATGGCCTGTGGGCCCGCGGTGCCAACCCATCGTGCCGCCTCGCGCGTGGCGATTGCGGACGTGGCTCCGACGCCGGCTCGGGCGCCTGTGCTTGTCGAGTCTCCTGCCGCCTCGCGGGCGGAGATTTCGGCGCCCCTGGTCCCACCCGCGTTGCCGGCGCCGACGATTGAGCCGTTCGAAGGCACCCCGTTTCCGCCGCCCGATGTGCCCCCGCCTCACGTCCGCACCGCGGCGACGGGCGACGGACGCTGGCAACGCATCGACGCCCCCAACGCCGACGGGCGCGTTCGAATGGTGCGCACGCGCCTTCACAATCACCCCCTGCGCCGCGACAAATACATCGATGTCGTGGCCGTGGATCGCGCCCTCGTCGACCTCGCACTCGTGGTGGGCAAAGACGAACCCCAAGCCACCGTGGCGCCCGAGCGTCGGACGGGTCTCGTCCCCGCGCGGGACCATGATGCGCTTCTCGCCGTGTTCAACGGGGGCTTCATGCAGCGCCACGGCAACTGGGGGATGATGCACGACGGCGACGTCTACACGCCTCCGCGCGACGAGGCCTGCACGATCGCGGGGCGCGCGGATGGCCGCATTGCCGTCGCTACGTGGAGCACGCTCGAGGGCAAAGACGCCCTCGCGTGGTGGCGCCAGACGCCGCCGTGCCTCGTTGAGGGCGGTCGTATCCACGCGCGGCTTTTGCGCGAGCCGGGCAGCGGACTTTGGGGCAAATCGCTCGAGGGGCACACGGACATCCGGCGTTCGGCGCTCGCGCTCGACGCAAGCCGGCGCGTGCTTTTTTACGTCTTCAGCGAATGGAACAACGCGAACGAACTCGCACACGCGCTCGTCGCGCTCGGAGCCACGGACGCCGCCGAACTCGACATCAACTGGTCGTATACGCGGTTCTTCTGGTTCGAGCATCCACCGGGGGCGCCGCCGCGCATCGGAGAAGCCTTGGTGCCGAAGTTGGACTTCGACCGCCGCCGGTATGTCGAGCGCGCGGCCGAGCGCGACTTTTTCTACCTGCGGCGACGCGGCGATCCGGCGCGTTGACGGCGACCGTGGTAAAGCGCTCGCATGGCAACCGACGCGAGCGTTCGTGAGCAGCGCGCCGACATCGAGCAGGGCGGCGCGCCGAAGTACCACGAGTCCAACAAGAAGCAGGGCAAGCTGTTCGCCCGCGAGCGGATCGCTCACTTGTTCGACCCGGAGAGCTTCGTCGAAGATGGAGCGTTCGCGAACTGCACGGCGAGTGGCCTCCCGGCCGACGGCGTCGTCACCGGTGTCGGCACCATCGGCGGTCGACGCGTGTGCGCGATGGCCAACGACTCGACCGTGAAGGCGGGCTCGTGGGGCGCGCGAACGGTCGAGAAAATTCTACGCATCCAGGAGACGGCGGCGCGCCTCGAGTGCCCGCTCGTTTACCTCGTCGACTCGGCGGGCGCGCGCATCACCGACCAGATCGACATGTTTCCGGGGCGACGCCACGCGGGTCGGATCTTCTTCAATCAGGTGGGCATGTCGGGGCAATTGCCGCAGATATGCTTGTTGTTTGGGCCCTCGGCGGCCGGCGGCGCGTACATCCCGGCGTTCTGTGATGTCGTCGTGATGGTCGACAAGAACGCGAGCATGTACCTCGGCTCGCCGCGCATGGCGGAGATGGTCATCGGCGAAAAAGTCTCGCTCGAAGAGCTCGGCGGCGCGCGCATGCATTGCACTGTCTCGGGCTGTGGCGACGTGCTCGTCAAGACGGAGCTCGACGCCATCGCCTACTGCAAGCGCTACCTCGCCGTCATGCCGCAGAACTTCCGCGAGGGGGCGCCGCTCGCCGAGCCACGTGCC
The DNA here is from genome assembly GCA_947475525.1 of Polyangiaceae bacterium. Classification (GTDB taxonomy): domain Bacteria; phylum Myxococcota_A; class Polyangia; order Polyangiales; family Polyangiaceae; genus SYFR01. The sequence continues at coordinate 83,669 of CANJMI010000013.1, read as the reverse complement.
CCGAAGGCGGGCCGCGCGATCGTCGACATCGTTCCCATCGATGAGAACAAACCCTTCGATATGTTCGGGGTGATCGATGCGCTGATCGACGAAGGCAGCTTCGTCGAGGTGAAGGAGCGCTTCGCTAAGGAGATCATTACGGGCTTCGCGAGGGTTGACGGTCGCGTCGTCGGCGTCGTCGCCAATCAGCCGAAGCACAAGGGCGGCGTGTTGTTCGTGGACTCGGCGGACAAGGCGGCGCGCTTCATTTGGCTGTGCGATGCGTTCAACATTCCGCTGCTCTTTTTGGCGGACGTACCAGGCTTCATGATCGGGACCATCGTCGAGCGTCAGGGGATCATCCGCGCCGGCGCGAAGATGATCGCGGCGGTCAGTGAGGCGACCGTTCCGAAGCTCAGCGTCGTGGTGCGCAAGGCTTATGGCGCTGGGCTTTACGCGATGTGCGGGCCGGCGTTCGGGCCCGATGCGTGCCTCGTGCTACCGACGGCCTCGATCGCGGTGATGGGGCCGAGTGCGGCCGTCAACGCGGTTTACTACAACAAGATCCAGGAAGTCCCCGCGGGGCCCGAGCGCGACAAGATGGTCGAGACGCTGCGCGATGAGTACCGCGCCGACGTCGACCTCGAGAAGCTTGCGAGCGATCTGGTCATCGACGACATCGTTCCGGCGGACGCGCTCCGCTCGGAGATTGTGCGCCGGTATGCGCTCATCTCAGGAAACCGCGGAATAAGCGCCAAAAAGAAGCACATCGTCCCGCCCGTCTGATGCTCTCGAGGGCGCGCTCGTTTCGATTCGTCTCGGCTCTCTCACTCGGGCTCGCCTCGAGTGTTGTCGCCACCCGCGCGCAGGCGGACGCCGAGGCGCGTCGCATCGTTCCGCTCTTGCGGGGTCTGCCGAGTCAGCCGGCACGTTTGCATCCGCTCGCCGATCCGGAGGGCCGCATTCCGCTGCTCGTGCGGTTGCCGAGCGGCGCGAACGCGAAGGTCAACGGCCTCTTGCCGCTCGCGCCCGGGCTCGCGTCGCTGCACCTCGGGGTGGATGCCGTGCCAAGCTTTGCGGCCGCGCATCCCGACTGGCAGGTATGGGCCGGACCACCGCGACATCCCCTGCTCGATTACGCGGGAACGAACTGGACGCGCGTCGTGCCATTTCGAGCAGAGACAGGGCTCGATGGCAGCGGTGTCGTCGTCGGTATCATCGACACGGGCATCGACGTGATGCACCGCGATTTTCGCGACGCGAGCGGCAAGACCCGCATTGCGTGGCTCCTCCGACGTGAACCACCACGCGGCAAGCATGCCGAGCTCGAAGCGCGCTTCGGCTGCAGCGATCCGGCTCAAGCGCCATGCGCGATCTACGACGCCGCCGACCTCGATGCGGCGATAGAGAACGGCAACGCTCCCGGCGACACGAGCGGACACGGCACTCACGTGGCCGCGATCGCCGCAGGAAATGGCTCAATTTCCACGAATTCCTCACCTCTCTACGTTGGACTCGCTCCAAAGGCGACGCTCGTTGTGGCCGCGCCGTCGAGCGAAGGTTTCAGCGATCCGGACATTCTGAATGCCGCGCGTTTCATCTTCGATCGCGGGGAAGCCTTGAACCTTCCGGTCGTCGTCAACGCGAGCCTCGGCTCCGAATTTGGACCTCACGATGGAACGAGCGAGCTCGAAAAAGGCCTCGCATCCATGGTCGGAGATGACCTCCCGGGGCGCGCGATCGTCGTGGCCGCGGGCAACGAAGGCAGCCTCTTTCACGGAGCGCCTGGCGAAGGGCCCTACGGCATCCATACCGAGGTGTTCGTCTCGCCCTACGGGATCACGCGCGTGCCGATTGTGGCGCCGGGCGCGAGCGGTACGATTACGGGTGCGGGGTTCGTCTGGCTCACGTTCGATCCGGGCGACGAGGTCGAGGTTGGGCTCGAGGGTCCGGCAGCGGTGTCGATTCCACTCGTCTCGCCGGGCGACGATCGCGGGTATCACGATGACGAGCTGCGCGCGGGCGTCATCAATTCTGAGACGGGCGTGAACCGCATCCCGGTTGGCTCACGCGGGGCGATCGTATCGTGGAGCGGCAACTGGAAGGCGACCGAGCCGGTAGAGTTGCTCCTTCGCGGCCGAGGGCACGCGCGGCTGTGGCTCAGCACGACGGGCGGGGCGTCGTTCGGTAACGGACTCGGCTTGGTGTTCCCGCGGGCGCGAAAGAGCGGCACCATCGCCGTGCCCGCGAGTCACCCCGAGCTCATCGCGGTGGGATGCACGGTAAACCGTCGCGCCTGGCCGATGGTCGAAGGAGGCGTGGTCGTCCTTGCGGACCTGACGCTCGACGACGTGTGCTCCTTCAGCGCGGCGGGACCCAATGCGACCGGAGCGATGAAGCCCGATCTGCTCGCGCCAGGGATGAACATCATCTCCGCGATGAGCCGCAACGTCGATCCGCGCACCACGGACGGTGCCATCTTCGCCGCCCCCGTGTGCCCGGATGGCAAGTCCTTCTGCTACGTCGCCGACGAGACTCACGCGGTCTCCAGCGGCACGTCGATGTCGGCGCCGCAGGTCGCGGGCGCGATAGCTCTCCTCCTGCAGCGCGACCCCTCGCTGACGCAACGGCAACTGCTTCACGTCTTGCAAGGCAGTACCGCGCGACCAGGCGGCGCGAGGCCGTTCGATGTTGCCGCGGGGCCAGGCCGTATCGATCTGATGGGTGCGCTCGAGCTGCTCGATGGGCGCGCGCTCGCGACGGAGCCAAGCGCGGAAACGAGCTGGTTCAACCTCTCGGCCGACTATCTGAGGAGCGACGCGCCGCAGGCGGTGACGGGCATCGTTGAGCTGCGCGACGCCGACGGACACCTCGTCGGCACCGTGGCAGATGGGGCACTCGAGCTCGTCGTCGACGGGGCGCGCGTGACCGAGTCGCTCGCGCGGGTCGCGCCGGGCTTGTGGCGATTTGCCGTCACGGCCCCCGCGAACGCCGGGGGCACCGTGGCCCGCGTTGAAGTCAAATCACGCGGGAAATCGCTCGGTTTTCGTGTGCTTCGCATCGCGGCTGATCCGTGGATGACGGACGGACGCGTTGCAGCCACGGGAGGCTGCGGGGTGGGGCGAGGCTCGCTGCGCGCCGACAGGAACGGCGCCTGGCTCATGGCGCTTTTGCTGATCGGAGCGCTGCGGGTTACTTCGCGAGCTCGGCCTCGATGGCGTCGGTAACTTCCTTCGCGTCGGGCAAGGTCGGGACCGACCAATGTTTCGCCCACGTTCCATTACGCGCGACGAGGTACTTCGAAAAATTCCACTGCGGCTCGGCGGTTTTTTCGGGACCGGGGCTCGTCTGCTTTCCGAACCACGCGAACACGGGGCGCGCGTTGGCTCCCTTGACCGGCGCGATGTCGAACGTGTCGAAGGTGATGCCGTACTTGGCGTTGCACGTCGCCGGCACCCCGCCTTGGTTGCCAAAATCGTCGCTGTAGAAGCCGAGTACGGTAAGGCCTTGCGCCTCGTACTTTGCTTGAATCGCCTGGATTGCCGTGGTTTGTGGCGTGTAACCGCAGAGCTCCGCGGCGTTGAAAATGAACAACACCTTGCCCGCGTAGGTGCACATGGTCGTCGGCGCGATCTCGCCGAGTTGCGTGTCGGTGAGCTCGTAGATGCTGCCCTTCGCCGGCGCCGGATCGCAGCCAGCCCCGCCTCCGCCCGCCCCGCTTCCGCCAGCTCCTGCGGTGCTCACCGCGCCGCTCGAAACGACGGACTGCACCGACGCGACCTGAGTCGATGAGCTAGCCGTGTCCGCTGCACCGGCCCCGCCGGCCCCGCTGGTCGTTGCCGCGCCAGCTGGTGTGGCATCGGACTTGCTGCATGCCGCCGCTAGGACCGCGAGCGCGGCTACCTGAGCTACCTTCGTTACCGACACCCGAGGAACCCTATTCCAAGCTTTCATGCGTCACGCTCCATGTGGCCGCAAGTGTAGCGAACTCCAATCGGTTGTCCCGTAAATTGGACCGCCGAGCGCAGCAATTTACCGGACGGGGCGGCACTCGCGCGATAAGATTCTCCACGAGTTTTGACGATGCCAATCTACCAATTGGACGAACGCATCGTGTTTCCGCCGCCCGAACACGCCGATCCGGACGGACTGCTCGCGGTCGGTGGCGGCCTCGAGCCGGAGCGCGTCATCCTAGCCTACGCCTCGGGGATTTTTCCCTGGCCTGCGGAGGGCTACCCGCTGCTGTGGCACAGCCCAGATCCTCGTTACGTGTTGCCGACGTCCGAGCTCTGCGTGCCGAAAAGTCTGCGGCGCGTGCTGAATCGCGGCACCTATCGAACGACACTCGATTGCGCGTTCGAGGCTGTGATCGCGCGCTGTGCGGAGGTCCCGCGAGGTGGTCAATCCGGTACGTGGATCACGGACGAGTTGCTCGATGCGTACGTCGAGCTCCATCACCTCGGTTTCGCGCACTCGGTCGAGGTCTGGTGTGGCGATGCGACCGAGCCTTGTGGCGGTCTCTACGGGGTCTCGCTCGGCGGCGTGTTCTTTGGCGAGTCGATGTTCGCCACCGAACCGGATGCGTCGAAGGTCGGCTTTGTGACGCTTGTCCGGGCGCTCTCGACGTGGGGGATATCTCTCGTGGATGCGCAGGTCCACACAGCTCACCTCGAGCGCTTCGGTGGTCGTGGGTGGCCGCGCGAACGCTACCTTGCCGAGCTCGCGCGTCTCGTCGTGTTGCCGACTCGTCGCGGGAAGTGGAGCTTCGATGCGCCTGCCGCGCGTGCTAGGGGCTGAAGCATGCACCGTTTGACTCGGCTCGCCGTCCCGCTTGCGTTCGCGTTCGTCGCCTGCGAGGCGCGCGCACCGACGGATGCAGCGGGCTCGTCGTCGTCTTCCGCCTCGTCGTCAGCGTCCTCGGACGAAGCCGCAAGCGGTACCGCTTCGACGTCCGCGAGCAGCTCGTCGTCATCGGGAACGACTGGCAGCGGAGGGCAGGGCCCATTGCCTTTCGAGCCGTGCAAATCGTGCAAAAAGCCCGAAAAAAACGGCGTTATCGCATCGGAGGAGTTGCAGGAAATTTCGGGTATCGCCGCAAGCGCGGTCCACGCGGGCACGTACTTCGTTCACAATGACTCCGGCGACTCGCCACGCTTTTTCGCGATCGACTCCGCCGGCCAAACTCTCGCGACTTACGACGTCGATGGTGCGTTCGCGGTGGACTGGGAGGATGCCGCGTCCGGTCCGTGTCCCCTCGGCCATTGTCTCTACTTCGGCGACATCGGCGACAACAACGAGCAGCGCACGAGCTACGCTGTCTACCGGGTGACCGAGCCCCTCGCCATCGCAGCGGGAACTCACAACGTCGCCGCCGAGACCCTCACGTTTAGTTACCCCGACGGAAGCCACAACGCCGAGACGCTGCTGGTCCACCCGAGCACCGGCGAGATCGTCATCGTCACCAAGGTGGCGAGCGGGCCTGCACCGATGTACCGCTTCCCGATGCCGCTCACGCCGGGGTCGCCCGTCGTGCTCGAGAAACTTGGCGCCGTCGCGCCGCACGGGCTCGTTCCCCGCATTACCGGCGGCTCGATTCACCCGAACGCCTCCGGGATTTTGCTGCGCACGTACACCGGTCTCGGTTACTACCCGCTCGGCGACTCGATCGCGGCTGCGCTCTCGGGCATCCCGTGTGACGTGCCCGTCGCCATCGAGGTGCAAGGCGAGTCGGTGGCGTGGACCGCGGCGGGCGACGGATACGTCACCATCGCCGAAGGCAAATCGGCTCCCGTGAACATTGTTCACTGTCCGTGAGATGTTTTCGAAACGGACGGATTGGTCGCGCGCGCCGAGTCGCTTGAGCGAGCTTGTGGCCCTCGCATCGGGGCCGCTGCTCGACCTCACGGAGAGCAATCCAACCCTCGCCGGATTCACCGCACCGAGCGTCGTGGCGGAGCTTGGTGACGCGCGGGGCGCAACGTACCGACCCGAGCCGCGCGGGATGCTTTCAGCGCGCGAGGCCATCTGTGGGTACTACCGAGAGCGCGGGGCGTCCGTCTCGCCCGAGCAGGTCGTCCTTACGGCCAGCACGAGTGAAGCGTACGGCTGGATGTTCAAGCTCTTCTGCGAGCCTGGAGATTGCGTTCTCGTACCGGCGCCAGCTTACCCGCTCCTGCCGCTCCTCGCCGATCTCGAGGAGGTGCGCCTCGTCCGCTACCCGCACGTGCGGGAAGAATGTTGGCGCATCGACCTCGGTGCGACCGAACGTTTGCTCGCCGAGAACCGCGCACGAGCCGTGACGCTGGTGCATCCCGGGAACCCCACGGGGAGCTTCACGCGGCGCGACGAAGCCTGTGCGCTCGCCACAATGGCGCGGCGATATGACGCGGCGTTGCTGGTCGATGAAGTGTTCTCCGACTATGCGCACGGCGTGCTCGCGCCGGACCGACAGCCGACGTTCGCCGGGGGAACCGAGGCGCTTACCATCGTCATGAGCGGGCTGTCGAAGGTGGCCCTCAGTCCCCAACTGAAGCTCGGTTGGGTCGTCGTCGCGGGGGCGGATGAAGCCACGCGCCGTGAGGCTCTCGAACGCCTCGAAGTGATCGCCGACTGCTACCTGTCCGTCGCGACCCCGGTACAGCTCGCGTTACCCAAAATCTTGGCGGCCGCCCCCGCATTGCAGGCCCAGGTGCGAGAGCGGCTGCGAAAAAACCTCGCGGTGCTCGATGCCACGCTCCTTCTCGCGGGTCTCGACAGCCCCGTGCGGCGGCTCGCGATGGACGGCGGCTGGTACGCGCTCGTGCAGTTGCCGCGAACGCGCGATGACGATCAGTGGCTCGAGCGAACCCTCGCGGCGGGCGTGCTCGTGCACCCAGGATATTTTTTCGAGGTGGCGACGGCCGGGATGATGGTCGTGAGTTTGTTGACCGACGAGGCCACGTTCGCCGAGGGAATCGCGCGGGCGGTGGCCGTTTGGTCTGAAGCGTAGGGTGCGCGTTAGAACGACGAGCCACCGAGCATCAGCGAAGCACTCGAGGTCGCCCAGTCGCACAAGGCGACGAGGGTATCGGGGCTGACCTCGAGGCCGGCTAGCTTCGCAAGCTCATCGAGTGCGGAGCGGGTATCGGCAAGTTTGCCTTCACGTTCGGCGGTAAGAATGAGAGGGGCTGCGCTGCGACTGAAGACCGTGATGCGAGCGAGCGCGGGGACGTCGCGTTGGCGGAGATCGGTGGGTTGGGCGACGGCCTCGACGATGGCATTGGGGACGTGGTTCTTGGCGAGGAGCTGCCCACCGACCTCCCAGGTCGTCATCCCGTAGGCCTCGAACTCAACACGCTCGCGATCGAGTGGACCGCCCGTAACCGAACGGCGGATCGCGGCATAGTCGTCGTCGACCATCAAGCAGGCCATCGCTCCCATCTCGCTCAAGAGACCCGCGACGAAGGCCGTGCTCTTCTCGACCTCGAAGAGCTCGGTGGTGAGCAAGCCTGCAAGCGTGGCGGCAAGCACCGACGTTCCGTGGAGATCTTCGAACAGCGGGTGATTGGACGAGACCGTGCCGAGGAGCGCCATGGCCGTGGCCATCGAGCGGGTCTGCTCGAGACCGATCGACATCACCGCGCGACGGAGGTCATCGATGGGGTAGGAGCGACGGTAGATGGCGGAGTTCGCGATCCGCAGGGTCTCGGTCGCGAGCGAGGGGTCACCCGATATCGCGTCGGCGATCGTGGCGATGTCCACGTCCGGGTTGGACGTGAGTGCGAGGACGCGCTGCGCCGAGGCGCTCATCGGTCGCACTTTGCTGAGTTTCGCGAGGAGCCGGTGCTTCGCGTCGTGTTTCGAGTGGGTGACGGGGGTCGCGCCGGGGTTGCCAGCAAGAGGGCCGGCCATCTTCGACGCGTTACGCGCCGGGGCGACAATCGACGACCGGGTCGGCATCGCGCGCGGGGCCAGCGTCCCGCCGTCGGGGCGCTTCGAGTTCGGGTTGTTCGGACTGTCCGCCATCGATTCGCTCGCGTCCCAATCGTCGCGAGAAACTCGCCGGGCGGCAAGCACCATCCGGATTGATGCCCGTCAACGGTGGAGCGAAATCACCGTGCGCGAGGCTCTCGATTCGATGGACTTGATGCCGTGCCAGCCTTCCGGCAGCGGTGGGTCGGTCCACGCGAAGAGCTGTCGCGCGTCGATCGGGGCCAGGTTCACGCAGCCGGCGCTCTTTTTCTGTCCCCACCGATCGTGCCAGTACGCCGCGTGGAGTGAGTAGGGGCCGTCGAAGTTTTGGGGATACTGCACCTCGGTGTGGACGAACGTCGACACGGTGCTCGAGACCATCGTGGCGGTCGTGAACTTGCCGAGCACCGCAAAGGTCCCTGTTGGTGTGGACGCGGTCGTCAGCGTGGGCAATCCGGGAACAGGTGGACCGCCACGCCCCGCCGAGATCAACGTTGCATAGACGGGGGTGCGGTCCTCGTACGCGACGAGGGTGCCGTTGACGATGCTGATGTCGAGCCACGTCTTTCGCCCTCCAGATGAATTGACGAGCGGTGGCACGTCGGCAGCTTCGCGGGCGATGCCGACGTGCGCGTCGCGGACCCACGTGCCGTCGCGCGTCTCGTGGAGGAGCTCGGTGCCGAATTTATCGAGTTTTCCCGTGAGAAAGATGACCCCGAGCCGTGGGAGACTCGTGCCTCGCGGCTCGAAGCTCCCGGCGTCGGTTCGTCGCAGCTCCTCGGTTCCGCCATCCTCTTTCACGAACGCGAGAGGGAGCGTGCGCTCGGCTCCAAGCGCCACCCCGTGAAACGGTGATTCGGCGTAGGGACGCACGCGTGCCGCCTCGATGATGCCGCGGTCCCAGGTGAGCAAGAGGCTGCGGCCCCGGTGCTGGAAGGCGTCGGTGAAGGCGACGGTTGCGCCCGGAGCGAGTTCACGCGTGAGCGAGCGTCCGCCTGGTCCAAGCTGAAAAAGCGGCGGTGCCGAGGAGGGGGTACCGCTGTCCGCCGCGCCCCCGGGCAGCGAGAGCGTCACCGATGCGCCGAGGGACTCGCCGTAGTGGTACGGCCAAGGCGACTCGGTGTTCGCGCGGGTGCGGATGAGCTCCACGACCTCGGGATCGGCTCCGTCGAGGGTGGCATCGACTCCGGTGCATGCGAATCCGCGCGGCTCAACAGCATACCATTCGCGGCACCACGCGCCGTCGCCAACGCCGGCGTAGGCCTGGGTTGCGTCGCCGTTTTTTAGGCGGACCGAGTCGCCGAGCGACAGGTAACCGAGCCAGTTCGAACCGCTGCCTCCGGCCTGGGAACGAATCCATAAATGCCGTGATTTGCTGTAAATTCGAGCGCCCGCTGCGGGTCTCGGGAAGCCAAGGGCGAGCTGCTCTGGGCTCGGCCAATCGGCGCCGTTATCGTCGCTTACCGGCGGGCCGGCATCGCCCGATGCGGCGCTGGCGGATGCCGTCGCGGAGGGCGTGGCGACAGGCTCGGAGGCGGATGCACTCGATGCGGCCGGGCTCGCGGACTCGGTGTCGCTTGGACCTGGGGCGGGCGCGCACGACACGAACGCAAGGCCGAGTCCGAGCACGCAGCGACCCGAGAACATCCTCACTACGCGAGTCCTAACCTACGCGGATTGCCGAGGGCGAGTTTTTGCCGGGCCCAAGGTGTGCCATACCGCAGGCGACCCCAGGAGGACTGCCATGAATTTTGAGCTGACCGAGACGCAATCCCTGATCGTCAAGAGCGCCCGCGAGTTCGTTGAGCGCGAGCTCAAGCCCGTGGCGGCCGAGCTCGACCGCGAGGGGCGCTTTCCGACCGAGCAGCTGAAAGGCCTCGCCGACCTTGGGCTGATGGGGGTGAACCTACCCGCGGAGCTCGGTGGCGCGGAGGCGGGTGCGGTCGCGTATGCGCTCGCGATGATGGAAGTGGCGCGTGGCTGCGCGTCGACGGCTGTCACGATGGCCGTCACCAACATGGTCGGCGAGGTTATCAACGCATTTGGTAACGACGAGCAACGCGAAAACTACATCCCGCGTTTGACCAGCGGCGAGTTCCTCGCGGGTGCGTTCGGATTGAGTGAACCGGGCGCGGGCAGCGATCCGGGCGGCATGGCCACGACCGCGGTACGCGGCGACGGTGGCTTCATCTTGAACGGTCAAAAACAATGGATCACCAACGGCAGCAAGGCGGGCGTGACCGTCGTGTGGGCCCGCACCGATACGCCCGAACGACGCTTAGGCAACAAGGGCCTGAGCTGCTTTCTCGTCGTCGCCGGCACGCCGGGCCTCGAGGTCGGCAAACACGAAGACAAGATGGGCCTGCGCGCGAGCGAGACGGTGCCGCTTACGTTCACCGATTGCTTCGTGCCGGAGAGCGCGCTCATGGGCGACATCGGCGCGGGGTTCAAAGTCGCGATGATGGCCCTCGACGGAGGACGCATCGGCATCGCGTCGCAGGCGATCGGAATCGCGACCGCGGCGCTCGAGGCGGCGATTGCTTACGCGAAAGAGCGCAAACAGTTCGGCCATCCCATCGCCGACTTTCAGGCGATTCAATGGATGATCGCGGATAGCAAGACCGAACTCGAGGCGGCGAAGCTCTGCACGCTTCGTGCGGCGCAGATGAAGGATAAGGGCGCCGGTCGCTTCACTCGCGAGGCGGCCATCGCAAAACTTTTCGCAAGCGAGGCGGCGTGGAAGATCTGCGATCGTGCGCTGCAGATCCACGGCGGCTATGGCTACGTGAAGGACTTTCCGGTGGAGCGCCATCTGCGCGACGTCCGCGTCACGCGAATCTACGAAGGCACAAGCGAGATCCAGCGCATCGTTATCGCGCGTTCCAGGTTGGAGTGACGGCGGCGCCTCGCGCGCAACGTCGGTGACTCGGAGTCGCTCTCAGGCCTCGACGATGCGCTTGAGCCGTGTCGGATCCACGCCACTCTTCGCGATGAAGTCGCGCGCCACGGCGTTCTCTCCGAACGCCAGCTCCTCGGGCGTGCCTTCGGCGACCACACGCCCATGGATCAGCAGGTAGGCCCGGTGAGCGATGCGAAAACAGCTCGCCATGTCGTGCGAGATGACAACGCTCGTCACGTTGAAGCGCTCACGGGTCTCGTCGATTAAGTCATCGACCATGCGGCTCGTTTCAGGATCGAGTCCGCTCGTCGGCTCGTCGTAGACCAGAATCTCGGGTTCGAGCATCAATGCGCGCGCAAGTCCGACGCGCTTGCGCTGCCCGCCCGAGAGCTCGGAGGGCATGTGACGCTCCTTGCCGGAGAGGCCAAGCGTTGCGAGCATCCCGCGCACTTTCTCGTCGAGTTGCCGAGCCGTCATGTGCTTGCGGTGCTCGCGCAGCGGGAATGCCACGTTCTCGAATACGTTCAGCGAGTCGAGCAGGGCGGCATATTGGAACACCATGCCGAAGTTTTGGCGTACGCGGTTCATGTCAACCTCGCCAAGCGCCGCGATGTCTTCGCCGTTGACCCAGATGTGCCCGCTCGTGGGCAGGTCGAGGCCGATCAAAAGTCGAAGGAGGGTCGTCTTGCCAGCGCCCGAGCCGCCGATGATCACCGCGGTCGCGTGGCGCTTGAAGCGAAGGTCGAGGCCCTTCAGCACCTCGGTCGTGCCGAATGATTTGGTTACGCCGTCGAGGACGATGTGGTCCTCGGGCTTCACCCAATCCGGTGGAGTCGGGCGCGTTTTCCGCACCACGCGGACTTAGCCGACAAATCCGGCACGGCGACCCGCGCCACGCTCATCGTTGGCATTGATCGCGGCCGCGAGGATGTCGCCGAGGCCGAGGATGAAGAGCTCGCCTTTGCGGTTTTTCGCTTCAACGATGCCTTCGGAGAGCGCAAGCTCGATGACGTTCGACACCGTGATCGACGTTCCGTGACTCGTCACGTAGAGCGTGATCGTCTTCTCGTCGGGCAGCTTCGAGGGGCCCTTCTTCGAGGATTGAGCCTCGGCACGCTCGAGCATGCGCTGGTACATCGCGTCGGTCATGGGCGGGAGAATCGATTCGTTCGACCGCGGGCGTCAAGCGGTGCGTCGAGCGGCGCCTGCGTTCGTCTCATCCGCCGCGGGTGTGCATCTCGAGGTGAGGGTCCCCGCGCAATGCACTCGCAGGGATCAAAGCCTCGCGGTCGGGGAGCAGCGCCCGCACTTCCGCTCCTCGGTCGTCACGCTTTCGCCAGGCGGTCTCCAGCAAAGCGCGGAGCATGTCGTCGGTTGCGCCCCCTCGCAGCGCGGCCTTGAGGTCGAGTCCGCGCGCCGCGTAAAGGCACGGGTACCACATGCCGTCGGCCGTCACTCGACTGCGGTCGCATGCCCGACAAAAGGGAGCCGTCACGCTCGCGATTACGCCGAAGGAGGCGCCACTCGGCAGGCGGTACGTCTCTGCCGGGGCCGAGCCTCGGCCGCTTAGGGGCTCGACCGCGCCGAAGGCCTCGCGCACCCGCACGAGGATTTCTTCCCGTGTGACGACCGAGGCGCGCCGCCATCGAGTCGCCCCGCCGACGTCCATGTATTCGATGAACCGCAGCTCGGCGCCGATGCTTGCCGCGTACCTCAAGAGCGGAATTATCTCGTCGTCATTGACGTCCCGCAACACCACCGTGTCGAGCTTGATGGCGAGCCCTGCACCGCGGGCCGCGTCGATCCCTGCGAGCACACGTGCGTGCTCATCTTTGCGCGTGAGGCGCTGGAACCTGGCCGGGTCCAGCGTATCGAGGCTGACGGTGATGCGTCGCAATCCCGCCGCGGCGAGAGCGGCCGCCTGGCTGTCCAAGAGCACACCGTTCGTGGTCAAGGCGACTTCGCCAATCGTCTCGAGCAGGAGGAGCTTCGCCACGAGGTCGGGAAGCCCGCGACGCAGGAGCGGCTCGCCGCCAGTCAACCGGATTCGGTCGACGCCGAGCTCGGAAAAGAGACGAGCCACCCGCGCGAGCTCGTCAAAATCGAGCAAACCTTCGCGTGGAAGCCACACGTAGTCGTCTTCTGGCATGCAGTAGCTGCAGCGCAAGTTGCACCGATCGGTGACACTCATGCGTAGCGCACCGAGCGGGCGCCCGAGGGTGTCGTGGATCGGGGCACGCATGATGAGGGCGACTCTACCTCGGCGTGAGCGAGTCCGCATGCGTCGACGTCGCTGGACCTCGCCATGAAAATGAACGAGTACTGTCCGCAGGAGTCTGGAAGATCATGCGTACATTCGCTCCGCTGCTGGTTCTGTCGCTTGCGGCCGCCGCGCTCGGATGCGCGACCACTCAAGGGGGGCCGCCTCGCCCTGTGCTCACGGCCGACCCGGTCCCTTCTCTCGATAGCGGGAGCCCGGGGCAGAGCGCGACCGAACTCGATCGCGGCATCGCCATGGTTCAGAACGAGCGCTACGCGGACGGTATCACAACGCTCGAAAAGGCAATCAAAATGCTGCCAAACGATGCGCAGGCCGTCTACCATCTCGCCTACGCTTACGACCGGACGGGCAAGCGCGCCGAAGCCGAGTCGCGTTATGAGCGAGCGATCGTCCTCGATCCGAAGCTCGTCAGCGCTCGCGTCAACCTCGCAGCCATGTACCTCGAGCCGCCCGCTCGGCCCGAGAAGGCCGTTCTCGTCCTCGAGCCGGCCGTGGCGCTCGAACCGAAGGCTGTCGACGTCCGGCTGAACCTCGCGTTCGCGTACCGGCAGGCGAATCAGGTCGACAAGGCCGCGGCGCAGTACCGGGCCGCGCTCGAGACGGAGGACCGCGTGGAGACTCGTCAGATGCTTGCGGACGTCCTCTTCGACGGTGGCAAGATGACCGAAGCCGCCGTGGAGATGCGCAAGCTTGTGCCGAATTTCTCCAAGAACTCGAAGGCGCTCGCGGCATTCGGTGGGCGGTTCGCAAAAGCCGGAGCATTTGAAGACTGCGTCGCAGCGTACGGCGCCGCCATCGCCGTGGACGGAAAGGACGCAAGCCACTGGCTGAATCGTGGCCTCTGCCGCCATGAGTTGCACCAGCCCGAAGTCGAGGTCGCCACCGACTACGAGCGCGCGGTGCAGCTCGATGCCAATTACCAGCCGGCGCACTACTACGTCGGGATGGCGTTGCTCGCGGCGAAGAAGCGCGCCAAGGCCGCCGAGGCGTTCGAGCGAGCGTACAAGCTTGGGGCCTCTACGCCCGTTGGACGCAAGGCGAAGGAGCGCTGGGACGAGCTCACGCACCCCAACGAAAAGCTCCAGCGCGGGCACCACTGACGCCGCCCCGGCCCGAATCGACAGCGATGAAAGACAAAGAACCGCGCCGCGCGCTCGGCCGAGGCCTCGATGCGCTCCTGCCTCCGAAACGACCGCCAAGCTTCCCGCTGGAGGCCTCCGGGGCGTCGGCCGGAAGTTCGGCTGCCCGCACGTTTTTCGAGTGTCCCATCGAGCGAATCGTTCCGATGCGCGGCCAGCCGAGGCGCTATTTCGACAAAGAGCGCCTCGAGGAGCTCGCGGCCACCATCGCGCAATACGGTGTTCTCGAGCCGCTTCTTGTGCGGCGCACGAGCACGGCCGATAGCTTCGAGCTCATCATGGGCGAGCGCCGCTGGCGAGCCGCCCAGCTCGCCGGAAAAAAAGAGGTACCGGTTCTCGTCAAGGACGTCGATTCGGCCGAGTCGTTCGAACTCGCGCTGATCGAAAATCTGCAACGCGAAGACCTGAACGCGCTCGAGACCGCCGCGGCATACGAGCGTTTGATCGCGGACAACGGGTACACCCAAGAGCAGCTCGCGACGCGAGTCGGCAAGAGCCGCGTGGCTGTTACGAACGGTCTCCGCCTGCTGAAGTTGCCCGAAGTGATTCGCACGATGGTCGCAAGCGGCGAGCTGTCTGAAGGGCACGGACGAGCCCTCCTTGGCGCGCCCGATGAGGCGACGATGGTGTCGCTGGCTCGGAATGCCGTCGCGAAAAAGCTCAGCGTTCGCAACCTCGAGTCGCTCGTTCGCTTGCGCTCGAAACCCTCGACTGGGACGCCGGGCGCGGTCAAGTCGCCCAACGTTCGCGACGTCGAGCAGCGCATCACCCGTCGCCTCGGAGCGCGCACATCGGTCGCGCACAAGGGTCCGGGCGGTCAGATCGTCGTTACGTACAACTCGCTCGACGAGCTCGATCGAATCCTCGCTGTCTTCGGCGCGTGAGCCCGCGCGTCGTGCCCAGTAGGGCGACGCTCAGGCGGTTTTTTCGCGGAGCGCGATGAGCTCGCGGGCGAGACTCAAATAGCCTTGCGAGCCTTTGCACTCGATGTCGTAGAGCAGCGCTGGCTTGCCGTGCGATGGCGCTTCCGAGAGCTTCACGTTGCGCGGGATGATCGAGTCGAACACGTGAAAATGGTCGCGTACTTCTCTCGCAACCTGGTGCGTGAGCGAGTTGCGACCATCGAACATCGTCAGCACGACGCCGGCGACGTCGAGCGTCGGGTTGTAAAGGTCTTTGACACGGTCGATCGTGGCCATCAAATGGGTGAGCCCTTCGAGGGCGTAGTACTCGCACTGCATAGGAACGAGCACGAAGTCCGCCGCACTGAGCGCGTTCACGGTGAGCAGTCCGAGCGACGGCGCGCAGTCGAGCACCACGTAGTCGTAGTCTTCACGGATGGGCTTAAGGGTCTGGCGGAGCTTCAGCGCGCGGTCTTCTGCGTCCACGAGCTCGAGCTCCATCCCGACCAAGTCTTGCGTCGCCGGCACGAGGTCGAGCGTCGCGATCTCGGTCCTGACGATCGTCTCGCGGAGCGTGGATCGTCCGACGATCGCATCGTAGAGGGAGAGCTCCACCGTGCGGGGGCGTATGCCGACGCCACTCGACGCGTTGCCTTGCGGATCGACGTCGACGAGTAGCGTTCTGCGCTCGGCCGTGGCGAGCCCAGCCGCGACGTTGACGCTGGTCGTGGTTTTGCCGACGCCGCCCTTCTGGTTGGCAACGGCGATGACGATGGAGCGAGGCATGAGCACCTGCTGATTACCGCAGCGGCGACTCGGCACCGACATTTTTATGCGCCATTTTCTTCGCCAATCGTCAAGGTGCAACTACAGTTGCTCACATGTGGGTGGGTGTAGTTTCCTGACCCCGCGTGCCTAAGTAGTCGCAGGTTTTTCGGAGGATTCGATGCAGCCCAAGTCGTACCAAAACTTTGCCGAGTTCGAGCGCGAGTACCTCAAGCCCGCGTTCCGCGTCGGACAGACTTTCGAAGACATGGTGGGCGATAGCCCCTTCGAAGCCGAGTTCGAAATGGACCGCGACCTCCTCGCCGAGGAGATGGACGAGGACGACGCGTGATTGGAGTTTGAGTCCCTCCCGGGACTTGCCTGACCCCGGCGTTGATGCCTCAGCGCCGGGGTCTTTTTTTGTCCGCGCGGGTCTGCTTGTTGCCACGCCGTGGAGGGTTATCCTTCTTGACCTCGCCCCCGCCGCGTGGCAATCCCCCAGTCGTAGTGGAAGCCATGGAAGTTCAAGTCGAAAAGCTCTCGCCCGTCCTGTTGGAACTCCAAATCCAGGTGCCGGCCGACCAGGTCACAATCGAAGTCGACGGCGCGTTCACGTCGCTGCAAAAAACCGCCCGCGTTCGTGGCTTCCGCCCGGGCAAAGCGCCGCGGCACGTGCTCGTACAGTTGTACGGCCAAGCCGTTCGCGCCGACGTCGCGCGCCGCTTGATGGACTCGACGCTTCAGCAAGCCCTCGGTGACAAGGGCATTCAGCCGCTCACCCAGCCTGCGGTGGAGCCAGCCGAACTCGAGCCGAAGAAAGCGTTTTCATTCAAGGCGCGCTTCGAGGTTCGCCCCGAGATCGAGAAGGTCGAGTGGAAGGGCCTCGCCGCCACCAAACCGAGCGTCGCCGTGACCGACGAGACCGTGAAGACCGAGCTCGAACGCGTCCAACGCGAGCACTCGACCCTTCAAGCCGTCGAAGGCCGTGGCGCTCACAAGGGTGATGTCGCGACCCTCTCGCTCAGCTTCAAGATCGATGGCGCGGACCGCAACGAGACGGTCGAAACCGAAGTCGGCGAGGGCAAGGTGATGGAACCCATCGAGGCGGTTCTCGCAGGCTCAAAGGCCGGCGATGAGAAGGCCGTCGTCGTCACGTTTCCCGAGAACCACCACGCGGCTCAGCTGCGCGGCAGGGACATCACGATCACGGTCAAAATTGACGACCTGAAGGAGCGCATCCTTCCCGCCATCGACGACGAGCTCGCGAAGGACGCCGGCAGTGAGAGCCTCACCGCCCTCGAGGCGTCGATCAAGGAGCGCCTCGGCAAAGAACTTGAGCAGCGCGCGGAAGAAGAGGTCGCCAAGGCCCTCGTCGTGCAGCTCTGCGCGAAGAACACGATTCCAGTACCGCCTTCGCTCGTCGAGCAGCAGTCGCGCATGAGCGAGCGTGAGATGCAGCAGATGGCGCAGATGTCCGGTCAGCCTTTCCGCCGGACAGCGGAGCTCGTCGAACACATCCGCGTCGATTCGGAGATGAAGGTCCGCGCTGGCCTGCTCATGGCGGAAATCGCCAAGGACAACAAGCTCGACGTCACGGAGGCGGACATCGAGAAGGGCTATGAAGAGCTCGCCGCGCAGTCGGGCAAGAACGTCGCGCGCGTCAAGGCCGAGTACCGCGAGCGTGGCAAACGAGAAATGTTGATCGGCATGATTCTCGAGGACAAAGTCCTCACGCTGATGGAAAACGAAGCCACGATCACGCCCGCTTGATTGAGCTGGTGGGGCGCTGGCCCCACCGAAGGAGACCCGATGAATCGCAGCAAAGCACTCGACATTTTGGACAGCTCCGCGGACTACATCCGGCACGAGCGCGAGCGCGCCGCCTACTATCTGCCGCGCATCACTGAAACGACCCACCGCGGTGAGCGCGAGTGGGACATCTACAGCCGCCTCCTGAAGGACCGGATCGTCTTCGTCGGCACGGAGATCGATGACTTCGTCGCGAACGCCGTGGTGGCTCAGTTCCTCTTCCTCGAGAGCGAGGATCCGGACAAAGAAATTCAGATGTACATCAACAGCCCAGGCGGAATCGTCACCGCCGGCCTCGCGATGATCGACACGATGAATTACATCCGAAGCAAGGTCTCGACGATGTGCATCGGTCAGGCCTCGTCGATGGGCGCCGTGTTGCTCGCCGTGGGAGCGAAGGGGCACCGCTTCGCGCTTCCCAATGCTCGTATCATGATCCATCAACCGCTCGGCGGCGCACGTGGTCAGGCGACCGACATCGAGATCCAGGCGCGTGAGATCAAAAAGGTGAAGGACACCCTCACCGACATGCTCGCCGGCGCGACGGGTCAAACCCGTGAACGCATCGCAAGCGACATCGAGCGTGATTTCTATTTAAGCGCGTCCGAAGCCAAAGAGTACGGCATCATCGATCGCGTTCTTCAGAAGGCCGGTCAGGAATCCTGACTTCCTTTTCACGCTGAGGCTCCGAGCACGGAGCCGGTTTCCTTTTCACGCTGAGGCTCCAAGCACGGAGCCTCGTCACGAGTCCTGTGTGGTCTCCTTGCCCCTGAGGTGAGCGATGACTACAGTTTCCCGAGAGAATTCCGAAGTGGACCGCCGCCGAGACGACTCCAATGCAAGCCTGAGCTGCTCTTTTTGTGGGAAATCACAGAAAGAAGTAAAAAAGCTTATCGCAGGACCGACGGTCTACATCTGCGATGAGTGCATCGGCCTGTGCAATGACATCATCGCGGAAGAGGTCGACAAAGACGAGCCGGCCGCGGGGTCGACGCCGATCCCCAAGCCGCGCGAGATCAAGGCCATCCTCGATGAGTACGTGATCGGCCAAGACCAGGCGAAGCGCTCGCTCTCGGTCGCCGTTTACAATCACTACAAGCGCATCGACAGCCGCGTGAACGCGGGAGACGTCGAGCTCGCCAAGTCGAACATCCTGCTGCTCGGCCCGACGGGCTGTGGCAAGACGCTGCTCGCTCAGACACTCGCCAAGATCATCAACGTGCCGTTTGCAATCGCAGACGCGACCACGTTGACCGAGGCGGGCTACGTCGGCGAGGACGTCGAGAACATCATCGTTCAGCTGCTGCAGAATGCCGACCATGACGTCGAAGCGGCGCAGCGCGGCATCGTGTACATCGACGAGATCGACAAGATCTCTCGCAAGAGCGACAACCCGAGCATTACGCGCGACGTTTCGGGTGAAGGCGTTCAGCAAGCCCTGCTGAAAATCATCGAGGGCACCGTCGCCAATGTGCCGCCGAAAGGTGGCCGCAAACATCCGCAGCAAGACTTCTTGCAGGTGGACACAACGAACATCCTTTTCATCTGCGGCGGCGCGTTCGTCGGCCTCGACCAAATCATCAAGCGGCGCATCGGTCAGAGCACGCTCGGCTTCGGTGCCGACGTCAAATCGCGCAATGACATGCGCCTCGGCGAGCTCTTGAAGCAGGTGCAGCCGGGGGACCTCCTGAAGTTCGGGCTCATCCCGGAATTCATCGGGCGCTTGCCGGTGATTGCAACGCTCAATGAGCTTACCGAAGAAGCGCTGATCGAGATCTTGACCAAGCCTCGAAACAGCCTGGTCAAGCAGTACCAGAAGCTCTTCGAGATGGATGACGTGCGGCTGAAGTTCACCAAGGCTGCGCTCAAGTCGGTTGCGAAGAAGGCGATCACGCGTGAGAGCGGTGCTCGCGGCCTCCGGGCAATCCTCGAAGATTCGATGATGGACCTCATGTTCGAGATCCCCGGTAAGACGGGCGTCAAGGAAGTCGTCGTCTCGGAGGATGTCATCGAGAAAAAGGAAGCACCTGTGATGGTGTACGCCGAAGAGGCCGAGCCGGCCTGATTCGGATGGACCTGGGTTCGCGCGCTCCGTCGAGCTCCGGGCCAAACGTGCGCGGCGGTCGGTAAACGGATCGGTCGCGCAAACGAAGCGCCATGTTGTTCAAGAACGCCGACGACGCCGAACCCAAGTCATCCGCATCGGTGGTGTTGCCACTGCTACCGCTACGGGACATCATCCTTTTCCCGGGGATGATCTCCCAGCTCTTCGTTGGAAGAGAGCGCTCGATCGCCGCGCTCGAGGAGGCGATGGCCGGGAGCAAGGAAGTCGTTCTTGCGGCTCAGCGCAATGCGAAGACGAATGACCCGACACCGGATGACATCTTCGCGGTGGGTACCGTAGGCGACATCCGGCAGCTTTTGCGGCTTCCAGACGGAACCGTGAAGGTGTTGGTGGAGGGCAAGCGCCGCACGCGGATCACGCGGTATGTGCAGACGAACCCGTGCTACCTGGTCGACTGCGAGGCTATCGAGGAGCCCGAGGCGAACGACGTTACGGCGGAGGCGCTGGTGCGCTCGGCGCAGTCGACGTTTGAGACCTACCTCAAGCTGAACAAGAAGCTCCCGCCTGAAGTTCTCGTCTCGGTGCAAGCGATCGCGGAGGCCTCGCGCCTTGCCGATACGATCGTGGCGAACCTTCCTACGGTGAAGCTTAGCGACCGGCAAGAGTTGCTCGAGAACCCGGAGCCGCGTTCGCGCCTCGAGCGTTTGCTCGAGCTCCTCCAGGGTGAGATCGAGATCCTGCAGGTCGAGAAGAAGATCCGCTCGCGCGTGAAGCGTCAGATGGACCGTACTCAGAAGGAGTACTACCTAAACGAGCAGATGCAGGCCATCCAGAAGGAACTGGGTGGTGGCGAGCGCGATGAGTTCAAGAGTGAGATCCAAGAGCTTACCGAGCAGATAAAGAACAAGCGGTTGAGCAAAGAGGCTCAAGAGAAGATCAAAAAAGAGCTGAAAAAGCTCAAGATGATGCATCCGACGAGCGCCGAGGCGACCGTCGTTCGCAACTACATCGATTGGATTCTCGAGCTGCCGTGGTTCGACAAGAGTGAGGAACGCTACGATCTCGAAGAGGCTTCGAAAATCCTCGACGAGGATCACTATGGTTTGCGCAAAATCAAGGAGCGTATCCTCGAGCACCTTGCGGTGCAAGCGCTGACCAAGCAGTTGCGGGGCCCGGTCCTGTGTTTCGTCGGGCCACCGGGCGTCGGAAAGACTTCGCTAGCGAAGAGCATCGCCCGCGCCACGGGCCGCAAATTCGTGCGACTCGCGCTCGGCGGCGTCCGCGATGAAGCGGAAATTCGAGGTCATCGACGCACGTACATCGGTGCGCTGCCGGGCAAGCTCATCCAGTCGCTGAAAAAGGCCGGGACGAACAATCCGGTGTTTTTGCTCGACGAGGTTGACAAGATGTCGAGTGATTTCCGTGGTGATCCGGCGTCCGCGTTGCTCGAGGTTCTCGATCGCGAGCAGAACCACGCGTTCAGCGATCACTACCTCGACCTCGATTACGACCTCTCCGACGTGATGTTCATCACCACCGCGAATTCGCTCAGCCAGATCCCCGTTCCGCTTCAAGACCGCATGGAGGTCATCGAGCTTGGTGGCTACACCGAGTTTGAGAAGCTGAACATTGCAGTCGATTATTTGATCCCGCGGAACCGTAAGGAGTGCGGTCTCGAGGACGTGCCGCTTTCGATCTCCGAGAGCGCGATCCGCACAATCGTTCATCACTACACGCATGAGAGCGGCGTACGTTCGCTCGACCGTGAGATTGCCAGCGTGTGCCGCAAGGTTGCGCGGCAGGTCGTGAAGGACGGCAAAGAGAAAGCGGTCGAGATTGGGGCCAAGCAGATTCCGAAATTGCTGGGCGTGCCGAAGTACCGCCTGAGCAAGAAGGAGGAGACCGACGAGATCGGTCTCGTCAAGGGGCTCGCCGTGACCTCCATTGGCGGAGAGATTCTGGAGGCCGAGGCGATCGTCGTGCCGGGGAAGGGCAAGCTCATCATCACGGGCCGGCTCGAGAAGGGCATGGAGGAGAGCGGGCAGGCCGCGATGAGCTACGTGCGCAGCCGTTTGAAGCAGCTTCGCTTGAGCGAGGACCATTGCCAAGCGGTCGACATTCACGTGCATTTCCCCGATTTCGTAAAGAAGGACGGGCCGAGCGCGGGCGTGACGATGGCGACGGCTATTGTGAGCGCGCTCATGCGTGTGCCGGTGAGTCGCGACGTCGCGATGACCGGTGAGATCACGCTGCGTGGGCGCGTGATGCCGATTGGCGGATTGAAGGAGAAGCTGCTTGCGGCCCATCGCGCGGGGCTCAGCACCGTGATCATTCCCAAGGAGAACCGTAAGGATTTGCGGGACGTGCCACGCCGCGTCCTGAAGCTCTTGCGCATCGTCCTTGTGGACCATGTCGATGAGGTGCTGCGCGAAGCTCTCAAGCTCGATGACCCGGACAGCTATTTCGGGCCGCCGCGTACGTCGATCGAGTTCAGGGATGGCGAAGCCTTCGTGCGTGAAGGTGCCGACATGCGGAGCCGCTCCGAGGATGACGTGGCTGCGCGCGTGCCGCCCGCTCCACCGAGCCTAGGCGAGCAGCCCGGCGCGTGAGCCTTCACTCGCACTGGTAGCGGGCGAGGTACACCGACTGCACGGCGTTGGTGATCCCCGCGAAGCCGACGAGCACTTGGCGCGTGGCGGGGTCGAACGCGACTTGGGGCAGGGTGGTCAGCTTCGGCGGGTTCGCGAGGGAGGCGGTGGCGATCGTGGTGCCGTTGGCGTTGGTTACGATCGTGCGCAAGGTCGTTTCACCCGACGAGAGCTCGTCGAAGAGGACGACGACCATTCCGTCATCGAGGGCGTCGGCGGCGAACGCGAACGACTTTTCCGTCAACTTGGCGATCGGAACGACGCCCTCAATTTTTCCGAATGAGTCGATGGCCAGGCCCGAGAGCGTGATCGCATCGGACCAATAGAGAAGCCACGCGCCGTCGCCGCGAGGGACGAAGGCGAGCTGATGGCTTTTTCCGCCGAAGGGGACTTCTCCGCCGATGAGCGGCATGCCGCCCACGATGAGATCGATGCTGATGGCTTGGCTATTCGGGGCCGGGAGCGCGGGGTTGCAGGTCGCCTGCTGCGGGGCCGTGCGTGCGAGCAGCCAGCCCTTGGGGATGGCAAGAGCGTCGCCAAGAATCGGAGTCGCGCTGCAGCCGACGTTGTAAGGGCCGCGTAGCTTGCTGCCGTCGTAGAAGGCTGCACGAAGTTGAGTCGAACCGCCGGGCGAGGTGCCCGGGGCGCTCATACCTATGAAATACTCGCCGAGGCCGTAGCGAACGAACACCGAGCGATCGGCGGAGAAATCCGCGGTGAGCTTCGGGACCCACGCGCCGACGGCGGGATCAACCGTTCCGAAGGCGACGCCGGGTGCCTCTGCGTGCGGCGTGAGAACCGCGACGAGCGGATGTGCACTTTTGTCGATGGCGAAGCTCTCTTTGAGGTTCGCGATGATTTGCACGGGCGCGTCACTCTTGGGCGGCCAAGCTTGGGTCCATTCAACGGTCGTGCTGGCGAGTCGCAGTCCGAGCGTCGAGTCGAAGGGCCGATGAAATACGGCGAGTCGCGTTGCGTCGAGAAGGTGAAAGCGCGCGTTGTCCGAGGTGCCCGGCCCGAGCGTTGGGATCGTGGTGAGCTGTCCGCTCGCCGTGAGAGTGTCGCACACGAGGTCGAGGTTTCCGCCCGTGCCCGTCGTGCTCATCGTTCCGGTGGTGGATGGGGCGGCTCCTCCGCTGCCACCGACCGAGGTCGTCGTGCTGTCCGTCGTGGCGCCGCCCGCGCCGTCCGCGCCGTTTGTTGACGAGCCGGCTGCGTTCCCGCGATGGCCGCGGGTAAGCTCGGTCCGCGCGCCGCAAGCCGCGAGTAGAGCCAGAGTCAAGGCGGTCGTGCGCATGCGTCGTTCAAGTGTAGTCCACCTTGAGGAGCGTGCGGGATCGGGAACGCCATGTGACCGAGCGCGCGTCGCCTTCTGCCGTGTACGGCGGCGAGCGGCTGCGTTAGACGGTCGCCATGCTGCGACGTGCCCTCATCAGTGTCTCGGATAAAACCGGAATCGTTGAATTTGCGCGGGCCTTGCGACAAGGCGGAACCGAGCTTTTGTCGACGGGCGGGACCTTGGCCACGCTCCGTGCGGCGGGCATCGAGGTCACCTCGGTCGAGGAGTACACCGGCTCACCGGAGGTGATGGATGGACGAGTCAAGACGCTTCATCCTCGGGTGCATGGCGGGATCCTCGCGCGGGAATCGAAGGATGCGGCGGACCTCGCACGGCTCGGCGCCGAGCTCATCTGTCTCGTCGTCGTGAACCTCTACCCATTCGAGGCGACGGTGGCCCGCGGAGCGTCGTACGAAGATACCGTCGAGAACATCGACATCGGCGGCCCTTCGATGCTGCGAAGCGCGGCGAAGAATCATGAGAGGGTCACCGTGGTTTGCGATCCCGCGGACTATGCCGCCGTTCAGGCGGAGCTTGCCGACGGGCCCACCCTCGCTACCCGAAAGCGCCTCGCGGCAAAGGCGTTCGCCCACACAGCCGCGTACGACGGCGCCATCGCCGCGACTTTGTCTGCCGCCGCCGAGACGCATCACGCCGATCAAGCCGGAGCCGCGAACGCAACGTTCCCGCCTTACCTCACCTTGGCGCTCGAGCGCGTCGCGTCCCTCCGATACGGCGAAAATCCGCATCAAGGCGCGGCGTGGTACCGGGAGCGCCATGCGGCGAGCGAGAGCCTGGCCTTCGCCGAGAGCATCGGAGCTGGCGGCAAAGAACTCTCCTTCAACAACCTCGTCGATCTCGATGCGGCGCTCGAGGTCGTGCGCGAGTTTTCCGAGCCCGCCGCGGCGGTGATCAAGCATACGAATCCGTGCGGACTTGCGACTCATGGTGACCTTCACGAGGCCTACCGGCTCGCACGCGAGGCCGATCCTCTGAGCGCGTTTGGCGGCATCGTCGCGCTCAACCGCCCGTGTGATGAGGCGACGGCCCACGTGATTTCCGAGACGTTTATCGAGGCGGTCGTTGCACCGGGCTTCTCGCCGAGTGCGCTCGCGATCCTTCACAAAAAGAAAAACCTGCGGCTCGTGCGGGTCGGTGAAGGCAGCTGTGCGCGAGGGCTCGAGCTCAAACGCATCGGCGGTGGATTCGTCGTTCAGAATGCCGACACGACGGGCGACCGTGAGGTTGCGTCGGGGCGCGTGGTCACCAAACGAGCCCCAACTGCGGAGGAGCTCGCGGCCCTCGAGGTTGCCTGGAAGACGTGCAAACACGTGAAGAGCAACGCCATCGTGCTCGCGCAGCCCGTAGCGGGTGGCCACCAGGTCGTCGGAGTCGGGGCCGGGCAAATGTCGCGCGTCGTCAGCGTCGCCATCGCGTGCGACAAAGCCGGCGACAGGGTCAAAGGCAGCGCCCTCGGCTCGGATGCGTTCTTCCCATTCCCCGACGGCGTCGAGATGGCTGCGGCGCGCGGGGTGACGGCCATCGCTCAGCCTGGCGGCAGTGTGAAGGATGACGACGTGATCGCGGCGGCCGACGCGCTCGGCGTGGCGATGGTGTTCACGGGCGCTCGTCACTTCCGCCACTGAGCGAGCGACGCCGCAGCGGCCGGTGCATCGAGCGTCACGCTCTCAAAAAAATCGACGCGAATTGTTGGCCCGAGTTGGCGGCCCGTGGTCAGTACTTCCGCGAGCACTTATCGAGGGGCTTAACCACCCATCGGCGCTCAAGGGAGATTTGCGTGGCTGATATTCGCGAGAGCTGCACCGTCTGTAACACGTCTTTTGCCGTTATTTTTCGCTACCAAATGGAAGAGCGGAATGGCGGATTCGTCTTCTTCTGTTCCCAGGTCTGTCTCGAGAAGAGCCACGTCCACGGCAACGACGTCGCGGACGAGGCGGTGGGCTGTGACGCCTGCGCCAAGCGTTTTCGAGTCGCGCTGGCGTCGCAGGTTTTCTATGCATCAGGCAAGCGACGTTACGCGTGCTCGATGCCTTGCCGCTCGCAGCTCATCCGTGAGGGACAAGGCATGCGGCTCGGCGAGATTGCCAGTCAATCGCTCGCTCCCGAAGAGACGCGTGCCCCCGCTCCAGACGCGCACCCGATGCGCCGCAAAGACGACACGGAAGTCGAGCCAACGCTTGGCGATCGCGTGAGCGGAGTGCAGCCGCTTGCGACCAAGGCCGCGCCCCATGAGACCCAGCCGACGAGCGATGTCGCGCAGACTTCCTTCTTCGCCGAGCGCCCCCCCAGCATCGCGGCCCGGACGGCCTCAGCCCCTGCGACCGTAGGCCTTCGCCGAAGCCCGAAGCGCATCGCCGTGTTCAACCACAAGGGCGGCACCGGCAAGACGACAACGAGCGTCAATCTTGCTGCAGGGCTCGCCGATCGTGGCCATCGCGTGCTCCTCGTCGATACCGACTCGCAAGGGAACGTCGGCGTCTCCCTCGGCGCGAAGTGCGACCGCTCGCTCTACCATGTCCTCGTCATGGGACTGCGCGTGGACGACGCGATTCAAACTCTGCGGCCAGGCCTCGACCTCTTGCCGTCGAACGAGACGCTCGCGGCCGCCGAGCTCTACTTGGCGGGCCGTCAAAATCGCGATCGGGTGCTCCAGCAGCGCTTGTCCGCGGTCGCCGATTCTTACGATTACGTGATCGTCGATTGCTCGCCGAGTCTCTCGCTCATGAACCAGAACGCGCTCGTCCTCGCGGACAGCGTCCTTGTTCCGGTCGCCTGCGACTACCTCTCGCTCGTCGGCGTGCGGCAGGTGATAAAGACGGTCAAGAACGTCAACACCTTGTTGCGTCATCCCCTGCAAATCTGGGGAGTATTGCCTACGTTCTACGACTCACGCGCACGCATATGCACCGAGGCTCTCGAGACCCTCCGGAGTCACTTCGGTGAGCGCTGCCTCAAGCCTATCCGCGCGACCACGAAGCTGAAAGAAGCCCCCGCCCAGGCGCGCTCGATCTTCGACCACGCGCCCGGCACGAATGGGGCTGAAGACTACGCGAGCCTCGTCGATGCGGTGCTTTTCGGTGACCTCGAGAGCCAAGGTGGAGCTGAGGCTTCGACTGGGACCCGCGCGTGAGCGACTTTGAAACGAGCAGAGGGAAAAAACGATGAGCACACCTGAAGATATGGCAAGCGCGAGCCTTCGATTGTTCGACCGCGATGAGGTCGAAGGCGTCCTCAGCGGGCGGTTTTACGCAGCTCCGACCGAATCGGCGCGGAGCTCGCGCAAAGTGAAGGAGCCGGCAGAGAAGCCGACTCACTACAAGGTGATCTGCATCTCGATGTACACCGACACGCTCGAAAAACTCGACGGTATGGTGAAGGACTTGAAGAAGCGCGGCTACACGAAGGCGAACCGAAGCGCCCTCTTGCGCCATGCGCTCGATCTCGTGAATCTCGACACCGTTCCACGCGGCTTGTGAGCGCGCGTGCGTGAGGCGAGAAGGACCGAAGTCCCGACGGGTCAGCCGACGAGCTTCACGACCGAGCGCGCGACTTCGAACGCTTCGGCTCCGGCGTACAGGTTGTAGGCGAGGGGAGTGACGCTCGTGAAGCCCGCCTCCCACGCTGCGGTGTCGGTGCCTTCGGTCAGCTCGTGTTGCACCTCCGAGCCGCCGATCCACAGGTATTCGTGGCCGCGCGGGTCGCTTCGGAAAGTGACGACGTCGTCGTAGAGTCTCTCGCCGAGACGCGTCGCGAGCACCCCGGCGGAGGGTCCGGCGGGGACGTTGACGTTCAAGAGTTGCGCGGTTTCGGGACGATCGGTTCCTGAGAATCGATGCCACGTGGCCTTCGCAATGCTCGCTCCAATCCGG
Organism: Polyangiaceae bacterium; assembly: GCA_947475525.1. Classification (GTDB taxonomy): domain Bacteria; phylum Myxococcota_A; class Polyangia; order Polyangiales; family Polyangiaceae; genus SYFR01. The sequence goes on along the minus strand of CANJMI010000013.1, from coordinate 56,003 downwards.
GCGGCCTCGGGGCGGTCCGCCTTGATGTCGGCCGAAACGGCTACCGCGGGAATGCCACGTAGAGCCGCCTCGCGCGCTGCCGCGACGGTGCCCGAATAGACGACGTCGGCGCCGAGATTGGGGCCGTGATTCATCCCGCTTACGACCAGATCCGGGCGCCGCGGAAGGATGCGATCGCCCGAGTGGAGCGCAACGTAGACGCAGTCAGCAGGCGTGCCGTTTACGGCGAAGGTATGCGGGGCCACGTGCGATAGGCGCAAGACAGCATGCAGCGTCAGTGCATGGCTTGCGGCGCTCTGGTTCGTTTTCGGCGCGCACAGGACGACGTCGGCAAAGGTCTCGAGCGCGGTCCGCAGCGCCAGAATCCCTGCGGCGTCATAGCCGTCGTCGTTGCAGAGCAAAATGAGCGGTCGAACAGTCACGTTACCCTCGAAAAAAGAGACGCTTCACGAGCGCGGGGACGAGCTTTGCGAGGGCCGCGACGCGAGCGAAAAAGCCGCCGCCTCCGCGGACGACGGCCATCGCGAATGCAACCGTGCGCAGCGCGGGCGTGTACGGGTACCACCAAAGTTCACGCGACGCAGAGTTGGTGTCGACGAGGATCAACCGAGGTCGAGTGAGGCTCGTCAAACAATGAGGGCCGTTCGTAACGCCGGTTCCGGTGTCGCCGACTCCCGTCCACGGGGTGGCCGCGAGGGCCGCGGTGAACGCGTGGTTGTTGATGGTCACGACGCCGCTTCGGAGGCGTGTCGCGAGCGCCTGCGCGTGGCGCGTTTTCTTGGTCCAAATGCTTGTGGTCAGCGCGTAGCGCGATGCGTTTGTCAAGCGAATCGCTTCGTTTTCGTCGGCCACGACTTGAATGGGCAAGAGTGGGCCGAACGTCTCCTCGGTCATCACCAGGGAGTCTGCGCTCGTGCCTTCAATGCGCAGCACCGTCGGTGGGAACGTTCGTCCGTCGGCGTCCGGGGAGCCCTCGGTGAGTACCTTCGCCCCGGCTTCGAGGGCGCTGTCGAGGTGGGCTTTCGCCTTCGCGTGCTGTGCGGTGGTCGTCATGCGACCGGTGTCCGAGGATGAGAGCGCATTCGTCAGCGCGACGACACGCGCGATGAGCTTTTCGGCGATGGCTTCGACGACGTAGACCCGTTCGATCGCGGCGCAGTTCTGACCCGCGTTGGTGAACGCTCCCCACACGAGCCCGTTTGCCGTCCGCTCCACGTCACAGTCCGCTAGTACGATGGCCGCGTCTTTGCCGCCGAGCTCGAGCGAACACGGGATGAACCTCTCGGCGCATGCGACCGCAATCGCGCGGCCCGTCGGGACGCTGCCCGTGAAGACGACGGCGTCTACGTTCGATAGGACAAGTGCACGGCCGAGGTCGGCTCCGCCTTGAATCACCGTCAGCACGCCCGCGGGCACGAGCCCTTCGAACAACGAGGCTATCAGAGCACCGGCGCGTGGCGTCACTTCGCTCGGCTTGAAGACGACGGCGTTTCCGGCGAGCAATGCGGGGACGATCGTGCGCAGCGGGATCGCGATGGGATAGTTCCATGGGGTGATCAGGGCGACGACGCCACGGGGGGCGCGCACGACATGACCGCGTTTTCCGGGGTAGGAGAGTGGGTCAGGATCGACGAGCGTAGGAAGGAGGAGCTCCTCGATGGCGTCGCACCAGTAGCGCACGAGGTCGGCGTTCGGGAGCACTTCGGCGAGCGCCGCTTCTTCGAGTGGCTTGCCGACTTCGAGTCGCACGAGCGAGGCAATTTCCTCGGCACGCGAGAGGAGCCTCTGCTCGAGTTTGGCGAGCGCATCGACGCGGAGTGCGACGTCGAGGTCGGCCCACGAAGCGGCGGCGATGCGGGCGCCTTCGACGAGGGACGGGAGGTCACCTGCGGGGGTGGCGGTGACGGGGGAGAGATCCGTCCCATCGAAGGGGCTCAAGGTCGCGAACACGTGGGCGCTCACGACGGAAGCTATCGTCGGTTCTGGCCTCCCGGTCAAGCCGGCGTTGGGGGGCGAAGATGGACGCCGAGCGCGTTTTTGCGGTACGGATTCTCGAATGGACCCGCGAACCTTGTGCATTGACATTGGCGGGACGAACATCAAGGCGGAGGTCCTCGATGCCACGGGCGAGCGTGTCTCAGGTCCGATGTGCGTTCCGACACCGAAGCCGGCCGAGCCTGCCGCGCTGCTCGATGCCCTCGCAGCTCTCGCGGTTGGCCAGGAATTCGACCGTGTGTCGATTGGCTTTCCCGGCGTCGTGCGGCGCGGGAAAACGGAGACGGCACCGAACCTCGCTGCGGGCTGGGAAAATTTTCCGCTCTCGGGCGAGCTCGAAGCGCGCCTAAAGCGGCCCGTGCGCGCGTGCAATGACGCCGACCTCGCGGGCCTCGCGCTCGTTGAAGGCAAGGACGTCGAGATGGTGCTCACCCTTGGGACCGGCATGGGAGCCGGCCTGTACGTCGACGGGATCCTCGTGCCGAATCTCGAGCTTGGGCATCACCCGTTTGGGGATGGGCGCACGTACGAGGAGCGCATCTCGGACCGCGAACTCGCGCGCGTCGGGGTTGAAGCGTGGAAGCAGCGCGTGCTCGAAAACATCAGTCAAATACGGCCCGTTTGGAATTTTCGCACACTCTACCTGGGCGGCGGTAACGCCCGCTTCTTCAAGGCCGATGAGCTGCCGGAGGACGTCGTCTTGTGCGACAACCGCGCCGGTGTGCTCGGTGGCGTGCGCCTTTGGGCGGCTCGCTGAGGCGCGCGTCTAGAAGGACTTTTTCGAGTCGAGCAGGATGGTTATCGGTCCGTCGTTGTCGACCATGACGCGCATGTCGGCGGCAAATCGACCGGTCTCGACGGGCACGCCGGTCCTTCGCAGGACCTCGAGGAATTGAGCATAGGCCTCGCGCGCGGGCGTCGGATGCATCGCGCCTTCGAAGCTCGGTCGCCGTCCGCGTCGCACGTCCCCGAACACCGTGAACTGGCTGATGGCGAGCACCGCTCCGCCGACGTCCAACACCGAGCGACTCATCTTGCCTTCGTCGTCTTGAAAAATGCGGAGGTTGATGAGCTTTTCCGCAGTGGCCGCGTAGTCACGTAAATCGTCGTCTTTGCCAGCGCCGATGAACGCACAGAGACCGCGGCCAATCGCGCCGATGACCTCCCCATCGACTTCGACGCGGGCAGCATGCACTCGTTGGACGACGGCTCGCATAGGCCCTGATATGTTCCTACGCCTTACGGTATGCGCGCAACTTCACAGACGAAGCTTGGGACGCTCGTCGCCCTCCTCGCACTCGGCACGGACGCGGCCGCGTTTCCGCATGTCGCGCGACCGGGTGAAGGCCCGGCGATGCTCGCTGAGCGTTACTACGGAAGGATCGAGCTTGAGCGCGTGCTCGTCGCGGTAAACCACCTTGATTCAGGCTCGGGCGGCATGGTCGTCGCGGGCATGCGGCTCGAGATCCCGGCTGTCGGTCATCACACCGTGAGCTCGGGTGAAACGTGGGCGCGCATCGCCGAGGAGCAGCTCGGCGCGGCGAGCCGGGGTGAGGTCCTCGCGCGATTGAATGCCGCAAATCCATGGGAGCCACCGGAGATCGGTCGCGAAGTGGTCGTGCCGTTTCCACTCCGCTACGTCGCGTCGCAAGGTGACTCTGCCGATAGCCTCGCCTACCGGTTTCTCGGCAAGCGCGACGACGCTTGGATGATCCTGCGGTACAACGGGGTCGACAAACCGCGACTCGCGCAGGGCCAGGTGGTCCTGATTCCGCTCGTGGACCTGCCGCTCACGGACGCCGGAAAGGCCGCGGCTCGCAGCTCCGTCGCCACTACGCGGACCGAAGCGGGCGGCGCTGCCCGCGACCATCAAGACGCGGCCGAACGTGAGATCGCCGTGCTCGCGCTCAAGGTTCGGCAGGGTGCGTATGTCGACGCCGTGGTTGTCGGTGCAGGCCTGCTTGCTCCCGGCGATTTGACGGAGCCGCAGCTCGCCCGCGTGTACGCCGCGCTAACGGAAGCCTACGTGGCCCTCGGCGCAAAGAGCTTTGCGGTCAACGCCTGCGCGGGGTGGCGAAAGGTTTTTCCGCAGCTCGAGCTCGACGCGAACCATCACAGTCCGAAGATCCTCGATGCATGCCTTGGGCAGAGCGCGAGCGAGGGCGCGGCGGAGACGCCACCATGAGCGACCTGCACGACACCTGCGTGACGGAAGTCGACACGTTGGCGGAACGTTCGCGACCGCGCGTCGTTGGCGAGGTTATCGCGGACAGGTACGAGCTGCTCTCGGAGCTTGGCGAAGGATTGTCGGGCAAGGTCTACCGCGCCCGTGATCTCTACGTCGGGGCGGACCCCGAGATCGTGGCGCTCAAGATCCTCCACCGCGAGCTCATCGGCGACCGCCAGCTCGCGGGGCGTTTTCGGCGAGAAGCCTTGATCTTGAAGCGCCTCACCGGCGCGCACCTGTGCCGCCTTTTGGATACGGTGGACGACGATGAGCTTTTGCTCTTCGCGATGGAATACGTCGACGGTCCACCACTCGACGTGTTTCTCGAGGGGCGAGGATGTCTGCCGGAGGTCGAAGTGATCGCCCTCGGGATCCAAGTGGCTGAAGCGTTGCACTCGGCGCATGAGAACGGCGTGATCCACCGCGATCTCAAGCCTTCGAATGTTCTCGTCGACGGCGGCTACCGCGTGCAAGACGGTTCGTTCACGCGCGAGCTCGTGGTGCGCGTCGTGGACTTCGGTCTCGCGAAAATCGTCGCAGGCGAGGGCGATGGGACGATGCTCACCTCTCACGGAATGATTTTCGGAACGCCCGATTTTATGGCTCCCGAGCAGGTTGCCGGCGAGAGCCTCGACGCTCGTTCCGATGTGTACGCCTTGGGTGTGTTGCTCTACAGCCTCGCAGCCGGGCAGCTGCCCTTCGAGCATACGGGGGCGGTCGCGATGATGACTGCTCACCTATCGGAGCCGCCTCGTAGCCTCCGCGACGTCGCTCGCGACGGTGGGGTTTCGGTCGCGCTCGATCGCGTGGTGATGCGGGCGCTTGCGAAGAATCCGGACGAGCGATATCCAAGCGCCCGGTCGTTTGTCGAGGCGTTGCGCGAGGCTGCGGTCGAGCTCACCGATGAGGAGCTCGGCACGTCGATTGCGAGCGACACCGAACGCGCGTCAAGCGTCATCGGCACCACCATGCGCTCGCTCCGTGAACAGGTCGAGGCCACTGGGCGCGGGGGGCGCGTGCGGGTGATCGTGCCTGAGCTCGGGGATGCGCCGCAACCGGTCCGCGAGGTTGCTGTGGCACGTGGTTCGACGAGGGGAGTCGGTGCGGTAGGTCGGGCTGAGTCGTCGCGCTTCGAGCACCATGGACCGCCGACGCGCGTTGCCGGTACTGCCGGCGCCGATGGGCGTGGGTGGATCCTGAGCGCGCTTGTCGTGGGGTTCGCGGCGGTCGCCGTCGGTGTTTGGCTTGGCCTCCGCTGAGCTACGCGGTGAGCGACATGCGCCCGTCAGCTGGTCTCGGCGGTCCGCTTTAGCGCGTCGTTCATCGCGATATATGCGCGGCGCAACTGTGGAAGCAGGGGCGGAATGAGCACGCCCGCTGCGGCTCCGGTGAACGTCTCGCCGTGTACGAGGCGACAACCGATTGCCGATTTTTCCAGCAAAAAGTAGTGTTCACCGGCGAGCACGCGTCGGAGGAGTGACGAACGCGGACCGCGCCAACGAAGCTCGACGGATGGGTCGACACGCAGGACGCGGACTCCCACCGTTGCGCTGCGTGAGCCGACGGCGATGCAAACATCGAGCGGCGCGCCGGGTTCCAGCCAGCCGCGCGCACTGCGGAGGAAGGGATTCCATCGGCCGTACTCATCGAGACAAGTGAGCACCGCCCAGACGCGCTCGGTCGACGCTGCGATATCGATGGTCGTGTAAACCGATGGCATGGTCAGGTGCCTGCGCGGAGAGAGGTACGCTATAGCACGGCGTGATGGCGACGACGGACGGGCGTCCGGGGCAGAAGCTCCTCCCCCTTGATTGGGGCGCGTTGGCACCGCTGCGCATCCGTGCGGCGGCGGCGGCCGAAGGCGTCTACGCAGGCGCGCATCGGAGCTCACGGCGCGGAGCCGGGATCGAGTTCGGAGGACAGCGGCCGTACGTCCCCGGAGACGATCTGCGTTTTCTCGATCGGCGCAGTTTGATGCGGCACGACCGGTTGATGATTCGTGAGTTCGAGACGGACACGGAGCGAGCGCTGTGGCTCGCGGTCGACACGAGCGCGTCGATGGGGTTTCGCGGTGGGAACGCGCCGGGGGCGAAGCTCGCGTACGCGGCCGTGCTCGGGGCTGCTCTTTGCAAAGTCGCGATCTCGGGGCAGGACCCGGTCGGCCTTGCATGGCTCGGACGCGGTCGCAGCGCGGGCTCGTCGGCTGAGAGTTCGTTGGGCCGAGAGAGCCTGCATGCGGCGCTCGGTCCCGCGGGCTTCGGCGGGGCGACGTTCGATCGTGTTGTCTTTGCCCTCGAGCGGGTGACGGCGCATGGCGCGCTCGAAGACGACCTCGATGCATTGGATCGGCAGCTGACGGTGCTCGCAAGGCGCGCGCGACGCGGCAGCGTGGTCGTCCTTTTTAGCGACTTTCTGGACGTTCCAGCCGCTGTGCTGCGGCGCATGGCGTTGCTCGGCAGTGAGCGGGTGTTGGTGGCGGTGCAGGTGCTCGATCCCGTCGAAGCCGACTTCGGATTTGCCGGTCAGGTGCGCCTCCGTTCCATGGAAGGCGATGCGGTTGTGACGACGGATGCCGACCGCGTGCGGGCCGAGTACCTCGCGAGGCTCGATGCGCATACGAACGAGTGGCGCGGGGCAGTCGAGGAGATCGGTGGGCGCTTCGTGCGGGCTCGGACCGACGAAGCTCCGGTCGAACCTTTGCGGCGGATCGTGCAGGCGGTGCGGGAGGCACGGCGATGAATTTTCGAGTTTGGGGAGCCCTCGCGGTTGCGGCGTTCGTGATCGCGCCACTCATCGCGCATCTGATGCGGCGTCGTCCTCCCGAGGAGCAAGCGTTCGCGGCGACTCGCCTCGTTCCGGAATCACCGGCGATCGCGAACCGACGAACAGCGATAAACGATCGCGCGCTTTTCGCCTTACGTGCGCTTGCGGTTCTGGCCCTGGCGGTCCTCGGGGCGACACCACTTTTTCGCTGTCAGCGGCTCAGTCTCGCGCGAAAATCCGGTGCTTCCGTGGCGCTCGCAATTGTCCTCGACGACTCCCTGAGCATGCGTGCGCAGCTCCCCGGCAAGAAGGGCACTCGATTTGCCCACGCCGTCGACGGAGCAATGGAATTGCTCGGTAGCATGCAGCAAGGTGACGCGGTCGCGGTCGTGCTTGCGGGCAAGCCCGTTCGCATCGCAATCGCTGCGACGACCAATCTCGACGCGGCCCGCGCGACACTCGAGAAGGCTCAGCCAAGCGATCGCGGAACGGATCTCAACGGCGCGGTACGGGTGGCAAGTGAGCTTGTCAGCGGGCTCGAGCATGTCGACAAGCGGGTCGTCGTGCTCGGTGACCTCGAAGACGAGCCCGGTCCGCGCGTCACGCTGTCGCCCGACGTCAAGCTCTGGGCCCCGCTGCGTGAGCTTACCGGGAGCATCGACGACTGTGCGGTCGTGCATGCCGATCGAAGTGGCTCGCGTGTCACCGTGCGCGTCGCGTGCACGCGTGGGGCTGCAGCTGCGGCTGCAACGAATCCAAGTGCCGCGCGTAACCTCGGGATCTTCGCAGGCTCCGAGCGGCTCGCGGGCGGGCCATTGCAGCTCGACGATACCGCGGCGGAGCTTGCATTCACGTTGCCCGAGTCGGCGCTCGAGAAGCACGCGACCACCCAACTCTACGCGGTGCTCGGCGGTGTCGATGCGATCCCGAGTGATGATTCGGCGCCCGTCGTTTCGCAGAGCTCGCGGTTGCGGGCGGCCGTTGTCGTCGACCCCGCGAACGATCGCGTTCCAACGGGCGGCGCACCGCTCATCGAGCAGGCCTTTCGCTCGCTCGACCTCGACGTGCAGCTCGTCCCGATGGCGAGCGTTCCAAGCCAAAGCGAGGAGCTCACACCGCTCGCACTTTTGATTGTCGACGATGTTGAGGGCTTCACACCTGCCGAGCGTCGCGACCTTGGTGCCTGGGTGGAGCGAGGCGGCGTGCTTTTTCTCGCGCTCGGTCGTCACGCGGCAGCAGCGCCGCTAGGGTCGGGATTCTCGCCGCTCCTGCCCGCGATCGTTCGGTGGCGCGTCTCTCCTGTCAAAGGCCTCTCGCGCCGCGATGACGCGCTCTTCGGCGACGCGAACGATGGCCTCGATGACCTCGCTCCGTCAGGGCGCGCCTTGCTTGAAGTCGATTCGGGCGTGACCGATCTCGAGACGCTGGTGCGTTGGGCGGACGATGCACCATTCGTCGTGCTGCGCCGCATCGGCCGGGGCGTTGCGCTGTCGATGACGATTCCGTTGAGCTCGCAAGAGAGCGACTTTGGTCTGCGGCCTGCGCTCTTTTCGCTATTGGAGCGCGTGGTCCACGAGGCGCAAGCGCGAGCAGGCACGGGGCGCACGCTCGTCGGTGCGACTTGGCCTCTTGCGCCATTGGGAAGCGCGACGGCGCGGCGGCTCGGCCGAGACAAGGACATCGAGTCCGTTTCAATCGACGTCGTCGCGGAGGGTCGCGAGCTTGTGCCGTCGCTGGCGGGTTTGCATGAACTCGTCGTCGACGGCGTGACGACGACTCGGGTTGCGGCGATCGACGAGCGCGAGTTCCGCGCCGTGCCGGTCGAGCTACCTACAGAAGCGGGCGAATCGGCGCTCGGCGGCACGACGGCGCAAGTCGATGTGTCGCCCCATGTTGCCCTGTTTTTGCTGGCGATCCTGGCGGCCGAACTCCTCGTCCGTGCCGCTGGACGCTGGCGTGGCCCACCCGTCGTCAGGGACGAGGCGTAGGCCGCGCGCTTCAGACGGCGGCGAGCTTGCGGCCGCTGCGTTTTGCCCGCGGCGCGCTCGGATGCGCGGAGGCTCCACTCGGCGCATAACAATTTTCCGCGGCTGGGAACGTGCCGGCACGCACCGAGGCGATGTAGTCGCGGGTTGCCGACTGCATCGCACTCCCGAGCTCCGCAAACACCTTCGCGAACTTCGGGCGATGCCCGAGGCTCATGCCGAACATGTCGTAGCAGACGAGCACCTGGCCATCGCATTCGGTGCCGGCGCCGATACCGATGGTCGGCACGCTCACGGCGCGAGTGACCTGGGCCGCTACGTCCGGCGGGATCGCTTCGAGAACGATCGCGAAGGCACCGGCTTGCTCGAGTGCGCGCGCGTCTTCGACAATTCGTCGGGCGGACTCATCGTTCTTGCCTTGCACCTTGAAGCCGCCGAGCGCGTGGAAGGATTGAGGCGTCAGGCCGACGTGGCCGACGACCGGGATCCCCGCGCGCGTGATGCGCTGGATGTGTTCGGCAACTTCGACGCCGCCTTCGAGCTTGACGCTGTGGGCCATGCCCTCCTTGACGAGCTTGCCGGCGTTCTCGAGCGCTTGGTTCGCCGATACCTGGAAGCTCATGAACGGCATGTCTGCGACGACGTGCGCCGAGTGAGCCGCCCGAGCGACGGCTCGCGTGTGGTAGCTCACCTCGTCCAGAGTCACTGGGATTGTGGTTTCGTGGCCTTGCACGACCATGCCGAGCGAGTCACCGACGAGCAGCATGTCAACGCCGCTTTCATCGAGGAGACGGGCCATCGTAAAATCGTAAGCCGTCACCATCGTGATGGCTTCTCCGCCTTTGCGCTCACGCAAAAGCGGAGCGGTCACTCGTTTCCTTGGATGTGCGGGCCGATCGGTCCCGCCACCTTGGGGGCTGTTTCCGTACATGTTCACCTCCCGGTCGCGGCCGCCATGGGAGAGCGGTCCACGCCTTCGTCAAGGTTAGCACGCGTGCCCCTTTTGCAACACGGTTACCGCGCCGCCTGTGGCCGAAGGGAGGCGAGGGAGGCGGCGAGTTGCGCGGCCGAGGGAGGTCTATCGTCAGGAGCTTTCGCGAGGCACGCGAGGATGATGGCGTCCACCTCGGGCGGGATGCGTTGGGGTGCCAGCTGGGACGGCGCCACGGGGGCTCGCAGCACATGGGCGCGCGCCACTTCGACAAACGAGGTGCAGTCGTCGAACGGGCCGCGTCCTGCGAGCATTACGTAGAGGCAGAGCCCAAAGGCATAGAGGTCCGCGCGGTGGTCGAGGGGCTGTCCGCGCGCCTGCTCGGGCGCGAAGAACCGTGGGGTTCCGACGACCATCCCGAGCGACGTCGCGACCGCCAGCGGCTCGAGGCCATTGCCCGAGCTATCGAGGAGCTTCGCGACGCCGAAGTCGAGCACCTTGAGGACGCGTGGCGCGCCCGGCGAAGGGGCGTCACACAGGAAAAGATTGTCGAGTTTGATGTCACGATGCACGAGGCTCCGCTCGTGGGCGTGGCCGAGGCCGCTCAGGGTTTGGAGACCGAGGTCCAGCGTTTCGCTAAGCGAAAACGTACCTCCCCGCAGTTTGGCTTCATCGGTGAGTGTCCGGCCCGGCAAGTACTCCATGACGAAGTAAGGGCGGTTTGCGGGGGTCATGCCGTAGTCGGTCACGCGCACGAGATTGGGATGCCGCAGCTGCGCGAGGACCTGGGCTTCGAGGCGCATCCGGTCGACGAGGTGCGGCCGCTTCGCGAGGTTCGCGTGCAAGACTTTCAAGACGACTTGGTGCCCGAGCATCGCGTGCTCGCCGAGGAAAACTTCGCCCATGCCGCCTCGCCCGAGCACCGACTGAACACGGTATTTCGTAAGCCCGTCGAGGGATGAGCGTTCAGCATCGGTCGCCATGGTGAGCGCGATGATGCCACGAGACTCGCCTGATTCGCGGAAGGATCAAGGAGAGGCGGAGTGCATCGAAGTTGCGTGTCAGGGCCAATAAACCTTGACTGTCAGCGCGCGCGAAGTAACGTCCCGGCTCGTTCCGGGCCAATAGCTCAGCTGGGAGAGCGCCGCGTTCGCAATGCGGAGGTCAGGGGTTCGATCCCCCTTTGGTCCACCCGATTCTTTCGTTCTTCTGCACCGCGTGCGCCGACTTTTGGCCGGCCAACGCCTGCGTCTCGGCACACGTCGAAACCATGAAGGTCATGAAGCGCTCACCCGTCCTCGCGACCGCTCTCGTGCTCGTGGTTTCGGGCGCATGTGGGGCGAAGGACGAGACAAAACCTGGTGAGCTTGCCGCGGTTGCTCCGACGGAATTTGGCGGTGAACGACCCGTCACGCTGCGTCTCCCCGACGCGTTCGACCCGAGCGTCTCGCACCCGCTGCTCGTGATGGTGCACGGTTTTCAGTCGAGCGGTCTCGTCGAGGAAACCTACTTGAAGCTCTCCGCGACGGCGAGCGAGCGGGGCTATCTCTACCTCACCCCCGACGGAACCTTCAACGAGGACGGCGCACGGTACTGGAACGATTGGCCAGGCGGTCACGGCGGCAGCACGGTCGATGACGTAGGCTACCTAGCGAAGCTCATCGCCGACGTGCGCGCGGCGTACAACGTGGACCCGAAGCGCATCGGCATCATCGGCCACTCGAACGGTGGCGCGATGACGCACCGTCTCGCGTGCGAGCTCTCGGGGGAGCTTGCGGCGGTTGCGGTTTTCGCCGGATACATGCCCGTCGATGTCGCGAGTATCTGCAAGCCGACCTCGCCGCTCCACGTGCTGCAGCTCCACGGCGACATGGACCCGGCCGTGCCGTATGAAGCGTCTGAGAGCTCACTCGGCGCCAGAGGCTGCGTCGCGTATTGGGCGAAGCACGACGGCTGCACCGGCACCGAGGAGCGACCCCCGCTCGACCTCGTAGCGAACCTCGCGGGCGCGGAGACGACGGTGCTCGAGCACAACGGCTGCACCGCGGCCTCAGCGGATTTGTGGACGATGGTGGGCGCCGGACACGTCCCCGGTTTCTCGCCCAATTTCGCGAAGAACCTCTTCGACTACTTCGACGCACACACCAAGTGAATCTTCGAACAGTTCATCAACTTGTGATCGTCGCCGCGGGCTCGGTCGCGTCAATTTTCGCGTTGCGTTCGCTTGTGCTCTACACGCGAGGGGGTGGCGCATTCACGCTCGCTCTCGCAGTAGCCTCGGCTGGCCTTGCGCTCGCGGCGGGCCTGTATTTCCGTCGATTTCGTCGGCAGGTCCTCGTCGAGCGCCCCCGCTGAAGCGACCCCAATCGCCGTGAGTTCCGCGCAAACCGAGGCTGACTTTGCGGCTGAGCGGCTGAGCCACCCCCGCCGAAGAAATCCGGCCCCCCCCCAGAGACCGGGTCGCGTCAGTTGCAGACGCCCAGTTCGTCGTTATTGTAACAGTTGCCTTCGACCATCAGCTTGTTCGCCAGGTTGGTGCAAACACAGTTCGGCAGTTTGGGGCAGGAAGTCATTGCCAGATAGGGGCAAGAGGTGAGCAGCGGAAACGAGACCGACTTCAGGATGGCGTCACCTTCCATGATGATCTTTTCAGCGGAAGTGAGCGCGGGAAACGCAACCGATGCGAGCTTCGGGCAGTTGCGAATGAGAAGTCCCGCGCCGCCGTCGTTCGGGACGGTCGCTAGCTTTGCAAAATTGATGCTCGACAATTCATTAAGCTCGAGAAAGTAGAGGCGTTTTGCCGACGTCAACTTGGGAAGGGAAACCGAGGTGAGAGCAGTAAGTTCTTGTGAGTTTACGACCTCGAGCGCTCCCCCCAACGTGGTGAGTTCGGGGAGCGCGAATGCAGTTAACTTCGCCACGCCAGAAATACCGAGGTTGCCACCGACCGACGTGAGCTTGGGTAGAGCGACGGTTGTGAGAGCCTTGCCACCAATCCCCAGATCGCCCGCGATGGTCGTTAGGTTCGGGAACGTCAAGGAAGTTAAAAGGTCCCCCCCGACTTGGAGACTGCCCGTGGCGAGGGTCGTGAAGCCGGTCACTTCACTTGCAGACGTAAGGTTGGCGCAACCCCCATAACCGCATAAATTCAAACCTCCGACGCTGGTGACGTTCTCGAGACCCTTGAGGCTCGTCCCGCCGAAGGCGCCTATTGTGAGGGTATCGCCAATGGTGGTAATGTTGGCGAGCAACGACAGGTCCGTCAGAGCCGTACTGTTGATAGAAAGGCTTCCGGTGATCTCGGTCACCGCCATGGCTTGCAGGAGGGCGATGTCCGCGCTGCTTTCAACGTTAAAGTTGCCTGCGAGCGTTGGGAAAGTCGGCAAAACGCCGGCGCCGCCGCCCCCGCCGCTTATCGACGCGGTCGAGCCGTCGCTGCACGTGATGGTGGTCGTGCCGGCCTTCTGCTCGACGGCGCATGAGGTGCCATCGGCGCCGTCTTTACCGCTGCCATCAATGCCGTCCACGCCCTTCGCGCCGTCCGCTCCCTGGCGGATGACGTAGCTCGAGCCGTCGGTGCAGCTCAAGGTTGCGGTGCCGTCGGCGCCGGCGGCGATGGAGCAGCTCGTGGGGGTGGCGCAGCCGGCGGGTGCCAGCGGGGCGAGGGCGAGGCCGGCAACGGACAGAATGTGGGCTAGGCGGGTAGTCATCTCGGCGCTTTAACAGACATTGGCCGGCGGGGGCAAGCGCGGCTCGCCACCAGGCTGTCGCTTTGCGCTAGTATCTCGGCATGGCGAAGGTCGAGCCCGGCACGAAGCTCACTGAGAATCTGCGGCTCGTTCGCAAGCTCGGTCAGGGCGCCATGGGTGAGGTGTGGATCGCCGAGAACCTCACGCTCCAGAGCGAAGTCGCGGTGAAGCTGCTTCAGGAGCGGCTCGCCGAGAGCGACGAGATGTCCGCGCGCTTCGTGCTCGAGGCGCGTGCGGTGGCGCAGATCAAGAGCCCACATGTGGTGCAGATCTTCGACTTTGGCGTCACGGCGGAGGGGACGGCGTTCATCGTGATGGAGCTGCTCGCGGGCCAGGATCTGTCGGAGCGGGTGAAGGCCCGGGGGCCGCTTTCGACGGGCGATTGCGTGGCGGTCATCACTCAGGCGGCGAGCGCGCTGGCGAAGGCGCACGCCGCGACCATCGTCCATCGCGACATCAAGCCGGCCAATCTGTTTTTGGCCGACAGTGACGACGGCGCAATCTTTCTCAAGGTGCTCGATTTCGGCGTCGCGAAGTTCGCCGCGACGGGGCTCGACATGACCGCCACCGGCGCGCTCGTTGGAACTCCACACTACATGAGCCCGGAGCAGTTGCTCAGTCCGCGCAAGGTCGATGCGCGGGCGGATCTGTGGGCGCTTTCTGTCACTGCTTATTATTGTCTTACGGGTGAATACCCATTTATTGCCGACTCGGTCGTTGGGTTGGCCAACGCCATCCGCGCGGGGAAGTTCGCGCCGCCGAGCGCGCGAGCGTCGGGTGTGCCGCCGACGCTCGATGATTGGTTCGTCATGGCGTTTGCGGGCGATATCGCCACACGTCCGCAGACCTGCAAAGAGCTTGCAGAAGGGTTGCGGATTGCCGCGCAGGTCTCGACTGTCGCCTTGCCGTTTTCGGCGCCGTCCACGCCTCGCGTAAGTGAAAGTGGACGCTACGATTCTTTGAGTATTGGTGGGATTGCCGAGACTCAGGCGCCGGTGTTCACGGAAGGTGCCGCGCCGCCTGAGTTATCCGTTGCGGCTACGCAGCTCGGGCTGCAACCGACCCCCGAGGGCACGCAGTCGGCGATGATGACGAGTGCGGTGGGACCAGCGCCGTCGCGGTTGACCCCGCTTGTCGCAGCGGTGGGCGTGCTGCTCGCCGGCGCTGCGCTGTGGCGAACCTTCAAGCAGCCGCCGACCGACGGCGAGCCTGCGAGTGCGGCGCGAGGCTCCGCGCAATTGAGTGCCGAGGTGGCAGCGCTTCCGGAATCGAGCGGCGCCTCATCGGCGGTGGTAGTCGCCGACTCCGCGAGCGCGCTGGCGGTAGACGCGGGCCGGCGTGTGGTATCGGCGGGCTCGACGGTGCGGGACGGACGGGGAGCTTCTGCTTCAACGCCAAGAGCTGCCGAAAGTGGCGACGCGTTGCACGACCCGGTCGAGAACGCGAATGGCATGGAGCAGGGCTCGCACTGCGCGACGGATCTCGATTGCGTGAAGGGATTCTGCACCGACGGCGTGTGCTGCGCCGAGCGGTGCGGAGCCGCATGCCGCGGATGCTCGCGTGGCGCGCGTGGCGGTGGCGCGCTCGACGGCTATTGCCAGCCCGTCATCGGTGGCGAGGATCCAGCGGGTGAGTGCGGCGCGGGCAAGAAGTGTGATGGCGCCGGGAAGTGCTCCGATGCCGCGGCCAACGGTAAGGGCCTCGGCAACGTGTGTACAGGGAACAGCCAGTGCGGCAGCGGAAACTGCATTGACGGCGTGTGTTGCGATTCGGCGTGCAATTCGAGGTGTTACGCGTGCACGCCAGCTTTGACACATGGCGGCTCAGCAGCGGGACACTGCGCACCAGTCGTCAGCGGCCGGGATCCGCGCAGCACCGAAGGCACGTGCGGGCAATAACGGTCATGTGCGGCATGGCCAAGCTGCGTCGCGAGCGGATGCCCGTCCGAAGATGCCTTCGTCATCCGTGATCAGCCGCTCTCCACGTCGCTGAGATCCGGGAAGGATATTTGCCCCGACCCTTCGATGTCGGCCTCGGCCTTGCCGTGCTCGTCGACGAAGCCCATGTACTCGCTGCCGTCGTCGCAGACGATGAGGAAGCGCTGGTTCGGGATGGGCCGACCATCCTGATCGGTGAGCTCGATCTTGGTGGGCTCGGGGTCGTGGATCTCGATGTTGTCGGTGGCCTGTAGAGGCGCGTTCAGCAGGATCTGGGAGCCGTCGACCTTCACTTGTGACTCGATGGCGATGCCCGCGCCCGAGGCCTTGAGCACGATGCTGCCTTCGCTTACCACCTGCGCGCTGGTCTTGGTCTTGAGCTTGGCTTTGCCCTTGGCGAGCAACAGGCGCGCGTCCTTGCCGCGAACGGTGACCTTGGGCGAGGCGATCTCGATCTCGTTCGGCTTGATGCGAATGAAGCTCTTACCGCAGCGCAGGATCACTTCCTTCTGTGACACGAGATCGAGGATTTTCTCAGTCGAAATCTGTGCGGGACCTTCGACCACCAGCGTCGCGGAGCGTAGCGCGTCGTGCTTGCCGACGATCATGGTCGCGTTGCCATCGACGCGCGCGACCAGGTCGCCGTGGACGTGATCCTCGGCGAGGCCACCGACCTCGCGGCGCGCGCGCTCGTGAATGTGCACGTTGCGATTGCCGTAAATCGTTTCATCGAGGTTTTGTCGCACCGAAACGTGGCGTGAGCCCTCGACCCGCAGATGATCGTCGTGGCGCATCGTGCTGGTCCGATCGCCGACGATCTCGTTGCCTTGCGTGCCCTTCACATGCAGCGTCTGATCGCCGTCGACGGTGGTGTGATCGTCGTGGTGGATGAGCGCGGTGCGGTTGCGCTCGACCACGTCGTCCTGATCGCGCTGGGCGTGGAGGTACACGCGCTCGCGGCCGGCTTGGTCCTCGAACGACAGCTCGTTGTGGCCCTCGGCGTGCGGCGTGCTCTTGGTGCGAATGCCGCTGATGGTCTTCTGCGCCGGGAGCGAAAACGGCGGCGGCGCGGCACCGTTGTAGACCGAGCCGGTGACGAGCGGCTTGTCGGGATCGCCACCCTCGAACATGACGACCACTTCCATGCCGATGCGCGGGATGAACTGGAAGCCCCAGCCGGCGCCGGCCCATGGCTGCATCGTGCGGATCCAGCAGCTCGAGTCGTGGCGATCAGAGCGGCGATCCCAGTGAAACTTCACCTTGATCTCGCCGCAATCGTTGACATGGATTTCCTCGTTCGCGGGCCCGACCACCGTGGCGGTGAGGCACACCTGCACGCTCTTGCGCTTGGTGCGCAGCGGTACGAACGCCACGCCGCACGGCACCGCGGTGAACGTGTTGCTGTACGGCGCTTCGTCGCCGGTCGCGGTGAAATTCTGCACTCCTTGAGGGCGCACTTCGACGACCGCCCACTCGCAGTTCATCTCGTCGACTGGGTGACCATCGAGCGTGAAGCGATGACCTGGCTCGAGCCGAATGCAGGCGCTGTCGCCCTGGGCCATGCGGGCGCTGCGGCGATGCGCGCGCATGATGCGCTTCGGTTCACTGTGTTTTCGCTCGTGATCCGGAAAAAGGTCGAACGCGTGATGCTCGTACTGCAAAAGAGTGGTCGGCTCGATCAGGCCGTCCATCACGCCGCCGAGGCCGTCGTCGAACTGCAGCACCGAGAGCATCTGCCTCGGCAGCGCCGAGAGCGCTCGCGACCCGAGGCCGCCTATCGCATCCGCGGCGGCCGCGGCACCGAGCGATGCCAGTCCTTGCCCAGCGCCGCTGGCGAGCGCATCAGCCGCACCACCGAGACCGATGCCGCGCAGCGCCGATTGCGCGCTGCCGATGAGCGAGAGGCTCTCGTCCTCGTCGATCACCGCGGCCGGGCGGCGGTAATCGTACTCGCGATACTCGGCCTTGGTCGGGCGCACGGTACGAGCAAACGCGAGCTCGCGCACCCAGTCATCGTCGCTGCCGACCAGCGCGCCCGAGTCGCGGTAGTGAAGCGTCGGCCCGGGCACTTGCACGCCGAAGTGAAGTGGGCCGATGTCGGTGCCGAACTCCGTCGGCGCGCCGAGCTCGCTCGCGATGGCGGTGGCCGTGTCGAGAAAGGTTGCGGCACCATCGGCGAGCTCGCCGTTGCGCATCGGCAGGTAACGATTCGCGTCGGTGAACACCAGGCGCTCGCCTTGCAGCGGAGCCAACTCGTTGGTGAGCAGCATCGCGAGCTCACTCAGCGGCAGCGGCAATGGCAGCGACTCGGCCGCCTCGATGCCGGCCATCATCGCTTCGTCGAGCACGGTCGGTGGCTGCTCGAAGTAAAACAGCACGCCGTTCTCAGCACACAGCCGGCGCACGAATGCCCAGTCAGTTTCCTCGTATTGCGTGCAATAGGCGCGCTCGGGCAGCTGGTCCTCGAGCTGCCAGCTGGTGCTGAGGCTGAGGTCGTGCGCGACGGCGTCGATGACCTTGTCCACGCGTTCGCGCTGAAAAATGCGCGAGCCCGAGCGATGCTTTAGTTGCCACGCGCCCGGCACGAGGCGCACCCGGTAGCGGTAGAGCTCGGTCGAGCCGGGCACGATGCCGAGGACCTTCACCGACGCTACCATCCCGTGCACGCAGCGAAATTTGCCATAGGCGCGCATGGCGAAGCGCCCACGGCGCGCGAGCACGGCGCGCTCGAACGGGATCGGCGGGAGGCCCGCGGTAACGTCGAGCTCGTAGCGATAGAGCTCGGATATCGCTTCACGCCCGCGGAAGCGGTGGACGCGCAGATGTTTCGGGCTGAGCGATCCGAGTGAGAGCGCGAACCGAACGTCGATGTTCACACCCGCTCGATGCCAGACGTCCCGTGCGGCGGCAATTGTGCGCTGTGCCGCGGGTGGTGACGGCAAACTTTCGGCGAGCTCGCGGGCGGACCCCTCAGCCGAAAATCGACTTCAGCCCGCAATGACCGTGGATTGCGCCACGACGATGTGGCCAGTCACCGTGTCGACAGGGTCGTTGCAACATTCGGCTGGATCGCCGGCGCGCGCGATCGCGCCGTCACCCGTGATCACCGTCGGGCTGCCCTGTTTCACGGTGGCAATATTCAATGGCGAGCGCTGAAACGGCCCACCCATCGGGATGTGCACGGGCATGTTGTGCGCCTGGCTACCGACGATGGCCGCCGGCATGTTGTCGACGAACACCGTGCTCGACAGATGGTCGGCGATAGGCCCGCTAAACGGAATCGCCATCGGCGTCGGCACCGGTCCGGCCGGCGATGGGATCAGCACGATGTGGGTGTCGAGGCCCACGACGCGGTCACCTCGTTTTGCCACGGGACAGGTCATGCCCGCGCAGTCTGCCTTTCCGCGTCCACGCGGTCACTGTCAATTTGCTGCCGCGCGCTCGGCGGTGCGCTCGCTAGGTTTCTTTTTCGAACAGCGCCATCAGCAGCTCCGAACCTAGACCCGGGTGAAGCACCACGGCGCCCACACGCGGACCTTCTCGTGACATCGCGATGCTGGTTTGCGACTGCGCGGCGAGTGGCTCAGGTCCGTGGATGAACGGCGGTTGAGCGGACGCCGGCTGCGCGTGCGGTGGCAACTCCGGCGGAAAGGATTGCGGTACATATTCCGGCAGCACCATCGTTTGCGGTGTGTTGGATCTCAGCGCCGGAGCGTCGCCTGGGCTGAGAGTGACTTCTTGTCCGGGGAGTGGGCGTATCAACGGAGTGGTCACTCGCTCGCGCCAGGCGGCCACCACCCGTTGCCCAGTCGCTGGCGCGGCCCCCGCCTCGATGGATCCGGCGATTGCGCGGCGCGCGAAAGGTAGCGTCGCTGACTGCAGCTCGGCGAGCCCAGGCAACGCCGTTTGGTCCAGTTGAGTTCCTGCAACGCTGACCAGCGGGACTTCGGGAGCCACTTCCGGCCAGGCGACGGGTTCGCCGCCGAGCGAGACGCCGACGGCGATCACGGTGTGCTGTTCGCTTTGCACTGCAATGCATCCGCGCCAGGTGACCGATATCCGGCAGCGCTCGCCATCAATGCGCAGCAGGTCGGCTACGAGCGGCAATGGCAGCGTGAGAGCGTTGCGATGAAGCACGCGCGCCTGCGCCGCAATTCGCGGAAGCGTCAGCGATATCCGCTCGACGTTGGCGACCAATCGTTCGAGCACGATCGTCTCGTCCCCGCGCAAATAGCTGTTGATTCGCTGATCGGCCGGCGCAGCGTGAAAGTACGGCCACGGAAAACCATCGCTTAGATCGAGCGGCGAGCGTCCGAGCAGCGCCTTGTGATCCGCGTCGAGGAGGTCGCGGCGGGCGCGCCATAAGGACGAGATCGGTCCCAGGCCGATCGGTCGTCGCGCGTCGCTCGGATCGAGAATCGACGGCCGTAGGCTGCCGACGGGATTGTCGGCGACATCCTTGCCGCCGAAGGCTTGCTCGTAGGTGATGGGGATGCTCGCAATCTGCGCCCCACCGCCGTCGCTGCCGATGCTCAGCGATTTATCGATGAGAATAGCGCCGTCGCGCAATAGCGACAACCGCGCCAGGCCATGACCGCGCTCCGGTGGATAGCCCGAGCCCTCGAACAACAGCTCGGCCCCCGGCAGGGTCGGCACGAGATCCGACGCGTCGCGCAAACTGTTGGTCGGGCTGAGGTGCCGATGATGCTCGCGAACGACGATTGGATCGGGTTGTGTCACCAGGGCCAGCACACCAGCCTCGTCGAACTGCAGCGTAGCCTTCGCAACCACGGTGATGTGCGGCATGCCACGCCAGCGCCATTCGCGCGCGGCGCAGACGATGGGGCCCACGGAAAGAAAACGCGTGACGGATGCGGTCATGCTCGAACGGCGCTCCGCAATACTGTTACCCATCATCGGACTTGGGCGGTAGGCTCTTTATCGCGGTGCTCAATGATTGGAACGATGACCCCAGGTTCGCGAGCGTCAGCCTCGCACAACACGCTGGCGTGACCGCTGCCGTGGCCGAGGGCTTGCCGCTGTCGGCGGTGCTCGCGCAGGAGCAGATTGATGAAAAAACCTGGGCCGAAGCGGACCGCGCCTGGAAGAGTGCGTTGGTCGAGGCGCCGGATCTTCAGCTCAGGTATCTGCAACGGCGCTGTCAGGCAGAGGATTGCCTCGCGCGGCGTATCGAGCCGCTCGGGGAGGATGCCGCTGCCTGGGCTGGGTTGCTCGGGGCGCTCGCAACGGCCGCCGATCCTGCGAGTGTGGTAGCGGGGCTCGGCTTGAAGATGACCGACATCGCGCGACTCGGACGAGCATGGCGATCGAAAGCCGCGGCGGACCCAAGAGTGGTGGACCAACTGACCAAGCTCGCCGGAAAAACGCTCGCGCCGACGTTGGTGCGAGCCGCGGCCATCACGCTAAACTCGTTTCCGTGGACGCCGCCGTCGCCGTCGCCGTCGCTCTCGACGGAAGCTTCAGCGCGGCAGACGAACACGGGTGATGCGCGCGCACAATTTTCGCGACGCCGCGGTGGGCGCTTGCCGATCGAGGACGAACTCGATCTTTTCTCGGCAGTGATGGCGCTCTCGCAGGCGCCCGCGTCCGGGGGCGATGGGCCCCGCGGCGAGGCGTTGTTTCGCGAAGCGCTGGCCTTGTGCGGTGTCAGCGAGCGTACGTTCACGCCGGTGGTTAGCGCTTGGTACCAGCAATTCGCGGGCGATCCCGATTTACGCGCGGCGCACATGGTTGTGCTCATGGATCATCGCGGCGCGCTTCAACAGCTACTCGCCGGCGCCAAGGGCGTCCTTTCCGACGCTCCCTGAGGTCGCACGGCATCCGCTGACGCTTTGCCGCGCCTCGACGCCACAACCCACGCGTGTCATGCTTACGGCGTAATCGGCCGAAAAACGCGCCGGCTCCGGTGGGGTGTGAAGGGATGGAAACTTCTTTGAAAGCTAGCTCGAGTTTTTTGGTCCTCAGTTTTGCGACAGTTCTGGGCTGCGGCAACGCTGATTTGGAATCCGATGGGGGTACGGGCAGTGCGGCGTCTGGCAATGCTACGTCTGGCAGTGCTGGCTCAGGCAGTGCTGGCTCAGGCAGTGCTGATTCAGGCAGTGGCGGAGGCAACTCTGGAGCGGGTGGCGGTGGCGCCGGAGGTGCGGGTGGAGATGCAGGCCTCACGATGCCTGGAACGCCCGTCCTTCTATCCGCCAAGCTGGTCACGCACGGGACCATGTCACTCGCTTGGCAGAATCCCCCATCGACCTGTTTGACCGTGGAGATCAACCGAAACAAGGATGCGGGCGCCTATTCGAAGGCCCAGACGCTGACGGGGCAGGCTACGTCCGCGCAGGACATGCCGGGTCACACCGACGGCACGTACTGCTACACGATCACCTGCAACCTGAACGGCCTCGCGTCGCCTCCGTCGAACGAAAAATGCGTCACTCAGTAAGTCTTGGTTCCCTCATTTTTATTATTGCCACACTAAACGCTTGTGGCAATGACGAGGGCGAGGTTGCGGCTGCAGAGCCGACTCGATACCCAGCGACCGGTGTGACGAAGACCGTGGAGCTCCGCGTCGAGGACAAGATATGGGAGGTTGGACCAAGCGCGCTCTACAACGCGTGGACGTTCAACGGTTCCATTCCGGGACCGACCATCGAGGCGACGGCAGGTGACCGAATCGTCGTACGCTTGACCAACGATTCGAAGCACGCGGCCTCGGTGCACACCCATCTTGTCGAATTCGAGCAGGCCCAGGACGGGGCCGACGGACCGTCCATTGCGCAACCGGGGCAGACGGTCACGTACGAGTGGTTCGCGCCGTACGCCGTTGCGGTTCCCTACCACGACCACGCCGACGAAGGCGAAGGGGTGGCCCGTGGGCTCTTCGGCGCGCTCATTGTCCACGCACCCGAGGAGAAACCAGCCAACGAACACGTCGTCGTCTTGAGTGACTTCGAGACGAAGTTCTTCGCGCAGCTCCCCGGTGTCGCCGATCCCGTGACGGGTAAGATCCCCGATGGGGGGACGTACCGCGGTCCACACCAGTACATGCACACGATGAACGGTCACGCCTACGAAGACTCGATCCCACACTTTACGGGCAGAGTTGGAGACTTGAGCCGATGGCGTGTGATCAGCATCGGTATCGAAGCCCACACGTTTCACATCCACGGGCACAGCTGGGTCGACTCCGATGGTTTGCTGACCGACAACATCCAGCTCTCACCAGGCACCTACAAGACGTTCGAGTTTCAGGAAGACAGGGCCGGCGAATGGCTCGTCCACTGCCACTTCCCCAACCACATGGCGGGCGGGATGATGACTCGATACGACGTCGCACCTTGAACCAGGCACCCGTCCGCGCCATCAGCCGGCCGCAGTTGTATGAGGCCGTGAACGGTTACCGGGATCCGTTTCCCGACACACGTCCTAAACGTGTGGACGCCATCGACGGAGGATGAGATTCTTTCGCCCTTCGAGTCCCCGGACACGAACGATAAGGGACTCCTAGCGAGTGGTTTAGAATGACCGACTGGGCTAATTCATTCGGCAATCCTCTCGGCGACCCAGGAGCGTCGAGCCCATTGGGGGGGCAGCGCCAGAGCCCTGTTGCCCAGCAACTTAGCCCACCGCAACCATCGCGCGGTGGCCCGATCTTTGCGGCGCCGCAACCAGCGGGTTCCGGCACGAGTCTCAGCGCCACTGCAGCGCCGACGCCACCGTCTTTTATCCCCGTTGCGCGCTACTTCAACCGGCTCCTCGATGCCGCGCTCGGACGCGAGGTCGGCGCCCAGCGCCGGGGCGGCCTACGGCATGTAAACCAGCTCGCCGATGGCTACCAGCGTGAGGCGATTCAGTTCGTGGGGCTCACGCGGGCGGCGGCCGAGCTCGCGGCCTATCTCGACAATTCGACCACCAACGCGTACCAGAACACCAGCGGCCAGTACCGCGACTTGCGCACCAAGGCGTTCAACTTCGTCGAGCGGGTCGAGAGTGAGACGAACCTGGCGGCACCGCTTTCCAAGACGCACGAGCGCTTCTTCCACTCCTGGAAAACCGACGCGCGCCGCGTCTATGACCTGCTTCATGACGCGGCCAACTCGCGCGCGCTCGACACGTACTTCAACGACACCACCGTCCCAGACCTTCACAAGCGAGCCTTCCGACAGTTTTACCAGAGCTCCCTAAGTGAGGTGAGCGAGGTGCTCGCCAAGTCACCGCTCCACGATGCTCAGGTGACGATGCTCGAACAGGTGCTCGACTTGCCTGGCGATCCGCGTTGGCGCACCATCGGTGCCGCAATCGGCCAGGTGGCGCTCGGGACCATCGGTCAAATGCCCGGCCCCGACTCGTTCGCCACCATGGTGATCAAGATCGTCGGTACACGCCGGCTTTACGTGTCGATGAACTCGAGGATCCAGACTTACGAGCGGCAGCTGCGGCGGTTGCGCGACCTTCTCGTTCACGCTGCCGGGTTCACCGCCGAAGAATCAAACACGTTTCGAACGCACATGGCAGAGAGCACGCCGTGGCACCCCGAAACGACTCCGGCTCAGAAATTGCTCGCACGGGACGCGGCGCGCGACCAGCTCGGCCGCAAATTTCACGGCGGCCCCGGGTACACTTTGGCGTTGGAGGTGTTCAGCATCCTGCAGCTGTTCAACGCCTTCGTCGCTGACGGGCCGGACGAGCGGAGCGCGTTGCAGCGAGGCAACGACATCGCATCTGGGGGCGTCGCCACGGTCGCGGGCGGTTTCGTGCTGCTCCACCGATTACAAATCGGCGCGATTGGTTTCCGAACCTACATGGATGAGGCGAACGCGGCGCTCGAGGCCGCTGCGTGCGAGATGAACTGCTTCTTTGCGGTCTCCGGCATTGTCTCCGGCGGCATCACGCTCGTGGGAGCCCTCGGCGACGCCGACACACCGGCTGACGTGGTCATGGTCGGCGTCGGAGGGCTCCAAATCGCGTCGGGGATGGCGATCTACATCGCGACGGCGTGGGCCGAGGTGGGCTGGTGTTCGGCGCTGGGCCCATGGGGTGTGGCGCTCGGGTTGGTAGCAACCGGCATCGCCATCGCTGCGGGGACGCGCGACTCGGACCCGCAGACCACGCCCTCGGTACAAGACATGAGCGACGCTTACAGTAAGCTCGTGACCGCCATCAAGACGAGTTCGTCGAGCTGGGACCATCGTCCCTTCATCGACGTGCTCGGGGTCGCGAGCGCCGCGAACCAGCTCGAGACCGCTGCCGGAGCCGCCCGCATCCAGAACATCAACACGGGGCTTTCCGACGCGCAGTTCATGAACACGGTGGAGCGGCTGAAGCAGTTCGGCTTCCGCGATATCGACGCGCGTCGCATGATCACGACCTCGCTCGTGCAGCCGCCGCGGACAAGATGAACATGAAACCCCACGTGATTCGACAAGGCGAATATGTGACGCAGCTCGCCACGCGTTTCGGCTTCGATGCCGACGACGTCTGGAACCGGGTAGAAAACGCGGAGTTGCGGCAGTGCCGTCCTGATCCAAACGTGCTCGCACCTGGAGACATCCTCCGCATTCCCGAGCGACCGGAGACTGAGAATCGAATTTCCAAAGGTGGCACGCACAGCTATCGCGCGCGTATTCCACGGGTGGCCATTCGGATCGTCCTGGAAGCCTGTTTGCAAAGCGTGTCTGGCGCGCGATACGAAGTTCGCATTCCGGGCGCGTCTCCGGTCAGCGGCACGACCGGCGGCGACGGCGTTATCCGCTTCGAGGTGCCTACCACCGTCTCGGAGGTCGAATTGCATTTGCTCGACAGCGACACGGTCCATCCGGTGCGCATCGGGCATCTCGATCCGCACGACGCGACTTCCGGCGTGAGTGGACGCCTCAGCAACATGGGCTACCTACCGCCCCGCTTGACCGAACTGTTCGGTCATCACCCCGCGCCCGAGTGGACGCGCGTCGAGAGCGAAGAGGAGAGGGTTCAGCAGGGTCTTGGCGCCTTTGCTGAAGCGCGCAATCTGAATCCAGCCGAAGGCGCCGACCGCATTGTGGCCGAACTCCGACGTGGTCACGGAGTGTGACCCGATGGTCGCGCCAAACGGTTCAAGTGCATGGTCGTCCCATGTGCAATTTGAATTTTTGTGATTGAATATGTTCTTGCCAAGTTAGTACGTGGCGCGGCTGCTATATGCTCGAAATGAAACGCTTTTTTGATGTGATGGTCCTGGGCTAGGGGGTCGCGGACTCGGTCGCCGAAATTGTGTTGCCGTGGTAGAGGCGCCCGGCGAGGACCAGCGGGGAGCTCGACGTGAGGAGCCGCTGTGCCAACGTCGCCGACAGACCAAACGAGGTCGCCGCCGCGAGGTGCAGGATTGCACCTGGTGCTTGCGGGCTTTTGGATGTTGGCGGTTTATCCATCACGCAGTCTCCGCCATCACCTCGCTCGTGGGGAGACGCGCCTCACGCGCAAGTGCACCGAACTGTCGATAGAGAGCAGGCACGACGAACATGTTGAGCGCCGTCGAGCTGAGCAGCCCGAACAGAATAACGATGGCCATGGGGGCCTGAATCTCACTGCCCGGCTGGCCGCCCGAAAGAGCCAGCGGGACAAGTCCGAGCCCCGCCGCGAGCGCGGTCATCAGGATGGGTACGAGCCGTTCGCGGGCGCCTCGACGAACCGCCTCGTCGAGGTTCTGTACGCCCTCCTCGTGGGCGAGGTGCCGGATGTGCGAGACCAGCATGATGCCGTTGCGCGTGGCGATGCCGAAGAGCGTGATGAATCCGACCAGCGATGCCACTGAAAGCACGCCGCCTTGGATGAAGACGCCCGCCGCGCCTCCAATCAGCGCGAGCGGCAAATTCACCATGACGAGCACGGCATCGCGCAGCGATCCGAAGGCCGCGTACAGGATACCGAGCATGCCAAGCACGCACGCGAGCCCAAGGATACCAAGCGTTCGCGTGGCTTTTTCCGCGCTTTCGAACTGGCCGCCGTACACCACGCGATACCCGGCCGGCAGACGCACCGAACGGCCGACCGCCGCTTCGATGTCGCGCACCACCCCTACGACGTCGCGTCCAGCCACGTTGCAGCTCACGACGAGTTTTCTCTGAACATTTTCGCGGCCGATCTCGTTCGGCCCCCGGTCGCGCTGAATTTGGGCGAGCGCGCGTAACGGCACCCGTGCGCCGCGTGGTGTGGTGATGAGCAGCTCTTGGAGGTCCTCGAGGTTCTGGACTCGACTCGGCTCAACGCGAACGACCAGATCGAAGACGGCCTGGCCCTCCATGATCTGCGAGACGACGTGGACGCCGGACCCAACCTCGAGCGCACGTGCTACTTCGGCGACGCGCATGCCATGCCGCGCGATCGCTTCGCGGTCGAAGCGGACGCGTACGAACGGAATGTCGGCCTGCTGTTCTCGCGCTAGATCCACCACACCGGGCACAGCGCGCATCACGGTCTCGACCTCGGCACCGACGCGGCGCAGCTCCGCGAGGTCGTCGCCGAAAACCTTCACGGCGATGCTGGCGCGCGTGCCGGAGAGCATGTGGTCGATGCGATGAGAGATCGGCTGACCGATGGTGATGTTCATCCCGGGCAGCATCGCAAAGTCGCTGCGCAACGCCTCGAGGAATTCCTCGCGTGAGCGGCCCCTCTCGCGGAGGCTCACGTCGAGCTCAGCCGCGTTCACGCCCTGCGCGTGCTCGTCCATTTCCGCGCGACCCGTTCGGCGCGCGACCGAGACTACCTCCGGATGTTGGAGAAGGAGCTGCTCGACGCGTCGCCCCATGGCATCGGACTCAGCCAGCGAAGTTCCGGGAAGGGTGACCGCCGCGATGGTGAGCGTGCCTTCGCGGAACTCGGGGAGAAAGGAACGACCAGACAGGGCGAGCGCGACGGTGGCCGTGGCCAAGAGCGCGAACGACAACGCTACGACGACGCGCCAACCACGAATCGCTCGTTCGAGCAGCGGCTCGTATCGCTGCTTGAGCCATACGGCGAAGCGCGGCTCATGGGCGTTGGAGATGGCCTTCGAGCGCGGGAGCAGGAAAGAGCACAGGACGGGCGTCACCGTCACCGCCACAAAGAGCGACGCTGCGAGCGAGACGACGTACGCGACTCCAAGGGGCTGTAGCAGCCGTCCTTCGACACCGGACAAAAAGAACAAGGGGGAAAACACGAGCACGACGACCAGCGTGGCGAAGACGATCGAGCTTCGGATCTCGCGACTCGCCGCGAGGACGACCTCGAGCGCGGGCCTTTTCGCATCCGGCGGGAGAAGCGCGTTCTGCCGAAGGCGTCGCACCACGTTCTCGACGTCGATGACGGCGTCGTCGACCAACTCGCCGACAGCGATCGCCATCCCTCCCAGGGTCATCGTATTGAGCGTTGTCCCAAAAGCCCACAATGCGAAGACGGCTGTCACGAGCGAGAGCGGGATGGCCACGATGGTGATCGCGCTCGCGCGTCCGCTTGCGAGGAACACAAGAACGATCAGAAGCACGAGGCCCACGCCGTCTCGAAGTGCTGCGAGAACGTTGGAGACGGCGACCTCGATGAAGTCCGCTTGCCGGAAGATGTTGCGCTGAATCGTCATCCCTTCGGGCAGTGAGCGCGAGAGCTCGTCGAGCTCGCGGTCGATGCGTTTGGTAAGGTCCAGCGTGTTGATGCCCGGCTGCTTCTGGACGCCGATGACGACGGCGGGATTGCCGCCGTAAGAGCCTTCGCCTCGTCGAAGTGCAGCCCCCAGCCGAACCTCGCCGAGGTTGCGAATGAGCACGGGCTCTTCGCCGCGTTGGACGACGAGCGTCTCGCCAATGTCTTCGGGAGTTCGCACCCGCCCAACGCCATGCACCAGGTATTCCTGTCCACCTTCATTGATGAAACCTGCCGATACATTCGTGTTCGTCTCCTTTAGCGCACGCACGACCTCGTCCACCGTGAGCCCGTAGGCAGCGAGCCGCTCGGGGCGCAGGGCCACCTCGAACTGTCGGCGCTCGCCGCCCGTGATGATGACCTGCGAGACGCCCGGTACCGCGAGGAGGCGACGTCGAAAGGTGAAGTCGGCGAACGTGCGAACGTCCATCTGCGTGCCGCGGTCCGTCGTCACGGCGAGGAAGAGGATCTCCCCCATGATGGAGGAGATTGGCGCGAGGACCGGGGCCTCGATGTCGGCTGGCAAAACGTCGCGGACGAGCTGGAGCTTCTCGCTCACGAGCTGGCGCGCGCGGTAGATGTCTGTGCCCCAATCGAATTCGGCGTAGATGACCGAGATGCCTACGCCGGTAGCTGAGCGGACGCGCCTTACACCGGGCGCGCCGTTCAACGACGACTCGATCGGGAAGGTCACGCGCGTTTCGAGCTCCTCCGGCGCCATGCCATGGCCCTCGGTGATCACTGTGACCGTCGGTGCCGTGAGGTCCGGGAAGACGTCTACGGGCATGCGCGACGTGGTGTAGGCACCCCAGACGAGCATCCCACCCGCGATGACGAGCACCGCGAGACGATGAGAGAGCGACCAGCGAAGAATCGCGTCGATCACGATGGCTCCTTCAATGCGAATTCCCATGGGCGGGAATGGAACCGCTGGATGCTGCGAGCTTGACGGACCAGGCGCCGCGCGTGACGACGCGCTCCCCGACGCGAACACCACTCACTACCTCGACTTGACCACGATCACGCGCCCCGAGGCGCACGGGACGACGGTCGAAGGCTTCTCCCGCGACCTGCACGAACACGACCGGCGCACCGCTGTCGTCGACCAACGAAGACTCGGGCACCGCGACGGCACGCCGCTCGTCACCGTTGACGATGAAGACGCGTGCGAACGCACCTATCGGGAGGCGACCACTTGCGTTGTCGACCGCGAACACGAGTGGCAGCGTTCGTGTTACCGGATCGATGACGTGCCCGCGTGCAACGAGCGCCTCGATAGGAAGCTCGATCGCCTCATCGAAACCCTCGATGAGGAAGGATGCGCCGCGGGGCGTACCGAGACGTCCGACGTCCGACTCGGGCACGCGTGCTTCGATCCAGAGTTGTGTGATGTCGGTGACCCGAAAGAGCGGCACTCCGGCCTCCACGAAGGCGCCTGGTGCGACGTGAACCTCGGTGACCGTTCCCGAGAGAGGCGCGCGAAGCTGGACCGTGCCTTCGCCGAGCCCCGCCGTGCGCTGGACACCGCGGAACTGGGCGAGGCGGCGTTGGGCTGCCGCGAGCGATGCCTGCGCTTCCTCGGCCGCGTGAACGGCATCCTGGACGCGTCGATCGGGAACCGCGCCTTCGGTGCGAAGTGCCTCGATGCGCTGTCTCTCGCGCTCAGCGAAACGCGACTCTAAGTTCGCACTCGTGACCGCAAGCTCAAGCGATGCAAGGTCCGCGGCTTCGAGACGAGGCGAGAGGACGCCGAGGAGGTCGCTCACCTCCACGCGCTCGCCGATGCGCGGGAAGGTTCGCCCGCTCGTCGCGACCCGACCCGCCACAGGAGCCGTCATCACGACTTCGCCATCCGAGCGCGCGCGCACACTTCCTGTCGCTCGCAGCATCGGCCGGATCAGCCGCTCCGCGACGGTGGCTGTTCCGAACGCGATGGGCCACTGCTGCTCTTTCAGAAAGGTAATACGGCCCGCGGCTGTCGGCTGCGCGGGGAGGGCGGTGCGCGCTGCGGCCACGTTCTCGAAGATCGTCACTTCGCCAAGGTCATGATCCTCCGAGAGGCCTTGCGCTCGAACCTCGACGATGAGCCTTCGGTTCCCGGTTGAAGTCGGCCTTGCGATAGGGCGGAAGATGCCGGGAACGTGAGGTGCCTGCGAGTCGAAGCGTTCCTCGCCGGAATCGCTGCGCAGCACCACGGTGACACGGCCCTCGGTGATGGCTGAGAACCCGTCGAGCTTCGTGAGGTGTACGGCGCACGCCGACTCTTGGCCGCGCACCAGCGCAGGCAGGTCGATGAACAGCTCCGTCGCCTCGGTCCAGTGAGTGAAGGAGAGCGCGGGTCGCTCGTCCGCGGCCCCGTGCCCGTTGCCGCCGTCGTGGCGATGTGGGCGACATGAAACTGCCATGATTAATGTCAATAACGCGACCAGGTGTTTCATCGGGGGCCCGCTCCTATCAGTCGATCGAGCTCGATGCGCGCACGGCGTGCGGAGTGCTCCATGTCGAGCGTCGTCACCGCGTCGTCGGCGGCGCCGCGGTACGCGTCGAGCAACTCCACGAGCCCCAGCTCACCGCCCTCGTAGCCGGCGGAAGCGATGCGCACGAGGTC
The DNA here is from genome assembly GCA_947475525.1 of Polyangiaceae bacterium. Taxonomy (GTDB): domain Bacteria; phylum Myxococcota_A; class Polyangia; order Polyangiales; family Polyangiaceae; genus SYFR01. Next base: position 25,142 of record CANJMI010000013.1, on the reverse strand, counting down.
ACCGGATGCCGAGGTTGTCTGCTCGCGGAACTCCGCCGCTGCACGACGAAGCCGGACCGCTTCGGCCCGCGCTCCGCCGAGCTCGCCCGCGAGTTCGGACTCGAGCAGCGCGCGACGGCCTTGCGCCACCCGTTCTTCTCCTTCAGCCACACGTGCGAGTCCGGAGGATCTGTCCCACAACGGAATCGACAGCGCGGCGCCGAGTAGAAAACCATCCGTGCGCCCCTGGCGACCAAGGTCGACTCCTTTCCAGCCTCCTTCAAGGCGAAGGTCGGGCAGCCACCAGCGCGAAGCCGCCGTGCGATCGAGCGAGCCCGCCTCGATGCGTAGCTCAAGCGCGAGGAGATCCGGGCGCGAGGCGCTCGATGCACGTAAGGTCGGCAGGGCCGCGGGCTCGGCTTCGGGCAGGAGGGTTCCCGTTAGGCTGGGAACTTGCGCGGCTTCACCCAGGATCGCTCGAAGGCGTGCCTGCGCGCCCTCCAGCGCCGCTCGCTCCGTGGCGAGGCGCCCCGTGGCCACGGCTCGCTCGCGTTCGAGGCGCCTCCGATCGTACGTGGCGGCGTCCCCTCGCTGCTCACGGCGGGTGACAATCGTAAGGGCCCGATCGATGCGCGCGGTCCAGCCTTCGAGGGCCGGCACCCGCGCCTGGCGATAGAGAACTTCGTAGAAGCGCTGGCGTGCATCCACCGCAACCACCATGCGCGCCGCGTCACCTTCTCGACGTGCTGAGCGCGCCCGCGCATGCCCTGCCTCTTCGCGCAGACCGCGACGATTGCCGAGGTCGATCGTCTGTGAGACCGCGACGTAGTCCTCCCTGGTTCCGAACGCGCCGAACGTCTGCTCGCGCAGGTAGCTGAACTCTGGATTCGGATACGCGCTCGCGGCGCGACCGCGACCTTCTTCCGCAACGGCCGCGCCCTCGAGCAGTTCGGTGAGTGGAGCTCGCCGAAGGGCACGCGCCACGACCTCGTTCTCCGTTAGCGCAGGGGTTTGTTTTTCGGCTTCCTGCGCTTCAGCCGTGTTCGCCGCGGCGACCACGAGAACAAAGCACGCCAAAAACCGAGCGCCGGTCGGTCTTTTAAGCAAACGAAAACGCGGTGAGTGGTTGGCTGCCATGGCTCCTCAATACGTGATGAAAGACAGCAGAGATTCGGTCAGGTGGTGCAGTTCCGTAGTTGTCGCCAGCACCCCGATCGCTGCGGCGCCGAACCAAGCGAGCGGCGTCCGCAGCGAGCGGACAGACCCGGGTTCGCTCAGCAGAGACTCCACACGGCGCTCGATCGCTCGCTGTCCGAAAGCAACGGCGACCTCGGCGAATTGTTGCGCGGAGGCATCCTGCACAGCGCGTTCGACGGCCAAAATGGCGGAAGCAACGGCGAGACGGTCTCCAACGACCCGACCCGCCGCTTCATCGCAGGCCTGTTCGGCAGCCACTTCGAGTTCACGCACGAGCCACCTCGCCGCCGAAGGAAGATGCAGCGATGCGAGCGCTCGCACCATGCTCGCGACGAGTGCGTCACGCCGCTCCACGTGGGCTCGCTCATGGGCAAGAACGACTACGCGTTCATCCGCCGTCAGCGACTCGGCGAACCCACGCGACAGGAGAATGCGAGGACGGAGAAGACCTGCTGCCAGGCAGAGCGGTCGAGCCGACTCTACGATTGTGACCCCGAGGTCACGCCGCCGCTCCCCGGTAGCCGCGAGCACATCGAGAACTTGTAGGGTACGCACGATACGCAACGACGCTAAGGCGATGCGCAGCATCGAATAGCTAATCAAAAAAACGAGCAGGAGCGCGACAGCCGTGTTCACTCCCATCTTCGGCAGGTGCACGAAGCAGAGATGGGCGTGGGCGTGCGCGTGCGCATCGTCGTGGACGGTGCAGTGGTCGAAGCCCGGGACGACGAGCGAGACGATTGCAGGAAGACTCGCGGAAAGCATCAGCACTCCCGCGATGAGCGCCGGGAGTCCCGCGAACAGGACGAGGCCACGGTGTCGGGCGCGCGGTTCCCATCGAGCGAGATGGCCACCTAGCGCGCGCATGAGCACGGCCGAGGCGAGCGAACCTATCGCAACGAACGCGAGCCCCGCGAGCAAGAAGAGCTGCGCACTTTGCAAGACGGGCGTCATTGTGGGGTCCGTTCGTGCTTGCGACGACGCTCCGCTACGAGGGCTTCGAGCCGGGCGAGGTGCTCGGGGCCTGCGCGCTCGGCGAGGTCGACGAAGGCGGAGACGACCGCATCGGCCTGCCCGTGCATCAGGCCGCTGACCAACTCGCCAAGCAGGCCCCGGTGGAACTCCTCACGCGTCACGCGCGGGCAATAAACGTGGGCGTGACTGATCTTGTCCCGCTCGAGGAGGCCCTTCTCGAAGAGCCGCTTAAGCGTGGACTGAATCGTGTTTAGCGTGATGCCCCTGCGCTTCCCGAGCGCCACGTGGACGGCCTTGGCGTCGCCTTCGCCGCCGACCCAAAGATGAGTCATCACGGCGGTCTCGAGCTCACCGAGAAGCGGAGGGCGGATTGGGCCAGAAGTCACAGCGCATCAAGCTATCGGAGCAAAAACCGACCGTCAATCGGTCCTAGGGTCAGTGGGTCCTCGTCCGCCAGTGGTCAACCAAACCGCGCCCGTTCGCGTCGTGAACGGTGACCCGTCAGCTCTATGCGGGCGATGCGACAACTACGCTGACACTGGGGGCTGCGGTCGGCGAGAATCGTCGTGCGCACCTGCTCTGGAATGATCTCGCGGAGTCGTTCGATCAACTCGTTTTCGGTCGCGTTTCGGCGTCCCGCCGTCGTCGACATCACAACGGTTTTCCATTGCAAATGTGTTGCACGGCCGTGGCGCGTCACGGTGACCATGGCCAACGTGCGCCGTGATCGCGGCCACGTGTGTTTGTTAGTTTTTTGTTTGTAAGTTTGTGATGTGCGCCGAACGTTTTCGACCGTTTCGAGCAACCCGCTGCTCCCCTGGGTCTCGCATCGTCGGACTGCGTACCGCCCGCTCATGGGTGCTTGGTTTACCTACGCTCTCAAAGGGTGTACGCGCAGGATGTGTTCGGGGGACCGCACGAAAAACGGGCGTTGCCTTCACGATACGCGCGACGGCCGTTTAGCCGTCATCGACCGATGTGAGGTTTTCCATGGCAGCTTTTCAACACGCGGCAATCGCGCTTCTTTTGACCCTGACCGCCTGCGACGGCAAGAGCACTCCAGCCGCCGGAGGTGCTTCCTCGGCGAGCACGGCTACAGCCACCGGCGCAGTTGCCGGTAAATCGGTCGATGCGGCACTCACCAAAGCGGGGATCGCTTTCACCGCAAAAGACAAAACACCTTTCGCGAAGAGTCTTCTTGCGGCCGACGCTGCGGAACTCGTCAGCTACACCGAATACAAATTCACGGACAGCAGCCTCATCCTGCTCGTCGCAGAGTTCTCGAATGTCTCGAACGTCCCGAGGCTCGGGAGCACCCTGGGCGACAGCATCAAGCCCCAGGCTGCGCAGTTGTCTCTCGAATACGCGAGTGTTGGAGGCATGAAAGATAAGCACCTCTCAGCTTTTACCTTGAAAAAAGCCGACGATGCGAGGTCCGCCATCAAAGTTCTCGGGGCCATCAGCGAGTAACGGACGGAGCGTCGCGCGGCGCGCTGCCAGCACCACGCCGCGCGCGCGTTGAGGACCTCTGCGAGCTGCTGGCCGATGCCTGCGGAGGCACCGGTGATGATGATGACCTTGTCCTGCATGTGCGTCGCCGTACTCCTTCCCTGGGAACAACGGGGGCTTGCAACGGCTGAGGCACACGAGCGCGTGGCGATCCGAGATCGCGATGCGGGTCGCCTCTGAGCTTGCCCCGCTTTGGTGGACACCCCGCAAGGGACTATGTTTTCGGAGAGTTCACCAATGCAACATCGAAAGTCGCGTTCTGATTCGTTCAAGATGGACGCTGTTCGCCGTCTGATGGCTCGCGGCTCAAAGACAATCGCCGAGAAATCCAAGGAATTAGGGGTTAGTTTTAGTTTGTTGTACCGGTGGCGTGAGCGCTTCGAATCCGAGCTCACGCGTGGCGTTCCCCTCTGTGCCAACGTCGCGTGAGGCAGCTTTTCGTCGATATCTCTCTGCCGAGCGGCGGATGATGGTCTCGATGGCGTGAGGCTCGTTGCCCGGTTTAACTTGAGGAGCGGGGATGATTCGCAGCCGACCGCCGAAGGGACGCGGCAGGACATCGGGAAGATAGACGCGAGGGTAAAGTCATGGCCCAATCCATTCGGTTTTTGCACGTGGGTATTCGTTCTTTACCCACTTAGGCACTGGATCGAGAAAGACACCCCCGCATGTTGAAACCCGTCGTGGCGCTCGGTCTCTTGACGCTCTCGTGTCTGCTCTCCGCCTGCCGCGGTTCCTCGAACGTGGGCACCAAAAAGCCGGGTGCCGAGAGTACCTCGAGCAGCACGACGACGGCAGGCGGGAGCGGAGAGAGCGAGACGGGCGACCCGTCGGACGGTAAGGTCGCCTTTCCACCCGAGGTCGGAAAGATTTCGTGCGACGACGCCCTCTTTGTCGACGAACCCGCCCTTCAATGGATCGACGTGCCCCTCACCGAGGCCGGTGGAATGGACGGCCTACGTGCGGCCATCGCGAATTCCGACGTCATGAAGCCTACGCGCATCAGGCTCGCGCCGGGCACGTACGCCGGCCAATGCCTCTACGTCGAAGACCACCTCCGCACCAAGGCCGCACCGCTCTGGATCAAGGGCGAAGGCGCCGTCCAGATCGCCTGCACGGACGGTAACGGCCAGGCGCTTGGCTTCGTTCACTCGAGCTACATCGCTGTGGAAGGCCTCACCATCGGCCCCGAGTCCGGCTTCTACGGCGACTCCGGTGTGCACATTAGCGGCCGCACTGTGCACCCGGAGGATCCGAAGTATTATGGCGTGTGGAACCCGAGTCACCACTTCATTGTCCGCAACAATGTGCTCCGGAACATGAACCGCGGCCCTGACGGTGACCAGAACCCGGACCACTACGAGAGCGGCTGCTGCGACGGCGCGAAGTCGAACCAGACCGAGTGGGTCTGGTACGTCGGAAACACCATCAGCCGCACGGCGCGCCACGGCATCGACAACGTAGGCGTTCACCACGCCGCGATTTGCAAGAACCGGTTCTACGACATGGTCGGCGAGGGCCAAGGCACCGAGGCCAAGGGCGGGTCGTACGACATCCTCATCGAGGGCAACTCGTTCGACCGCGTCTTCCACCGCGCGATCATCTTGGGCGGGGAGGGGACGAACAACAACTTCATGTGGCCGACCGACTTCCCGAGCGAGGCCTACGGAGTTGTCGCTCGGAACAACGTCATCATCAACGCGGCCGATGGCGGCGTGACGTTTTACGGGTGCTGGGGGTGTACAGCGATCAACAACTCGATCTGGTTTACGCCCGGGTACAGCATCGTGCAATCCCACGATTTCATGCGGATGTACCCGAGCGTGCTCGAAGACGGCATCTACGAAGAGTGGGGCCAGGCGAAGCGCGTTGGCGAAGCGCTCACCAACAAGAATTGCAAGGTCGTGAACAACTTCTTCGGCGCCGCGGCGGGGGACGCGACGTGCGCACTCGATGCGAGCGACGACGGCAACGGCGTCATCGAGCTGCAGATGAACCACAACGCCTTTTACAACGGCGGAAACCCGCTGCCCGAGTGCGGCTCGGGAAAAAACAGCATCACGGGTTACGCGAGCGCCGGCCCTACGCTCACGAGCGATCCGAAGCTGACCGCGGCAGGCTCGTTCCCCACCCCCAAGGCCAACCTCACTCCGAAGATCGGCAGCGCCCTCATTGGCGCAGGCGCCGCCGATCCGCTCGCCCCCAAGAAAGACTACGCCGGCAAGACGCGCCCGAGCGCCCCGTCCGTAGGCGCCTTGGAGCCGTAGGCGCTCGCACCGGTGAGGGCCGTCTCAGTCTGAGTCTTCCATTTCGAGGAAGATCCCGGACGACGTGGAGATGCGGTTGTAGAGAGGCTCGGTGTCGGTGACGGGCGAGGGGGTTACCTGGTTCGGCACGGCGCCGACGATAAGGGGGCGATCGGGATCGCCGTTGACGTAGGCCAGCATGACTTCGGTGCCGGGCCGAAGCGGGAAGTGAATGCCATAGCCCGCCCCCGCCGACGCTTGCAGCATCCGCATGGAGCGCGTGTTGCGCTGACGTCCGCTCAAGTCGAAGAGTTCGCACATCAACTGGATGCGGTAGCGCCCAAATTCGTCGAGCCACGGACGGTCGGCCGCGCCGTCCGGCCGTGACAGCACGATGCCGCTCATGAGGCCTGAGATGCGCGGAACCGGCGTCACGCGCGCCGGGCGGAACGCGACGCTCGCGGGGATCGCCTTGAAGTGATTCGAGTAGGCGAGCCCGCCGTCTCCGGTTCGGAGAGCCGGTTGTTGCACCGAGTGCTCCACCTCGGTGACGAGGAGCTCGAGATCGCCGAGCGTGGGGTGGCCTTCGAGCTTGAAGACAAGGCCGGCTTGAAGTTCGGGCCGGTCGCTCTCGCCGCGAAAGACAAACTGCTGGGCCGCCTGCTCTTCGGCGCGCACGCGCGACAGCAGCGAAGCGTCCTCTTGCGTCTTTACGTTCGCGCCGTACTCGACCACGCCGCCGCCGGTTCCGGTGGCGAGGTCCGTCTCGCCGACGAGGTCGACGCTCGGCGCCTGGTAGTTGTAGTCGCTGACGAGGTACTTCGTGGGCGCCATGCGTCCCCGCGCCGTAAGGGCGTAGACGTCTTTGCGTTCGCCACGCGCCTGGAAGGGGACGACGAGGTCCGCGCGTCGATCGAGGAACCGGTTGTCATCGCTGATGAAGACGCAGTCGCCATTGCTTCCGGTTTGGAAATAGTAGGCGATTCCGTAGTGCTCGCAGCGGCGGTTCAAGAAGTCGAGGTCCGTCTCGAAGTGCTGCGCCACGAAGGTGCCGGCGGGGTCCGCGTACGTCGTCGAGAAGAGGGTTTCGAACGGGACATCGCAGTCGTTGAGCTTTTTCTCAATGATTTCTGAGAGAGTCCCCGCGTACTTTTCCGTGAGCCGGATCTGCGTGAGGCGGAAGAGCCGAGGCACGATGTGGAGTCGAAGCGTCCGCACCGCCGTCTCGGAGGAATACGACTCTTCGGCCTCGGCTACGATCCCTGCGATGACGCGTTCTGCCGAGTCGCCTTCCGTGAAGGCGAGCACCATCGCGCGGCCGAGCAGGTCGGCGATCGTTGGGCCGGTCGTCCCTTTGACGGCCACGTCCACATCAAAAAGGTACGGCGTGTTCATGGCCTCGCGACCTGAGAGACGGATGACCTCCAGACCCTTGGGATCGAAGTCGGCGGATACGATTTGAGCGGTGACGTTGCGTGGCATGGTCAGGTGGACTCTTCGTCGAGGTCGGAGGGTTGGTTCGGCAGCGGCGGCTCGAGGACGCCAAGGTTTCGAAGGCGCACGATGCCGCCGAGCACAATGGCCTGGAGCGCGCGAGCTCGGAGTTCTGGTTCGCTCGGAAATTCGGGAAGGGCAAGCGCGCCCGAATCGAGCCGGCTGCCGATGACGCGGATGCAATCGGCGAGTTGGTGGCTTCCGTCGAGCAGCGCCGCGAGCGTTTGAAAGAGGTCGTCGAGCAGCACAGGCTCGTGGCGCACGCTCGTGATGAAAGCGCCCCGCGAGAGCTCGAGCCGCGTCACCTTCCGCAGTCGCGGTGCGTAGTCGAGTTCGTCGCTGTAGCTTGGGCTCCACGGGAGCAGCTCCACGTGCCTGCGTCGAACGAGCTCGAGCACGGCGTCGATTCCGGCGTCGAGCTGCACCTCGGCGCGGGTCTCCTCGTTCGCCAGGTCCCGAAGCTCGAGTTGCTCCACGATTGCGTCGCGAAGCTCGGCTTCCGTCAGGCCGTGCGGCCACTTTTCCGTCAGCGTGACGAGCGCGGCCTTCACATGCACATCCTCCGATTGAATGAGCGCCCCACGGGCGGATTCGAAGGTCATGGGGACGCCGGGCGAGAGGTCGAGTGCGGCCGGGTTCAACCCGAATTGTGCGGCGAAGCGGGCCTCTGGAAGGAGCGCCTCGTACTGTGGTGCCGGATTCGTTGCGTGCCCGGAGTTCACGAGGAGGGTCGCGCGAAAGCTCCGATTGGCAAGGAGGTCGAGGGCCTCTTCCGCCTCGACCCGCGTGAGACCTTCCGCGACCAAGTTGGGTACGACGTCGAGCTCGAGGGCGCCGTCCTCGGTTGCGGCAAGTGCGTCCCCTAGCAATTCGAGACCATGCTCACGGGCACTGCCCATCACCTCCGCGACGTGGAGCGGAGTAGGCTCGGGCGCGAGCAATGCGGCAGGGCGCGACTCCGCCTCGGCCCGAATTCTCGCGAACTCGCCGCGAAGCACTTCGAGCGACGGGCTTGCACCGCCTGGCAGGTGGCGCTCGAGTTTCGCGAGGCGCGCGCGCAGTCCCCACAGTTGTTCGTTCGGCGACATTTCCGGTCGCACCGCCCGCGCGAGCGTAGCGCGCACGAGCTGCCGCAGGCTGGCGCCGGGGAGGGTCGGATAGCTGACGAGCGCGACCCCCGTTGGCGAGAGCGAGCGTGCAACGAGTGCAAGTAGCCGTCGCTGCTCCTCCTTCGGGAGGCTCGCATAGAGGTTGTGCGCGACGACGAAGTCGAAGCGGCCTTCGAGCAGCTCGCGGGTGACGAAACGCACGTTCGAGAGCCCGCATTCGCGTGCGGCGGCGGCTCCACTCTCGATAGCGTCGGGGAGGTCGCAGCCGACGAATTCGCATGCGGGAAACTGCGCGGCGAGAGGCAGCAGATCGTGGCCGGCGCCGCACGCGAGGTCGAGGAAACGAAACGGACCAAGCGAGGGCGCCGCGTTGCCGTACGCCACGGCAAGTGCTCGTAGCCGAGCGGGGTGTGCGAAGGCGTTGGGCATGGGGTTTCGGCTCAAAGGGGATTCACCTGTTGGCGGCGGCGAAGCGCGAGCCCGCGACGAGAGCGTTCTTAAGCTGTACGTGGTGAACGACAGCCCCTTCGCTGTCCGCTCCGTACAGGTTCGCCCCGGAGAGGTCTGCGCGCGTGAGGTCGGCGTGGTCGAAGCGCGCTTCCTTCAAGTTGGCTTCACGCAGGACCGCATCGATGAGCACGGCGTGGCGGAACCGAGCGCCGATGGCTTGGACTCGGTCGAGGTTCGCGCACTCGAGGTTGGCGTGCGCGAACACGGCGCCATTGAGCTTCGCGTCGAGGAAACTCGCGCGCGAAAGTTGGGTTCCGTCGAAGCTCGCGTCCGTTGCGGCGACGGCCGTGAAGTCGGCGCTACCGAGCTGCGCACCGTCGGCCCTCAGCCGTTTGGCGCTCGCCCCAGCAAACGAGACGCCTGCGGCATGCACGTCGTGCAATTCCGCGTCGTCGAGGTTGGCGTTTTGAAACGACGCGCCCTCCAACCAGGCGCCGGACAGTACCGTGCCTTCGAGGCGCGCGCCTTGAAAACGGGTGTTTCGTAACGTCGCTTCGCTGAGATTTGCGCGCGATAGCGTTGCGCCCTCGAACGAGCAGCCTTCGAAGTGCGCGTCCGGCCCGCTCGCGTACGTGAGGTTGGCCCCCGTGAAGTCGCACGTCGGCAGCACCGCTTCGGAGAGGTTTGCGCCCTCGAGGTTTGCACCCCGCAGGCTCGTGGCGAGCCCACGCGCACGCACGAGCATCGCGCCGCGGAGGTCGGCGCCATCGAGCTTCGCGCCGTGCAGCCACGCGCCGATGAGGCGCGCACCACGTAGGTTTTTACCGCTGAGATCGAGTTCTCGTAGGTCGAAGCCGCTGAGGTCCACGCCTTCGAGCGTGGTGCACCCCGCGAGAAATGCGCCCGCGCTTGCGCCGTCCGTCGTCGGGCTTTCGCCCTGCGATGGAGCCTTCGGCTCGCGTGCGGCTTCGCGCTCCTGCTTGGTGACGGGGATGGCGTCTGCGCCGTAGCGCTCGAGCACCGTCCGTGTGACCTCGCCGAACATCTCGGTCAGTGGGCGTTCCGCGCCGAGGCGTTCGGTGAAGAAAAACACGCGATCGAGCTCGGGGGCCGTTGGGCCGGAGACGGCGAGGGCTCCGCGCCACGTGAGCGATACGGTCAGCGCCTCTGCGTCGAAGCGTACCGTGTCGATGCGGAGCGGCACCTCGGTGAGCCGTGTGCCCGATTCGGTCTTGCCGAGCGCGAGTGCACGCACCGAGACTCCGGGCAGCCGACCTCGGATCGCCGAGTGCGCCTTCTCCGGGTGAACGCCCAGGAGTTCATAAGGCTCATCGCCCTCGAGCGCGCTTGCCTGCAGCGAGGCCGGTGCCGCATTGAAGTAGCTCCAGTCGAAATCGGCTGGAAGGTAGGGCCATGCTTGCTCGAGCCACGCCCGGTCGTACGTTCCTCCGAGCGCGGTGCGGCGTGGTGTCCAATCGCTCGCGATTGGGCCGAACCCCATGGGACGCGGCTCGTCGTTCGGTGAACGGATCAGCGCATTCGGGTCCTCGAGGTTTGGCAGGGCGTGCTTGCCGAAGCCTCGGCCGACCGGGTTCGCAGCGAACCCCTCGCCACCGAAGGCGTACTCCCAGGTGAGCGGAATGCGCTCGAAGGGGCGCGGCGCGCTGGCCTGCGTTCCCTGCCACGTGCGGTCGCCGATGGCCGCGAGGGCAAGGTGTGCGTCGCCAAGCGAAAGCGTGACCCGCTGAACGGGCTCTTGCGGGCTGCCGTAGGCGAAGCCCGACATCGTGACGTCGACGCGCGGCTTCCACGGGACGAAATCGCTCGACGTGCGTAGGCTTCCTCCTTCCGCGTGGGGCTCATCACCCGCAAGCGGGGTGCTCTCGTCCAAAGGTTCGGCTGCGCCACCGTGGACAAGGTCGAAGGTGGCGTTCGCGACGATCACGAGGCTCATCTGCCCTGGGGTAAACTGCCACGTGAGCGATGCCGCCTCGAGGGAGGCGTCGTGTACGAGCGGAACGTTGTCCTTCGTACGAGCCGGAAGCGCCAGGTGCACCGGCAGCGAGAGGGACTCTCCTTTCGGCGTCACGGGGTCACGCTCACTTTGCTTTGGCTCGGCGCCGAATGAACGCCCGCGGGCGCATTCGCGTTCGCGCCGTTGTGCGCCGTCGCCACCGATTGATAGACGAGACCCTTGCCCTCGATCTTGACCTTCGAACTCGCTTGCTTGAAGACAACCTTCTGCGCGAACGTGCCCGAGACGACGCCGCCGAGCGTCCCCGCTTCGTCCCCGCTGCTGTTCGGGATTTCGGAGGTCTCGACCACGACGTCCTGGTTCTCGATCTTCACCTTGTCGCAGGTCTTTGTGGCGCTGGCGACCTGCGCAACATTAGGAAACGGGGTCGGGATGGGCGGAGCAGGAGGCGCGGGGACGTTGCACACGTCGGGTACGCCCTGACACATGCCGCCGGCTTTCGAGGTTGCCGCGAGTCCCATCGTTCAGCCCAGCAAGACGCGCTTGCCGTCGATGCGGGTGTCTTCCTTCGAGGTGACGGTGGTCCGTCGGCTGCAAAACTCGAGGGTGCGCTCGACGATCGTTCGCATGCGCCGCGCGTTCGTCTCGGCGATGCCTTCGACGGTACGGAACGCGTCGAAGGTGCGCTCGACGATGCGCTCAGCATCGAGGTTCCATTCGCCGACTGCGATGCGCGCGTTCTTCGCGTTGATTTCGAGCGTCTCGGAATCGAGGGAGATGCTCCCGCTTTTCGCCGAGATCGCAACCGACGTTCGCGCGGACAAGACGAGTGCACCCGTGTCGGCATCGTACCGAACGAGCAGCGTACCGTCGGGTGCGTGGATAACGATCGCGTTGCCATCGACCTCGGTGCGGGCGCCGCTCGGCGTGCTGAGCGAGGTTCTTTGGGGTACGAGCTCGAGCGCGCGGGCGAGAGGTGTCTTGTTCATGATGGTCCTTGGCTCTTGAAGTCTTCTGCGGCGGCCCGGTCTGGATCGGTCAGCCGAATGCCGACACGGCTTGCGCCCTGGAACGTCGCGAGGGTGAAGTCAGTACGGTGAAAGTTGGCGTAGTCGAGTGTTGCCGCGTCGAATTTCGCGCCGGTCGCGTTGGCGTGCGAAAAGTCCGCGAGCGCCAAGGCTGCTCCAACGAACTCGGCCCCGATCAGGCTCGCGGCCTCGAAGCGAGCCTTGTTGAGCACTGCGCCCACGAAATTGGCTTGCGCGCCTTCGAAACCGCCAAATTCCGTGTCGTCGAGCAGGGCGGTCGCGAAGTTCGCCTTCGGGGCGACGGCACCCGCGAACGAGGCACGCAAGCCGCGCAGGCCGAGGAGGTTGGCGTTGGGCAGCAGTGCCGCCCTGAAGCTCGCTTGAGTCGCGTTCGCGAGCGAGAGGTCAGCGCCCTCGAGGTTGGCGCGGTCGAACGTCGAACGGGCGAGCTGCGCACCCGAGAGCGTCGCTCGGACGAGCTGCGTATCGTCGAGGCAGCACTGCTCGAACGAGGTGACGGCATCGAAGGAGGCGCCTTCGAAGTTTGCCCCCGCGAAGTCTGCGACAGCGAATCGCGTGCCTTCGAGGTTCGCCCGCGCGAGGGAGTTCGAAACGACGCGGCATGCGGTGAGATCGAGTCCCGAGAGGTTCGCGCCCCGTAGATCGACATGCATCAGCGTGGCGCCTTGCACCGCGGCGCCGACGAGGGTCGCGTTCACCAGGCTCGCCTCCGTCAGGTTCGCGTTGCGGAGGTCTGCACCTTGGAGCGACGCGCCCTCGAGGATCGCGTCGGCGAGGTGGGTGCCGACGAGGGACGCACGGTCGAGCTTGGCGTCACGGAGCTCCGCGCCAGTAAGGTTCGCGCCGTCGAGCTTTGCGTCGACGAGGTTCGCGTTCAGCCAGGTCGTACGTCGCAGGTCCACGCCGCGAAGGTCTACCCCTTCGAGCGTCGCGATCGAGATGCTCGCCCCGAGGAGCCCCCGGGTCTTCGACAGCTCAATCAGCTCGGGCAGCGTTGAAACGAACTTCACTTAAACTATCATATCCGGGAGTTTACGCTGATTGAAATCGACAATAATTCACTGCCGGAATAGGTCTGTTGCGCAGTATAACATAGCCTTGGTGTCCAAAACATTCGCGGTCGAGTTTTTCGTTCGAGACGATAAGGGCGTGATGGCGCCGCCGCCGGGTGTCGTCGTGCGCTCGCTCGGCGCGCTGCGCTGCGGAACGTGCACGACGGTTGAGGGTTAAGAATGAGCAACGACGCCCCGATTGAGAAAGCCGCCCGCTTCCAAGTTTTCGTGCCGAACCCCGCGACGCGTTGGAACCTTGGCAAGGCCGACGATGTGCGCAAGGTCGGTTTTCCAGGCGCGTCGCTGATCACCGACGCGCACCTTTTTCTCAGTGTGAAGAAGCAGACGCAGCTTCACTCGGAGGGTGCGGTTCGGCTTCAGTCGGACGCGGGCTGGGAGCAGCACACCTCCGGCAACATGACCTTGGGAGCGACCGGGAACGTCACCGTCGGACTCAAGGGGAAGATGATTCTCGCGGCCGGCAACGGCAAGGGGTTTGAGCGCGTCTCGCACTACGATTCGCAGAGCCCCAACTGGTCGAGCTACAACCGAGTGCTGCTGCACTACAACGTAGATTCGCTCACGTCGCGGTTGAAGAAGCTCTTCTACGGTGACGCGTGGGCGACGTTGCAGAGCACCCCGAAGGCGGCGCAAGAGAGCTGGTTTTCCCAAGCGGGAGCCGCGCCCGCAGGCGAGCCGACGGACGGCATGCTCCGCGTCGCGGCGACGCGCTTGCACGAGCTCGGCGTGACCGTCGTCGGACCCGACACCAAGCCGGAGCAACACGGGCATCTCCTCGAAGGCATGAAATGGTCGCCGAATTTCGTTGGCGCCCATGGGTTGCGCGGTCTCACGCCGTGGGCGACGAGCGAGTACCAGGTGATGATGCGCGCCGATCCCTACGCGGCCACGGCGGTGTTCGGCAAAGGCTGGGGCGAGACGCTCAACCGGGTGCAGGCGTACCTCGACCAGTTCGGCGTGTACCTGAGCCGCACGGCGGATGGCCTTGCGGGGCTGTTGCCGCTCATCGAAAGCAACGAGATTCTGTCGCGCGTACGAGACGCCGTTGGCGCCGTGAACGGCCTCGCCAAGGTCGTGCAGGCGAACGCCCTGAACCCGAGCAAAGAGTGGGGCGCGCTCGGCAAGGCGATCCAGGACATCCCGACACAGACGACCAAGGGCTACGCAAACTTCACCGAAGGCCCGACGACCGACGCCACCAAGGCGAAGCTCGTCAGCGCGGCCGGTCCGTTCGAGCTCGCGGCCGCGGCGGACCTGCGCCTCGAGGTGTTCACCGACAAGAGCGCGAAGGCCGGGACCGTGGTCGAGTTCTCCGACTTGGTCGCTCCGGCAACGGCCACGGTGACGTTTTCGGACCAGCACCTGCGGCTCGGCGTGACGGAGCCACGGGCTGGCGCGAGCATCGTGCTCGACGGCCAAGCCGCGCTCTACGACCCGATGCGGAACGGCTGGACGCTGCCCGCAGGGTTCTCTTTCGATGGCCAGAGCGTCTCCAAAGGCGGGGCCCCGTTCTCGCTCGGTGCGTTCGATGGCGTGTTGGTGTGGGACATGTCGTTCCATGGGGAGACGGCCACGCTGCTGGTCGATGGACAAACCGAGCCGCTCGAGCTTACGACCGTATCCGGTATGCCGGGGGCGGCGCGGGCGAGCGCGTTCGCGGCGCTCGTCGATGGAAAACTGGGTGCGCGTGCGTCCGCCAGCGGCGCGAGCGTCACCATCTCCGGCCAGCGACGGGTGACCGGAGGCTCGGTCGTGGTCGTCGGGTCGGCGGCGTGTGCGGCGCTCGGACTCGCGGCACGGGCGGTCGTCGCGGGTGCGACCGTGGACGTCGAGACGATGCGAGCGCGCCTCCAGGCCGCGTTGGGCGGCGCGGCCACGGTGACGAAGGTTCCCGCCGCCGATGCTCCGCAGTCCCTCGTCGTCGAGACAACCGCCTCGGGAGCGTCGGCGTACGTGAAGATTTCCGGCGAGCTCGCTACGGTGGTTTTCGGCGCGAATCCTAGCGAGGCCGAAGGAACGGATGCCCTCGATGCAGCCTCGACCGCGACGGGATGGCTCGGCGCGATCACCAAATGGTCGCGCCCGCTCGCGCCGCTCCAGACCGCGCTCGAGCCGGTGTTCGCCTCGCTTCGCAAGGTGGCCGAGGTGTGGGGCCAGATCGACAAGTCGCTGAAGCAGCTGCAAAAGGCCATCACGGGGACGAGCAGCAACCCGTCGATTGGTCTCTTCGCCGGCCGCGGCGGCATCGCGCTCGCGTCGCACGGACCTATCTCGCAAGCGGGCCACTCGGTGTTGCTCATCGCCGCGGGCAAGAAGGGTGCTCCTCTCGACACCAAGATGGTCGAAGGCGAGTGGCTCTCGAGCAAGTTCTTCGCGTTCAACAAATTTAACATCGAGGACAAACTCGAGGTCGAGGCGGCAAAACGGCCGAGCCCTCCAGAGAAGGGCAACATCAACCTCGTGTCGAGCGGCCGGATCGGTATGGTTGCCATCGACGACGTGCAGATGATGTCGGTGTCGGGCGACGTGCGCGCCGTCGGCGGGAGGGTCGAACTCGATGCCGTATCGGACATCACGGTACGCGCCCATACGGCGATGCTGTCCCTCGAGGGAGCCACGGTCCAAGTCGGTACACTCGAAGGCGCGGCGAGCGATGCCGAGGGACATGCGCAGCGACATACCCAGTTTGCGAACGTCGCGGCCGTCGAGCGCGTGACGCTGCTCGCGGAGGCGGCCGATGGCGCCGCCGCTGGGCCGAGTGTCGCGCTCGACACGGCGACGCGTTCCGCACGCGTGGGCAGCATGGCAGCGCGGGGCCTCGACGATGCCTCGCTGGTCGTCGATCTCGCGAACAGCGAGGCGACGCTCGGACCTTCGCACACCCGACTCAGGGTTGGGACGGACGGCAACGCGGCGTTGTCGGCGCAGACGCAGCTCGTGCTCGCGATTGGCGGGCAGAACGCCGTGACGTTGACCGCCGGCACGACGGCGCTCGCTGGAAACGTCGACGTCGGCGGCGTTCTCAAGGTCAAAGGCGCAAACGGCGCGAAGTTCGACGTGGCCAAGCTCGTCGCGAGGGCCGATCCGCGCATCGCGCCACTCCAGGCGAAGCATCAGGCCGCCGTCGCGAACCTTGCGATCCTGAACGAGAGCTTCCGTGCCAACGCCGATCGGATCGCCGCGCAGCGGGCGCAGGGTGAGGGCGTCGAGAATGAGGTGACCCTTTCTAAACTCGGCACACTCCACATCATTCTCGACTCCAAGCGATTCCTCGCGCAGCTCGAAGCGCGTCGCCTTCGCGCCGAGCTTGCCGGACTCGGCGTGCACGTCGACCGAGCGCTGTAGCGTGCGAAACCAGACTCGGTTTACGATGCAGTAATTCTGAGACGCTGCACAGCGTCCCATGAGCAACGACACGCCCTTTCAGAAGTCATGCGCCCCGTCACGCATCGGAGTCGGCGATGTGGACGGCGACGGCTTTGCCGACATCATCGCCCCTCGCCTCGACGCTTTTCGCCGCGTCAGCGCTCGGCTAACGCTCCGGAGCGTGAACGCATCGCACGTTTCTTTTCGCGCCCTCCGCTCCACGTTGGCTCTCGTCCTCGCGACCGCCGCGTGCGGTTCGACGGTGCCCGTCACCAAAGCCCACGCCCCGCTCGACCTGACGATCGCGCACGTCAACGACACCCACGCGCACATCGATCCGACGGAGTATGTGCTCAGCGTCACGCCAGAGGGAGCCGTTGCGCTGAAGTTCAACGCGCGCCTCGGCGGCTACCCTGCGCTGAAGGGCAAGCTCGATGCGCTACGCCGCGCCGCCACAAGCGAGGGGCGGAACTTCCTCGCGCTTCACGGCGGTGACGCGTTCCAGGGTTCGCTCTACTTCATCAAGTTCCGCGGCGCCGAAGAGTCGCGCCTCTTGTCGGAGATGGCGCTCGATGCGGCGACCCTCGGCAACCACGAGTTCGACCTCGGAAATGCGCCGCTTCGCGATTACATCGACAAGGTTAACTACCCCATCGTCGCGGCGAACCTCGACAAGAAGAGTAGCGCCGCCCTGAAAAACTCGGCGAATCTCGTCGAGTACATCGTCAAAGACATCGGCGGTGAACGCGTCGGCATCTTTGGCATCGTCCTCGAGAACATGCCCAACATCTCGGCCCCCGACGCGGAGACGGTCTTTCTGCCGCAAATCGAGATCGCCCAAGCCACGGTGAACACCCTCGAGTCCCTTGGGGTGAACAAGATCATCGCCATCACGCACATTGGCCTCCAGGGTGACCAAGCGCTCGCTCAGGGCGTCAACGGCATCGACCTCATCGTCGGTGGCCACTCGCAAACCCTCCTCGGCGACATCGAGGAGATGAAGGCGTTCGGCTACTCCGCCCACAACCAACAACCCGCCGACGACAACCGCTACGCGCAGCTCGTCACGACGCCGAACGGAGGCAGCACGTGCATCGTGCAAGCCGGCGAGTGGGCGAAGGGCTACGGGCTGCTCGATCTCGCACTCGACGCGAACGGCGTGATGACGAGCTGCAAGGGCCGCAACACGCTGATGACGCTCGACGACTTCACGAAATTCGAGCCGGATCCGACCGATGCGACGAAGCTCGTGAAGGTGCCGCTCGCGTCGATGGAGCAGGCGACGGTGGTGAACGCGGTGGAGATCTCGCCGCTCTTCGAGATCGTCACCGAAGACGCAGGCCTCCGGGCGATCGTGGACAACGAGTTCAAGCCCGCCGTCGCTGAGCTCGAGAACCAGACGATCGCCGACGTTCCGAAAGAGCTTCTCCACGTGCGCGTGCCGACGACGCCCGACGGCGCCGGAGCCATCGACCCGCTCGTCGCCGAGTCGCTCTACTGGCAGCTCAATCAGCTCGGCTCCAAGGTCGATTTCACGTTCATCAACGCGGGCGGCGTTCGTGCGAGCGTCAACGCAGGGAAGCTCACGGCGGGCTACGTCATCGGCACGCTGCTGCCTTTCCCGAACAGCGTGGTCGCCTTCGACCTGACTGGGAAAGGCGTGCGCGACACGCTCGAAGGCGCGATCGACTTCGCGTCGGCGAACGGAACCGGCGTGCCTGCCTCGAGCGGGGCGTTTCCGTACGTCGGCCACCTCGCCTACACTTACGAAGGGAAGAACGCGAAGGGGTCGCGCATCACGAAGCTCGAGCTGCTCGACGCGAACGGCAACTGGGCGCCGCTCGTCGACGCCAAGTCCTACCGCGTCGGAACGAACGCTTATGTCGCCGCCGGCAAAGACGGCTTCGAAGGCGTGCTCGCGCGGGCTGCGCTCCCGAACGAAGGAAACTTCTTCGACTCCGGCCTCACCGACTCCGAGTCCTTCCTCGCCTTCGCCACGAACCAGAAGACGCTGGTCGCACTCCCGTACGCGACCGTGACGTACTACGCGCCCTGAGTCGCTCCTGACGCACGAGTCACCTTCGGCGCGCCAACGGGGAGAGCCTCAAAGTCGACGGTTCGGTTCGGCACGCTCACATCGGGGCCTCATGCTAGCGTCTCGAAGCCATCATGCTCACCTTGACCGTCTTCGGCGCGAGCGGAAAAACTGGACGGAGGCTCGTACACGCCGCCCTTGCTCACGGCCATACCGTCCGCGCGCTCGTGCGGACACCCGCGAGCTTCGAAGCAAGGCCCGGCGTGACCGTCGTCCCCGGCGACGTGCTCGACCTCGACGCCGTGTCCCGGGTCCTCGAGGGAGCCGATGGGGCGGTATCGGCGCTCGGCGGCGGCGCGACGAGCGACCCGGGCAACGTGCGCTCGCAAGGGATCGCCAACATCGTCGCAACGATGGCCCGGCTCGGGCTCACGCGGCTCGTCGCGCTCGGGGGTGGCGGCGTGCTCAACGCGACGAACCGGCCCGGCCTCCGCAGCGAACAACCGACCTACCCCGAGGTATTTCGCCGCGTGACCGCCGAGCATCGCCGGGCGTGGGAGACGATGAGGGACTCGACGCTCGACTGGACCTACGCCTGTCCGCCCGACATCCCCGACAGGGAAGCCACCGGTGCGTACCGTGTGCTCGCGAACGTGATGCCCGACGCGCCGAAGGCCCTCGCGAACGGCGACCTGGCAGAGTTCATGGTGCGCGAGTGGACCTTGCGCGAGTACTCCCGCTCACGCGTTGGGATCTGCGGCTGAACCGAGCGGCGACGGCGTTGGCTCGGGAATGGCCGAACCACCGAGCACCCGGAGCGCCTCCGCGCGTGGAGTTGCCGGCACGTATCCGCCGCCCGGGTCAACGAAAAGTGTGTCCGCTATCAATCGAATCGCAGGGTGAACGGCGTTCACCACAGCCGCAACCCCGGTGTCAGTTCATGTCGATCGCGTGACGCTTGAGCGCGAGGGAGCTTTCATCGTCATTCGTCGATCAGCAGGTTGTGCATCATCCCGGTGTCCTCGTGCGGGAGGATGTGGCAGTGGTAAATCGTCTTGCCGACGAACTCCACGAACTTCACGCGCGTCTCGACGGTGGTGTTCGGACTTATCCAGATCGTGTCGAGGATGACACCCGGCGGTTGCACGAGGTCGCCGATCGTTATCACCTCGAGCGGGTTCTCATGCAGATGGAAGGGGTGCCCCTCGGCACCGCCGTGCATGTGACCGATGAAGGTCCAGGTCTCGGCCGTGCCTCGCTTCACGGTCGTGTTGACGACGTGGTGATCGTACGCCTTTCCGTTGATCGTGAAGTCGACGCCAACCTCCTTGTTGGCCACGGCCGGAAACGACGAACCGAACGTGAACTCGCGCGTCTTCACGAGTTCCGAATCGGTGATGTAGGGGTGGTAACGGTCAGGGAGCGGCAAGGTGGCGGGCAGCGCCATCTCGAGCGGCTCGCCAGCGACGACGACCTTCGCGAGCACCTTGCGCTCGGCGACGAGAAACTGAACACCGTCGTGCGCGGCCTGCACGAGCTCGAAAGTCCCTTCCTTGTCGGCCTTGAGGAGAAACTCCGCGCGGTTCGCAGGTCCAAGCACGAGCACGGTGGCGTCCTTCGGGTCGTAGGTCGTCGTGCCGTCCCAGCCCTTGTCCGCCGTGGGCTCCTTCGTGACGAAGGAGCGAAGCTCGCCGAAGGAGGTACCGTCGAGCGCGAAAAGGTGGATCGGCATGCTCTCGAGCACGAGCGGAATCGCGAGATCTGAGCAGCCGTTCAACATGCGGACGCGCACAACCTCGCCCGGCCGCATCGCGATGGTGGGGATGTTCGCGGCGATCGCCTCACCCGTCGGAGCCGTGGGATTGTCGGCGTTCGGCGTCTCGCGGAACACCGGAGTGCCGTTGACCGCGTAGAAGCGGAGCGCGTAACCGCCGGTCGTGAAGCCACCCTTGAGATCCGGGCGTTCAGTGTCCATGCCGGTCGTCGGGTCCTTCGTGACGACCTTGGCGCCGAACGTCGCCCAAATGGCGTTCTGCTTCGGCTCGTAGATCCAGAGGTCCGGCTCGTCGTCGGAGGGAAACAGGCCGAGGTCGCTGACGACGAGGAACTCCTCGCGCGCCGCCTTAATTTCTGGAACCTCGTCGACGTCACCGCGGACGACGAGCAGCCCTGCGAGTCCACTTACCACCTGCACCGCCGTGGAGCCGTGCGCATGTGGGTGGTACCAGAGGAGGCCGGCCGGATGGTCTTCGGGGATCGGGAAGGAGTAATGGTAGGACTCGCCCGGTGCGACCGCGATCATCATCGCGGCCGGGTCGCGGGTTCCGAGCGGCTCGAACAAGTGCGGGATCGTGTCGAGGCCGTGCGTGTGCAGGTTCGTCGTGTTCAGGTCGTGGGGAACGTTGAAATTCCCCCGCCATTCTGACGAGTCGTACGGCGTGAGGTTGTTCTCGAGCGTGACCTCGAGGATCTCGCCCGCCGCCGTCTCGAGCATCGGTCCCGGCACCTGGCCGTTGTAGGCGCGCAAACGCACCTTGATCGGGCCGGTCTCGCCGGGAAACTCCTTGTCGAGCCAACCCACGGTCAGGGTGTTCTTGCGCACGGTGCGAGCAGGCGCGGACGTGTCGGAGTCCCCCGAGCACCCCGAAAGGACCGACGGAATCGCGAACGAGCCAGCGGCGAACTTGAGCAAATCACGACGATTGGTCTGCATGGTGTGTCCGCTTCAGTTCGCATCAAGGGTGCACGCGTCCGACGCGCCGTTCTTCATGAAGCGGGCGTGTTGGTCGAGCGCTACGAAGAGCTGCAAGGAGGTGTCGAGCGGGATGTTGTTCGCGTACTTCGGATCCGCGGGCGGTGCGGGATACGGAGCATTCGCGAAGTGGAGCGCGTTCTCTTTCCACTCCGCGTCGGTCTCGGGAGTGCAGCGATTCGCGAAGCCGAAGAGCGGCGGCATGTTCGTGCCGAGCTCGGCGGGCGTACCGACCGGCGGCGAAAAGCCTCCGGCGTGGCAGGCCGTGCATGCGCTCGTCTCGGCATCGATCGGTCCGTTCATGCGACCGTTGCAGCCAAGGTGTTGGAACGTCTTGAGGTCCGGATTGATGACCGACTGCGACAACGGCACGGACTTATCCTTCACCGCCGGGAACGCCTTCGGATCCGCGCCCCACTCGACACCCACCGCGACGAGATGCTCCCACACCGTGTTGCCGGGGCGGTTACCGTCGTAGGTGAAGGTTCCGTACACCCATCGGGTCGGCGAACGCGCATCGACCACCGCGACATCGATCTGCAAGAGGCGTGAGGTCTGGACTTCCCGCGCGCAGCCGTAGCGACCATCGCTCTCACGAACGTGGCGGTGGATCTGCCACTCGGGCGAGCCCTTCAAGTACGGGACGCACTCGACCGGAGCGTTGGTCGTGAGGAACTTCGCGACCAACGTACCTTCAGGAAAAGGCAAGCCGCGCAAGAGCTGTCGCTGCCCGTCCGCGTCGACCTGAGGGATGCCGGAGTTGTCGGTGCCCGTGCCGAAGGCCTGACCGAAGACCCAGCCGCCGTACTCGTTGTAGACACCCACCGCCCACGTCTCGAAGCCCTTCGCCCATTCCGGCTCGCAGGCTGCCGTCTCGCCGGCAATGTCGTTGACGCCGTTGCCACCGTCATCGCCGACGAAGTCACCGATCGAGGCGGTCCGCTCGTTGGTCGTTCCATGAATGAAATCGCGCCCGGTCTTGATGTCCATGGCCATCCACGGCACGTGGAACCAGCGCGTCTTGCCGTCCACCTCGGCGCGAATGCCGGCGTCATTCGCCAGGCTCGGGTCTTGCCCCGCCTTCGCGTACTCGAGGATCGCGTCCATGTACGCGCCCCACTTCGCATCCTTGTAGTCCGGCGCTTTCGTGCCGTCGCCGAAGTCGACGTCGATGCCGAGCCACTTGCAGACCGAAGTGTCGCAAGCGCCGGGCTTTTCAGCCGGGTAATCCGCGCTAAGCTTGAAGACGCGGCCTTCATAACCCGCCGGGGGCGGCACGGCGGCGTCTTGGAACGCAACGACGCTCGGCTCGAGCGGTGCAGGCTTGCTCTCGCTGTTGCAGGCTCCGGCGAAGCCGAACATCGAGGCGAGCGAGGCCCCCGTGACGAGCAACCAAGACGGACGAAATCGATTCTTCTTCAACTTGCAAATTCCTTGCCGACGGCAATCGTCGTCGGTCGCTGGCCACTCGACGCAATAACTCATGCCTTCTACGAGCGTCAAACGTAACGGTACTTTTGACGTTGCAGCTGAACGACGCCCAGGGCTCTCATGGGTCATGGTCTCCGTCGCCCCCGCGCAACTCGTAGCTTCCGCCATCGCCTGCGTTGCGCTCGCGGCGTGCGGCGCGACCGAGGAGACCGCGGTCGGCTTCGATTGCGCGACCGCCGACGTCAGGCCCTATTCGCAGCTCGGCGAGGTGTTCGCGCATTGCACCCCGTGCCACAAGGGCAACGGCGCTCCCCAGTCGGTCCGCTTCGACAGCTACGCCGACGCATCGGCCAATGCGGGGCGCGGCGCCGCGGAGATCGCCGCTGGACGCATGCCTCAAGGTGGGGGGATGCCGGACTCCGCGAAGGAGCTCTTCACCGCCTGGGCAAAGTGCGGCACACCGGAGTAGCGGCCGCTAACGGACCCGCGCCGGCGCTGCGCGAAACGCACGAAAATAGCGGCTAAACACACGAAATCCGCCCGCCGTGCCACGCCGAAATCCACTCGACGGTGACCGCCACGGGCGGTACGCTTCCGAAGGTGCCCTGGTCGTTTTATCCGCCTTGGGATCTGCCTCGACGAACGAAAACCCGGGTGAACCCCTGAGCGCGCTGGAGTTGTGATGAGCCTGCGACGGGGTGCAATCGAGCAAGCGAAAGTTGCCATCAACGATGCGCGTGCGCGCCTGCTTGCGCTTGGAGCCATTGCCGAAATCGATGGCCAGTTGAAGGCCGGCGAACACGTGCTGACGGGCTCGACCGAGATCGTCGAGGCCATCAAGGAGCGCCACGGATTCGGCTGCACGATCTTCCACGGCAACGTCCGCATTTCGACGACGGCGGTCGCCGCCGGGAGTGAGGCCCGAGCGATCGGCACAACGGCGAACCCGAAGGTCACGCAGCAGGTCCTCCGGCACGGCAACGCCTACGAGGGAATTGCGCATACGCTCGGCAAGGCGTGGGTCATCGCCTACGTGCCGCTCCGCGATCGAACCGAGCGCATCGTAGGTATGCTCGCCGCGTTTCGGGAGCTCGACTCGTGCTTCGACGACCTGTCGCTGCTCAACGACGTCGGCGAGGCCGTGCTGCTTCACACCCTCGACGGCGTCGTCACGGACGCGAACCAAAGCGCGTGCGACATGCTCGGGCGTCAGCACGCGCAGCTCGTAGGTGCCCTCCTCTCGACGTTCAGCGAAGCGCTCGAGGATGGGAGCGCCGTTGAAGACAGCCCCGATGGGCCTTTCGCGCCTCCGCCCGAGGTCGAGCAGCGATGGCGGACGCCGGACGACTACGCGTTCATTGTGAAGGCCCACCGCAGTGTCGTACGCGGCGTCGACGGCGATCGCGGGCTCCTCATCGCGCGCGACTTCTCCGATGACTACGCGGCGCGGGAACGTCTTCGCGGCATCAACGGGCAGCTGCAGCAGCTTCTCGCCGAGACCGAGCAGCACGCGCACCGCCTCGCCGAGCTGAACACGATGTCTCGTCAGCTGAGCCTCGCCGAGACCGAGGAGGACGTGCACGCGATCGGCCACGCGTTCACGCCGCGCATCATCTCCGTCGACCGCGTAGACCTGACGCTGCTTGATGGAAAGGAGCAACCGCGCGACACCATTGCCGACCGTGATGGCCGCGGCGGACCTGGAATGTGCGCGCCGCTGCGCATCGGCGACAAAGTCATCGGGACGCTGAACGTCGCACGCGACGAGCATGGCGCGTACTCGCCCAAGGACATCTCGCTCATCGAGCAGGTCGCGCTCGTATGGGCGTCGAACCTCGAGAGCAAGCGGCTTACGCGGCAGACGCAATCGGCGCTGCGGGAGTCCGACCAGTTGCTGCTCAACATCATGCCTGCGGCGATCGCGCGCCGGCTCAAGGCTGGCGAGCAGATCCTCGCGGACGACTACTCCGAGACAACAATCCTCTTCGCCGACATCGTCGGATTCACCGAACTCGCGTCGAGGGTGACGCCGATCGAACTCGTGACGACGCTGAACCGAATTTTTTCAACCTTTGACCAGTTGGCGGAACGCCACGGACTCGAAAAGGTCAAGACCATCGGCGACGCCTACATGGTCGTCGCGGGGCTCCCGGTTCCGTCCACCGTGCATGCGATGGCGATGGCGGAGATGGCCCTCGGCATGCGCGAGGCGATGCACGAGCTGCGGGCCGAACTCGGCAACTGGCTCGACATCCGCATCGGCATGCACTCCGGCAGCGTTATCGCCGGAGTCATCGGCAAAAAGAAGATCGCTTACGATGTCTGGGGCGACGCCGTGAACACGGCCTCGCGCATGGAGTCGCACGGCGTGCCGGGGCGCATTCACGCGAGCGAGGCCTGCCATGTGCTGCTGCGACAACGATACCGGTTCGAGGCCCGCGGCGTGATCGAGGTGAAAGGCAAAGGCTCGATGACCACGTTCTTTCTCGAAGGACGCGCGTG
>CANJMI010000012.1 GCA_947475525.1 Polyangiaceae bacterium | reverse complement strand
GCCTGGCCCGTGGGATTCCCCTTCGCATCGAGAGGCGAGACGGTGATCGACGAGCCGAGCACGAAGGGTCCCTTCTGTACCGCGCCTTTGAGCGAGACCTGCTGCGGCTGGCCAGCGCCGCCTGCTCCGGATGCCGCGGTCGTGTTGTCATCCTTCGAGCCGCAGCCCCCGGTGAAGGCCGCGCCTTGAAGAAGACAAAGGAGCACACCACCAACGACAACACCGAGACTTCGCGCAGGTTTCTTCATGATCGCGATCATCCTGGACCCATTGCGGCACGGCGACAACTCGGACTTGAACCCGTTACCGACGATGAGCGCCAGGCGTTCTGGAAGTCCGTGGGGCTCCCTGTGGGGTCGTGGGTTTCGCTGCTGCATCCCGTCGTTCGCGTTCTCGCAGGCCACCGCGACCGTCACGAGCCTGTCGTTCGGGATGCAACAGATCGCGAATCTGGGGGTCGGGGGTTCGAATCCCTCCGGGCGCGCCAAGCAAATTACCGAGGAACCTGCTGTCCCGACGCTTGAGGTCGTGGGCTGACGTGGGCAGAAGACGGCTCGCTGCAGGGCCTGTTTGAGGGCGCCGCCGATGACGAGCCTGACGCGCTCGGCGAAGAGCAGCCTGCGCTCGCTGCCTGCTACGGCGCCGCGGCGCAGGGCGTGGGCCTCTTCGGCGACCGGGCAGGCCAGCCCACCTTGCGTCTGGTGCGCCCCGAGCTCGAGCGCGACGGCGAGCCTTTCGCTGAGGTGTTTGGGTTCAATGTGCACGCTGCGCTCGCTCTAGACGCGTCGGCAGCGCGAGCTGCCGACTGCGTGGCACCGGACGGGGCGACCGCGAGCGGGTCGAGCGCGTGTGCCGTTATCTCGGCCGGCCGCCCATCGCGCAGGAGCGCCTCACCGAGCTGTCACAAAGCTCCTCGGGGCACATCCGCCGAGATCTGGAGCTGATGTCAACTCTTCGCGGCGTGGAACAGGGTGTTTGTAGCGGCTATCTCCGGCGAGCCTGTCCCGCGAGGTGGAGACGCTGCGCCATCGTCGCGACCTCGGCCTGGCTGCGCGTCAGGCAAGTCGGCCGATGCAGGATACGATAACGCGCGTTAGTTCGTGAGCGCCCAACGAAGCACGATTCCTTCGCTCGAGCAGCCGTACAGCTCGCGGCCGCTCGGTGCGAAGACCAACGAGGAGACGCGACCGGAGGGTTTGTCGAGAGACGATTGCTTGCCGGTTGCGAGGTCGACCAGATACACGGAATACGAGCCGCCCATCAGCGCGACGTGCTTGCCGTCCGGAGAAAGGGTCCACTCGGTGCCGCCGTCGGGGATGCCTTTCACTTCGCGCGCCTGTCCGTTCGGCGAGATGACACGGAAGCCCGGCAGAACCACGGTGCCGTCGTTAGCGACGCGAGCATCGCCGCTTGTGGCATTCGGGATCTCGCGACGCTTGCCGGTCGCGACCTCGATCAGCTCGACCTTCGACGGTGGAACGATCCACTCGTGCCCCCCGCCTTTCATCCCTCGCTCGTAGGAAGGTTTCGCGTCCGTGCGCAGGAGATACTCGGCGTTCTGGCTCGCCCACTTCTTGCCCTGCGCAGGCGGCAGTCCGAGCTCGCGCAACGGTTTGTCCGTCTTCGGGTCGAACAGCGTCTCGTTCACCAGAAGTCCGGCTGGCCCCCAGGCGAGCACGTACGCGATCCGGACCAGGCGACGCGCTTCTTCGCCGGAGCTCGTGGCGAAGATCGTGACGTCTTTCGCGTTGGAGATGGCCACCTCCTTGCCATCGGGGGAAAACGCCAGTGACCGCACGCTGTCATCCGTGATCTTCAGCTCCACTCGGGGCGTCGCTTCGCTCGCGGGGCGGAGATACGCGCGCCACTCGGGCCCCTTCTCCTTGGGGTTTCGCTTGATCTCTATGACCGCCAGCGTTTTGCCGTCGGGTGACACTGCCAGCTCCATCGCGGTAGGTGCAAGCGGGACGGCCGGTGGTGCACTGTTCGCGAGAGGAACGGTCGGCATGGGTTCTGCGGGCGTCGCAGGTACCGCCGGTGCAGAAGGCTTCCGCTCCTTGCAGCCCCCGAGTGCCGCGCAGGAAACCAAAAAAAGCACGAGAAACGAGGGACGAATGACGTGATCGAGCATAAGCGGTTTCGCCGATTCTCGCGATAACATGGCTCGATGGCTTGCGACACCACGACGCTTCGCTGTCACAAAGCTCCTCGGGGCACATCCGCCGAGATCTGGAGCTAATGTCAACTCTTCGCGGCGTGGAACAGGGCGTTTGTAGCGGCTATCTCCGGGCGGGGGGAAGGCGCGTCAGTCGAGCCGAAGCCGCGGCAGTTGGCGCTTGATGGCGCGCACGACGTTCGGCGGGAGGTCCCAGAGGCCAAGCGCACCTTTGCATGGAATCGGTCGCTTCAAGACGTGCACGTCGCCTAGGACCCATCCGTAGTTCGTCGAGCCGTCGTCTGGGCGGTAGAACCACTTTGACCGGCTGCGCGTCACGATGTCCACGACCCGCGCCACCGCGCAGACGGCCGAGCAAGGGAGCATATCGAAATCGGGCTTCCGGTGGCCCCGAGGCAGCGTTGCATCGCGATTCGGCCGAGCCGAGGCATGAATCGCGACCCAGCCTCGAAAGGCGCGCTGCCACGAGCGGTTCTCGATGTCCTTACCCTCGTGAAGGATCGCGTGGACCCACGGCTGCTTGATCGTGATGGCTTTCATTCCGACTCCTTTCTCGTGACTTCCCGCGTTCCGTGGTCCGGTGTCGAGGGCAGTGGTGTCACGCCCTCTCCTTCGCCGCGCGCGCATGGGGGGGCGAGGACCTTGTGGAGACGCTCCATTGCGGCCACGACGTTCGGAATCACGAACGGCCACGTGGAATCCTCGGCCCAACCGCCGGGGAATGTGACCGTGATGCGACTCGCTCGCCTCGTGTCGAGGCGCTGCCATTCGAGCGGACCGCCGAAACCCACCTCAAGCTCCTGCCGCTTGGCGAACAGCGCGTCGAAGATGGCTTTGTTCCGCGCCTGATTCGGGAGATCGACGTACAGCTCCGCGCGGGTGTCGCGCTGCCGCACCACGAAGTTCCACCACAGCCCGTCCTGGCGCTTCCCTTGCCAATGATAGGCGCCTGGCTTCTGATCCGCGTGCATTCCTGTCACAAAGCTCCTCGGGGCACATCCGCCGAGATCTGGAGCTGATGTCAACTCTTCGCGGCGTGGAACAGGGCGTTTGTAGCGGCTATCTCCCATCGCTGTGCACACGCCGGCCAGTGCACCGGTGCGTCCGTTGTTTGGGTTGTCGGGATCCAGCCGCGCTTTGGCCATCCAAACCACTGGCTGTTGGACCTTCCCGCCCCCCCCCAGCCGGCCTCGGCACGCCGAGCTCGCGCCGGGTTGCCCTGCCGAATCGGGCGCTTTCCAGCTTCACTTTTCCTATCCGCAGGAGTCACTTCAGCCGTTTGGCCCAGTCGCGCGCGCCGACGTTGCCGTAGGTCGCCTGGCTCTCAGCCGCCCGACGGACGATTTGTTCGTATCGATTCCACATCGTAGCTTTCGCCTCAGTGGAAAGTTTTGGCGAGGTCGTACTCGGCTTCCACGGGGGCGTCTTCTTGGCGTAGACGGTGAGCCACCACGAGTCGTCGGCGATGAAATCGTTGTCGTGCATCTTGAACGCGACCGTGCACGGCTTCTTCTGCGCGCTGGCACATCGCGCCATCTCGCAATCGTAAACATCCTTGCCGTTCTCGCTGAGAATGCAGGTGTCGCCGTCAAGCGATGAGTCTCGGTTAAAGACCTTCGCGTCGATCACCTCGGGCTTCATCGGAATCCCGTTGCGCATGTCGCCTTCGTTGGCTTCGCTACCGTGCCCGATGACGAAGCTGACCCCAAGGTCCTTGAACACCTTGTCGACGGATGTCTGCATCTGCTGGCCATCCGCCTCGTCACCGGCCACGTAGGGCGCGCGGCCGTAAAGACGCTTGAGCTTCACGAAGCCGCCCTCGGCGGTCGTTCGCTGGCCCGTGGTGAGGTCAACGCCGAACGACTCGAACAGCTTGACCTCGTCGTATTGTTTCTGCGCATCCATGTTCCAGAGGCCGTACCAATCGTGGCCGTCTTTGTCGGTGAAGTTCGCGCGGTAGGGCTTCGGTGGGCGCGTGTGGTAGCTGACGCTCACATTGGGCGTCGTCAAGATGCGCGTGAGCAGCTTCGGGTACTTGGTTTCATACTCATCAACCATCCACGTGGTCAGGTAAATATCGAGCCGTAGGTTGAGGCTATCGAAGAGGTCCATCACCTTGGTGACGAGGTCCGCAGAGTCGCTCAGCCACCCGTATTCTTGAACGTTCAAGTGGAACATTGAGACCGTGTCCGTGAACGTGACCGGAGTCGGCTCGGTGCTCGCATCGGGTGTGACGCTCGACTCGCCCGAAGCGGCGTCACCCGCCGGAGGCGTCGTCGACGAGCACGCGGCTAAAAAGAGAAAGCTACTTACCCATCGACTGTTCATGCGAAGCCTCCGTGTCACAGTCTTGCAGGAGACAGACGCGTCAAGGCTGCGCTAGCGTGAAGTGCGATGCGGCCGTACCCGTCCAGATGAGCGCCAGGGTGGAGGCTAAGACAAGTTAGGCCGATCCCGCAAGTACAACCCCTCCCGCGCCCTCCTCACCTCGCGCTGGCGACGGAAAAATCACCCCGGCTGGCCCTCGAACCTCGCGCACGTCGTCCTCGCGGCACACCTTCGCCTTCGCGAGGTCGCCCGCGCCTTCGGCCCCTGCCCGAGCCGCTGCCGCTCACGTAAAATCGAAGCCTGGACTCCGCGCCCGCGCGATCGGTGGCGCTTCCATTGGCAGCCCGAGGTGCGCCAGGATCGCCACGACCACCTCGCTGTCCGAGATGTCGGCCACAATCGCCCGCCGGCCACCGCAAGGGCACGCGAGAACGTCCACCAGATAAATGCGCCGTAGAAGCTGGGCCCAGCGCATAGGACATTCAAACCACGAATCCGCGCGACACGTCTAAAAGCGCTTCCTTCAACCGTACCGGCATTCGGTTCATTTCCAACCATCGCAGTCCGTCATTGAAGCTCGGGCCGCTCTCGGCATTGTTTTAACGAGCGTTTTCCCTACTCGAACTCTGTCACAAAGCTCCTCGGGGCACATCCGCCGAGATCTGGAGCTAATGTCAACTCTTCGCGGCGTGGAACAGGGCGTTTGTAGCGGCTATCTCCCCGTTGAAGTCGCGGAGGGGGTCGCCGTGGTGGTTGCTCCGGCACTCGCCGCCGCACGCGCCGTGGATGCCGGCGAGGGCCCGGCCGAAGGACGCAGCGAGAACGAACGCGTTTCGCTCTGCGTCACGAAGCCAGCGCGCGCACTGAATTCGCAGTCGCCCGTGATAGCGTCCAACGCGTCACCGATCACGCCTTGGCAGGAAACCGTCTGCAGTTTGCCCCCTCCGGGCGCCGGCGGGCTTCCAAACAGGAACTTCCCGATGCGCGTCACGGTAACGAACCCGTGGGTGATCGTTTCGCCCGATGTCAGCACGCCCGCGAGCTTCGCCCCTTCACGGCGTGTGTCGAGCGACAGGGGCTTGGCGCCTTCGAGCTTGCCCTCCCATCGAAATTCGAGGAGGCGGCTCGTCGCTCGTGCGACGTCAATCGAAGGCAGCGTCGTCGCGGATGTGCCCGGCTTGAACTTCACATGGACGGGGTAGTCTTTCGTCGTCGCCGTGTGAGCGTAGCCTGCGAGCGCGCCGTCCGCGAGGAGACCGAGTTCGATGATGTGGAGTTCGGGTGCGCTGCCACCGACCAGACTCTTCACCGCCGTTCCGTGGAGCTCGAATCCCGAGCTGACGCTGATGTGACCTTCGAGCGACTCTTCGACCGTGGGCTCGTCGAGCTCCAGAAAGACGAGCGTCGCCTTGAGCGCATCGGTGGAAGAGGCCCCGAACGTGAGCTCCGCCTTCGCGTTCCGGAACGTGCCGATCCAGGTGACCTGCGCGACGCGCGCGAGGACCTCCTTGTTGCGGTCGGCTTGCACTTCGACGAGGGTCTTGTCGCAGCCGGCGATACCAAGGATCGTCGCCAGGACCGCGCCAATGGTGAGTCGGTCGATGGTGCTCATCGGGTGATGTCCTGAGTCGCGGAAAGGGTGAACGGGAACGATTCCATCACCTTGCTTTCCTTGCGGCTCAATGTTTCGTCGCAGGTTCCGCGAATCGATGTGCCGCCCATCGCGAGCTCACCCGAGCAGTTGAGGTGATGCGAGACGTCGAGCACGTCGAAATCTCCGAGGAGGCTGACGAGGCCAGTGGCGTTGATGCGGGCGCTCATCGTCGGGCGAATCGTGCCATCACGTTCGGCCGCGGTCGCCTCGAGGTTGTCGCCTTTCGCGTTCACGACGACGGACAGTTGGGTGCCTGCGAGCTCGCCGCTCCAGTGTCCGCGGAGCAGCGCCTCGCGAACTTTGTTGGGATCTTCTTCGGCTTCAAACGCGCTCGCCGCGGGCGCTTGGGTGAGAGCGGGCTGCGGCGTCGGCAGACTCTCCGCGTCGTCCAGCCGGTAGCCGAACCCCTGGGCGACAAGCAGCGAGACGAGAACCACCCCAATAAAGAGCGCGAGCCAACTTGTGGTTCGCACTGTGTCAGCTCGTACCTTCGCTTCTATCTTGGTCAGAATGCCGGGGCGCTCCGACTCGCTCTCCGCGAGAGAGTCGTCCCGCCGCACGCGCCGAGACTTGCTCGTCGACGGTTTCGCCTCGAGACTCGTGAGCACGGCGACCGCCGTCTGGAATCGCGCCGCGACCGCGGGCTCGAGCATCCCGCCGAGGAGTTTCGCGAAGTCCTTGGAGACGTGGACGTGCGGCTCGAAGTCGAGGCGGTGTTCACCCTTCTCGCGCAGGGCGCTTGGATCCTTGCGCGATAGCAGCGTGACGATCGTCACGCCGAGCGCGTAAAGGTCCGTTGCGGGAACGGCGTCGCCCATCAATTGCTCGATGGGCGCGTAACCCGGCGTGCCGACGCCGATCGTCGAGCCGCCGTCCGGCTTGCCTTCGTCGCGCACGAGATCGAAATCGATGAGGACGAACCCTCCGCCTGTGCGTCGCATCAGGTTCGACGGCTTGATATCGCGGTGAATCACGGGAGGAGACAGGCTGTGGAGGTACTGAAGGATCCCGAGGACCTCGCGTAGGACCTCGCGCGCTTTCGATTGGTCGTAGCGTTCGCCGCGCTCGAGTCCTGCCTTCAACGTCTCGCCGTCGATCCGCTCGTGCACCAAGCAAAAAAGCACGATTGCGTTCGCCTCGACTCGGAACGAGGCGATGAACTTTGGCACGCCGGGGTGATCGAGGTTCGCGAGGACCTTGGCGGATCGCTCGAAGAGCTCGACGTTCTTCCAGTCGCGCGCTCGATCGAGGGACATCACCTTGATCGCCGCCCGCGCGCCATCATCGAGCGACCGGGCCTCATAAACGCGGCTCTGACCGCCTTCGCCGAGCTTCTTCTCGAGCACCCAGCGGCCGTCGAGCACAAGCGTCGTTCCGCAACGCAAGCAGGTGGACGCTGTCGAGCGCAACTCACAGGCCCCGCAAAGCGACCCTTCGCCCTGAGTCTCCGTCACCGACTCGACCACGCGGAGTTGCTTCGCCGCCGTCGACATCGCGCCCGAATCTACCATGTCGCAAAGCATTGCGGCTCGGGGTCTCGTTCCTAGCACTACTGCCGCAACTTCGACGCTAACACACGCGCAAGTCGTTGCCGCAGCAGCTCCGACCGCCATCGGCGCAGCCACGGCGCCAGCGCTCGCCTGACGGCGAGGCCGAAGGTGATGATGGAGTCCTCGAAGTGACGTTCAGGCCGCTGCCTCGATCGCGTCGTCTTCACGCGGCCGTCCAGCCGAGGGGGGAAAAGCTCGTGCGCGTCCGGCGACGAGGAAGGCATAGCAGGCCAGGACGCAGCTTACGTGGTGTTGCCAGCCGTTGTATGTGCGGCCTTCGAAGTGGTCGAGTCCGAGCTCCCCCTTGAGGTCCTCGTACGTACGCTCGATGCGCCAGCGCTGCTTGATTCGTCGCACGATCTCCTTTCGGGCCGCCGTCTTCGGGAGCGTTGTGAGGACGTAGTGCTCGACGGGCTTGCGCCGTTTTGGCTTCTCGATGACGAGCCAATGTTCCTCGCCGCGCGTGTCTTTGTTGGTGACGACCCGGACCCGCAGCGTCGCAAACGCCGCGCTCATGCTGCGGCGCGAGCCCTCCCGCCAGGTCAATTTTCGGTAACTACGCTCACCGATGACGGCGGCGGCTGTCTCGAGGCTCAGCGGGTCGCTCTCGCTCCCGTCGTCGCACACAATCACCACCCGAGTGTGCTTTTTCACGTCAAGCGCGTACTCGAAGCCGAGCGTGCGGATGCCATCGCGGAACTCGCCCACGTCGCCATAGGCGCTATCGCCGAGCAGCAGTCCGATAGGGACGCCCGCGTTGACGTTGCGCTCGATGAGATCGAGCGCGATGCGCCACTTGGCGCGGTACTCGACCTCATCGGGGATGTGAGCCGCGCGACAGCGTTTGCGATCCTCGGCCCACGACTCCGGGAGATAGAGGTCCATGTCGATCGGCAGGTGCATCGTGCGCGTGGCGACCGTGACGCTGACGGCGAGCTGGCAATTTCCGGTTTTTCCGAGTGTACCGCTGTATTAACGCTACACGCCTGGCGACTTGGTGCCCTGCTTCGGAAAGCCAGTGTCGTCGATGACCCAGTCCTCGATTGGCTCGCGCTTCGCTAGTTCCAGCAGGGCGTAGTCGGCCGCGAACCGTCGGATCCGGTCGGACCACGGCGAAACGCCAATGAAGTGCAGGAGCTTATCGTGGACCGCGCGGCAGCGCTCCGGCTTGCCGCACACGCGCGCCGCAATCGGCTCGATGCTCTTGCGCTCGCTGTCCCCGAAGAGGCCGCAGGCGTAGAGCGCGAACGATTCTTTGCGGTCGGCACGACGTAGGATCGAGCCGATTCCGCTGAAAAACTCGTCGAGACGACGCTGCCCGGCGCCGTTGAGGATGTAGGCCATGCTTCGAAATCGCTGGTCGCAGGGCGGCGGGCCAAGAAACGTGCGGCAGTAGTGCTAAGGTGTGTTTATTCGTACTTTTGTTTGATAATCGTGTGATCTCGGTATTTGTTACGAGATTGTATGTGCAGTGGTTGTGGCTGTTATGCCGGCCCAAACTCGTCGCCTCGATCGCGACATTAATTCTCAGGCCCTCTGTCTCGCGCGCGTTGACACGTTCCGCATCAGCCCAACATTTGTGCGGCATCCTCCGACGCTCCGACCAACCACCATCGCCATCACCGGCCCATCATCACGCCGACGCCATCGGCCATCGCGCGCAAAAGCTCGACGCGCGGTACATGCTCACCCGCGAAGTAGTGAAGCCCCGCGCGCGCCAGGGCGGGCGACGAGGCGACGAGCCGCTCGAGCTTCGAGCGGTGTGGGCCATAGACGTGGGGCAGGGCGAACCGTCGCGCGGTGAGATCGACGCCGACGCGCGAACGGGCAAGGGTTCGTGACCAACCCGCGAAGGAGAAGTCCCCGCGTGCAAGGCACTTCGCGAGGAACCTGCCGGCCGCGCGACCGTAGAGGATCGCTTGTGCGATGCCTTCGCCGAGTACCGGATCGATGCCTGCCGCTTCGCCGACGAGCATGACGCGCGCTTGGGCCGTGGCCTCGTGGGCGGCGAGCCCTCGCTCCGCGAAACGCTTGAAGGGGCCATCCTTCGCAAGGCCGAGCCGCGCGAGCTCCTCTACAAGAAGACTCGACACGTCGGGCCCTTGTTCCGACAGCGCGCAGGGACCATGCGTGACGCGGTAAATCCCGCGGCACACCATCGACTCGCCGCCGAGCACCGTGGGGAAGGACCAGCCGTACCCAGGGTAGCGCCGATCCCGCAGGTCGAACCACAAGACGTCGTCGTCATCGCGTTCGCGGGCGTCCGCGTCACACCACACAGTGTCCGTCTCGATGGCCTGCGCGTAAATATTTCCGCGGCCTAAGCCGAGCTCCCGCCGCACGCGGCTCCCTACGCCATCGGCTCCGACGAGGCACTTCGCGGTGATTGCACCGGCGCTCGTTTGCACGACGATTCCGTCACGCCTGCGCTCGAATCCGTGAAACGCAACGCCCGTCTTTACCTCGACGCCACGCGCACGCACCTGCTCGAGAAACGCGGCATCGAACTCACGCCTGCGCACCACCCGTCCGATAGGCCGCGGGTGCTTCTCGACGAGCCGCCCTTCGCTCGTGACGACGCCGAGCCCACGCACCTCGACGCTCGGGCAACGCACCTCAACGCCGATCGCCGCGAGGGCCTTGTCCGCCCGACCTCCGATTGCGCCGGCGCAAATCTTTTCGCGCGGGAACGCGGCCTTGTCGATGAGCAGGATGCGGGGTGGATGCGGGCCGATGCCGCGCGTGGTGCCCCCTGGCGACACGCCCGAGAACGCGGCCCACAAAAACAGCGCGGTGGCGCACCCCGAAGGGCCGCCACCGGCAATGACCACGTCGCAATCCGACGCGCTCACGTTCGACTGGACGTCAGCTTTCCTCGAACTCGGCGTCGATCACGCCGTCGTCTTTGCCGCCCGATTTCGCGTCTCCGCCTTTCGTGTCTCCGCCCTTCGCGTCTCCGCCGGCGCCTGCCTTCTCGTACATCACGCTGGCGATGCGGTGAGCTTCCTTCTCGAGACGCTCGAGTGAGGCACGAACCTTGTCGTCGTTCTGCTCCTCGATCGCCTTGCGGGCCTCCACAATCACCTCGCGAATCGCGGTGGCGTCCGACTCGGGGATCTTGTCCTTGTTGTCGGTCAAGTTGCGCTCGAGCGTGTAGCACATGCTGTCGAGCTTGTTGCGCTGCTCGATCTCGTCGCGCTTCTTCTTGTCATCGGCCTCGTGTTCCGCGGCCTCGTTCACCATGCGAGCGATCTCGTCCTCTTTGAGACCCGAGCCTTCCTTGATGGTGACCTTCTGTTCCTTGCTCGTCGCGAGGTCCTTCGCGCTGACGGTGAGGATGCCGTTCGCGTCGATGTCGAACGTGACCTCGACTTTCGGCATGCCGCGCGGTGCGGGCATGATGCCGTCGAGCGAGAAGGTACCGAGGCGACGGTTGTACTTCGCTTCGGTGCGCTCGCCTTGAAGAACGACGATCTCGACGCTCGGCTGGTTGTCGGCCGCGGTGGAGAACGTCTCCTTCTTCTGCGTTGGGATCGTCGTGTTCCGCGGGATCATCACCGTGGTCACGCTGCCCAAGGTCTCGACGCCGAGCGATAGCGGCGTGACGTCGAGCAGCACCATGTCCTGCACGTCACCGGAGAGGATGCCGGCTTGGATCGCGGCGCCGATGGCGACGACTTCATCCGGGTTGACGCCGTGGTGAGGCTCTTTGCCGAAGAAGTCTTGGACGAGCTTCTGCACGAGCGGGATGCGGGTGGAGCCACCGACGAGCACGACCTCGTTTATCTCATTGGGCGACTTTTTCGCGTCTGCGAGGGCCTTCCGAACCGGTTCCATCGTTCGCTCGAGGAGTGGGCGGACCATCTGCTCGAAACGTGCGCGCGACAGGGTCTGCTGAAGGTGCTTCGGACCGCTCGCGTCGGCCGTGAGGAACGGCAGGTTGATCGTCGTCTCCTGGGCGCTCGACACCTCGCGCTTGGCCTGCTCGGCCGCGTCCTTGAGGCGCTGGATCACCATCTTGTCCTTCGAGACGTCGAGGCCGGTGTCCTTCTTGAACTCGTCGATCAACCATTCCATGATCACGCGGTCGACGTCATCACCACCGAGGTGCGTGTCACCGTTGGTCGAGATGACCTGCACGACGTTGTCGCCTACCTCGAGGATCGAGATGTCGAAGGTGCCGCCGCCGAAATCGTAAACGGCGATGACTTCTTCCGTCTTCTTGTCGAGGCCGTAGGCGAGGGCTGCGGCCGTCGGCTCGTTGACGATGCGCTTGACGTCGAGGCCCGCGATGCGGCCGGCGTCTTTGGTGGCCTGGCGCTGCGAGTCATTGAAGTACGCGGGAACGGTGATGACGGCTTCGGTCACCGGCTCGCCGAGGTAATCCTCCGCGGCTTTCTTCAGCTTTTGCAGCACTTTTGCGCTGACTTCTTGCGGCGAGAGTTGTTTGCCGCGGACTTCGAACGCGGTCGCTCCGCCTGCGCCACGTACGCATTTGTAGGGCACGTGCGTTGACTCCGCCGAGGCTTCTTCCCAGCGCATTCCGATGAAACGCTTGGCCGAATAGACGGTGTTCTCCGGATTCGTCACGGCCTGGCGCTTCGCGATTTGGCCGACGAGCGTCTCGCCCTTGTCATCCCACGCGACGACCGAAGGCGTGGTGCGCGCACCTTCGGCGTTGACGATCACCTTCGCTTCTTTGCCTTCCATGATGGCAACGACGCTGTTGGTGGTTCCGAGGTCGATTCCGATGATCTTGCCCATGCTGGGTTCCCTTTGCTGACGCGGCGCGAGAGTGGTTGAAGAGGTTCGCGAGCGGAGTGGCCACGTACCACAGCTTGAAGCGTGGCAGGCCGTTCGCCGGCGCAAACTAACCATGGCCTCCGGGGCGTCAACACCGCCGTGGAAAAAGACGAGCGCGCCCGAATTGGTCGAACGGAGTTGCGAAAGTTTCAGGCCTGGACTAACTAAAGGCCCCCTCGACTCGACGGAGATTCAACGTGAAAGCCGAAATTCATCCCGCGTACAGCAAGGCCAATGTCCACTGCGCCTGCGGTTACGCTATCGATACGTTCTCTGCGCGTGGCAGCTACTCTGTCGACGTTTGCTCCAATTGCCACCCGTTCTACACGGGCAAGCAGAAGTTGCTCGACACGGCGGGTCGCGTCGATCGCTTCCGCAAGAAGTACGCGAAGATCCCCGC
This sequence comes from Polyangiaceae bacterium, assembly GCA_947475525.1. GTDB lineage: Bacteria > Myxococcota_A > Polyangia > Polyangiales > Polyangiaceae > SYFR01. The sequence goes on along the minus strand of CANJMI010000012.1, from coordinate 167,387 downwards.
GAAGGCCTGAGTCTTCGCGCTCGGAGTCGCGCTCCTTTCACTGGTGTTTGCTGAAAACTCACCGGTGTTTGAGGGATAGGTCCAAGCGCGCGTTGGGCTGTTGACGGCGGGGAGAAATCCCGCGCCGTGCCCTTGCCTCACTTGTCGCCACCGATCGCGTGACGTCGCAGACGGACCGCTCCACCGACGACGCCATGCTGCCGATCGAAAAGCTCGAAACCCTGACTCGGCGCTTCGACGAGCTGCAAGATCTTTTGTGCGCGCCGGAGGTCCTCGCCGACCCGCAACGCCTCCGTGTGCTCAACAAAGAGCGCGTCGATATCGAGCCGTTGGTCGTTGGGTTTGCGCGTTTGCGTGCGCTCGAGGCGACCATCGCCGATGATCGTTCGGCGCTCGGCGATCCCGAGCTTCGTGAGTTGGCGGAGATGGAGCTTGCCGAGCACGAGGCCGCCCACGCGCTGGTGGCCGCCGATCTCGAAGTGTTGCTGCTGCCCAGGGATCCGAACGACGAGCGCAATACGATCCTCGAGATTCGCGCTGGCACTGGAGGCGAGGAAGCGGCGCTCTTCGCGGCCGACCTCTTTCGGATGCTCAGCCGCTACGCAGAGACGCGCAACTGGAAGATCGAGGTCTTGAGTCGCAGCGACGCGTCGGCGGGTGGCTTCAAAGAGATCATCGCGCTCTTCACGGGCGAGCGGGTTTACTCGCACCTGCGTTTCGAGGCCGGGGTTCACAGGGTGCAGCGCGTGCCGGCGACCGAGGCACAAGGGCGCATTCACACTTCGACCGCGACGGTTGCGGTGTTGCCCGAGGCGGAGGATGTCGAAGTCGAGATCGACGATGAGGACCTCGAGATTTCGATCGCCGCGTCGGGAGGCCCCGGCGGGCAGGGCGTCAATACGACGAACAGCGCGGTGCAGATTCGGCACAAGCCGAGCGGCCTTATCGTCAAGTGCCAGGATGAGCGCTCTCAGCACAAAAACAAGGCGCGCGCGCTGAAAGTGTTGAAAAGTCGCTTGCTCGAGCTCGAGCGGACGAAGCAGGCGGACGCCGTGACCGCTGAGCGGCGGGGCATGGTCGGCTCGGGGGAACGCAGCGAGAAAATTCGCACGTACAATTATCCGCAGAATCGCATCACGGATCACCGCATCAACCTCACGTTGCACCAGCTCGACCGCGTGCTCCAGGGTGACCTCGACGAGCTGCTCGGCGCGCTGCGAGCGAATCGTCAAGAGGAGCTCATCCGCGACGCGACCGTCGGGCCGCTCGGAGTCTGAGGGTGCTCGTGCGGTGCCGCAGACGTGCTCCGTCTGACGATTTCGCCCGACAAGGTGAAACGTCGTGACGACAAACAACCAAGTTCCCACCCTGGGTGGGGGAGGTGGCGGTTCTCCAGCTCCGGCCCTGGGTGGGGGAGGTGGCGGTTCTCCAGCTCCGGACCCGCTGGGGCTGTTTGTAGCGCTCGTGCTCGTCCCGGCGAGCTACCCTCGCAACCGGTTCTTCGAGATGTTTCGTTTGCCGGACGCGCGGCGGGCGAGGCGCCGGGCAGCCAACGTGCGCACGATTCTCAAGCAGCTTCAGTCGGGGGTCGTCGACGTCGCGGTGCGCCCTTGGGGCAATGGCTTCGAGTTGCGTTACGTCATGCCGCAGCTCGCGTTGACTCGTTGCACGCGAATCGATGCGCTGGAGCTGACGCTGCTCGCGGCAATTTTGGGGCGTAGCGGGTTCGACCCTGCCGTCACCGGTCCGCTGGCGGCCGCGGCCGGTGAGCCCGCCTTGGCCGAGCTTGCGCCAATGCTCGTGAAGTTGCTCGAGCCCGGTTGAGCCGCGAGCGCGCGGGCTTGTGCGGCAGCCGGTCGTTCTCCGAATCAGCCCTTTTCGGCGAGCAGAATGAGGCGCGGGGATTCGCTGCCGAAGTAGGCTCCGCGGTGGGCGCGATGGCCACTCGCTTCGATGACTCTCAGGCCGAGTTGCTGGAGCATCATGCCAAGCTCGTGGGCCGTGTAGAGCCGCAGGGAGTAGTCGACTTCGCGGCCACGCCCGCTCTCGAAGATCACCATTCGCTTGGCGTGTAGACGGCTCGTGAAAAAGTCGAAGCGGATCTCATCCATGCAGACGCAACCCGGCTTGTCGAACCACGCCGTGCTCGGCGACCGCGGCGCGATGAAATCGCGGTTGGTTAGATCGAGCAGCAATTTTCCTCCAGGTTTGAGCGCGCGCGCTATCCGCTCGAGCACGTTCAGGTTGGTCGGGTCGTCGAAGTAGCCAAAGCTGCTGCCCCAGCAATAGATGCCGTCGAACACCCCATCGAGCTCGATTTGGCGCATGTCGCCCTGCACGAAGCTCACGTTTTGGCCTTGCCGCTCGTTGTAAGCGCGCGCGAGCCCTAGCAGCGTCGTCGAGAGATCGACGGCCACGAGTTGGTAGCCGCGCGAGGCGAGCTCGACCGCGTGAACGCCGTGGCCACACGCGAGGTCGAGGATGCGCGAACCCGGTGGCAAACCGAAGCTCTGGTCGATGAAGTTCGACTCGCGCTCGACGTCGCGTTGCCTTGGGTTGTCGAGCGTGCGCGCCATGTCGTCTTCGAACATCTCGGACCACCACGGGCGCTTGGCTTTCGTCGGTGGCGAAGCTTCGGTGGTTGCCGCGGCGGCCTTCGGGGCTTCGATCGATTTCGGTGGAGCCGATACCGGACCCTGTGGCATCGGTGCTGGCTTCGCGCCCGCTGGATTCGACGGGGGTGGTGGCGGCATGGTTCGCCCCGGGATGTCACTCGCAGGGCCAGACAAGGGACCGCGCACGTGCGTTAACGGCGGCGGTTTCGCGTCACTTCGCAGCTCGTTGGAGATGACGCTGCCGGGAAGGCTCATGCGCTCAGGTTCGATCTCTTCGAGGCCGTCGTCGCCGTCCCCGTCGCCGCCGCTCTCCGGTGAACTGGACGGCGGCATGGCCGGCATGTCGCTGACGATATCGATCGGGCGCATCATGACGATTGCCCTGTCGTCGACGATCGGCGCGGTTCTGATATGCGATGCGCGTTGCGTGGCGGTTGGTGCCGGAGGCGACTGCACGGGGGCCGTCGGCGTCTCTTCATTCGGCGTCGGCGCGGGTTCGGCGGGTTCGGCTGGTGCGGCTTCGGCGCCGTCGTGCGGGAGCTCGTTCGGTGCATCGAATGCGGAGACGGAATGCGCCCGCGGCTCGGTTGTCGGCAGGTAGTCGAATAGGCTCTCGCGGCCGTGCTCGGCGTCGGCCTCGTCGCCTGCCGCAGCGCCCGTTATCGGGACTTCGTCGTCGGGGATTCGCACGGTCGGGCGCTTTCCCTTTTTTCCAGTGCGTCGCAGCTTAGAGGGCGCCTTGCGGTCCTTCCTATCGAGCTGCTCGAAGTCCGACGGCGCGGTGAGGAGCGGGATCCCCGGTGGGCCGAGCGTGAGCGCAAGCTCGAGGGCGTCCGATTGAAGCGAACTTGCGGCGGTGTCTTCGCCGAGAGGGTCTTCGAGCGAGCCTCGGCGCGTGGGTGCTTCGTCTTCGAATGCGGAACTTGACGTCGGGTCGCGTTCGGAATCGGCGGCGTCACCCGCAGGGCTAGCGGGCAGCCCGAGCGTCGCGGAGCTCGATGGCGCGGGTGTGCTCGATGGTGCGGGTGTGCTCGATGGTGCGGGTGTGCTCGATGGTGCGGGTGTGCTCGATGGTGCGAGTGTGCTCGGCCGAGGTGGCGCGCTCCGGGCCGCAGGAGGGGCCGTCGGAGGGGGTAGGGAGCTCCACTGTGCCGGCGCCACGCTCGACGTTGAAGCGAGCGTGGTGGCATGACGAGGCAGCGTGTCGAGCGGCGGGACGCTGCCCGTTGGGAAGGGCGGGGGGCGGAACGACTCGGTGACGCCCGGAGGCCGCGAGGATGTGGAGGCGGCGCGCGCAGGCGCGAGTGGCTCACCGGTAAGGACGCTAGGCAGCGGCCGGCGTGCGGCAGGTGGCCTCGGCACCGAGCGGGGCAACGTGTCGAATCCTACCGGCGGCGAGGCGTGCTTCGCGACCATCGCTTGGGTCGGCCCGTCGTCGAGCAGCGAGTCGAGCGTCGATTCGAGGGTGAACGGTTCGTGCTCCGGCGGCTTGCCGTCGCCCTGCGTGTCATCGTTGCTCATTCGAGGCTCCGGGGGCCCGTGTGGAGCGCGTCTCCCAAGCGGACAGGGCCGAGCTTCGGGGAGAGAGGTGGGCACGCGCCGGGCTCGAAGAACACGACCGCCGTGGAGCCGAGATGGAAGATGCCAAGTTCGTCGCCCCGCGTGATCGGCAGCCCGCCGAGTTCGTGGCGTCCGAACGCAACGTCGCGATCGCTGAGCCCTGTGACGCTGACCCGACCGACGATCATCGCGGCGACCATCACCACCGTGACGAGCCCATACGTTTGCGTCGCAAGCTCGATAGCCACCCGACGATTGCGGCCGAGAAAATTCGGGATGTGGGCCTCACTCACGCCGTTCACGGGGAAAAGCTCACCCGCGTAGGAGCGCACGGCCGTGAGCGCGCCATCGCAGGGGGCATGCACGCGGTGGTAGTCACGCGGCGAGAGGTAGATGATGGCGAATTGCCCGCCGAGGTAACGCGCCGCTTGTGCATCGCCATCGCGCGCGTCGCCAAGAAGATCGCACGCGCGGTAATTCCGTCCTTTGATGGTGAAGACGCCGTCTTTTTCGATAGCGCCGAAGCTGTCGAGCCGACCATCGGAGGGCGAGATGAGTGCGCCGGGTGGGGCGTCAACGACGCGGGCGCCGTCTTTCAGCCGGCGGGTGAAGAACGAATCAAAGCTGCGGTACGCGTCGCCGTGCGGCTCGGCTTCGTCGAGGTCGACACGATACGCCGATGCGTAGATGCCGACGACGGCACGCGAAAGCAGTGGAGGGAGCTCGAGGTCGACGAGCGTACCGACGGCACGCGTGATGCGTGTACGAGGCAAGACTCGAAGCAATTGAGCGAATGCGTAGGTGGCGGCTGTCACGGGAGGTGGGGTAGGTTACCGTCCCGGAAGGCTCGCACAAAGGTGATTGTCGCGCGGCGGTTTGGACCGGGCACTTGCGCACCGAGCGGCGGTCAGGGCGGCGTTACGGTGAGTTTGCCAAACACCATGCTCATCCAGCAGCTGTAGCGCACGGTCCCGGCTTTTGCGGCGTCAAAGGGGATCGACACCGGTTGGTTCAGCGGCAGCGGCACGGGGTCCTTCAGCCAAGGTAAACGAACCGCGTTCAGGCAGTCGCTATCGGTCTCGCGGATGAACTCGAGCACGACGGGCTTGCCCTGTGGAACCTTGACCTCGGAGGGCACATAGCCCTCTTTCGTTACGCGGATGACGACCTTGGTTTTACCATCGGCCGTGGTCACCACTTCGCCCGCTCCAATGGCGGGCGAGACGCTCGGGGTCGTGGCGGCGGCGGAGTTGGAGTTGCAGGCCGCGAGGAAAAACGTGGCGAGGAGCAATTGATGCATCGTTGGAAGACCTCTGAGACGGTTGGGTTATACCAGCCCGAGCGATGAGCAGCTACAAGCCCGCCGAGCGAGTTCGACACAGGCTCCCTGTGCTCGGGACCCCGAGTATCGAGGAGGCGCTCGCATCGCGGATGTTCTCTCCGCTGAGGCTCGCAAGTGGTCTCGAACTCGCCGAACGGACGTGGGTGCCAGCGATGGTTCCTTGGCGGGCGACCGCTGCCGGCATGGTGTCGGCCGACGTGCTCGCTTGGTACCGCCGCTTCGCCGAAGGGCAGCCCGGTGCGATCGTCGTCGAGGCGACTGGAGTGCGCGACGTCGCGAGTGGGCCGCTCTTGCGTATCGGTGACGACCGTTTCGTTCCCGGGCTTCGCGAGCTGTGTCGCGTCGTGAAGGAAGCGAGCGGGGGACGAACGCGCCTCTTCATCCAACTGATCGATTTTCTCCGCATTCGGCGTCGTCCCGAGCCAGCCCGTTATTTCGAGCGATTCTTGCACTTGCGGCCCGAGCATCGAGTGGCGCTCGCGCGTCTACGGCCGGGCGTTGACCTCGAAGGTTCGGATGCCGTCGTGCGCCATGAACTCGCCAGGCTCGATCGGCACGAGCTCGAGACGGTGCTCGACCGACGCGAGCTCGAGGCACTCGAGTTCGGTGAACGCGAGCGCGTTTGGGACACCGAGGACCCGGCGATCCGCGAGCTTCCGCGGATCCTGCCCGCTGCCTTTGCGGCGGCGGCGCGTCGCGCCTGTGACGCGGGCTTCGATGGCGTCGAACTTCACTACGCGCACGCCTATACGATGGCGTCCTTCCTCTCGCGGCGAAACGTGCGCACCGACGGTTATGGCGGGGACAGAGAGGGGCGCGTGCGGCTGCCGCTCGAGGTTTTTGCGGCGGTGCGCGCTGCGGTGGGCACTCAGATTGCTGTCGGATGCCGCTTTTTGTGCGACGAAATCATCGACGGCGGTGGAAGTGTGGCCGATGCCTCGGACTTCGCGACGCGTTTTGCGCGAGCCGGCATGGATTTTTTGTCTTTGTCGACCGGTGGCAAATTCGAAGACGCCGCACAACCTCGCATCGGTGAAGCGGCGTACCCCTACACCGGTCGGAGCGGCTGGGAGTGCATGCCCACGGCGCTCTCCGACGAGCGCGGGCCGTTCGGCCGCAACATCGAAAAGCAAGCGGCCATACGGCGCTCGGTGCGGGAGGCCGGGCTCGAGACGCCCGTGGTCCTATGCGGCGGTATCGCGAGCTTCGAGCAAGCGGAGGCTTACTTGAAGGACGGGAAAGGCGATGTCATCGCGGCAGCAAGGCAGTCGCTCGCGGATCCCGATTGGTTCCGCAAGCTGCGACTTGGCCGCGGTGACGAGGTGAGGCGCTGCAAATACACGAACTATTGTGAAGCGCTCGACCAACGGCATCGCCAGGTGACATGCCAACTCTGGGACCGGGTCACCTTGGACGAGCCTGGCGCTCCCCTCTCGGAAGACGGGAGACGCCGGCTCATCGCCCCGCGTTGGGAGACCTGAACGCGGCCTACTTTACGAAAACTTGCGCGATGATCACGCCCGAGCCGGCCGTCGCGCGGATCACGAGTTTCGCGGATGCGCCGACCGGAAAGTCGTACCGGAAGCACTGGCCCTTCTGACCGATCATGGCGTTCGGGCCGGTCGTTGAGTCTTGGGCGAGCGGCGCCGGCGGCAGCGGAGGTTGGTTCGTGACGAGCTGAACGTCGACTTCGCTCAGCATCGGAAGTCCGACCGCGATCACGCCGTAGCAGCGATTGGGCTGCAGTTGAACCGGGTGCTCGTACGTTTGGCCCGGCTGGAAGCTCGCGACGATCGGTGGCCCATCGCCGCTCAATCCCGGCATTTCGCTCAATGCAAGGCCTTGGAGGATCGGTTGCGCGAGCATGGCTGCCGCCGCCGGGATCGGGGTCGCTTGACCTCCCGCCGCGGGCTGCGCGGGTTGCGCGGGTTGGCCGTAGCCCGGTTGCGCGGGTTGCCCCGGTTGGCCGTAGCCCGGTTGCGCGGGTTGCCCTGGTTGCCCTGGTTGGCCGTAGCCCGGTTGCCCCGGTTGCCCCGGTTGGCCGTAGCCAGGTTGCCCCGGTTGGCCGTAGCCCGGCTGGCCGTAACCGGCCTGCGGACAGACTTGCCCGGGCGGACACGCGGCGTTCGGATCGAACTTCGACGGGTCGTTGGGTTCGGGCTTGTCGCTGCAGCCGCCGAGCGCAAGCGCGATGAGGCTGATGGGCAGGATCCTAGTGAAGCTCATGGTTGCTCCTTGTCATCCCCGAAGCGGGGCGTGATGCGAACGTGTTTTCGAAGTCCGACAACGTGCGGTCCGAAAGTGATCTTACGGGGGCGAGTCCTACACCAGCCGAAACCGGGCACCAAGGGGTGCGCGAGATTCGCCCGAATGCCTCGAGGGCGTTATCGTGCGCGTCTTCCGATGACGGCTTCGCGCGTATACCTCACCCCCGGGATGTTCGGCTTTGCACGGCTGGCTGCCTACGATTACTTCGGCCACGTCGTGCGCGGCATCGAGCGGCGCTTCGCTTCGCACGGAAAATCGGTCGAGGTCCGTGTGTGCGAGGTCCACCCGACGTCGTCGGTACGGCGCCGCGCCTCCAAGCTCGTTGACCTCGTGCACGCAACGAGTGGTGCCTCCGGGCCCATCCACCTTGTCGGCCACTCGACCGGCGGCCTCGATGCGCGCCTGGTGGCTTCACCCTCGGTTCATTTCGGCCGCGTGGTGGGCCGCGAGCTCCTGTGGCTCGACAGGCTCAGCTCGATAACCTCGGTGAATACCCCGCACTACGGCACGCCGCTCGCGACATTCTTCGCCACGGCGAAGGGCCAGCAACTTCTTTATGCGGTGACGGCGCTCACTGTCAGCGCGCTCAAATTTGGTGCGCCGCCGCTCAGCCTTGCTTCGGCACTCGTCGCGGCGCTCGGTCGCAGCGGGGACATGCTCGGCATCGAGATGGCCATCATCGACAAGGTGGCCGAGCCGCTTGCTCGGGCACTCGACGATGCCGCGAGTCGGGCCCTTCGGGACTGGTTGCGGCAAGTGCGCGATGACCAAGGAGGCGTCGTGCAGTTGATGCCCGAGGCGATGGACCTCTTCCAGGCAGGCGTCGAGGATCGGCCGTCCGTTCGCTATCAATTCGTCGCGAGCTACGCCCCTCGAAGTGGTGTGCGCGACTGGCTGACGACCATCCGCACACCGTGGGCGGCCATCTCTGCGGTACTTTTTCATTCGATGGCGGGCATAACGGCACGGTATGACGATCGCTACCCATGCGCCCCGGCCGATGGCGGCGCCCCGCTCTTCGCGAAGGTACTCGGCCACGTGCCCGAGCTCGGTGCGAACGACGGCGTCGTGCCGCTCGCTTCGCAAATTTGGGGTGAAGCGTTGTGGATAGGGCAAGGCGATCACCTCGACATCGTCGGCCATTTTCCCGGGCCGGGTGGTCACACCGATTGGCTGTGCAGCGGCTCGCACTTCGATCTCGCGCGCTTCGAGCTCGTGCTCGATGCGATCGTCGAGGGCATGCTGCAAGCCGAGAGCTGACTTGCGCGGGAGCTTCCGCCGGCGGCCGGATGGTCGAGGCCGTTGATTCGCGATGCATGCTAGCCTCGCCGCGATGCCAGAGCCTTCGTCCACCGATGCGATCGAGCACGCCCTTGGTGCGGCCCTCGCACGTCGCGGCGCTCATGGGCGGGTTGTCGTGCGCGAGCAGACAGCGGAGTTCCACGGGTCGGGGCCGGTCGTCTCAATCGACATCGCCGAGCTCGTGCAACAGTGGTCGCTCTTGCCCGACGACATGCGCGACGGGAAAGTCCAGCACGCGGTCGAGCGCCTCAGGAGCGCCATCGCGAACGCGCTCCCGCCCCCCGTCGAGACGACCGACATCTCTCCGATCGTCGGTAAAATACTGGGTGCGGTGATCCTGATTGTGACCGTTGTCGGCTCGGGGGCGTGGCTCGCGCGCGCTCGCGTCAGCCGCGGTGGCGCGGGTCAAACGGCGTCGGCAGGCGCGTCGGCGACGGGTGCTGCTCCGGTCGTTGACGTTCGCGGCCGAGAGTCTTGCGAAGCGACGCGGCGTCGGTTGTACGCGGGCGCGACATCGTTCGACGTCGACCCAGCCGGCTGGGTGATCGAACTTTGGTTGGCGCGCGACGCGAACCCGAGGCCGCTCTCTTCCGAGCCCGTGCTCGGCGAGGCAACGGACGCGGCCTTGCTCTCGCGCCTTGGTGCCGTCGCTCCAGCGAGCGCCTCGTGGGTGGACACCGGAGAACCCGACCGCGCGCGCCTTCGTTTTGAAGGCGGATATTTGCATCCCTTCATGCATGCCGATGGGCGTGATCGCTTCGTCGCGCTCGTTGACCAACTCGCCGAGGCGACGCTGGCAGACCATGCCGCGCTCTTCGCACGCTGCGCTCACTCGAACGTCCGTGACATCGGTGCCTACTTTCGTGGCCGCAACGCCGGCGGTGCCGCCGCGTCGCTGCTTTTCGCTCAGGGGCTCTTTTCGGAGCCGCCGGTCGTCGACAAAGCGAAGCTCGGCTCCGAATCGAATGCGCTCGCCGCGCTGCAGCGACTCTCCGCTGGGCTCGAGCTGTCCGTGCTCGAGGAGCTGATTCGCGACAACGGCGGTCGCGTCACCGCCGTCGATGCGTCCTCGGGCCGCGGTTCGGTTGGGCTCTCGTTCGCCCTCGGGGGGCCTACGCGCGCACAGCAAGCCGCACGCGCCCTCGCGAGGCTACGCAAGGTTCATTGAACCGCGCTCACGTTTCAGCGCCGAGGCGCCCGTACCTGTGCACGCTGAACAGCAACCCGGTGAGTCCGACGAGCGCGAGGAAGGCGCCAAGGTCCTCGGAGCCGGTGCCGACCAGCGCGAGTCCGAGCACCGTCACGGTGGCGGTGCCGGCCACGATTCGCTCGTTCGTTTTCGGCCTGGGTGCAGGGTCGCTCATGGGCGAGCTTCTCCGGTTGCGGCTGGCGCCGCGGTCGGCTTTCGGCGTCCCGCGCCCGTCGCCACCACATTGACGATGAAGTCCGAGACGTCGCGCTCGAACGTCTTCTCCGCGGCGACGGCAGTCGCGGTCTCACCGCCCGAGGGATCGAACCGGTACGCTTGATCGTGCAGCAAGAGGACGATCGCGTCTTCGGAGGGGTGGAGCACGCGCAGTGCGCTATTTTGTGGATCGTACTTCGGCAGGATCCGTCCCGCTTCGGCGCGCTCCTCCTCCGTGATGTACGCGACCCCGTAGGGGCCTTCGCCGATGCGCACTTCCTCTTTCAGGCGAAACCCATTCGAAAGCTCGAAGGTGCGTCCAGGCTTCGCCATCGATCCGTGCTCCTCGACGACCCGCTCGATCACCGCACGAGCGCGGCGCTCTTCGAGCGTCCTCATCTCGACGTTCGCCGGAGCTTTAGGTGGGGCGCAGCCTAGGAAGACTACCAACCCGATGGGCCAGACACGTGAAAGAAGCGAAGTCATCGGGCGCGAGTATAGCGTCGCCTATCGGCCTGCGGTAAACCGACATGCGTCATGGCTTCGCGTTCTCTGCTTCTTCTTGCCGCGCTCGTCGGCACGTTGGCCACTGGCTGCGCGCGCCGCGCGAGCTTGCCGTCGGCGGAGGATGCGGTGAGTCGGTACGCGACGGCCGTGCAACGCGGCGATGTCGACTCCCTTTACGGGATGATGAGCGACGAGAGCCGACGAGCGATGAGCCGCGACGAGCTCGCTCGGGTGCTCGGTGAGCAAAAGGTCGAGCTTGCACAACATGCCGCGGCGCTGCTCGTTGCCGAGCGGAGGGTTACGTCACGCGGCCGCATGCGCTACGCGGACGGCGAGGTCGTGTCGCTCCAGTTGGCCGACGGCGCTTTTTTCGTCGAGGCGGCCTCGGGCCTCCCTGCTGCCGCGCGAACACCCGTGCAGGCGCTGGGTCAGCTTCGCGCGGTGCTCGCACGGCGGAGTTACACAGGTCTCCTCCGCGTCCTTTCACCGCGGACCCGCGCGCTTCTCGAGGGGGAGCTTCGTTCGCTTGTTCTCGGACTCACCGAGCCGGAAACGCTTGCAATTGACCTTGCTGGAGACACCGCGACGGTGGTGCTCGCCGGCGGACACCGCGTACGGCTGCGACGCGAGGATGGCGTATGGCACATCGACGACTTCGATTGACGCGACGGCGCCTCGCGCTTGCCGCATTCGCCTTGGCCCTCGCCGCGCCGCTGAAAGCCGCGGCCTTCGGCGAGGGGGGCGCCTTCAACCCGCGCCTACTCATCACCGGTACGCGCGAGCCTTCGCCGCGCCGCAAGACGGCACCGGGGCGATGGTCGCTCGAGGTCGTTCACCGCACGAGCGCACCCGCCCGCTTGGTCCCGACGCAGGTTCGCGCAGACGCCGTCGAATTGCTCGCCGAGCCGTTCGCCGTGTGGGCTGGCTCGCAGGCGCCAGAGTCGCTGACGGCGCGGGAAATTACCGGGCTCCGTCGCTTCATCGCGCTCGGTGGGGTCCTGCTCGTCGACGAACTCGAACCGTCCGAGGGCTCATTCATCAAAGGCGCGAAGGAGCAGCTCGCGCGGGTCCTGCCGGATGGTTCACCGATCGTGATCGGCGAGGATAACGTTGTTTTTCGCGCGTTTTATCTCTTGCGAAAGGCGACGGGGCGCGTGCAAAAAGACGCGAAACTCGAGGCGATCATCCGAGGCGGGGTTGCCCAAGTGATCTTTTCGCCGAACGATCTTTTGGGTGCGCTGGCTCGCGACGCGGGGGGTGCTCACCCGTTCGAGCCGACGCCCGGCGGAGAGTCGCAGCGCGAGCAAGCCATTCGCCTTGCGGTGAACATCGCGATGTACGTCTTGTGTTCCAACTACAAAGACGACCAGGTGCACGCTCCATTCTTGATGCGTCGTCGCGGGTCGGAGTCGCCATGATTCCCCGTCAGACCGGGTCCTGCGCATGACCGAGAGCTGGGCGTTCTCAGGTGATCTCGGTGGCGCCTTCATCGTTGTGGCGTTTTGCCTCGGTGGTGCAAGCTTGGTGCTGCTCCTAGCGGAGCTCTTTGGTCGCCGAAAAGAGTCGGCGGCGGGCTTGCTCGTCGGGGCGTCCGGGGTGCTCGCGCTCGGGCTTCTCATGCTCGCGGTGCTGCGGCCCGTTCGCGTGTTCGAACGCTCGAACAATGTCGGCGCGCGCCTCCTGGTTCTCGCCGACGCTTCCCGTTCGATCGATCTACCGGCCGACGGCGGGACAGGCTCGCGTCGCGCCGTTGCGAACCGTGCGCTCGCTTCGTTGCGCGACCATTTTGCATCCGTTCGCGTCGCTCAGTTTGCGTTCGGACGCGGAGAACCCGTGCCCCTCGAGGGCAACGACGTCCTGCGCCAACCGATGCCCGGTTCCGACCTTTCGGCGGCGCTCGAGGCTGTGGCACGCGGCACCGATGAGCTCCCTCAAGCGCTCGTCATCGTTAGCGACGGTCGGCTCGAGCGACCCTCCGACGGCGCGGTTGAGGCGATGCTGCGCGCGGCGCTGGGGCGGCTGTCCGTGCCGATTCACACAGTCTCGCTCGCAACCGAGGAGCCTCGTGACGCATCGGTTCGGAGCGTTCGTCTCGCCGGATCGGTAGTCGCGCACCAACCGGCTCGCCTCGAGGTTGAAGTCGCCTGCACCGGCGGACTCGTTTGCCGGGACCTCGACATTGCAGCAACGGAGCTGCATCTCGGAGAGCCTTCGGTGGTGCGGGCCTCCGGTGTCGTTCACATGGTCGATGGGCGCGGAACCGTGTCTCTCGAGGTCACGCTCGACAGGGCCGGTCGTCGCATCCTCGAGGTAGCCATCATGGCTCCCGAGGGCGATTCCATCCCCGAGAACAATCGGCGCTTCGTCACCGTTGATGTCGCCCGTGACCGCGTGAGGCTCCTCCATGTCGCGGGGCGCCCCACCTACGACGTGCGTTCACTTCGCACTTGGCTGAAGAGCGATGCCTCCGTCGACGTCGTGGCCTTCTTCATTTTGCGCACGCGCACCGATGACGTTGGTGCCTCACAGGACGACCTCGCGCTGATTCCATTTCCAGTCGATGAGCTCTTCACCAAGCACCTTCAGAGTTTCGATGCCGTCGTCTTGCAGGACTTCGACGCGGAGCCGTACGGCTTGAGCATTCACCTGCGCCGCCTCGCCGCGTACGTTCGGCAGGGCGGCGGTCTTATTATGGTTGGTGGTCCGAACGGATTTGTCGCAGGAAATTACGCGCAAACGCCGCTCGCGGACGTGTTGCCCGTGAGCCTCCGCGGGATCCCGGAGGACCAGGCGGTCGATCTTGCGACGTTCGCCCCGACCCTCACGCGTGCCGGTCGTCGCGCGCCTGTTCTCGAGCCGATGACAAACCTCGTAGGCGAACGCTGGCCCGACATGCCTGGCACGAACGTCGTCGGCGACGCGCGCGAGGGAGCGACCGTGCTCCTCGAGCATCCGCGCCGTCGAACCGCGAGTGGTGCGCCGATGCCGGTCCTCGCGCTTGGCGAGTACGGCAGCGGGAGGACCATCGCGCTGACCGTCGACGGCTCTCACCTCTTGCAGTTCTCCGCCTTCGCTTCGGAGTCGGGAGGTCGCCCGCACGGCGCATTCTGGGACGCGATGCTCGGCTGGCTGATGCGCGATCCGCGCTTCGAGCCGGCGGTGGTCGAGCTGCCACGCGGTTGCATCGCCGGCGTTCCGACGACCTTGCAGCTCCGCGCGCTCTTCGCCGAGGACGGCGCTGAGGCGGATGTCACGATCGAGCGCATGGGGAGCGGCGAGAAATTGAAACAAGTTCATGTGAGGTTCGCCGCCGGCGATGCCCCAGCATCGGTCGACGTTGGGAGCCTCGCCCAAGGGGGCTACACCGCGACCGTGCGGCTCGACCGCCAAGGAAGCTCGGCTCCGAGCCGCCATGATTTCGCATGCGAGGTCGGTGGCGACGAATGGGCCGATCCTCGACCTGACGGCGCGCGGCTCGAGGCCATCGCAAAGGCCACGGGCGGTGTGGCCGTTTCTTACGATGGCATCGCGAAGCTCCCGCTCCCGCGTGCGACGCGCGTCGTCTCCGAGCGTCGGGTCGAGGCCTGGTTGCCGCCGTGGAGTTGGACGGCGCTCGCGGCGTTGGCGATGGGCGGACACTGGTTTTTGCGGCGCCGCGTAGGACTCGCGTGAGCACCCGTCGTGCGAGGCGCATGGCCTCTCAATGTACGGAATGCGCAGCCCTTCTGCGGCGTCGTGACCCGCTGCGGCTCGCGGCCGCTTGACGCACCGCGCGCTCGCGGTGAAGCCTCTGACCCGATGACGCCGGAGCAAGCGATCGCGGAGGCCCAAGCCGCTCTAGCGGGCAAGGGGGCGTTGCGACCGGTGTACGTCGTCGTCGGCGAAGAGCAACTGTTTACCGACCGCGTCGTGGCCGAGCTGCGCCGCGCCTCGGATGTCGAGCGCACGGCGGGATTCAATTTGCAGCGTGTGCATGCCACCGAAACGAGCGCGGAGGCCGTGGTCGCGGATGCGCGCACCGTGCCGATGATGGCGCGTCGCCGCGTGGTCATCGTCCATGGCGTCGAGCGTTGGGACAAGGACAAGCGCGAGGACGACACGCGCGCACATCCATTGGACATCCTCGCGGATTACGCCGCGGCTCCGGTCGACAGCGCGCTCCTGCTGCTCGTCGGCTCCAAAATCAATGGCTCACGCCGCTTGATGCGCGCGGCGAAAAAGGAGGAGTTTCTGGTCTCGTGTGAGCCGCTGCGTCGCCATGAGCTTCCCCGCTGGATCGCCGCGAGCGCGCGTGCCCTTGGTCACGAACTCCAGTCGAATGCGGCCGAGTTGCTCGCCGAGCTGTGTGGTCCCGAGCTTGGGACCGTGGCCGATTCGCTCGAGCGCCTCTCGCTCTACGTCGGACCGGGTGCGCCGATCGATGATGACGCGATCGCCGCGACGGTGACGCGTGTTCGGCTCGATGACGTGTGGGCGCTCGTCGATGCGATGGCGGAGCGCAACCTCGGGCGGGCGCTCGAGACCTTGAGCGATGTGTCGACGAGTCGAGACGAGGGACCGCGGCTTCTTGGAGCGGTGGCCTCGCGCGTGCGGCAGCTCTTGAAGTACGAGAGCGCACGTCGCGGTGGCGAGGGGCAGGCCGATGCCGCGAAGCTCGCCGGAGTCGCACCGTTCAAGGTTCAGGACGTCGAGCGCACGGTGACCCGTTTGCCCCGCGGCACCCTCGAGCGTTGGTTGATGCTGATGGCCGAGGCGGATCTCGCACTGAAAGGCAGCCGACGCGACGGGCAAGGCGTGCTCGCGACGATGCTCACCGCGATGTGCCGTTAGCTCCGTGTGTGCGCGTTGCCGGGTTGGGGGCCGTAGTCGCAAGACCCGAAGCGGGCCTGTCAATTCACCTTGCGCGGACGGTTTAGCATGTGTTCTTACTGCGTTGACATGAATCAATGCAAATCGGGTGCTCGTCTCTCGTTGTCGCTCGCGGCACTCGCGTTCCTCGGCTGCAAGGCGCCTTCACCAGGGGAGGGCGCGGCGGCGAGCGCGACGTCATTCAAGGCGTCAGCCGCTCCGCCCGTCACCGCGGTGACCGCGTCGGCCAGTGCCTCGGCTGCTCCGAGCGCCCCGACGTGCAAGGAAGGCTCCGTCCTCGTCCCAAAAGGCACGTACACCCGGAGCGACCGCGGCCCGACGGTGAAGCCCGCGGCAGTGACCATCGAGGCTTTCTGCATGGACAAGACCGAAGTCACGACCGAGGCCTATGCCGCGTGCGTGGTCAGCGGAAAGTGCACCGGCGCGGACAAAGGCGGGTTCTGCAACCGCGACAGCTCTCGAACGGATCACCCGATCAATTGCGTCAATTGGCACCAAGCGAAAGCCTACTGCGAGGCGCGCGAGCAGCGGCTCCCCACCGAAGACGAGTGGGAGTATGGCGCACGCGGAACGGACGGGCGCAGCTTCCCATGGGGCAGCGCCAAACCGACCAATCAGCTCTGCTGGAGCCGCAAGGGGGTGGCGACCTGCGCCGTGGGTTCTTTCCCCGCGGGAAGCTCGCCGTTCGGGCTGCAAGACATGGCGGGTAACGTGCTCGAGTGGACGTCGACCGAGTGGGCGGCCAAATCACAAATCTACATCAACCGCGGTGGCCACTGGGAGCTCGACGACGAGTGGAGCATCCGCTCCACCTATCGCACCAAGAACAGCGCCTCGATCAACTACTACAACATCGGCTTTCGCTGCGCAGGTTCGCTCTAGCCCGGGAGCGTGCTGCACCACCGCGCGTGTTCATGCCGTGCAAAGGCTCGGCTGTGCAAAGGCTCGGACGCGGTCTCCGCGGGGTCTTCTCCTTTGCGTTTGCGCGAGAACGATTTGTCAAATCGGTTAAAGGTTCCTCGAAGGTGACCGTTCCGGCTCGCTGAAGGCGTTTTTGCCTTCGAAGCCCCTGCCACGCGCCTTCCTCGGAGGGCGACCATCGATGACGATGGATAGGGCTCGCGCACCAAACTGGTTGCGCACGCTGTCACGACGACAGGCTCCGCTTTCCTGAGCGGCAATTCGTCGTGGCGCGTGCAGAACAACCGGAGAACGAGCGATGCCCATCAGTATCAATGGAAGTGGATTCAATGCAGGCGGCGGCACGGGCCTAAACGGCGCCTCGTCGATTCAGAAAAACTACGAGCGGCTATCGAGTGGCCGCAGGCTCAACCGCTCGGCGGATGATCCGTCCGGCGTGGCGATAAGCGAGAGTCTCGAGGCGCTCACGCGGAGCCTCTCGGCGGCCCAACGCAACACGACGAGCGGAGTCAGTCTCGCAAGCGTCCGCGAAGGTGCCCTCTCTTCGGTCACGGACCTCACGACGCGCATGCGCGAGCTTGCCGTTCAAGCCGCCGATGGCGCCCTCAGCTCGACGGATCGCGGCTACATCGACACGGAGTTTCAGCAGCTGAAGGAGGAGGTGGGACGGGTCTCGGGCTCGGTCGAGTTCAACGGGCAAAAGGTGCTCTCCGGCGCTGCGGGAGAGGTGAACATTCAGGTCGGCACAGGCTCCGGTGCGGGCGACCAAATCGCGCTGAAGACAGGCGGCATCGATACCGCGAGCCTGGGCCTCGATGGGCTCTCGCTGGCTGGCGGCAATGGTGCGAGCGCGCTCGCTGCCCTCGACCAGCTCGACGGCGCGCAGGCGGCGGTCAACATGGCGCGCGCGGACAACGGCGCGAGCTTGAACCGCCTCGTGGAATCGCAGCAGAGTTCGCTCGATCGGCGCACCTCCCTCGTCGCGGCGAATAGCACCATCCGCGACACGGACTTTGCGGAAGAGACCTCGTCGCTTGCCCGCAATCAGATCCTCCAAGCGGCCCGGATCTCGGTGCTCGCGGCGGCCAATCAAGGGGCTGCGTTGGCGCTCAATTTACTCAATCGCTGACGGCGGCCGAGGGGGGGTGGCGCCGTCGGGGGATAGGCGGCGCCGAAAGTGACCCACGGGGTTGACCGGCGGCTGTCCAAGCGTCAAAGTCTGCACAGCTGAAGGAGAACCATATGCACGTCCCCGCTGGGAGCAATGCTCAGGGGCCTATACGGCCTCAACTCCGTGTCATCGCCAAATCGCCCGTCCCGACTGAATTCGGCACCTTCGATATGCACGTGTTTCGTTGGCACGACGAGCACGCCGCGCTCGACGCTGCCAACGGACTATCTCCAGACCACGTGGCGCTCACGATGGGAGAACTCAATGGCGCAAGTTCCGTCCTTGTGCGCGTTCACTCCGAGTGCCTGACAAGCGAGGTGTTTGGCTCGCTCAAATGCGACTGCCGCAAGCAACTCGTCGCCGCTCAGCAGGCCATTGCTGAAGCGGGCGTTGGAGCCATCGTCTATCTCCGCCAGGAGGGACGCGGCATCGGGCTCGCCAACAAAATTCGTGCATACGAGCTTCAAAACGCCGGTCACGACACCGTCGACGCGAACCGCCTCCTCGGGTTGCCCGACGATGCACGAGACTACGGCTCCGCGGCGGCGATGCTTGGCCATCTCGGTGTCGCGTCGGTGCGACTCCTCACCAACAATCCGCTCAAGGTGGAGGCGCTCCGTCGGCTCGGGGTCGACGTCGAACGGCGTGAACTCGTCTGTGCGGCAACCCCTTGGTCCGTGGCTTACCTCGAAGTGAAACGCGATCGCATGGGGCATGTTCTCCCGCATACCCTTCCGCGAGATCCAGCCGTTGCGTTTCCCTACGCCGACGCTGAGTAGCCCGAGCCTCGCGCCGCGTCAGTTGGGCAGGCGGGCGGTGTTATTTCGGCAGGCGGCCGCGTCGGTCGCGGGCTAGTCTGCGCGAAGTATGAGCAAGTTGACGGCGATCGTCCTCGCGGCAGGTCAGGGGACCCGAATGAAAAGTGGGCTCGCGAAGGTGCTGCACCCGATGTGCGGCAAGCCCATGCTCGATTTTGCAGTGGCTGCGGCACTCGCGGCCGGGGCCGAAGACGCGATCGTGATCGTTGGCCATCAGCGCGACGCCGTGACCGCCCATCTTGCCCGTACGTTCGGTGACCGCGTGCGCACGGTCGTGCAAGACGAACAACGCGGCACGGGTCACGCGGTGCAATGCGCGCTCCCTGCGCTCGAGGCCGGCACCCACGCCGTATTGATTCTTTGCGGCGACACCCCGCTGCTCCGGGCTGAGGATCTGCGCTCACTTGCGGACGCCCGCGCAACCGGCGACGTCGAGCTCGCCATGCTCACATGCCGGGTCGCCGACCCCACGGGTTACGGACGCATTCTCCGCAAAGAAGGCCGGATCATCGGCGTCCGCGAGCAGCGCGACGCGACGGCCGCCGAGCGAGCGATCGATGAGATCAACCCCGGCGTGTTTGCTGGGCGCGTGGACTTCGTTCGCCGCGCACTCGCCGCCCTCGAGCCCAACAACGACCAGGGTGAACTTTATCTCACCGACATCGTGACTGCGGCCGCGGCCGTGGCCGAGGTCGTAGGCGTTCCGGCTCCAGCCGAGACGCTCGTCGGCGTGAACGATCGCTCGCAGCTCGCCGCGGTGGAGGAGGTCATGTACGCACGCATCGCGGACCGCTGGCGCCGCGAGGGCGTGACCATTCGCAGCGGCGTCAAGCTCGACGCAAGCGTGGTCCTCGAACGTGACGCGACTCTGGAACATGGCGTCGTTTTACGCGGCGACACCCACGTCGGCTCTGGCGCGCACGTCGAGGTGGGTTGCGTACTCGAGGACGTTCGCATTGGGGCCGGCGCCAAGCTTTTGCCGTATTCCGTGTGCTCGCGCTCGAGCGTGGGTGCGGACGCGCGGGTCGGTCCGTTCAGTCACGTCCGACCTGGCAGTGACATCGGACCCGAAGCGCATGTCGGCAATTTCGTCGAGACGAAGAAGACCATTTTGCATCGCGGCGCGAAAGCGAATCACCTCGCGTACCTCGGCGACGGCGAGATCGGCGAAGGCGCGAACATCGGCGCCGGCACTATTTTTTGCAACTACGACGGCTTCCAGAAACACAAGACGATCATCGGACCGCGGGCCTTCATCGGCAGCGACTCGCAGCTCGTGGCTCCCGTGACGATAGGCGAAGGCGCGTACGTTGGAACCGGCACGACCGTGACGAAGGACGTCCCCGCGGACGCGCTCGCGCTGTCGCGAACGGCGCAACAAAACAAGGACGGGTACGCGGCTCGATTGCGGGGACGGCTGGCGGCGAAGTCAAACGGCGCGTGACGTTCAGGCGCGTGGCCTTCGCGCCGACGACGTGGGAACGCGCACGCCAATCGGTGCTGACACCGCGTCTTCCCCGCCGTACCGTGGTGTCCGTGAATCCTCGTCAGTCTTCCTCGGGGAAGGGCACGCGCTCAGTCGCCGTGCTCGGTGTTGCCGTCTCGTTGCTCGTGACTCAAGCCTGCACGAGCATCGATACGACGCGGCAGGCCCCCCGCGCGACGCTCGGCGACGACCTCTACTCGGTGATGTGCGACCGACTCGGCGCGACCGTATTCACCGAAGACCTCGACGGGGCTTCGTTTCATCGGGTGTGCCACATCGGAGCAAGCGGCGCGTATGCCGACACCGTCGATGCCGGCGTGCTGCCGGTTTTTCCAGGTGCGAAGGCGGCGAGAGCCCGCGAGCTCGGCGTAGCGAAGCTCGAGGCGATGGCGCGTCACCGGACGGAGCTCATTCGCGCGTTCAACGGCGCCTTTCCGAGTACGAACATCCCCGACAGGAGCGCGGGCGATCTGAACGCGACCCTCCCGCTTCACACGGCGCTGCTCGGCTTCACCCAAGCATTGACGACCCTGTACGACGGCAATCCCTACGAGCCGGGCGGTCGTCCGCTGATGCCGGCCGCAACCGAGGCGCTCGGCGGGGTTCTCGGCGATCTCGAGCAAAATGACGCGGCGCGAGCGGCGCTGGGGCGGGCATCGGGTCGGCGCGGCTATCGTCCGGAGGCCGTCGGATTTGGTGCGCTCGGCACGCTGCTCACCTACCCGAAGCTCGCCGCATTCACACGCGCGGCTCTCGCCGTACTCGCTCCTGCCGCAAAAGGAGCTCCTGCCTTGCAAAGCCTGCTTACGGCGGGGCAGGCGGAGCTCGCGACGACGACGTGCACGCTGTGCAACGAGCCCCCGATCCTCGTGTCCGCAGACGTCACCCTGAATCGCCCGCGTGCGACGAGCGAACTTCTGCAGCGCATCTTTCTCGACGAGGCCGATGCGTACGCCGAGTCTACCGAGGAGCCGCGCTTTCTCGTTCGGCGTGATCGGCGTGGCGTTGCGGTCCCGAAGGGCAACATCGAAGGTTACGTGGGCACGGTCCCGGCGCCGTTCTCCGACGTGAATTCCGACGGCTATGCCGACGTCGATGACCGCAGTCGATTCACCGACGAGCAAGGGCAGCCGCTCGCGATTGATGCGCCGTTTGCGATCTCCGGGGAGTCGCACGGGCCGGTCGACTCGGCAGGGCGCCCGACGAGTGAGCTCTACGATTACCTCGATGTGTCGCGCACGTTCCTCGCCTCCGTCACCCGCGATCTTGCCGCGCTACTCGACCCGACCACCTACGCGGGAGGCGCGCCCGATGCTTGGAAGACCGAACATGAAGCGCTGATGTACGCGCTCGGCGCCATCCCCGTGCTCGCAGGCGAACGAGCCCCAGCGCAGTACGATCACGAGGCCGGCAAAGAGCTCGCCGCGGCGGCCTCATGTCCATCGAAGACCGTCCCTTGCACGGCGTATTCGCGCTTCGTCTCGGAGGGTTCGCCGCTGCCCGATCTTGTTCACGCGCTCGGCCAAGTGCTCGCCGATCCGGAGAGCGATGCGGTGCTGGTCGCCCTCGAGACGCTCGTCCGGGACCACGAGGATGTGGTCGCGCGCCTGCTCGACGCGGGGCTACGAGTCAAGGCGATCGCGGATGCACACGATGAGCTTGCGGCGAACGGCGAGGAACCCAAGGCGGAGCTGCCTTATGCGACGCCGATCTGGGACCAAGTGGCCGCAATTGTCGGCTCGATCTCTGAGCGCCCGGGCCTCGTGGTTGCGGTAACGAAGGCACTCGCGAATGACGTGATCGTCACCGCTGCCCCGCAAAATTCCAAGATCCCGGAGTCGGCGGCGCAGCATCTCGGCGAGACGGTGAGCGCGTTTGCCACGATGCTCGACCAGTACCGCTACAATCCCGCCGACCTCAATGGCGTTGCGTTGAACCTGACCGACGAGGCAACCTCGATCGCGAATCCTCACAATCCCGTCGACAGGACACAACCCCTTACCGGCGACAACCGATCGATGCTCGAGCGCGCGCTGCAGCTCATCCACGGCTCATCGGGCGTCAAGGCGTGCAACAAGCCGGGGGCGAAGCTCCACACGAAGGTCGTCGATTGGCCACTCGGCGACTCCTACGGTGAGTGCGAGCTGTTCGTGTTCCCGAACATCGGCGCGTTCTATCTCGATGCGTTGCTTCCGCTCTCACACCCGAAGCGAGCCGAGCTTGGAGTTGTGGCGCCGGACGTCACGGCGCTCATGAACTTCGTCGGGAATGGTCCTTCGCTCGACAAGCTGCTCGAGGCTTCTTCTGGCATCGCCGGCATGACGCTCCACCCATCGCCGGTGGCGTTGAATCGGCTGCTGTTTTTCGGCGCCAACAGCGACGCCTTCGGAAAATTGCCGGACTACGACGCCAAGAACGCAGGCTCCGATACGATGCAATTTATCAGCCTCGCCATCGATCCGGTGGCCAGTCGTCTTTGCCCGAAGAACGGCCTTGGGGTCCCAACCTGCAAGGCTTCAAACTCGGCTGACCTGCTGCGCGTGCGTGATTTCGGGACGATTTTCGGTTGGGAGCGACTCGGCTTCCAGAGTTACCTCGCGCCGGTCGTCCAGGCTTTCGCCACGGTGGCTTGCAACCCTGCGGTGACGACGTGTGACACGACGAACTATGTAGGCGAGCGCCTCTTTATGGATCTGCTCGGCGTGCTCTGGCGACACTGGCCGAGCATGGCCCACGGGGACTATTGCGATCATACGGTCGCGTCGAGCGACGCCGCGTATTGCTCGGGCGCCGGTGTGAATCGCTACGAGCCGATCATCGCCGAGGCTGCTCTCACCGACGTTGTCCCGGCGCTCCATGCGTTTGCGAAGGTCGCCTCGACTGTTCAAATTACCGTCGAGCGCGGCCCGAAAGCCGGTACGACGCTGAGTGGCGGAGCGGTCCTCGAGAGGCTCGCACGCATTCTCTTCAGCCAAGAGTACGCGGCCGACGTCGGCATGGTCGCACGGAGCGGAAAGGCCACGACGACATGGGTCGATGGGACACCGCAGGCGCGCGTGACCGTTTTTTCAATGCTTGCCGATGCGCTGCACGGGATGGACGAGCGCTTCGCGAAGTCGTCGTTGCCCGATGCGGGGGCACGTCTGGCGAAGTGGCGGCGCGGCCGCTCGCTCCTGGTCGATCAGTTTCTTGCGGTCGAAGGTTCGGGCAGCTCCGCGCGCTTCGTCAACCGTGCGGTGCCGGCGGCCCTGCTCGCGACGCTGCGCGCCGTTAGGGAGCAGACGAATGCTCATTGCCCCAAGCGAGAGTCGACCGGCAGTTGCGAATGGGCCAGCCGTGAGCTGTCCACCAACGTGGCCTCGATGCTCGCGGGGCCGGTCTTCGCGGGGGCGGTCGATGCGGCCGATGCCCTGAATCAGGACGAGTCGGCCCGTCGCGAGCTCGAGCGGCTGGCGCAATTCGCGCTTCTCGGAGAGAACGACCCGCGGGCGCGAGACGGCCTCTTGGCGTCGCTTGCCGATGGCCTTCAGCTGGCGCCGAGCGATGGCGAGTGGGCGCCGGTGCTCTCGGCCGCATCCGCCGCGCTGCGACCGAAGGCCTCGCCTGCGGGGCCGGGGTTCGCGGACCGCGCATTGCTCGTTCTCGATGCGTCCACGAGCGACGCGGTCGATCCTGATCGCGTGCTCTCCTTCGTGCTTCCGCTGCTGGTGACGCCGACGGACGGCGGTGCGGGTAGGGCTCCGCTCGACGTTATTCTCGAGACCCTCGCCGATGTGAACCGCTACGACGCGCGCGAGACGACGCCGCTCGCCGCGGACGACATTGCGTTCGTGATGCGCACGGTGCGCGAATTTCTAACGAGCCCGTATCGTGGGTTCGCGCAACTCTTCGCCGTCGTCCAGAATCGAACGCGTTAGCCCATCATGTTGCGTCAATTCTCACGTGTGGGTTTCGCGCTCCTCGCAGGGTGCGGCGTCATGGCCACGGCTGCACCTGCCGACGCGGCTGGCCTTTATTTCGGGGAGCGTGGTGTCCGACCGCTTGCGCGCGGCGGCGCGTTCATCGCGGGCGCGGATGACCTTGGCGCGATCGCCTACAATCCAGCCGGCGTGTTCGATGCGGGCGAGCAGTTTCTCTTCGACGCGAGTTGGGTTCGTCTGGGCAGTGATTACACGCGCCGCGCGTGGCTCGAGGCGCGCGATCCGAATACCGGGGAGGTCGTCGGAGGTGCGGAGCGTGTGTATCCGACCGTGACGGGTTCGAGCGCTGTCTTGCCGCTGCCCACGTTCGCGGCGAGTTTTAGGCTCCGCCCGGATCTCGTGCTCGCGGTTGGGGCGTTCGCGCCTTCGGCCACGATCATGAGTTACCCCGAATCGTTGGCTGGGAAGGCCGCGCCGCAGCGTTACTCGTTGATTACCCTCGAAGGATCGGCGCTCGGCGTCATCGGTGCGTGGGCTGGCTGGAAGCCCAACGAGAAGTGGCGGCTCGGCGCGGGTCTCGAGTTTCTCGTCGGCAAGTTCGAAGCGACCACGATGTTCTCGACGTGCCTCCCCGACCGCTTTCTCTGCGCGCAAGAACAGCCCGAGTGGGACACGCTCACGCAGCTTTCTGCTGGCCCGATCGTGGCGCCGAGCGGGGTTTTAGGGGCGAAATTCAACGCGTCGCCGAAGTGGACCCTGGGAGCATCGTTCCATCTTCCGTTCTTCGTGCGTGCTCCGGCGACGGTAAAAACGCGGCTCCCGACGACGCCGGCGTTCGAGACGGCGGTGCAACAGGGTGACGCGGCGTCGATCGCGTTCGACCTGCCTTGGGTGGGCTCGCTTGGCGTGCAGTACCGCCCCATCGCCGAGCTCGCCATCGAGGCCGCGGCAGCGATGCAGGGGTGGGGAATGCTCGACGCGATCACGGTCACGCCGAAGGACATCGAGCTGCGTAATGTGGTCGGTTTTCCTGATCCGTATCGCTTCCCCGCGCAGCGCATCGATCGCAGTTTTCGTGACTCCGTTTCCCTTCGCTTGGGTGGCGAATACACCATGCTCGTCGGAAGTGCTCGCCTCGACGTGCGAGCCGGTGCGAGTGTCGAATCGAGCGCCGTCCCGCCGGAGTCACTGAGCGTTCTTACCCTCGACGCGCCGAAGGCCACGGTCTCGGTCGGTGCGGGCCTCCGCGTGGGTCGGTTCCGATTCGATGCCGTCTACGCGCACGTTTTCATGGCCACGACCGACGTCGATCCTCGCGATGCCCGCAGCCCGTTGCTCGTACCTGTGCAGGCGAACGCCGTTCCGCACTACGTGAACGGTGGACAGTACACGGCGAGTGGAGACGTGGTCGGGCTCGGCTTGACGTACAAGTTCGGTCGCGCCCCGAAGCTTCCGGACTCAGTCGAGCCAGCGCGCGACGTAGAGGTCCGTGCCGTTTCCGCCGCGGCTCGAGAGAAACGCGAGCCACCTGCCGTCCGGTGAAAAGCGGGGCGCGCGGTCGTCGCCGAAGGTCAGCCTCTCGACCCGGGCGGCTCCGGACGCGGTCACCGGGCCTTCGGGCTCGGTGAGGTAGAGCGCGAACGTCGAGGCGTTCGGAACGGAGTCGCGGTCCGAGGAGTAGACGATTCGGCGACCGTCTTTGGTGAACGTCGGATGCGCGTTGATGAGCCCGTCGTGGCTCACCTGACGGGGGCGTGCGCCATTCGCGGCGCTGAGGAAAATGGCGGTGCTCCCGTCCGCTCCGCCTTCGATGTGGGCCTGCCACGAGAGAAGCGCGTGATCGGGCGACAACGTCGGCATCGCATGCGGATTCGTGATGCCGCCGAGGGAAACGGGGGCCGTGCCGTGAAGTGCGTGCGGGCTGGTCGTCGCGTGCGCGGAGGGTGCGCCGTCGCATTCGGTGGCCGTGAGCGTGTCGGCGGTCACGAGTGACTCGAGCGCCGTGGCATGCGTGACGCGTGAGGTGCGGCCTGTCTCGAGGTCAATCGTCTCGATGGTTCGGCAGTCGGCGCGATTGACGTACCGAAGCTCGGCGCCGGACGGAGCCCAGAGCGGCAGCCCTGCGTGGCCATCGGAGGTCAAGCGCCGCAGCTCGGTAAAATGACTCTCGCGCGGCTCCAAGCTTACGGCCCGGCCGGCATGCACGCGAAAGGGGATCCACAGCGGCTCGGCGGTGGTCACCGCGGTTGGGAGGGCGCCTAGCGGAGGCCGCGGCTTCTGCGCCGACGAGCACGCCCCCAAGGTCAGAGCAAGGAGCAAGGGCAGGGGCCGCATGCTCGACGCGTAGAGGCGCCTATGTCCGGCGACAAGCACGCAAAAAACCAAGTCACCAAAAAATCGTTAAAAATGGGAGCTAGCCGCCCGCTCGCCCGCCGAAGGTCGTTCTTTTTTGAGCACCTTTGGTGGCGGAGCCGGGTAGAATCCCGCGCTCACGTGCAGATTCCAGCGGCACTCACTTCTCTCTGCGATGACGGCATCATTGAGCGCGTCGTTCGACCGCTGATGAGCGGCAAAGAAGCGCAGGTCTTCCTCGTCATGTCGCAAGGCGAGCTGCGCGTCGCGAAGGTCTACAAGGATGCGGACCAGCGGGCCTTCAAGCATCGCGCTGAGTATACGGAAGGCCGCAAAACCCGCAATTCTCGCGATCAGCGTGCGCTCGACAAACGCTCGAAGCACGGTCGCTCGCAGGACGAAGCTCAGTGGAAGTCCGCCGAAGTCGACATGATCCATCGGCTTCACGCGGGGGGCGTGCGGGTCCCGACCCCCTACGTCTTCATGGATGGCGTGCTGGTTATGGAGTGCGTGGTCGATCCCGACGGCAACCCCGCACCTCGGCTTGGGGATAGGTCATTCACTCCCGAGGTCGCACAGGTGATCTACGGCCGCGTAATGCGGGAGGTTGTGCGCATGTTGGCGGTCGGCGTCGTGCACGGAGACCTTTCCGATTACAACGTGCTGCTCGCCGGTGACGAACCCGTGGTGATCGACTTTCCCCAATCGGTCGATACGTCCCGCAACACCAACGCGCGGCGTCTCCTGATTCGGGACGTGGACAACCTGCACAACTTTCTCGCCCGCTTCGTGCCGCGTGCGCCTCGCCTTCCTTACGCGGAGGAGATGTGGGATCTGCACGAAAATAACGCGCTTACCGCCGAGACTCAACTGACGGGTCGGTATCGACGCGTGGCTGCGCGCGCGAGCGATGACTCCGTGCTCGATCTGATTCGGGACGCCGACCGCGACGAGCGCAAGCGCCGTGATGCCCTCGGTATTCGCGGCGGACCGCGTCCCGTTGAGGTCGCGAACCGCTTCTCGTCGGGGGCACCGCGCCAAGTCGCGCCGCCGGATCGCGGCCCCGATCATCGGCAAGGCTCGACGCCGAACCGCGGCCCCGATCATCGGCAAGGCTCGACGTTGGATCGCGGCCCCGATCATCGGCAAGGCTCGCCGCCGAACCGCGGCCCCGATCATCGGCAAGTCGCGCCGCCGAACCGCGGCCCCGATCATCGGCAAGTATCGACGCCGAACCGCGGCCCCGATCATCGGCAAGGCTCGACGTTGGATCGCGGCCCCGATCATCGGCAATTCTCGCCGCCGAACCGCGGCCCCGATCATCGGCAAGGCTCGCCGCCGAACCGCGGCCCCGATCATCGGCAAGGCTCGCCGCCGAACCGCGGCCCCGATCATCGGCAAGGCTCGACGTTGGATCGCGGCCCCGATCATCGGCAAGGCTCGACGTTGGATCGCGGCCCCGATCATCGGCAATTCTCGCCGCCGAATCGCGGCCCGGTCGATGGTTCCGTGGGCACCGAAGCTGCGCGTTCCGACGGAAATGCTCAACAGCCACGTCGACCACGCCGACGAGATCGCACGTCCGAGTGACGCTCAGCGGGCCTGTGAGAGCCCGCTACGATCGCACCGATAGGACCGCGTAGCCCGAGGGGCGCCTCTTGCCCACGCGTGACCTCGGAAAGACGGCGTCATCGGCAGACGCGAGAGAACTTTGAGCCACCTTTGAGACTTGAACTCAAGACCTACGGTTTACGAAACCGTTGCTCTACCACTGAGCTAAGGCGGCGATGTGGAGGCGAACCCTAGTCCAACTTTGGCCCAGTCTGCAATACGTTCGCAGACCTCCCGCAAGACGGCGCAATGCTTGAGGGCATTAGCCGATAAATGACGCGATTTCGCGCGCGAGGGCCTCGGGCTCGGTCCAATGAACCATGTGGCCGGCGCTCGGGAGTTCGACGCGGCGGACGTCCTCGAACGCGGCCAGTCGCTCGGCTTCGTCTTCGGGATGAAATCCGTTTTCGCCTCCGCTGACGAACAACACCGGCGAACGGAACTCGCTCAGATATCCCTTCAGCACGTCCGCGGAGAAGCCGATTGGGGAGGTCGTTCGATGCAGCGGGTCATGAGCCCAAGCGAGGCCTTCGTCCAACGTGACTGTGAGCTGACGGGCTCGCACCTCGAGCACGTCACGCGAAAGGTTTGGATGGTTCATCGCGAGCCGCCGCACGGCGTCGTCAAGTGACGCGAGAGGCCGAGGCGTGCGCTGCCGTTCGAGATCGACGAGCCACTGGCGCATTCGGTACTTCGCTTGGTCCGGCGGCATCGACGGCGGTCCGACCCCCTCGATGACGACGAGCCGTTCGAGGCTTTGGGGACGTGCGCCCGCGTAAAGGCACGCGACCGTCCCGCCCATC
Organism: Polyangiaceae bacterium; assembly: GCA_947475525.1. GTDB lineage: Bacteria > Myxococcota_A > Polyangia > Polyangiales > Polyangiaceae > SYFR01. The sequence continues at coordinate 138,437 of CANJMI010000012.1, read as the reverse complement.
GAGTGACCGACGACGACGAGGCGCGAAGGGGCGAGCGTGCGGACAAGCGCATCGACGTCGGCTACGTAGTCGGGAAAGTGGTAGTAGCCGCCGACTCCGACCCTTTCGCTGCCACCGAAGCCGCGTAAATCGGGCGCGATGACTTCGTAGCCGTTCGCCGCGAGCGGGCCGGCCACCCGATCCCACGTGGCTCCGCCGTCGAGAAATCCGTGGAGGCACAGCACCATCACGCCACGAGGGGTGGCTGATTCGTCGGTGAAGCGATGCACGTGCAGCGCGAGGCCACCGCTTCCTCTGACACGGAGCGAGCTTACTTGCACGTTAGAGGCCTCCCACGCGGCGGGTGACGCGACCATTCGGCAGCAGGACGAGCTGACGAATCACGTGTGGATTCCAGCCTGCGCGTGAGGGCGCCATGCCTTCATGGCAGGTCTTGCAGCGGAGCCGCTCGCCGGCTCGATCCGAGAACTGCGTCGTCATCACTTCGTTCATCCACTCCTGCGTGAAGGCAACGTCGCGCGGCTCTTTTAAAAAATGCGGCGCGCCGTGCCCCTTTCCTTTTTCGCTCGTGTGGCAACTGCGGCACGTCATCGGGTTGCCATCGACGCGGCGCAGTCCGTCGACGAACGTCGAGAGCATCCAGTTGGCGATCTCTTTGCGCGGCGTGCTTTCCGTGTAGAGCGCCTTTTTCGGATTGGTCGGATCGGGCGCGTGGCAGTACGTGCACTCGGTGACGCCAAGCTGCTTCATCACCGACGCCATGGTCAGGAATTTTTGCTGATCGCAGCGCGCATTGCGGAGCAGGCCCTGATACCGGCCTGTCGGGATCTCGTCTTTGATCGACCCATCCGAGTTCTTGTCGCAGACGTCGGTGCCCGGTAGCGGAATGCCGACCAAGGCGAGGTCGACCGGCGTCGTTATCACCTGCACGGTGGCGTCCGCCGGTGCCGCGAGAGCGGTGGGCGAGGCCGAGGCCAAAGCCCCGAGCGGTGCACGTTCGACCGACGCTGGAGACGAGGGCGTCGAAGGCGCTCGGCTGCAAGCTCCGCCGAAGATTGTGAACCCAACGAAGAGGAAGGACATACCTCGCATGCGGTTGACGTTACACGAGCCCGCTCCGCGGGATGAACTTCGCACGCGGCCTTCAGGCGATGGGCCAGGGCCGTCTCCTCAGCTCGGCTCGCAACGCGGGAAGGGCGGCGCGCAACTCCGGCACCGAGGCGCGTGCCCGGGCGTCTTGCCGCAGTGACGCGGCGATGAAGGCGCGGAGGTGAGCAAACTCCGGGCCGAGTGCGGCGATGGCGGGTGGCAGGCCGTCGTGGGTGAGGTGCTGCGCGATGATGGCGGTGTCACTTGGGCCGTCGAAGAGGGTCTTGCCGGTAAGGAGCTCGTAGGCGCAGGCTCCAAACGCGTAGACGTCCGCGGCGGTCGGCGGCGCGGAGGCGAAGGTCGATGGGGCCGCGTCCCAAATTTCCGGGGCGCCGTAGCAGAGGGTGGCGCAGCCTGGTCGCAGTTTTCTTCCCGACAGGCCGAAGTCGACAAGTACAGGATCCCCTGTGTTTTCTCGGAGAATGACGTTCGATGGCTTGACGTCGAGATGGGCAAGGCCGACCGCGTGCATCACCTCGAGGCCGGCTAAAATCCCATCGATGACGTGCAAGGCGAGCGGCGTCGAGACCGTTTGCAACGCAAGGATTCGCTCGCAGCTCGCGCCTTCGACAAGCTCCATCACCAGCAGCGGCTTCGGCTTTGCGCCGGCGTCGAAGGTCACGAAGGAGGCGATGTTCGGATGCTCGGGGATAGAAAGGAGCGCGCCTGCCTCCTCGCGGAAGAGCTGCAAAAATTCGGTTTCCGACAGCGTCCTGGCGGCGGTCGCGTTGAACTCCGGCACCTTGAGCGCGAAGCGTTGCGCGCCCTTGTCACGTCGTTCCTCGGCGCGAGTGACGACGAACACCGAGCCGACATTGCCGCCGCCGAGCGCCCGCACGATGTAGAAGCCCCCGAGCACGCGTCGCGCTGGAATCCAATCTGGAAGCTGTGTTTCGCTGACATGGACCGGCAGTGACGGGATGCTCGCGCGGTCGCTCTGGAGGTTGGCTACCAACACCAATACCTGAGTGATGAGCTGCGCTATCGGTCTCGGAAGAATGGCGTCGGCGGCGCGCGTCGTCGCGGTCAAGGCCACGTAGAGCTCGTCCTCGTCCGACGTGCGAACCACCGACTCGATGGCCTGCGAAAGCAGATGGCGCGTCGGCAGTGTCGCCCGGTGCTTCGTGACAAGCTCGCTGCAGCGTCGCTCCGCTCCGACGATGAGTTGCTGAAGCTGCACGATCGCGTCTTCGGCGCTCGCGACGGGGCCGTCGTTGTTGGTCGTCGGGTCCGCCAGCAAGTAGCGAAGCGAGTTTGCGGCAAGCACCGTTTCGAGTGAGCGGAGCAGCGTCCAGAACGTCGTGCGGAGGGCCTCGGTGCGGAGGGTCGTTTGGCTTGGAAAGCTATCGAGAACGGTCTTGAATGCGTCGATTCGTGCGCGTGCCTGATCGACTTGCAGTCCGCCGAACTCGGCGCGCGCGTACGTGAGATACCCGGCGAGCAATTGCGTCACGTCGGGGTGCATGCTCGCTTCGGCGACGACGGCGAGGTGAGCCGGCTCGACGAAGTGCGTGGCGACGAACAGGAACACGTCGACGGGCTCGGCCGAGCCATCGCGGACCAGCGCATCGAGGGCTCGCGCGACGGTGGCGATGAGCGCGCGCGTCAGACGAGTCTGCGGTCGTTGCTTGACGTAGTTCGTGAAGGCCGCGACGACCGAGACCCATCGGAGGCGTATCTTCGCGCGGCGCTCCTGATCGTCACCGAAGTCGGTGTGCCCGCTGTCGATCAGGTGCAAGAGCGTGCGAAGTTGCCGCTGATGCAAGGTTGACTGGGCCTGCGCTTCGTCCGGTGTCGCGTCCCGCCTTTCGGGTTTGAGCAGCCAGTCGGAGAGTCGGCCGTGGAGATCGTCGATGGCGTCGACGCCCGTCGCCTCGCTGCCCGGTGGCCTGTCGAGGAGCAGCAGGGCGCCGAGCGTGTGGGATTCGAGTAGCGTCGCATCGAGCTCGCGGAGGGGGAGCATCGCCCGCTGGCGCAACGTGGACGCGACTCCGGTCCCCTCGTAGCTCACGTCGAGACTCGTGAGGGCCGTCATTCGCTCGGAGGCGCGGGTCAGCGCGAGGCGCCCAAGCTCGTAAGCCTCTCGGGTGCCACGGTCGCCGAACGCCGAGAGGGCGGCTTGGATCGACGCGCCGAGGCTGCTCTCCGCGGGGCCGCTCTCGAGCTCCGTCGCGACGCCCCGTGCGAGAGCCGCAACACCGTCGTCGAGCTCGGAGCGCGTCAAGTTTGCGCGCAACGCGGCCGCACATTGAAGGGCCGCACGCATGCCGAACTCGGGTAGCCGCTGCCGCAGTTCGACCACGCTCTCGGCTATCGGGATAGGCAGGAGTGCGGCGAGCGCTTCGAGCAGTTCCTCTGCCGCTTCCGGCTCGACCTCGGCCACCGGCGCGAGGCCCCACACCATCGCCATCGCGATGCCGGGATCGCGCTTGAGGAGTGGGCCTTCGAGGAACGCGAGAGCATCATCGAGGCCCCGCTCGCGTTCGACGCTCACTCGCGCGACGAGCGAAGTGGCCCCGCGGCGCCATTCGGTCGGCGTCAACTCCGGTGAGAGGAGGGCGCGCGTTTGGGCGGCGAACTCGGGCACCGCGGAGGACAAGAGCCCACGTGCCACGGCCACGTGTTTCCACACGAGCGTTTCGCGGTCGGCGAGGAGCGCATCCCACGCGGGGCCGATGCGGTGGCGGCCAAAGCTCGGCGGCGCGACGGCACGACCGGGAACGGCGAGCTCCTGGAATATTTGGAGTGGATGCCGATCGCCGACGCGGGCGCGCCGGGCCGCCTCGTTCGCCGCGCGCTCCAGCAATTGGGCAGCCATGCGGCGATCGGGAAGCGCCCCAGTTGCGGCGCTCGAAATCCAGTCCGAAGCGAGCTCGCGGCGCATCGCGATCGCGAGGGCGAGGCGGTCGGTCGCCGCGTCGGTCGGCCCGCGCAGGCCGAGGCACAACTCGATGCGCGCTCGGATCCCCGCGCCGACGAGCGCCTTCGTTTGACCGAGAGCCATGCGCGTGGCGAGGACCGCGAAGGTCTCTGCGTTGCCCTTGTAGAGTTGCGTCAATACCTTGCGACCGATCGAGCGCCGCTCTGGGCCGAGTGGCAACGCGCTGGCGATTTGGTGGAGCGCCGACGCGGCCGCGGCGGGCTGGATGAAGCTGAGATCGTCGAGCAACCCATCGAGCGCGGCTACCTGGACGCTCTGCGTAAATGCGATGGGGTCGACGCCAGCGAGCGCCATCGGAGTTGCGGCCGTCGTGTCGTGGCCGAGCGTCGCGATGGCTTGGCGGAAGATGCCGCGTCGCTCCTCTGGATCGGCAACGTGCGGCAGCTGAAGGAGCCGCGCGAGGAAGTGTTCGCGGGGGGACATGCGCTCGGGTGGGAGGATAGCGCGCGCGGACGCTCGCGCCGAGCTTCGTTCGAAAAAAGGAACCGTCTCGGCGTGGCTTGCGCTCGTCTCCGCGTGGCGCTAGCGATACCGGGTGCGTGCGTCTTTGTGGTTCGGAATCGTCGCAGCCGTCGGTGTCGGAGGATGCGCCGATTGCGGCTCCCCGCGAGCGACAGGCGGTGCCTTGTCCGGATCGCCTGGGGACGTCGCCTCGGCAGGATGCCTGGGCGCGCCGCCGGCGGACACTGCGACCGAAAGCAGCGTCGCCGCTCCGTCGTTGTCCACCCCGAATGCGTCGCCCGCTCTGACCGACGCCGACGCGGACGCCCGGGTCACGGGGGCGGCGGTGCGCATCGAGCTTGTGTCAGCCGGGGTCGAGCCGCGACGGCTGCTGCGCCACTCCGCGGTGCCCGGTAATCGCGCGTCGCTGACCCTCTCCGTCGGCGTCGGCATGAGCCAGAGCAAAGGGGGAGATGACCCGAGCGCTCGCGCGGTACCCGGGTTCTCGCTCGACACGTCGTTCGTTCGCGCGGCTGACGGCTGGAGGGTCACCATCGAGGGCGCGAGGCCCGACGCGACGGGCGACGCCGAGCAACTCCTCGCCGAGGAAGTTGCCCCGCTCATGCGTGCGCTAGAGCGAAAAACCGCGCTTTTTGCCTTCGATTCGCGCGTTACGTCGTTCGCGTTGCCCCCGGTCCCCGCTGGGCTTGACCTTGAAGCCGCACAACTGTGGAGCAGCGTCGAAGAGTCGGTCCGCGAGCTCGCTCTGCCCGTGCCTTCGGAAGCTGTCGGAGCGGGAGCCAGCTGGCGGGCGACCGGGCGCCGCAGCCGCGCCGGCGTCGCTCTCGTGCGCGTCGCGGAGTACACGCTCGCAGCCGGCCCCGGCGTCGTCGTCAACGTGACGTTCCGTGAAGAGCCTGTCGCCACGAAGCGACGCGACCCGCTCCTTCCGCCGGGGTTTGAGCTCACCGTGCGCAGCGGGATCGGCGAAGGCCGCGGCAAGCTCGAGTTCGACGCCGACCTGACACCGAAGAGCGCGGAGGTCGAGCTCGAGAGCTTGCAGGACCTCGCGATCCAAGGCCCCGGTGCCGCCGCTCCGGAGTACTCGACCTTGCGGCTTCACCAGAAGCTCCGCGCTGTGAGGAAGCCATGATCGACATCGAGCGCATTCGCCGCGCCTATTCGCGATTCCTTGTCCCGGGCCGCATTTTGCTCAGCGGCCACTCGCATCAAGCTTGGCCCGACGTCGCTCGCGAGGCCCAGCTCGAGGCGTTCGATGACTCCGCCCGCTACGTCGACGAAAAATGGGAGCACGCCGTGTTGCCGCTCGTCGAGACCGTGGGCCGCGGCGTTCTGAAGCGGCAGGGCTTCCCCGAAGATGACTCCATCGCGTTCGCTGAGAGCACGCACGCGCTGCTCGTTCGCCTCTTCGGTGCACTCGAGGCCGAGGGCGGCTCGATCGTCACGACGACGGGTGAATTTCACTCGCTCGATCGGCAAGTGCGTCGCTACGCGGAGGATGGGCGTCGCGTGCATTGGGTGCCGGCAAGCCCGCGCCTCGGACTCGCCGAGCGACTCGTCGATGCTGTCCGTAAGGCCGCCGCGGATGGGCCGGTGGTCGCGGCGTTCAGCGCCGTTCTTTTCGAAGATTCCTGGGTGTTAACTGAGGTCGGCGCAATCCTCTCGGAGTGCCACGACCTCGGCGTGACGGTGGTGGTCGACGCGTATCATGCCTTCAACGCCGTGCCGCTTGCGTGGGGTCCGGCTGCCGGGAGCGCGTTCGTCGTTGGTGGAGGCTACAAGTACGCGGGCTTCGGCAATGGCCTCTGTTGGATGCGAATCCCGACCGATTGCGCGCTGCGTCCGCGTGACACTGGGTGGTTCGCCGATTTCGCGAGTCTCGCGGAGCCACGCGAAGCGGCGGGGGCGGCGGTCCTTCGTCCGGTTCGTTATGCCTCCGGCGGGGCGCGCTTCGCCGGAGCGACCTTCGAAGCGAGTGGATTTTATCGGGCACGCGCGGTGCTGCGGCACTGGGACGAGCTCGGGCTCGGTGTGGCGGAGCTGCGGGCGATCTCGCTGCGTCAGACGCGTCGGGTGCTGGATGGCCTGCGCGGACGCGGTGTCCTCGGCGAAGGAAAACCACTCGCGCTCGGCTCGGACGATGATGACGCGCGGCGCGGCGCCTTCGTGTCGGTCGTGCACCCCGAGGCCGGCGCGCTCTCGGCGAAGCTCCGCCAACTTGGGATCTTGACCGATTCGCGCGGCGAGCGGCTTCGGCTCGGACCTGCGCCTTATGTCCTCGACGCCGAGATCGATACGGCGCTCGACGTGCTCGCGACGCTCGTCGCGCCGACCGGGAATCGCTAACGGGCGGCCGGCGGATTCACGGAGTCGGCGGCGTCGTGGCTGGCGCGGGTGCGATCATGTCGATGCCGACGATCAGCGTGGGACCCACGCGCGGACGCTTCACCGAGACGAGGCCCGACGGTTCGATCGTCCGCAAGGTCGCGGGTACCATGTCGCCGTGCCACGCGACGAGGACCGAGCTGCCGGGCTTGAGCTTGCGGGCATCGCCGAGCGGCGTGAGCTCGTCGGCGTCGAGGATGCGCGCCTCGCCTTCGGGTCCGAGGACGAGCCAACGCCTCGCCCCGTCTGCATGCGTGCCGAGTGACACGAGAAGAACGAGGTGCTGGCCATGCTCGTGCCGCGCGAGCGCGTAGGCGCCGGGCTCGAGACCCCCGCCGAGTACACCGACTTCGTCGATCGCGATCGCCTGGTCTCCGAGCGCGACGCCGACGTCTCCGTAGCGCACGACAATCTGGTTTTTTACTTGGCGCTGCACGGTCGCGTGCCTGAGCTGCGCCCGATAGGGGACCATCACGCGGGTGCCGCGCTGAACCGGCTTCATGCGGGGCGCCACGACGTATCCTGCGTGAATGTTGTAAGCTGGACCTGACGCCGCGTGCACGATCACATCGTGCCCGTCCATCGACTCCACCTTCGCGGCGCGCAGCTCGAGGCTTACTCCCACCTTGGCCGTCGTGAGCATCGCCTCCGGCACGGCGTAGACGAATTGCCCCTCGGTAAACGTCACGTTCGCGGCGGGCAGCCCGAGAGGATTGGGCTCTGCGCTGCGCCGCTTGGGGACCACGGTTTCGTCGACTTCGCGAGGTTGCGCGACGCTCGCGTCCTTGGCGGTCGTCGCCGGAGGGCTGACCGTTCCAGGCGAACTCTCGCACGCAGCGGCAGCGAGGGCACAGAGCATGGCGAGAGCGCGTCGCGGTCGCATCAGGAGCCTAGACGGCGCATGCGCGCTTCTTTGTGCAGCAAAACGACCGCGTCGCGGGTGCGGTCCCGCAGCGCCTCGACGCGCTCTTTTTCGCTGCCTTCGGTCGGAGGCTCGATCGGTTTGCCAATCATCACCACCACGCGGCGCCTCTCGCTCGCGAGCGGGCCCATGGCGAGCTCGCCTTTGCTGAGCAGCTCGGTCGCGCCATCGAGAGCCACCGGTACGACCGGTCTGCCAGCGCGAACCGCCGCATAAAAACCGCCGTTTTTGAATTCTTTGACCTCGCCGGTTTCACTCCGCGTCCCCTCGGGAAACACCAAGAGTGGCTTGCCGCTGCGCAGCACCGCTTCGAAACGGTGAATCACTTCCGCGGCGGCGCGCTTGCCCAATTCGCGGTCGACCGGGACGTGGCCGGCGAGCTTCAGGTGCCACCCAAGAAACGGAATCGCCATCAGCGACCGCTTGGCCGCCCACTTGAAGTCGCCGGGCAAGGTGGCACCGAGCACCACCACGTCGAGCAAGCTCTGATGGTTCGAGGCGAACACGAACCCGCCTTCGGGGACGTTGTCGGCGCCGTATGCGGTCGCTTGGATGTTCACGCTGGCCAAGCACCCCTGCGACCAGCGCCGCATCGCCCAAAGGCTTGCTCGGCGCTCTTTCGTCAGCGGCCCAAGAGTCAGCGAAACGGTGCCGTAGCCGACGGTGCGGACGCCCATCGGGATCCACTGCCGCATCCATCGCGCCCGTTCGCTGAGCGACATGCCACGGCCTCGAGCGAGCGTGTCCCACGCCTTGCGCATCCGGATCAGCCTATTGTTGAGCGCCATCTCCCGCCTCGTAGAACCCGAAGTTCGGTGGCACGGCTAAGTGGTCACGCCACCGCACCACGGAGCCTACCCCCTAACATCATCCGAGGCGCCGCGTCCACGCTTGCGCCGGCGTCGATTCTCGGTTCATCGTTCCCTCGATGCCGAAGCCGAATCCGAAGGTCCTGCTCTCCGCCGCCGCGAGCTACCTCCGCTCGCACCCCGAGGAGTTGTTTCGTGCCGTCAAAGGGGCTGCCGGGTTGCGCGTCGGAATTCCGCTCGATGCGCTGCGCTACCTCGTCCGTGAGCTCGCCACCGGGAAAAAGGCACCGAAAGACGTCGTGATCGAGGCGGTTCCCCCCGGGATCCGCGTAGCAGCTTCGTTTCGACTGATGGGCAGCACGCTCCGCGGTCGCTTGACGTTGTTCGTCGAGTCGGTCGACATCGCTCCTGGCAGGGCGCTCGTCGCGGCGCGAATCGCGAACATGGATCTCGAGGTCCTCGAGGGCGGTGACTCGCCCGTTGCGGGGTTGATCAAGTCGGGTGCGCTCGATCTGTCGAAGCCCGGAAATCTTCTGGCATTTCTCCCGAATCGTCCGCCCATGATCGTCGATGCGCAAGACGACAGGGTCGTCATCGACCTCTTGAAGGTGCCGAAGCTCGCCGGCAATCCGATGGTTCAGAAGGCGCTCGCCGTCCTCACCCCGGTGCTCTCCCTGCGCTCGATTCGCACCAAAGACGATCACCTCGAGATGCAGCTTCACGCGACGCCTGGCCGCATCGCCGAGTCGTTCGCAGCCGCACGTTCGTGATCGGGCAATCGTCGCCGTTCGTCTGGTAGACTCCCGCTCGTGCAGAGGATGCCGCACGAGTCGGAGCCGCGCTTCGAAGTGCTCGCCGAAATTGCCGTGGGCAACACGGCGCGCGTCGAGCTGTGCCGGCTGAGCGGTGGTCCGCGCTCGGGCGAGTTGTGTGCGGTCAAACGCTTGCACGCTCACGTCGCGGTTGATCCGCGGTCCGTCGACATGTTTCGCGACGAGGTTTGGATGACCGCGGCGCTGAAGAACCCGTACATCGTTGAGCTTCTCGGCTCGGGTGTCGACGCGAAGGGGCCGTGGTTCGCGGTTGAGCTCGTGCGTGGTGTTTCCCTGGCCAGGCTGATGAAGACCGTCTTCGAGACCGGCGAGATGTTCAGCGAACGGCTGGTCGTGTTCATCGCGCGCTCGGTCTGCGATGGACTTGCGGCGGCCCATGCGTTGCGCTCCTCGGCGGGCGAGCACCTTGGCCTTGTGCATCGCGATCTCACGCCAGGCAACGTCCTCCTCGGGTTCGCCGGTGAGGTGAAGATCGCCGACTTTGGGCTCGCGAAGGCGAAGCAACGGGCGACCCAAACGTTGACCGGGCTCTTGAAGGGCAATCCGCAGTTCATGTCGCCCGAGCAGGTCAATAGCCAGCCGCTCGACGGCCGCTCGGACATCTTCGCGCTGGGTGTGCTGCTCTTCGAGTTGTTCAGCGGTCGGCGCCCTTGGCCTGCGGCGAACGACTTCGAGATGATGCGCGCCATCGCAGAGGATCGCCCCTTCGACCTGATGGTGCTCCGACCGAAGATGGACCGGGCCCTGGCGCGTTTGGTCGAGCGTTGCCTCGAGAAAAATCCGGCGGATCGTTACCAAAACGCAGGTGAACTGGTTGAGCGGCTTGACGAGTGGCTGGATGCTCACGGTTACCGTGAGGCCAACGATGGCGCGCTCGGTCGATTCGTTCGGCGCAACGCGATGCGCCAAATGCGTTGGTTCGATCGCGCTTTGACGGACCACGGGCATGCGCCCTTGACGCAGCGGGGTGGGGCCGGCGAGGCCGACGGCGACTTCGGCGAAGACGGGCCGACCATCGCTCACCGTGCCATCAATCACTCGCCCGTCGTGGGCGACCGCGAAGGCAGCCCGAGGGTGATCATCGTCGAGGCGACCACGATCCGTCAGCTCGCTAAATCCGAGGGCTTCGACGTCGACGGCTCGCCGACAAGCAAGCACGTACGGGCGGGAGTGCCGGACCTGCCGACGCAGCCTCGGGGGCTCGTGGATGAGGGCACCACCGCGGACGGCCTTGAGGGCAGCACGCCGTTCGACGGCGACAGCACGGTCGCGATCGACCGCGGCTCCGAGCGAGGTTCCCGTCCGCCACTCGACAGCACGCCGGGCGTCTCCTCGGCGCTGGCGATCGCCCACGACATCGGTAGGCTTGCGCCCGACGACCTCGGGGTACCGCCGGTTCCGTCACACGCCCCGCGGGAAGACCGCCCGCCGACCACGCTTCAAGGGCTCGGTGCGATGGCGGTACCCTATCGCGCGTTTGCCGCGCGCCCCGACGAGCGGGCGGATGCGAGCCATTGGGCTGCAACCGCGCCGGGTTTGCTTGCGCCAGCCGCCGTCCCGTCCGTGCCGCTGCCCCTCCTCACGTCACGTCCGATGTTCGACTCGGCGTCGGGCGATGCGCACCCCGTCAACTTTGAGCATGAGGCACAGCGCATTCGCGGAGTCGCGGAGCGGGCGTCGGGCGATGCTCGGCGGGCGTCCGACGTTGCCGCTGCTTGTTCGTATGCGGCCCTCCTGGCTTCGCAAGCGAGCGCCCTTTCGGCTCGCGGTCTCGGCGCGGCGGCGCTCGAGCGTCTCGACGAGGCCCGACGCTTCGAAGTGGGGATGTCGTCCGGCGAAATTCCCAGACCCCGCATGTTGTCGAGCGACCGGCTCGTCGGCGCGCGGGGTTTCGACTCGGCACGACGGACGCTCGCTTCGAGGCGGCTTCTCGGCATCTCGGTCGATGCGCTGATCGCCTTCGTCGTCGTGGCGCTCGCCGCTGCTCTCGGTGCTTTCTGGCTCTTCAGCTAACGCCGTCGTTGCGCCTTCGCGCAGGCAGGGCTCTTCGCGCGAGCGCATACGGGACACGCCGCTGAATTCGAGGTACGAGGGCCATCCAATGACCAAGCCGAGGCTTCGCTTCGCTCCGTCTCCGACGGGCTACCTCCACATCGGTGGTGTTCGAACGGCGCTCTTCAATTGGCTCTGGGCCCGCAAGACCGGTGGCACGTTCGTCTTGCGCATCGAAGACACCGATCGCGAGCGCAGCACGGTCGAGAATGAGCAAGTCATCCTGCGGGAGATGCGATGGCTCGGCCTCGAGTGGGACGAAGGCCCCGAGCAGGGCGGGGCGCATGGCCCGTACCGCCAAATGGAGCGTCTCGAACTCTATCGCGAGTTCGCGGAAAAACTCGTCACCTCAGGTGCGGCTTACCGCTGCTACGCGACGAAAGAAGAGCTCGAGCAGGCGCGCGAGGCGCTTCGTCTCTCCGATCCAAAAGCGCAGTTTCGTTACCCCGGTTGGTGGCGCGACAAGGGCCCCTCGGATTGGCTGAGCGACCGACCCTACGTCGTTCGGCTCCGCACGCCGCAGTCGGGACACACGGGCTGGAATGACCTCGTGTTCGGCGAACAGCGCATCCCGAATGACACGATTCAGGACGTCGTTTTGGTTCGCTCGGATGGCGTGCCGCTCTACAATTTTGGGTGCGTCGTCGACGACTACACGATGGGCATCACGCTCGTTGGCCGGGGCCGCGATCACATGATCAATACGCCCATTCAGTTGCTGCTCTACCAGGCTCTCGGAGTCGAGCCGCCGCAGTTTGGTCACCTGCCGATGATGCTCGGAAAGGGCGGCGAAAAATTGTCGAAACGGCACGGCGCGGTCAGCGTCGGTGAGTATCGCGAAGAAGGGTTTCCGGCCGTAGGCCTGTTGAACTATCTCGTGCGATTTGGTTGGTCATTCGGTGATCAGGAGGTCTTCGCAATGCCCGACCTCATCGAGAAATTCGATTGGTCGCGCACGAGCCGCGCCGACGGAAAGTTCGACGCGCTGAAGCTTTCTGCCATCGCCTTCGAGCACATGAAATCACCCGCCCTGATCGACGATGAAGCGTACGTCGTGGCTCTTCGGTCGGCGCTCGCGCGCTACGGAACGGTGGACGAACGGAAGCTCCACGCCGTGCTCCCGACCATTCGCCCGCGCGCCAAGACCTTCGCCGAGGCCGCCGAGAGCGTTGACTGGCTGTTCTCCGATGCACCCAACTACGACGAAAAGTCGAAAGAGAAGTTCCTCCTCGGCGACAAGGCGAAAACCCTCGCTCCGCTTCTTGAGTTTCTCGCGGCGGCACCGAACTTCGTCGCCGCTGAACTCGAGCCGGCCGTGAAAGCCTGGTCTGAAGCGAACGGGTATGGACTCGGTGACGTAGCCCAGCCAGCAAGGGTCGCGCTGACGGGCCGTACGTTTTCGCCGGGGCTCTTCGATGTGATGGAGCTGCTCGGGCGCGAGGTGACGCTCGGTCGACTTGAGGCGGCGATTCGCCTTCGCTGATGCTTCCGCTCGTGCTTGCTCCGTCGAATTATGAGCTGCCGTGGATCGGCGGCGTCCTGGGCGCGTTCGTGAAGATGGCCCTGCCGGTCCTTGCCTACGCTGCGATAGCCCCGCTCCTGTGGGTGTTCTTTCGCAAGACGTGGGCCGAGCTCGATTCGGAGGCGACCGACCATCGCATCGAGCAGCGCGTGGCGGGCACGTTCGACGCTCGACCCTGGGCGATGTTCGCGATCGTGGCCGTCGTGCTGACCGCGCAGGAGTACTACGGCGGGAGTCGTTTTTTTGGCACGTACTTTAGACCGTACCTAGCGGAGCTCGAGCAGGCGAGACGCCGCGCGCACCTGCCAACGTGGGTCGACACCCGTTTTTACGGTGAACTTTACGGCTACGCGTGGTGGGCGGGCTGCCGCGTCGTCGGCTACACGCTGGTGCCGATGCTCGCGTGGAAGGTGCTCTTCCCAAAGGACAGCCTCCTCGACATGGGCTTGCGCACCCGCGGCCTTCTATCGCACGCGTGGATTTACGGCGTGTGTTTGGCCGTCGTCTTGCCGTGCGTCGCGCTCGCGGCGCGTTCCCCCGACTTTGCGTCGTACTACCCGTTTTACAAAGCCTGCTCGCGCTCGTGGTTCGACTTGCTGGTCTGGGAGGCGATGTATGTGGCGCAGTTTTTCGCCCTCGAGGTGTTCTTTCGCGGCTTCATGCTCGCGCCGCTACGGCGGAGCTTTGGGAGCGGTGCCGTCTTCGCGATGTGTCTGCCCTACGTGATGATTCACTACGGAAAGCCGTACCTTGAGTCCTCCGGGGCCTTCCTTGCAGGCATTGCTCTCGGTTCGCTCGCGATGCGAACGCGCAGCATCTACTCTGGGTTTTTCGTTCACGTCACCGTCGCGCTCTTGATGGACGGCCTCGCGCTAGCGAATGGCGCCGGGCTCCCAACGCAGTTCTGGCCGCGCTGACCCTGCGCTCACTCGGGCGGTGCTGAACGTCGAGCCTCGCGTCGATGGCGGCACGGACGCGGCGTTGTCCTTCTTCTCGGTGACTTCGTATCGCGAGTTGGCGGCGAGGTGCCGGAGGACCTACGATGGACCCGTGGTGGACGAATCGGTAACCCGACGACAGCGACTCGCGTGGGCTTCGCTGTGCGCCTTCGCGGTGACGCTTGGGTTGTCGGCGATGGCGCGAGGGGACATCTACGTCTACACCGACGCGCAAGGTGTGTTGCATTTCAGCAACCAGCGCGTTGCGGGCTCGACGCTCTACGTCCGCTCTCAGCCGAACAAGAACAAGGTCCGTCCCGGCGTGACTCCCGTTGCGCCGAGTGACAAATCGCTCGAGCGCTTCACTCGGTTCGAACACGCGATCAACGAAGCTGCCACGCTCTACCAGCTGCCGCGAGAGCTCGTGCGCGCGGTGATCAAGGTCGAGAGCGACTACGATCCGCGAGCGGTCTCGTCGGCGGGTGCGCAGGGGCTGATGCAGCTTATGCCGGAGACCGCGTTGCGCATGCAGGTGCGTGACTCATTCGATCCGCGACTCAATATCCTCGCCGGAACGCGCTACTTGCGGATCCTCGCCAACACGTTCAACGGCGACCTCCAGCTCACGATCGCAGCCTACAACGCAGGCGAAGGGGCCGTGGCGCGGCACGGAGGGATCCCGCCGTACCAAGAGACCCAAGTCTACGTGACGAAGGTCCTGCATTTTTACCACCGCTACCGCAGCGTGAAGGACGTCACTACGGCTTCGCTTGCGGATTGACCGGCTGGTAGCGTGCGAGCGCGGCGGCAAAGGTCTCTGCGACCTGAACGCGTAGCGCCTCGGGCTCACGGACGACGGCGAGCGGCCCGAATCCGACCACCCACGAAGCGAGCTCGCTCGAGTCGCCGACCGCTAGGTGGACGCGCACGCCGCCGCTCGCGAGGGCCTCGGTTCGCTGCGAAGGATGAAAACGCCGCGCGCTGATTTGGCCTGCGATGGTTGGGTCGAAGTCGATGACTGCCGCGACGGGAACGCCGTCGAGACGCCACAATCCGAATTGCCCTTGCGCGTAATCGTCGACCGAGAAGTCGGGGGGAAGCTCGAAGGGTTCATCTGCGAGCAGGCGCGAGTCACGGACAAAATCGAGTTCGAAGGTGCGCACGCGTTGGAGCGCAACGTCGAGGCCGAGGGCGTAGATCGATTCTTTGTAAAGCAGGAGGGCGTACGGCTGCACGGTCACGCGCTCGAATGCGGCTGACGCGGATGGGTAGAGGAACGCGATGGGGCGCAGGTCGGCGACGGCCTGGAACAGGTTGTCGAGGTCTTCGCCTCGCTCGGAGTAGTCCTTCGGCGCGAACGAGACGTAGCGGAATCGCTGCTCGAGGTCGGCGCCGCGGAGCCCGCCGTTCGGTCCGCGCCCTGGTCGGCGAGCGATGCCGAGCAAGCTCTCCGAGGCGAGGGCGATCTCTTCGTACACTGTCGAGCCGCGCATGCCCGCGAAGAGCGGGCGGGCCGCCAGCAGCGCGTACGCTTGGGTGCGCCGCATCGCGACGCGACGCGGGACGTCGACATCCGGGATCCGCCAGCGTTTGGCGCCGTCCCCATCGGTGACGGGTTCGAGGTCCGTCCGCAGTTCGCTCCGCAGCGCTTTCACGTAGCGCCTCGCGGAACGCGGGTCGACCTGCAAATGACCTGCAATCTCGTCGATCGTGATCCCTTTTGGGTACTGCACGAGGAGCTGCTGAAGGCGCGTCACCTTCTGCAACTGAGTGAGCTTACCGCGCGGCCGGCCGGGCTGCCCCTTGGTCGAGGCGATCGCAAGGCTCGCGCGGATCTTCACCGTCTTTGCGTCTGCCACCGTGGAGCCGGTGCGGCAATGCAGAGTCGAGCTCCGCGGAGGCGCGCTCAGTTCGGATCGAAGGATTGCGCTGTCGCGGTGAGGCCACTCGCGCCGACTCCGCCGACGTTATCGAGTCCGCCCGTGCCGCCCGCGCCACCGACTCCGGCTTTTCCTGGCGTCACGAGCACGGTGATGGGATCGAGGGTCGGCGAGGTCCCCGTGAACGCGACGCCGAGCGAGTGTCCTCCGGTTCCGCCTCCTCCGGAGCCACCCTTACCGCCATCGCCGCCTTTGCCCCCGTTGCAGCTGCCGTTCGCAAAGCCGGGGCTCCCGTAGCCGCCGCCGAGGCCGAGGCCTCCGGGCTGTCCGTCGCCACCCGCGCCGCCCGCGCCCGCGTTTTTTGCTGTAAGTTTGCTGTCTTTCAGCGAGACCGTTGCCGCGAGGCTAACGAGCGCGATCGAGCTTCCACCGGGAGCTCCGCCGGCGCCAATGCTGCCGCCGCATCCGCCGGTGCCGCCGCTCGCGCCGGCCGGTCCCGCGTTCGTGGTGACCTGGCACGCTTGCTTGCCGCTCGCGCCTCCGCCTCCACCTCCACCTTGGCCGGGTTTCCCAGCACTCTTGCCGCTGGCTCC
This sequence comes from Polyangiaceae bacterium, assembly GCA_947475525.1. Classification (GTDB taxonomy): domain Bacteria; phylum Myxococcota_A; class Polyangia; order Polyangiales; family Polyangiaceae; genus SYFR01. The sequence goes on along the minus strand of CANJMI010000012.1, from coordinate 121,951 downwards.
CCCAAGGCCGATGTAGCCCTTGTCCGAATCGAGCACGCCGACACCGCCGGCACCGTCGCCGGGCAGGCCGTTCGTCCCCGTCGCCCCGTTCGTCCCCGCGGTGCACTGCGCGTTGCTCGCTGGCTGCCCGGTGCCTCCGTTCGAGGAACCAACGCTGGGCGTCGCGCCCCCCTCGAGCCCGTTACCCGCGGTGCTGACCGCGCCCATGCCACCCGTGCCGCCTTCGGACGACGTCCCGTCGCCGCACGTGATCTGCGGCTCGGCGTCCGGGAAAACGGCCGACGAAGTTGTGCAACCCGACTTGCCGGCCACGCCCTTCGTTCCGTTCAAGCCCGTGCCGCCCGGTGTGGTTCCCTTAGGCCCGGCGCCCGCGAGGCCCGCGACGAGCTCGACCCGCTCGAGGTCGACGGTTGCGCCCTCGACGAGCATCGCGATGCTGCTCGCGCTCGGACTCGCCGTGTCGGCGGCGACCACGATGAGGTCACGTACGCTCGAGGTGTTGGCCCCGGCGATGCGGAGTGCAACCGTGTTCGCCGTGCCCGCGATCCTGCTTTTTGTCGCGCTTTTGTAGCTCCAGCCGTTTTTGCAGTCGAGCGCGCCGTAGAGCTGAACGCCCGCAGGCAACGTGACGCTCGCGTCGAAGGTCTCGCCACACAAATAGATGGCGTTGCCCGTTGCAGGCGATAGCGCGACGAGCGCTCTCGCGATGGTCGCGTACGGGCGACTCTTCGTGCCGTCACCTTGCGACGTATCGACCCCGAGCGAGCTCGACACGAAGAGGCCGCACGCGTCAGCCACGGCATTCGCAGCAAGGCTCGGGTCGCAGGACTCGGGCACAGCGCCACCCGCTCCACCGGCGCCGCCTGCGCCTCCGCTCGCCGTACTCATCGCGCCGCCCGCGCCGCCAACTCCAACGTCGCCCGCTACGCTGCTCACCGACGCATCGGAGCCGATGCAATTTCCCTCGCGACACGGCGCCGCGAGATCGGTGCAACCCGCGAGTCCCGCGCTCGTCGCGCCCCCGACCACCACGAGAGCCGTCAAGAGCCGCACCACCATGTCGTCTTTTGCCTTCATGTCGATTTCCCGAAGCTTGCGCGCCTTACGATCCGTGCGTCAGAACTCGGACCGCATTAGCAGCCCGACGTTTTGCCCATCAAAGAGCGGGAGCCAGGCCGTCTGCTGGCGTGCGCGCGTCGGGCGAAAGATAAAGTAGTAGGCGGCCGTGCCGGCGAGGGCGACGCCCGAACCGATGAAGAGCCCCGTCGCCGCGTTGCGGATTGCCGATGCAGAGTCGTATTGCTCGATCAGCGCGCCGCAGTCGGCCGGGCAGACTTTCTTCGCCGCTCTGAGGTCCTCTGCTAGCGCGTCGCCCTCTTTCTCGGCGGTGACGGCTGCGAAGTGCACGCCGATGCCCACACCGACGAGCGCGGCGGTGCCGAGGCTCCCAACGACGATGGGCCAAATCGGCGCTCGCGCCGCTTCGACGACCGGAGCGAGGGTCACTCGGAGGTCACGCTCGGTACCGGCTTTCGCCTCCAGTGTCTGCTCCGCGGGTTGATGTCCAGCGTGCGTGAAGCGCACGACGTGTGGGCCTGGTTCGACGAACAGCGCATCGCGCAGCGGCGAGCTGCCCGCAGCCGCGCCATCGACGGTGATTTGCGTGCCGACCGGGTGAATGTCGAGCTTCAGCGAAGCTACGTGGCTTCGGCACTCGCCGAGCTTCTCGAGCGTTGCATTCTTCGAGGCTTCGCTCGCCGTCGGGGGATAGTCGCGCAGGCTGGCGGCGAGGTGCTCGGCGCAGTCGCGGTAACGCTTGAGCGCGAGCTCGACCGCCCCGAGGTTGCCCATGGTGTCGTAGCTCGACTTCAAGAGCATCGATTCGTGAAACAACGTTCGTGAACGCTCGAGGTCGCCTCGCTCGACGGCTTGTGCGGCTTCGCCAGCGAGCTTGTCGGCGCGCTTCGCGGTCTCGGAACCCGTCTCCGTTGGCGTGCCGTCAGCCACAGCGGGAGATGCCACGAGGGTCCCGAAGAGGAGTGCGCCGGCCGCGCTACCGCGAAAGCTATTTTTTGACATGTAGCAATATTGAATTCGGCGCGGGCTTGCGCGCCGGTGACGTCGTCGTGGTGTCTCGTCGCGGCGCATCGGTGCAGTTCGAGCCGCGAGGCGTCGTGGCTTGCGGCGACGGCGTGCCCCCCGCTTGCGATGGCGTTACGGCCTCGCGCTTGCTGCCTGCTCGCGGCTGCGCGCTCGCTTCGGGCGTGCCGTTCAGGTCCGAAGATTGGGCCGACGCGCTGCTCGTTGGCGCGGTCTCCGGGGCAGGCGGCTCAACTGGGTCGATGGGGGGCACAACGGACTCGAAGCTCTCGTTGCGTCCCGGGGATGCCGCATGGATCGGGCTCGCGTCTGCGCCGGAGAGTGCCCGCTGCGCGTTCTCCGAAGGGGTACCGATGCGCGGCGCTTGCCGTAACGCGACCACGGCCCCGACGACGGCCACCGGCACGAGCGCCCCGGCGAGCCACGGCCATGCGGCCGGCTTCGCGATCACCGGCTCGGCGACTTCGGCGACGCTGCCTCCCGCGTCGTGGGGCGCGGGCGGCGTAACGCGTTTCGCGCTGGCGATGGCCGCTTCGATCGCTCGCCGGTCGATGTCACGACGCGTCGCCGCTTTTCGGTCGCCTTGCGCGAGCTTGAGGAGCGGCTCGCCGTCCTCCGTGTGCCCGACGAGCTCGGGCTTCGCTTTCACCTTGGCGAACGGAATCGTCTGCGGCTCGACCCGCTCGGGGATCGTGGCATCGACGCGCACCGACGCGGCATTGTCTCCGCCGCTTTCCGCGAAGGCTCGACCGCGCGATGAAGCCAGCGGACCTCTAGACTCGGGCGATTCAGGCATGGCTTAGCGCCACCGTTGTCGCGCGAAACCGGCCTCAAGGCCAAATAACCGGCGTCTAGCCCAAGGGCGCCGGCGTCTAGCCCAAGGGCGATGGCCGCCCGCTTCGTCAGGCGTTCTCGAGCTCGGCAATCGGGAGTGTCGTCTTGCCGGCCTCGTAACCGAACTCCGACAGTGGCAAGCCTGCGCCGCGGAGGGCAGTGAGGAGCGCCCGTGAGCAGTTCCCGCCGCTGCCGCGGAAGTGAACGTTGCCTTTGAGGCGACCGCCGCCTTTGCCGCAGAGCAGCATCGGCATGTCGTCTTGTGAGTGCGTCCACCCTTCGGCGTGCTCGGTGCACACGAGAATTGAACTCTGGTCGAGGAGATTGCCCGCGCCATCCGGCGTCGCTTTCAGCTTGCCGAGGAAATAGCCGAGCTGCTCCATCGTGAAGGTGACCGAGCTGTGTTGCTTCGTCCACGGCGAGGGCTCGGTGTGGTTCATGTAGTGCTGGCCGTCCTTCGAGCCGGCGGGCCACATGACGACCCCAGAGCCGCAGGTCGAGAACATGATCGAAAAACTCTGGGTGAGTCGACAGGCGAGTGCGACCGCCATCAAATCGCTCATGACCTGGTTTTTCTGGGTCATTTGCTCGTCGCCGTTCAAGTCGGGGTAGTCGCCGGGCGCGGTCGGTTTCGAGCACTCGGCGAACGGTGCACTCAGCCGCTTTTCCAGCTCGCGAACGCTCGAAAAGTGTTGATCGAGCCGCTCCTTGTCGCGGGCACCGAGTCGTTTTTCGAGCGCTGTTATCTGGTTCGCAACGGAATCGAGCACGCTCGCGCGGGCCTTCAACACGAGCGGCGCGGCCGTCCCCATGTTGAACAGCCGATTGAAAAAGGCCTGCGGGGACTCTTCGGACGGATTGACGTTCGTCTCCCCGTTCAGGCTTCCGTTGTGGCTCAGATACTGAAACGACGTGCCTTCATCGGTCCCACGGAAGCGCGTGACTGCGGCCTCGAGCGAGCGGTAGGGCGAAGGCGTCGTCGCTTGGAAGTGATCGGCCGCCACCTGATCGACCGACTTGTACTTGAACGTCGAGACGATGGTGTCGCGCACGTTGTCCACCTTGAGATGCGGGCCGCCGCTGCACACCGCCGAGATCCCCGAATGGTGAGGGTGCCGCGGGGTCTTGACGTTGAGACCCGAGACCACGCTCACGTAGTCCTTGTGCGGCACGAGCGGCACGAGCTCGCCACCCGCTGGCGGTTGCCAGTCGGCCCCTTGGTTGACCGGCAACCATGAGTTGAGCCGAACGCCGTTGCCAAAAAACCAAAGTCCGAAGCGTGTCGGCAGCGGCTCTCCATCGGCATAGGCGTTGCCGTGATCGTTCAACATGGACTCGAGGATCGGCACGCCGACGCTGACGAGCGCGCCGCCGAAAAGGCCCCGTAACATCGCGCGACGGTCGAGTGCTCGTCGAAAGAATCCGTGCCGATTCATGGGGTCTCCTTCGGTGCGCTGACGTAGCGAAAGCCATCGTTTATGACCATGTCGATGACGAGCGCTCTAAAATCGAAATCGCTCTCGACGAAGCTCATGACGAGTGAATCGACCGCTGGCCGATCGCCTTTGGTGTCGAGGCGTGCGGTCGCGTGCTGATAGAAACGCCGCGCGATGCAGACCCCGACTTCGGGTAATTCGGCGACGAGGGCGGAGAGCTCGACCGCGCCATCGAAGGGGCGTCCATCGATGTCGCTGACCGCGTCGATGGCGAGGCCTGCCTCCAGGTCGCGCCACTGGCCGAGCGCGTCGAAGTGCTCCAAGCCGAAACCGATAGGGTCCATGAGCTGATGGCAGGATCGGCACAGCTCGTCTTCGCGGTGCGCCTCAAGTCGTTCGCGGAGCGTCTTAGGCTCGCTTGGCGTTGGCTCCGGCAACGCGGTGCTCACGCCCATCGGGGGCGGCGGGACGTCCTGGCAGAGGAGGTTCATTCGCACGAAGCGCCCTCGGTGAGTCGGCGACGTCGCTGTTTTATGCGCGTTCATCGCGAGGAAGCCCGGGGTCGTAAGCAGGCCCGAGCGCTTGCCGTCGTTGGGCAACGTGACGGCCACGAACTCCGGGCCGGTGATGCCGTCGATGCCGTAAACTTTCGCGAGCTCGTCGTTCACGAAGGTCGTGCGCGTCGTGAAGAGTGACCGAAAGTCACCACGCTCGTCGAACACCTTGGCCTCGAAGAGTTTCTCGATTTCGGTGCGCATCGCAGGGCCCAATGTTTGCGAAAATGCGGGAAAAAGCTCGATGTTCTTGTCGAGTTCGTCGAGGCGACCAATGTTCATGAAGTCGCGGAAGAACCGCACGAGCGGGCCGCGGGCCTCAGGCTGGTCGAGCGTGTAGGCGAGCGCGGCGCGCACGAGCTCGGGATTGTCGAAGAGTCCCTGTTCTGCCGCATCGAGCATCCCTTCGCTCGGCGGGGAGTCGAGCAGCAGGTACGAGGTGCGCGTGGCCATCTCCAAACCCGTGAGCTTGAAGAGGCCTTCGTGCTCGGGATCCTCGGGGCCAACGGGCAGGCCTTGCTCGATGCGAAAGAGGAAATTCGGCGACTGAAGGAGGGAGGCCGTAGCGAACTTCAACGCCTCCGGGGTCGAGCTCGTGAAGGCATCGACTTTCTTGGACAACGCCACCAGCTCATCGACTTCTTCTGCCACGAGCGGACGGCGCCACGCTCTGCGGCCGAACTTCGCGAAGTAGACGCGAATGCACGGGTCGTCGAGCGTCGTTGGAGCGCAGCCGAGTGTCGCGTCGCGCCATCCGTCTTTGGCCCAGACTTGGTCGATGACGGCGTACGTTGCCTGTTCGTACTGTTCCGCCTCGAGCGGAGAGATCGTGCGCATGGCAGCGGAAATCGAGCGAAACCCGTACGCCTGGTCGTCCGAGGGGAGGCTGCTTGCGATCGGAATGACGAGCTCGGTGCCGAAGAGCGCGCTCCAACTGTTCTGCAACTGGTGCGAGGTCAGGCGATGAATCGTCGCGGGTTGGGGCTTGAACGGAACCTTGTTCGCCGGCTTGGTCGTCCCGCCGCCGTCCGTGGACAATCCGCCGATTGCACCGAGGCATCCGCCAAGGGTTGCGGCGAGGAGGAGAGCGCCCCCAACGATGCCCGAAGTCCCGCGCCGCGCGCGCCCTGATGCCCGCTTGAATCGACCGTGAGTCAGACCCATATCCACACGTTACGCGCCTTCGCTTCGCCGACGCAATCGACATACGTGCGCTCGTTTACCGGTCCGGCGGACCCGCAGGGCGAGCCTGCCAATCGCTTCGATGGAAACGGTGCACTACCCCCCTCGATTCATTCGAATCGAGGAGTAAGTAAACAGCCGTGCCCGAGTCAATAACATGGCAAATCGATGGGCAACTCGATGTCCTCGCCAACTCGGGGACGTCGAGTTGTCAATCGCTTCGATGGAAACGGTGCACTACCCCCGGAGCGGCGGACTCTCGTAGAGGGCGCGACACAGCGCAAGGCAGCGAGGCGAGCGCACGCGCGCATCCATGCGGTTGACCACGTAGCCTATGGTCACGCCGGCGATCGGGTCGCACCAGCCGAGCGCGCCGCCCATCCCGGCATGACCGAAGGACTCGGTGTTAGGGCAGAATTGGTGGCGCTCCTCCTTGAGAAAGCCTTGGGACCAGCCGAGGGGTTTTTTCAGCGTTTCGTCACACGTCGACCAGCTCTGCCGCACGTGGAGTGGGGCGAGCGTCTCGGGTGCGAACAGCGCCTGGTCTTCGTAACGACCACCTCCGGCGAAAGGCAGGTACGCACGCGCGACTCCATCGGCGCTCGCGGTGGCGGAGCCCCATGCGAGCTCGGCGCGGCGAACGGCGACGTCGTTGTAGGCGAGTGGTCCGCGTAGTCCGGGAGCCGGATTCGAGAACGCGCGCCGCGGCACTGAGTCACGAGAAAATAGGGAGCGGGCAACAGTGACCTCCGGCGCCCCTGGCGTGGCCGCCGCAAGACCGAGCACTTGAATGACGCGTTCGCCGAGGCTCGGTGGATAGAGCGTGGCGTGTCTCGGATCCTCCTCCGCGGGGGTTCCGAGGCGAGCGTCCGAACCGACGACGTCAAACCATTCGCGCTGTAAGAACACTCCCAGCGGCTCACCGGCGAGCCGCGCGAAAAGCTCGCTTACGTACATCCCGTAGGTGACGGCGTGATACGCCTGCCGCGTGCCGGGGGCCCAGATGGGCACTTGCGCTTCGAGTGCGGCGATGAGCTTGGGTGACCGCGCGACCAGGCACTCCGCGAGCGACACCGGCGTCTCGAGGTACGGGAGTCCGGCTCGGTGGTTGAGTAACGCACGGACCGTGATCGCCTCCTTGCCACCCGCGGCAAACTTCGGCCAGTACGTTGCGACCGGTTCGTCCCAGTCGAACCGACCCCGCGCCGCGAGCAAGTGCATGCCGATCGCCGCAAAACCCTTGGTCACCGAGAAGACGCAGATGCGCGTGTCGCGTTGCCAGGCACGTCGCTCACGGACATCGGCGAGGCCACCGAAGAGAGAGACTACCTGGCGCCCACGGTGATAGACGCTGAGCGCCGCGCCGACCTCTTGGCCGCTCTCGAGTTGCTCGGCGAAGGTGCGCGCTACCGATTCGAAGCCGGCGGCGTAGCTGCCGCGTGCGGGTGCTGGAGCGTCGATGTTCATGGCGATTCGAAGTGGGCGCGGTTTCGCGGTTTCGCGGCGGTCGTACACCGGCGCGTGGCACATGAAAACGGCCTCTGCGCGCGGGCGACGGTAGAGCGCGTCCTCCCGCAAGTTTTCGCGCCCCTTGGACTCCGAGAGAAATGGTCTTCGCGTCGTGGTAGGGTCCCGACCCTTCGGAGGCTGAACGATGCGTATCGCGTGGGTTTTTCCTGGGCAAGGTTCTCAGGTTGTGGGGATGGGCAAGGCGCTCGCGGCCGAGTCGGCGGCTGCGCGGGCGGTGTTCGAGCGGGCGGACGAGGCTCTCGGCGAGAAGCTCTCGACGCTGTGTTTCGAGGGCCCGATTGCGACCCTGACGCTGACGGCCAACACGCAGCCCGCGATCCTGACGACGAGCATGGCCGTCCTCGCTGCGTTGCGTGAGCGAATCGCCGAGTTTCCGGTTCCGGAGTGTGCGGCCGGTCACTCGCTCGGTGAATACTCCGCGCTCTGTGCGGCCGGCTCGCTTAGCCTCGAGGATGCGGTTCGCGTGTGTCGGGCACGAGGGCTCGCGATGCAGGATGCGGTTGCGCCTGGCCTCGGAGCGATGGCTGCTGTGCTCGGGGTCGAACACGACGCACTCGAGGCGATGTGCGCGGAGGCTCGGGGCGCTGGTGGCGTCGTGAGCCCGGCGAATTTCAACGCGCCGGGACAGACCGTCATCGCCGGTGACGCGGCCGCCGTGGAGCGGGCGGGGCAGCTCGTCAAAGCTCACGGTGGTAAGCTTATTCCGTTGAATGTCAGCGCGCCGTTTCATTGCGCGCTCATGGCGCCGGCGTGCCGACACGTCGCGTTGGCGCTTGGTCGCGGTCGGGTCGACGCTCCTACGTTCGACGTGTTCGCCAACGTGGATGCGGCCCCAAAGTCGGACCCAATCGCGATCGTCGATGCCCTCGTCCGCCAAGTCGATAGCCCGGTGCAGTGGGTGCGCACGGTGGAAGCCATGCGCTCGCGCGGGGTCACGCACCTGCTCGAGATTGGGCCGGGAAAGGTGCTCGCGGGGCTCGTCAAGCGCATCGACAAAAACCTTCGTGTGCTCAACGTTTCGGACGCGACGGGGATAAGTGACGTGATGCAATTGCTCGCGGGAGGTGCAGCGTGATGTTCGACTTGAAAGGAAAAACGGCGCTCGTGACGGGCGGCTCTCGGGGGATCGGCCGTGCGATTTGCGAGGCGCTCGCGGCGCAAGGGGCTCACGTCGTCGTGAACTACGTCCGCGGCGAGGACAACGCACGAGCCGTGGTCTCGGCGATTGAGGCGGCGGGTGGAACTGCGGAAATCGCTGGGTTCGACGTCAGCAACATGGGCGTAGCCGAAGAGCACGTGTCCGCGGTAGCGAAACGCCTCGGCAAGCTCGATATCTTGGTCGCCAATGCGGGCATCGCCCAGGACGGGTTGCTCCTCCGTTTGAAAGAGGCCGACATCGACCAGACCCTCGCGGTCAACGTGAAGGGTGCGCTCGGCTGCGCCAAAGCGGCCGTGAAATCGATGATGCGCAGCAAAGGCGGCCGGATCATTTTCGTATCGAGTGTCGTCGCCGAAATGGGGAATGCGGGCCAAACCGTTTACGCGGCCTCCAAAGCGGCGCTTCTCGGCATCACCAAATCTCTCGCGCGGGAGTACGCGAGCCGCAGCATCACGGTGAACGCCATCGCGCCCGGCTTCATCGAGACCGACATGACGAACGCGCTGCCGGAAGCCGCGCGCACCGAACTCTGCCGTGCGATTCCGCTCGGGCGTATCGGCGCTGCCGCGGAGATCGCGGCGGCTGCCGTCTACCTCGCGTCGGAGGAGGCCGCGTACGTGACGGGCCAGACCTTGCGCGTCAACGGAGGCATGTACGTCTGACCCCGCATTTGGGGTGCAGCGGCGACGGCGATCGGGTATCTGTCGCGACGCCTTTAGGGAGGAACGACATGGTGGAAAAAGACATCGCAGCCGAGGTCAAGCGCATCATCACCGAGCAACTCGACGTTGACGAGGCTGACATCAAGTCGGAGTCGGCATTCATCGACGATCTCGGAGCGGACTCGCTCGGACTTGTCGAATTGGTTCTCGCTTTCGAAGACGCCTTCGAGATCGAGATCCCCGACGAAGATACCGAGAAAATTCGCACCGTGCAGGACGCGGTCGACTACATCACGGCTCACAAGAAATGATCTTGAGCGCCAGGTTCAATCTGGCGCTTGAGGTGGAATACTGAGGCGGATGCATCGCGTCGTCGTCACGGGTATCGGGATGGTCACTCCAAGCGGGCCCACCGCCGAGGAGACCTTTGCGTCGTTGCTTGCCGGCAAGAGCGCGGTCGGGCCGATATCGCTGTTCGATGCAGCCACCTTCCCCGTGCGTATCGCCGGGGAGTGCCGAGGCTTCGACCCGAAGGCGCACCTCACGAAGAAGCAAATCAAGGAGACCGCTCGCTTCTCGCAGCTGTCGCTCGTCGCAACGAAGGAGTGCCTTGCGGACTCCGGGCTCGAGTTGACGGACGCTGTTCGAGAGAAGTGCGGCACGTACCTCGGGGTTGGCCTGGGCGGCCTCGAGTATCTCTACCAATACTCGGTGACCCTCCACGAACGCGGTCCCGGGAAGATAAGCCCGTACTTCATCCCGCAGGTCATCGCGAACCTCGCGGCTGGTCAGATCGCGATCGAATACGGATTCCGGGGGCCGAGTTACTGCACCACGAGCGCGTGCGCCTCGAGCGCTCACGCCATCGGTGACGCGGCCGACTGGATTCGCCTCGGACGCTCGCCCGTCATGATCGCCGGCGGCGCGGAGGCTGCGATCTCCGGCCTCGGAATTGGTGGCTTCGCCGCGATGTTCGCGCTGAGCAAACGCAACGACGCGCCGCAACAGGCGAGCCGTCCTTGGGACCGCGGCCGTGACGGTTTCGTCTGCGCGGAGGGGGCCGCAACGCTCCTCCTCGAATCCCTCGAGCACGCGCAAGCTCGCGGTGCACGCATCTATGCCGAGATCACGGGTTACGGTGCCTCGTGCGATGGCCACCACATCACCCAGCCTGCGCCGGATGGTCGCGGGGCAATCTCCGCGATGCGCCAGGCGCTCGAGATGGCCGGGGTTGCCCCAAGCTCCGTAGACTACGTCAACGCCCACGGTACATCGACGCCCCAGGGTGATGTTCAAGAGGCGCGAGCCATCCTCCAGGTCTTCGGGGAGCACGCTCACGCTCCGGGTGGTGTTGCGAGCACCGACAAGCTCTGGGTAAGCTCGACAAAGAGCGCGATGGGTCACTTGCTTGGCGGAGCCGGGGCCGTCGAAGCCGCTGTTTCCGCGCTCGCTCTCCACCGTGGACAGGTCCCACCGACGCTCAACCTCGACGACCAAGACCCTGAGTGTCCGCTCGACTTCGTTCCGAAGGAGGCACGCGAACGCCACCTCCGACACGCGCTGTCGAACTCGTTCGGATTCGGCGGTACCAACGCCTCCTTGCTCCTCTCACGAGTCGAACTGTGACGTTTTCTTGAAGGGCATTCTGTATGGCCGCTGACAAAGACGTCGATATCAAACGCATGCGTCGAGCCATCGAGCTTGCGCGCAGTGCCCGTCCTTCGCCGAATCCGCCCGTCGGCGCTGTGGTCCTCGATCACGATGGGGTCGTTGTCTCCGAGGCGCTGCATGTGCAAGCGGGTTCGGAGCACGCCGAAGTCGCGGCCCTCGCGCAGGCGGGCGTGCTCGCTCGTGGTGGTACGCTCTACGTGACATTGGAGCCGTGCAACCACGACGGCAAGACGCCGCCGTGCGTTGATGCGGTCCTCAAATCCGGCGTGAAGCGCGTGGTGATCGGGTGCATCGATCCCAATCCGCATGTGACGGGCGGTGGCGCGAAGCGGCTTCAAGACGCCGGGATCGAGGTCGAAGTCGGGGTCCTCGGGGTGGAGGCGCGCTCGGTCGTGACTCCCTGGAGTAAGTACATCACGAGCAATGTTCCGCACGTTTCGTTGAAGCTCGCCCTCTCACTCGACGGGCGAATCGCGACGCGTACGGGGCTCAGCAAGTGGGTCACCGGCCCCGAAGCGCGCGCCAAGGTGCAGCAACTTCGGGCACAACACGACGCGGTGGCGGTCGGTATCGGGACGGCGCTGGCCGATGATCCGCGTCTCACCGTGCGCGACGCCGCGTTGCTCGGTTCGGCGAAGCCTCCGGCGCGAATCGTCTTTGATACCCGCTTACGGTTGCCTCTTACCGCTCGTGTCGTTGAGACCGCGCGGTCCGTCCCGACGTGGGTTTGTTGCGGCACGCTCGCGCCCGAGGAAGAAGAGCGTGCGTTGAGGGCGGCGGGCTGCGAAGTCTTGCGTCTGCCGATGACGGCCGAGGGTCGCGTCGATGTGGGAGCGGCATTGCTCGAACTGGGCTCGATGGGTGTCGTTTCGGTCTTGTTCGAAGGAGGCGCGGAGCTTGCGGGTAGCTTGCTCGCCGCGCGACTAGCCGATGAGCTTCACGCGTTCGTCGCACCGAAACTTCTCGGTCCGCGCGGCCGCCCGGGGGCCGTCGATTGGGCAGGTCCGGACACACCGGGCGAGGCGCCGTCGATCGTCCAACCTCGCTGGGAAGTCTGCGGGCAAGACGCTTACGTCCACGGACGTATCCGCTTCCCCGAAAAAGACGACTGACGGCACCGCGGCCCGGGGATCCGTGTGGGCGCGCTAGTCGGCGTCGCGCTTGCTCATTTGGCGATGGACGATGCGGCGCTTGATAAGCCCCAAATGGTCGATCATCAGCTTGCCCAAGAGGTGGTCGTTCTCGTGTTGAATCGCGACAGCGAGCAGGCCGTCGGCGGTAAGCTCGAACGGGTTGCCGTCTCGATCGAGCGCACGCACGGTGACCTGCGCCGCGCGCTCAACGTCCTCGGTGATACCTGGGAACGAGAGGCACCCTTCGCGGAAGCACAGCTTGCCTGTCTTCGACACGATGTCGGGGTTGATGAACACGCGCAGGTCGCTCGGCTCGTCATCGTCGGCGATATCGATGATGAACAACGCCACAGTCTCGCCGATTTGAGTCGCCGCGAGGCCGACGCCGGGAGCCGCGTACATCGTCTCCGCCATATCGTTGATAAGTGAGAGGATCCGGGCGTCGACGGCTTCGACGGGGAGTGCCTTTTCGCGAAGACGCGGGTCCGGGTAATGGAGGATGGTGCGGATGGCCATGACGTTGCGTGGTGGTGGGGCCCCTGTCGCCAATCAATCAAGCGCGCGGGGGTTCAGTTAGAGGGGTTCGGTCAGCCACTAGGGTGGCGTCGGAAAATGGCGGTGTCGAGGGGCACGCCGCGGGCGGCCAGATCTTCGACGATGCGGGGAATGACCCCCGACGCGGCGAAGCTGCCCTCGATCGAGCCGCCGGCTGCAGTGCGGTGGTAGGTGAACGCAAAAACATCGCGGGGGGCGGCCCCTTTGAGCTCGGCGATACGGATGACGCGCAGCCGTCCGTCCTTGAGCCGGCTGACTTCGATGGCGAGGTCGAACGCGTTGCAGATCGAGTCGCGCGCCGTTGCAACGCCGATCGCTCGCGCCCCGGCCACCTCCGCCGCGAGTCGCTCGATTGCCTGGCGCAACGTCGCCGCCGGGTTCGCGAGAACCACCCCCGCCTGTCCCTCCGAGATCGTGTCGAACAGGGCCGCGAGCGGCTCACCGACGAGCGGACGGCTCATCAGGTAGTCGGGCGCCATGCGCGCTGCCGCCCGCACAAGCTCCGTCAATTTGCCGTCATCGACGCGCGAACCGAGTCGCACCGCACGCCCACCGAAATCGTCTTCGCCAATCGCAAGCACGTTCTGGCTGCGCGACGTGCACGAACAAAGTGCGCTCAGGACTTCGTCGACGCCGTGGTCCGGCGGGCCCACAACCAGCATATTTGCACGAACGGCCATGCTCTGCGAGAGCAGCATCGCCATCCCGCGGGACACGGCTCCACCCCGGACGAGCGCGTTGAGAGTGACGGGTTCGCTTCGCGTGCGCCGGATTTGAAGTACGGCTCCATCGAGCGCCGCCGGGGCCAGGAGCGCCGAGAGCTTCCGCCCACCGGAGAGGTCGCGCTCGACCACCGACTCGCCGTCGGCAATGGGCTTTCCGGCGTCCGCGCAGAGCCGCCGAATCGTACGCACGACGCTGCGCTCGCTGCCGTAGTCGAAGCCCTCGTGTGGGCTGGGCTGCCCACGGCGCTGGACGTTGACGCCGCGCTGCGCCACGCGAATTCGGCTGATGTTTTCGTCGTCCACGAGCGCGTCGAGGGGGCCAAGGCCAAGGAGCTCGCGTCGCGCGGCTTCCGTCAGCGCTGCCAGGCCAGCACCGTCCCCAATTGAGAGGAGCTTGGCGGCACCGGCAAGCTCCGCCAAGGCGCGCTCGACAGCCTCGTCGGTCGGGCGAGGGAGTCGATCGAGGTCTTCCGTTCCGAGCGCGTCTTCGACGTGTTTGACGAGCCCCGCCACGACGTCGCGGTTTGCCAAACGGGTCGCCTCGTCGATGGCGAGTTGGCTTGTGCGTGCCGAGGGGGTGGGATCGGACGAGACGGGATGCGAGAGGGCGGCAAAGGAGCCTGTCGTACTCGACGACGGTATGCTTGGTGCGCTCGGTGCGCGTGGGGTGGCTACGGCGTCGCGCCTAAGGCGGGCCGGTTCGGGCACCGCGAATGGCGTCGAAGGGTCATCCCCATCGGGATCGTTTTCAAGAGGGAAATGACTGACGTCTCCGTCGAAGGGTTGCGCGATTCCGGGGAGGGCATTCGGCTCGCTGGCGCCGGGAGTCGCGGAGATTGCCGATGAGCGCGAGGGCGACGTCGACATCGTTGCGGGGTCCAGCAGCGACGCGCCGAGGTCTGCCGTGGTCGGCTCTTTGGCGACCCGATCGGCGCGGCTCGAGGTCGGTGACTCCTCGGGCGTCGTTTCGCCAGTGACGCTGTTGTCGATTCGGAGAATGAAGTCTCCGATGTAAATCCGGTCGCCTTCGCGGACCAAGGTCGCGTGCGTGATGCGGCGATGATTGACGTAGGTTCCGTTCGTGCTCTTCAGGTCGCTCACGATGTAGCGGCCGTCGCGCACGATCACGCGGGCGTGCTGCTTCGACACGTTGCCTTTCGGCAAGAGCACGTCATTGCCCTTGACGCGCCCGACCGTGATCTCATCGTGATCGAAGACATCACGCCGCTCGGCGCCGCCTTTTTCGCTGATGACGATCGCGATCATCGCTCTTCGAACAACCTCGAAGCGGGATACCAGAAGCCCGCCTCGGCGACCACAATGTCGTGCAACGTAGCCGAGATGTTCCCGGAGCGGTTAGCGGCCGCTCTTCAGGTCGCTTGCGGTCTGGGAAAGGAGCTCCGTCGCGACGGTCAACACTTCGCGCTCGGTCAGGCCCGCCGCACGCAGTTCGCGGTAGATCGTGCGCGCGAGAATTCGCGTGCCGCGCGGATCGGCGGCCGTCGACGTGCCACTGAAGATGCCGCGTGCCGATTCGTGGAGGGTGTCGGTTGTCGATTCGACGGTCGCCATTGGGATCTCTTCCAGCAAGTCTCGGGCCGGCTCTGATGAACGCAATTTCAGTAGCTTGCCGGCGCGACCGCGTAACTTGGTACGCGGAGCTGGGTCACACGGTTCGCAGCGCACTGCGCGTCGGTTCACACCGATGGAATCGCGGCGGGCTCGAAGCGTGAGCCGCGCTCGTCGAGCCTAAACGCTTCCGCGTGCACGAGCCCCGTCTCGTCGATCTCGTAGACGTTGAATCCGCTCATGCGATCGGGGTCGTCATGAATGAGCGATGCGCTCGTCGCTCCGATCGCGTCGAAGTGTCCTTCGGCCGTGCCAAGTTGGCGACGCATGCGTCGATGGAGGTGCCCGTGCAAGAGGAGGCCGCGAGGCACGGAATCAAGCACAGAGCGAAGCGCCTCGCGGTCGTCGAGACCGTTCAGTCGAGCTTTCAGCGGGTTCGCAGGAGGGTGCCAAGGGTGATGCAGGAGGATCACCGGGAAGCGCGAGCGCACTTCGGCGTGTGCGAGAATGGCATGCAAGGCGAGGAGTTGAAGTGCGCCGACTTCGCCCGACGCTACCAGAGGCGGACGAGGTACCGCCGTCGTGAGGCCGATCACGGCGACAGGGCCGCGCAGCCGAACGTAGGGAAACGCCGAGTTTTCGGCCATCGCGGCGGCGCCCGGTAAATCGCTCGACATGTAGTCGGCAAACGTCCGCTCGAAGCGGTGGCTCTCGTAAGCGCCGCGCGTGTAGGCGTCGTGATTTCCTGGAATGACGCTGACCCGCGTCGGATCGAGGCCAAGCTCGTCTCGAAGGTAGGCGTGGGCGGCGTTGAACTCGCTCTCGAGCGCGAGGTTCGTCAAATCGCCGGTCACCACGACATGGTCGATGTCCGTTCGCTCGCGGATCGCACGGGCGACGGCGTTCAGCGCGTACGCCTGATGCTCATGAGCTCGCCGGAATTTCAGGTTGAGCCAGCCGGTGAGGCGCTTGTTCATCAGGCGCGCCGGCGTCGCGTCTTCGAGCGCGAGCACGTGCAGGTCGGAGAGGTGCGCAATTTTCACGTGAGCGTCTTTTAGCACCGGGGTGGCGTGCGGCCAACGACCCCGGGGGGGATCCCATTCTCGCGTGGTTCAGCGCGCGGTCGCCGCGCAGCGAAACCCAACCCAAGGGTGAGATTGGCCAGGCAGATCTTTGTGGCGGCGCGCACCTCTTAGCCACGCGCGTCCGTCGAGAAAGCTCCCACCGCGAAGGACGCGATAGTCGCCCGCCGTAGGCCCCTTCGGATCCCGCAGCTCAGGCTCCGCGTAGCCCTCGGCGTACCAATCGGCCACCCATTCCTCGACGTTGCCGGCGAGGTCGTCAATCCCTTCGACGGTTCGCGCCGCCGGGAAGGATGCGACGGGAGCAAGCTCCCCGAAGCCATCGGTGTCGTCGAGGCGATCGAGGTCGTTCGCGGCCGCGCGTCCGTGGTTCGAGAGCAGGGGGCCGTAGATCTGTCCCCATGGGAAAGTGCGTCGCTGCACGCCGCGCGCGGCCCGCTCCCATTCGGCCTCCGTCGGGAGTCGCGCACCACGCCAGCGGCAATAGCGCTCGGCGTCGAACCACGTCACGAGCGTGGCGGGATGCGTTGGGTTCGCGGTCCACCGAAGGGTGCCGGGGTCGCTCGGCCACGAGCAGGCTCCGACCTCGACGCAGCGTCGGTAGGCTTCGCTCGTGACTTCCGTGCGGTCGAGCCAATAGTCCGAAAGGACGACGTCGTGGACGAGCATCTCATCGGCGAACAGGGTGGTTGCGCAGGCCTCGCGCCGCAGCTCGTCGCGGCACATGCGCTGCGCCTGCGCGATCTCATGCACATCGCTTCCTATCTGGACGAGGCCTCCGCGTACCAGCACGGCCCCCTCGGTCGGAGCGTGAAGTCGCGCGATGGTCGCCTGGGAATCGGCCTGTCGCGGGGGCACATCACCGCCTGCCGCGAGCGCTCCGACGATGAGGAGCCCATGCACGGCGGCGAACGAGAGGGCCCGTAGGCCCTGTTTTTTAGGCCCAAGTGTCACAGCGTTGAGCACGCTCAGAGCGCGAGGATTTGCAGTGGGTGTTCGATGACGCCGCGCAACTCCGCGAGGAACTTCGCACCCACTGCGCCGTCGACGACTCGGTGGTCGCAGGAGAGCGTGAGCTTCATGCGTTTTCCCGGTACGACAACGTCGTTTTTCACCACCGGTTCGGAACGAATCGCGCCGACAGCCAGGATCGCGCCTTCCGGCGGGTTGATGACCGCGGCGAACTCATCGATGCCGTGCATCCCGAGGTTCGAGATCGAGAACGTTCCGCCCGTCATCTCCTCGACCCCCAGCTTACGCTCGCGCGCGCGAAGTGAAAGCGCCTGTATTTTGTCGCTGATTTGCAACAGCGTCAGCTGGTCGGCGTCGCGCACGACGGGTGTGACCAGCCCGTCATCGACCGCAACCGCGACCGAAATATCCACGCGACGGTGGTACACGAGCGCCTCTGGGGTGAACTGAGCGTTGACCTCGGGTGCGCGCGCGATCGCGATCGCGACGGCCTTCACCACCAGGTCGTTGAAGGAGACCTTGCGACCGACCTCCGCGTTGAAGCGCGTGCGTAGCTCGACGAGCGCCCCGGCGTCGACGTCGATCGTCAAGTAGAAGTGCGGGACCTGCTGTTTCGATTCCGTCAGGCGTCGCGCGATCGTACGCCGCATCATGCTGAGCGGCTTGATGCGGGGCTCGCGACCCAGCGCGAGTGTGGGCGTAGGCGCCGTCGGAGCTGCGACAGGAATCACGGTTGGCGACGACGTGCTGGCTCCTTCGAGGTCGCGAGCGACGATGCGACCGCCGGTGCCCGAGCCGTGCACACTGCGCAGATCGAGGCTGCGCTCGCGGGCGAGCTTGCGCACGTAGGGAGATGCTTTCACGCGGCCATCCGCTCCGACCGACGCCGCGACGATGGCTGCTGGCGCGACAAAGGCGGCGGCGACCGGCGCGGAAGCGGGAGTGGCTGCGGAAGCGGGAGTGGCTGCGGAAGCGGGAGTGGCTGCGGAAGCGGGAGTGGCTGCGGAAGCGGGAGTGGCTGCGGACGGAGGTGCCGCTGCGGACGGAGGTGCCGCCCCTCGCGCGTTCGGGATGAGGTGCTCGGCGGACTCGCCGCTCTTGCCGATCACCGCGACCGGCTCGCCCAAACGCACCATCGAGCCCGGCGGCACGAGGATCTTGAGGAGCGTTCCGCGATCGAAGGAGCGAAACTCCATCGTCGCTTTGTCGGTTTCGACCTCCGCGAGAAGTTCATCGACCTCGACAGCGTCGCCCTCCTTCTTGTGCCAGGTGACGATTTGGCCCTCTTCCATCGTGGGAGAGAGCTTCGGCATGTCGATGACTCGAGCCATTTCAATCCCTCCGGTAGGTGACGGCTTCGACCGCCGCGATGACGCGGTCCGCTTGTGGGATCACGTGCTGTTCGAGCTTGGCGTTGTAAGGCATCGGCACGTCGAGGGTCGTGACGCGCAGGATCGGCGCGTCGAGCTCGTCGAACGCGAGGCGTTGAATGCGATCGACGACTTCGGCGCCTACTCCGCCGTACGGCCAACCTTCGTAGGCGACGACGGCGCGGTGGGTTTTCGAGATGCTCTGAACGAGAATCTCCTCGTCGAGCGGTCGCAAGCTGCGCAGATCGATCACCTCGCAGTCGATGCCCTTCGCCGCGAGCGCTTCTGCCGCTTCAAGGCAGACGTGCACCATGCGGCTGTAGGAAATGAGCGTGCAGTCTTTGCCTTCGCGCGCGATGCGACCCTTGCCGAAGGGAACGACGTAGTCGCCTTCGGGGACGTCGCCTTTCACCGAATAGAGCGTCTCGCTTTCGAGGAAGAGCACGGGGTCATCGTCACGAATCGCTGCTTTCAACATGCCTTTGGCGTCCGCGGGCGTGGCCGGCGCGACCACCTTCAGGCCGGGAACGTGCACGTAAAAATGTTCCATCGAGTGGGAGTGCTGCGAACCGACCTGGCGCGCCGAGCCGTTGGGGCCGCGGAATACGATGGGCACCGAAAGCTGGCCACCCGACATCTGCCGAAGCTTTGCCGCGTTGTTCAGAAGTTGGTCGAACGCGACCGCGGAAAAGTTCCACGTCATGAACTCGATGATGGGGCGAAGGCCCACGATGGCGGCGCCAATGCCGATCCCCGCGAACCCCGCTTCGGTGATCGGCGTGTCGATGATTCGTTTCTCACCGAATCGCTCAAGCAATCCTTCGCTAACTTTGTATGCGCCTTGGTACTGCGCAACCTCTTCGCCCATCAAGAAGACGCGTGAATCGCGTTCCATTTCCTCGGCGATGGCCTCGCGCACCGCCTCGCGATAACGCATGCTTTTCATCGCGCAAACTCCCCGACGTAGGTGGTGGCTTCGAGCAGGTCGGCTGTAGGTTCGGGGCTCGCATCGGCGAAGCGTATGCTCTCCGCGACCTCGGCTTCTACCGAGGCGTCGAGCGCTTCGGCGGCCGCGCGCGTGTCTGTGGAAGCGTCGAGGTCTGCGCGCAGCCGATTCAAGGCGTCGCGTCTCTTGTGGTCCTCCACCTCTTCCTTCGTTCGATACTTCGCTGGGTCGCTCATCGAGTGGCCGCGGTAGCGGTACGTGAGGATCTCGACGAGCGTCGGGCCTTCGCCGCGGCGCGCGCGCTCGATTGCCACCTTGAGGCGGTCGCGTACCTCGAACACGTCCTCGGCGACGAAGCGATCCTTCGCCATGCCGTACGCGTCGGCCTTCGTCGACATGTCGGTGACCGAGATCGAGCGCTCGAGTGACGTGCCCATCGAGTATTGGTTGTTCTCGCAAACGAACACGATCGGGAGCTTCCACAGCGCGGCGAGGCTCATCCCCTCGTGGGTCGCCCCGATGGAGGCTGCGCCATCGCCGTAGAACACCATCGTGACGCCGCCGTCACCCGTGTACTTCGACGCGAATGCGATGCCCGCCGCGAGCGGAAGGTGGGAGCCGATGATTCCGTGGCCGCCGTACATGCGGTGTTCTTTGTCGAAGAAATGCATCGAGCCGCCGAGCCCTTTCGAGCAGCCGGTGACTTTGCCAAAAAGCTCGGCCATCCCGGCGTTCGAGGTCATGCCTCGGGCGAGGGCGATGCCATGGTCACGGTAAGTGGTGACGACACTGTCGGTGGCCTCGAGGGCGTGCGCAGCTCCGACGGCGATCGCCTCTTGCCCGATGTAGAGATGCAAAAAACCGCCGATTTTGCCTAGTGAATAGGCACGGGCCGCCTCTTCCTCGAAGCGTCGGATGAGTTGCATCATCCGGTACATCTCGAGTGCCGTCTTAGCTTCCTTCATTCGCCGCGCATCCTTCGCCTATTGGGCGCGGACGGCAAGAGGGAGCGTGCGTTCGACTCAGCGGGCTGTGGGCGGGGAACGTCGCTGTCGCCGGTGCGCGAGGAGGCCGAAGACGAGCGCGAAGGCTGGCCACCCGGATGGGTTCGTGCCCGCAGACCAGCTGCAGAGGCCGCCCCCGAGCGTGAGATGAGAATGCGAGCCATCGGTCGGGGTCTCGGGGTCAGGGGGAACCGCTTCGCAGGCGCCGTCCTTGCACGTCTGGTTTTTCAAGCACATCGTCGCGTCGTCGGCGTCGTCGGCTTTGCCGCTGCAGTCCTGATCGATGCCGTCGCAGAGCTCGGGTTGGCCCGGGTGGATGTTCGGCTCGGTGTCATTGCAGTCGTCGCCGCTCGCGCTGCCCCCGCCGCTGCCGCTGCTCTCGCAGGCGTCGCTGCCGTGGGAGTCGCCATCGACGTCGATGCACGAGCCTTGACCGACTTGGTACAACGTGCCGTCACCGCCTTTCGCGTCCGTGCAAGCCGCGTCTGGGCTCGCTCCGCCAATGACGCTGACTTGCGACAACGGAGGCGCACCCGCGGCGGCGATGACGATAAGGCCTCCTCCGCCGCTGCCGCCCACTACCGCGCTGCCACC
This sequence comes from Polyangiaceae bacterium, assembly GCA_947475525.1. Classification (GTDB taxonomy): domain Bacteria; phylum Myxococcota_A; class Polyangia; order Polyangiales; family Polyangiaceae; genus SYFR01. The sequence continues at coordinate 100,873 of CANJMI010000012.1, read as the reverse complement.
GCTCGACGGGGTAGGGAGGACTTGCGGGCGGCCTTGGGCTCCCGCGGCCTCGAGGTGCACGTCCGCACCCGTCACGAGCGTGCTCGCATGCAAATAAATCGTGCCCCCCGCGCCGCCGCCGGGGCTCGTGCCTTGCCCGTTGGCGGGCCCGTCGAAGCCGAGCCCATTGGCGAGCACCGCGCCTTCGAGCGTGATCGTCGCGGCCTCGAGCATGATCACGCCGCCGCCGAAACCGCCCGGTAAATCGACGGTGGGGTTCGGGTCGCCCGCGTGACTCGGTGCGCCCGCGCTTCCCATTCCTTGCTGAGGATCAGTGAGGACGAACGCCATCGTCGCGTCGTCGTAGGCCGCGCCGCCCGGAGACGTAGGCGTGGATTGCGGCGAGAGCAGCGAGCCGCAGACCACTTTGCCGCCCGGCCCCTTGTAGCGGTAGTCGCTTCCGTTTCCACCCTTGCCGATGTGCCCGCCTCCGCCCCCCGGCAGGGCAATCAGCGAGCCGACCGTAAAGGGAAGGGGCACCAACCCCGCTCCGTCAAGCGTGCCTTCGGCCCCCGCGACCACGCTTCGGTACCCCTTGCCAGTGGCGTCGATGCGGCCTCCGGCAGCGAGCGAGATCGCGTTGGATTTTAGGTGGAGCCAGCCAGAGTTCGGGGAGCTCCCGTCGTATTTTGCGACGAAGAGCGTGCCGTCTATCGTGACCTTGCCGTAAACGTGCGCGCCCGACAGCGTTGCGCTCTCGCCCGACTTCACGACGAGATCGTCTGCTCCTGCCGGACTCACCCAGGCCACGAGCGCCGCGGCCGACGCTCTGGCGAACCTTCGAGCCACTTTCCTCACGCCGACATCATACCGCCATCGTCGGGCGATGCGAGAATCATGGCGCGCGTCGCAAGAGCCCCGTCGGGATGAGGCCCTCGAAGCCAATGGATAGCGCGCCAAACGCAACCGTCTCGTCGAGGCTACCCGTCGCCGGTGTACCCATCTCGAAGCGGGCTCCGCCGCGCAGGGCGACGAACGGACCGTTCGCCCGCGCGAGGAGCGGAAGGGCCATGCGTCCTGCGAATTCGAGCCCCTGGCGCTGGCAGTTCTCGGCGCACGCCATCGCCGGGTGCCAGGTGATGAACGTTCCCAATCCGAAGCCAAGGGAGTCGAGCCACAGGTCGAAGAGCGGCGCTCCCGTCTCGAGGTCGCCTACGAATCGCGCGAGGAAGAGCGGCCGCAACTCGATGCCGCCCGAGAGCCGCCGCGCCATCGATTCTCCCTGGCGGTCGAGTCCTTCGTCGTACTCGGCATAGGCGCCGGCCATCGTCAGGTAGCTTGCCGTTGCACGGACGCCGAGTGCCGGCCCATCTTCGCTAGCGACGAGCGCAAGCTCACCTGCGAGCGCGAGGTCGCCATCGAAGCGGCCGTAGGAGCGATCTTCTGCGAAGGCGGCGGAGGAGCACGCCAGGGACGCGACGACGATGGACGCGGGGAGAGCGCCTCGCACGACGCGGAAGCCGTCCGTTTTTTGGTTCGCGCCGTTGTGGGGTGAGGGCATTCAGCGAGCCTGTCGCAGCGCGTCGCGAACGCGTTGCCGCAACTCTCCCGGAAATACGACACGCACGCGCGACAGCGTCTCGTCGCGTAGCCGGTCGAGTAAGAAGGAAACCTCCGTCGGGCGTCGCGGCGGTCCTGAACCGAAAATCACGGTAAGCGAGCGATCTTCCTCGTAAGGAGTGTCCGTGGCGATGTCCAAGCCGGTGTAATAGTCGGGAGCCAGGCCCGCCTCTTCCGAGATGGCACGCACCGTCGCATACGCGCTCTCGCGGGCTGCTGGAGTCTGTGCCACACCGTAGAGTTCCTCCGTTTTGAAGAGCACGCGAGCGCGGAGACGGTTGCAAAGATCCGCGAGGATCGGGTCCGCGGCATCACGCCACTGACTCAGCGTCTCGAGGAGAGCTTGGTCATCGAGGGCGAGGTAGTCGCCGAGGGAGGGCGTGTCGCCGGCGGCGAAGGCGAGCATCGCCCGCGGCACTCCAGGCAGGCGCGTGCCGTCCTGAATCAAGTGCATCGCGCGTCGTAAAATCGCCCGGATCATCCATTCGGCCGCGCGTGTCGCCTTGTGGAAGTACACCTGCTGGAACATGAAATGGCGCGCCAGAATGAAGGACTCGATGGCGTTCATTCCTTTCGGCCCATCGATCGCCAGGCCCGGCGGCGCACCGTCGGAGCTCTCCCCGAAGCGCAGGCTTCGCAAGAGCCAAGGCAAGTCGAAGTCGCCGTATCCAACTCCGGTCGCGTGGGCGTCGCGCAACAAGTAATCGCAGCGATCGACGTCGAACGTGCCGCTGACTGCGCGTGCAAGGTAAGGCAACTCGTGCTCGCCACGCACGAGGCCAGCCACGCGCTGGGGGAGCTCGGGGTCGTCCGCGGCGAGAATTCGGTGCACGGTCGTGCTCTCGTCGAGCAGCACGTGTTCGGTCCATTCTTCGTGGAGGCGGCAGCTGCCCGTCGCGTGGGCGACGGCATCCTCGAACAAGTGGGAAAGCGGGCCGTGACCGACGTCGTGCAAGAGCGCCGCGGCGAGGGCGTCGCGTGCGCGTTCGCTGGTCAGCCGTTGCCAGAACGGCAGCTCGTCGTGGATTTTTCGGAGGCGTGCGATGAAGAGCTGCATCACGTGCGCGGCCCCGAGGGCGTGGGAAAATCGGGTATGCTCGGCACCCGGAAACGCGAGGCTCGTCAGTCCGAGCTGGCGGATGCGTCGAAGCCGTTGGACCTCGGGGGCCTCGAGCAGCCGCGGAATGATGGACTCCTCGTCGGCCTCGAAGGAAATCAGCCCGTGAACTGGATCGCGAAGAAGCACGACGCGTGAGGTTAGTCTGTCTTCTGCCCCGCGTCGCGCCCATCCCTCTCGCCTCCGGTGGGGCCCGTGGGCAGTACCGGGCCCGACGCCGCTTGAGTTGCGGCCGAAAGACGGTACGGTGTTAGGTCCGCTTTCGGTCGCGTCTCCGTGATGGGTCCGAATCGCGGGCCTTCGAGCATCATGTCCGACCGTGGGAGTAAGCGACCGAGGCCTTCTGAAGCCCCGCCGGAACGCGCGAATGCGCCGCCGCGAGACGGTGCGGGCGAGGGTGAAATTGGCGGCGCCGAGGCTAACTCGCGGCCTCCCGGGCGGCCTGCCGAACGGCGGCTTGAGACGATCTTGCGCGCTATCCCTACGAAGGAACTCGACGGTCTCGCCGAACGCATTGGCGTTAAGGTCGATCCGCAGAAGCGCATCGACAAGCCGGGGCAGGTCGCGCGCGCGCTCGTGCGACTTCCCGACGCTCGAGAGCCGGGCCGGCTGCCAGGAGCGAGCGGCGAGTTGCTCCGGCGCATTGCGGAGGCCGGCGGCTCGCTCGTCGTAGGCGCGGTTCCTGTGGGGCTTGAACTTTTGGTGCGGAGCGGGCTCGTCTTCGCGCGGATGGCCGACGAGGAGCTCGCGCAATGGCATCGCGAGAAACACGGTTCACGCGCAAGCGGCCAGGTGATCGAGCTCGTCGTTCCGACAGCCTACCTCGTTCAGATGCGCGCGAATGAGGGTGACGACCCGCGATCGCTACGCGCACTCCTTGCGGAGGCGCCGTTCGAGACGGCGAGCGCGATTGCCACGCACTACCTCGGGCGTCCGAGCACACCGCCGGTCGCGTTGTCCCTCGAGCAGGCGTGGGAAGTACTCGGCGACCCCGCGTTGCTGGCGCTCGAACTGTCGCGTCTCTCGCTTCAAGAGCGCCGCGTGCTCGAGAAGCTTGAGCAGGTCGGCGGTGAGGTGGACACGCAGGAGTTGATGGACCTCGAGCGTGAGCCGATGCGCCTGCGGGGCGCGCACGGTGTGGCTGCGGGTCGCAGGGGTGCTGCGTTTTCACTCGAAAAACGCGGTTTCTTGTTTCCGATTCACCCGAACCGTTATGTCCTTCCAACCGAGGTCGCGGCCCTTGTTGGAGCCGATCGGATGCGCGACCGAGAGCGCCGCCGCGAGGAGATTCGTAGTCAAGTCACTGAAGACGACCACCTCCCGCGCCGCGCTCGCTTCTCGCTCGACCCAACGCCGCTTGCGCTCGCGCTCGCCATCACGGCACGAGAGTCGGGGGTCGCGGGCGAGATCCGCTCGGGCGTGGGCACGCCGCGCTCACTCGTCGCGCGGCTGGCCCACCGATTTGGCCGGACTCCTGAAGAGACGGCGCTTCTCGTCGCGGCGTCCCGCGCGATTGGCCTCTGGGGGGCGGGTGCGGTCTCCGCGGTCTCTCCACCCGGGACGTTGGCGGTCGGGGAACTGACTCGCTCGTTGTTTGAAGCGTGGCGCCGCGGAGGGACGTGGGATGAGGCGCGCGTCGAGGCGGAAATGTTGCGACTTCCTATCGAAGCGCGCGATGCGAGTCCGGTCTGCGTGCTGCGCGAAATCGTTCTCGATGCGCTCGTTGACTTGAGCGAAGGGCAGTGGGCTCCCTACTCCGCACTTGCGGCGTACATCGACGCGGACCCGCGTACGGGCGGGCTCCATCGTCTCTTCGCGCGTTGGGCAAAACGGGTCGATCTGCCCGTGCCCGCGGAGGCGGCGCTCGTTCGGCGAATTCTCCTCGAATCGCTGCCGGCGCTCGGCGTCGTGGACGTCGGTGGTGCCGTGACCGAGGCCTCGTCGGCCGCGGAACTTCCCGGGGTCGCGATTCGCCTCACTTTTCGTGGCCGTGAGCTCGCGACTGCAGGAGCGACGCCTGCGCGAGAGGAGGGGCATGCTAGCCGTGGCGCCGGGAGCGACATGGTCGAACGACGTCTGCGCGTCGGTGCTGGGGCGCGCGTTGCGGAGGTGCTCGACCTCACGTCGTTCGTAGACGTTGTCGGCATCGAGCCGTCGCTCGAACTCGAGGTGACGGCGGCTGCGGTGGGCCGTGGGCTGTCTCTCGGGATTGATGCGCTTGAGATGCGCCGACGACTCGAGGCGCTCGCGAGCGTGCCTGAGCCCATCGCTCGCTGGCTGCAAGAAGCGGGCACCATCGTCGGGCAGAGTACGTTCACTCCGGCGGGGGGCTTTCTCTGGGTCGATGACCCCGAGGTGCGCGAGATGCTGCGCACGCGGCCCGGGGCGTCCGACATGTTTCTCGATCCGTCGCCACTCGGAGGTCTTCTCGTCGCCCCCGGTGTCGAATCGGAGCGCCTCATTCGCCGCTGCCGCGCACTCGGTGTCGAAGTCGCCGTCGATGAACCGGTCGCTCGAGTGCGTCGATCGACCGCACCTCCGCCTCACACGAACGAGAACACTCGCAAAGCGGTTTCATGGCGTCCGCCTCCGCTCGGCGCTCCACCGGGGTCGCGCGACTAACCCCCGAAACGTCACGACGCCGAGCGTGCGTCCACCCAACTCGTGGCGCTGTTCGCGTGGCTCGTGGTGACGCGCCCGTCCGCGTGAAGGAACACCTCGGTTGGATAGCCGCGGCCGTTGTAGTGGCTTGCCATCGTGTAGCCGTAGGCGCCGGCGTCGCGGATCAGCACCTTGGCGGGCGGCGGACTCCCAAGTGAAAACTCCCCAAACTCGTCCGTCGATTCGCACACGGGGCCGACGACACGCCACGTCAGCGCGTGCGGGTCGGGCGCCGCGTCGAGTGGCTCGATGCGATGTCGAGCACCGTAGAGGGCGGGGCGAAGGAGGTCGGTCATCCCGGCGTCGAGCACGAGCCAGCGGCGCTCCCCACTCAGTTTGGTTGCAACCACCGTGGCAATCAAGCTGCCGTGGGCGCCGACAAGCGCGCGTCCCGGTTCGACGACAAGCGTTGCGCCGGGCATCGCTTCGCGGACGAGTGCCGTTGCCGCCCGAGCGAAGTCTGCCGGTCGGACCGCGCATCCATCGCCGTAGTCGATCCCAAATCCACCGCCGAAGTCGACCAACTCGAGGCCGGGACGGGTGACCGCAATGCTGAGAATCGCGCGCGCGCCCTCGAGATAATCCTCGGTGCGAGTGAGCTGCGAGCCGACATGGCCACCGAGCCCGACGAGGTCCAGCGCATCGCTTGCTCCGTCCAGCGCCTCGAAGGCAGCTGCGAGGTCGCGCAGCGCGATGCCGAATTTGGCGTCGTCGTGTCCGGTCGCGATGGCTTCGTGGGTCTCCGCCATCACCCCGGGGTTCAGCCGCAAAGCGACGCGCGCCTTTCGTCCGATCGCCCGAGCGCGAGCCGCGATGCGCCCGAGTTCGTCAACCGAATCGACTTGAATGGCGCGGATTCCGCGGTCGCCCGCGCCGACCGCCGCATCGATCGCTTGCGACGTCTTCCCCATACCGGAGAGCAACAAACGCTCCGGTCCAATTCCGGCCCGCAGGGCCACCTGCAGCTCGGCCCACGAGCCGACTTCGGCGCCGCAGCCCGCATCCCCCAACGTGCGGATGACCGGGCCGGCGGTGTTGGCTTTGACCGCGTACGCGACGAGATACGGCTGGTCGCCGAAAGCCGCGGTAAGCTCCCTTGCCTCACACGCCATCGCTCCAAGATCGTAGATGTACGCCGGCGTGGAAGCACCGGCCGCTTCGAGAAGGTCGGCGATGCGGCGTCCGCCGAGGATGGCGCGTCCGTGTGAGTCACGCGAGAGCATCCACCGCTTCTGACGGACGGGCATTCGTGGGTCAAGCACAACATCCCTTCCGACGTTGCCCCGGCCATGCCATTCTCGGGACGTGACGATTCGCCGGGCCAAAATCATCTGCACATTAGGGCCCGCGTCGGACTCACCCGAGGCGCTCGTCGAGCTCATCGAGGCGGGCATGAATGTCGCCCGCCTTAACTTTTCGCACGGAAGCCACGAGGAGCATGGCGAACGCATTCGTCGGGTGCGCGCCGCCGCTGACCTGTGTCGCAAAGAGGTCGCGATCCTCCAAGACCTTTGCGGCCCGAAGATTCGAACGGGACGTTTCGAAGGCGGAACCCTGTCGCTCGAGCGCGGCCAAGAAGTGGCCCTCGCCGAGACGTCCAACGCGAATGCCGTTGCGGATGAGAGCACCGTGCTCATCCAGTACCCGGGACTCGCAGACGATCTTCACGTCGGTGACGTTCTCTTGCTCGATGACGGGCGAGTGAACATCGAGGTCGTCGAGGCCGGGGGTGGGAAGTTGCGCGCTCGCTGCACGCAAGCCGGTACGCTCCGCGACAAGGTCGGTGTGCACATCCCGGCGGATCGGGTCCGCATCGAGACCCTGACCGAGAAGGACAAACTCGATTTGTCGTTCGGCCTGTCCCAGGGCATCGACTTCGTCGCACTGTCTTTCGTCCGCAGCGCGGCGGAAGTGCGGCTCGTCCGTGATATCTGCGAGGCGTGGGGGCGACCAACGCCGGTTGTCGCGAAGCTTGAGACGCCGCAAGCGATCGAGCACCTCGAACCGATCATCCTCGCTTCCGATGCCGTGATGGTCGCGCGTGGCGACCTCGGCGTGGAGTTTCCGCCTGAGCACGTGCCTGTCATTCAGCGGAAAATCCTCGGCTTAGCAAGGCTGCATCAGCGTCCGGCGATCGTCGCGACCGAGATGATGCAATCGATGGTGACGGCGCAGCGGCCAACTCGCGCCGAAGCAAGCGACGTCGCAACGGCGGTGTTCGACGGAGCCGACGCGGTGATGCTTTCGGGTGAAACCGCGATGGGCAATCACCCCGCTCTCGTCGTGCGGATGATGCACCGCATCATCGTCGAGGCCGAGCAAAGTTCCTTCTACCGTCCGTCGGGTTCGAGGGCCGTCGCGGAGCGGACGCGGGTCGCGGAGTCGATCGCGCGTGGTGCTTGCGAGATTGCCAAATCGGTCGGCGCGAAGGTGCTCGTTGCCTTCACTGAAAGTGGTTCGACCGCGCGCTTTGCCTCAGGGGCACGCCCGACCGCCGCGATCATTGGACTCTCTCCGAACGTGAAGACCCTCCGGCAACTGTGCCTTCTTTGGGGCATCGTTCCGATGTACGTCGAGCACCTCCGTGACTCCGACGAGATGATTCAGCGCGCGCATGCCTTGCTCTTGGCCAATGGATTCGTAGCCCCGGGCGATTCGTTCGTGGCTGTCTTCGGTGCGCCCGTCGGCGTTGCGGGGACGACGAACGCCATCCAGGTCAAGGTGGTCGAGTGAGCGCGCTCGCGCCCAAGAACCACTACCCTAGGTTGGACAAATACGAGCTCCTCGAAGAGCTCGGTCATGGCGGCATGGCCACCGTGTATCGCGCCCGAGACCTGCGCCTCGAGCGCGAGGTCGCCGTGAAGCTCATTCACAAGCATTTGCGAGAAAATGCTGAGGTTCGGCGACGTTTCGTCGCGGAGGCGAAGGCGGTCGCAAAGCTCCGGCACCACGGCATCGTCGACGTCTACGATGTCTCCGACGAAGAGGACGAGGAGCGTTATCTCGTCGCCGAGTTGATCCGCGGCACGACCCTGCGATGCGTGCTCGAGGACCATGGTGCGCTTCCCGCTGAGATCGCCGCCGTGATCACCTGCATGCTTTGCGATGCGGTCGAGCACGCGCACGAGGCGGGCGTCATCCATCGTGACATCAAGCCCGAAAACGTCTTGCTCGAGCTTGGGCAAGGCTCCGAGCGACCCTCGAGTCCCAGGGATGGCTCCAACCCGTCTGGACGGCGCCACGTGCACGTGAAGCTCACCGATTTCGGTATTGCGAAAGTGCTCGATGCCCAGGGCGTCACCTCTACGGGGCAAATTCTTGGCTCGCCCGCGCACATGGCGCCCGAGCAGATCGAAGGCGGGGAGATCGCGCCGACGACGGACGTGTTCGCACTCGGCGTACTGTTCTACGAATGCCTAGTCGGGCATCTGCCGTTTGATGGAACGAATCCGGCGCAGGTGCTGCGTAAGGTGCTCCTTGGCGATTACCAAGCTGCGGACTCGGAGCGCTCTGAGGTCGGCGGTCGTTGGGCGTCGATCGTGGCGAAGGCGCTCGAGCTGGAGCCTGCAAAGCGCTACCCGAGCGCGCTCGCGTTTGCCAAGGCCATCGCAGACGAGTTCGCCGCCCTCGAGTTCGCGGACGTCTCGCAACGACTCGAGGAGTATTTCGCCGAGCCCGAAGCGTTCCGCCAGCAGTTGGCTGACGCACTCGTCCCGCGCTTGCTGACACGCGGTGAGCGCTCACGTCATGACGGTGACATGCAAGGCGCGGCTGCTGACTTCAACCGAGCGCTCGCGCTTCATCCGAACGACCTCGCGATCCTCAAGCGGGTCAGCGCGCTGTCCGCGCAGCGAGTGTGGGGGCGCAGACTCACGCGGGTCGCGTTCCTTGGGGCAGGTGCGCTCGTCATTGGAGGAACGTCGTTCTTTGCGGCTCGGGCTTTCCGCGGCGAGGGCGGGGCGGAAGCTCGGCCCGTCGTGTCGCTTGATCTCGACTTTGAGGCTCCGCGCGGTGCGGTTTCCGCGACGGCAGCTCGTTTGGCGGGCGACGACCTTGGAGCGGCACCGGCGCCGAGCGTCGTGAAGGCTGTCGTGTCGTCGGCGGCGACGTCGCTGCATCCCGTGCTGCCACGGGGAGTAGGTGAAGTGCCTCGGCTGTCACTCCATCGAAAAGTGCGACTCACGGTCGTTCCGGCGGGGGCGAAGTTGCGCGTCGACGGCGTCGAGGTCCCGTGGTTCGGCCTGCTCCAGGACCTAACGCCGGGTGCACATACGGTCGTGGGTTTGATGCCCGAGGACAACCCGTGCTGCTCGCCTGTGACCGCGGTCATCAACGTGATCGAGCCGCCGGCGGACGATGCTGCACGCGTGCAACAGTTCACCGTCGCGCTCGGGTTCAAAGATGCTCAGGTGTCGCTCGGGGATGGGCCGAGCAATGCGCGTGTCAGCTGTGACAACGGCCTCGTGTTCGGCGCCGGGGCCGCGGGGACCGTAAAAATGGCCGACGTTCAGCGGCGGACGGTGTGCACGTTCATGCCCGGCAACAAGCGCGATTCGGTGATCTTGAGAGCCGGCGTGGCCGTCTCGGTGCGGTGGCCGGGATGACCACCTGCGCACGGGTTGAGTTGGGCGTTGGCGATAGCGGGTAGGCGACGGCCCGAATGTGCATTACTTTCTCGCCGTTGTCGTTGCGCGTCGTAGCTGTCGTGGTCGCGGTGATGTCGAGCTTTTCATGGTTCGCCTCCGCCGATACGCGTTCAGAGTTCGAGATTGGCCGAAACCTTTTTAGCAACGGCCAGTACGAGCGTGCGAGTGAGGTGTTCGCAGCCCTCATGGCTGAGCCTGTCGATCCGCGGGCTCCGGACTCGAAGAAGCAGCGCGAAGTTTTGCAAGCCGCGCGACCGCTCTTCGCGGCGACGCTCGTCGCGCTTGGGCGGGGGCCCGAAGCGGATCACCTGGTCTTGGAGCAGCTACGCGACGATCCATTCTACGAGCCGCCAGCCGGTCAGCTTCCGGAACCCGTGATGCAGCGGTTCGTGGCCGTGGCGGCGGAGCACGCAGAGGAACTCGAGCGACAACGGCAAGTGATCCTGCGTGACCGCCAAGAGGCCGTCGCGCGGGAGCAGCGCGAACGCGAAGCGCAACGTCAGGCCGAGCAAGCGAAGAATACGGCGGCCACGATCGTGGTCACGCGTCGCTCGCGTCTCGTCGCTCTTCTGCCGTTCGGCGTTGGGCAATTCCAAAATGGCGAGGTCGGGCGCGGTATTTTTTTCGCGACGAGCGAAGTCCTCGCGGCGGCGGCGTCGTTCGGGACTCTGATTGCGGCTCAGCATTACGCCGCGGTGGATTGTCGTTTCGAGGACTGCGACGCGGCTCGTCGCGGGTTCGAGACGGTGCGAACCGTCAATTGGATATCGGTCGGCCTAACGACGGCGCTGGTCGTGGCTGGGGTGATTGAGGCCGAGGCGACGCTCGTGGCCGTCGACCGGACGACCCAGAAACGCGCGGCGCTCGGGTGGACGTTCGAGCCCCTCGTGGACGTCGGTCCGGGTTTTGCGAGCTTCGGCCTATCGTCGGCGTTTTGAGGGCGCGTCTCAGTCTTTGCGGAACGCGCCGATCCAAAATCCGGCGAAGGTGGCGAAGGGCGAGTCGCAGAGCCTCCACTCGGCCGAACGTAGCAGCGGACCTATCACGGGCCAGTGCAGCGATGCGGCCGTTGGCGTCACGATGCGCACGCCACGGCGGTCCACGAGTCGCGTTCCCGCGGGGCACAACAGGGCGGCCTCGCTTGGGCGGTCGAACCGCGTGTACACCGCAGCCTCGGTCGTCTTCTCGCCAACTTTTCCCGCGGGGCCAAGGCGCTTTGCGAGCGCGCGCAGGCTGAGTGGATTGTAAAATTCAGCCACGATCGTTCCGCCTCGGCGTGTAACTCGTGTCATCTCGGAGAGGGCGCGTCGAATGTCCGCGACGTGTGCCAATACCTTGAACGAGCAGGTGACATCGAAGCTCTCGTCGGCGAATGGCAGCTCCGTCACGCTCGCCTCCCGCACGTTGAGTCCCCGTTCGCGGGCTCCAGAAAGCATGCCTGGCGAGAGATCGACGCCTTCAGCATGGCGCGAGAATGCGGCGATACGCTCGAGCAACAACCCGGTCCCGCAGCCCACTTCGAGCACGTCCGCACCGCGGGCGAATCGCGCGACGAAATCGATCTCGAGGTCGTCCACCAAGTCGTGATAACCGCCTTCGACGCGACCGCCTCGCGCGCGGTCGTAACGTACCGCGAACTCGTCGTAGTAACGTCGCGTTGCCGCCAGATCTCCGGGGTGCTTCGATGAATCCAAGGTCCACGAGGGTAGCACCGACCGATGAAGCCAGGCGACCATCCCGAATTCTTTAGGTCTTCAGCCCCTGATGGTCGGAGTCGCGAGAGCACCATTCGCGTCGATCGTTACGGTCATTGGTTTCACGACGACGAACCGGTCGAGCATGCGCGCATGCTCGCGGCCCTGCCGACTTGGATCGCTCGGCACCCCGATGACGGGCGCTGGATCCTGTCGAATGGCTACGACTGGTGCTACGTCACCGTCGACGCCACGGGCTACTTCGTGATCGGGTTGGACGTCTGTGGCGACGTCGCGAAGGTGCGGCTGTCGGACGGGACCGAAGAGTCCCTCGATCTGCGTTCGCTCTCTATCGACGACGACGACGTGGTTCGATGCGCGGTAAAAGGCGGAGCCTGCGAGGCGCGCTTCACCAGGCTTGCGCAGCTCGCGCTATTTCCGTGGTTGTGTGACTCCGAGCCGCTCGGCATTGAGCTTGGCGGCATTCGCTATCCGATTCGCTGAGTGCGCGCCGATTTGAGCGGCGCGTGTGCTGGTTCAACTCATTGCGTCGAAGGCTCGGCGAGCGTCGTCACGATGCGAGCGGGCAGAATGTGGCTACGGCAAAAGCTCCGCAATTGTTCCGCAGTCGCAAGCGGACCGTGCCCGCCAAGCCATAAGGTTTCGATGCGCCCGCGGGGGGAAGCATCGTGAGCTAGGCGTGTGCTCTCGGCGGCTTCGCTCGCGCTGTCGAGGTGCCTCGGCTCGACGCACCAAGATCTCAGATCCGCGATGGATTGCTGCACGGTACCGACTTCGGACGCGCCGTTTTTCTGCTGAACGTCGAGTCGCAACACCAGCGTGGGGACCCGCCGTCCGCCCTGCCAACTGGCCTCGTACCAGGGGGGGTAGCCACGCTCCGTCGGGGCCGTCTTACGCGCGAGCGCTGCCGCGAGAAGCTCGACGCGATTCCACTCGTTCGGGTTGTCAGCCACGATCGCCACGAGCGCGCGCGACGCGTTGCCACGGACCGCGATGCGGTGCTCGCCGGCAAGAGGTGGCGCGGCCTTGCGCGCCGTCGGGCAGCGCGCCTGGGGTGGGCCGGCAAACCAGCGCTCGAGTGCCCCTGCGGCTGACGACGCTTCCGCTGCATCGATACTAGCCAACATCGCTACGCGCCAAGGCTCGTCCAGCATCGCGCGCCACCGGTCTTCAACCTCGTCGCGCGATACCGCCACCTGGCGATCGAGCAACCCGAATGGAGCGTGCGCGGAGGGCTGGTTGGGCGCTACGCGAACGGCGAGCGCCTCGGTCAATGCGCGATCTGGCGTGCTCAGCTGCGTGAGAAGTTTCGCATGCGCTCGCGCAAAGCGGCGCTCTGCAAACGGGACGCTCGTCAATGCGGCCCCGAGCGCCGAGCCGAGGCGGCGACCGAGGTCGGGGCCGGTCTCGCCCACTCGTCGCGCCGCGTGTGCCATGAGGCCAACACCGTCGGGTCCAACCCACGGCTCAATCGTCACGTCGTTAAGGGCCGGTAATTCGGAAGCCGTCAGCGCGGCGAGGGCGCGATGGCCGGCGTCCCAATCGGTCTCGTGAGCGTCCGCGCAGTCGTGAGCGAGAAGCATCCACGATTCCCGCTGCCCAAACTCAACGGCCACGCGTGCCGTCGCGGCGAGCTTTCGTGGTGCGAGGTTTGGTCCGTGCGAAGCATTGGCGATGAGCTCCGATTGATACGCCGCATCGAACTCCGTCAGCGTGCCGTCCACGTCGTCGCGTCGCGCGGCAATCGAGAGCACGCTGCTCGCGGTCAAACGAACGTCCGCCGCGTTCGCTGCAAGCGCCCACCAAGCGGCGCGTTCGGCAGCGGCTAAAGCGGTTTCGGAGGCCGCGATACGTTCGGCGACAAGCGCGTGGTCGAGGGACTCTTGGTTGCCTGCTGCGATGTCGGTCTCGGCGATTGCGAGGACCGCGGCTGCCGACGCCGCGAGCTCCTTTCGCGCGATGCCCGCACCGTCGAAGCGAATGCGAAGGCACCCGCCGTCCGGACGCGCCGTGACGCGCACTCCGGCAATCGTCCACCCTGTCGCACGCACCGCGAGCTTCGCGGCAAGCGCTGACCGCGGATTCTCGAGCTCCACGGCGAGCTGCAGGGCGCGCCGGGGGTCGGGCATCGTCCATGCGACATCGAGCTCCGCTGGCGCCGTGAAGGCCATCGCGCCGATGGTGGCGGCGTGCACCGAGACGAGCGGCCCCGTCGAGCGCTCAGTCGAACGGAGCGGCCAGGATGGTCCACTCTCGAGAGCGCGCGTCGCGGCGTCGGTGAACGTCGAATTTCCAACGACTCCGACCGCGACCCCTGCCTTCTCGAGCGCGCCTTGGCGCCATCCTTCGAGGGCTTCGCCCGTCACACTCGGCATTGGCTCCGTCGGTCCGATCCCCGGGTCGCCCGAGCAGTCGGCCAGCGCCATCAGGTCGGAAGGCAAGCGCATCAGGGGCAGGGCTGCGAGCGAGGCGGAGACGATCGCCGCCTCTGCCTCGGTTGCAGGCGCGGCGACGATTTGCGCCAACGCACGCACGACCTGCTCGGCATCGCTCGGCGTTGAGGCACTTCGCGACAAACGAAAGCCCGCGCCATCGTCGCGCGCGCTCACGGGAAGGCCCAATCGCGCCATCCGGCCCGCGAAGAGCAACGCCAACGCCCGGTTCCCGACGGGGGCCCTTCGCTGAGTCGGCGGCGTCGCGAGCGCGATCGCTATCGCGCCGGCTGGGTCGCCGTCTCGGGTCAACCGCGCGACGCGTGGCCGCGAAGCTCCTTCCCGCAGGTCGAGGGCAATTCCCGTCGTCGTCGGGGCACGCGCGATGGCTCCGTTGGGCTCGCCGCACGCCGACATACCGAGCGCAATGACCCATGCACCCTTGGCGGCCCAGGTCCTTTCAGGCATTGAGCGTCACTCGCAGGAGAGGACGGCGCCCGCCGCGATCCAGTCGCTGATCAGCTGCAAGGACGCTTGGGAGGACGCCCCGTCGCTGCCGAGGCGATTGGAGTCAGGGCCGGTTGCGGCGGGCATGGGCATACCCGGAATCGCGCCAGCTCTGAGACGCATGATGTCGTCGTTTAGCGCGGGAACCAATTGATCATCCGCGAAATTGCGCGCGTTGATCAGCAACTTGTACACGAGGAAGCTGTTGCCTGGATTGGAGGGATCGATGAGCGGCATCGCACGGCCAAATCGATCGCCACTCAAATCGGCGATGCTGGCAGCTTCGCCCGTTTGGGACAGGTGGGAGGTGGCACCGAACGCCGTGGCCTTGAGCGCTGCGGCCGACGACATATTGAGGCCGAGCGGCGGTGGAGCGGCGAGCGTTGGGTCTTCATCAAAGCCTTGCGAGTGGCAAGGCGAGAAGCCACAGCCCCGAAAAATAGCAGGCTTTTCGCCGATCAGGTCGCCGTTTTCAACGCACGTCGCCCCGTCGAGGCAGCCGCACGGTTGTTTGCAGGCTGTGGCCAACGCCGTGCAGCTCCCATTGCAGGTAGCCTCGCAGGTTTTCGGCTCGGGATCGCTGGCGCAGGCGGCCTTGCAGTCCGTTTTGCAGCTTTTTTGCGCCGCCGCACACGCCTTCGCGCACGTCTGTGCCGCGCAGTAGCGCTCGGCCGACGGGGGGAGCTCATCCACCGCGCCGTTTGAATCGGCCTTCGTCTTGAAGTCGAAACTGTACATGCGGGCGAGTGGCGCCCCATCGAACGCGAAGAACCCGGGGGTTTCGGGCGACTCCGATGCGAACACGGTCAGTCGGTATGCGGTGGCAGGCTTGAGGCGCGCGCCTGGCTGCTGGCGAAACGTGACCGAGCGTCGAACCGGATTGTACTCAGGCTGAGTCAACCCCTGAGCCGGGGCCGTGCACTCCTCGAGCGACTTCACCTCGAAAGATGCGGCCTGGAGGCACACCGCCTGGCGCGTGACGGTCCGTGGCCAGACGAATCGGTCGAAGAGCAACTCGAACGATGACGACGTCTCCACCCCGTCGGTCGCGGCCGTCTCCGAAAGCGCTACGCGGACGGGTATCCGCGCATCGTACCCGCTCGAAGCGAGCGCATTCCCAACTTGAAGAAGCGGGCGGTCGAACGAACGAGAGGCCGCGTTTTCCGGCGGACTCTGCACGTCACACGCCAGGAGCCCGGCGGCAGCGAGAAGCAACACGCCAGATAGCGCTCTATGATGAACGACGGAAGCCAGCGAATGAGGGCCTCGAGTTGAACGAAGGCCCATCATCCAGCTAAGGATTGCCCTCAGGAATCCGCGTAAATAGCCAACTGGTCGCTGACGGTGTCTTCGTTGATGCCTTCGCGGACGTACTCGCGCAGGCAGTCTGCAAGGGTGATCAACATCGAATCGACCCCCTCTTCCTCGATCAACCGAGCGAGAAGCTTGCGGGATTCCCGGCTGTCGTCCTCGCGCAGAAATCCACGAACGGTCTCCAGCGTCACATCGCCCTGGAAATCCAGCTGTAGGTTCTCGATCAAATAACGGATGAGTTCTTTCACGCTGTTGGGCCCTCCAAAAATGGCTACCGAACGGAAGGCTATAGTCCCCTGCGTCTCCTGCGGGCAAGCAGAATGCGGTTTGCGGCTCGCTCGGGCCCATTTTCCGCCTTCGCTCGGTCATCGGCATGCTCCGAGACGAAAGTCATCGCCCGCGTGGCACACCAAGCAGGGGCGGGGATTTCGCTGGAGCGCGACGCGGCACTCACCCACGAACGAGGGGCTATGGGGATTGACGCCGCCGCCACCACGCACGCCCTTGGTCGCGTGACACGTCGCGCAGTCCCGCTCGCTGTGGCACGAGGCGCAGGCGTTGATGTTGCGTTCCGCCTCCCAGGAATGATGCATCGGGCTGCGCGGCGCTTGGGTCCACACTTCTGGCGAAGGATGAAACCGCCTTCCGGCCATTCGGCTCTCGCTCGCACTGTCGCGCGCGACCCCGACACGGCGGTGGCAATCGGCGCAGAAGCTCGCTTGTTGGTGGCAGCTCGCGCAGCGGGGGTTGTCCTGCCGGGCCGCCTGAGGGTGCATCGAGATCCAGTCGTTCGGATGCACGTCGCGCTGGCGCACTTTGCCGTCGTGGCAGTCGGTGCAGAAATTGTTCGAGTGGCAACTTCCGCAAAGCTCGCTGTTGGCACCCGCGACGGTCTTGTGGCGTTCGATCCAATCCGCGGTGTGACCGGCACCGTGAAGCCACGCGGGGGGCTTAAGCTCGCCTGTCGAGAACGTCGTGAGCATGCGACCGCTCGGTTCCGTGAGGTGGCAGTTCACGCAGGCTCCACGCGCTTCTCCTTCCGCCGGCCCGCTCTTCCCGTGGCACTGGAAGCAGCCTGCCATACGTGGAAGCTGCTCACGAGTCGCGAGCTCCAGTTGGTCGATGGCTCCGTGGCACTGCGCGCAATTGATGTTCCTGCGAACGTGCGCGGCGTGGTTCATGCGCAAATTGGGCTCTGGCAGCACGAGCTTGGCGACCTTGCCGTTTTCGCCAGCTTTTTCGCCGAGATGGCAGAACGTGCACGCGCCGGTGGGCTCGCCGGTCGTCGTCACCTTTGCCAGGTTCGAGTGGTCGGCTTCGTGGCAATTGTCGCAGGTCTTTGCCGGATTCGGCAGAAGCGAGTCGCTTGCGCGCTTCGATTCGTAAGCAGCGGCGTGGCAAACCTTGCACGTTTGCTCGAGCTCCTTGACGTGCTTCTTGTGATTGAAGCGAATCGTCAGTTGCTGCGGCGGGAAAATGCGATCGCTCGGTAGCGGGCTCGCGCTCGTGCCGGGTGGCATCCATTCGAGCGGTACCATCGCTCCTCCATGAATGGCCTCGAGGCCGTGGGAGTGGTCCTCCTCCTCCTCAGCGGGTGAATGAGCCTCGGGCGAGTAGGCCCCCATCGCCGAAGACGACGGTGCGGCTGCCACAACGGCGGAAGAAGCGGGGGAGGGCGTCTGGGCTGCGGCGTATCCGCCTGAGCCTGCGGCGACGAGGATCGCGGCAAAGCAACTCACGGCAAGCCACCCCGTCCCGAATCCTGGCCTGGTCCCGTGCTTTGCGTTCATGGCGCCACCTTCATCGTGATCAAGCCGAGTACTCGAAACCGTTGTCCAACGAGCCGGTTGCTCTCATGCTCCCACTCGACCCTAATCTTGCCAAACTGAAGCGGCTGCAGCTCGGGTGCCACGACGTACCCGATGGATGTCGCGTCGCGGTCCGGGCGCAGAGGGTCATGCCAGTCGTAAGCGGAGACGCGCCCCCCGAGCCAAAAAAGCCCGGGGACGATCGCCTGTTGTACGCTGACGGTCCCTCCGGCGCGCCGTCCACGGTTCGTCGAATCGTCGCCGAATCCCGTCTGAACCATCGTGCGAACATCCGCTTTGCCGGTGAGCCACGCGTAGTTCGCGTTCGCGTTCGCCACGAGGTCAGCTGACGCACGATTCATGCGGTTTTCGTCCGCGCGCGCGAAGTCGTAAAGGGAATTGTTCGGGCTCGCGTACCAGTTGGTCGAGTCGACTCCATAGCGCGTGCAGAGCGAGAGTTGCTCCGAGGTCTGATAGCCTCCGGCTGCGCACTGTCCCGTCGCCCACGAGGCCGGGTTCCCTTCGGTCAGCCACAGCTTCGTGCCGGCTTGCGCGCTCAGCTGAAGGGTGTCGGTGGGCCGCGTTGCAACCCTCGCCATCGCCGAGGCGCTCGGGCTGTGGGTGAACCAATTGAAGATCGAGTCCGCGTCGAACACCGGGAGGACGTAGTCCGCGTCGAGGCCAACCGTCGTGCGTTTGCCGACGTGGACATCGACACCAGCGAACGCGCGGGACACTTGGGCGACGTAAAGGTCGTACACGACGCCTCCGCGAAGGACGCCCAGGTCCGGAAGAGCGGCGCTCAGCGAGAACCCAACCCGGTCCGAGGAAACGCGAAGCCCCGAGACCTTTTCGTAGCCTCCCGAGGCTGGCGCTGTGCTGTTCGGGAACGCGAACTGTCCGGTGAATGCGTCGCCTGTGTTGTAGACGCGGCGGTAGTCGATTCGGCTCTTGATCCAGTTCGGGCCACTCGACTCGAGTGCGGCACCGAACGCCGGTGCGAGCGCCGCCGTTTGGAACGACGGGTAGCGCTGCGAGTCCGCTGCAAAGGCCGCGTCTTGCGCACCGCGCCACACGCCTTGGGATTCGAAGCGCGCCGTCGAGAGCGGAAGACCGCCTCGCTGCTCGAGGCCACCGAAGGCTTCGACCGCGAAGTAAAATGGCGTGGTGACGCGGACCATCCCACCGTCGAACGACCACCAGCCGAGGACGTTCGTCGTGTATTGCCGCCCGACCTTGAACTCGAGCGCACCACCGAGCAGGTTCCGCCCCTCGACGTAACCGTACATCATGTCGATCGGCGTCGACTGCAAACCGGGGACGAACCGAGTCGCGTTCGCCGGATCGTACGCGGTCTCACCATTCGCTCTGCCGAAATCGGCGTCGACGCGCATGCGGACTTGGACCGAGTACGTGGCCTTGAACGGAAGAGTGTCGCGCCCTTGCAAGTTGTACGAGGCGAGGCCAAGGGTGCTCGTGAGCCGTCGCCTGCCGAGGACCACGTCTCCCCAGGGGCTGACGATCTCGTAGCCCTGGGAAGCGACGTCGCCGGTGACCTCCCAGTCGACAGCCCGCGCGACCTTGGGCACGGCCGTCATGGTCAGGCCACACGTGAACGCCAAGAGCTTGCGCATCATCCGAACGCAACTGTATCGCCACCGGGCCGCCCTTGTCAGCTGCCACGGCGATTCATTGCGCCGATGCTCGGATGCCCGTTTGTGAGCGCCGGAACGTCGGCCAACCAGTTCGAGCGCCGAGCGTTGAGGCGTCAGCCGAAGTGTCGAGTGGCGCTCGTGCGCCAGCGTCAGTTTTTGGCGACGGCGCCGTCTTCCCGCATCCGGAATTCGTAGCTGTCGGAAAGCCCCGAACGAAAGGCAACGTGCAGATTCTCAGGAACACGCCACCCTAGGCGTACGAAGCCTTCAGCCACCTTGTTCTTGATCCGCACAGACTCCTCGTCTGCGAGTAGCGCCACCAGCGCCGGAATTGCGGCCACGTCACCTTGCTCGAAGAGGCTGTGAACGGCATGAAATCGAACGGTTTCGTTGACGTCACCAAGGTAAGCCTCGACGGCGTTGCGGGCCGATTCCCCTCGCAACGACTCGGTCGCGCCGAGCAAGTTCACCTTCGGCTCGACGTTGCGCGTGTACTCGGTGTCATGGGCAGCGAGCAGCACGAGCAGCTCGTCCTCGTACTCAGCGTCGTTCTCGAGCGCACGCAGCACTTTAAGAGCCCAGGTCAGATTTTCAGCGGTTTTGCAGTAAGCACGTACGTACTCAATGACCGCAGTCCGGAGTGCCGGCTTGTCGGCTTCTTCGTGATCGCCGTTTCGACCCTGCCCAATGCCGACGATGCCCTCGTACGCGAGCTGCTTTTCCTCCTCGTCGTTGATCGACGGGTCGACCTTGACGCCGAAGCGCTTGAGCAAACCCTCGGCCGCCTCCGCAGTCCCGATGGCAACCAGTTTCCGAAGGGCGTCGTCGCGGTCGTACTGCTGAGCACGCTTGTCGCTCGCGCTTCGAATCAGCGAATCCAGCTTTCGGTCAGATTTGACACCAGGCACATCGTGCCTCGCGCCGCCCTTAAGGAAATCAAACATGCCCACGGCGTCCCAACCCTAACCACGGACCAAGGCAAGGCAACCGAAGCTTGCAAGGATCCGATGAAACCAAGCGAAATTCACCCCAATCGCGTCAGCCGAAGAGCCAAACAACAGAGCGCGTCAGCCGAAGAGCCAATCAAAACAGCGCGTCAGCCGAAGAGCCAATCAACAAAGCGATGAGGCGTCAGCCGAAGAGCCAATCAACAGAGCGCGTTAGCCGAAGAGCCAATCAACAGAGCGCGTTAGCCGAAGAGCCAATCAACAGAGCGCTCAGTCAGCGACCTGGATCTCGGTCGGTAGCTGGACGCTCGCGAAGATCGAAACCATCGGATTGATGTGGAAGTTGCGGTCGTTCGAGTCGACGGCGTCGTCGCCCGTGACGTCAAATCCCGAGGTGTTCCACGCGAGGGGTGTCGCACGGAATTCGGCCCCAAACGCTGCGTAATTCGTCGGATAAAAGTTGAACCCAAGACCGAAAGTCGCTGTCGGAGCGACACGACCCGCGGTGCTGAAGGCGTCCGGATTCGTCGGGGTCGTCGCGCACGTTCCCTTGGTGCAGTCGACGCGCTCGTTCAATCCTACGATCGCAGGACCTACGAACAAGCTGATGTCCGCGTCCATGAAGGCCTTCCCGAAGACCGAGAATTTTCCACGGAAAGGAACGAACGTCGCTTGAGGGGCGATCATCCATACGATGCTCCCCAATTGGCTCTTACCGAGGCAATCCGCGCCGCGACAAAGACTGACCGCGGTACGTTTGCAAGCGAGAGTGTTCGGATTATCCGCGCAGTTTCGGCCGTCGACTGCCTTGGTTTGCAGCTCATCACCGAGGCCGGTGTTGTAGCTGATGCCGCCGGCAGCCCATAGCCCTGCGCCGAACCAGTCCGTGAAGTGGTAGTTCAACCGCGCGCCGAACAGAATGTTGCGGCGAAACTCGTCGAGCAACGTGAACGTGGCCGTTGGCGCGATGTCGAAGCGGGCGTCGCGATGGAGACGGACGCGGCGAACGGCTTTGGCGCCGGCGAGCGGACCGCTGATTTGGACCTCCTGTGCCGTCGCGTCGGGCGCTGCCACGAGCACGGCGAGCCCAGCAAAGAGTCCCGCGAGCGCTGCGAAGGAATGAATCTTGGTATTCATGGTCGCCGTCCTCATTTCGCCTGCTCGTAGGACCAGGAGAAGGGCAAGAACACCGAGAGGCCGAGCTGTGCTTGCACGTTGTTGGTGAAGCTCGAGTCCGGCGCGAGCCAGGTCGACGGGTCTTGCGCAAGAGGCTTACCGACGCCGTTGAGGCCTGATGCGATCGATGGATTTTCGAGGTCTTCCCAGAAAATGTAGTCGCGCACTTCAAGCATCGCAGCGAGGTAGCGCGTGAAGAAGATGCGGATACCCATCGCGCCACCGAATGTCGGTTTCACCGAATACGCGAAGGTCCGGTTGTCGGGATCGACGACCGCGGTCGGGCGCGTGCTGATCGCACCGGCACCGAGAACAACGTAGAAATCGTAGTGGAAAATGAAGTTCCCCAACGCCGCGAACTTACCGTAGGCCGGAACGATGGTCGCGTTCGCGTTGACGTTCCACTGGTACTCGGTGATCGGCTGGCCAATTCGGGCCGCGCGGCTCGTTTGAAAGTTGAAGTCCGACTGAGAGTTCAGCCCAGCGTAGACGTTGCCGTTCACGCCCGCGGCGAGCCAGTGCATCAGGTAGTAATTGAGTGCGAGGCCGGGAGCAGGGTGGGCGACGAACTGGTCGTTCATCGTCGTGCTGAAGTACGGGTTGATCTCGAAGCGATTCGTGCGGAGGGCCCAAATCTGCTGCACCGCGTACATGTCGGCATCGATGTCGCGCTTGGAGGCGGCATTCATGTCCACTTTCACGCAGTTCTCAGGGTCGATTTTGCAGAGCTCGTCAAGGCTCCCCGCCTCGCCGCCTTCCGCCGCCGCAGGTTCGCCTTCGGCGCTCGGCGTTCCTCCTTCGGGAACTTCGACGGTTTCTTCCGGGGCTACATCCTCGCCCGCTGCCGCTTTCGGCTCCGCGGCTCGTCCCCTTGGCTGGGCGAACGACTCGAGAGGTGCAAACATCAAAGCCAGAGCTATCGAGAGCCCCGTAACAGCCAGGTTTTTCCGCATCCTATTTGCTCCGACCGGCAGCTAACTAGCGGTAATTATTCGCATTTTGAGCGTTTCTCGAAAGCGCTGGGACTATAACACGTGCAATTTTGCGGCTGCAACCATGAAGGTCGCTTGCTTGTGCAATTCCTCAAAAAAACCATTCGAACGGTGTTTTCCGTACTCTCATGCCGCGCGGGCGTCATCGTCGTTTCCGCCGAGCAGCGCCTCGACGAATTCTGCTGCGTCGAAATCGCGCAGATCCTGCGCCCGTTCCCCTACGCCGATGTAGCGCACCGGCAACCGCTGTTCGTTGGCGATTGCCAGCACAACGCCCCCTTTCGCGGTGCCATCGAGTTTGGTCAGTACGATTCCAGTGAGGGGCAGCGCGTTCCCGAATTCGGCCGCTTGTTGGATCGCGTTTTGGCCCGTTGTTCCGTCGACGACGAGCAACACTTCGTGGGGAGCGCCGTCGAGGACTTTTTGCGCCGTGCGATGAACCTTTCGGATCTCGTCCATCAGGTTCGATTTGGTGTGAAGCCTACCTGCCGTGTCGCAGAGGACAATGTCGTGCTTCTCGGCGACGGCTTTGGTCACGGCTTCGAAGACGACGCTGGCCGGGTCAGCTCCTTCTTTAGTCGTGAACACCTCGCACCCGGCGCGGTTGCCCCACGCCTGCAATTGTTGGACGGCCGCGGCGCGAAACGTGTCGCCGGCGACAATCATCACTTTTTTGCCCTGCTCGCTGAACTTTGTGGCGAGCTTGCCGATGGTTGTGGTCTTCCCTGCGCCGTTGACGCCCACCATCAGGACCACCGTCGGCGTTGCTTCCTCGCGGATACCGCCGCCGCCAGGGAGGTCGAGCAGCTCTGTCGCTCTCTCGCGGAGAGCGCCCCATACTTTTTCGGAGTCGGCGAGCTGGTTCTTTGCGAGTCCATCGCGTATCGACTCAAGCAATCGCGCGGTGGTCGTCGTGCCGACATCGCTCGTGATCAGGACTTCTTCGAGCGCGTCGAGCAAGCGAGGGTCGAGTTCCTTCTTTCCGACGAAGATATCCTTCAAGCGGCCGAAAATTCCGCCGCTCTCCCGCATCTTCGCCATGCCACGACGGAGTCCATCGATGTCGCGCGCCCGGGGAGCTTGGCGGTGCGCACCCGTCGGCTCGAGGGCCTCGGTCGCTTGCGGAGGCGACGCTGGCTTGGGTCGGGTCGAGGACTTCTTTTGCGTGGCCGGTGCCGAGGGGCGCGTTCCCGCTCTGCGCTTCGCTGCGCCAATGCGTTGGAGGTCCTCCGGGGCTTCGGGCAGTGCGGTTTTTCGCAGCGCGAGCCAGAGGATGGCAGCGACGAGCGCGACGGTGGCGACGATGATGGCTGCGTTCACGGCGACGATTCCGTCTCATGAGGTAATTTGAACGCGGCCCGGAGGAAAGCGAGAATCCGCATGCGCTCCGAGTGCTACTTCGGCTCGACCTTGCGAATAGCCCCCTCGAGCTCTGCGTCGACGTCCGGCCGTCCGAAGGCTGCTTGCTCGACGGCTTGCGTCCACCGCGCGACGTCCGCGCGTTCGCCCGCGAGTACGCGCAATTCGGCTGGTGTTGCGTCGGGGGCGGCGTCGAACGGCGCGCCGGCTCGTCGCGCCCACCGCCCCAAGCGTTCGAGCAACGCCCGTCGTCGTGTCCCGAGTGCGATTGTCAATGTGCCTCCGCTAGGCAACGTGCGTGATTCGGAAGTGTACGTCCGGCTCCTGGTCTCAATGCGGAGCTCGTCGCGACCATGCGTCGGCAGCTCGAAGGCGAAGGCGCCGTCTGCTCCGGTCCGCTGGCAGACGAGCACACCGTCACCGTCGAGCACGGCATGTCGCACCAGCACCTCGACGTCGGGAAGGGGGGTGCCGTCGTGGGCATCGAACACGCGGCCGCGAAACCGCCCCGGCGTTTTTGGGTCTTCGGTTGCGTGCACGCCCTGGGTGAACCGCGTCAAGCGGGGGACCGGATCCGTCGTTGTACGACTCCGACGCCAGCTCGAGAAAACCCATCCCGCGGCGGCGATGACGAGCAAGACGAACCAGCCTCGAGAGACGAAGCCCCGTGGCGTTACGGTCAGCGCGAGTTCGAGGGGCGCGCCCGGCCTGAGATACGTGGACGACGAGACGTATCGAACGGTGAGCGGGAGAATTCCGGGTGCTCGCGGCTCTACCGCGAAGTGCACGTGCGCGGTCCCACGTCTTACGTGAGCAGAAGCGACCGGGGAGTTTGCTGAAAAAACTTCAACGATCCCTTCGTCGACCGCGCCTTCTTCATGCTCCACCACGACCTCGAACGCGAGCTCGTCGCCCGCGTCGACTTGCGTCGGCGGTGCCGGAAGCCCGAGCCGCACCGTCGCGTGCACCAGGACCGCGAATTCAATCGATGAAGGCCCGTAGTCGTCGTCTCCCGCGAACTCCAAGCGCAGTGGGTCGACACCTGGTATTCGACGCGCGTTCGGCCCGAGAGCGAAGCGTAGCGCGCCTTGCGGGTCCGTCGCGGCGCGAGCGAGTTCTGCCTCACCGCGAAGCAACCGCACTTCGAGGCCGGCGCGTCGTGGGGCCGAGCCATCGGCGTGGGTGAGCCGCGCGGTGAATGAACCCGCGCTGGCCTCTAGCGGCACGCTGAGGGAACGGTCAACGATTTGGAAAGAAAGAGGGTCGCGCTGCGGCCCGCGGCGATCGAAAGCGGCGGAGGTCTCGGCCGCGCCATGGAGAGCGTCACCCGGAAAACGAACCGTGATGTTCCCTCGCTCGGACGCCGAACCGATGCGGATGCACGCGGCGCCGTCCGCGTTCGTTCGCACGCGGAACGACTCGGGGGCCACAAGGAACGTGGTGCCGCCCGGCGTGCAATCGACGACGCGCGCTGCGCTGGGGCCGGCGCCGCGTACCTCGAGCCACTGGCGCGGGAGCGGCGCGGCATCGTCGTCGGTCGCACGGATTGACACTTCGAGATACGTGCCGTCCGCGCTGAATTTCGCGTGGGTCTGCACGATGGCGTCACCCCGGACGCGTACGCCGCGCGCCCATGCCGCGTCCACACCGGCACTGAGGCCGCATGCTAGGAGCACGGTGCGCAGCCACGGCTTGAACGCTGAACGAATGGGTGAAAAGGCAGCCAATTCGGGTTTCACGTAGTCTAACCGATTCGCGCCGTGCAGCAGACCGGGGATCAGATGAACGCGGCCTTAATGTAATCGATCTGCTCCTCGGCCCGCGCCTCGAGGCTGACCGCCGCAACGTCGAATCGCACACCGTCGAGCATCGGCCACTTCGAGAAACGGGTTGCCCAGAGCACGGCCGCCGCATCGCGTACCCGTCGCTGCTTCAGGCCGGAGATGCTGCCGAAAGCGGACTCCCATGCCGTCGCGCCGCGAGTTCGAACCTCCACGATGGCAAGCGTCCGGCCCTCGCGAGCGATGATGTCGAGCTCGAGCGAGCCCACCCGCACGTTGCGGTCGAGCACCTCGCAGCCCAGTGCCACGAGGTAAGCCGCCACCAGGTCTTCAGCCTGACGCCCGTGCTCGTGACGCTTCGCCAATGCCAAGAACCGAAGGATGGGGCCGTGGCGCCGTCCCAGACCTGGGGAGATTACTTCGCCTGGCCCTGGCAGTTCGCGTCGTTGCCCGAATACCCCTGGACGGTGCCGCAGTTGGCGCTCTCAGAGGCGTACTTCGTGTCCTGCTTGATGCAGTAACTTCCCGCGAGCTGCGCGTCACCGAGCCCGACGTTCGGGTTGATTTCGGTGCACTGGAAGCCCTCGGGGCACTCGCAAAAGTTGAAGTTCGCGTCCGCTTCGCTCGGGTTGTCCGCCGGCGGGGCGCAGCGGCACGTGCAATAGACCGCATTGGCTTCATCGCGCCGCGAATTGGCGTCGCACTGACCGCAGACCGCCACGGCGATGGGTATGTCTGTACCCGGAATGAAGCAGCGCTTGTCCGTCTCAGGCGTCCCACTCGGCTTGGGCGCGCAGACCTTGGTCGTGCAGAGTTTTGTACCGGGGTCGCAGAAGTAGCCCTCACCGCAGGCACCGGACGTGCACCCGCAGAACCGGCCGTCCTTGTCGCAAACCAAACCGCCACAGGCTGCGTTCTTGCCGCCGTCACCGTTGCAGTTCGAAGGATCGGCGCCTGCCGTACCGCAAACGGTGGGGTCGCAGTCGTCGATGATGACGCCCGCGGCCTTGCACGTCTCGCCGTCGGGGCAACTTCCATCGTTGCCGCCGGACGGGTTGCAGTTCTTCGGCTTCTCCTGACCAAGGGGGCAGCTCGTTCGCCCTTGGAAATGATTGACGAGGCAGAGGCGCGTCTCGCACTGAAACGAACGCGACTCGATGAACGCAGATTGGAGCGTAAAGCCAGCGAATTGCTCTCTGTATTCATCCTCCGGTGTGCATTGAGCTCCGACTCCGCTATTCGGGCAACCCACCAGCGACAACGCGGCGAAGCTCGAGACGACGAGGACTGCACTGCTCGCTTTGAGCGATGTGCGCCAGAAGGCATGAGTATGCGACATGAGAATTGCTCGCTCCGGCCGCTCACGCTAGTCGAAGCGACTCGACACCGTCAACGGATCCTCGCCCGCCTCGAGTCGAAGATTCGCACTCGCCGTAAGATTGCGTCGCGCCGCGCGGTTGCCCGGCTGTGAGAATCCAGCGCCGGCGGACAGAGACGGGAGGAAGAGACCGGGCGGCGTCAATCGCCGGTTGACAGAACGCACTCACGCTCACTAGCATTCGCGTGCCCTGCGCCTTTTTCCGCACATTTTACGCACACTCCGAAGGATTCGAGCCATGCCGAAAACACTGCTCTCCCCGTTGTCCCGTTGGCTCATCGCGTTGGCTGTTGGTGTCGGCACTGCCGCTCCGACGGGCTTGCCCGGAGACGACGGCGTGGCGTTCGCTCAGGGAGCGAAAAAGAAGGACAAAAAGAGCGATAAGGACTCCAAGAAGGGAGCCACCGCGAAGAAGTCGGGCAAGCCGATCGACCTTGACGACGAGCGCGGGGCCGGCGGTGCAGGCGATGACGAGCCTGTCACGGCGGGCGATATGACGGAGGCCGCAGCGCAGGCGAAGCGCCTCTTTGACGGCGAGCGATGGGGAGAAGCCGCGCTGCTCTTGAAGCAGGTCGTTGACGGCGACTCAAACGACGACGCTGGCAACCGACAAATCGCCCAATATCATCTCGCGATCGCCCTCTACCGGTTGAACTTCTATCAAGCGAGCTACGACATTTTTCGCAAGGTCGCCGACAAACCCAGCCACCTGAAATTCAAGGAAACCCTGCTCTGGCTCGCGAAATTGGCGACACAGCTCCCCGAGCCCGCGGACATCATCGGTGCGGTCGGCAAGTACTCGAAGGAGCAGGTCGGGCGCTTCAACAACGAGCAACAGCGCGATCTCTTCTTTCAGCTCAACTACCTGCTCGGTCGCTCGATGTACCGAAAGCGCGAGTGGCAAGAGGCGATTGAGCTCTTCTCGAACGTGAAGGACCAGAGCCCCTACTTCGTGAAGTCGCAGTTCTTCATGGGGATCTCGTATGTCCAGCAGCGCAAGTCGGTGCCCGCAGTGCGTGCATTCCAGCGCATCATTGGCGCGATTGACAAGGGCATTGAGGGTGTCGAGGACGAAGACCGCATGCGCGACCTTGCGAACCTGTCGATCGCCCGCACGTTCTACTCGGCGTCAATTCGGCTCGATCAGAACAACGTTCCGAAGATCGACGACAAGAAGCTGAACGCCGCAGTTCGGCATTGGAACCTCGTCGACGTCGGCAGCGAGTACTGGCTCGATACGTTGTTCGAGCAGTCCTGGGCGTACTTCATGGCCGGCGACTACCCGCGCGCACTCGGCAACATCCATACGATCCAGTCTCCCTACTTTCCGCGGTCTTTCTATCCGGAGGCCGACATTGTTCGGTCGGTCATCTACTTCACGACCTGCCAGTACGACGACGCTACGACGCTCGTCGCACGCTTTCAGAAACGCCACGAGCCTATCGAGAAGGAACTCAAGCAGATCCTGAAACGCTTCGAAGGCGAGGGTAGCGAGCAGAAGTTCTACGACTTCGTGCTCAAGATTCGCGACGGTAAGAGTGATCTCTCCCCCGCGCTCGCGCCGATTGTCGAGAACGCACTCGGAGACCGCGAGCTGCTCCGCAACATCGAGTACGTCAAAGTCCTCGACACCGAGCTCGAGCGCTTCAAGGGGGCTCCGACGAGTTTTCGCAACAGCCCCGTCGGTTCCGACGTCGAAGACAACGTCAACATCGCCAAGGCGGACGCGATTCGAAAGACGGGCGAGCTCGCACGTCGTCGTTATAAGCGCAACATCACCGAGCTCGAGGAGCACCTCCGCAGCGCCCAGAAGATCATCGTCGATATCACGAATGCTCAGCGCAAGAAGATCGACGAGGAGGTCGAAGCTGGCAAGTGGTCCGCTGAGGACGCGTTCCAGTTTGGCCGTGTGACTCCGGATGAGGAGCACGTCGTGTGGCCGTTCAGCGGCGAGTACTGGCGCGATGAACTCGGCTACTACAGGCAGATCGTCAATTCCGCATGCGGCGGCAAGGTCGGCAGCGCCGGTAACTGAATTTCGGACCATCCGAACGACTCGACGTTTTCGTAGCACCAAGCAAGGCTTTCCATGACTCGACCCAATCGACTCGGCTTCGTCGCCACGCTCGCCACACTTTCTGCGACGCTTCTCTTCGCGGATGTATCCAACGCGGACGAGCAATGCATCTCGCAAAAGGCGAAAGACACGCTCGCGACATGTCCAGGTGGCAAGTTCCAATCGAACGTGGCCAAAAAGCCTCAGGTCAGCTTCTCGACGGCGCCCGAGTCCATCAAGAAAAGGGAGCGGCTAAGTGACATCAAGCCCATCAACCCGAGCGACATCACCAAGACTGCGCAGCGTGACGAGCGTTCGTCGAGGCTGAAGCCGAAGTTACGCAAACTTCTGCTCACGGAGATCGCCAACGTCGAGCGTCTTTTTAAGTCCACGCCAAAAGGCGACAAGGACCGACCGACGCTGATGCGCCGCCTTGCCGAGGGCTATGTTGAACTCGAGGCCTCGGCGTTTCGCGACAAGGTCGAGAATGAGG
This sequence comes from Polyangiaceae bacterium, assembly GCA_947475525.1. Classification (GTDB taxonomy): domain Bacteria; phylum Myxococcota_A; class Polyangia; order Polyangiales; family Polyangiaceae; genus SYFR01. Next base: position 71,237 of record CANJMI010000012.1, on the reverse strand, counting down.
TGAAGGCCCAAGAGCTCCGAAGCAAGGACCCAAAGAAGGCGTCCGAGTCGAAGGAGAGCGCATCAACGGCGATGAAGGTCATCAAAGCCGCGCGCAGAAATGCGATCGATTACTACAAGCGCCTGAAGGACCAGTACCCGAAGTGGTGCCAGGACCCGAATGGGCCGAAAGGCACCCAGGGCTGCATCGACGAGGTTCTTTACTACCTCGCCTACGAGTACGAGCAGGCTGGGGACCTCGACAACGCTCGCTCCGTTTACCTCGAGTTGACCGAAGGCTGGAAGCAGTCTCGCTTCGTTCCCAACGCGTTCCTCGCGTTTGGTGAGCTCTACTTCCAAGAAGCGCAGGGCGACCCATCGAAGTGGGCCTTCGCGCAGAACTTCTACAAGGAAGTACTGAAGTACGACCCGCCGGAGAACAAGCTCTGGGGCTATGCGGCCTACAAGCTCGGGTACGTGTTCTGGAATCAGGGCGACCACGGTTCGGCCATCCAGCAGTTCAAGAGCGTCATCGAGTTTGGGGACAAGTATCCTCAATTACCCAACGCGAGGGGCATCGCCCAGAGCGCGCGTCGCGACATCATCCCCGTCTACGCACTCAAGGGTGATCCCGCGAAGGCTTACGATGTCTTCCGTCCGCTCTCAGGCGACTCGGGCGTCGACAGCGAAAAAACCTTCAAAATGATGGAGGACCTGGGCCAGAACCTGATCGACACCGGTCACTACGACGAGGCCATCGTCCTCTACAACGACTTGAAGAAGCGCAACAAGGGCGACCGCCACTGCTTCTACCAGGCGCAGATAAGCCAGGCTGTCATGGCGGCGAAGAGCAACAATAAGCCGCTTATTGTTGACGAACTGAACCGCCAACTCGCGATTTATACTGAGTTTAAGAGCGGGAGCCACGGCAATCCGAGCAAACTCGAGTGCGCCAACACCACGGCGTCGTTGCTCGCTGAGACTGCCATGGCTTGGCATCTTGAGGCAGTCGGCTCCGGTGGTGTTCGCGGTACGGGCGACGCGAAGACGATGGATTTCAGCGCGAAGCTCTACAAAATGGTGACGGAGGGCTTCACGTCGGACCAGTTCAAGGCGTTTACCTTCCCACGCATCGTCAAGGAGGACTGGCCGTCGCTCCCCAAGGTCAAGTACGCGATGGCCGACCTCCTCTACTTCCAGAAGAAGTGGGACGAATGCGGACCCGCCTTCGATGCGGTCGTTGCGGAAGACCCCAATGGACCGAATGCGGCCGAGGCCGCGTTCGCGTCGGTGCTCTGCTACCAGAACATTTACGCCAAGACGCACGCGGATGGCTCCCATCGTCAGAGCGGCGGGCACCTCGACGCGGATGGAAAGGGCAAAGGCAAGGGTAAGGAAAAGGAGCCCGACGCCAACAAGATGAAGCCCAAGGAGCTGGCCGGCCCCCAAAAGGGCATGATCACCGCCTTCGATCGCTACATCTGCTACATCAAGCCCCCCGAGAAGGACGCCGAGGCGCTCGAGCAATACGTCGAAGTCAAGTACGCGCGGGCCCGCACCTACTATGAGTCCCAGCACTGGGAGGAGGCAGCCGAAGCCTTCCGCGACGTCGCACTCAGCTACCCGAAGCTCGAGGCCGGCCTGTACGCCGCTCAGCTGTCTCTCGATGCGCTCAACGTGCTCGGCACGATGAGCGGAAACGACTCGAACCCGGACTGCCTCCTCAGCATGGAGAAGGACGTACCGAAGTACATCGAGCTCTTCTGCGCCGACGAGAAACAGAAGAAGGACAACGACGAGCAATGCTCGGTCCTCTTCCGCATTCAGCGCGACATTCAAGCCAAGCGTGCCGAAGCACTGGTCAAGAAAGCCGACGCGGGCGGTGCCGATAGCATCAGGCTTTATGAGGAGGCTGCAAACCTCTACTACGATCTCTGGAAAAAATACGGCGAAGAGTCGTGCAAGGAGAACAAGCCGGCGTGCGAGAAAAATGACAAAATTCTCTACAACGGCGCCCGTGCATTTCAGGCTGCGCGCTTAATCGCCAGGGCGATCAAGCTGCGGACCATCCTGATCAACACTCCCGCGCTCAAGAACTCACAGGCGGCGAAGCTCGCCGTCTATGAGATCGGCGGCAATTACCAGGCGATCGCGGTGTATGAGGATGCCGCCACGTGGTACGAGCGCTTCGCTTCGGAGCAGGCCGCGTCGTCTGACAAGGAACTCCAGGAGAAGTCCTCGAACGCCCTCAGCGACGCCGTCGTTCTCCGCCTTGGCCTCGGACAGCAGGAGAAGGCTCTCGAGGACGCGGGCAAGTTCGCAGCCTCGTTCGGTGGCAAAAATCCCGCGAAAGCTGCGCAAATCGCCTTCGCGATCGGTGCGTACTACGCCGAGCGCGAGGACTGGAAGAATGCCGAAAAGGCTCTTTCGGCGCAGATAGGTAAGATCGACCAGCAGGCATCTTACGACGTCAAATTGCAGGCTCACGCGCTGCTCGGCCGCATCTACGCAGCCGCTCGTCAGGATGCCAAGGCCGAGCAGAACTTCGCGACAGTTCGCGATGCCTGGACGGACCCGGCCGCGGCGATGAAGCAACTCGATGCCATCGGCGGCTCGCAGTCCCAGCGCGACCGCCGTGTCGGTAAGACCGTCACCGCTGTCGGCGAGGCGTTTTTCTTCTTCGCAGAGAAGAAGCGAATAGCGAAGGTCGAACCCATCAAGTTCCCTGAGTACAAAGGGGCTGGCGAACGCAAAGACGTCGACGAGTTCACTGCAACCAAGGTCAAAGATTGGTACGAGAAGAAGGAAGGCGCCATCAAGGAGGTCCAGGAGGATTACTTCAAGATCGTCAACATGAAGCCTGCGCCGCCGCCCGTTTGGGTCATCAAGTCGGGCGCCGCTGTTGGCGCAATGTGGGGCGGCTTCGTGGAGGACTTCCTGCGTGCTCCTTACCCGAAGCAATGGGACTCCCCGGGTGAAGTGCCGGGCACCGATCCGCCGCTTCTGTGGCAGGACCTTCGCGCCCAGTACCAAGCGACGCTCGAGAGCTCGGCCAAGCGATTCAAGGACCAGTCGAAGGTCGCGTACACGACGTGCCTTGGGTACTCGGTCAAGTATCAATACTTCGACCAAGCTTCGCGCTCTTGCGAGAAGTGGCTCTCAAAGAACTTCGGTCGCGAGTTCCACCTCATCGACGAGTTCCGGGGTGCCCCCACACGCGTAAGCTCGCCGCTCGACGAGCGCCCCCAAGCGCTGAACTACGACGGGCAGCCTGTCGTAGTCGACACGCGCGAGGTTGAGGGTGACGAAAACAAGAACAAGAAGCCGGCCGCCGCTGGCACGGACTCGAAGTGATTTTGCGCGAGAAAGCCTCGTCGAGGAATAGGACCATGAAGATCACGAATACTGCATGTCTCGCACTTATCGCGGGCTCCGCGCTCGTCGTCGGCTGCCACGACGCCGAACCCGCCAAAGACCCGGTGACCGGGGAGTCCGTCAAAACGCAAGACGGAAAGGTGATCAACAAGGCGGCAGCGGACGAGTTCAAGAAGGCCGTCGCCGAGCTGACCGCGCACGATACGGCGAGCGACTGGAACGACTCCGCGTGTGAGTCGTCCGCGAAGCACTTCGAGAATGCCTCCGGAAAGCTTTCGGGGGGGGAGTTCTTCGAGGCCCGCTACAACGCCGGCGTCGCGTTTCAGCGGTGCAAGCAGGACTCGAGCGCCAAAGGTGCCTTCAAGAAGATCCTGGCGGAGAATCCGAAGTTTCACAGGGCGCGCGTGCAGGTGGCGCTCTACGAGTTTGTCGCCTCGGGTCAGAAGGACGTCGATCCGGCGATTAAGGAGATGCAGCAAGCCGTCGACGACGCGGAGTTCAAGAACGAGGAGGCTCTCGTCCATCTAGCGATGCTGCAGATGTTGCGAGACAACGACGTCAAGGATGACGACGGGGCCACCGACTTCGAGCGCGCGAAGCTCAATCTGCAACGCGCACTGGCGGTCAACGACGGGTTCATGCCGGCGTTCAACCAGCTCGCTGTTTACTATCTCGAGAGCGCGAAGAAGAAGGCCCGTCAGTCGGAGAAAGGCGACAAAACTCGCACTTCCCGAAAACGGAGCGCCGTCAAGGCCGCCGCTGAAGACGAGCGGCGCGCCGACTCGCAAGCGCTCGAGTTGGCCCAGCTCGTGTGCTCGCAGGCCATCCGCAAGAACCCGAATTACGCGCCGATTTACAACACCATGGGGCTCATCTCTTCGGAGCTCGGAGACCTGTCGCAAGCGGCCCAGTCATTCGGGAAGGCTCGCGGACTTGATGCGAAGTTCTACGAGGCGCACATGAACTACGCTGCGGTCAACCTGCAGTTTCGCGGCTTCGAGGAGTCGGCTACGGCCTACAAAGCCTCGGTTGGCCTCAGGCCGAACGATTACGAAGCGCATCTTGGCCTCGCTCTCGCCTTTCGCGGTCTCATCACCGACAAGAACTTCGACGAAATGCTCGGCGCCGCACAACGGGAGCTCGCTGAGGCTCGCAAGATCGACGCGGCTCGACCGGAGACCTACTACAACGAAGCGATCCTGGTCGAGGAGTTCAAGACCAAGACCGTCGACGGAGAGAAGGCTGAGCCGCTGTACGCGCAGGCCAAGGGATTGTTCAAACAGTTCATCGAGAAGGCGACCGGCAAGGAAGAGTACACGGTTGCCGTTAAGCGCGCCGAAGAGCGCATGAAGGACATCGACGACATCGTCGCGGTCATCAAAGATAACGCTGCTGCCGCGAAGAACCCTGCGCCTGCGCCTGCGCCCCCTGCCGCTCCCGCACCGACCACCGACGCAGCTCCGGGGGTGCCATCAGGAGCTCCGTCAGCGGAAGCGCCCAAGGTTTCAGCGGCGCCACCCGCGGGTAAGTGATCTTTTTTGGGAACTTTCGCCCAAAGCGATTGTCTTGACCCAACGTGAACCCGTTGAGGCAAGCGTCGCCCGACCGCAATGACGATCCCATTGACCGTCATTGCGGCCTAAGTTACAATGGTACTGTAATTCGGCTGGATTTGTACCGCGCAATTGGAATTTGCAAGGAGACTGAACAATGAAGATTCTGACTCGTATTGCGGTTGTGGCGGTTGTCGCATGCGGAGCGCTCTGCGCTTCGTCGGTGGCCTTCGCTCAGGGGATCAAGGCGAGCGACAGCGGTGACGGTGAGGGCTACGGCTACGAGTTCGCCGATGACCCTCTCGCTGCGGGCGGCTTTGGCCCGACGGACGCGACGATTCGGGTCCGCCAGGGGCCTGTGCGTCGGACGCTGATCCGGCCCCGCACGTCGTTCGTTCCTGAGATGCTCAAGTCCGTCGAGCAACTTTGACCGTTTGCCTGGAGTTTAGTCATGGATGGTAAACAGAAGCTCTCGCTCACTTTCGCATTCTACCAAGGTGACCAGCTCGTCCGACGTGAGTCGATCGCGCAGGACATCATCAAAGTTGGAAAGGATCCTAAGAGTCACCTGCGGGTCGACGACGAGCTGGCGGGTCGCATGCATGCCGTCATCGAAATGCAAGATGACGTTACGCTGATCGACCTCGGGAGCGAGTCCGGCACGCTCGTGAACGGCGCTCGCGTCAACAAGTGCAAGTTGAATCAGGGCGACCAACTTCAGATCGGGAGCACGCTGATTGTTCTCGAGCGCATCGAGGTGGCCGTTGCCGCAGCTGCCGGCCTCGGGACTGTTCCCGCGGCAACGACCGTTCCTTTCGCGCAGGCGTCCAATCCCTTCGCCGTGCAGGCTCCAGGCGCCAGCAATCCTTTTGCCGCTGGGACACCGTTGCCCGCTGTCAGCAATCCATTTGCCGCGGCTCCGATGCCGTCTATCCCGAATCCGTTTGCGTCGAATCCGTTCGCCGCACAGGCTCCGTCTCATACGCCGCACGCTCACGGGCACGCCCACGGCGCCGGTGCGAATGCGGCTGAGGGGAGCTACGAGTACCAAATCGTGAAGGGTGGAATGCCCGTTCGTAGCGATGAGGTTGAGACTGCAGCGAGTGCAATCGAGGTTCGCGTCCTCTGGGGACGCAACTTGCTGCACATCGCTCACTTGAGCCCTGTTCGTTCCTTTTATGTCGGCGAGTCGGCGGGGAAGGGTAATCCCGTCGATTATACCATTCCGCAGGCGAAGCTCGGTGCGTCGCGTATCGCGATCGTCGAGGCCGCCGGCGGCAGTGCGGTTGCGGTCGTTCCGCCGAATGCGGGTGGCTGGGTTGAAGCGGGGAACAACCAGGTACGGACGCCGCTTCAGCAGGCGGCTCAGGGCGGACGCGTGGCGCTGAACAGCGGGACGAGCGTTCGTATTGAGATCGGCGACATCATTTTCGAAGTCAATGCGGTTGCGAGTGGCCGGAAGGTGACGGCGGCCGTCACTTTGGCTGCGGTGATCACGGGCTCGGCGTTGCTTTACGTGCTCGGGGCGGGGGTTGGCGTCGGCGGGTTCCTCGCTGCGACGGCGATGTTCACGCCCGACCTCAATTCGACGAGCGCCGATGACGTGAACGACGAGCAGCGTTATCTGATCTCGCACTATCTTGACTCGGCTGCCGAGAAGGAACTCGAGGAGAAGCCGGCAGAAGAGGTCGCCGAGTCGAGTGCCGACAACAAGGAAGGCGGCACGGGTACTCGCGCGAAAGGCGAGGAGGGGTCGATGGGCAACCCCAACTCGAAACAGAGTGGCAATCGCTATGGTGTCGCCGGGCCCGAGACCAACGCCGACCCGCACATTGCGCGTCAGGCTGCGCTCCGCGATGCGGCTGAGTTCGGTATGATCGGCCTCTTGAATTCCGGTGCCGGTGGTGATCCGGATGCGCCGACGGCGCCATGGGGGCGCGACGATTCGCTCGGTAATGATCCGCTAAGTGCCCGCGGCAACATGTGGGGCGACGCCATTGGTGAGTCGTTCGGCGCAGGTGGACTCGGCCTCACCGGCATCGGTGAGGGCGGCGGTGGGCGCGGTGAGGGCATCGGCCTCGGTGGTATCGGAACGCTTGGCCACGGGGCTGGGACGGGTTCGGGTCAGGGCTTCGGGTCTGGCCACGGCCGTCTCTCCGGGGCACATCGTGCGAAGCCGCCGCAGGTGCGTATGGGAGCGACAAGCGTCAGCGGGCGTCTCCCGCCCGAGGTCATTCAGCGCATCGTGCGTCAGAACTTCGGCCGGTTCCGTCTTTGCTACGAGAACGGTTTGCGGAACAATCCGAACCTCCAGGGTACGGTCGCCGTAACGTTCGTCATCGGTCGCGATGGCAGCGTCTCGAACGTAGGCGGCGGGGGCGGCATGCCGGATTCGGGCGTTGTCAGCTGCGTTACCCGTGCGTTTTATGGGCTCGGCTTTCCGGCTCCCGAGGGCGGCGTGGTGCGGGTGACCTATCCGATCTCGTTCAGCCCAGGCTGAGCTATTCTCAGAGGTGCCTCACCGTTCTCGGTGACGGACGACGAGCACGTGACTCCCCTGGTCGACCTCGACCGGGGGAGTCGTCGTTTGGGCCCCTCGAACCACAAGTGGGCAGGGGGCTCGAAGCTCTGGACTTCAGCTCTCCGAGGACACTATTCTGCGACGTCCGTGCGCCTCGAAGCGCGGCGGCACAGAGGTGATGGCTCGATGAAGGTACGTTCAATTCTCATGGGGTTCACGCTGCTCGCCAGCGTGTGTTCGACGGGCTGCAATCGCAACAAGCAGGAGGCAATCATCCTCGCCAACAAGGGCGATGTGATGGTGGATGCGAACCCCGGGGATGCGATTCAGAAGTACGAGGAGGCCGTGAAGCTCGATGAGAATCACGCGATTCTTTTCAAGCTCGCGAAGGCGTATCGAAAGAAGGAAGACTGGGAGAAGGTCCAGTCGACACTCCAGCGCGCGGTCGCGAGGTCGCCGTCATTCGCGAACTACTGGTTCGAACTCGGGTTTGCGATTGAGATGCAAGCCAAAAAGCCCGAGAAAGGGGGCGCGAAGTGGAGCGACGCGGTCGACCCCTACACGAAGTGCGTCGAGGCCGATTCCAACGACGATCGGTGTCATGCACATCTCGCCGACGCGCTCTATCACGGCGACGACGAGCAGAAAGCGCTGCAGAAGCTCAGCGATGCGATTGAGAAGCGCCCCGCCGATGGCGACATGACGAAGAAATGCGTTGAGGATCCGGCGATCGAGTGCGCGGTCAATCACTATACGTCGCTCGCGCACCGCTACATTCTTCTCGACTACGTCAAAGAGGCCGAGCAGGTCCTGAATGCTGCAGTCGAGATGGCCGACCCGAAGGACAAGCGCCTCTACAACGTCTACACCTTGCTCGCCGAGGTGTACGGCGAGCAGCGCGACACCGACAAGATGGTGAAGGCGCTGGAGAAGGCCCGCGAGGTGCGCGAGGACGAGCCTGGTCTCTTGTTCAATCTTGGCATGGCCTACTCTGAGGTGAACCCTCCCAAGAAAGCGGAGGCGCTCGCTCGCCTCAAGGGCTTTGTCGCCCGTGCGTGCACGAAGGATGCGGCGAAGTACCGCAAAGAATGCGACCAGGCCAACACGGTCATCCAAAAGCTCAGCGGCCCGGGCACCTGAGCCTACGTCGCACGCTCGCGCCCGAGTGGTCGGGCTGGACGGTTCACTTCACTCGCGTCTTCCCTACCCGTAGCCGATAATCCATGGACCTGAAGCAAAGCCTCGTCGAACTCGAGACCACTCTTGAATGGACCGCGCTCGCCGAGGCGCTCGAGCAAGCGAGCGAGCAGGAGCAAGACGTCGCGGCGAAGGTGCAGTACCTCCTGCGGCTAGGTCGTTTGCTGAACGGCCAGCTGATGCAGGGGGCGCGTGCGCTGCGATTCTTCCAGAACGCATGGAAGCTCCAGCCTGAGTCCGTTGCGCCGCTGCTGGAGGCTCGAGACGTCTATCTCGGCCTTGGGCGGATCAAGATGGTGGAGACCGTGCTGCGTCGAAGCTTGGAGTCGGCAACGAGTGAGCTGCGCGGAAAAATTCAGCTCGATCTCGGTGACGCGCTGCAGGACCTCGGCAACTACGAGGCGGCCGATGAGTCCTATCAGGGCGCAGCGGACAGCGACGACACCTCGTTTGACGCTTTGCTGGCGATTGAGGACCTCTCGGTCGACGACGGCGGCTTCCAGAGTCGCATCGATGAGTTGCTCGCGGAGTCAATCGATCAGGCCGACTCGGACTCACGGGTCCGCTTGATTCTTCGAGCTGCGCGAATTGCGAAGCGCTTCGCGGCAGCCGATCAATACGAGGAGCTCCTTCTCTCGGCGTACCAATCGAATCCCGCGCACGCGGGAGCAGCGGCGCTCTACGAAGGACTTTTCTTGGAGGGCAGCGAAGGTACGGCCACCGCGGCAGGCGAGCGCGGCGATATGCTCGTGAAGCGCCAACGCGAGCTCGTCGCCGAGGCGAGTCCCAAGGACGCGGCGAGGCTTGCTTTCGTATTCGGAAGTCGTTGGGCGCAACACCAAGACGTGGTTCGCGGAAGGGACTTTCTCGGGGACGCGCTCACCCGTGATCCATCGAATGCGGCAGCGTACGTTTATCTGCGCGAGCAAGTCGGGACCGTGGAAGGCGACTGGGGTCAGGTGATGGACCTGCTCGAGGGCGCAAGCGAACGCAGTGGCGCGTCGTGCGCCGAGTTCGTTCTAGCCGAGGCGGGAAAGACCGCTTGGCTCCACCTCGGTGATGTGATGCGTGCACGTCGCTGGTTCGAGCGGCTTTCTTTGACGGCGCCGCAGCATCCGGGCCTCGCCTCTTTCGAGTTGCAGCTTGGAGCTCCCGTGCGCGCAGCGGAGTTGATGGCGGACACCGACGACTCCCCAGGCTCGATCGGGGCCCCAAGTCCTAGTCTTGCCGAGGAAGTTGCTCTGGCCGAGGTGGTCGAGGAGTCGGCTATCGAATCAGCGGATTCGTACGACGAGATGGGCGATTCGTTCGAGGAGGTCGCCGACGCGGATGTCGCGGGGGCGGTTGTGCCCGACGTAAGCCAGAATATCGTCGAGGAAATGACGGCAGAGTCCGCGCTGGACGCGTCAATCGCCGAGGTGGAGTCGAGTCCGACCTCCGTCGAGCCCGCGTCCGTGGCGGCGGTGTCCGTGGCGGCGGTGTCCGTGGCGGCGGTGTCCGTGGCGGCCGTGCCCGTGGCGGCCGTGGCATCAGCCGCGGCGCCGACTGCGGTGGCGCAGTTGGAGTCGGTCGATTCGAGGGACTCCAACGTCGAAGATGCTGCCCTTATTGCGAAATTGCTCGACGAAGCAGACAAGCAACAGAAGGCGAAGCGCAGTCACGACTACGTCAAGACGCTCGTCAAGCTCGGCGAGGCGTATCTCGATACCGAGAAGAAAGTGGCTTCGTTCTCCGAAGCGGCCGACATCTATCAGAAGTTCTCCAACGCCTCCGAGGCGGCGAAATGTTTCGAGCAGATCCTGGCGACGGATGGCTCGAACATGGGAGCTCGGAACTTCTTGCGGGAGTATTACGAGAAGCGCCGCGACTGGGAAAAGCTCGTTGAGTTGATGCGCACGGAAGCGGATGGGCTCCCCACCGGCGCGCGTGCCGCCCGCTACGCGGAGATGGCTCAGCTCGCGACTGAAAAGATCAAGAAGCCACAGCTCTGCATCGACCTGTGGACGATGGTGCGCGGTTTTGATCCCGGAAATATTGCGGCACTTGAGGCGCTTGCCACGTTCCATGAACGCGCACGCGAGTTCGAGGCGCTGGCCTCCGTACTGATCGAGCTTGTCGACGCACTCAACGATCCCAAGGAGCAGCTCGTTCAGCTGCAGAAACTCGCCCAAATTCAGGGCGATCGGCTGAACGATGACGCGGGTGCCGCGGCTGCATGGAAGCGCGTTCTCGACCTCGCACCGGACGACCGTAGAGCCCAGGAAAACCTAAAGAAGCGGCTCCTCACACTGCAGCAGTGGGATGCCCTCGAGGAACTCTACGAAGAGAGCGGCAAGTGGGACGAGCTCATTCGGTCGCTCGAGACGCAGGAGCAGAAAGAGAAGGATGATCCGGCAAAGATTGGCCTGCTCGCGAAGATCGCGGATTTGTGGCTGCGTAAAAAAGAGAAGGGCGACCGCGCCGCGAAAGCTTACGAAAAGGTGCTCTCGCTCGATGAGAACCACCTTGTGGCGGCAGAAGCACTGATCCCGATTTACCGAGCGGCGGCCAATCCGAAGGGGCTCGCGCAGGTCGTCGAGGTGAAGCTCCTTCACTCCACGGAGGCCGACGTTCAAGTTCCGCTGCTCAATGAGCTCGGGGACCTCTACGAAACGAAGTTGAAGGCCCCAGAGCTTGCCCTCGAGCGATACTTGTCGGCCTTCGCCCTTTCGACGGACCTCGTTGCGGCGGACAGCGCGGAGCGAGTTGCTCGCGCGAGTGGCGCATGGGAGGGCCTGATCGCGGCGTATCGCTCCACCCTCGAGTCGTTGCTCGACCCCGAGCGGGAGGCGTCGCTGCGCGTGCGGCTCGGTCGCGTTCTGCTGGATGAGAACAAAAACGTTGACGGCGCGCTCGTGCAGTACCGGGCGGTTTATGAACTCGACCCGAACAACTCGATCGCCCTCGAGGCGCTCGAACGTCTCTACCGTGAGACGAAACGGCACAGCGATTTGCTCGAGGTCTACGAGAAGCAACGCGAGCTTGCGGATTCTCCCGAGGCGCAGTGCCGCGTGCTCTTCGGCATCGCGTCGATGCAGGAACTCGAACTCGGTCAGCCCGAGCGCGCGGTGGATACCTACCTTCAGATTCTCGACATCCTCCCGGCCGACGGGCGGGCGCTCGAGGCGCTCGACCGGCTCTACCTAGCTGGGAGCGAGTGGCCTGAATACGCTGACATTTTGCGTCGCCGCCTCGAGGGCGATGTTGACGAAGCCGACTTGCTCGATCTCAAGTACCGACTTGGCCAGACGCTCGAGCACCACCTCGACGATGCGGCGTCGGCGCTCGAATGCTACCGCGAAAGTTTGCTTGTGGAGCCGGAGGACGTCCGCGCCCGTGCTGCGCTTGAAGGCTTACTCGCCAACGAAAAGCTTCGTGCGGAAGTCGCGCTCGTCCTCGTGGATGTCTACGAAGGTCGTCAGGATTGGCCCGCGTTGGTGGGAGCGTTGGAAGTGTTGGTTGAGTCCACGACGACGCCGGCCGAGCGGGTCGTGCTCCTCCGCCGTATTGCGGGGGTGACGTGCCACCGTCTTTCGGACGCGTCTCGGGCGTTTGCGGCTGGGTCGCGCGCGCTCGCCGAGGAGCCCGAGAACGACGACGTCCGGGCGGAACTCGAGAGCTTTGCGGAGCAGAGTGAGAATTGGTCTGGCCTGGCGACCGTGTACGCCGGCATTGCGTCAGGCATCGTCGATGCCGGTCTCGCGGCGCGCTATTGGACGCGTTTGGCCGAAATTCAAGGGCGCCTCGGGCATGTCGACGCGGCTGCACAGAGTTACGGCAAGATTCTCGACGGTGACCCCGCCGACTCCGCAGCGCTCGATGCGCTCGAGTTGCTCTTTGTTCAGTCCGGTCGCCACCACGATGTGATTGGCGTTGTCCGCCGACGCCTCGACCTTGCGCAGGCTGACGCCGTGCGTGAGGGGTTGCTCGCAAAAATTGGCGCAATCTACGACGGGAAGTTGGACAAGACCGAAGAGGCCATCACGGCCTACGTCGAGATCCTCGGATTCGACGATCGGAGCCGCGTCGCCTTGCGTGCGCTCGATGAACTCTACGAGCGCGAGAGTCTTTTCCAGGAGCTCGCCCAAAATCTCGAGCAGCAGATGCGTGTGGCCGAGACCGAGGACGAAGAGATCGCCTTGATGCTGCGGCTCGGCACGGTGCAGGAAAGCAAACTCGGCCTCGTCCCGGCCGCGATCGAGACCTACCGGGTCGTGCTGGAACGCCAACCGAACCACGCCTCCGCGATGGCGGCGCTCGAGGCGCTCGGTAGGCGGCCGGAATATGAGCTTGAGATCGCCGAAACGCTCGGTTCGATTTATCGCGCCACCGGCAATCATCAAAAACTCGTCGGGATTTTCGAAGTGCAGATCCGACGCGCCGAGGACCCCGCGCGTGCTGTCGAATTGCTGCACGAGATGGCTCAGCTGCACGAGGATGCCGCGTCGAATCCGAGCGGGGCGTTCGATACTCTGGTCCGCGCCCTGGCGTTCGAACCAGGTTCCGCGCTGACGCAAGAGGGACTGCAGCGCCTTGCGGGTGCCACGGGCCGATTTGCCGATCTTGCGCGCGTTTACGAGGAACAAGCCCGAGCCCTGTCTGACAAGGAACTCGCGATCTCGCTCTACGTGATCAGCGCTTCGCTCCAGCGGGACGAGTTGGGTGCCGTCGACGCAGCCGTAGCGCTCTACCGGCGGATTCTCGAGCTCGATGCGACCCACGTTGGGGCAGTTGAGGCGCTCGAGCGGCTGTTCCAACAGAACGAACGGTACGACGAGTATTCGCAGGCACTTCAGCTTCGCGCAAGTCTCGTAGCCGATGTCGAACAGCAGAAATCGGCACTGATGGAGGCTGCGGCGATCGAGGAGGAAGTGCTCGGCCACGTTGACTCTTCGATTGCTGTCTATCGCAAAGTTCTTGCCATCGATGCCGAGGACCTGCGCGCGATTGACGCTCTGATTCGGCTCTTTCTTGGGCTGCAGCGCTGGCAAGAATTGCTCGCGGTCTACGCGAAGAAGGCCGAACTGATCTACGAGCCCGAGGAGCGCAAGCGGCTCTATTACCAGGCAGGGGCCGTGTACGAGCGCGAGCTCGGTGATGTCGGCAATGCCATCGGGACCTACCAGCGGGTCCTCGAACTCGATCCCGACGACATCGAAGCCCTTGGCCGCCTCGACGCCCTTTATCAGGAAGCGCAAGACTGGCCCGAGCTGCTCAACGTGTTGCAGCGCCAGGCCGATCTTGCCGCCGACCCGGTGGAGGCGGTCAGCTACCAGTACCGAATCGCCGAACTCTACGATCGCAAACTCGACGAAGTGGCGCGGGCGATCGAACTCTATCGCGAGTTGCTTTCGCAGCAGCCGGACCACGCGCCAACCTTGGCGGCGCTCGAGGTTCTCACGAAGGGCGACCGCGATCCTATCGGGGCCGCTCAGGCGCTCGAGCCGGTGTACCAGGCGATGGGGGACTCCCGTCGCTTGATCGCAGTCCTCGAGGTCCAGGTTGCGAAGTCCGAGGACGTTTTCGCGCGCGTCGAGATGTTGACGCGGATCGCTTCATTCTACGAGGAGGCGCTCAACGATCCCGGGTCTGCTTTCGACACGTATGCGCGTGCGATTTCGATCGACAGTGGGAATGAGGCACTGCTCGCCGAATACGAACGACTTGCGGCTTACGCTGGTCGTTGGGTCGAGCTCGCGTCGATCTACGATCGTCAACTGACCGCGCTCCCGTCCTCTGAGCCGGCTCCGGTTATCGAGCTCGCGCTTCGTCTCGCTCGTATCTACGAGGAGCAACTTGAGGACTGGGATGCGTCCATTGCGCGCTACGCGTCGGTGCTCGCCCTCGACTCCGAGAACGCGGTGGCGATCGATTCGCTCGACCGCCTCTACGAGCAAACGGAGCGCTGGCCCGAGTTGGCTTCAATCCTCGGCCGCTTGGCGACGGTCGCGACCGATGGTGGCACGGGCGCTCGGTTCCGACTGGCGCAAGTTCAACAGTACCGACTTGGTGACGTCGCTGGGGCGATTGCGACCTACGGGCAGGTCCTCGCGGATGAGCCTGGGCACGAAGGCGCCATCTCTGCTCTCGAGGCACTCTTCAACGCCGGGCAGCATCAACTCGCTATCGCTCCGCTGCTCGAGCCTCACTACGACTCGGTCGGTCAGTACGACTATCTCGGCGGAGTGTACGAGGCCGTTCTCGCCCACAAGGTGGACCCCGCTGAACGGCTCGAGCAATACCACCGGATCGCGGAGCTGCAGGAACAGCGGCTCGCTATTCCAGGTGCAGCGCTCTCGGCTTACGTTCGGGCGCTCGGTGAGTCCCCGTCCGATGGGCGCGTGCTGCAGGAACTCGAGCGCCTCGCCGCCCTCGTGGAGGACGGCTGGGAACACGTCGCGAATGCCTACGCGGACGTCCTCTCGCAGGAGGTGGGTAGCCAGGTTCAGCAGTTGGTTGGTAAGCGCCTGGCGCGCGTCTTTGAGGAGGAACTCCAAGACCTCGAGAAGGCGGAGGAAACCTACGCTTACGTTCTCTCGGTTGCCGCGCTGGACATTGACTGCCTCGAGAATCTCGACCGCATCTACTCGTTGACCGGTCACGCGGCGGCTCTCGCGCCTGTCCTCGAACAGCGCGTGGCTACGGTTGACGACGCCTTCGCCAAGGTCGAGCTTCTCTTGCGACTTGGCGAGATCTACGAGCAAGTTCTCGCCGCCGCGGAGCCTCGTTTTCAGGAAGATGCGATTCGGGTTTACCGTCGCGTTCTCGAAGAATTCGACCCGCAGAACGAGACCGCTCAAGTCGTTCTCGAGCGGCTCTACGGCCAGCAAGGGCGATGGCAAGAACTCTACGGCGTGTACGAGCGGCAGCTCACGGCTGCGGTGGGAGATTACGAACAGGGCGAGATCTCCGCGAAGATGGCGCGCGTCCTCACGGGAGGACTCGGGGACTCACGGCGTGCGATTGAGACCTGGCAGCGCGTACTCGAATTCAAGGGCGAGGATAGCGAGGCTCTTGCCGCGCTCAGTTCACTTTTTGAGGAGACGTTCCAGTGGGCCGAGCTCACTGAAATTCTCGAGCGCCATCTGTCGACTGTCGTCGATGAGGCCGAACACGTCGCCGTGTTGCTTCGGCGTGCGCGCCTCCATTCCCAGCAGCTGCGCCGCGATGACATGGCGATCGAGGATTACTCGCGCGCCCTGGAAATCGACTTCGCAAATCTCGAAGCGCTCTTCGCGATCGCGGACATTGCTCGTCGCCGTTACACAGGTGAGCTTCCCCACGACTCGCGCGGCGACGCGACGAACCTGCTTGCCGCACTGCATCAGATTGCCGATCGGGCGGCCCAGGTTCTTCCGGCCGAGCACCTGCTCGCTCTTTATCGCGAGCTCGGGTCCCTCCACCATCTGCATCAGGACCAGCGTTTTGACGCGATCGACGCGTGGCGCCACCTGCTCGCGGTCGATCCACGTGACTTTGACGCGATGGCGAAGCTCGAGGTGTTGCTTCGCGCGGAAGACGCTTGGCGTGACGTCGCCGAAGTGCGCTTGATGCGAGCACGGGCGTACGCCGACCCGGCCGACAAGCTTCGTGAGTATCTCGAGGTAGCCCAGGTTTGGGAGCACCGCGTGGGCGATCCCGATGGCGCGACGCTCGCTCTCGAGGCCGTGCTCGAACTCGATCCGGCGAACGACGACGCATTCGTTCAGCTCGAAAAGCTTCACAAAGTCGCCGCGCGATGGGAGGCCTTGATCGAACTCTATGTGGCGCGTGTTGAAACGCGTGACGACGTGCACGAGCGCACGGCGCTTCTGCGCAAGGTTGCCCGCGTGTTTCAGGAGCAGTTGCTCGATCTCGGTCAGGCGTACGACTCGCTCGAGACTGCATTTACGCTCGACATCAGCGACGACGAAACCGTCGCCTATCTCGAGAAAATCACCGCGGAGACGAGGCGTTGGGGCGCGCTCATTCAAACAGGGAACACGTTGCTCGAGGAGGCCACGGACCCGCGCCTGCAAGTCGCGCTCTGTCTTCGTCTGGCGAAGTGGTACGGCGACGACCTCGATCGTCAAGACTACGCGCAGCCGTTTTATGCGCGCGTGCAGCAACTCGAGCCGAACAACGTTCAGGTTCGCCGCCAGGCAGCCAGCTTCTTGCGCAAGCAAGGTGACTGGCGCGCTGCGGGTCAGCGGCTCGAGGAGGCTCTCGCGTTCGCGACGCGTGACGCAGAGCGCGCCGCGATTTTGGCCGACATCGGCGATTTGCTCGAAAAGTACGCAGGGCAGCCGGAGCAGGGATTTGCGAGGTATTTGCGTGCGGTCGAGGTCGATCCGACGTGCCTCGCGGCGCTTGACGCCCTGGAGCGCATCTACGAGGCGCGCAATCAACAGACCGAGCTTGTCGGGGTTCTCGAGCGAAAGCTCAAGGCGGTTAAGGATCCCGAGCGCGGGAGCGAGATTCGCATGCGAATCGGTGCGATGCTCGAGGGGCCGCTTGCGCATCCGGAAAGGGCGATCGCGCTGTATCGGGGAGTCCTTGAACAGGACGCTGCCAACATTCTTGCCATTCGTGGTCTCGAGCGTGTGTACACGGCCACGGTCCGCTGGCCCGAAATGCTTGAGGTCCTCGAGATGCACCTCGATGTCGCTTCAACGGAGCGCGAACGAGCGGACGTCCTCTCGCAGATTGCTGCGCTCCAGGAGGAGGAGTTCCGCAAGCCTGAGCTTGCCGCGATTCGCCTCGAGCAGGTCATTGAGATCGACCCCACGAACCTCGGGGCATTCGACGCGTTGGCGCGGTGCTACCAGAAGCAACAACAGTGGCATGAGCTCATCACGTGTCTCGACCGTTTCGTCCAGATGGTGGACGACCGCCCGAGGAAGATTCAGCTCCTGATGTGGCAGGGCCAGGTCCTGTCGGGGCAGTTGCAGGATCACGAGCGCGCGATGGACGCGTACCTCGCGATCATCGAACTCGACCCGCAGCATATTGCGGCGCTGGAGTCGCTCGCGAAGTTGTATGACCGTTTGGACGACTCGGCGAACGCGATCGAGTGCATGACGCGCGTCGCTGAATTGACCAGCGACGGGGCACAGCGTGTCGAGGCGTTCTTCCGCATCGGCAAACAGCTCGAAGAAAAGCTTGGGGATCGCACGCAGGCTCGTGCTCGTTTCGAGCAGGCGCTCGACCTCAACCCGTACCACCTCGCGACGCTCGGTGCGATGCGTGCCATCGCCGTCGATGAGGCGGATTGGTACTCCGCCACGCGCTACCTCGAGACGGAGCAGCAGCACACCGAGTCGCCGCGGTTACGCGCGAAGCTGCTGGTCGAGTTGGGCCGGATTCGATCCGACATGATGGGCCAGGTCGACGCGGGTCTTCAGGCTTATCAGCTCGCCCAACAAAGTGACCCAGACAACGACGACGCGGCCTTGCCGCTCGCCCGCTACTACGTCGAACGGGGCATGTTCGCAGAAGCAGAGCCTCTCACGGATCTGTTGGAAAAGAGGGCCGGCAACAAGGATCGTGAGCAGCAACTCGAGCTTCTTTTGCTGCATGGTCGCGTGGAGTTGGAGCTCCGGAAGGGCCAGGAGGCGTTGCGGGCTTTCGCTGCGGCTCACAAGGCGGACCTCACCAATCGTGATGCGATTCGCGGGCTCGGTGACGCAAACCTCATTCTTGGCGATTGGGCGGGAGCGCTGACGAACTACCAGAAGGTGTTGACGGCGTTGTCGGATGACGAGGGCTCGCTGCGCGCGGAGATCCTCTTCCGCCTCGGTTGCGTGAAGCGCGAGCAGGGGCAAGCGAAGCAAGCCATCAACAACTTCGAGAAGGCGCTCCAGCTCGAGCCTTCGCACCGGCCGACGCTCGAGGCGCTGGCCGCGATCCACGCGTCGCTCAACGACTGGGCGCAGTCCTGCGCGTACCGGCAGCTCGTCGTCGATACGGTCCTCGACGGCGAAGAGCGCTTCAAGATGTTCTTGGAGCTCTCCGAGGCGTGGGACACCAAGGTCGGAGACGCCGTCCAGGCGCTCGTGGCGATGGAGCAGGCCGTCGGCCTGAAGCCGGAGGACCACCAACTTCAACATCGGCTGCTCGCCCTTTATCAAAAGACGGCCCGCTGGCACGAGGTCGTTCAGACCTTGCAGCGGATCTCCGAGGGCGATTCGAACCCGCAACGACGAGCTCGCTACGCGTTCACGATGGCTCAGGTCTACCGCGACAAACTCGAGGACCCGTACCAGGCGGTCGACTTGTTCGAGCAAGCGCTCGACCTTCATCCCGAGTTCGTCGATGCGTTCATGCGCGTCGACAAAATCCTCACGAGCATTGGGGACTTTACGCGTCTCGAGCGCTCGTACCGCAAGATGATCCATCGCGTCGCGGGCAAGGGCAACGCGGAACTCGAATACAACCTCTGGCATTCGCTCGGGCTCATCTACCGGGACCGCCTGCAAGACTTCACGAAAGCGGCTGAAGCCTTCAGTGGTGCCGTCGCGATCAAGCCGGATGCTGTGGAGGAACGCGTGATCCTTGCGGAACTCGCTGTCCACACCGGTGATGCTGGCCGAGCGCTCGAGCAGTACCGAACGATGCTCGAGAGCGACCCTCTGAACGTGGATGCCTACCGCGCCATCTACACCATCTACCTGCAACAGCAGTCTTACGATCAGGCGTGGTGCGTCGCGAGCGTGCTCGCATTCATCGGGCGCGCGAACGAAGAGGAACTACGCTTTTTCGAGGACTGGCGACCGCAAGATGTTGCGCAACTTTCCGGCACGCTCGATGGCGCGCTGTGGTCGCAGCATCTTTTCCACAAGGACGAAGACCTCCACATCGGGAAGATCTTCGAGGCTGTCGCGCCGGCTGCGTTGAAGGCGAAGATTGCCGACTTGACGGCGAAAAACCAGCGTCCCGTCTTGGCCGACAACCTGCGGCAAGATCCCGCGACCGCGACGGGGGCATTGCCGCGCAGCTTCTGGTGGGCTGCCAAGGCGCTCGGCCTTCAGGCGCCTCAACTTTATGCCCGACCGGAACAGCCCGGACTCCTCACGGCGGTTCCAAGCTTGCCGCTTGCATCGGTGGCTGGGCAGTCGGCTCTACAGGGCTTGTCGGGGCTCGAGCGCGCGTTCGTATGCGGCAAGCACCTGGCGATGTATCGCGGAGAGCACATCATCAAGACGCTGTTCCCGACCGTGACGGAGCTCACCGTGCTCCTATTCGGTTCGGTGCGGCTCGTGGCGCAGTTGCCGGCTCCACCAGAGTACGCGGTGCAGGTGCAGGCCACCACGAACGTCCTCGGTCAGTACATCGAGCCCATTCAGCGCGAAGCCTTGAAGGTGGCTGTAGGTGAGTTCATGAAGGCTGGCGCCCGGGCAAACATCAAGCGGTGGGCGCAGGCGGTTGAGACGACCGCCGCGCGAGCCGGGTTGCTCCTCGCGGGTGACCTCACCGTCGCGAAGACTGTGCTGGTCGGCGAGCAGCAAATTCCTGGCGACTTGACTCCGCAGGACCGCCTGAAGGAGCTCATGCTTTACAGCGCGAGCGAGGACTACGGGCGTCTTCGGAAGCTCCTTGGGATCGCGATTCGACCGGAGTAACCGTCCGAAAGACGGCGGCAATAGCGCCTACTCGGGGGCAACAGTGAGAAAGCTCGCTCGCCCCCGATGCAGGAGGTCGCGGTAAGTGGACCTCGCAAGATTCGCGCGCCGCGCAGCAAGGCTTACATTGCCACCGCTAACGCGGAGCAATTCTTCTGCCTGGTCTTGCGTAGGCGCGTGCTGATTCGGAGCCGTTCGAGTCGACGCGCGCGACTCTAAAACGGCGCGGACATGCACCGCCTCGATTTGCGGACCGTCGCAGAAGAGGGCGGCTCGAAGCACGACGTTGCGCAGTTCGCGTACGTTGCCTTCATAGGTGCCACGAGCGAGTTCCGCGAGCGCGGATTCGGAGAGCTTCGGGCCAGCGAGTTCGCTTGCGGCAAGCAGGGCCTGCGCGAGGTCGGGGATGTCCTCCCGCCGTTCGTGAAGAGCCGGAGTCTCGATGACGATCACCGAGAGTCGTTGGAAGAGGTCGGCTCGGAAAGTTCCGGCTAGAACGTGTTTCTCGAGCGGCTCACAGGTCGCGCTGATGATCCTGACGTCGATCGGCGTCGGCCGGTCGTGTCCGACCGGAGTGACGCAACCTTCCTCGAGTGCCCGGAGCAGTTTCGCTTGGGAGTCGAGTGGAAGCGAAGCGAGCTCATCTAAAAAGAGCGTTCCGCCGTGTGCCTGACGAAAAGCGCCATTTCGCGCCACGCTCGCTCCGGTGAACGCCCCGGTTGTGTGTCCAAACAGCTGACTCGCTCCGAGCTCGCTCGTCACGGTGGCAGCGTTGAGCGCGACGAACGGACGGTCGGCACGCAGACTTAATCGATGGATAGCCGCGGCGACGAGCTCCTTCCCACTGCCGGTGTCGCCTCGCAGCAGAATCGGCAGCGAGGTGGGGGCGGCTCGCTTTACGGTGTGTGCGAGGCATCGCATCGCCGCCGAGTCTCCGACCATGCGGGGTAGGTGTTGTCGGAACTGGCGGGGCGTGGCCGCGACGGTCAGCGCATGGGCAGTGGAGTTCATTCGTTGGTTCCTCGAAGACATGTCGTCATGAGGCCGCTTCCGGTTTCATAAATGCTTCGTTCTTCACGGCTGATGCGCGCCCGTGACACGCAACTTCGGCCTCGCCGCCACGACAATTCGGTGCAAGACCAGCGCTCGTGCGTGGCCTTGTGTTTTCGCTGATTGTGACGACGCTCTGCAGCGTCGGAAGCGCGGCCGCGCAAGACGGAGTTCGGCCCGCGAAACCGGCCGAAGATGCCGCCAAGTCGCGAGCACTCACGGAAGATTTGCGCTACCGACACTGGATCATCGGCGTCGGCGGTGGCATGTGGATCCCAAGCGCGAGCTTCGTTCCGTCCGGGGTTGGGCTCACGCCACCGGCGGTAGGAGGGGAAGCTCGCCTGCGAGTTGGGGTCGGGTTGAACGGCTATCTTGTCGGGTTCGCTGAAGGTAACTTCGCGCGGGCCGCGGGCCAGTCGGGTTGTGTTTCGTGCGACGCGATGAGTGTGTCTGCGGGGCTCGGCGTGGCAGCCCATCTCACGCAGGGATTTGCCGTCGATCCTTGGATTTCCTACGGCGCCGGTTATCGCGCCACCATCGTGTCGGTCGATTCGGTGGCTAGGGCCGTCTCCGATGCGCCGGTGCACGGCATCGATTTTGTCCGGTTGGCGATCGGCGTTGAGCATGCGCCCGTGCCTTGGCTGGGGGTTGGGCCTTACGTCGGAACGGACATTGGGGTGCGGCTCTTCGACGGCGCCGTCTATGGCGATTTTGTCGTCGGCATGCGCGTAACGTTCGATGTCATGCGACGAGACGCGAAGCTTACGATCGATTCAGCGCGCTGAGGCTTCGCCCCGTCGAGTTCGCTCCGGGACTGCCGGCACGTACACGATGAACAGCGCGACCTCTACGACGCCGGCCCGCACCGAGTCGAGGAGGGTTGCCGCTTGGCGCGAGAGGTCGATGATGCGGCCATCGACGAACGGGCCGCGGTCGTTGACACGCACTCGGAGGGCTCGCCCGTCGCGCCGCACGACGTCGACGACCGTGCCGAAAGGAAGCTCGCGGTGTGCCGCGGAGACCACGTTCGGGTCGTAGATTTCCCCGTTCGCGGTCAGGTTGCCGGAGAGGCTGTCGTGGTAGTAGCTCGCGAGTCCAACCTGGTACGGGGGCGCACCGGCCGTGGCGTAGGCATTAGGCGATGCAGGGGGAGCCGCGCCGGGGCGGGCACATGCCGAGAGGAGGGTCCCCGCCAAAATCACCAACGCGACGTGATTCATGCTGCACGCGCGACGGTCAGAAGGTTCCGACGAAGCTGAGGCCTTGCTGCTGGGTCGAGAGAATCGGCGCGACTGTGACGAACGCGTGCGGCGTCTGGTCGGCGGGTTTCGCGTCCGACTTGGGGTCGGTATCGAGGTAGTACCAGATGTAAGTCCCGCCTACCGAGAGCGTCATGACGACGAGACTTGTGGCCATCAGCGCCATGTCCACATCGTACGCCTTCAGGTTCGAGCGCAGCTGGTCACATGCGTCGCGGTAATACGGATGAGCGGTTGTCGCATCACTCAGCGTGCCGCATGGAATCGCCCCGCCGTTTGAATTGTAATAATTGGCAGGCAGTTGCCCGTCCGGATTCGTTGGCAGCTGCGTCTCCTTGAGAATCAAATTCGTGACGTCCCCGGCCGCCCCTTTGGCGCTACCCGCTGCCGCTCCGAAGCCGATGGTTCCTAGCAAACCGAGGCCACCTCCGACACTCAAGGTCGCGATCGCCGCGGGCTTTGCTTTCAGCCACGAGACGAATCCGGATCGACTCGGCGCTTCGGGCGCAGGGGCACGCGCGGCGAACCCGTCGGGGCTGTTGTAACCCGGGTTCATGTAGGGACCGTCGCCCGCGGGCGGCACGTCATTCGACCAGCGGTTCGGCTCGTCGTGTTTTGTGCCGGGATCGTCGGATGAGGTCTCTTCCGGTTTGGGTTTGGTGGGTTGCGCCATCGGCTCCGCGGGCTGCTCGCTTTCGGGTGCCGCCTCGGTTGCTCCCGTTCGGAGGTTGAGCTGCGCGGAGGCCATGGCACCGACTCGCGCCTGGATCTTGAGCCGTATGGCGCGTCCGCCCGCACGGGCTTCCACGTCGTGGTCTCCCGCCTTGACGAACACGGGATCGGTGAGTGGGCTTTGCCCGACCACCTGCCCGTCGACGAGCACGGTGGCTCCGTCGGTATCCACGATCAGGATGATGTAAGCGCTGCTCTTCTTGGCTTCGGCGATGCCCCCGCGTGCGTTCGCGGCTTGCTGCGGCGTCGCTTGTTCGTAGTCACGGAGGAACTGCTGGAGGTGGTTCGCTCCCGAATCGCCATCACCGACACGAACCTCGGCAAGGCCGAGATTGAGCAGAACCGCTGGGTGCCGCTTCATCGCGTAAGCTTGAAGGAAAAAATCGCGCGCTTCTGAATACTGCTTCGCGTCAAACGCTGTGACGCCAGCCATGAACTTCGCCCGCGCGAGTTCGGTGATCTTGTCTTGCTGTGCGACCGCGTTGGTCGTCATTGCCACGGACGCGAGCGGCAATGAGATCGCCAGCAGCGCAGTTAGGGTTCCACGTCGGATAAACGTTCGCATTCGATACTCTTCGTCGTTCGGAAAGGGTCAGAACGGCGCGTCGCGAACTATGCCACCGCCGCCCGTTTGCGGCTTGGTTTTCGGCGGCGGCGGCGCTGCAGGCGGGGCAGGGGGCGCCGCTCGTGGTTTGACTTTCGGAGCGACGGTTTCGATCGGCGGCGGCGGTGCGGCTTTCGCGGCGATTTGCGGGATAGCTTCGGCGGGAGGCGGCGCCGCTTCGGCGGTAGCGGCAGCCGCAACGGCGGCTGTTTGCGCAGGCTCCGGTTTTGGTTCTGGCTTCGGTTCTGGCTTCGCCTCGGCCACGACCGTCGGCTCGCTGGTGGCGACGATGAAGCGTTTCGGGGTCGCAGTCTCAGCCGGGGCGCTCGGTGCAGGCGACGGCCGCGTCAGAAAAAATACGGCAACTGCCACAACGAGGAGCGCTCCGATGACCATCCCGATTTTGGCCACCGGCAAGCCCGATGCGGCTCCCGGAACGACCCGATCGTCGAACATCTCCTCGTCGCTGTCGGTCTGCGCCGAACCACGCGCGTTTCCGGCGGGCGCGCCGCTGCGGTAGGAACGCTGCGTCGACGTGACCTCTGGATGCTGCTCCCGCGTGGCACGTTGCGCCGACGTCACCGACGTGCGTGCGGCGGGGCGCTCGAAATCAGCCATCGGCTCGGTGGTCGCGCTCGGACGGAAAACCTCGGCCCACGAAGGCCGGAGCCTGCCCGCGAGCCGGTTCGCTTCGGCGATGGATAGGTTGGCGGGCAGCGCGACTGCGCCGCTTTCGGTGACTCGAGGGAAAGAATTGCCGGTGGCCATCGTGTTCGTTGAGGTTAGCACCCGGCTCGCTGCATTCGCAACGCGCAGCGCGGTTGGCGTCGTGCTCCCGAGCGAATGCGTGGAGTTTCGAGCGAAGTGTGGCAAGTTCTTCGAGCTACGATGAGATCTTCGGCGCTGGCATTGTTTCTCGTTGCGTGTCAGGCCGCCGGCCCCCCGGCGCCATCGGAACCGTCGGCGACGCCCGACGCGGACGACTCGAGTCTTGCGCGCGCGTGGCTCGCGGCCGAACGATTGCCGTCTCGCGCGGAGGTCGTCGGGCTCACCGACCGCTTGGCGATCGCCGCAAGCCGGTCCGGTCGCGCGCCTTCCGCCTCTGAATTCGCCTGGCTCGCCGGCCAATTGCGCGAGCGGATCTGGCGCGTTGAGCGCGTTGCGACGGACGGGCGCGAGGCCGTGGAACTTTACGGCGCTGCCGCGGAGCGGGCCTCGTCCCCTTCGGTGGAGTGCGATGCGGAGCTGCGGCGAGCACTGCTCTCGGGAGAACTCGAGCGGAGTGCCAACGCGACTTTTCGGGAACTCTACGTCGCCTATGAGCGACAGACCGCCGTCGAAGGCGACCGCGCCGGGTGCCTCGAGCGGCTCAAGCTCCTCGTCGATGCTGTGGCTGCGTACCGGCCGACGGGGCAGGCCTGGCTCGACCTTCAGAATCAAGCCCGTCGTGATGTCGAGGCGCGGCTTGCGAGTGCGAAGTTACCAGCACCTGAACCCTCGTCGAGCGGGGCGAGCGCGGCACTCGAGGCTCCCGAAGTGAAGCCTCTTGGCGACGTGGTCGTCCAGCCCGACGAAGCCACCATCACGTCAAAGAGCGTCGAGTTGCGGGATGTGAAACCCTACAGCTATTCGGGAGGCGGCCGTGTCGTCCTCGGCCTGAGCGGGCCCGCACGGTACGAGGTCGGCGTTGTTGCGCCGGACGTCGCAGCTGGCCGCGGTCATCGCGTGTTCATCGATGTTGCGGGAGCAAAGACGCGCGGCTCAAAGCCCGATTTGGCGATGCCCGGGCTCGTCAGCGCGGTCCGTGTAGGAAAGAGAGACAAGGGAATTCGCGTTGTCATCGACCTTACAGAGCAGGCGCATCACCGCGTGTTTTACTTGCCTGATCCGTTCCGCATCGTCATCGATCTTTCGACTCGCGCGGCGCTCCCGCTTGAACAACCGACGAGCGGCCGCCGCAGCGTGTCCCGCGTGACGCTCGATCCGGGTCATGGTGGTTGGGACTCGGGGGCCACGGGGCCGACCGGCCTGCGCGAGAAGGACGTCGCGCTCGATGTTGCCCATCGTGCTGCACCTGCTCTCGCGTCGGAGCTCGGCATCGAAACCATGCTGACCCGCGACACGGACGTGTTTGTGCCGCTTGAGGAAAGGACTGCGCGGGCGAACGCGTTTCACTCCGACATCTTCGTCTCGATCCATTGCAACGCGACCGAGGACGGGCACGCCGACGGTGTCGAGATCTACATGCTCGACCCAACGCGGCAGATGGATGCGGCTTCCGTTCGCGCAGTATCGCGCGAGAACCATAACGCCAAGGATCGCGCCCGCTCCGTCGATCCGCGGGTTCTCGACGCTCAGGTCGCGAGCATCGCCGCCGGCCTCAACGTGGCGGACGCAACGAATCGTTCGCGTTCGTTCGCGCGGCTGTTGCAGACCTCCGCGCTGGCGTCGCTCTCGCCGTACGGGAACGTGAGCGATCACGGAGTGAAGACCGCTGCCTTTTTCGTCCTGCTCGGCGCCGAGATGCCGGCCGCCTTGTTCGAGACCTCCTTCATCTCGAATCCGTCGGACGAGGCGCGGCTCGGAACCGCTGACTATCGCCAGAAGCTCGCTGACGCGGTCGTCAACGCTATCCGTGCGTACCGCGACGGACTCGGCGCGACGAGATGACACTCACCGCGATTCGCTGACGAAGCGCCCATCACGCAGCACGAATCGGGTTGGCCCATCGACCCGCGGAGTAGGCTCCTCGTGCAGCGGATCACCGGGAATCGCAAGCAATGGGGGAGAGCCGGCAACGAAGCGCGGGCAGATTGGCAGGAGCGACTGGCGCGCCGCGATCGCGAAGGCGTCGGCGAGCGAGCGGGCGTCCTTGAGGAGTTCGAGTGCGCGAAGCGTAGGTGGGGCGAGGAACACGTCGCCAGCGAAAAATGCGCCGAGCATGCGCTCCGGGGAGGCCCAAACGGCTGCCACGGTCTCGTGGTGGTCCGGGTCGCCGTGTTGACCTTCGGGCAGGGCCGTGAGGAAAAAGCGCGCGTCAAAGCGGCGCGTCTCGGCAACCGGCGTGATCCAGCGTGCAAAAGGGTGAAGCGACAAGGTGTCGAGCTCGGGCCCATCAGGGAGCTGCGCGAGCAAGGCATCGAGCGGTCGCCCCGCCGCAAGCGCGCGGCGCATGGCCGTCAGTGAGTCGGGCGATACCCGCGGAACCATCGGGAGAATGCCTCCCTCTTCGAGGGATTCTCGACACGCGCAGACGGCAAGGGCTCGCGCATGGCCTGCATTGTCGGCAAATTGCGCGCTCCCAAACGCGCGGGGCGCGACACCGTTGGTGCGCGTGACGAGTCCGTCCGCGGCCTCGAGCTTGCCACCTGGGAAAACGACCGCCCCGCCTAGAAATGGGCTCGCGGCGTGCCGCCTCACGAAAAAAACCTCGAGCGCGCCGCTAGGTGGGCTTTCCCGCAGCACGAGCAGCGTCGCCGCCTCGAGCGGGGCGGAGAAAGGGCGTTCGGCGTCGAGGTTCAACATCGGCTCAGAATTTTTTCACTCGACGCCATTGTCCATGGTGCTTGACGGGCGAGAAGTGTCTATCTTAAATGCCAGCGCTTCGCACCCACGGGAGGTTTTCGACTGCCATGCCTACCACGATGAACAAGACTCAACTCAAGAAGTTCCGCAAACTGCTTGAGGACAAACGGGACGAGATTGTGCGCCGGGCGCAGCAGACGCTGAGCGAGGACATGGCGCTCGACTCGGCCGAGCTGCCGGACGAAATGGATCTCGCGTCGACCGAGTATCTTCAGTCGTTCACGTTCCGCCTTCGGGGCCGTGAGAAGGCGTTCCTTTCGAAGATCGAAAAGGCGATAGAAAAGATCGACCAGGAAGACTTCGGCAATTGCGAGGAGTGCACTGAGGAGATCTCGATGAAACGCCTCGAGGCTCGCCCCGAGACGACCCTTTGCATTCGCTGCAAAGAAGAACAAGAGCGGGAAGAGAAAGACTTCGCCTGACGCCCGCGCTGCCATCTGGTGCGCTGCCCGCTCGGTGCGCTGCCGAGCGGCATGGCGCGGGTTGACTTTACGGCTGACGGCTCACTGCGGCTGCGCAATCTCGCGAAGATCCGTGCCCGCTGGGTAAGCGTAGCTGACATACGAGTCGAATCCCCAGACGATTACCCCGACGGGTTGGCTCGCTACGATGCGGTGGACGCCGTCGTCCTGCATTCCGGGGGTGAGCTTTCCCGTAGCCGGATCGATGCTCGGAAAACTGAGCTGGCAGCTGTACGTCAAGAAGGCGGGTAGGTCGCCGCCGCGCTTCTCGGGGTCGAGCCCATCGGTTGGGGTGACCGTACACAGTTGGTTCGAGAGCTCGTAGCCGTCGAGCCGCACCTTCGCGCCGTAGGGGGCGACCACGGTGATGAAGTCGAACGCGTACTTGTCGGGCGTGAGGAAGACATAGTCGCTGCGGAATTGCTCTTCTGGCGGGACGATGATCAGGCTCGGATCGCCGCCCGGTAAACCACGCGGAACGTTCGCACCGTCTTGGCTCGCCATGACTTGCTCGACGTGGATGGGCCCATCCGAAGTCGCGAGAAAATCGCGCGTCGTCACGACTTCGACCCAATCGCCGATGTGAAAGAGGTGCAAGTTCTCGTAAGGAGCCTCGAGCGTCGTCGAAATGGTCGTCACCTCGTCCCGGGTTGCGACGAACCGGAAGTATTCGGGCTCGGGCGCTTCGAGCACGTTGCCGCCTGCCGCCAGCACCGCGCGCGTGCGGCTCGGGGAGTGCGCGAGCGCGAATTTTTTTCCCGCCGTTCGCACAGGATCGAGTTGCTCTTCTAAGTGATCGGCGCAGCAACGTCGCTCGCTCAGCGTATCGAACCGGGGTGCGTCCGAAGCTTCTCCGCCACTGAACACCGCGATCGGACGGTTTGCCAGAATCCGCGTGCCTGTGAAATCGGCGTCGAACGACCCGAACGACGGGGTCTCGAGGTTGATGACGTCGAATGCCGCGATGTCGAGTTCGAGTTTTCCGCCTACGGGCGTGTCGGGGATTGGCCCCGCGCCAAGCACCGGCGTCGTCGGGTAGACGACCACGTGCGTTTTCTCCTGCGTTCCCACAATCGTGAGGAAGGCGCGCAGATTGATCGGGTTTGACGGGTCGAAGTTGGTGTTCGCGTCGCCCGTCCACGCGATCGTCTGCGGCCACCCGGCGACGACATAGGCGAGGGTCACCGCCTGATCGTCGTACGTCAGGGCCTCGCGCGGCTTCAGAAGAGAAGCGTCGTTCGAGAATACGTTGACGTTTTCGAGCGGGTTGAACTGGTACGCGACCGCAGGGAAATCGCTGACGACTTTGTACGCGCGCCTCGTCAACGCTGTGTGAGTGCCGGTGTTGTATTCGCCCTCGGGGCTTCCGTCGACCTCGCGCGGTCCGAGCTTGAAGACGCGCAAATTCAGCGGCGGGATCAGCGCTTGGGTGACGAGCACCGGCGCGCTCGGGTCGCCTGGGGCCCCGTCATCTTGATAGACGCTGACGGTCGCAGCCACATCGGGTTGCGGGTTCGATACGACGATCGCGAACTGTTGCGCCGCGGCATTGTGGCTCTCATCGATCATCGCGTTGTCGAGATCGACGCCCCAGTATTCGCAGCCGACGTTGCTCTTCTCGTCGGCCGCCACTGCGCAGAGTTGGGGGCAAGCGCCTGAACGGCAGGCGCGGCCACTCGCCACGTCGCAGGTGGTCTCGAGCGTACTCAATGCGCCATCGAGGCTGCAGCGACGCACCTCTTGGCCTGAGCAAAAGGTGGTTTCGGGTTCACACGTGGCGCAGGCCAGAAGCTTCTGCGAACAGAGTTTCCCCTGGTCTTCACACGCGTCGATGCTGACCCAGGCGAGCATGCCTTCGGTAAGTTCCGTGCACTCCTCGAGCGAGGCTGCGCAGCGTCGCTTGCCCACCTCGCAAAGGGGCGGCTCCGGAGGCTTCGGCTCCGGCGGGAACCAGCGCGTCGAGTCGTCGAAGCTGCAGCTCGACGAGAGCGCGAGCGCGAGCGCGTACGAGCATGCCCACCGCTTCATCGCGTGCTCACAGAAACGAGTTGAAGATGTCGACGGCGTACGCGGACATGCCGAAAGGTTGAAGCTGCCTGTACGTCAGTTTTCCGTAATCGAAGTTTTGAATCCGACCGCCACGCACCCGAATCGAGAGCGGCCCCGTCGGCAGCCCAGCCTCAGGGAAGCCCGATAGGTCGGGAAGCGTCACGGCATGTTCGGCCTTCGGGACGACGACCTGCCAGTACCGACTGGCGCCGAGCACATCGTAGATCGTGAGGTCCGCCGGGAATCCGCCGTTCGGGTAGGTGGTCGCGAGGTGCCGCCCATCGAATTTCGTCGCCGCCTTGGGGGTAGAGAGCTCGGGGATGCCGACATACCCGTCGATGATAAGTGGGACGCTGGTGCTCGTTGCGGCGATCGAGCTGACGGCGGAAAGTGGGACTCCGAGCTGGGGTCCGGTCACCGCTTCCGCGAGCGTGAGGTAGCGTTGCCCGGTGAGGTCGGCGTCGAGGGGCGGCATGCCGACGAACCCAATAGGGGAGGCGAGCGGCAAGAGCGGAGTCTTGTCCGCGTTGGGCAGAATTGCGTAATACGACTGAGCGATCTCGATGACGACTTTGGCGTGGAATCGGTCGGGACCTTTTGGCCCCGACGCGGGTGGCTTCGGGTCGAGAACGAGCTTCTGATCGAGAGCGTGCGTCATCGGGATCACGATCGAACTCGTGATCTCCCCGGGGAAAACGCCGACGCCTTTCGTCGCGCCGAAGACGTACGGCATGAACGATTGCGTGACCTTGTTGCGAATGCCGGCCAGCGCGTACATCGCTTGGTATCCGGGCCCGGTCGTCACTTGGAACTCGTACCCGATCTCGCCCGCTGAGGTCTCGAAGACCGCGTTCGCTTCGCCCGGCAACTGGAACTTGCGGGTGCGGTCGCGGGTCGCGAAAAAGACGAACGCTACACGCTCCTCATCGGCGGTCGCGGGGGCGGGGACGTTGGTCCAGCCGCCTTTCTTGAACTCGCCGCCTTGGGGCCACACAAGCTCGCCTTGGACGGCGCCGCCGAGCACGGGTTTGCCGCCGACGGGTGGTGGGTCGCCGCTGCCCGCGCATGCCGGGGTGAGGGTCGGATCGAGGTAGACCGTGACGCTATCGACGGGAACGTCGACGAAACTTATCGGCGAGTGACAATGGGCCGCGATGGTGACGGTGACGGGCTTGCCGAGGCTCGCATGCGAGAACACGGCGACGCCATTTTCGTTGGCTGTTTGGTAGAGGCCGGACTCCACGGCCTCGCCGACGATCACGTGGGCACCGGCGAGGGCGTCGCCCGTGAAGTTGTCGAAGGCGAGGACGGTCAACGTGCCAGCGAGCGGCTTGCCGCTGAGGCCGCCTTTGAAGCCATCGGCGCTATCTTGGTAGGTGAAGGCGTCGTAGGCCACGACGGTTCCGCTCGTCGCGCTCACGCTGACGGTCTTTGAGCCCGGGGTGCCTTTGGGCGCCGTGCACGTGACGGTGTCGGGACCGATCACGGTGGTCGTCACGCAGGGCTTTCCGGCGATCGAGGCCTCGACGCTCGGTTCAGTGTCCCACGCGTTGCCTAACCCGTGAAGTGTGATCACGGTCCCCCCGGCCACCGGTCCGCTGTCGGGCTCGGCGTAGAGGGCGTCGAACGTGTAGGCGCCTGGCAAGCTGCGGCGCGTGGACGAGTCGTCGCCGTTTTGCGTGCTGACGTCGAAGCTGCCCGCGGCGTGGGGTGGAACCGAAACTTGGACCTTGTTCGGATCGATCGCGATGGGCCCCGCGGCTTCGACGTCGCCAAACCAAACCCGAACCTTGGGAGTGAAACCGTTGCCGGCAACGATCACGGTCTGCCCGCCCGTGAACGGCCCGTGAGGAGGCGTCACTCCGAGCACCGCGTGCGGGTCGTTCGAGCCCGTGGTCACGGACGTGTCGACCACGGCGTCCTCACCGCCAACCCCAGCTAGAAAATCGCCGCCATCGCCTCCCGAAGAATCCGTGCGCCGCGTGAGGCCTGCGGGCGCCGACGCGATGCACGCCGCGACCGACGCCGTCAGGAGGGCGTAGATTCCGCGTCCGAGGGCTCGTCGCATGCGGGTAGGATACGATGAATGCCACCGACGTGCAGCTTCCGAGCGAGGTCGAGCGATAAGATTAGTCGCAACGCCGCGCTCTTGCGATCGACCACCGGCGACCGCGCGACCGCGTTCGTGGCGTGCGTGTCGTTCGCGGGTGCTGCATTCGGGAGAGGCGTCCGTTCGTTCGGGGGCGAGCCGTTCGAGGCCATGGCGCCCGACGACGCGAGCGCGGTCGCACCGACACACGATGGACAGCCGAGGTCACATGGGCAATCCGCCACAAGCTCGGCGGCGCGAGCGAGCAACTCGAACGCACGCTCGTGGATGCGCTCGGCGAGGCCGACTCCGCACGGGACGTTGTCGAAGAGATAGGCTGTGGCTTCGAAGGTCGCGCCGCCTTCTTGCGGAGCCGCGTCACCGAGCGCGCGACTGATGTCGTGGGGGTCGCACATCAGTGCCAGCGTCGCGACAAGCTCGAGCGCGTTGGAGAGGCCGGTGAGGCCTTCAATCGCAACGGCGCGACCGAGTTCGGTGCACAGCTCCTCCGATAGCGTGAGCCAAAATCCGGTCGTGTGCATCTCGCTTTCGGGCAGTCGGACATCGCCGTAGCCCGCATTTTCGTGGGTGTGGAACTTCACCTTCTTGTAACCGACGACCTTCTCGACGACGCTTATCTCGCCCCAGCCGAGGCTCGCGCGGGCGACCCCTTGGCTGTCGGCGAGCGGCGATAGAACACGTTCTTCGAGCACCCGCACTTTCTGGTGGCGCATGGCGGTCGTGAAATAATCGGGAACGACCTTCCTCACGTAGGCCTTGTGGTTTTCGAAGTCGAGTCGCTCGACTTGGTACTGCTCGCCTTCGTGTTGATAGATCGCTTGCTCGTGCAACATCGTCGGGGTCGAGTGCCAATCGAGCTCGGCGATGGCTTCCCCCGAGGCCACGTTGATGATGACGAAATTGTCCCAACCGATGCGGCGAAGTGAGACGTGGTTGGCGGGGAAGGCGTCGGTCGAGGCCCAGTGAAATCGATCGCGACCGCGGTGCAGCACGCCATGATCGGCGAGGTAGCCGAGCGCCTGACTCGTGGCGGTTTCATCCAGCGCGACGTAGCGGTCGGTGGTGCGGAACGGCAGCTCGAAGGCGGCGCACTTGAGATGCTGCAGCAGCACCTCGGTGTTCTCGGGATCGATACGCGCATGTTCGAAGTGGCCCGCGCCGGCGAGCTCGCGGGGGGAGGCGGGCGCGGATGCCGACGCGGCGCGACCGGCTTTTGGAACGGCTGCTCCTACGAGGTGCTTCGGATGCGTCGCGAGGAATTGATCGAGCGGCGCACTCGACGCGATGAGCACCGCCAGGCTCGACTCGCCGCGGCGGCCGGCGCGACCAAAGCGCTGGAAGGTCTCGGCGACCGACCCCGGGTAGCCCGCGCAGACGACCGCATCGAGCTCCCCGACATCGATGCCTAGCTCCAGGGCGTTGGTGGCCACGACACACAAGAGCTCTCCTTTGCGAAGGCCACTCTCGACGCGCCGGCGAGTGTCGGGCAAGTAGCCGCCGCGGTACGACACGATCGCGTCGGCGAGCGCAGGCTCGGCTGCGAAGCGATCACGCAGGTATTTGACCATGATTTCGATCGAGTTGCGGGATTGGCCGAAGAGCAATGTCCGCACGCGTGCCGCCACGAGATCGCCGACCAGCCGCACGGCGCTCTTCATGTAGCTTGCACGAATGCCGAGCTCCGCATTCACGACGGGTGGATTGTAGACGAGGACGCGTCGCTCGCCGCGTGGCGCCGTCGAATGGCCGATGACGTTGATTTCACCAGGGTCGACGCCGAACAGCCGCGCGGCATGCTCGCCGGGATTTCCGATGGTGGCCGTCGCGCCGATGAAGATGGGTTTCGCGCCGTGAAATTCGGCGATCCTCCGCAGCCGACCGATCACGTGGGCGACGTGCGAGCCGAACACGCCTCGGTAGGTGTGCAGCTCGTCCAGGACGACGAAGCGGAGATTCTGCATCACGCGCGACCAGCTGGCGTGCTGCGGGAGGATCCCAGCATGGAGCATGTCGGGGTTGGTCATGACGATGCGCGAACTTTGGCGCGCGGCCCGGCGCGCGTCGCCCGGGGTGTCGCCGTCGTAGACCGTGGCGGCGACCGACAGGCCGGCATCGTGGCTCAGGCCATGCAGTGACGCCTCCTGATCGCGGCTCAGCGCCTTGGTCGGGTAGAGGTAGATCGCGGTCGCGCCGGGCTCTTTCGCGATGGCATCGAGGACCGGC
This sequence comes from Polyangiaceae bacterium, assembly GCA_947475525.1. Taxonomy (GTDB): domain Bacteria; phylum Myxococcota_A; class Polyangia; order Polyangiales; family Polyangiaceae; genus SYFR01. The sequence continues at coordinate 36,901 of CANJMI010000012.1, read as the reverse complement.
AAGTTGAAGCACAAACTCTTGCCGCTGGCCGTAGGTGTGGCGAGGACCGTGTGCTTGCCGCTGCGGGCGGACGCGAGGGCCTCAACCTGATGCTCGTAGAGTTCCGTGATGCCCCGTTTCGCGAGCGCCGCGCGGAGGCCGGGGTGCAGATCGCTTGGTGTGGGGGCGTATGAAGCCGGCTCGCTCGGGTACGTGCGGTCCGCCACGAGGCTCTTGCCCACCGGTCCCGAGAACCAATTCTCGAGGACGCCGTCGAGTCCTGTGCGAACGTGCCATGGCGGGGCGGGCATACCGAGACCTTATACGCATGTTCAGTGGCGTTCAAGATTGTGCCTTTGCCGTGACGCGCACAATGTCGTAGGGATCAGGCGTTTTCATGAGCCATGACGCCCTCGGCGACGAGCCGAAACCCAATGACGAATTGAAGTCCTCCGAGCGTGGAGTCGTGACCGATTCACCCGAGGAACCCGCGGTCTCGACGCTCTCGACGGACGCGATGGTCTCGACGCTCTCGGCGGTTGTGCCGCTCTCGGCGGACGCGACGCTCTCGGCGGTTGTGCCGCGACCTGTCCTTTCTTGGAAGCCGTCGTACGTCTTTCTCATCGCCGTGACGGTGGTGAACCTCGTCTTGGACATCGGCACCAAGCAGTGGATCAAGCGCTACTTCGACGCGAGTCACGCGGCGCGCGCCATGCGCAAAATCGAGGTCATTCCCAAGTATGTGAACCTGATCTTCGCGACGAACAAGGGCGGCGCCTGGGGCATCTTGCAGGGCGAGCAGGAGTCGCTGCGGCGGCCGTTCTTCCTCGTCGTCTCGGTAGCGGCGATCGTGTTCATTCTCTCGCTCTACCGCAAGCTTACCCCCGAGCAGCGTGCCCTCCGCTGGGGCCTGCCGCTGGTGCTCGGTGGTGCGCTTGGGAACCTGGTCGACCGCATCGTTTACGGGTGGGTCATCGATTTCATCGATTGCTACGCGGTGGTCGGTGCGGACGAGAAGCATTGGCCGACGTTCAACGTTGCCGACATCGCGATCTGCATCGGCGTGGGTCTGATGGCGATCGACATGTTCACGACGCGAGAATCGAAGGCCGCGGTCGTCGTCAGTGACAGCGCGGCTCCTGTGACCACGCGCGTGGTGCCCGAACATCTGGACGCCGCCGGGGCCCCGTCTCCGACGAACTTCGACAACTGAAGCGATGCGACCGGAGCTGTTCAACGTCTTCGACGTCTCGTTTCCGGCTTACTTCGTCCTGCTGATCACAGGCTTCACGTTCGCGACCGCGATGGCCGTCGTGCATGCCCGCCGGATAGGTCAGAACCCCGACGTGATCGTCGACCTCGCGCTCGCATCGCTGCTGCTCGGCGTCGTGGGTGGTCGCATCTTTCACGTTCTTTTCGACGGATACTTCATGGACTACGTGCACCTCTGCACGGATCCGTCGAAGGTCGACTGGTCGGTCTCGAAGGCCGCGTGTGCATCCGAGCGTTACCGCGGCGTTTGGGACGCGGCGAAAGGTGTTTGCCACCCCGCGGAGCGCATGTGTTTTCGCTGGGCCGAGTTCTGGGCCGGTGGCCTCGTGTATTACGGTGGCCTCGTGTTCGCGACCCTAGGCGCGATCGTTCTTTTGAAGCGCGATAGGTTCGACATTTGGAAGGCCGCGGATCTCTCGGCACCAGGAATTTCGCTCGGCCTCGGCTTCGGTCGCATCGGTTGCCTGCTCGCCGGCTGCTGCTTCGGACCGCCGTCGAACGGGCCGCTCGCGCTGATCTTCCCGCGGCACAGTCCAGCGAGTGAAGCGCAGGTGAAGGCGAAGCTCTTGAGTCACGTGTCATTGCCCTCGTTGCCGGTGCATCCGGCACAGGTCTACGAGTCCTTGGCTTCGCTCGCGGTGGCAGCCTTTTGCCTCGTGTGGGTGCATAGCCGTAAGCGCTACGACGGCGAAGTGTTTCTCTGGTTCCTCGGGCTCTACGGGCTCGCCCGTTTCGCACTCGAGTTCTTGCGCGCGGACGAGCGCGGTAGCGCGGGCGGGCTGTCAACCTCGCAGGTGATAAGCCTCGCGCTGCTCATTGGGGCTGGGTTCGTGCATCGCAGCCGCTTGCGTGGAATGCGGCGTTAGCCAACGCGCCGGCTCGCGGCGGTGAGCGTGTTCTCGAGCAGCATCGCGATCGTCATCGGGCCGACGCCGCCAGGGACCGGCGTCACGGCACCCGCCACGGTCATGGCCGCTTCGGTGTCGACATCGCCGCAGAGCTTGCCCTCGGCCGTACGGTTGATGCCGACGTCGAGCACGATCGCCCCCGGCTTTATCCAGTCTGCGCCGACCATCTTCGGACGGCCGACTGCGGCAACGAGGACGTCTGCGGTGCGGCAGAGGGCGGGCAGATCACGGGTGCGCGAGTGGGCCACCGTCACCGTCGCGTTGCGTGCGAGGAGCAACTGCGCCATCGGTTTGCCGACGATGTTGCTGCGCCCGATGACGACGGCATGCTTGCCTCCCAGGTCCGGCCCTGCGCCGATCGCCGCCAAGTGCGCATCGAGCAGCGCCATGCAACCGCGCGGCGTGCACGGCACGAGTCCCTCGCGTCCGACACACAGCATGCCCGCGTTCACCGGGTGGAATCCGTCGACGTCCTTCGAGGGATCGATAGCGTCGGTCACTCGGTTCGGATCGATGCCGTTCGGCAGCGGAAGCTGAACGAGGATGCCGTCGATTGCCGGGTCGGCATTCAGGCGCTGTACGAACTCGAGCAATTCGGCCTCAGTCGTCGTCGTCGGCAAGCGATGAAGGGCACCGCGAATGCCGACCTCAGCCGCAGCTTTCTCCTTGTTGCGCGTGTACACGGCGCTCGCCGGGTCGTCGCCAACGAGCACCACGTCGAGACCGGGCGCGCGACCAGTGAGGGCATGAAATTCCGCCACTCCCGTTGCGACGCGTTCGCGCAGTTTCGATGCGAGCGCCTTACCATCGATGATTCGAGCCATCGACCGCGGTATACCATGGGTCATGCGGGCGCTTGAGACGGACCTCTACCAGCTGACGATGGCCGCCGGGTACTTCCATCGCGGTCTCGCGGACACGACGGCGACGTTCGAACTCTTCGTCCGCAACCTGCCGCGAGCGCGGCGTTACCTCGTCGCCTGCGGAATCGAATCCGCGCTCGACTACATCGAGGCCCTCCGTTTCGAGGACGACGACATCGCGTATCTTCGCGAGTTGCCGGCGATGCGTGATGCGATGACGCCCACGTTCGTCGAGTATTTGCGGGCGTTTCGATATCGTGGCGACGTTTTCACCGTGCCGGAAGGTACGGTTGTGTTCGGCGGTGAGCCGATGGTTCAAGTGCGCGGCTCGCTGCTCGAGGCCCAGATGCTGGAGACCTTCCTGCTCAGCACGATCAATCACGGAACCATGATCGCGTCGAAGGCCTCCCGCGTGGTGACCGCTGCCGCGGGTCGCAGTCTGTTCGAGTTTGGCACGCGGCGCACTCATCCCGACGCGGCCTTGTCTTGCGCGCGCGCGGCCTATCTCGTCGGCTTCGCCGGGACGTCCAACGTCGAGGCCGGCAAGCGCTTCGGCATTCCGGTGATGGGCACGGCGGCCCACAGCTGGACGATGGCGCACGCCGACGAGGAAACGGCGTTCGCGAACTACGCCGCCACGTTCCCGCAGAGCACCATCCTCCTCATCGATACGTACGACACACTGCGAGGTGCAGAACGCGCGGCGCGCATCGTCGGCGATAAGTTGAAGGGCGTCCGCATCGACTCGGGCAACCTTGGTGAAGTCAGCCGCGGCGTCCGCACGATCCTCGACGCGCATGGGCTCACGGCCACGAAGATTTTTGCTTCCGGTGATTTGAATGAGCACGCGATCGCGGAGCTTCTTAGAGGGGGTGCGCCGTTCGATGGGTTTGGCGTCGGCACCGAGCTCGTCTGCTCGACGGATGCACCTGCGCTTGGCGGCGTATACAAGCTCGTTGAATGGGAGCGGGGTGGCCAGCGCCGCGCCATCGCGAAGTTTGCGGAGGGCAAGGCGACGTATCCAGGCGCGCATCAGGTCTATCGGTCGGTGGGCGTGGATGGCGAGCTTGTCGACGTGCTCGCGCTTGCCGACGAACCGGTCCCCGCGGGTGTGCGTGGATTACTCGAACGGCGTATTTTGTCAGGGATTCGCGTGGGGGAGCGTGAACCTGTCGATGCGATTCGCGAGCGCACGATGGCCGCCGTCCGATGCCTGCCGTCTCGGTTTCACTCGTTCTCGCCAACCGAAAGTTCCGCACCCTCGCTTCAGCTCTCACCCTCGCTCGTGGCGCTGCTCGGCGAGGTGCGCGCGTCGGTGTCCCACTGAGCCAACCCAGCCGACCGCGAACGTCACACGACGGGCAACGCGCGCTTGTCGATGCGAGCCCGCGTAAGGCGCATCCGCCAATCGACCCCGATGACATCGCCCGCATTGAGCTCGGTCCAGACGTTGTCGCCACGAATGACTTCGCTTGAGAACACCATGTGATTGATGTTGCCCCCCGTCGTCGGTGACTCGCATTCGGGCGCGAGGTGGGGGCAGTTGTCTCGGTCCGAGCACCGCGACTTGTGGGTGGACAGGAAGAGCTCTTTGCCACCCTGGCTCGCCGCCATCGTGATGCCGTCGGTGACGACGAACGTCAGCGGCGATGGGTTGTCAGCCGAGTCGGCGATGGCGCGTACCTTCGATACCGTCGTGCGTATCGATTCGATGAGGTCATCGATCCCGAGGCGACTCGCGAGCGGTCCGTACGCAAGCAATTCGGTGAGTAGCACGAAGAAGAGCACTTCACTGTCCGTGTCCCCGAGGATGTAGCGTCGCAGTCGCGGCGCCACGAGCTCCAGCAATTCGCTGCGTTTCGCCTCGAACTGACGAATCTCGCCGTTGTGCGCAAAAACCCATTTGCCGTACTGAAACGGGTGGCAATTGAGCACCGTCTTCGGACCGATCGTTGCTTTGCGCACGTGCGCAAGGAGCGTTTCGGAGGCCACGACGCCGCTGAGTCGCTGAAAGATTGCGTCGTTGATCGCGGTCGATGGCGCGCGCGTAACGTGCGGGACACCATCGACATAATGCGCGACGCCCCAGCCGTCGGGGTGGTCGTTGCTCTGCGTCCCGAGGGCGTTCTCAGCCGCGAGCAGTGAGCGATGCACCTGACTTGGAATGACGCTGCGGAAGCCGAAGAGGCGACACATCCTTATGGTGCTAGCAAAGCGCTCGAAATTTCGCGAGTCTTTGAGTATGACTGAACGTCCGAGCATGGAATTTCGGGTGTTCGGTCTGACAGGTGGTGTGGCTTCGGGCAAGAGCTGCGTGGCGGCGCGCTTGCGAGAGCTCGGCGTCGAGGTGGTCGATGCGGATGAGGTCGCGCGTGACGTCGTACGGCCAGGGACCTCGGGGCTCGCCGAGATCGCCACGTCGTTCGGCGACGTGCTCAACGTTGATGGCGCTCTCGACCGCAAAAAACTGGGACAGCTCGTGTTTGGGGATGAGGCCGCACGCCGCCGCCTCGAAGCCATCATCCACCCGAGGATTGCGGTCGAAACCGCGCGCAGAATCGCCGAACTCGAGGCGCGCTTCGTTCCTCTCGTTTGCTACGACGCGGCGCTGCTCGTCGAGATGGGCCGCTATGAGTCGTTTCGCCCCCTCGTCGTCGTGGCCGTTCCACGCGAGGTTCAGCGAGCGCGTCTCATGCGTCGTGACTCCATCGACTCAAGCGAAGCCGACGTTCGCATCGGTGCGCAGCTGCCGCTCGAGAGCAAGGTGGCGGTCGCCGATTTCGTGATCGACAACCAGGGCACCCTCCAAGAGCTTCGGCGCGAGGTCGACCGGGTCCTCAGTGGCGTTCGAACCTGGGCTAGGCGCGGGTGAACTCGCTCCTTGGAAAGCTTGCACGGCGCGAGCAATTGCGCGAAGCGCGCGGCGAGCCGAGCGACGAGGCGGCTCAAGCGGCGCGGTTCGCTTTGCCTGCGCGGGTGCCCGGTACGACAGGCGAAACGCTCGACTTTGATTCCACCAACGCGCCTCTCGGCGTGCGGCACACGCGGCAAGAACTCGAGCGGCCTCTGCGCTGTTTTGGCAAGGTCGCGCTGGCCGAGGCGCTCACGGCCGACACGCGCTTGCTCGCTAGGCTCGCGCTCGACCCTGCGCTCGAACTGCTCGCGCTCAAAGACGCGCTCTATCTGGATACGGAGACGAGTGGGCTAGGTGGCGGGACCGGCAATCGCGCATTCCTTGTGGGCATGTGTTGGTTCGACTCGGAGCGCGGAGCCTTCGTTCTCGAGCAGCTGCTTCTCCGCGATCTCGACGATGAGGCGGCTCTCCTCGACCGGGTCCGCGAGCGGGTGGAGGCCGCATCGTTCATCGTGAGCTACAACGGCAAATCGTTCGACGTCCCACTCTTGCGCACCAGAATGATGCTCGCGCGTCTCGGTCCGTTTCCCGAACGCCCGCATCTCGACCTCTTGCACCTCGCACGGCGCGTGCATGCCCGCCGCGGTTGGCGGATGAGTCTCGGTGTCGTCGAGAAACGCGTGTTGGGTTTCGAGCGAGGTCCCGACATTGCCGGTGAAGAAGTGGCGATGCGGTACGCGCACTATCTCTGGAGCGGTGACGAGGGCTGCCTCGCTGAGGTCGTCACCCACAACCGCTACGACGTGTGGAGCCTCGTGGCGCTGCTTGGCTACTACGGACGCGCGCCCGAGTCCGACGCCGCTTTCCAGTCGGGGATTGCGGTGCCCGAGCTGTCGGCGATGGCGCGCGTGCTGCGGCGAGCCGGTGACCTCGGCTGGGCGACGCGGATCGCGGATCGCGCGGTCGCGCTCGGGCCACTCGATGAGCCCGCTTTGCTCGCTGAGCCGAGCGATGACGCGCGTGATGCTCTGTGGACGCGGGCGCGGATTGCGAAGTCGAGCGGCGACAGGGCACAGGCGATGGCCGATTTTACGAGGCTTGTCGCGCGTGCCGAGGATGCCGAGGCTCGACTCGAACTTGCCAAGCTTTACGAACATTTTTGTGGTGAACTGCCCCTTGCCTTGGAGCTCGTTGCGCTCGGAACAGGCGAGAGCCCGGCCGATACCGAGCGGCGGCGACAACGCCTGATTCGGAAGATTGAACGAAAGCGCAAGTAGCATCGGTGGGGGAGCTGGGCTACGGTCCCGCCGATGATCACGGTCGGCTGCGCTGGATTTCCCGTGCCCGCGACGCGCTACTTCAAGGAGTTCTCGTTCGTTGAGGTGCAAGAGACGCATCTTTCCATTCCGGGGAGCGGCACTATCCGACGTTGGCGCCGCGAAGCACCCCCTGGGTTTCGCTTCGCCCTGCTCGGGCCGCGAAACGTTGGCCAGGAGGGGTTTCGCGTCGGCAAGGTCACGGAGACCGCGCTCGAGACCATCGATGACATCGCCGCCCAGCTTGAGGCACGCGCAGCGGTGTTCGTCGCACCCCCCGAGTTCACGTCGAGCCGTGGGAACAAAGCGGTCTTGAAGCAGTTTCTCGCCGAAGTGAAAAAGCGCTTCGATATGGTGGTTTTCGAGCCGAGCGAGGGGTGGGACCTCGACGACTGTGACGTCTTAGCTGAGGAGGTCGGGGCACTCGTCGCTCGCGACCCGCTGCAGGCGGGGCTGTCCAAACGGAATGTCGCGTACTACCGCCTCCACGGTCCAGCCGGTCACAAGTCGCGTTACGAAGACCCCGCGATCGAGCGACTCAGCGAGATTGCATCGGTGGCCAAGCACGACACCGCGACCTACGTTTTTACGAACGTCGACATGTTTGCGGACGCGAAGCGCTTCAAAAAGGCGCTCAAGACCGGCGTGCAGTGACGCCGCGTTGCTTTTGGCTCTTCGGCTGACGCCGCGGTGCTGTCTGGCTCTTCGGCTGACGCCTCATTGCTTTTGGCTCTTCGGCTGACGCCTCATCGCGCGTTGCTTTTGGCTCTTCGGCTGACGCCTCATTGCTTTTGGCTCTTCGGCTGACGCCTCATCGCGCGTTGCTTTTGGCTCTTCGGCTGACGCCTCATCGCGCGTTGCTGTCTGGCTCTTCGGCTGACGCCTGAGCGCCGCTTACGGCTCGCTTGGTCCGCTTGGCCTGGATGAACCCTGCCGCGACAGTGAGCGCGCTGACCACCCACCACGGGTAGTCTCCAATCAGCGAGTAGAGCGTCGGTACGCGCATGTAGCGTGCCTCGCCGACAACGACATCGGGACGCATGGCCTGCGTCTGAACGACCACACGACCGTTCGAGTCGATCAGCGCCGACAGCCCGCTGTTGCTCACGCGAGCAAGGTACATGCGGTGCTCGATCGAACGCAGCTTCGCGAGGGCGAGGTGCTGAATCGGTTCGTTCGTGTCGCGCTCGCCCGGGTTGCCGGCGTTCGGGTTTTGAAACCACCGGTCATTGGTGAGGTTGACGAGCAAGTCCGGGTTGCCGGTACGCACAAGTTTGTTCACGAAGCTCGGGATAATGTCCTCGTAACAAATCATCGTCGCGAGTCGGTGCTCCCCGAGACGCAAGGGCTCGAATGATGTGCCCGAGGTGAACGCGCCCGAGTTCGGTGACCATTGGTAGAGGATCGGGAACATCTCGCCGAGTGGCAGGTACTCGCCAAACATCAGCAAAAATTGCTTGTCGTAGCGACCCGTGACGTCTCCTTTTTCATCGACCAAAAAGGCCGAATTGAAGTACTTCGCGAGGCGGCCTCCTGTTGCATTGGCGGCAGGGATTCGCTCGTAGAGCACGCCACCGACGACGCCTGGGAGTCCCAGTCGCTTGCCGACTGCACTCCCCACCGACGCGGCGTAGTTTTTCGAGTCGAAGGGCTGCGGGATCGTCGCCTCGCTCCAGACGACCAATTCCGCCCCTTTCTCTTTCGCGAGCTTCGTCAGGCGCAAGCTCTCCGGCAGTGCTGCGCGCCGCTCCGTCAAGCCGATATTGGATTGGACGAGCCCGATCTTCACCGGCTGGCTTTGGGCGATAAGCTGATCGATTTGGCGCATCCGCACGTCGCCGAACACGATGGCCGCGAGGGTGACCCCGAACCCGAGCCCGACGGTCCAGTTGTCTCGCGCGCGCGATGGTGACGCCGTGCCCGGGTGCCGCGCCCCGCGGAAGAGGCGCCGTCGCACGAGGGCCGCGACACCGAGATTGAAGCCCACGAAGATGAGGCTGACGAGAATCGGGCCGCCAAGCTCGGCTGTCTGCATCAGCAGCGGCTGGTCATGAAACGAGGCCCCGAAATACCAGGGAAATAGCAGCGGATAGGCGAGCTCGGAGAGCGCGAATGCCCCGAGGAACGCGATGTCCGGGTTCCACCCACGGCGCTCGGCACGGGCGTAGCTCCAGGTCATCAACGCGATGCTCCCGCCCTGGTAGGCGGACAGAATGGCCGCAAAAAGGACGCAGAGCGGAAGTGGAAATCCGCTGAAGGTCTGGAGCATCGGCGTGAGCCAATAGAAGCCGATCGACACCTCGATGAAGCCCCCGAGTGCCCCGAGTGCCAGCGCTCGACGAGGCGTCTGTCCCCGCACGGCGAGGATCATCGGCACCCACGCGACGAACGTCAGCGGCCAGTACCCGATGCCCGCGAATGCCATCGCCGCGAGGACGGCTCCGAATGCCGCGAGGCCGAAGGCCGCCTTGCCGCCGAAGATGGGCAAGCGCGGCGGAGCGGTGGGCTCGGTCGGTTCGAGTGCGGTCGGTTCGAGTGCGGGTACCTGGGTCGGCGTTGCCGCTTGGGCCGCCGGCGTTTCTTGCTCGTCGCTCATGCTCGCCCGCGGTAAGTAACATGAACCGCCAAACATGGCTCGCATCGTTCACATCGAGGATGACCCCGCGAATCGCCTGCTTGTGCGCAAGCTCTTGGTGCGTGCGGGGCACGAGGTGATCGAGGCCGAGGACGGCATCGCGGGCGTGCGCGTCGCGGTCGCGTCGAAGCCGGAGCTCGTGCTGGTCGATCTCAACATTCCCGGTCTCGACGGTTTTGAGGTCGCCTTGCGACTGCGCGCAGAGCCCGGGTTCGAGCGCGTGCCGATCGTGGCCATCACGGCCGAGGGGGATCGCGACACCAGCCTTTCGGTCGGTTGTGACGGTTTCCTCCAGAAACCGATCGATGCCCGCACATTTGCCGAGACGATCGAGCGTTATCTTGGCGGTGCGCGCGATGCGCCGCCGCCCCAGCGTGATTTGCGGCTCCGCGAGCAGAGCCAGCGGATCGTCAGCCACCTCGAGGAGAAGGTCTCCGAACTCTCCCGGGTCAACGAGCGCCTGCGCGAGGCCGATGCCGCGCGTACAGCGTTTTACCGCAACGTTACGCACGAGCTTGCGACGCCAATGACCCCGATCGTCGGTTACGTGAGGCTGCTGCTGGACCAAGAGCTTGGGGCGCTCGAGCCGGCTCAATTGCGCGCCCTCGCGTCGATGCAGGACTGCGTGACGCGCCTCCGCCAAATCATCGACAACCTGCTCGACGTCACGGGGCTCGAGACTGGGAGGATGCATTTTGCGCACATGCCCTACGACTTTCGCGACGTCGTGCAGCGGGTGCTGAAGGTGCATCGCCCGGCATTCGAGGATGCGCGATTGCTGCTCGTCAGTGAGCTGCAGGACGTGTCACTGCCGGCGGTCGGTGATGCCGACCGGTTGGGCCGCGCGATGGCTCAGCTCCTCGACAACGCAGCGAAGTTCGTTCCCGAAGGAGGTCGTGTTGGCGTGCGCGTCGATCGTCTCGATGGGCTGCTGCGGCTGTGCGTCGCCGATAGCGGAGGCGGCGTCCCAAGCGAGCGGCAACGACGCATTTTTGAGGCATTCTACCAGGTCGACGGCTCGGTCACCCGGCAGCACGGCGGAACCGGAGTCGGGCTCGCCATTGCACGGCGCACCGCTCGCGGATTGGGGGGTGATGTCACGGTGATCTCGCCCTGTAACGAGCTCATCGGTGGCGTCGAGTTTCGCGGCGCGGCGTTTTTTCTTACAGTCGGGGAGCGCGCTCCGATGCAACTCGACGCAGGAAGCTCGCCCCGACTCGGCGTTTGATGGCAAAGCCTGAGAGCGCGATGGACCCTGTCTACCTTGACTGGAACGCCACGACGCCGCCGCTGCGTGAGGCGGTCGACGCTGTGCATCGGGCGGCTTTGGAGAATTGGGGCAACCCGGCGAGCGTTCACCGCCCCGGCCAGCGCGCCCGCGCCGAGCTCGACCGCGCCCGGGCCTCGATCGCGGCGCTCGTCGGAGGGCATCCGCGCGACGTCCTCCTCACTTCCGGCGGAACGGAAGCCAATAACCTCGCCTTGCGCAGCGCGCGCGGTCCCATCGTTCTCAGCCGGCTCGAGCACCCCTCGGTCGTGCGCGTCGCCGAGGCCCTCGAGCGGGAAGGCGCCGTCATCGGCTGGGTCGAACCGTCGTCGGACGGTCGCGTTTCTCCCGACCGCGTGGCGGCGTGCATCGCGGCGCTCGGACGGGTCGCGCTGGTGTCGCTCCAAGCCGTGAACCACGAGACCGGCGTCGTTCAACCACTTCATGAAGTGGCGATGATCGCTCGCGCGGCCGGAGCCCAAGTTCACTGCGACGCCGTGCAAGCGGTCGGCAGACTCTCGCGTGAGCACTGGGCGGCCGCCGACTTCGTCAGTGTCGCGGCCCACAAGCTTCGCGGCCCGAAGGGAATTGGAGCACTCGTCACGCGACCGGGGGCCCTGGTGCTCCCCGTCTTGCGCGGCGGCGATCAAGAACGTGGCATGCGCCCGGGCACGCAAGACGCCGCCCTCGCGGCCGGGTTCCGGATCGCGGCGGCTCATGCCATCGACGGCCCGGCCCGTTACAGCCGTCTCGGGGCGCTACGCGATAGGTTCGAGGCGGCGGTGGTCGAGCTCGGGGCGGGGGTTGGGCTCCGAATCGAACGCAATGGCACGGCGTCGCGAGCCCCTCACGTGACGAACCTGTCCTTCGGCTCGTGGAGCGGGCCCGAACTCTGCGCGGCCCTCGACCTGGAAGGTGTCGCCATTTCGAGCGGCTCGGCATGCAGCGCCGGGACCGCCGAGCCGTCGCCGGTGATTCGTGCAATCGCCGGAGAGGCGAGGGCTCGTGGCGCGATTCGTGTGTCGTTGGGCGAGCTCACGAGCGACGCCGACATTACGCGCGCGCTTGTCGCGTTTGCGCATGTGCTGAACGTATGGCGCGGGTCGAATCCACTTGAAGGCTCGGTTCCATGCTTCGCGCCTTAGCTTCAAGGTTGATTGCAACTTCTTGAATTAACTAATTAAATTGATGGGCAAAACAGGCTGTTCAGGGTTTCCATTGAATGGAGTCGAGATGCCGCTCGATACTGAACGGCTGCGTCCATGGCTTGCCGCGAAAGCGACTTGGTGGCACGACTCGAAAAAGGGAGGACCGCAATGACGATGATGGGGGCACCGCCACCGAAGCCACCGCCGGCCCGACGTCCGGAGGTCGGCGCCACCGATGATCCGCCATCTTCGCGCCTACCGGTGCCGAGCGCACCGCGGCCACCAGGTGCGCCACCAGGTCCACCTCCGTCGCGCCGCGGCGTGAGCGGTGACGGTGACGATGACGAAAAGGTGGCGGCGCTGCTCGAGGCGGTCGAGGACGTGTGCCCGGTACCGGCTGCGGCGCAGCGGGTGATGTCGCTCACCGCGGACGTCAACTGCGACATCCGCAAGGTGGCCGAAGCGATAGCCGGCGACCCCGCCCTCGCGGCAGAGGCGATGAAGGTGGCGAACAGCGCCCTCTATCGACGTGGCAAACCGATCGATACGCTCGGTCAGGCGATCGTCACGCTCGGACTCGCACAGGTGCGCGAGATGTCATCGGCCCTCGCGATGATGGCGGCCTTCTCGACCGAGCAGGAGCGCGCGCTCAACTTCCACACCTCGAGCGTGCTCGCCGGCACGTTGGCGGGCATGTTGGCGTCCGAACTTCGTGGCGATGCTGGCGCCGCGTTTCTCGCCGGCCTGCTGAGTGAAGTCGGGGCGATGGCCTGCCTCGCCGTCGATCCCGAACGGTTCGCGGCGATCTACGCCGAGTCGAACAACGCCTGGCACGTGCGGGCTGAGCTCGAGCGGAAGCGGTACGGCGCACCGAGCTGGCGCATCGGTCAGAAGCTGCTCGTTCGCAATCAACTCCCCGTGCACATCTGCGCGGCGGTCGGCAGCCAGTTCGACGACCCCGGCGCGACGAGCCATAGTCTGCTCGAGCGGGTCACGCAATTTGGACGCATCGCCGCCCCGGAGGTCATGCTCCTGCCCGACGGCGAGCCCATCGAGTCGCTCGCGCCGCGAATGGTGGAGATCGCCCTCGCTTGCGGTCTGCCGAACCCGCGCCCTGAGCAAATGGTGCCGCTCGTTACGCGCGCGGTCGCTTCGGCAGAGACCAAGTTGGCAAGCGTTCGCTGAAACGCGGCCGATGCTCATTCGAGTCGGGCCGATGCTCATTCGGGCCGGTCGGCCGAGTTTGGTCGGGCCTCAGGCGATGGGGCCGTTGGCACGCCCGTGGATGAATTGCTCGATGACGGGATCCTGCGACGCACGGAACTCGTCGGGTGTCCCAATCAACCGCACCTCGCCCTCGTAGAGCATCACGATGCGGTCAGCGATAGCGAAGATGCTCGTCAAGTCGTGGCTGACGACGATGCTCGTTACGCCAAGGGAGCGGCTGAGCTCTCGGATGAGCTTGTCCACCCGCCGCGCGCTGACCGGGTCGAGGCTCGTCGTCGGTTCATCGAAGAGCACGTAGGTCGGAGCGAGGGTTATCGCACGCGCGATGGCGACGCGTTTTCGCATGCCGTCGCCAAGCTCGGTGGGCATGCGCTCAGCGAAGGCCTCCATCTGCACTTGCACGAGGCGCTTCATGGCCTCGGCGCGCGCGTCGGCGACGGAGAGTCCGCGGTGTTTGCGAAGGGGTAGGGCGACATTGTCGATGCAGGTCATCGAATCGAAGAGCGTCGCGTGCTGAAACACCATCGCGCACTTCTTGCGAACGCCGTACATCTGCTCCTCGCCGAAGCGGCTTATCTCTTCGCCGTCGAGCCAAATCTCCCCTTCATCCGGCGCAAGCAGGCCTACGAGGTGCTTAATCATCACGCTCTTGCCGGCTCCGCTCTGACCGATGATGAAGAAAACCTCACCGTCAGCCACGTCGAAGGAGACCCCGCGAAGGATCTCTTTCGGGCCGAAGGACTTCTTGAGGTTGCGGAACGAAATCACCAGCCACTGCTCGCGTGAAGCGGGACTATAATGCGCCCCAGCATATGGCAAGTGCGCGCTCGCTCGAAGTCAAAGTCGGCCTGTTGATCCTCGCGGCTATCGTTCTTCTCGCGGCGTTCATTTTGGTGATGGGCGGAATCAACTTCCAGCCGACCTATGAACTCGCCATTGGCTTCGACAATCCCGGGGGCCTTCAGAGCGGCGCGCCCGTGAAGATCGCAGGGGTCAAGGTCGGCAAGGTCAAGCAGATCGAGTTCTCGGTTGCCGGCGCGGCCCCGACGAGCGGTGAGTCGCTTCCGCTCGTTCAGGCCCGAGTGTCGCTGGAGAAGCGGTTTCAGTCTGCGATTCACGATAACGCGACCTTCTACATCACGACGCAGGGCGTCCTTGGAGAACAGTTCCTCGCGATCGATCCAGGTTCGACCGATCGCCCGACGATTCAGGAAGGCGCGCTGGTGCGAGGCCTCGATCCGCCACGGCTCGACCGCCTGCTCGCCGAGACCTACGACCTGATGCACACGATGGTCGGGGTCCTGCGCGAGCACAAACCGCAGTTGAAAAGTGTCTTCGAAGGGCTCGCCAAGACGTTGCAGGGGACGGGCGCATTCTTCGATCGCAACGCCGACAAGGTCGATCGCCTCGCCGACAATGCCGTGAAGATGAGCGAAGACGGCGTGCTGCTCGTGCAGGGCGCGAAGGCAAAATACGTCGATAACCCGCAGGTCGATCGAATTCTTCAGAACGCCGAGACCGTCAGCGCGTCCGCCGCGAAGGGGGTCCCGCAGTTGCTGGAAAAAGACGTCCCCGCGTTGCTCGGGAAGACGCGCAGCGCCGTGGAAGGGGTCGACAAGATCGTGTCGGTCTTCTCGAGCCCCGAGGAGCTCGCGCGGTTCAAGGTGATCTTGGCCAACATCGACGCGACGACCCAATCGGCAAAGCTCGCCGTCGGTGATGCGCAAGTTGTCGCCAGCCACGTTCGCAAGGGCAAAGGCAGCGTCGGCGCGCTCGTGATGGACGAGCAGCTATTCGACGATCTGCAAGAATTGGCGCGTGATCTGAAGCACAACCCTTGGAAGTTCTTCTGGAAAGAATGAACTCAGGGTTCGGTCAACGTGACCAAGAGCTCGCCTTCTTTCACGGCTTGCCCTTCGGTGACGTGGATCGTTTCGACGACTCCTTCGTCATCGGTCTCGACGGGCATTTCCATCTTCATCGACTCGAGGATGGCCACGGTATCCCCCGCCTCGAGGGCGTCCCCAAGCTTGACCTCAATCTTCCAGACCGTCCCCGTGATGTGCGCTCGCACCTCGATTGCCATACGTTGCGACACTAATACAGTCGCTCGAAAGCAGAAAGAGGCGGGAGAGGTTTACGACGGGGCGAACTTTCGTATTAGACTGCCTGACCCGACAAGACCCGCTCACGCGGCGGGTTGATACAGGAGCTCTCGCGACGATGGCCGACAAAGAAGAAAGCTCGGTGATGTTTTCCCTCAAGGAATTGATGAACCTCGAAGAGGATCGCATCAAATCCGAGGAGGACGACCGAATCAAGGCACAGCAGGACGTCGAGCGCGGGCGCGTCGACGCCGAGCACCGGGCCCGCGAGGCGGAAGATGCGCGCCTCCGCGCCGATGAAGAACGCCGTCGCGTAGACGAACAGCGGGGCCGCGAAGAGCAGGCACGCCTGGAAGCGATCCGGCACGCCGAGATTGAAAAATCCCGCGCGGAATCCGAGCAGCGCGCTCGGATGGAAGAGATCGCGCGTCACCAAGAGCACGAACGTCAGCTCGCCGCCCTGAAGCAGAGTGACGGGCGTAACAAGCTTCGCAATCAGCTGTTCTTCGTGTCGACCCTCGGTGTCCTCGGCCTCGGTGGCCTTGGCTACTTCGTGTACGACCAATCGAACAAAGCCGCGCAAGCGAAGCTCGCCGCCGACCAAGACAAGCAGCGGGGCGAGCAAGAGGTCGCGGTCTTGAAGAAGAAGAACGCGCAATTCGAAGAGGAAAAAAAGACCCTCGAGGAGCAGCTCGCGAGCGCACCGACGGCCGAAGATAAGAAGCGCCTCGAGGCGAAACTTGCCGAGCTCGAAGCTGCGAAAGGTGGGGCGACAGCGGTACCTGGCTATCGTCCCGCCGTCGGGGCTGCGCCTCCGCCTCCAGTGGTCGGCGCCAAAAAGTGCAAAAAAGGCGACCCCACCTGCGTCGACTTCTGAGCGCTTCGAACGCATGGCCCTCGGCTCTTCGCCAGCCGGCGCATCACGGACGTTGAGTCCGCACGCGCGCGGCCGTGACCGGCTCATCTTTGCGTTGGACGTGGGGACTCTCGACGCGGCTCGGGAGCTCGTTCGGCGCGTCGGTGGGGAAGTCGGCATGCTCAAGGTCGGCCTCGAGCTCTTTGTCGGCTATGGCCGAGAGTCGACGGATCTTGTGCACGAGCACGGTCTCGAGCTCTTTCTCGACCTCAAGTTGCACGACATTCCCGAGACGGTGAGCCGTGCGGTGCGGATGGCGGCGCAGCTCGGCGCGCGTTACCTCACGGTCCACGCAAGCGGTGGCCGTGCGATGTTGCGAGAAGCAGCGGCGCGGGCTGCCGAAGCGCGCGCGGGCGGCGGGAAGCTCGAAGTCGTCGCGGTGACGGTCCTGACCTCCCTCGATACCGTAGACCTCGCCAGCCAAGGCATCGCTCGTGACCCGGCGTCGCACGCGGTGGCGTTGGCGCGAATGGCGTGGGAAGAAGGCGTGCGTGCGTTCGTCTGTTCGCCTGGTGAGGCGGCGGCGCTTCGCGAGCAACTCGGGCCCACGGCGGTGCTGATCACGCCGGGGATCCGCCCGGCAGGTTCCGCGGTCGACGACCAAAAGCGGGTGAGCACTCCGACGGGAGCTGTTCAGGCGGGCGCCGATTGCATCGTGGTTGGTCGGCCGATCCGCGATGCACATGATCCCGCTGAAATGGCACGCTCGCTAGCGGCGGAGCTCGATGCCGCGCTGGAGGCTCGAAGCTGATGGCACGTGTGGTCGTCGGAATCCAACCCGTGCGCGAGGCGGTGCGCGTTCACGGTGTGAAGGTTGAGCGCTTGCTTGTGGCTCGCTCCGAAAATCCGCGGCTCGCGGCTTTGGTGAGACTGGCACGGGACAAAGGCATTCACGTCGAAGAGGGCACGCGGCTGCAGCTGGACCAAGTCTCGCGCGGGGTGCATCACCAAGGCGTGATCGCGTTTGCGCCAGAGGTGAAGCTCTTCTCGTTTGAGTCGCTCCTCACCGAGGATGCCGCTTTCGTGATGCTCGATGGCGTGACGGATCCGCAGAACTTCGGGGCGACGATTCGGAGTGCGGTTGCGCTCGGCTCCGGTGGCGTCGTATTCGGCGAAAATCAGGCCGCGCCGCTCACGGCTGCGACGTTTCGCGCATCGGCCGGGGCCGTGGAGCATGCGCGCTTGTGCCGCGTGCCGTCGCTGCGCGGCGCCGTCGAGGAGATGGTTGGTCGCGCGATGACCGTGGTTTCGCTCGAGGCCGATGCGGAGGTCTCGCTCGCGGACCTGGATTTACGTGGGCCGACCGCCGTGGTCATCGGCTCCGAGGACAAAGGGGTCGGCCGCGCCGTGCGAAAGAGTTGCAGTGCCCGCGCGCGCCTGCCCATGAGCGGCATACTCGATTCGCTGAATGCGTCGGTCGCGGCCGCCGTCGCACTCTACGAGATTCGACGGCAGCGCGGAGGGCCTCTCGCTCGCGCGTCGTCAACCGAACAAGAGGAAGCTCGCGGCGGAGATGATCAGGTTGAGTACGATGACAGCGAGTGAGCTGTTGACGACGGCGCGCGTCGTCGCGGTGCCAACGCCCTCCGAGCCGCCGAATGTCGAGAGCCCCGCGTGGGCCGAGACGATTGGGATCGCCGCTCCGTAAGCGATGCATTTTGCGAGGCCGGTGCCGAGATCGACCGAATCGACCAGAAGCAGGCTCGCGAAGGTGCGGGGACTCACATCGAACCAGACGAACGCCGTGGCCATTCCGGTGAGAAACGCGACCGCCGCGCTCCAGATCCCGAGGACGGCCGTCATCACGATACTTGCGAGAAATCGGGGTTTCACGAGGTAGTCGACGGGATCGGCCGCGCACATGCGCAGCGCATCGATCTGCTCAGTGACGACCATCGAGCCTATCTCGGCTGCGATCCCCGCGCCGACGCGCGTCGCGAGCATGAGCCCGCCGATCGAAGCGGCAAAATCGCGGATCAAGAGCTCGATGAAGTTTGCGCCGAGCAAGGTGAGGTCGGGCAAGACGCGCTTCGTCTGCGCGCCGCCTTGGTACACCATGATCATGCCGATGAAGCCCATCACGACGGTGATAAAGAACAGCGAGCGATTGCCGATCTCGAACATGTACGTCACGACCGCGCCGGGCTCTCGCTTCCCTCTGAACGAGTAGTAGAGGGTGCGCACGAAGAGCGAATAGAGTTCGCGTGCCGTGCGGCCGAGCGCCATCGCCGTCGCGCCGAATTCCGCGATGAAGCCAACGGGCGTTGCGGCCTCAAACGGGGCCTCGTTGTTGGGGGTCGGGCCGGCGTTCATCGGCGGGTCCTTCAGAGCGTGAACGATACGAAGTAATCGATGACAAAGACCCCGGTGGCCGAGGCGACGACCGTAGCGTTGACCGCGCGTCCGACACCCGGCGCGCCACCGGTTACGCTCAAGCCAAACTGACAGCTTGAGAGTCCAATCAGGCCCCCGAAGAGGATCGACTTCAACATGCCGCTCGTGACGTCACCGACTCCGAGGAGACCGCTCGTGAGGCCGTTGTAGAATGTTGCGGGCGCGACACCGAGCAGCAGGTCACCCATCCACGCTGCGCCGAGTAGCGCGAGCACGTCGGCGAAGATCGTTGCGATGAAGAGCGTCAGGGTGATCGCGACAAATCGCGGCGCGACGAGGAACGATATCGGATCGATAGCGAGGATGCGCAGGGCGTCGACTTGCTCGGTCACGACCATGGTGCCGAGCTCGGCTGTGTTGTTCGCTCCGACGCGGCCGCTTATCATCAACGCCGTCAGCAGCGGCGCTACCTCCCGTAGTGTACCGAAACCTGCGGCCCAGCCGAGCAACCCGTGAGCGCCGAGGCGGTTCACGAGCGGCGCCGCTTGAACGACCATGATCGCGCCCGTGAAAAGGGCTGTCACGATCACGATGGGCATCGACTGGAAGCCCATCCGATAGAGGTTGCGGATGAGCTCGTCGCGGTCAAATTGCAGGCTTGCGACGCGCGAGAAAATGCGGCTCGCGAGTAGCCCCATCGTGCCGATGACGTGGGCCGTGCCGACGAATGCGCGGTGAGGCGCCAGCCGAAGAGCCATGGAACCGAGCGCGCGACTCATTCTCGAAGGTCGAGGGTAATTCGAAGCGCGCCTCGGCCGAAGGACAATCGACGGGGTCACGGGCTTAAGGCTCGGGGCTTTGGCGACCCGCTCCCGCGTGCTAAGAAGCCTCGTGAGTCAAGAGCCTTACCTCGTCTTTCGTCGCACCGGTCGCACCATCGCCGCGGTCATGGCCTTCGGCTTCGGTGGCGGCACGGTGTTGCTCGGTGTGATGAGCTCGGTTGTCGGGGCACTTTCGGCAGGCGCGATCTGGGCGGCGGCTCGGGGGTATTTCCTCGCGTCGTTGCCTTTTTTCGTGAGCGCTCTCGTGCTCGTTCGCTGCCGGCGTGAGTTCTGGTTTGTCCCCGCTGCGCGCGCATTTCGAATGCTGACGTTTCGTCCTTGGCAGCTCGACGGCCCGCGCGTCGAAGAGGCGAAGCTCGACGAGTTTCGTGCCGTGAAGACGGAAGTCGTCGAGCAAGACGGCGAACAAGCTACGACGGCGGTGTCTCTCGTCATGCTCGCAGGTGGCTCGGTACCGGTGCGGGAGTTCGAGACGCCGGATGACGCTCGGGGGCTCGCGCAACGCCTGAGTGAGCTTACCGGCCTGCCGATGCTGGGTGACTCGACCCAAGGCTGAGCAGCCGGCAAATTGCGGCAAATTGCTGCCAATTGCTGCAAAATGCTGGCCTTGCGGCGGCGTGCATGGGCATGATTTACGTGATGAAGCGAGTCTTCGGCGTGGTGTTGGGGTTCGTCGCCTTCGGGGTCGCACTCGTTCCCAACGAGAGTCATGCCGAAGGGGCGAGCGGCGCTGAACGCTGCAAACCGAAAGAGGCCGCGTGGGAATGGAAGGCGAACGGTTACGCGGTGGCCGCCACGGGTGAAGCCGCTCGGGAGAGCGCGCTCGCGGGGGCCCTCGAGCTTGGTTGCCCGAACGCCTACCGGTACCTCGACGCCATGAAGCTTGCGTGCCCGTCTGGGTGCACGCCTGGAGTTCGAACGCGCGCGTGCAAGCCGAAGGTCGAGCCCGGATGCGAGGTCGCTCGCTACGAGGACCACAAGGACCAGTGGCTCTTCGTGTGCCGCAAAGCGAAAGGACGCGCAGCAGCCCAGGAATGCACGCCGACCGCAGCCACTGCCGCGCCGTTCTACGCGACGTGCGACGTACCCATTTGGGCTACAGCCACACTGACGTGCGCGGCCGGGCTTTCGGATCCGCCGCCTGACGGGACATCGCCGGCCCCGACCTGCGCGCCCGCTCCCTGAGGCGAACGCGCCGTGACGGTTGGCCCCGCGCCCGGGGCCCAAAGAGCACCGTGCGTCAGATCGGCGGCTTGAGTTCGCAGAAGCCGTTCAAGCAGACGACGTCATCCTTGAAGTCGCAGCAGTCCACGTCGGTCTTGCACGGTCCGCTACCGGTCGGGATGCAGTTGCCACCTTCGGGCGGCTTGCAGATGTGCTTCTTCTGGCCGTCGTCGTAGATGCAGCTCTTGTTGCAACATTCGATGCCGTGCTCGCATGACTCGCCGTCCTTCTTGCACGGGTCGAGCGCGTAATACGCGTTTTCGCTGAACTGATTCGGGATCTGACCGCGCAGGTAAAACGGTGGATGGGAAGGATCGACGCCGGGCTGCGGCGGATCGTCGATCGCCACCATCCAGAGCTGTTGGATCCCGCTGTTGACGAGTTTGTGCCCGTAGTCCCGCTTCGATATGAAGACGATCCACGTGTACCCGCCCGCGGATTTCGGCGCGAACACAGGGTTGAAGCTGCGGCCATCGCCGCTTGCCTTCTTCAACTCGATGGGGCTCATCCCGGCGACGTCCGTCAGCCACAGCGTCCCGTTGCCACTCGAGCGTGAGCCACTGGTGGGGCGCCCGTATGCGAGGTACTTCGAGTCCGGCGTGAAGGTTGGGTAGGCCGGTCGTCCTTGGAGGTTGCCTTTCGGGACGATGCCCTTCGAGCTGACCACCTGGTCCTGCGTCGCATTCAGCTCCGCGACGGTGAGATCGCCGTTGTTCGAGTCGAACGTCCAGCCTCCGCCGTCGTTCATGCCGCAGATCCCGGCGAGCATCTTGCCGTCCGGCGACCATGCGGGCTCGCCGCAGCCGGCTGGCATGGCGCTCGGTAGGATCTGCTGACCGGTCACGCCATCGATGATGTCGATCGACGACATCTGCGCCGGTTTCGAGCCCGAATAATTGTTGGAGATGGCGACTTTGGTCCCGTCGTTATTGAACGCCGAGAAGACGCCGGTAATGCCTGTGGCGCTCTGAATCGTCCCGAGCTTAGCGGGGTTCGTCGTCAGGTCGATCAGCTGCTGAGGAAAGCCGTTGAAGCCGCCAATCTCGAACGTCGCCATCATCTTCGTGCCGTCGCGGCTGACGCTGTGGCAGCCGAAGCAGTTCCCGCTCTGGAAGAAGTCGTCGGTCTGGTCGGAGCTCGGCTTGATGCGGAGCACCTTGCCGTTGCTGCTGCCACCACCTTGGCCAGACGGAAGCTGCCAGTAGTAGACGCTGCCGAAGATGAAGCCCTGGGCGATCCCGAAGCTGAGCGGAGCGCTTGCGTCGGCTTGCCCGTTCGAGAGCCGCGAGAGCTCGACCTTCAGCGGATCGCTGACGGGGCCCATGCCGGAGAATTGAATGTTCTCCCAAAGCTCTTGCGGGAGCGCCTTTAGGCCGGGATTTGCTGCGGTAAAGTACTCCGTGTAGGTGATGTTCTTCGACGACAGGCGGAGGCGATACGCCTGCACGGACTTGGAGTTTTGCCACATGAACTCGGGCGAGAGCACGCGGAGCGGAACGATGGTGTCAGCGAGCGGGTAGGTGAACACGAAGTTTGGGTCGCTCTTGACGGCGTTGTCGAGGAGCTGCTGGTCGCTCGCGCTCACGTTTGCGGTGTTGACCAGGACGTCGACCGTGATCGTGACGACCGCTTCGCCCTTCGAGGTGCCGTAAAGCGCGAGGATCTTGGTTTCGCCGCCGACCTTCCCGGTGGGCGCCAAGAGTCCCGTCGCGGTGATGGCCGCCATGTCGGGCTTTTCGACGACCCAGGTGACGTTGTTCGACACGTCCGCGCCGTTCAGTTTGGCCGTAAATTGCTGGGTCGGGATGACGCCGCCGGTCACGGCGAGGCTCGAGACCGCGGGCGTGACGAAGATGACGCCGGCTTGGTCTCCGCCGGTTCCGCCGCCGGTTCCACAGAGAAGGCAATCACCGCCTGCGCCGTCGCTGGAGGTGGTGGCAGTCGAGCCGCTGCCGCCGAACTTACTTCGGCTCGAGGCGCTGCAGCCTTGGAATGCAAAGAGCGCCATCGCGCAGCTTGCGAATAAAGTCAGCCAAAGGGAACGACGTTGCATCGTGGAGCTCCTAAGTGTTCGAATTAAGGTACCGTTTCTCGAACAGTCTGTACACCGCGATGAAGGGCCACCTATCCACCGCTACGCTCGGTCTCGCTGTCGGTCTCGCCATCGCCCTATCGGCATGCGACGAACGCGCATTTCTGCCGCTCGCTGACGCACGCCCACTCGCAGTCGTCGATGGACGACCCATCACCACCGCCGATCTTGGGCGTCGCATCGCCGAGTTGCCCGAGAGCCAACGTCCCAAGGACGCCGCCGCGACCGCGCGCGTTCTTCGCGAGCTCGTCGACCGTGAAGTCTTGGCCGCCGAGGTGCGAAAACGCGGATTTGGTGCCTCTCCCGCTGCAGGCGCTGCGCTCGCGGCGGCCGTCGCCGAGCTCGAACTCGAGCACCTCGCGGCACAACTTCCGTCGATTGACTCGATCAGCGCCGCGGACATCGACCGTTACTACCGGGAGCACCTCGACCGCTACTCGACACCCGAGCTTCGCCGCCTTGCCGTCGCGTACTTTCCATCGCGCCAGCTGGCTCTCAACGCTCGCCGGGCGCCGCTTGCGAGTTCGCAGGATCTCGGCTCGGTGCCCCGGCCAGCGCTGGAGCCGAACGGAGTGGTCGCGGCAACGGGAAGCCGTGTGCCGGCGGTGTTCGCCACCGCGGTGTTTGAATTGGCGGAGGTGGGTGCCGTGTCCGAGCCGGTTGAACACGAAGGCCGCTACTGGCTCGTCGCGTACGTCGGCCGGTCGGCGGCTCAGACACGTTCGCTCGCCAGCGAAGAAGCCAATATTCGGCGCTTTTTGATGCAGCAGCGCTACGAAGCCGCACGCGCGCGCTTCCTCGAGGATGCGCGAAAAAACACCTCGATCCGTGTCGACGAGGAGGTCCTCCGCACCGTCGAGGTCGTCGGCGACCCGATGGCGTACGATCCGGCGCAGTGGAAGCGTCCCTGATGCGCGCGGTCTGAAGCTCTTGCGAGCGAGCGGGTCTCCGCCTCAGGCGTACGTCAGTCGAAACTCCGCTTCCGCCAGCAGCGTCGGCTGTGAGATTCGCCAGATTGGAGCTGGCGCCGTGTCGAGGGAGCCTCGATGCGCTGCAACGGCCTCACGCACGCTTGCCTCGCCGAGGATGTTCATCGCTCGCCGCAAGGTCAGCACCGCGAAGCTCCTGATGACGAGGTTGGGCTCGGCGAGGCGTGGCTTGCCAGCTGGACTGGTCGAGCCAAAATGTTCTGCTACGTTCTTCCGGTTTCCAAGAGAGACTCGAAATGAGCGAACAACCTGTGATTTTCGTCGTCGGCGCGGCCGGCGGGATTGGCTCGGCTCTCTGCAGGCGACTGCACCAGCGCAAGTTTCAGCTGGTGCTCGTTGGGCGGAGCGAGGCGCCCCTCCAGGCGCTCGCCGACGAACTCGATGGACACGTGATTCCTTGCGACGCGCGCGATTTCGACGCGACGAGCGCCGCCGTAGAGCAGGCGTTCGCGCGGCATGGACGGCTCGACGGCGTCGTGAACCTCGCAGGCTCGATCCTGCTCAAATCCGCGCATCTTACCTCGGCTGCCGAGTGGGAGCACGTCCTCGCGGCCAATCTCGGCACGGCCTTTTCCGTCGTGAGGGCGGCGGCGCCCGTTCTGGGACGGAGTGGCGGTGGGTCGCTCGTTTTGGTTTCTTCGGCGGCGGCGAGAATCGGCCTCGCGAACCACGAGGCCGTAGCAGCGGCAAAGGCCGGGGTCGTTGGGTTGGCACGGAGCGCGGCGGCGACCTACGCGTCGCGCGGGGTCCGCGTCAACGTGGTCTCACCCGGGCTCGTGAGAACGCCACTGGCCGAGCGCATCGTCTCGAACGACGCAGCTCTCCGTGCGAGCCAGGCCATGCACGCGCTCGGGCGGATCGGGGAGCCCGACGATGTCGCGCGCGTCCTCGAGTTTTTGCTCGACCCGGCCCAGAACTGGATCACCGGGCAGGATTACGGCGTTGATGGTGGGCTCGGCACAATTCGGTCTCGATGATGCGCGCTGCGCGCCTCGGCTGGCCGTCACGTGCCTCGTGTCGGTCCCGCCGCATGCCCTCCTCGGGCAAGGATTCGACGCGCGCGCACACGGTCGCTATCAGAGCGGGGAACGAAGGTTGGGCGGTCGGGGATGCCTGAAGGTCATACGATTCACCGCGCGGCGCGGGACCACTTGCGCGATCTCGGTGGTCAGCGCGTTGTGGTCACGTCGCCTCAGGGACGCTTCGATGCGGACGTGCTCGTGGATGCGAGCGGTCGCGCGCACCTTCAGCACGTTGAAGCGTATGGCAAGCACCTGTTCTACGTGTTCGAGTCCGAGCGCATCGTCCACGTCCATCTCGGTCTTTTCGGTAAGTTCTACCGGCGCCGTTCGCCTGCGTCGCCGCCACGCTCGAGCACGCGCATGCGGCTCGAGGGCGAGGCGATGACGATCGATCTCGTGGGGCCGACCGCGTGCGACGTCGTTACGCCTGAGCAAATGCAGGCGATCACGGCTCGGCTCGGCCCGGATCCGCTGCGGGCCGACGCGAAACCGCGTCGCTTCTACGCCTACGTCGCGCGCTCGAAGACGCCAATCGGCGCTATCCTGATGGATCAGAGTCGTATCTGCGGCGTCGGGAACGTCTACCGCGCCGAGGTGCTGCACCTCCTTGGCATTCATCCCGACTTGCCTGGCTCGTCGACTCCGCCGGCGACGGTGCGCGCGATGTGGCGGCTCATCGTGGGGCTCCTTCGCCGCGGCGTCGAAGAGAAGCGCATCGTGACCACGCGAGGTCTCGTGCTCGCGAAACCCCGCGAAAGGGTTCCGCGCTCCGACAGCACGCATGTCTACCGACGAAGGACGTGCCGCACGTGTCAGGGGGTCGTGCTCACGTACATCCTTCGCGCGCGCGCCGTGCACTATTGCAGCACGTGCCAACCGCTCGGCGCCCCATCCGAGGATGCCGATTCCGCCGCCGCGCTCGGCCCGTGACCGATAACGCACAGGCGGTCTACGACCTCTCGACCATGAAGGCCTCGATGGAAGACTCGAAGAAGGTCGTCGAGATCTGCACGATCTACGCGCAGAAGGGCATGTTCAACATCTTCTGGACCGTCTTCTTCCGGACGCTCGCATTCGCGTTTGCTGACCCGTACCTCTTCATCGGGTACCTCATCTCGATCGCGCTTTTCGGCCTGTTCCAGGCGCTCTTCATGGCCAATGCCGGCGGCGCGTTCAATCCGAGCCTCTGCTGCTCAAGGTCCTTGAGGATGTCCCAGTTTGCTGAGCCGTCCACCCACGCCGGAAGTCGCGTCGTGGGGGTCGAGATGCCCGATGCGCACCGGATGGACCGTGTCGCTGTCGAGCAAGTGCAATTCGACCTCCGAGACGGTGGCAGGCACCTCGAAGCGAATGACACCATCGCCGCCGGTCGTGCCGCTGACCGGAGACGCGCCCAAGTCGCCTACGACGGCTACCTGACCACGGCGACAAGGCCGCCCGGAGTACGCTAGACTTCGCGCCGTGAAATTCTTTCGAGCGTTGGCGCTGAGCGTATTCGTTGGCTACGGCTGTTCGTCCCCAGCAACCGAGGAGCCGCGCGGTGCCACCGTGCGCTTCGAACTCGACGCTGACTTTGCGGCGGAAGGGTCTTATTTCTCGTTCCCGCAACCGTCCGATCTGCGCGTGGACGCGAACGGCGCCGCCGATTTTTCGGGGTTTCCGAATCCGACGAAGAAGCCGACGATCGAGCTCTTGAAGGCGGCGGTAAAAGACCGTCGAGGGGCTTCGGTTTTGCCCGTTGCGTACTTTCAGTTCGACGCGCCGCTCGCAGCCGTGGACTCCGCCGCCGTGATCCCGGCTGAAGTGACCTCGTCCGTCTTGCTGATCGACATCGACCCGAACTCGCCCGAGCGCGGCAAGTTGTTGCCGACCGTCGCGATGACGCCAACCGTAGATGACTACGTCCCCGAGCACCTCCTCGCGGTCGCGGCCCGCCCAGGTTTCGTCCTCCGCGGTGACCATCGCTACGCCGTCGTCGTCCTCCGAGCGTTTGCGGACGCGGCCGGCCGACGTCTTGGGGTACCCGCGGGATTGGCTGCGTTGGCCGCTGGCAGTGCTCCGGCGGGAGCGCGTGGCGCCGCGGCCGCTACGGTGTACGCGCCACTCTGGGAGACCCTCGACATGCTCGCGATTGCGCGGACCGATGTCGCGGCCGCGACGGTGTTTACAACGGGTGACGTGCAGCGAGAAAATCTCGAACTCGTAACGAAAATGCGTGCCGCGCATGCGGTCACGATCGACGGGCTGACCCTCGACGCGACCGATGACTATCCGAGTTTGTGCGTGCTGAAGGGGCATGTGGATTACCCCCAGTTTCAGCAGGGCATGCCGCCCTACAACACCGAAGGGCTGTTTGTGCTCGGCGCGGATGGGCTGCCCGTTCAGCAGCGCGTTGAGCGCGCGCCCGTCGTCATCGCGATTCCGAAACAGGTGATGCCCGCGGCGGGCTACCCGCTCGAGCTTTTCGTGCATGGCTCGGGAGGTTACAGCTACGCGCTGCTCTCGCCGCTCGGCGACGACGACATGCCACGCAAAGGGGCCGGACCTGCGCACTACCTCGCGCCATTGGGCATCGCGGTCGCGGGCAGCGCGATGCCGGTAAACCCCGAGCGGCTACCGGGCGCGTCGCCTCAGGCTTACGTCAACGCGAACAACATTCCGGCGACCCGCGACATTTTTCGCCAGGGCGTGATCGAATCCGCGCTGCTGCTCGATGCGCTAAAGACGCTCCAAATTTCTCCGGCCTTACTCGCCGGGTGCAACGGTCCCGCGCTCCCGCAAAACGCGACTGCGTTCAACTTCGACCCGGCCAAGCTCATCGGGGCTGGGCAGTCGATGGGCGCCTGGTACACGAATTTGATAGCCCCGATCGAGCCTCGCATGACGGCCGTCGTGCCCACCGGGGCCGGCGGCTACCTCACGCTGTTTCTCACCACGACGGGTCCCAAGCAGACGACGATCGGCAAGGTCGCCAAGGGACTAGGCCCGATCTTGTTTGGGGTTTACGAGCCGCTCACGATTTTTCATCCAACGGCGGCGCTCGCCGAGGCGACACTCGAACCGGCGGATCCGATCACCGGGCAGCCGCGAATCGGCCTGCGTCCGCTGCCCGGTATGCCAGCGCGGTCGATCTACACGCCGGTCGGGGAGGGCGACAGCTACTTCTCCAACGCAACGTACGAGGCGGTGGAGCTCGCCTACGGCATCGAGCTCGCAGGTGAGCCGGCATGGCCGGAGCTCGCGGCGGCGATGGCGCTCGACGGGCGCGGTCAGTCGATTGGGTACCCGGTCGTGCAGAACCTCACCTCGGAAAACGGTGAGAAGTTCACCGGGGCGGTCGTCACGTACAACGTCGAGGGGTACGATCCGCACGCCCTCTACAGCCACGACGATCGGGTGCGCCACCAGTTTAGCTGCTTCGCGAAGACCGAGTTCGAAGACGGCGTTGCGCAGGTCGTCGCGCCCGCTGCGCTGGGCACGCCCTGCAAGTGACGCGCTGCATTCTTTTCCGACCGGTCGAGAGCACGATTACGGTGCTTCGGCCATGAGGCTTGGCATCGATCTCGGAACCACGCGCACACTCGTCGCGGCGTCCGACCGCGGTAATTACCCGGTGCTTGCGTTCATCGGGACGGGCGGAGACGCGTTCGAGTACGTGCCCACCGTCACCGCGGAAAAGGACGGAGTGCTCGTCCACGGCTTCGAGGCGCAAGAAGCGGCGCTCGAAGGCGCGCCTCAGTTGCGTTCGTGGAAACGCTTGCTCGCTCGGCATGGACCGGAACACCTCGTGCAGGTCGGCGCTATCGAGGTGACGATGCTCGCGCTCGCGACCGACTTTTTGCGGGCACTCCGCGTGGCGATCCTCGAGCGCTCGAACCTCCCGGGCGGCGCGGCGACAGCGGCGCTCGAGGCCGTCGTTTCGGTGCCGGCCAACGCCCATTCGAGCCAACGCTGGGCGACCCTCGAAGCGTTTCGCCGCGCCGGCTTCGAGGTGCTTCGAATGGTCAACGAGCCGAGTGCGGCCGGCATCGAATTCGCGCACCGCCACCGCAGCACCTTGAATAGCCGTCGCGAAAACGTCGCCGTGTACGACCTCGGTGGAGGAACGTTCGATGCCGCGCTGGTGTGCATGTCCGGTACGCGCCACGACGTCGTCTCGACCGCGGGCGTGCAGGAGCTTGGCGGCGATGATTTCGATCGCGTCCTCCTCGAGATGGCACTCGAAAAAGCAGGAAATTCTATGGCGATCCACCCTTCGGTGCATGACGCGCTGCTTGCGGAATGCCGCTCCGTCAAAGAGGGGATCGGCGCGAGCACGCGGCGGGTCACGGTCGACTTGTCGGCTCTCGGTACGGGCGCGCCCGAGGAGCCCGTGTCGCTGCAGGTGGGTGATTATTATGAGCGATTGCGCCCGTGGATCGAGCAGAGCCTCGAGGCGCTTGCGGGCGTGCTCGGAGCCGAGACGCACTCGTCACGCGATCTTGAGCATGCGGCGAGCGAAGCCGGCGTCGCGGGGCTTTACGTCGTGGGTGGAGCGACTGCGCTGCCACTTGTGGCGAGGCACTTGCGTGAACGGTTTGGTCGCCGCGTGCATCGCTCGCCACACCCCGCCGGGGCGATCGCCATGGGGCTCGCGATCGAAGCCGATTCCGACAACTCGGTCGCCATCTGCGAGCGCTTCACGCGTCATCTCGGCGTGTTCCGCGAGGCCGAGTCGGGGCAGAGCAAGGTGTTCGATCGCATCTTCGCGAGTGGCACGCCAATGCCCGTCGGCGGCGAAGCTCCACTCGTAGCGACGCGCACCTATCGGGCGGCGCACAACGTTGGTCAACTGCGGTTCGTCGAATGCGCGGGCCTAAGCGATCGCGACGAGCCGACCGGAGACATCACGCCGCACGGGACGATTCAATTCCCGTATGCACGCGCCGCGCGAGGGAGTCCGATGGACACCCTCACGGTCTCACGCCTCGACGCGGAAGGGCCACGCATCGAGGAGCGTTACGAAGTCGACGCTGCCGGAGTCGTCGCGGTCACGATCCGCGATCTTGACGACGGGTTCAACCAGCGCTTCACGCTCTGAGCCCGGCATCACCGGCACAAAAAGTGTTCAGCGCTTGACCTTGACGGTCTTGCCGGACACGACCGTGAACTTTTGCTCGCCGAGGAGGTACTCGCCAACCGGGAGCCAGCCCTCGAACTTGCCGTGGTCAGCGACCGTCGTCGAGGCGAACTCGATCGCTCTGTTCTCGTCCGGGGCGAAAGGATTCACTACTGCCTTGAGGGCGCGCTCGCCCTTCTTCTGCTTCTTGATGTCGACTTGGCCATAACGGGTCTTCAGGTCCGAAACGAGAGTGTCGATGTTGTCACCCGTGTGCCCGGCCTTCTTGGCCTGCTCGTAGCGCGCGATCGTGTCGCCGATGTGGCCGAGGTTGATCGCCGCCTGCGCGCCCCAGAAGAACGCCTTCGCCGGCACAGCCACGTGCTTCAGCTTGAGGAGTTTCTCGAAGTCCTCGTTCGCGGCCTTGTAATTGGGTTTCTGGAGGTGTTTCTGAAGCTCCTCGACGAGGCGGTCGAGTTCGCCCGCGTTTTTGGACCTCTCCGCGTCCGCGGCGAACGTGGTCTGCGAGACGGTGATCGCCGGAGCCGCGACGCCGAGGGTGAGGCAAGCGGAGAGGAGGACGCGATTGAGCATGCTGTTCGTTTTGTTCACGGGATTACATTTCTAAAAACGCGCTATTGGCAAACCGAGAGGACCGGCGACGGCCCCCTCGCGGGCGGGGCGTTCAGTTGCCTTCGAAGACGGAGGCTAAGGAGTCGAAGGCGTTTTTGACCTGCTCTTGGCAGTCCTTGTTGGTCGCCATTCCCTTGACGCAGTCGGCACCGGCCTTGAGCAGATCGGTCCTCGAGGCTTTGCATGCGGGGGTCAGGTTCTTCGAGCGACACTCGGTGACGCAGCCTTTGCGGGCAGCTCGGATCTCCTTCATCGCGTCCTGTTTGGCGGCGCGGCACTCTTTCTTGCAGGTTTGGCGCTCCTTGCCCTTCTTGCTCGTGCACTCCTGCTTGCAGCTACGGGCGGCCTTCTTCGCCTCTTTTTTGTCGCCGCGGCAGCTCTTTTTGCAACCGCGGAGCGCTTTGCATGCCGTCCGACTTCCGCCGAGCGCCTTATCGACATGGTGCTTGGTCTTGCACTCCTTCAGCGCGTCGGCACAGCTGCTCTCGGGGCTCTCGAGCTCGTCGAGGTCCGACTCTGCGGCGGCCTCTTCGTCCACTCCTTCTTCCTCGTCCGCGTCCGCGTCCGCCGCGTTGGCAACCGTAGCGGTGCTCGGCAGCAGGGCGACGGTGGGGAGGCTGATCATGGCGAGTCCGAGGAGCAGTTTGCGAACGTTCATAGGGGGTTCTCGATTGCCTTGGTGCTTGGCGGGATGGGGTCAGGTAGCGCCGACATGGCGCAAACCCGAAGGCGACCCTTACTGCGAAGCGACAGGGGCCTGCAAGGCTCTTTGGCTATGGGCACAAATCCGCCGTTTCACGCAACCCGCGTTCGGTGAAGGGACGTCCAAACGGCGCGGTTTGAGGTCGGAATGGCGATCCTTTTTGACGCTGGGCCTCGCGGGGAGCTAACCTTCCGGCGACTGACCTTTTTTGGCTTTCTTGTTCGAGGAGAATCGCATGTCGCTTCGTTTTTCGCGTATCGGTACCCCCTTGCTCGCTGCAAGCTTCGCGGCTGCGTGCGGCACGTTGACCTCCACCGCCGAGGCGCAGGTTCTGCGGTTCTCGAAAACGGCGGCGGGGGCGATCGCAAGCACCGGCAATACGCTCGGGCTCGCCAAGGCGACTGGCTCGAACGGCCCCGGTACCGCGAACTCGATCGGCACCTTCATCGCACTCGACCCTAAGAGTGTCGACAAGACGCCCGCGGCGCTTGGCACAGCCTGGGCGGCGGGGACGACGTCGGATTGGACTAAGAACGGCTCGAACGGGCCGCTCGCGCTCCCGGCGGCTGCGGACGTCCTTTACGCGGAGCTCGTGTGGGCGGGCAGCTTCAACTATGGCGGCGAGGACCTCTCGGCTGCCCTCGAGACCCCCGTGACCTTGTCGTTCAGCGGCGAAAGCGTTGCGGTGGCTCCGGATGCGGCCACGTCGCTCACGGTGGCTGAGCAGTCGATCGCCGGATTCGCGGCGAATTACTACCTGCGGTCCGCTGCCGTGACCGACTTCGTGAGCAAGCACCGAGGCGGCCTCTACACGGTGTCCGGCGTGCCCGGAACCCAGTCGGAGAAAGTCAATTCGCTCAACGCCGCGGGCTGGCAGCTCGTCGTCGCTTACCGGGACAGCAAGCTGCCAGTCTTGCGCAACCTGTCTATTTTCGTTGGCGGCTCGTTCGTCGACGAAGACTCGGTGCAGGACTACACGCTCTCTGGTTTTTGCGCGCCGAGCTCGGGGGTGGTCGAAGGACGCGTTACGATCAGCGCGCTCGAAGGGGACGCGGATCTCGAAGGTGATCAGCTTCTGATTGGCAGCAAGGTGGACGGCGACTTCGTGAAGCTCGGTGGCGTGAACAATCCGGAGGACAATTTCTTCTGTTCGCAGGTCAACGGCGGCGATGGAAAGCTCGATACGGCCGGCTCTTTCGGGACGCTCAATCACGACGCGTTCAAGGGCACGAATGTCGTCGGTGGCAGGCAGGGCTGGGACACGACGACCCTGCCATTGAGCGACAAGGCCGGGCACCTCAAGAATGACCAGACCGTCGCGGTGATCCGCACGATCACGACGGGCGACTCGTACATGCCGGTGATGGTCGCTCTCGAACTCGACGTGAAATCGCCTGATTTTACGTCTTCGGACACCGTCGCGGACAAAGCTAAGGTGGAGATTGGTGACGAGATCGAAGTCACCGCGAAGCTTTCCAACATCGGCGAGGCGTACGCTTCGGCTGTGCTTTTTCGCATGGCGAGCATCGAAGGGCTCGACTTGCTCGAGTTCACGACGAACGGCAAAGCCGGTGACGTGAACGGCAATGGCGTCGACGATGCGCAGCTGCCGAAGGGCGTTGAGATGGGGCAACTCGGCGTCATGGAGTCTCACACCGTGACGATGCGCTTTGCGGTCAAGGGGGCACCGGCCGAGGGCCCAGATTTTGTCTTCGAGCCGCAGTGGGATCACAGCTTCGTCGTGTGCGCCGGGGCGCTGCCTATCCACAACACGCACACGCCCGAAGGCACGAAGGTCGCGTACGTCGTGCCGGCCTCCGGAACGGGCGGGGCTGGCGGGGCTGGCGGCGCGGGCGGCGCGGGCGGCACGGGGCCGACTCCGGTGCTGCGTCCAATTGAGGAAGAAGCGAGCTGCGGCTGCGACGTGCCCGGGACTGTCGTGCCCAACGGCGGCGTTGCGGCCCTGGTCGGCGTCGCACTGCTGGCGCTGCGCCGTCGTCGCAGCTGACCCTGGGGTTCGGGCGAGCGGAGCGGGCCTCGGCTCGTCAATCGACTTTGATGCCCGAGATCCGTGCCCATGGGCGGGCTAGCGCCTGCCCTGGTTAATGGGCTTAGAAACGCTACGAAGCTCAAACTTGGACGAATCCTCTTGGCGGCGAGCACGCTCGCTGTCGCAGGTTGGGTGGCTACGGGTACGGGCGGCACGGGCGACTGCATGGGTTGTCTGGGTGGCGCGCTTGGCACAACCTGCAAGGATGTGTCCGCGGTCTGCATCGCGGACAAGTGAAAGGCTGAACGGGCACGTCGGGCTCGCCTGAAGGTTGCGCCCCGCTGTGCTCGTCCGCTGCCTCGCTGCCTCGCTGCCTCGTTGCGAGCCTAGGGGAGGGACCTCGGAGGCTGCAAATCCTCGGTCCTCTCGACGCTTGAAAAAAAAACGCCAGGGCTGGTTGGCCCCGGCGTTTATTCGTGCAAAGGAGTGCGAATGCGAGTGGATGAAGCCGACACGGTGTCGCACCGGCCGGCTCGTTTGCACGCGGGTCTATAGCTCAGTCGGTAGAGCTGCGGGCTTTTAACCCGTAGGTCGCGAGTTCAAGTCTCGCTGGACCCACCAGTACTTAGCCGCTGTCGGCAGATTTTCGGGCCAGTTTTCGGGCCACAAGTGCGTCGGGGAATGAGGGGGCTCCTGGGCCGTGCACGTCGGAAAGACGATGCGTGGCTACGAAACATTACCAGGGCTACCGGGCGCGCTGGCTCGACGAGAATCGACGACGCCAGAGCGCCACGTTCCCCAACAAGGCGAGCGCGACCTACTGCGAGCACAAGAAAAAGGTGGAGGTGGCCGAGATCCGGCGGGGCCTGCGCTCACCGATCCAGCCTGACAAAACGTTCGACGACATCGCCGGCTACTGGAATCGGTATAAGGTGCCGCGCAAGCGCAGCGGCGCCGACGACGCGAGCATCATCAAGAATCACCTGCTGCCCGCCTTCGGCGAACGGAAGTTGAGACTGCTGAGCGAACAGGACTTCGACGGCTACCTTGCGGACCGAGTTCACCTCAGCGACAAGACCTTGCTGAACCACCTGGCGCTGCTGAAGGCGATGCTGCGCCTGGCACATCGGCTCAGGCAGAACGGCGTTCGCTGGCTAGCCGACGTCCCCGAGATCCCGATGCCCAAGGTGCGTGTGTTCGATGCCGACTACCGGTATCTGCGCACGCGGGACGAGCTGACACGCTTTCTTCTGGCCGCCCAGCAGACGTCACCGCTCGTCTTTGCGTTTTACGCGGCGGCGCTGTTCACCGGCATGCGTGCCGGCGAGATCGCGGGGCTTCAGTGGGCCGACGTCGATTTTGCGACACGCCTGATCACGGTGCAGCGTTCCTGGAATGGCCCCACAAGGGCCGGCGACGTTCGCTACGTCCCGTTGCTCTCACCGCTGCTGTCGATCCTCCGCCCCTGGAAATTGGCGAACCCGGGCGGGCTTGTGTTCACCAACATCGCGGGCAACATGTTCGACAAGTCGGTCAGGATCTTCCAGGAGGCGTTGCACCGAACGCTCAAGGCGGCTGGGCTGCCGGAGGTCGAACGCAACGGCAAGAAGCGCC
This sequence comes from Polyangiaceae bacterium, assembly GCA_947475525.1. Classification (GTDB taxonomy): domain Bacteria; phylum Myxococcota_A; class Polyangia; order Polyangiales; family Polyangiaceae; genus SYFR01. Next base: position 1,870 of record CANJMI010000012.1, on the reverse strand, counting down.
CGTACCTTCGCTTCCACGACCTGCGGCATACCTTCGCATCCCACTGGATGATGAGCGGCGGCTGCATCTTCAAACTGCAGCGCATCCTCGGGCATAAGTCGGCGGCGATGACGCAACGGTACTCGCACCTCTCTCCAGAGGCCTTCGTAGATGACCTCGATCGCCTTGGCGTGGATGCGTCAGGTGCCCTCGCCGAGGTCATCGAGCTGCCGGTGCGGAAGACTAGCTGAGCGCGGGTCATCCGCTCTTCGTGAAGACGAGCTTGCCGAGCTAGACCCTTGCCGAAAAGCTGCTGCGCGCCAAATCCCGTCGGGCGGGTTCGCTCAAGGCACAGGAAGTGCCTATCGCTCGCCACTTCCTAGGGATTCGTCGCTCGCGACGCTTTTGGGCGAGGGTCCCCCGCGTTGGCAAATTGCAAGAGCCAGTAAGGTTAGGGCCTTTTCGGCGAGGGCCGAGCTAGAGCTTGCCACCGACGAAGCCCTCGGCCGCGTGGCCTCAGATGACGATTAAGAAGTCGAGTTGATCGACGAGCGGGGCGAGACTGCTGGCACCAAGACCGAAGTCGATACCTCGTTCGACATGCTCACGTTCACCGCCACGGTGATCGTCGACATCTGTTGAGCCGGCTCGGCGCTTGATGCGACGACGTCACCGGTGACCTGCAGCCTCGGTAGCGCAGGCCTGCGGCTACAGCTCGACCGATCGGGAGCGCAGCATCGTCCAAGCTGTGGCTGATCACCAATGCGTCGGCGATGCCCAAAAACACGTCGCGAAATGAGGGGGTCTCCGTGCGCGATCGGGTGTTCAACCAAGACGTCAACGGCCCACAAGGCCATGGAGAAAATCAATGCAAGAAAACACGATGATGACCTACTGCGAAGTCGCAAGGCTCACCGGGCTGAAGGTCGGAACGCTCTACGCAATGGTGAGCACGCGACGGATCCCGCACATCAGACTCTCTGGGCGGCTGGTGCGGTTTCCCAAGGTGGAGATCGACCGGTGGCTCGCCGAGCGCCTGGTGCCGATCGCCGCACCAGAGGCGGTGACACGAGGAGCAACGACACATTCGACCCCGCTCAGTACCGGCTGAGGCCAGGACTTCGCCGCCGAGCTGGGCGTCAAGAAGCACTTGATGGCAGTGGCTGTCCGCAAGTCGAGCCGCCAGCAATATGTGCACATTTACCCTAATAAATAAATACACATGCCCGCGGCGATTCTCAAGCTCGAAGAGAGGGCGACTGTCGTACCGGTTGAGCGCTTCGCTCGCCGGACAGTTGCGTCGGCGGCGGCTTCAGAATCTGCTGCCCGTCGTCTTTCCGAAGGAACGAGGTATTAAGCACAATCTATTTATTCGTATCTTTCAAAAAATCTTTATTGGATGCTCGAGCGGGCTGGCTTTCCGACCTTCGAGGAAAGAGGGCGGGCACGCCGCTTCATCACGTTTCACGGGCTGTGGCACACGTTTGCGTCACACTGGGTTATGAGCGGCGGCAACATGTTTAAGCTGCAACGCATCCTCGGGCATAAATCGGCGGTGACGACGCGGTACAGCCACCTCGCGCCCGACGCCTTCGCCGAAAACTACCGCGGACTCGCCGGCGATCCCGACGCAGGAGCCGCTTCCGGTAAGCGTCAAGATAGTTGCCGCATGAGTCTTCACGCTGCGTGAGCCTTGGTAGAAAGATTCCTCGTTGTCGAGTGTCCTCCGCAGCGGAGCGCACTCGACACGCGAGTTCGAGTGGCAGAGTCCCTCGGGTTCAGGGCCACGAGGGCGGGCGCGTCCCAGGCACGCGGTAAGCCACTCCATCGCTTCGGATGTCGCGCGCGAGCGGCCGCGTAGTCCTCACGGCGAGCGGCGAGTACGCGTAGG
>CANJMI010000011.1 GCA_947475525.1 Polyangiaceae bacterium | reverse complement strand
CTGGTTCTACCAACTTGACCCCGGCCGCAACATGGGCAAGACCAACACGCTCAACGACGCCGACCTCGCCGAGTTCATCGAGCTGCAAAAGACCAAAGCCGACTCGCCCAAAAGTTGGAGCGTGGACGTGGCGGCCATTGACCCGAAGACCTTTGATTTGTCCGTGAAGAACCCCAACGGCGGCGAGGAAATCGCGCACCGCAGCCCGCAGGAAATCATGGACGAAATCGCCGCGCTGGATACCGAGAGCGCGGAAGTGCTGGGCAACATCAAGGCGCTGCTATGAAGAAGGGGTGGAAAACAGTGCCCCTTGGCGAGCTTTGCGATGTGCTCGACCACCAGCGGAAGCCAATCACCAAGCGAGACCGCGAGGCGGGAGAGTATCCCTACTATGGCGCAACCGGAGTTCTCGACCACGTTGTCGGTTATCTGTTTGACGAGCCTCTTGTTCTCGTCGGCGAAGATGGCGCGAAGTGGGCATCAGGCGAGAACACCGCGTTCGCAGTCGAAGGGAAAATCTGGGTCAACAACCACGCTCATGTGTTGAGGCCGCATCGAAACACGCTCCTCGACAACTGGCTCATCTACCACCTCAACCACACCGACCTCAGTGAGTTCGTTTCAGGGCTGACCGTTCCGAAGCTCAACCAAGGAAGTCTGCGTGAGATTCCCGTCCCCGTCCCCCCGCTGGCCGAACAGCAGCGGATCGTCAGCCTGCTGGACGAAGCGTTTGAGGGCCTCGCCACCGCCAAAGCCAACGCCGAAAAGAACCTCCAAAACGCCCGCGCCCTCTTCGAAAGCCACCTCCAATCCGTATTCACCCAGCGCGGCCCGGGGTGGGTGGAGACGACGTTGGAAAGTTGCTGTGAACAGATTTTTGCTGGCGGCGATGTTCCGAAAGATCGCCTTTCGGAGGAGCGGACTCCGAAATTCAGCGTCCCGATTTACTCAAATGGTGAGAAGAACGACGGCCTGTATGGATTCACTGACGTAGCGCGGGTGACGAAGCCCAGCATCACGGTTTCTGCCCGAGGCACGCTTGGCTTCACCGCAATCAGAACCGAACCCTTCTTGCCCGTGGTTCGCTTGATCGTCCTAGTTCCTGACGAAAGGCAAATCATGCTTTCGTTTTTGTATTATGCGGTAGTCGGGATGGATTTTGGAAATACGGGAACGTCGATACCTCAATTGACCGTCCCAAATTTCAAGGAGTCCAAGCTCCATGTCCCCACACTCTCGGAGCAAGAAGCCATTGTGGAAAAACTCGACGCTCTGACGGAAGAAACCCAACGCCTCGCCCGCCTCTACGAGCGGAAGCACGTCGCGCTGGAGGCGTTGAAGAAGTCGCTGCTGCACCAAGCCTTCACTGGCGCGCTTTAGAATCCGCCCATGACTCAAACCGTCCGGGGTTGCGACATCCAGTCGGTGACGAATGGTCACGGGTTGAAACTTCCGACACCGTCAAACCAGCCCATCCCGTCGTTATGAAAAAAGACCTCGCTGTTTTTGAAGGCCACGAAATCCGCCGCACCTACGACGAGCCGACCGAGACGTGGTGGTTTTCCGTCGTGGATATCGTCCGGGTGCTCACGCAGCAGCCGAATTTCAACACGGCGCGCAAGTATTGGAACAAGCTCAAGGAGCGTTTGGCGAAGGAAGGCAGTCAACTGGTGACAAACTGTCACCAGTTGAAAATGGCCGCAGCCGACGGGAAACAACGCCTCACCGACGTTGCTACCGCCGAGACTTTGTTGCGCCTCGTCCAGAGTGTTCCCAGCCCCAAGGCCGAGCCGATCAAACTCTGGCTGGCCAAGGTCGGCTACGAGCGGATGCAGGAGCTGGCCGACCCCGCGCGCTCGCTCGCCCGCGCCCGCGAGACGTGGCAGCAGCAGGGCCGCAGCGGCAAATGGATCGAGCAGCGCATGACCGGGCAGGAAACGCGCAACAAGCTCACCGATTACTGGGCCGGGCACGACATCAAGCAGGGCGAGGAATTCGCCATCCTCACCAATATCATCCACCAGGAATGGTCCGGCGTGGGCGTGACGGCGCACAAAAATCTGAAAGGCCTCAAAACGCAGAATCTGCGCGATCACATGAGCGAGGCGGAGTTGATATTTACGGCGTTGGCGGAGTTGTCCACCCGCCAGATCGCCGAGAGCGTGGCCGCGACCGGCATGGTCGAAAATAAGTTCGCCGCCAAGACGGGCGGGCGTATCGCCAAACGGGCGCGCCAGGAGCTGGAATCCAAAACCGGCCGAAAAGTCGTCAGCGGCGAAAACTATCTACCTCCGGCCAAAGCCACCAAACAGCTCAAATGAACCTCGCCAAACTCCAACCCCTCGCCCGCCCCTACAGGTGGAAGCACGCCGCGCTGGACGCGTTGGAGAAGTCGCTGCTGCTCCAAGCCTTCACCGGCGCACTGTGAAATGAAACCGCCCGTTCCATCTCGCACCTCAACCTTTCGAAAATCCCGAATAGTTCGTTTGCACCGTCCAACTTGTAAGGATCGCCTAAAAGTTCCCCGCACTCACCGATTCTGGAGTTCCAGCCATGAGTGACGAAACTCTGCCAGCCACCCCGCCCGGTGGCCAGTTCCTAGTCTATCAAACGGAGGACGGGAAGCTGAAGCTCGACGTGCGGTTCGAGGGTGAGACCGTCTGGCTCACGCAGCCGCACATGGCGGAATTGTTCCAAACCACCCAGCAAAACATCAGCCTGCATCTCCAGAACATCTACGCGGAAGGCGAGTTGGAGCGCGGGGCAACTCACAAGGAATCCTTGTCGGTTCGGCTGGAGGGCGCACGTTCCGTCCAGCGGCGCGTGGATTTCTACAATCTGGACGCCATTCTTTCGGTCGGCTACCGGGTGAAAAGTGCGGTGGCCACCCGCTTCCGCATCTGGGCCACGCAGCAGTTGCGGGAATACATCGTGAAGGGGTTTGTCCTCGACGACGAACGGCTGAAGAATCCCGACCAACCGTTTGACTACTTCGAAGAGTTGACGCGGCGGATCCAGGACATCCGCACTTCCGAGCGGCGGTTTTACCAGAAGATCACCGACATTTACGCGACGAGCATTGATTACGATCCCACGCAGGAGGTGAGCCTGCTCTTTTTCAAGACGGTTCAGAACAAGGTGCATTGGGCCATCACGGGCCAGACCGCCGCCGAGATCGTCCACGGTCGGGTGGACGCGGCGAAGCCCAACCTCGGCCTGACCAACTGGCGTGGCGCGGTGATTCGCAAGCCCGATGTCGCCATCGCCAAGAACTACCTCACGGAGCCGGAGCTGGCGGCGCTGAACAATCTCATCGAGCAATACCTCATCTTCGCCCAAGGCCAGGCGATGCGGCGCCTGGCGATGCACATGGCGGATTGGATCAAGAAGCTGGATGCGTTTCTGACACTGAACGAGCGCGACATCCTCACCCACGCTGGGCGCATCTCGCACGAGATGGCACAGGCCAAAGCCGAGTTGGAATTCGAGAAGTTGAAAATCCTCACCGCTGGCGAGCCGCGCCCGGTGGATGCCGCATTCGACCAGGCAGTGAAGCAATTGCCGAAGGCCGCGCCGAAATCCCGGAAGAAGAAGCCATGAACGAAGCAGAGACGAGAGCCGAACATATTGACCCCGCGCTAAAAGCTGCAGGCTGGGGCGTTGTCGAGGGCAGTCGCGTCGGGCGTGAATATGCAATCACACTGGGGCGAATCGAAGTTCACGGGCGGCGTGGCAAGCCGCTGACGGCCGACTACGTGCTCGAATACCGCAACATCAAACTGGCGGTCGTGGAGGCCAAGGCGTGGGACAAGCCGCTGACCGAAGGTGTGGGCCAGGCCAAGGACTACGCGGGCAAAATGGCGGTGCGCTTCGCCTACGCCACCAACGGTCAGGGCATCTACGCCATCGACATGGAGACGGGGAAGGAAGGCGAAATTGCTGCCTACCCGACACCGGACGAAATGTGGAACTTGACGTTTGCCAATGCCAATGCGTGGCGCGATCGCTTCGCCGCCGTGCCGTTCGAGGACAAAGGCGGCTCGCATCCCAGTCGCTATTATCAAGACATCGCCGTCGAGCGCGTGATGCTGGCCATCTCGGCAAACCAGCGGCGCATGTTGCTCACGCTCGCCACCGGCACGGGCAAGACCTTCATCGCGTTTCAGATCGCGTGGAAGCTCTTTCATGCCCGCTGGAACTTGGGCAGCCAGCCTACGCGTCAGCCGCGGATCCTGTTCCTTGCCGACCGTAATCTTCTGGCGAATCAAGCGTACAACGCGTTTTCCGCCTTCCCTGACGACGCGCTGGTGCGGATTGAACCGGATGCGATTCGCAAGAAAGGCAAAGTGCCCAAGAACGGCAGCCTGTTCTTCACGATCTTCCAGACGTTCCTGTCTGGCCCGCCAAAGGATGGGGAGCCATCGCCCTATTTTGGCGAGTATCCGCCCGACTTCTTCGATCTCATCGTGATTGACGAGTGCCATCGCGGCGGCGCGAACGATGAGAGCAGCTGGCGCGGCATTCTCGATTATTTTGCTCCCGCCGTGCAGCTCGGTCTCACGGCTACGCCCAAGCGAAAAGACAACGTGGACACCTACGCCTACTTCGGCGAGCCGGTCTATAGCTACTCGCTGAAGGAAGGCATCAACGACGGCTTTCTGACGCCCTTCAAGGTGAGGCAGATGCAAACCACCCTGGACGAGTATGTGTTCACGCCCGACGACACACTCGTCGATGGCGAAGTGGAGGCGGGCAGGCGCTTCGAAGAGAAAGACTTCAACAAGATCATCGAGATCAAGGAACGTGAAGCCTACCGCGTGAAGGTATTCATGGACCACATCAACCAGAGCGAAAAGACGCTGGTGTTCTGCGCGAGTCAGCTTCACGCGCTTGCCGTGCGGGACCTCGTCAACCAAGTGAAGACGAGCACCGACCCGAACTATTGCCAGCGCGTCACCGCCAACGACGGCGCGATCGGTGAGCAGCACCTGCGCGACTTTCAGGACAACGAGAAGAGCATCCCAACCATCCTGACCACATCGCAGAAGCTCTCGACTGGTGTGGACGCCCGCAACATCCGCAACATCGTGCTGATGCGACCGATCCATTCCATGATCGAGTTCAAGCAAATCATTGGGCGCGGCACGCGGCTTTATGACGGTAAGACCTACTTCACGATCTTCGACTTCGTGAAGGCGCACCATCACTTCAACGATCCCGAGTGGGACGGCGAGCCGTTGGAGCCGGCGCCCCGAGGGCTTTATCAACCGCAGCCACCGAGTCCGCCTGCCGAGCTGCGTGAACCGCTGGATGGAGCGCTCAGCCGCTCGAAAATCAAGGTGAAGCTCGCCGACGGCAAGGAGCGCGCGATTCAGCACACGATGATGACGACGTTCTGGCATCCCGATGGCACGCCGATGTCGGCGCAGCGGTTCATGGAGCTGCTCTTCGGAAAGCTGCCGGATTTTTTTGCAGATGAGACCGAGTTGCGAGCCATCTGGAGTGTCCCGGACACGCGCCAGAAACTGCTGCGAGGGTTGGCCGACAGAGGCTTCGGTCACGACCAACTCAGCGAGATGCAAAATGTGATGGATGCGCAGAACAGTGATCTGTTCGACGTGCTCGCCCACGTTGCCTACGCCTTACCGCCGGTCAGTCGCGAAGTCCGTGCTGCGAATGCGAAAATACATATCAACGCGCGCTTCAACGCCAAACAGCAGATGTTCCTCGACTTCGTGCTCCAACACTACGTGGCGGTCGGCGTCGAAGAACTCCAGGCTGAAAAGCTAACGCCGCTACTCCTGCTGAAATATCACAACTCGATCGCGGATGCCTTGGCCGACCTTGGCGGAAGTCCTGCAGAAATTAAGCTGGCTTTCGTCGATTTCCAGAAGCATTTGTATCAACAAGCCGCTGTGGCATGACAAATGGCGAAGACAAAAGAGTGAGACCCCCATGGTTCTCGAACACAGGGTTGAAGAATCCTTCCGCGCTCCCTCAGGCCAAAACGGTGGCGGCGCTCGGCAATCCCCTTCCCCCGAAGTAGGCGCTCCCCGCGGCCGCCAAGACCAAGCGTGGGTCGCCGCTAGAAGGCCGCTCCGTACGCTGAGCGCTTGGAGTTCGTAGCAGGCTTCGCCAATGCTCGCGCGCCGCGCTTAGCGCGCCCGAAGGTACGCTATCAGCGATTGCTTCTCGCTCGGGGTGAGGCCGTCGCACGTGAACGCGTGGCCTCCGTCTCGGTAGGCGGGCTCGGTGACGGCGCCGCGAGGCCCGTTGACGCAAAAGAGCTCCTCGAGCGTCGATACCGAGCCGTTGTGCAAGAAGCGCGACATGGCCCAGGCACCGACGAGCCGTGGCGACTTCACACCGTGCGACAACGTTTCGCCTGGCTCGAGCGTCGCCCCGCAGCAAGCCTTGCCCGAGAGCTTCGGATCGAGCCACTTCGCGAGCTCCGAGTCGGTCCCGATCTCCTCGAACGCGTACGTCTTCGTCCCTCCGCCGGCCGGGCCGCCGTGACAGGTTGTGCAGCCCGCCGTTTCGAAGAGCGCCTGCCCGGCCTCGACCTCCACCGACGCGGGCGGCGTGGGATTGGCCGGGGCGCGCAACGTCTCGATGTAAGCGACCAGCGGTGCGAGCTTCTCTTCGGGCCATGCGGCTGGGACGCCACCGCCAAACGATACGAACTCCTTCAAGAAATTCATCACGCTGTGGACGGGGCCGCCCCACCCAAGCATCGCGTGGCTCATCCCGCTCGCCTTCATCTCCTCGGCGGTGGGGATGGACCAAAGCGCGCTTATCTTGCTGACCGTATGAACGCCATCGTCGATCGGGAGCGGCGCGATCAGGAAGTCCATCGTCCCGGTGCGCCAGTTCGCGTAGTGATGCTGCACTTCCGCTGGGAATTCGGGGATTTTCACCCCGAGCAACCCGATGAGGGTGACCATCATCTGGAGCTTGAGCCCTGGCGTGGCTGCAAGCTCATCCAAGAGCGGCTTCACGCGCGCGACGGCGTCCGGATCGTTGGCGCCCGTGTCCGCGAGGGCGAGCTGGGGAAAAAGCGCGAACGCAAGATTCTGAAGACCGTAGTCGTAATCGTGGTTCGGAGCCCCGACGGCGTAGCGACCATCCGGCAAGCGACCGAAGTGGCAGCTCGCACACGAAAACCCGTACGCCGGGACGGTGGCCGACAGCGGCGTCGTGGGCACGATGCCAAGCGGCAGGCTCTTGGTCGAGCGTGGGTCGGCGATCATGCCGAGCTTCGCCATGCCTGGACCGACGGAGTTCGGCAGCTTCTTGACGAGGAAGTCGACGAGCGCCGCCGGGACTCCGGACGTGCCAAAGGACTCGTCGAAAAACATGCGCTTTCCGCAGCGCAACATGGTCGCGCGGTCCTTCTTGCCGCCCCAGTACTCGGTGCACGCCGTCTCGAGTGCGCCTCCTTCGAGTACCGCGTCGAGGTCCGTGGAAACGTTGACGAGCCCACCGTCATCGACCGGCGACTGCCCGAGCGGGTCGTGGACGTTTGGCGCGCCCGCTCCTTGACCCGAGGAGCCCCCCGACGAAGCGCTCGCGCCACCACCCGCACCCGCGACGGCCGCGCCGGAGCCTGCGACCATCGCGGAGGAAGAGTCTGTCTCCCCGACGGTGCCGCACGCCACCGCCAAGATGACCGCTCCCACCAACCCGAGTGGCCCAAGACTCGAACGACGAAAAACCATGAATCATGCCGTAGCCGCGTTTGCGCCCGGGCTCAAGTCCAAAACATACGAACCCGTATGTGAGATTGCTCAGCGGCTCGGTGCGACGTAGGTTGCGTCGATGCCACGCCGAGCAACGAAGGGACGCGCAGAAGCCAGCCTCGAGACCCGTGAGGCGCTGCTCCGTGCGGGCATGACGGCCTTCGCCGACGAAGGCCTGGATGTGCCGAGCCTGGATTCGATCTGCGAGCGAGCCGGGTTCACTCGCGGCGCGTTTTACGTCCACTTCAAAGACCGGCAAGACTTCATCGCCGCCGTCATGGATAGCCTGACCGCCGGGTTCATCGACTCGATGTTCGGCTCGAAGGACCAGCCGAGCGACATCACTGAAATCGTGACTCGCTTTGCCACCGCGGTCACGCAAGGAAAGTACCCGATTCCAGGAACGGTGCGCCTCCATCACGTGCTCGACGCGTGTTCTCGGGACAAGGACATCCGTGAGCGGCGAGCGTCCTTGTACCGCAGTGCGATGGACGTGGTCGGGCACTCCGTCCGCGAAGGTCAACAGGCGGGGACCGTGCGACGTGAAGTCGAGGCCGGCCAGGTGGGCGTGCTCATGCTCGCGATCGTTCTCGGGATCGAAGTGCTGACGGAGTTGAAGGTGCCCTTCGGAACGATGGGTGCGGCGGCGACGGTGCTCGATCTGCTCCGTGTGCCCACCGCGGAAGCGAGCGACGGAACGAAGGCACCCGGGGCACGGAAGGGTCGTGGCAAGCGGTGACGCCGAGCGCTTGACATACGGATGCGTATGTGGAATGCATAGGCATGCGTATGGGCAAAAGTCTGCGAGGTTTTGGTTGGGTGTCTGGGTTCGTAAGCGCGGCGACGGCACTCGTCGGCTGCGGTGACGGCCCTATGTCCGGAGTCCGCGCCGAAGTGTCGGCCTCCTCGACGGGAACAGGCGATTCGGGCGGTGGCGCGGGTGGAACAAGCGGAGAGCCTTTCGCCGAGAAGGAGATCTTTCGTAGGCTCACGGGCCGTTTTGACTCGGCAGAGCAGGCGCAGCAGGACAAGGCGTTTTACGCCGTGCAACTTCAGACCTGCGTCGTGAGCGCGCCGGAGCTCGGTGAGCGTGTCCTCTACGTCGAGCAGGCGCTGATGAGCAAGCTCGACGCGCCTTACCGACAGCGGCTCTACGTCGTCGAACCCGTCGCCGGCTCCACGACGAAGGGCACGAGCGGCGTCTTCGAATTGGTCGCGCCGAAGGCCGCCGTTCACCTCTGCGACGCGGGCGCCCTCGCCACGTTCGCCTCGACGGACGTCGAGCGGCGCGAGGGCTGCTCCGTTCACCTCGAATGGAACCCCGAAAGCGCCACGTTCAACGGGGGGACGGAGGGCAACGCGTGCGCGAGCACCCTCAATGGCGCGAGCTACGCCACGAGCGAGGTCATCGTGAGAGCCGACGGTCTCTCGTCGTGGGACCGCGGCTTCGACGCCGAGGGGGAACAGATGTGGGGCGCGGTCAAAGGCGGCTACGAATTCGTGCGGCGGACGCCACTGCCCGAGTGACGAACGACGGCTGGCTGTAGCTGACGGTCCTCTTGGACCCGTACTCGCAGCGCGTCGTGGGTTGGGCCATGTCGGACCACATCGACACCGAACGTCACGGTCCCAGCCTGCGCCGCTTCCGCTCTTGGTCACTCACAGCCATATCCTTCTTGAAACCAAGACCGATAGCCCGCCATCGTATGCCGTTGGACTGCAGGTGCTCGCTGCGTGCAGGGGCGCTGCTCCTCTGAACCCGCAGGCGCGCCCCAACGGACTTCCGGGCAATCGTTGGGGTTGTAGGCCATTTCGAACTTGCTGCGCCGCGCGTAAACTTCGCGCAAGGATAGACGGAATGGGGTTCCGTCGCTCCGAGTGTAGGTGACACCGAGTTCGTCCAACCAACGCGCCCCGAGTGCTTCGAGCCGCGAGCGCAGAGCGGCCGATGTCTCGCCGGGAGGGCGTTCGTAGCGCGCAGGGTTTGATTCGACGGCTTGCGGGAATGAGGAGACGTTTCGCAGGTACCCGAGCAGCCGGAGATCACGGCACGGGGTGGCGTCGGCCTCCCACACTCCGACGCCGTGAAAGAGCATCCTGGCGCTCGCGGGCACCGGGGTATCGCTGGGCATCGCGAGGCGTCGCTTGAAGCCTTCCTTCACGATTTGCTCGCGGCTTTGGAGGGCCTCGAGAAGCGCTTCGTGAAGTTCAAGGTAGCGTGCGACGGGCTCACGGGGCTGCGGATCCTCGAGGGTATCGAGTGTCTCCGCAAACGCGGCCTCCGTCCGCTGCGCTTCCCCAGGCGCCGGACGAAGGTATGCGTCGGGGCGGCGCGAAAGGCCAGCGTTGGAGGTCGGTGTGTAGGTTTCGTTCGGCAACCGCGCGGTGGGGCGGTACCACTGGAAGCCCACGCCACCACGACCAGCGCGGTAGACCAGTCGCCCCTCGACATAGCGATGCAACGACACCATCCCACTCGGTTGGGCATCCGCGACGATGAGTCGCCGACCACCGTTGGTCGAGGGGGCCCACGCCACGATGATCGAGACGTGCGAGAACGCGTCGATGAAGGGCGTGCCTGGCCGCAACGAGGCCCGAGAAAGAGCGACCGGGTAGAGTAAACTTTGCTCCGAGCCGCCTTGCTGCCGCAGCACGCCCGCCGACACTCGGTCCGAGAGGCGCTTGAGTCCTTCGACGAAATCTCTCACGCGGACGACGCTTTTACCGTCGATGATGACGTCGAAGAACACGCGTGGCGGCACCTCATCGGCGCTCTCGTCGCTCGGGCTCTCGTCGCTCGGGCTCTCGTCGCTCGGGCTCTCGTCGCTCGGGCGGGAAGCGCTCACCCCGAGCCTGCTCGGGAGCCTCTCGTCACTTGGACGCCACGACCGCGCGAAGCCGAACGGGAGACCGAGCTTCCAGGCAAAGTACAGCCTGAGCGCGAGGGGAAAGTCGGCGCAATCCGGCGCAAATGTTAGCGGACTCGTGGGGTCATCTTCGCCAAGCCCGAGGTGGCTGTGGAGAAAGTTCAACTCTTCTCGGCGCACGAGCTCGAGCGACGAGGAAAGCAACTCGCGTTCTTCAAAGGAAAAAAGCCGCGCGATCCAGAGAGAAAACAACCTCTCGGCATGAGCGTCCCACGCTCGCCGCGGAGCCCCACGGAACGTCGCCTTCACCCGGCATGCCACGACCTGCTCGCCGACCCGTACTTTCACGGAGGCAAGGTCGCTCCCTCGCCTCTCGACGAACTCCACGCTGCGCGTATCCGCATCGCGAACCTCGATCGGACTCGCCGTGACGACGGTGGATGTACCGTCCACATAGGAAAACCTCGCCTCGGCAAACCGCAATTCGCCGTCGTCGAGAACCACGAGCACGCGGGTTGGCCGTGAGTTTGACGGCACGCGCGGCGTGACGAGAACGGCGAGCGGCTCTGTGCCCTCGCTTGGACAAAGTGCCGCGTCCCACGCAAACTCCGGCGAAGGAGGCGTCGCAACGACGGGCGGCTCCGGTGCAAGGGGCTTGGCGGGCCCGACGTCGAAGAGCACGACGGGCTGCGCTGGCGCATTCCGGTGAACGGTGGTCCCCGGGGCTGAAGCGAGCCCTAGCCCGACAAGCGTGAGTCGATAGAAGCACGAGCGTCCGCGCGTCGCAAAGAGCTGCACCCCCGCCATCGAGCGCCGTCCGCGTCTACTGACAGGAGGCCGTGCACTCCGTGGCGAAGCGTACCATGGCGCGCACGCAACGCGCGTCCCAGCGCGGATCCTTGATGTCCTTGGCCTCGCAACCCTCGGCCGTCTTTATGTCCGCCATGCATTTTACGCATGCTCCTGACGGTTCACTACCCGCAGGATTGTACGCCTCGGCCGTGGAAGCGCTCGCGCAGAACACGACGATGCAAGTGAACATGGCCAACACTAAAAAAATGGTTTTCATAACGCCTCAATTCAACAAGCAAACCTATACCAAGGCCAATATCAATTGACAACACGCAACGTTGCCTGTGTTGGAGCCCGAGCCTGCCCCGCTTTGGTGGACACCCCCCCGCAAGGGACCGCAATCTCGAAAAGTTCACCAATGCAACAACGAAAATCACGCCCCGATTCGTTCAAGATGGACACCGTTCGCCGCCTGATGGCTCGCGGCTCAAAGACAATCGCCGAGATATCCAAGGATTTAGAGGTCGGTCCCAGCCTGCTGCACCGGGTGGCGTGAACGCTTCGACGCCGAGCTCACGGGCGGCGTTCAACCGAGTCAGGGAGAACGCAGAAGCCTACGTGCGGCCGCAACGACTCGGTGAGCAAAGGCGCAATCAATGCGTTATGCTGCGCCGAGCATGAGAACTTCCTTTGCGCCGTTGTCGCTCGCCGCGCTCTTCTTTGCCGCGCCGACCTTCCTCGCGTGTACCAATCTCCTCGGCAACTTCACCGAAGGCGCGGGCGGTGCGACCGTGACGTCGACAAGCGCGGTGACGGGCACCGGCGGCACCGGCGGCTCGGGTGGCTCGACCGCTACCGGGGCTGGGAGCTGCGGCGAATGCTCAACGAACGCCACGTGCATGAACCTGACGTGCTCGTGCAAGATGGGCTACGAGGGCGACGGCAAGACGTGCAACGACGTCGATGAATGCACAGCGATCAGCGGGTTCTGCGGGCCGGACACGACGTGCAGCAACACCGACGGCGGGGCCGACTGCACGTGTTTGCCGGGCTTCACGAACAGCCCAAGCGGTTGCACGGCGATCTGGAAACTGGAGAAGACGCTCTCTCAGACGTTCACCGCAGGCTACTCCCCCCACGCGGGCATCGGCAACGGACGAATCTTTTTCGCGAACGACGACTCCACCAACCCGTTTTTCAACTCCTACTCCTATGCGTTGCCGAGCCCCGTCTTCAACAAAGAGGGCCCGATGCCGACGTCGTCGAATGACTTTTGCGGGTGTGGATTTGGTGCCACCTTCTCGGTCGTCGGCGACACGCCCTACGTCTTCGGCAACTACGGGCAGAACTACTTAACCGCTAGCGGATGGCAACCCGTCCCGACCTACGTTGCGGCCGTCATGCGAGGCGAAGCGTCCTCGGCCGTCGTCGGGTCGGTCATCTACCTTCTTGGCGGGCGCAATGGTTCGAACATGGACCAGTCGACGATGTTCACGTACGACACGAAAAGTAACCAGTTCGGGTTGCCAGGGGACCTACCCGTGTACCCGTGGGGACCAGTCTCCGGCGCAGGCATGACCGCGACCCCGGACGCTCTCTACGTCGCCGGCGGCATCGCACAAGGAAGCGGACAGCACGCGGCGAAGTTCGACCTCGCGACGAAGACGTGGAGCATGCTGCCAGATATGCCGTTCAATGGGTTTGGGGCTGACCTCGTGCCTTCGCCGGGTGGAGTGCTGGTCGGTGACGGGCAGAACAAGAAGCTCGCGAGGTACCTCATCTCCACCGGTGAATGGTCAAAGGCGACCTTCACCTTCCCGCCTGACGGGGACAACTGGAGGCTCGTCGGGACGTCGATGGCGACCTACGCTATCGGCAACGTCGTCGGCGGCCTTGCCGTGTTCCGCTTGGCGAATCTTCCGTGAGCAAGTCGAGACCATGACGCCTGAATCGCTCACGCCGCCCACGCCGCCCACGCCGCCCACCGGCACTCCGTCCTCCGGCGGTCCGCCGAAATGGCTCTTCGAGTACGGCCCTCTCCTCGTCTTCCTCGTCCTCTTCAAGCTGAAGGGTATCTACTGGGCGACTGGCGGATTCATGGCGGCGCTTTCGCTCGCGATGGCGGCGTCGTGGGTCGTGCACAAGAAGGTGCCGCCCGCGCTGCTCTTCAGCGGAGCTGTGGTGTTGCCTCTCGGTGGCCTGACGATCTACCTGCACGATGCGCGCTTCATCTACATGAAGCCGACGATCGTGGCCGTCATCTCGGCGGTGGTGCTCCTCGGCGGGCTCGTGCGCGGCAAGGCGCTCTTGAAGCCGCTTCTCGGAGAAAAACTGCCAATGCAGGAAGAGGGCTGGCGCGCACTTTCCCTTCGTTTTGCGCTGTTTTCACTCGTTCTCGGCGCAACGAACGAGTTCGTCTGGCGCTCGGTGACGCCCGACCGAGCCGACCTGTGGGTGCTCTTCAAATTCCCCGGGATCCCGGTGCTCACCGCATTGTTCCTCGTCACGCAGATGCCGCTCATCAAGCGGTTCGAGCTCCCGACGACGCCGAGCGCCGACTGACGCCCTGACGGCGAGGCGCAGGCGTGGTTACCGGACGACAACCTAAGGTGAGCATGCGCTCCGCGATGGGCTGCGTCGGTCGCATCCTCTTCGCCATCCTTGGGACCGCGGGGTTGGGTTGTCGCCTTCACGACGGCGCAAGTGAGCCACCAAACGCGCCGAGCAGCGCGCCTTTGGGCGGCGCTCCAGAGTGCCACACTGGGGAGTTCATCTGCCGCGATGCCGAGACCTCGCTTGGGTGCGACGATGGCAAGTGGCAGGCCCGACCGTGTGGCGCCGCAAGCCTCTGCGTTGCCGGCGGTTGCCTGTCTGGCCTCGATGGCGGCGGAGGCGTCGCACTCGAGTCCTTGCTCGAGCCGCTCGGCGCGGGCTGGCTCAACGCGTGGACGGTGCGGGGGCCCGTGACGGATAGCGAGCTCGATGCGCTCGACCCAACCCGCGGCGCACCATTCGAAAACGACGGCGCGCCACGCACACGCGTGTGCCTTCCCGACGGATTCGTGAGCGATCCTTCGTGGGGCATCGGTCGCGCGGGCAAGCGTCATCACGTGCTGACGGGTGTGGCGTTCGTTGGAAGCGCAACGTCCGCGGTCCTTCGCGCTTCACTGAAGGGGCGCGTGCGAATTTGGTTACGCGGAAAGCTGCTCATGGACCGCGAAGCAACTGGGTCCGATGCGCCGTTCGTGGATGAAGAGCTCATCGCCATCGACCTTCAAGCGGGTCCGAACGCGCTCGCCGTCGTCGTCACTCCCATGTCGGCCGCACCCCCCGGAGTTCGCCTTCGTTTCGGCACGCCGTCTGGCGCACGCCTCGACTACCGCTGGGCCACGACGCACGGTCAGCAGTGCTCGCTAGGCGACCTCACGCGCGCGACCCTCGACAACCGCCTCGCAGCCCAAGCCCTCGTCCCGCGGCTCCGCCTGATGCTCGACGGCCTCACCCCGAACGTCACCGACTTGCGTGTGCTCACGACAAGCTCCGAACGCGCCGCTCGTACCGGGCAACCGACCAAGCCGCCGCTCGCGGACGTTCGGGTAGCGCGGAGCCTCGTGCAGGCAGGGACCTCCCTCGACCTCCGCATCCCCTTCGAGCGCCCGGGCTCGCAGCAACTGCGGGTGCAACTCGGAGACGCCGAACAGCCGAGCGTGCGCACCTTCACGCTGAGCCATGGAGGCCGCGTGAGCGACCGGCTCGCCAAACTCACGGAGACTTTCCTCCATGGCGACCTTCGCTCTCCACGCGCCGCGGCACTGCCCGAATCACTCGCCGAGGATTCACGCGCGAGCTTCGAGCATGCTCTGCGAACGATGGTCGGCGCAGCCGAAGCCGGTCACGCCGACGCGAGCTGGCTTGGCGCCCGTACGGACGAACTCGAGCGCATGGCCACCGCCATCGAGCAGGGCACCGATCCGTACGCGGGCAAGGTCGGCGTCGTCCACCGCGCCTACCGCTCGTCGCTCGATGGGAACCTCCAGCCTTACGTCCTCTACGTTCCGCCGAGCGCGCATCGCGCGAAAAAGCCCCTCCCACTCGTCGTCGTGGCTCATGGCTTGAACCACGACCCGGCGCTCGCACTCCGGATCGCCTTCGGTGAAGGTCCGAAGGAAGACGAGGATCGCGGATACGCGACACGCCACCTGCCCGCGCTTCCAGACTACGGCATCTTCGTTTTGGCACCGGGAGGTTTTCGGGATGCGGGGCAACGCACCGTGGGCGAAGCCGACGTACTCGACGCGCTCAGTCACGTGCGCGCTCTCTACGCGATCGACGAACGGCGCATCGGAATCACTGGTTATTCGCTGGGCGGAACGGTGTCCTTTACGCTACCCCTGCACTACCCCTCGCTCTTTTCGGCGGCAGCTCCGCTCTGCGGTTACCCCAACCTTCTGAGCTACGGCGACGTTCGTCTCACGGCGCGCGTGCCCTACGAGGACGTGATGCTCGCGCGGCGCTACATTCGGAATTACGCCGAGAATGGAGTGCACCTGCCGCTGCACATCGTCCATGGCGGGAGAGACACGCCCCAACGCTCCGCTGTGATCGCCGATCGTTACCGCGAGCTTGGCTACTCGCGTCTATTTCAAATCGAACCGCTGCTCGCACACAACGTCTGGGACACGGCTTACGAAAAAGGAAAAATGCTCGCTTGGCTCAGGCTACGCAGTCGCCCGGAGCGCCCCGAGCATGTCCGCCTGACGACCGGCGAACTGCGTTACGACCGCTCGTATTGGCTGCGGCTCATCGCGCGATCGCGCGAAGAGGAGTTTGTGTCCATCGATGCGCACTACCGGCCGAAGGAGCGGCGCTTCGAGGTAAAAACCAGCGGTGTTGACGCGTTCGCGATCAACCTCGACGGCTTCGACGCCCAGTCGGCGCGCGTCGACGGGCGCGATCTTGAGCTCTCCGCGGGTTCGGGCGAACGGTTCTTCGTGCGCGGAGTCGAAGGCTTTTCCGTAGCGACGCAGGAGCCCGACCGCTCGAGAAAAAAACGGCCGCACGTCGCCGGCCCACTCGACGATGTGCTCCGCCATCGGACACTGGTCGTCTACGGAACCCAGCTCTCCGACGAAACCGAAACCAATCGACTCGTGGCCGAGCACTGGGCGAGCCACGACTCGTGGAGTGGCGCTCATTTCCCCGTGCTGCCCGACCGAGACATCACCGAGGTCGAGCTCCACGGGGCGAGCCTCGTCCTTATCGGACGTCCCGCCACCAACTCGCTCACCGCTCGGGTCGCCGGGTCACTGCCGGTGACCTTCGAGGATGGCTCGCTGTCGTTTCGCGGCACCAAACACGCGGGCTCGGACGTCGGAATTTCGCTCATCCATCCGAGCCCGTTCGCTCCCGACGAATACGTCGTGCTGCACGCCGGCGTCAGCTACGAGGGAACGCTGGCGAGTCGCCATCTGCCGCGGCTCGTACCCGACTTCGCGATCTACGACGCAGGGGTTCGAGCGCTTCGCGGCGGCGAGCTCTTGGGGACGCGTACGGTGAAAGACGCGGGCTTTTTCTCTGACGATTGGCGCTGAGTCGTCCAACTCAATCGAGCAACGTGCGACCTCCCGTTCGGGACCGCAGCTACCGCGTACGCGAGGCGCGGCTCACGCGACGCGCGGGCGAAACGCTCCAGCGCGGTGCACTTTTCCCGGCAGCGGATGGCCAACGAGCCGTTCAGCCACGTTGGCAGCTTCGATAAGCTTCTCGAGATCGATGCCCGTCTCGAGGCCAATGCCCGCGAGCATGTAGACGAGGTCTTCGGTCGCTACGTTGCCCGCGGCACCGGGGGCGTAGGGGCAACCGCCCATGCCGCCTATCGATGAATCGAACACGCGAACGCCGAGGTCGAGCGCGGCCAAAATGTTCGCGAGCGCCGTGCCTCGAGTGTCGTGCAAATGCAGCGCGATCGACTCGAGCGGCATGACGTCGAGAGCGCGGCGCACAATCTCTCGAGTTTGCCGAGGATTGCCGACACCGATCGTGTCGCCGAGCGAAATTTGGTAGCACCCAAGCTCGGCGAGCCGGGCCGCGACCGCGATCGCCCGGGCCGGGTCCACGGTCCCTTCATACGGGCAACCCCATACGGTGGAGACGTAGCCGCGCACCCGTACGCCCGCGGCCAAGGCTGGCGGTATGAGTTCCTCAATCACCCCGAGCGCGCGGTCGATCGACTTGTTGATGTTTTTTTGGGTGTGCGTCTCGCTCGCGCTGAGAAACACTGCGATTTCAGGGAGACCGCACGCGAGGGCGCGCTCGAGGCCCATGCCGTTCGGAACGAGCGCGGAGAGCGACACACCGTCAGTCGCCGGGCCCGAGGGCGACGCGACCGAGTACCCCGCCGCAGGCAATACGAGCCGCGCGAACGCCTCGGCGTCTGCCAATTGAGGCACCCATTTCGGTGACACGAAGCTCGTCAGCTCGAGCCGGCACAGACCAGCGCCAACGAGCGCATCGAGCAATTCGCGCTTCTGCTCGGTAGGGATGAAGCCCTTCTCATTTTGCAGGCCGTCGCGAAGGCCCACTTCGTACACGGTGACGAGCTCGCTTCCCACCGAGAGAGGATGCCACAGCCGGCCAGCGAGAGCACGCCTCCCGGAGCCCGCGCGGACGCGTCAGTGAATCATTTTCCGAGGACGCGCAGGTGCCGCGGCGTGTCTGCCGGCGCAGCGATCGGGACCGGATATTCCCCGGAAAAACAGGCGTGACAGTACCGCGACACGCCCGCATGGGATTTTCCGGACGCGCGTTCTTCGGCTTCGCGGACGGCAGCCTCGAGGCCCCCAAGTGAGAGGTACCCGAGCGAATCGGCGTTGAGGTAACGGCGGATCTCCTCGGTCGTGTGACTCGACGCGATGAGGTCACTGCGGGTAGGCGTGTCGATCCCGTAGTAACAAGGCCAGCTCGTCGGTGGGCTCGAGATGCGCACGTGGACTTCGCGCGCGCCGGCTCCGCGAAGCATGCCGACAAGCTTGCGACTGGTCGTGCCGCGAACGATCGAGTCGTCGACGACGATCACACGCTTGCCTTCAAGGGCCGCGCGGTTTGGGCTCAATTTCAGCTTCACGCCAAAGTGGCGAATCGAGTCGCTGGGTTCGATGAAGGTTCGGCCGACGTAATGGCTCCGAATCAGTCCCATGTCGAACGGCAAACGGGCGTGGTTGGCGAGGCCAATCGCCGCGGGTACGCCCGAGTCCGGTACGGGAACAACGACGCAATCCTCGGCGCTCGCTCCGATGAGCGGGTGCTCCTCGAACACACGGCGACCGCAGAGCTTGCGCACGTCGTACACGCTCGCTCCCTCGAGCAAGCTGTCCGGCCGCGCGAAGTACACGTACTCGAAGAGGCACATGCGCCGCGGCTCCGGCTCGAAGGGATGCGACGACACGAGGCCGCTTTCGTCGATGACAACCATCTCCCCAGGCTCGAGCTCGCGCACGAGGTCGGCTCCAATGAGCTCGAACGCCACAGCCTCGCTCGACACGACGTAGACCGGCTTCGTCGTCGCGGCAGGCTCGGTCACCTTCGGTCGAACGATCCCCAAGCACAATGGCCGAAAACCCATGGGGTCGCGGACGGCGATCATCCGCTCCGCATCCATGAACAAAAGCGAGTAAGCCCCACGAACCTCGCGCAGGGCATCGACGACGCGAGCCTCGAGGGTCTGGGCACGGCTCATCGCGATCAGGTGAACGATCACCTCGGTGTCCGAGCCGCTCTGGAAAATCGAGCCGCGCTCCTCGAGGGCTCGGCGGATCCCCTCGTGGTTCGTCAGGTTGCCGTTGTGCGCAACTGCCACCGACCCGCCTTGGTAGTCGACCGCGAATGGCTGGGCATTTTTTAGGTGCGAACCACCTGCTGTCGAATAGCGGACGTGGCCAATCGCAACATTGCCGGGCAAGGCCGACAGGTCGTCACTCGAGAAACCCGCCTGCACGAGACCCATGCGACGCAAGCTCGTTAGCTGCTCGCCATCACTCGCGACGATCCCCGCGGACTCTTGACCCCGGTGCTGCAACGCATGCAACCCGAGGTAGGCGAGTTTCGCTGCCTCGGCGTGACCAAAAACACCGAAAATTCCGCACATTTCGTCGACCGCGCCGCGTCATGACACGGCGAGTGGAGCGCGTCGAGCAACGTCAGCGAGGGCGCGTTGGTCCCGAAGCTCCCGCCCCCCCGGCAGGCCCCGCGGGGCCCTTCGGACGGTAACCGCCTGCGCGACCTTCGATCTGGGAGCGCAGCTCGTCGGCTTCGTTCGTAAATGTGAACGCTTCCTCGGAGGAGATGAGCCCACGCTGCAGAAGGTCGAACAAAGACTGGTTGAGCGTGCACATGCCGGTGCCCTGCTGCCCCACCTGCATCTGCGAGTAGATCTGATGCAGCTTGTCTTCGCGGATTAAATTGCGAATCGCAGCGTTGGGGAGCAGCACCTCGAGCGCGAGGCAGCGTCCTGGACCGCTCAGTTGCGGCACGAGGCACTGGGTGATGACCGCCGTCAGCGAGAACGATAGCTGCGCGCGGACCTGCGGCTGCTGGTGCGGCGAGAAGACGTCGATGATTCGGTTGATCGACTGGATCGCGCTGTTCGTGTGGAGGGTCGCGAAGACGAGATGCCCCGTCTCGGCCATCGTCAACGCCGCTTCGATCGTCTCGTGGTCGCGCATCTCTCCGAGGAGGACGACGTCGGGATCCTGACGCAGCGCGTGCTTCAACGCCTTCTTGAAAGACTCGGTATCTTGCCCAACTTCGCGCTGGTTAACGACGCAACGCTTGTGCGCGTGCACGTACTCAATGGGATCCTCGATCGTGATGATGTGCGCCCGCCGCTCGCTGTTGATCTTGTCGATCATGGCCGCGAGGGTCGTCGACTTGCCGCTGCCCGTGGCGCCCGTCACGAGCACGAGCCCTTTCGACTTGTGGCACACGTCGAGCATCACGGCCGGCAAACCGAGCTCTTCGAACGATCGCACCTGATAGGGGATCAATCGGAAGACCGCCCCGACGCAGCCTCGCTGCATGAACAAATTGCCGCGGAACCGGGCGACCTGCTTCATGCTGAAGGCGAAGTCGAGTTCGTTCGTTTTCTCGAACTTGATCTTCTGCTCGTCGCTGATGACCTCGTAGCAAAGTTCTTTGGTTTGGGGCGCGGTCAGCTGCGGCAGCTTGAGTGGGATGACCTGCCCGTCGATGCGCAAGAGCGGCGCCTGCCCGGCCGAGATGTGCAGGTCGCTCGCGCCCTTCTCAACCATCACCTTGAGCAGCTGCTGCAAGCTAAACCCCGGGCGCTGCGAAGCCGGCTGGCCGTCGGAATAATCGTTTTCGCTCATGGGGAAGCACCGCAGCTAATCACTCATCGTGACGCGCATGACTTCTTCGGGTGTCGTCACACCCTGCATGATCTTCTGGATCCCGCTCATGCGCAGCGAAGCCATGCCGTTTTTGATCGCAGCGGCCTTGAGCTCGGCCGTGGACACGCCCTGGAGGACGAGCTCCTTTAGCTGCTCGTTGAAGCGCATGACCTCGTAGAGCGCGACACGTCCCTTGTAGCCAGAGCCGCCGCAGAGCTTGCATGCGCCGCCCGCGCCCTTCGCCGGCGTCGCGCCCATCTGATGGAAATACTGTTCGGTCGTGCCGAGCTCCGCGATGACGCGTGGGTCGAGGCGCGTCGGCTGCGTGCACTCGCGGCAAACTTTTCGCGCGAGGCGTTGCGCGAGCACGAGGTTCACGCTCGCGGTGATCAGGAACGGTTCAACGCCCATGTTGAGAAGACGCGAGATGGTCGACGGGGCATCGTTGGTGTGCAGCGTCGAGAGCACCATGTGGCCCGTCAGTGCCGCCTTGACCGCAATTTCTGCGGTTTCGAAGTCACGGATCTCGCCGACCATGATGATGTCGGGGTCTTGGCGAAGGAAGGAGCGCAGCGCCATCGCGAAGTTCAGGCCGATCTCTTCGTGCATCTGAACTTGGTTGATGCCGTTCAAGCTGAACTCGACCGGGTCCTCGGCGGTCGAGATGTTCGTGCCGGGGCGGTTCAAGTCGGAGAGCGCGGAGTAGAGCGTCGTCGTTTTACCGGAACCGGTCGGTCCCGTGACGAGGGTCATGCCCCACGGCTGTTCGATCGCCCATTTAAAGTCCTCGAGGGGCTTCGTGTCGAAGCCGAGTTTCGTCATGTCGAGCTGGAGGTTCGCCTTATCGAGCAGGCGGAGGACGATCTTCTCGCCGTACTGGCATGGCAGGACGCTGACGCGAAAATCCATCTCCAGGTTCTTGCCGAGCTTGAGCTTGATGCGCCCATCTTGCGGCAGGCGACGCTCGGCGATGTCGAGCGAGCTCATGATTTTGAGGCGGCTGACGAGCGGATTCTTCAGCTTCATCGGCGGCTCCATCTCGGGGATGAGCACGCCGTCTACGCGGTAGCGAACGCGGAAGGTTTTCTCGTAAGGCTCGATGTGAATGTCGCTCGCGCCCTTTTGGATCGCGTTGACGAGGATCGCGTTTACGAGGCGCACGACGGGGGCGCCCTCGGCCTCCCGCTCGAGCTCGTGAGCGTTGAGGTCATCCTCGTTGACCGCGAAGTCGATGTCATCGTCGGAGAAGTCCGCGAGCATCGACGAATAGGTCTCGGCCTCCTTCGTATAAGCCTTCGCGATGGCTTCGGTGATGGCGCTCTCGGCCGCAACGACGACCTCGACGTTGTAGCCAGTCAGAAACTTGATGTCGTCAATCGCGTTGAGGTTCGTCGGGTCCGCCATAGCGACGGTGACCGATGAGCCGTTGCGAGCAACGGGGATGATGTGGTGCCGCTCGCAGACTTCCTTGCTGACGAGCTTGGTGAGTTCCTTGTCGAGCTCGACGCCGGTGAGGTCGATCGCGGGCACGCGATATTGCGTCGAGAGGAAATTCGTAATCTCCCCGTCGGATATGAAGCCGAGTTTCGCGAGAGCAAAGCCGAGCTTCGAGCCGCCCTTGCGTTGCTCCTCCTGTGCCTGCCGAAGCTGCTGAAGGCTTATCAGCTTTTCACGGACCAGAAGCTCGCCAAGGCGCGTCGTCATGAGGGTCGGATGGTTCCGCCTTGGCCGAGAAATGTCAAGGAGCGCGAGGTCATTCGGCTGGTGAACGGCGCGCTCTTGCCGGCGCCTCGCGTCTCGAATGGCAAGTGCGGCGAACCTGGGCTCAGAGGATCCCGGCGACCTTGTCGGGCATGCAGACGCCAAGCGCGCAGAGCGTCAGGTCGAAATCAGGGGAGGCGCAACTCACCTGCGCGCTGCAGTGGTCGTCGTACGCGCAAAGCCGATGGCACGAGCCGCCCTCGCCCACCGTGTCGGTGAAGGCGAGGCAGCTCCACGCGCTCGTCAGCCAACGCACCTCACGCAGCGACACGTCGAAGAGACAGACCTCGCGCCGCTCTTTCGGATCGAATGCGTAAGCCGGGCACGGGTCGTCGGCCACGCTCTGCCGCTGCTTCTCAGTCGTCCCAAAAAGGTACGCGTAATCGCACGCGAAGGTGCGACCCGATGAGCGTTCGACCCGCGAGGCGAACTTCGGATCATCGCCGAGCTCACCCTTCACAGAGCGCACCATCGACAGCATCTTGAGGTTGCCGTCTTTTTCGGTCGCGCCGTTGCGCACGGAGTCGAGGATCGTGGCCATGCGGCGGTCGCTCGGGTCGTCGGCGGCGTCGGACTTGCCATAGCCGATGTGCAAAAATCGACGCGGAGTCTTCGAGTCGCAGCGCCGCATGTTCTCCCACAGCTGCGAATTCACGATCGGTGGGCGCTTCGATAGCGGCTCCCGGCATGCGCCGATGACGCCGGCCGGAGCCTGCGAATTCGCCCAATCGGACGGTTGGCCTGGCCCTTCGTCGGGAAACTGCGTCGCGGGGCAGCCCACGGCGACGATGACGAAAGCCGAGAGCGTCCCGACGGACAACACGCGACGACCGAGTTCGAGAAGGCGCAGCCCCCGGGGATGGTCCACCGTAGTCACCGCGGCATCTTCCCTCATGCCGGGCTCGGGGACCAACAAACCGCGGGTTGTCGAGCCACGACGGCCACGGCCGTGACAAGCCCATCGATGAGCGTGGCGAAGCCGTCGCCAAGCTTGGATGGGTCGAGCACGGGGAACGGATCGGCGGCCGCGACAACGCTCGCCTCGTCACCAGCGGCTACGAAGTGCACCGCGCAAAGCGTGTAGCCGAGCCCCTTGGCGACCACGAGCGCCGTACGGCTCGCCTCGACCACCACGACTGGAGACAGCGCGCCTGCGCCTACGATGACGACGCTCTCTCCGGCGACGAGCGCATGAAATGCCCGCCCGCGGACCTCGCGTTGAAGCATCAAGACGTTCTCGCCGGCGTGGTCGAACGCGGAGAACAGCCCGTTGAGCTCCTGCACGTTGCCGAGAACGTGACCGTCACGCGCGGATCGTACGAGCGCTGGAAAACCGACGTAATGCGCAATCGACTCCCAGCGAAGTGGAAACTCGAGGTTGCCGAGTTCGCGTTCTGGCACCACGTCGGGGCCGTAGCTCTTCTGAGGCAGGAGCATCGTGCGCGGCACTCTGGCGCCGAGACGAGCAGCGAGCGAAAGCGCGAAGAATGCGTCCTGCGAGCTCGTCCGAAATGGGTCATTCACGATCCTGGCGCCGGCGATCGCCTCGGCCTTCAAGTAGCTTCGATAGTGCGGCACCCGATCGCTCAAGCGGTCGACGATGACGTCGTGGTGTCCGATGTGCCGCTCGCTCGTGCCGCCAATCGACACAAGCTCACCTTCGAGTCCGGGCTCCAAGGCGAGGCGTGAAAAGAACGCTTCGACGAACTGGGGCTCGTGGCCAACGACGAGTCCGACGCGCTTCTCCATCGCGGACGGACGTAGCATCGTGGAGCCTCGGAGTCACCGCGCCTCCTCCCGGCCGCGACCCTGCAATTACTCCGCAACGATGATGCGTGCGCTGCGCGGCGCGAGGGCCACCCCCGGACCATCGACGAGCGCATCCGTCAACAAATCACGGCCTTTTACTGGCATTCCGCCGACCGCGGCCGTGACATCGCTCCGATTCAAGCCGACGTACACGGTCTCGTTGCCGTCGCTCATGGCGTAGGAATACGTGTCGTCGGTGATGCTCAAGGTCGTTCGGACGCCGCGCCACAAAGCGGGGTGGGCCTGGCGGAGCTTGCCGAGACGGCCGATAAGCGTTCGCAGTGCGGTTTGATGAACGGAGAGCCCGTCCCACTGCATGAAGCGGCGGTTGTCCGGATCACCCGCGCCCGCCATCCCGAGCTCATCACCGTAGTAGACGAGCGGTACGCCTTTGGTCGTGAACAAGAACGCGAAGGCCAGCCCAAGGCGCTCGAACGGCGCGGCGTAATTCGGCAGTGATGGCGGCGCCCCCCATGGGTTGCCTGGCGCCCACGCGTCCCACGGCACATCCTCCGCCGTGTGCACCACCCGAAGGATGTCGTGGTTGCCGATGAAGGTCGACATGACGCCCGGGTAGTAGGTGTCGTTCGTGGCGAGGAATGACGCGAGGTCGTGCATCGTGCCCGTGCGCCGCAAGAGCTTCTCGACAACGACGGCTCGCAGCGGAAAGTCGAACTGCCCGTCGAGTCGGTCGGTGCCGACGTACGACTTGATGATGTCGCGGTTGCCGGACTCGAACGTCTCGCCGACCATGTAGAAGTGTTCCTTCGACGCCGGCTCGATCTCGGCCGTCACGCGTGTTCGAAGGTCGAGCAGCCAATCGAGCTCGATGTGTTTGACGGCGTCGAGCCGGTAGCCGTCGATGCCGGTGTCTTTGATCCACGTGACGGCGTTGTTCACGCTGTAGGCGCGCGCGGCCTGGTTGGTGAAGTTCCAGTCGGGCAAGTAAGACGTAAACCAGCAGCGTTTTTGCTGGTAGGTGTCATTCCAATCGCAGCCGTCGCCGCAGACGCACTGGTGGTTGTCGTAGTGGAGCGGCCAGAACCAGTCGGCGTGTTCCTTGAAGAGCGTGCTCGCCTCGTGAACATGGTTCATCGCGTAGTCGAGCAAGACCTTGATGCCGCGGGCGTGTGCCTTCTGGACGAGTTCCTTCAGGGTCGCCATCGTACCGAAGTGCTCTTCCGGCTTATCGAGGTCGCTCGCCCAATAGCCGTGGTAGGCCGAGTACTGGCGACCGTCGTAGCCCGCGCCGGCGACGTTCGGATTGTCGTGCGGCACCGTGAGCCAGAGGGCGTTGACCCCGAGTGACTCGAAGTATCCGCTCTCGAGGGTCTCGATCACTCCAGCCCAATCGCCGCCCTGGTAGTTCGCCGGACCCTCCACGCCGGACACGGGGCCATCGTTCGTAGGATCGCCATTGCGGAACCGGTCCACAAAAACAAAATACATGACGGCGCTTCGCCAATCGAACGCGTCGGGGTT
Source organism: Polyangiaceae bacterium (assembly GCA_947475525.1). Taxonomy (GTDB): domain Bacteria; phylum Myxococcota_A; class Polyangia; order Polyangiales; family Polyangiaceae; genus SYFR01. Next base: position 177,142 of record CANJMI010000011.1, on the reverse strand, counting down.
CGGTTTGGGCGGCTCCGTGTCGCAATAAGTAAAGCCGCACGCCGCGACGGTGACGCTGTTCTCGCCCCCTGCCCCGTCTGCTGCCTTGTTCGGGTTCGATGGATCGAGAACCCAATCTTGGCCGTTCAGAACGAATTTATAGCGGATGGTCGCACCGTCCTGCGCAGGCACCTCTGCGCGGAAGAACGTGCCTTCAATCTGCATCGGCACCCCCTTCGCCCACGCTCCGGCCGCAAAGTCTCCCCGCAGCTCGACCGACGAAACTCCGTTGCCGATCGGGTAGCGGAACACGACCGGACACGAGGTCCCCGCCGGCACGCACATCGCTGGCGGTTCGGTGTTCGGATCGTCGACGCTGTCCCTCCGCGTGTCGGTACAGCCGAGGAGGCCCGTCGCGAGCAGCACGAATCGACAGAGTGGGCGCATTCGAGGCGACAGCGTGAACCTACTTCGCGCGGCCGTCAATTTGCAGTAGCCTGCGGCCAATTCAGGCGGGTAGCTCAGTGGTAGAGCTGCGGCTTTACACGCCGCTGGTCGCAGGTTCAATCCCTGTCCCGCCTACGAGAGACGCAAACATTCGTCGCAAGCAAGAATGAGAGGCTGGACGAACGGGAGCGAGTGCGTTACAAACGCTTCCCGATTGGGGTGGTAGTTAAGTTGGTTATAACGCCGGCCTGTCACGCCGGAGGCCGCGGGTTCAAGTCCCGTCCACCCCGCAAGGATGCGGCCCACGGAAAAAGCCCGGAACTCACAAGGTTCCGGGCTTTTTCTTATTTGGTCACCCTCAATCGGGTTCACCTATTCTCATTTGGGTTGACCGAGAGGGGACCGGAAGGAGAGTGTCGCCTCTGGAACGACCGATGCGACTCCGTGGCGCCCCCCTCTGTCTGCTCCTCCTGCTCGCCATCGGCTGCGATCCGCGCGTCGAGGAGTGCAACGGCCTCGTCCGCGTCATCAACAAGGCGCAAGACGACCTCGACGGGCTCCACGGCCAAGCCGACGCCTCGGGGATCCGCAAGTTTGCCGAAGAGCTCGACGTCGTCGTCGAAAAGCTCGATGCGGTCGCTCTGAAGCTCGCCGACTTGCGCGGATTTCGGGACCGTTACCGAACCCTCATCGTGGACTATTCAAAGGATCTCCGAAGCCTCGCCGACGCTCAAGAGAGCGGGGACGTCGCAAAACTTCAGGCGACGGCAACGGACGGCAACCGGATCGAAAAAGACAGCACCGAGCTTATCGCAGCTATCAACACCTATTGCGGCGGCAAATAGGTGTGCCGCGAGTAGGTGTGCCGCGAGCAGGAGCCGCGACCGGAGCGTCAGTGATACGCCGACGCGGCATCGACCGGGCGACCCGAGCGATCGTGTTCCTCGAGCAACTGCTTGGCACGCGGCACACAGCCCTCGCATGCGGCGAATCGGCTGCCGTGCTCGCACGTAACCCAGCGAGCCGTCACCGGAGCGGCCGCAAACTGAGCCGCATCGAGGTGAACGCCGCACGCCACGCAGTGGATGTGCTGGCTGTGGTCGTGGGCGGCGTTGCCCGAATTGCCGGGACCGGAGATGGCCTTACGCTCGCGTTTGGTCTGGCGAGGCTGGGATCGCTTACGAGCCGTCATGCGTCTCATCTACCACCGTCGTCCGGTGGCAGCGCGGATTTGAGGAGCTCATGCTGAGTGACGGCGAGGTCGACCGCCTGCGCACCGCGGCCGAAGAAGCGAGCTGGCTTTGCGCTCGCGGCTACCCCGCCCTCGAGGTCGCCCGGTTTATCGCCGAGCACCGCGGGCTCAGCCCACGCGAGCGCATCCTGCTCGACGCCATCGCCCGAGCCGACGCCCACCACCGCCATCACATCGCGCGCGAGCTCGATCCGGACGATGTCGCAGGACGACCACTGCGCCTCGATGTGGCGAGCGTTTGCGCGAATGTCGCCGCCTCAATCGCGGCGACGTTCGACCCACGCATCGTGCTTTTCGAGAGCGCGGCCGGACTGATTGGTACCGCCGAGGTCGCCCCGGAGGTGCTTGCCGTCCATGAACCCGAAGCGCTCCGCCGGATCGCCGAGGTCGTGCTCACCCTAGGCCCAAGTGCCGTCCGCATCGTGCACGACGCCGCGTCCCTCGAGCATGCCGACGCGCTCCGGAAGCTTTTAAGCGGAAAACGCAAACCGACCGTCGTTTGCGAGGAGGTGGCCAGTGTCGCGGCCCGCCTCCGTGGAGCGGCATTCGTCGCCAGCGCGAGTCCCGAGGTCCTCGATCATTGCGGGACCTGGTTCAATCTCGCCGGCATCCTCGCGAAGGCGCTCGGCGTGACGGCCCTGCGCCTCGGGTGAGTGCGGCGCGCGCGCCGAAAGTGTCGTATGCTCGTGAGCTTGGAGACAACCGCGATGAAGCTCCGACCCCTCCCCCGAATCGCCGTCGCGCTCTGCGTGTCGTGGATAGGCCTGTGGCTGCTAGGAGGTTGCGAGTCTCCACCGGCGACGCCCGTCTCGCCGCTCCCGCCAGCGCCCGACGTCGCGCCAAGCGAAGCGGTGATAAAACGCCTCACTCGGTCGCAATACCGACAAACCGTGCGCGATCTTCTCGGCGACGTGGCGGTTCCGAATGCACTCGAACCCGACACCGTGAGCGATGGTTTCCTCGCCGTCGGAGCGTCGCAGACGAGCATCTCGTCACTCGGCGTCGACAGGTACGAGTCAGCCGCATTCGACCTTGCTGCGCAGGCGATGAAACCCGGCGCCGCTCGCGATGCACTTGTCCCGTGCGCACCCGGCGGCACCATCGACGAGGCGTGCGCGAAGACGTTCGTCGCGTCCTTTGGGCGCCGTGCGTTCCGACGACCACTCGAAGGAGCTGAGCTCGCACGCTACGTCGCGCTCGCAACGAACGCTTCAAAGACCCTCGGAAATTTCCATCAAGGGCTCGAGTTCGCTCTCGCCGGCATCCTCCAGTCGCCGCACTTTCTCTTTCGGATCGAGCTCGGCGAACCGGACGCGGCCACCGGCGGCTTGCGGTATTCCAACTGGGAACTCGCGACGCGCCTCGCTTATTTCCTCTGGAACACGACGCCAGACGACGCGCTCCTCGATGCCGCCGAACGGGGCGAACTTACCGACGACCGAAGCCTCGAACGAATCGTCGATGCCATGGTGGCCTCGCCAAAAACTCGACGCGGCGTGCGAAACTTCTTCGACGAGCGGTTCGGACTTTTTCGTCTCGATGACCTCGTGAAGGATCCCAGCGTTTTCCCTCAGTCGAGCGCCGACCTTGGCCCCGATGCTCGCGAGGCTGTGCTGCGAACCCTCGAGGAGCTCGTCGTCGATGCCGACGGTGACGCCCGCGAGATGATGACGTCGCGTCGCGCGTTCGTGAACCGACGCCTCGCTACCCTCTATGAGATCCCCGCCCCGGTGATCGACGGGTTCGGGGCCACGCTGCTGCCCGAGCACGGCGAGCGGCGCGGCCTCCTCGGCCAAGCGGGGATCCTCGCCCTCTACGCCCACGCGACCTCGAGTTCATCGACTCTGCGCGGAAAGTTCATGCGCACCGTCCTGCTCTGCGGCTCGATCCCGCCGCCGCCGGCGGACGTCGACACAGCCCTCCCCGAGCCGAGCCCCGACCTCCCCACGTTGCGCGATCGGATGCGTCAGCACATCGAGGACCCTAACTGCGCGTCGTGCCACCAGAGCATGGACCCTATCGGGCTCGGCCTCGAGACATTCGACGGCATCGGGCGCCATCGACTCACGGAGCAGGCCGTCATGATCGACACGACTGGCGACCTCGACGGCGTCGCCTTCGAGGACCCGCGAGACCTCGGTGCGGCGATCGCGGTTCACCCCGAGTTTACCCGTTGCCTGTCGCGGCACCTCTACCGCTACGCTGTCGGAAAACGCGAACAAAAGGGCGAAGAAGCGCTGATCGGTTGGCTCCGTGACGCGCTCGAGCACGAGGGCTTCCGCATGCTCCCACTCTTAAAGCACATCGCCATGAGCGACGGCCTTCGTCGCGCATCGGAGGCGCCATGAGCCGCTACAAGCTTTCGCGACGCTTACTCCTTCGCGGTCTCCTCGGAGGCAGCGCCGTCGCCATCGGGCTTCCCGCTCTCGAGGCGTTTCTCTCATCGAATGGCGATGCACTCGCGGACGGCAGCGGCTTTCCGTCGCGCTTCGCCTGGTGGTTTTTCGGCAACGGCGTCCATACCGGCTCGTGGGTCCCGGCCGGCAACGGACCCGAGTGGGAGCTTTCTCCACAGCTCGCGCCGCTCGCGAAAGTGAAAAGCGAAGTCTCGGTGGTGAGCGGACTGCGGGTCGACTTGCCGAACGCCATTCCGCACGGAAGCGGCCCGGCGGGAGTGCTCTATGGTGGACCGCTGCTGAGCGTCGGCGACAGCTTCGACAGCAGCGTCTTCGGCGGGCCCACGCTCGACCAGGTGGTGGCCCAAGCTTACGGTGATGCGACCCGCTTCCGCTCGCTCGAGGCCGGTGTCGAACGCACGACGGCGACTCTCTCCTACTCGGCTCCGGGCGCGGCCAATCCTCCCGAGACCTCGCCTTTCGCGATGTATCAGCGGATCTTCGGGGCGGGCTTCGTCGAGCCGGGGACCAGCCCCATCATCGATCCGCGAGTGGCCCTGCGACGCAGCGTGCTCGACGCGGTCGGTGACGATGCCAAGAGCCTGCAGAAACGCGTGAGCGCGAGCGACCGCATCCGCCTGGAGCAGCACTACGACGGCATTCGTGCGCTCGAACAACAGCTCGCGAAGCTCGAGCAAGATCCGCCGAACCTCGCCTCGTGCAAGAAGCCCGCGTCCCCCGAGAGCGACTATCCCGACCAGGATGGCCGGCCGCAAATGAGCGCGATTCACCGCGTCATGGCAGACATGCTGACGATGGCTCTCGCGTGTGACGCGACGCGTGCCTGCTCGCTTCTGTTCTCCAAACCAGTGAGCAACATCCTCTATCCCGGCGCGCCTTCGGGCCACCACCAGCTCACCCACGACGAGCCCGGTCTGCAGCCAGAGGTGAACAAGATCATCCTGCAAATCATCTCAGAGTTCGCGTATTTCATCGAACGACTCCGCAGCGTCCAAGAAGGCGATGGCACGCTGCTCGACCACATGGTGCTGCTCGGATTTTCGGACTGTTCGTTCGGAAAATCGCACGCCATCGACAACTACCCTCTGCTCGTCGCGGGGGGAGGCAACGGTGCCTTAAAGAAGGGCGTTCACTATCATGCGCCCGCGCCCGAAAGCGCGAGCAAGCTCGGCCTTACGCTGCTACGCGCGCTCGGTATTCCGGTCACTTCCTTCGGCGAAGGCAAGGGCCTCGTTACCGAGGGGCTCTCGGAGCTCGAGGCGTGAGAGCGCAGAGGTTGGTGGCCGTCTTGCCGCTCCTTGCTTTCGGCTGCGGAGGGGAGCCGCCTGTCGTTACGTGCACGAGCTCAGGAAGGACCATCGCGTCGGTCGTGACGTTCGCGACCTTCGGAAAACAGCACGACGACAAATCCGTCGAGGGCCTCAATGTCGACGGCCGCATCAGCGACGGCAACGACCCCGAAGGCTGTTACCAGGTGGACTTCGTTTCGCCAGAGGGCACGCCCGGCATCGACAATCAGGTCGCGACGCTGCTTCCAATCGTCGAAGGGCTGGTCGGAAAAGACAACATCGATCAGCTTCTCGGCGCTGCCATCTCCAACGGCCAGCTGATCCTTCTGATGGCCCTGCGCGGCGTCGACGATTTCGAGAACGACGCGTGCGTCGATGTCACCTTCGGGGCCGGTGCAGGCACCCCGCTGCAAGATGGGACAGGCAAGTATTTACCGTACCAAACCTTCGCGTGGGACGCCGCGACAGCGCCGATCACGGTGGTCGCGGGCGCGCGCATCGACGGCGGGGTTCTCACGGCCGGCCCGGGCGAAGTGGTCTTGCCCGTGCGTGTCCTCGACGCCGCGTTCAACCTCGGTGTTCACCAGACGGCGATCCGCATGAACGTCAATCCCGACGACCTCGGTCCGGGTGCTTCTCTCGGTGGGTTTGTCGGCGGCGGCATCGTGGTCGAGGAGCTCGCGCAGGTGATCCAGAGCTTCAACGTCGGCGGCTCCGTCAAGGGGGCCGTGGTCCCGCTCTTAAAAACGCGCGCGGACCTTGGCGTGAATGCTGAGGGCACCTGCACGCAAATCTCCGCGGCGCTGCACTTCGAGACGACGCCGAGCTTCATCCTCGGCGAATAGTACGGCTCGCGAAACCTGGCCGCGGCTGGCGCCAGCGCGGACAAAAATCGGGTGCGATGCCGCGAATTATGGGTCGCGAAGACGCCGTAGAACCGTATTCTCCCGGCGTGAGAGATTGGCGACAATCGGCGTTTGCCTTCGCGGTAGTGGCGACAACGGCTTGCAATCTGATCTCTGGCGCGGACAGGATCGAGCTCCTCCCGGAGCAGAGCGGGGGCACCGGCTCGATGACCGGCAGTGGAGCGGGAAGCAGCGCCTCCGTTGGTCCAGGCCCAGCAAGCTCGAGTAGCGGCGGGACATCCGAGCTCGTCGCGGCCGACGGCGTCACGGTAACCGAAATCAAACTCTACCAAGGCGTCGAACGGCCGCTAATGAAAGGTGGCGACGAGCTCGACTCGGACATCCCGATCGTGGCGGGGCGCGACGCGTACCTCCGCGTTTTTTACAAGGCGTCAGCGTCGAGCACGGGCGTGCTGCGCGTCACGTTCGGCGACGGCCCTCCTATCGAGGTCCCGACGACACTCGCGGGCTCCTCCGACCAGCAGACTCTCGAAACCACGGCAAACGCTGCGATCCCGGGAGCGCGCATCGGCGCCGCGACCAGCATGCGGGTCGAACTCCTCACGACCGCGGCCCAGTCGAGTGGGACGAACACGACCGCGGCTTATCCGCCATCGGGCCTCTTGGCGCTGCCCATCCAGGCTGTTGGCGCGACGTTGAAAGTCGTGCTCGTGCCCGTCGCTTACGCCGCCGACGGCTCGAACCGCTTGCCCGACACCTCGCAGCAGCAAGTCGATCGTTATCGCGATGCGTTGTTCCGGCTGTACCCGGTACCGAGCGTCACCGTGACCGTGAAGCCGGCGGTGACCTGGAACCAAGCGGTGGATCCGGGCGGCGACGGCTGGAACGATTTGCTGAACGCGATCACCGATTACCGGCAGACGTCCGGCGCCGCGAACGACGAGTATTATTACGGTCTCTTCAACGCGGCGGGTTCGTTTGGATCGTTCTGCAGCTCGGGCTGCGTCGCGGGGCTCTCGCTGCTCGCCGGACCCAACGATCCGATGTCCCGAGCTGGGATCGGCATCGGATTTACGGGCGAAGAATCCGCGGGAACCGCTGCTCACGAGCTCGGGCATCAACACGGACGGCCTCACGCTCCGTGCGGCGTGAGCCAAAGCGTCGACCCGTTCTTTCCCCGCCCGGATGGCTCGATCGGCGCATGGGGATTCGATCTCCTAGCCCCGAAACTCATCGCGCCCGACGCGCCCGACTTCATGAGTTATTGCGAGCCCGCGTGGGTCAGCGATTTTACCTTCAAGCAGCTTTTCAATCGCATCAAGCTCGTCAACAACGCCGCGTGGATCGAGGGCTCGCCCGTCCTCTACGATCGAATCGCCATCGCCGCAGACGGTACGACCAAGTGGCTCGAGCCTCTTCTAAACTCCGCGAACCCAAGTGGTGAAGCGACCGCGCTCGAGGTCACCACGACGACGGGCAAGCAGCACCTCGTCGGTCGCTTTTACCCGTACTCGCATCTCAGCGGCGGCGTGATGCTGGTTCCGAAAACGGCGGCTACCGTCCACTCTGTCGCGTTCAACTTGGCCGGGCGTAAGTTTCGACTTCCCCGCTGAGCGCGCGCCGTGATTGCGCCACAGCCGGGCCCTAACCCGACGACACGCCGTGATCGCCCTCTTAGGCTGCTGTCAGCTGTGCCACACTCGGCGCCATGAGCTGGAACGTCGCGAACAAAGTGTGCCTGATCACGGGTGCGAACACCGGCATCGGGCGAGTCACCGCGATTGAGCTCGCGCGCAGTGGTGCAAAGCTCATCCTGGCGGGACGGTCCGAGGAGCGCACGCGCCCTGTCCTCGAGGAGATTCGCGCAGCGGGGGGCACGGCCGACTTCCTGCCGCTCGACCTCGGTGAGTTCGCCTCGGTTCGCCAATGCGCCGAGGCGTTTCTTGCGCGCAAGGAGCCCCTTGATCTGCTCATCCTCAACGCAGGCCTCGCGGGCTCTCGCGGACTGACACGCGACGGCTTCGAGGTTCATTTCGGAACGAACCACCTTGGCCACTTCCTCCTCACATGCCTCCTCAGGGAGCGCCTCATCGAATCGCAGCCCGCGCGCATCGTGGTCGTCTCGAGCCGCGCCCACTACCGACCGAAGAAGCTCGATTTTGACGCGGTGAAGATGACGACGCCGAGCGTCACGGGCGTTGCGGAGTACGGGGTCTCCAAGCTCGCGAATGTCCTCTTCGCGGCGGAGCTCAGCCGACGGCTCGCAGGCACCGGGATCACAACGTATTCGCTGCACCCCGGCGTAGTCGCCTCGGATGTTTGGCGCCGCGTGCCGTGGCCATTCCGCGCACTGATGAAGCTTGCCATGATCACCAACGAAGAAGGCGCCCGCACGACGCTGCACTGCGCGACGGACCCCGGGTTGGCGAGCGAGACCGGTCGCTACTACGACCGCTCCGCACCGAAGCGCCCGAGCCGACTCGCCGACGACGCCGCCCTCGCGGCCGACCTTTGGCGGCGCAGCGAAGCGTGGTGTGGTTGCCGTTGGGGATGACGCCGCGCTGGACACTGACCTAGGTAATCGGGTTACAGTGTCAACATGCGAGAGTTGAACCATTGTGTACGCTGGGTGGCCGTCGCGGCGCTCGTTGCGTGCAACTCGTTAACGGGTGCAGACGGCGTCGAATTTGTCGAGGGCACCGGCGGCAAAGACGGCGCGGTCGGTCCAACCTCAAGCGCGACGACCGGCTCGGCCGCGGTCGGTTCAACCTCGAGCGCCACGACCGGCTCGGCCGGCGCGACGACAACTGCCGCGAGCACGGGCGGGTCATCGAACAGCACCGCCTCCGCAAGCTCGAGCACAGGCGCGGCGTGCGTCTACCCCGCCGGTCCGTACGGCGTGGCCCAAGGAAAAATCCTCCCGTCGAACTTGAAGTGGGAAGGCTACCCGGCCGGCGGCACGGTGCAAGGCAGCCTCAGCATCGAGGAGTTGCTCGACTGCGACGGCTCGAAGGGGATCACCGCGATTCTCTTCGATTCGTCGCAGTTTGGCTGAGGCGCTTGCGCCCAGGAAGCGAGTTCGCTTCCCAATTTGATGACGAAGTGGAAACCGATGGGGATCCGCGTGGTGACGTTGATGATCGATGCGCCGAACGACGGACCTCCGACGTTGCTCGGAACGAAAGAGTGGAAGGACAAGTACAACCTTCTCGACGTTTCCGTGATGAGCGACCCCAATTTCTCGCTCGCGTACACGAACTCCGTGGGCACCCCGATGCTGCACTACGTCGACCCGCGCACGATGAAGGTCACCTACACGCAGATGGGCTACTCGGGTAATTACTCAGGTCTCGAAGCGCTCGCGAAGCAAAACGGCGGCTGACGTTTCGGGCGAAGGCGGCGTTAACGCTCGAGCGAAATGATCGCGCGCCGCTCATCGCGGGTGGCTCGAAACGCACGGTGCAACGACCACTGCCCGCGAGCACGCTTGAGGTTGTGCTCTCCGCGCGCCCGAAACTTCGCGGGGTTCCAGCCAAAGTAGCTCTCACGGAGCGCATCGGCTGCGAACCGGGCCGCGAGCTCGAGGCTTATCCACTCCACGCCGAGGAGTGCAGCGTCGCGCTCGTCGGCAAGAGCGGCCCGTCCGAATCCAGCTTGATACCCCGCCCAGCTCTCGCGCATGACGTCGAGGTCGAGCGTGGCTTCGTCGTCGTCTTCGGTTGAGCGATTGCACCACGAGCGCCACATGTCGCCAAGCTCGTGGGCGAGCTTGATGGGTCCCACGGTGTCGAGATCGACGAGGCACAACGCGGTCGAGGGCGCGCTGCACTCGAAGAGCACGTTGCCAAGTTTGAGGTCGCCGTGTCCGACGCGAAGCGACACCGACGGCAGGTCGGGCAAACACGACGCGGCCTCGAGCAACGCGTCGGCAAGTGCTCGCACCTCGGCTATCAGGCGATGCCCGTCGTGCTCCGCGAGTGCCTCGCGCAGCGTCGCCAAGTGGCGCTCGGTGTCGTGCACGCCGAGGCGCTGACCGATAAATTCATGCGACAAATCATTGAGTGCCGCGTGAAATGCCCCGACGAGCCGGCCCGCCGAGCGCACCTGAGGGCCGCTCGTTGCGACGTCCACCGAGACACCTTCGACGTGCCGGTAGACACGCCACACGCCGTCCGACTCTGCGTAGAGTTTCCCGTCCAACGTGGGTACGAGCTCGAGGCTCTTCATGCCGGCGCGGGTAAGAGCGTTCGTCACCGCCTGAATGTTCTCGTGGATCCGCGGCGTAAAAATCGCGTTCACCTGCTGGAGCACGAGCCGTCCACCGGCATGCTCGACGAGGAACGTGCGGTTGATGAGACCGTTGCCAAGCGGCGCGCCCGCGTCACCCGACAAGCCCCACGCTTGCAGCGCCGTGCGAGCACTCTCCTCGAGCACGCTCACGACCGAGTTGCCCGCCGACGCCGCCAGGCGAAGCCGATGAGAGCCATAGCAGCAGAGAGCGCACCCGTGCCGGCATCGCTCGTTGGAGCGACGCGGCAAGCGCAACCGCTGGGCCTCGGAACCTGGAGCGAGCCGTCACCCGCACCACCGGCCGAGGAACCGCCCTGCCCCGTTGACGCCGTCGAGCCCGCCACGGGCGAGCCGCCGCCAACGAGCATCGACGCTCCGCTGCTCCCACCCGCTCCGCCTTGACCTGGATCCGGCTTCGCAACGCACTCGCCTATCGCGCAGACTTCACCCGCTGGACATATCGCTCCGATGCAATCGTCGATGCAGTCTCCGACCGGGTCGCAGTGGGTTCCGGCCGCACAGACCTTGTTCACGCAGGCGTCCGCAAGGCAGCGCCCGTCTGACTGACACGTCTTGCCGGGCTTGCACCCGGCGCAATCGCAATGCTCGACGCACGCACCATCGACGCACACTTGGTCGTCATCGCAGCTGAACTTCGTGCAGGGGTCGAAGCACGAGCCGGCGAGGCACACCTCACCGAAGGGGCACGCGACGCCGTCGCATGGACCCACGCAGTTTCCGCCATCGCACCTCGTGTTTTCCGGGCACGTGACGAGCAGGCAAGCCGCATCGACGCACACGCCGGTTGGGCTGCAGACCGTCCCGCCACCGCACGTAAACTCGCCGCCCCCACACTTCGGAACGCAGTGACCCTTGTCGCACACGTCGGCGTCGGCGCAGAGGTTGCCTTCGTCCACGATGCCGCTGCAGTCGTTATCGAGCCCATCGCACAGCTCCGTCTCTGGCGCGAAAAGCGGCACGCAGGCGAGCGCTCCGCCCTGGCACTGCTGGGAGCCTTCGCCACAGATCCCGAGTTGGCCTGTCGCGCACTTCGAGCCGCTGCCGGTGCAGCCGATTCCGCTCACGAACGTCGTCAGGTCGTCAAAGTCATTGTCGCCGCCCGCGAGCAAGTCTTCCCAACCGAAGTAGAACGCCTTGGGCAGAACGGTGCTGTTGTAAATCAGCAGGTGGTAGAACGCGTTCTGATTGCTGCCATCGGGATTGTATTTCTTCTCACTGAAAAAAATCGCGTCGTGCTTCTGAACGGAGCCGCAGCCGCCCGTCGCTTCGAAGAACCCGATGTCACCACCCGCGTAGGCCGGATCCTTCTTGATGCTGAGGACCTTCTTTGTGCCGACGCCATCGTTGCAGCTCAAGAACTCGTGCAGCTCCGCGAGCCCGGGCTTTAGGCCGGTCACGTTGTACCAACCGAAGGCGTTCTTGTAGCCGGCGTTGCGCTGCAGCACCTCGAACTCGAGCTTGCACGTCGGCGTGTACGTCTCAGGAACCGCTTGCGCGTCCGTCGTTGCGTTCAGTGCCTCACCGCGCTTCACAAACAGCGTTTGAAGGCTTGTACCGACCGGAATGACCACATTGTTCGGCTGCTTGAGGGCGTGCGCCGGATTCGCCTGCGTTGCTACAAGCGCCACGACGAGAGACGCCAATGTGGCCGCGCGGACGTTGGACATTCGGACATGGTACCTCGAATTCAACGACGCGAGCGGCAAGGCCTCATGAGGCGCGCATCTCGTAAGGGCTCGGTTCCGTGGTAGTTTCCCCTGCTGCATGGACGTCGTCTCGCTCGCCCCCGTTCCCGTGTCCTCTCTGCATTGGCGCACCGGCGAAGGTCCGTGGTCTATCGCGGTGGTCTGCAAGCTTACGTTTGAACTCCGGCCCGACCGTGCACGGCTCGCGAAGCGGCAAGTACCCATTCACTCAGAGGACCTTCGCCCCGCCGGGTTTCCAGCCGACCGAATCTTGGCCCCGTGCGATTGCGTCCCGGCTCGCGCGGCTGTTGACGTCACCGCGTTCGCTCCGCAAGCGAACTCAAACGGCGAGTCCAGTGAGGTTCGCATTGCAGTCGGAACGATCGACAAACGAGTGACCGTAGTCGGCGCCTTTGCCCTCGACCTCGTCGGCTACGCCGTAGGCTCACGGGAGCGACCGCTAGCGGCGCCGCTCGGGACCGACGACGTCGTGTTGAGAGAAGGCTTCGATTGGTCGGCGTTCAACTCCGCGCCGCCGGATCAAAGGCTCCATGAACTCGGGCCCGACGCCGAATTTCATCTAACGGGCATGCACCCCGACCATCGACACCTCACGACACGTCTTCCGAACGTTCAGCCGCAAGCCTTCATCGAGCGAGACGGCGCGCGCCGCGAGCTGCCGATGCGGATCGACGGGGTCTGGTTTGACGGAACCATTGGGATATGTTGCGTCACGTTTCGCGCGCAGGCTGGGCTCGCTCAACGCCATGAGTCATGCAAGCTTTTCGTCGCCGTCGCCGGGCCCGATCGGCGACTCTCGGACACCGGGCTAGGCGAGCTCATCGACCAGCTCCGCGGCTCCCCGACTGACGCAAAAGCTCACGCCGTGAACAGTGTTTTTACTGGGCAAGAAGGCGAAGACACACTCCGCACGCAGCGCCACCGCGAGGCGACCGCCACGTCTCTGCTCGGCGGCCTCATCGGAGACTGCGTCGACGATGCGACGGGCGACAACTTCGAAGCCTTCGAGGATTTGGCGCCGCTGTGGCTGAAGCGTGACGCATTCAGTGGGCCGCCCGCGGTCTCCTCGGCTCGCGGCACGTTGCCCTCACTGCCTGCCTCGGCACCGTACAGTTCTCAACCGCACCGCCATGCCGGAGAGACTCAGGCGGTACCCGCGCTCACCGAGTCCAGCCCGCTGCTCGCGACACCAACCATCCTCGGCCTCGCACCTGCCCCGCTCCTCACCACACCTGCCGCGCTGGGTGCCCCCCTCCCGCGGCCAAGCCTGCCCCACCCGAGCGCGACGGCGATGGCTCCGGCACTCACAGACTCACCCTGGAGCCGAGGCAAGAACGACCCCGAGCCTGCGCCGCCGACCGCGAGCCGCTACGAGGCGCCGGAACCTGAGCGAGAAGCACCGCGGGTTGTAGAACTTCCAAAGCGCCCTTCGCGCGACGTGGTCGAACTCTTGTGGTTCGATGCCGAGGAGACACCAAAACTTCGCCGTCGCTTCTCGACGATCGCCGAGGCGCTCGAGTTCGAACCCCGTGATCCGCAACACGACCTCGCGTCGCCCGATCCGAGCCGCGCGCGCGATCACCATACGCACTTCGGTTTGCTCACCGAGCTTCTGCCGATCGGCATAAGCGAACTGCGTGAACGGGTGCGTGAATCGGTGAGCGACTCCGGAAAGTTCACGCCTCCGCTTGTGGCACTGACCGGGGAGCTCTCCTTGCCATTCGACGCGCTCGAGCACCTGCGCGCTACGGCCGCGGTGATGACCCCGCTCCTCGGCGATGATCGCAAACTCGGCGAGGCGCTCGGTTCGGTCGATGAGCTTATCGCCTCACCGCTTGCCGCCGCATCGTTCGAGCCCGTTCAAAAGATGCACGAGCATCTCCGCCGCACGTATCGGGAAACGCGCCGCACCGTCTCGCTCGAACAGCTCGACGAGATCGTGACGCGCAGCCTCCTCGAACAGCGAAAATACCAGCGACGCACGCTCCTCGGCGGACGTTGGATCCGCGCGCTTTTGACGACGTCGGGAAGCCGCGAGGCCGTCCCCTGCTATCTGCCCGACGCGCTCGCCTCGGACCTCCCGATGATGACGGCCTTCCGTGCACGCGTGCTCGCAGAGACCCACGTGCGTCTCGACCAATACGAAACCGCGCGCTTTGCGCTTCGCGCCGTCACGCTTGGCCGTGTGCTCGAATTCTGACGCGACCCGCGCTCCCGTTCACGCGTCGCCGACAGCCACGCTCGCCAGCATTCGCTCGAACAGCGGCTCGAGCTGGGCCTGTTCGCTGCGCGGAGCCGAGAGGGTGAACAGCGCCACGCCCCGGTCGCTCAGGGGTACGAACAAGAGCCGATGTTCGTAGGGCACCGAAGCCTCGAGGGTCGCATAACGAACGAGCGATGCCGAGCGCTCCTCAACCCGCGTCTCGAGCACCTCACGGATGACGAAGCCGTCCAAGGCGGCGAGAACTCGGAGCTCGCGCTCGACAAACGAAAGCAGCGTTTCGTCATCGAGGAGCCGCGAGCGTCGCACGACAGCGCGCCCCGGACTCGCCGCGCCCGAAGGGGCAGGACGCGTTGGGGCTTCGTAGCGCACCTCGCTTCGGTCCTCCCAGTCACGGGGGTAATCGAACGAGAGAATCGGACTGCGGTGCCGAGCCATGGCTAGGCCTTAACCTGTGAGGCGGCCTGCACGAAGGGTCCCGACCAATCACCCCAGGGGCGCTGGTAGACCGCGTAGCCGTTGGCCTGCAGGACGTCGCTGACAGCCGAGCTCGCCGGCGTGCCAGCAAGCTGAGCGTCGACGAGGTGCGTGGTCATCATCGCCTCGCTTAGCGGAGCCGCCTGCTCGGTCGGAATCACCATCATCTGCCCCTCCGAAGGACTCTGAAAAAAGCCGACACTTTGAGGGCCCACGGCAGTCGTGAAATCATGGGAAGCAAGCCCTCCGTTTCGCGAAACGACCAAAGAAGAGAGCGAAGGAGCGCTCGACGCGTGGGACGTCCCGACGCTCGTAAGGTTCAATCCAGCGAGCCCGAGTGCCGGCGCGCGTCCAGGCACAGGGGCCTGCGCCGCGGGTGAATCGATGCCGAAGAATTTCCCGACTTCGTCGCCGTAGCCGAATTCGTCGGCCAGCGACGCCATGTTTTTGCCAAGCGAACTATCGGGTCCGAGCACAAGCTCGAGCAACGCATCCTTCGGATCCTCGGCGAGCTTCTTCATCCCGTCGAGGTAGCCGTCGATGTCTTCGGCGATCGACGTCCACTCTCCGACGGTCTCCTTCAACCAGCGTTTTTCCTGCTCGATCATCGCGAGCACATCGCGACGCAGAGCCATAACGTGCGAGGCTTGCTCCTTGAAAACGCCGGCGAGAGCCTTCGCGGAATCGATGAAGCCTCCGTGTTTTCCTGAGAAAATGTCACCGAGCTCGCCGCTAAGATTCGCGAGATTGGCCTGCTCGAGCGCGTAGCGATCGCCGAGCTTTTCGCTGAGTCCGCCCAGGTGTTCACGGTTCTTCTCGAACGTCGTCCGGATCGAGTCTCCCATGCCGACGAGCCGCGCCTTCTCGGCCTCGAGGCGGTCCGCGAGGCGATGCTTCACCTTGGAGTAAAGATTGGGATCGAGCAGTTCGCCACGCACGAGGCCCGCCTTATGGGAAACGAGCGCGAGGTGCTCGAGCTGTTCGTTGACCGAATCCGGCAGCGGAAGGTGCTTCGGCAATTTCACCTTGATGCCGGCCTTGGCGAGCAACTCCTCGTAGAACTTGTGAGAGTCAAATGGCGGCTCCCCGGCTTGCGGCCTGCCGGCCGACGGCGCTTTTGACTTCGGAGTCTCGGCGGGGGCGAGCACTTTCGGAGCGGCTAGGGGCGCCAATTGCGCGACGTCTGCCGGAACGAGCGCGTGCTGATTGATGGATACGTTCGTGTCGATTGTGACGGTCTTGCTCGAGATGGTCACGAGCCGGTTCGACCGCAGCCAGATGTTCGACGCCGCATCGATGCGCACGATCGGGCCGTCGAGGACGATCGAGGCCTGACCGTTCGAGATCACGAGCTTGCCGTCTTCCATTGTAATGCCGCTGCGAGCTCCCGAGCGAGACTCAGAGCCTCCCTCGAAGATCTCCGAATGAAGGCCGGCCACCCGAACGCGCTGCGAGCCGTGCACTTCTTCGCTGCGGTCACCGCCGACGACGTGCCGCTCGTTGCGCCGCACGGTGGAGTGCCGGTTCGCCCCGACGCTCGAGCGCTCGTCGTTCAACGTCACGACTTCGAGGTCCCGCTGCGCGCGCAGGTGGAGTACCTCGTCACCGGCCTTGTCTTCGAACGAGAGTTCGTTGAAGCCCTCGCCGCCCGGGGATGAGCTCGAACGCCACACCGTTTTGGTGCGACTTTGCGGCAACGGATAAGGGAGCGTGGCGGTGCGATTGAACGCGCGCCCGACGACGAGGGGCTGGTCGGGATCACCCTCGAAAAACCCAATCAACACTTCGGTTCCGACGCGCGGGATGTGCACCGTGCCGTAACCGTTTCCAGCCCAGCCCTGGCTGACACGCAGCCACGAGCTGGCACTTTCATCGAAGGCGCCTTGGCGATCCCAATGAAAGTGCACTTTGACGCGACCGTACTCGTCAGTGTGGATCTCCTCGTCACCGGACGCGGGGCCGACCACGACCGCGCTCTCGAGCCCATGCGCGCGTGGCTTCGGGGTCACGAGCCGCGCGCGGTACGGCTCGGATGCCGGGACGGCCTCGATCGCGATCTGCCACTCCGAACCGACATCCCCGTGCCATTCGGCCCCAACGACAAGCAGCGCCTCGGGGTAGCAGAGCTCCACGCGTGGGTGCCCGGTTATCGAAACTGCGAATCCAGGGACGAGGTCGAGGAGGTTCGTTCCGAAGCGCACCGTGACGCGCCCGGATCTCTCGCGGTCGAGGCCGAGTTGAGCGGCGGCAGCTCCCGCGCGTTCGTCGAGCACCGCCCCGCGTGCGCCGCCATCGGGCGCTTCGTTGAGAAAAGACAACGGGGCGAAGCGGTAGAGCTCGTAGTTGCGCTCGAGCTCGTGGTGCGCTTGAGCCTCAGCCAGCAGCATCAGCTCAGGGCTCGCGCGAAACTCGTGTCCTCGCAGCGTATAACGCCCTGGTCGCACACTCCGAGAGACGCGAACGTCACGTACGTAAGGGCCGGCGTCGTCATGCTCCGACGCCGACCGCACCGGAATCTCGGAGCGCCGAGCGGCTGCGCGTTGGGGCTCGATCCCGAGTACGAGTTTCATCTGCTCGAGCAGCTTGTCCCCCTCTTTGCGGGGCGCACCGGGCTCGAACCAGTAACTCACGCCGGCTTCTTCGAGTTGGCGGCACAGAAACGCGAAGTCGGATTCGTCGAGCTGGACGCGGTACTCATGGCGAGGGAGCGCAGCGCCTTGAAGTCGCAGCTCGACCGAGAGGCCCCACTCGGAGAGGATCGTCGTCGCGACATCGACCGCCGTGACGTGCTGAAAAATGCGGCGGTTCGACCGTTGAGTCAGGCGCCAGAGATCGGGGACGATGCGTAGGAGGTAGATCGAAAGGCCGTCATCCGCGACGCCAATTTGTTCAATTTCGCGACAAATACCGCTCCAGAAGCGCAGCGGTCCGCCATCGTCCGCACCGAGGATTCGGAACGCCGCCGCGTGTCCGACGACCGTCTCGAGGTCGAGTTCCGCATCGCGCGAGCCGGCGGTGACGAGCACATCGAACAGCCGATCGAGGCCCTCGTGGATTGCGAAGGCCCTCACCGCCATCGTGAGTTTGGTATCCGCGAAGCCGAGCTCCGCGACCTCGCTCGTCGGAAGTCCCACATTCAAAAGCGGTACGGAAACGCCCATCGCTGACTCCTCGTCGACCGACCGTCATGGTCGCGACGGCGCATTCTAGCGTCATCGCGCGGGGTCGCCCGCCAATTGATTCGCCGAGGCCACCTCGCGGGCTATAAGGAGCCCATGTCGGATGTCTTTTTCGTGACGGGCGGGGCCGGATTCATCGGCTCGAACCTGGTGCATCACATCCTCGAGACGCGGCCGGATGCGCGGGTGGTCGTCTATGACGCGCTGACCTACGCCGGAAATCTCGACAACCTCGAGGGGGTCATCGATGGCAAGCGCTGCACGTTCGTCGAAGGGGACATCTGCAACCGGGCGCGCGTGCTTGAAACGCTTGAGCTCGAGCGTCCGCGTTATGTCTTTCACCTCGCGGCCGAGTCGCACGTCGATCGGTCGATCGACGGACCTGGCGCTTTCGTGCAAACCAACATTGTGGGCACCTTCGAGATGCTTGAAGCGTCACGCGCGTTCGCGGCCAACCTCTCGAACGATGACCGAGGCGCCTTCCGGTTCATCCACGTCTCGACCGACGAAGTTTACGGCTCACTCGGCACCGAAGGGCTCTTTTCCGAGACGACGCCCTACGCGCCAAATTCACCCTACGCCGCCTCGAAGGCCTCCTCGGACCACCTCACACGCGCCTACCACCACACGTACGGACTTCCGACAGTCACGACGAATTGCTCGAACAACTACGGCCCCTACCAGTTCCCCGAGAAGCTCATTCCGCTGTGTCTCTTGAACGCGCTCGAGGGCAAACGTTTGCCGGTCTACGGCGACGGCCGCAATGTCCGCGATTGGCTCTTCGTCGGTGACCACTGCGAGGCGCTGCTCGTCGCGGCCGAACGCGGGACGGTCGGCGAGACCTACAACATCGGCTCGAACAACGAACGCACAACCCTCGAGATGGTCCACGCGATATGCGACGAACTCGATTCAATTCGGCCGCGCGCGAGCGGTAGCTACCGCGACCAGATCGCGTTCGTAACCGATCGCCCAGGCCACGATCGCCGCTACGCGATCGACGCCACGAAACTTGAGCGCGAGCTCGGATGGCGCGCGCGGACACCATTCGTACAAGGCATGCAAACCACGGTCGCTTGGTACCTCGCCCACGCGGACTGGTGCGAGCGCATCTCGAACGGCGTCTACCGCCGTGAACGACTCGGCCTTTAATCGCCTCGCACACGGCTACGCGGACGAAGGCGCGCGCGGGGCTCGCGTCAAGGCACGGCAAAGCGGCGCGCACGAGTGAGTGAGGTCAGGTAGACGCGAAGGCCGCCGCGGTCATGGTCACTCAGCGCCTCGTACGCGTCTCGAGACGCCTCGGCTTCGCCTCCATGCATCAAGATGGCGGCTTCGAGCGTCGGCGCGCGTCCGTCGTGAAGGTACGGGCGGGTTCGCGCCACTCCCCATAGGGACGGCGTGAGAAAGCTCGAGCTCGCGAGGCCGCGTTCGGAAAAAGCATCGGCGAGTTTGGGTCCGAGATCGTGGCGCTTAAAATCCGTGAACGCGCGCACGAGCAACGTCCCATCGGCGAGCGGGACGATGCGTGGGGCAGCTCCGTCCTTCGCGAGATCGATCGTCACTGGAGCCGCGCCTGTACGGCTCTCGAGGGTGAAGCTTGCCGACGCTAGCGGCAACTCCGGAACGTGGCAGGTCGCGCAGCCGAGCGAGCGGAAGCGGGTCGCGCCGTCGAGCCATCGCGGGAACAAATTGGTGTTGGCTTGGCCGAGTTCCACGAGGACGATCGGCGGTTCGACCGTCGGCACCTCTTGCATCGCAAGGAACAGCGTCAGCGCAGAAACCTGCCCTTCGGAGATTTCATCGGTGACCCCATCCCCGTCCGGATCCGGCTGCGGCTGAGCGCCTTTCGCCGCGGTCGTCGCATGCGCGACAAACCAAGCCGACTGCATACCGTGGTGGGTCGCGAGCTCCGACTCGACCATCTCGCGGATCGTGCGCGAGTGGCCCTTCCAGCCGAAAGGACGGACGACGAGATCGGGCTCGATGCCGACGACCTCGCTCGCATCGACCGTGCCGTTCGGTCGCGCTGTAAACGAGCCAAAGTCGAGTCCCTTCGCACTGAGCTTGCCTCGCACTGGCGCGCCCGTCTCTTTGGCTTTGTCGAAGAGTGCCGCCCGCTCGGCGGCGAGCTCGGCGGTGATCTCGCGGGCGAGGAGCTCCCGCAATCCGAGGCCCGTCAACGAGGGCGCGTTCCGCTCGAGGCCGGTGTCCGGGTTCTCGCCATCACCGTAGGGATACGCGTTGTCCGAAGCGTCGCCCGCGCCCGCGAGCCCGCCGCGACGATGGCAGTCCGCGCACTGTTCCGCATCGGGGCCACCGCGTTCCCCGCGTTGGAACCGTCCGAATGCCGGTAGGTCCGCGGCGCCATAGCCATCTTCTCTTCGAAAGCGCTGCGTGAAGAGCTGACCGCCGAGCTCATAGAGTTCACTCGGGCTCCACAATCCAGCGTCGAGCTCGCCTTGGGGAACGCGCGTTGCAGCGAAAAGAAACCCGGGCGAGGTTACCTCGCGAAAACGCACCGCCCGACGACGGGCATCACGTTCGAGCGCCCCCAAGGCATTGGCGCGCGGTTCGACCTCGAACGCTGTCGATACGATGCCCAATGTTTCCGCAGTACTATCGCGCGAAGTGACCGCAGGGTTCACCTTCTCGGTCGCGCACGCCGCGAGAGCGACGATGACTGTTGCGAGGCCCAAACGACGCGTCATTGAGGCACCCTGAGACGCGGCATACGCGACAGCGAGAGCAGGTAGAGCTGAATGTTGACTCGGTCGTCTTCGCTCAACGCCGAGAACAAATCCGCGGCCGATTGGGCTTCGCCGCCGTGAGCCGCAACGGCCTCGCCGATCGTCTGCGCGCGGCCGTCGTGCAGGTAGGGCGCGCTCTCGGCCAGGCCCCACAGCGGTCGCGTGAGAAACACGTCGCGGCCGATCCCGTCCGGATCATCGTGGGGGTCGGCGAGGCGCTCCCCCATGTGGTGGCGCTTCAAATCACTGAAAATCCGAACATTGGAACCACCCCGAGGATGCTCCCCGTCGGTGAGCAAGCCAACGAGCACGGGCGCACCTTCGGTCGTATCGGACCTCTCGTACCAACTCGCGTCGATGAGCGAGAGGCTCTCTTGATGGCACGTGGCGCATCCGATATCCCGAAAAAGCGCCGAGCCGTACGCGGCACGTTCCCGCAAACCTTCGTCGCTCGGGGGCAGCGCGATCGGCACCTCGAGTTGTTCCATGTAGAGGGCGTACGCGGTGAGCGTGCCTTCGGAGAGCTCTTGCTGCACGCCGTCGTTGTCAGGGTCCCACCACTGCGGACCGGGACCGAGGGACGGGTCGGGCTTCGCTTGGTAACCGAGCGCGAGCACGTGGGACTGGATCCCGAAGTGAACGAGGGCGGCACGCTCGGCGAATCGTCGCAACCGAGCCGTGTGCCCCTTCCAGCCGAAAGGTTTCACTTCGAGGTCGGGGTCCACGCCTTCGACCTTCGAGGTCTCGACGGTGCCGTCGGGGCGCGCGACGATCACGCCGAATGTCACCCCCTTCGCTTCGAGCGGAACGGTCACGGGCGCGCCTGACAGCGCGGCTTCGGCAAGCGCGCCATCGCGTGCATACCGAAGGAGAGTCGTCATCTCGGCGCCGAGTTTTTGCACGAGTCCGAGGCCGAGCACATTCGGCGGATTTCGCACGACCGCAGAGGACGCGTGCACGCCATCGGCAAAGTAGAGTGCGCTCGCCGTCTTCGCTCCGGAGCCGTTCACGCCCCCTTGCTGGTGGCAGCCCGCACACGAAAACGTATCGAGTCCACCTGTGTGCCCGTCGTGCACGCGATGGATGCGCGGCAGCTCGCTACGACCGTAGCCATCGAGCCGTCGGAACTCATGAGTGAAGGCCGCGTCGCCGAAAAGAAAGAGGCGTTCGAGGCTAAAATACCCGGCATCGATGTCTTCTTGACGAACCGTGATGTGTTCGGTGTCCTCGCCCACCTCGGCCGCCTCGAGGAACTCTTCGAACCGCTCGCGGTCGGCGACGATGTGCTCCGCTGCGACCCACTCGACGAGGTCGAGTTCGGTCGGCGAGGTGCCCAGTGGCCAAGGGACGGAATCGTCCGCTCCGAAGCCAAGCGTACCCAGGGCGAGCGGCAACGCGAGAAGCCACCATCCGCGTCCGAGTCCAGGTTTCACAACATCACCCGAATCGGAGCATACGAGGCGCAAGAACCTGCGGCAACCCGACCCAGCCGAGAAACGCCGAAACGGAGCTTTCTGGCGATTTACTCGAGAGCCAGAAACGCAAAAACCCGACGGGGTCGGGCTTCGCGGAAGGCATCTCGGTTCTGCAGACAGCCGCAGCGGACAGGTGCTTTGGAGCGGGAGAAGAGATTCGAACTCTCGACGTCAACCTTGGCAAGGTTGCACTCTACCACTGAGTTACTCCCGCAGTGTGAGCGACTGATTTAGTCGGCACCGCGAACCAGGTCAAGTAGATCGATCCGATGAGCGACGAAGTTCGAGTGAGCGCCCTCGTCGAGCCTTCGGACGGCACGCTCGGCGCCCCGGCGAGCGACGCCGCCAAGCGTCCAGGGCAAGGCGAACTCCGACCAAAAACGCTCTTCTCGCTTAGCCTACTCGCCAATCACTTTCCGGAGCTCCACGGGGTCCGGGTGCTCGCCATCGTGTGCGTTCTGCAATGGCACGTCACCAGCATCATGCTCTTGAACGGCCTGATTCGAACCGAATCGGCGAGGCGCTTCGCGCTGCGGTCACTCACGATGTTCTTCGGGATGGACCTCTTCTTCGTCTTGAGCGGCTTTCTCATTGGCTCGATGCTGATGCACGCCACGAAGGTCGGACATACCTCAGGGCTCCGTGGCATCGGGCGTTTCTATGCGCGGCGGGCGTTCCGCACGTTCCCGCTCTACTACGTCGTTCTGCTCTTTCTCGCCGCTGTCTTACCGTTCACGGCCATCAAGCGCGCAAACCTTCCGTTCGAGCTTGTCTATCTGACGAACTACCGCTCGTACGTCGCCGAAGAGACGGTGACGATGCTCTGGGGTTGGTCGCTCTGCGTCGAAGAGCACTTTTACCTGGCCGTGCCACTGCTCGTCGGTGGGCTTCATCTCATTCGCGGGCACCGCGGGCGCCTCATGCTTTTGAGTCTACTCTGGCTATCAGGGCTGCTCGTCCGGATTGCCCTCTTCCGCGCTCACGCCCCCTGGACCGAAAGCGACCACTTCCAGCAATTTTATCTCAAGACGCACTCGCGGTACGACACCCTGATAGCGGGGGTGATCCTCGCGTACGTGCACTTCCACCTGAGAGAGCCGCTCCAGGCCTGGCTCTCGCGCAAAGGCCCGCGGGCGCTCCTCGTGACGATCGCCCTCGCCTGCTTCTTTCTGCTCTTGTTCCCCCACGAGATCGCCGGCCCGCGTCACTTCCTATTTTACCGCGTTTTCTGCTTCGGCACGTTCACTTCGATCTTGTACCTGACGGCACTGCCGCTGCTCTTTTACGGCGACGGGCCCGTTAAACGCTTTCTCTCGCATCGCGGATTTCTCCGGCTCGCGACCCTCGGCTACGGCACCTACCTCGTCCATATCCCGGTGTTCGAGTACTTGGTCATGCCGTTCTTGCGGCTCTTCAACGTGCTGCAGTGGCCGTTCTTCGCCACGTGGACATTCGGCCTCATCGCCATGTGGGCCCTGTCGCTGGCGCTGTCGTACGCCCTGCATATTCTCATCGAAAAACCCGCCCTCGCACTTCGCGACCGGCTGGTTCCCTGACGATGACGAAGCCGCGCCGCGCACGCACCCATGACCCCGAGCGCGCGCGTTCTCGCGACCTCGAGGCGGAGCTGATGGCGGTGTACCGCGACGTCGAGGCCGCGTATTCGGGCTACAGTTGCCCGGGTTCGACCGAGTGCTGCCGATTCGGAATCACCGGACGTGAGCCGTACGTCACATCGATCGAGCTTCTCGTCATGCGCCGCGCGATTGCTCGTCGTGGCGGGCAGCTCCCCGAAAAACGTCGCGCGTTGCCCATGGTCCCACGCGAACGCGACGACGAGCGTACCTGCTCCATGCTCGACTACACGGGCCGCTGCTCGATCTACGACGCGCGACCACTCGGCTGCCGGACGTTTTGGTGCCACCGCGCCGACACCGGGCCCACCGCCGTAGAGCGGGACGTACTCGGCGCGTTCGTCCGACGGATCCAGGAGCTTGCCGTTCGCCATGAGCACGACGGAGAGCGGGGGCGTCCTCTCACGCGAGCCCTCGTCGACTGAGACAGCGAAGCGAAAATAAACGCGCCGGTTCGCTCAGACGCGACGAACTTCGACGACGCCGTCAATCTTTCCGAGGCGCTTCATCACGTTCTTGAGCTGCGCAAGATCCGCGCACAAAAACGTAAACATGTTTTCGGCTCGGCCATCGAGCCCGGCACGGCACGCCGCCTCGCTGAGGTTGATGCCCGCGAGATGAAACGTCTGACCCACGGTCGCCAGGATCCCCGGGCGGTTGGCCGTCGTCACGCTGAGTTGCACCTGGCGGTTTATCTGCGCCTTCGGATCCCACGCGACCGCGACGCGCCGCTCCGGATCGGCCTCGAACCCCTTCTCACAGTTGCGGCGGTGAATGGTGACGCCGCGCCCACGCGTGAGGAACCCTACGATTTCATCACCGGGAAGCGGGTTGCAACATTTCGTGTAGCGGACGAGGACGTCATCCACGCCGTTCAAGAGCACGCCGTGAGAATTGCGGCCGGTTACTTTGCGCATGAACGCCTCGATGCGTCCCTGACGGATCGCAGCCGGGGGAAGCGTCGGCCGCGAGCTATCGGGCTCCTCCTTCGGCGCGACCGCGAGCACGACATCTTGGGCTTTCAGCTTCCCGTAACCGACGTGGACGAAGATATCCTCCAGCCGCGGGTAGCCGAGCTTTTCGCAGAGGCGCCCGGCCTCGGCGGGACTCTTCTCGATCTTGACGAGGCTGATGTTCGCCAGATGCAACTCCTTCTCGAGGAGGTCACGGCCAAGCTTCATCGATTTTTCGCGTTGGGTCTCACGCAGGTAGCTGCGGACGCGACCGCGAGCCTTCGCCGTGAGCGCCCAGTCCAGCCACTCTTTGTGCGGCCGCTGATCGGGACTCGTTAAAATCTCGACGAGATCTCCATTGCGGAGCTTGTAGGCGAGTTGCGCGAGACCGCCGTTGATGCGCGCGCCGTTGCAGTGATCCCCGAGATCGGTGTGGATCGAGTATGCGAAATCGATCGGCGTCGCCCCACGGGGAAACGCTCGAACGTCGCCACGCGGCGTGAACACGTACACCTCGTCCTGGAAGAGATCGATCTTCACGCTCTCGAGAAATTCAGCCGGGTCTTTTAGCTCGTCCTGCGACTCCATCAGCTGGCGAAGCCACGCGAACTGGGCCGCGTCTTTGGGGTCGAGACCGCCCGATATCTTCTCGCGAAATCGCCAATGTGCGGCGATGCCATGCTCGGCCACACCATGCATCTCGTGCGTGCGAATCTGCACCTCGATGCGCTGGTGACCAGGCCCGAACACCGTGGTGTGAAGCGATTGGTACATGTTCGGCTTGGGGAGCGCGATGTAGTCCTTGAAGCGCCCGGGCACCGGGGTCCACAGCGAATGGATGACTCCGAGCGCCGCGTAGCAGTCCGACACCGACTCCATGACGACTCGGAAGGCCGTCAGATCGTAGACCTGCTCGAAGGTGCACTGGCGCTCCTGCAGTTTGCGCCAAATCGAATAAAGGTGTTTGGACCGACCGGTCACGTGGCATGCGAAACCTTGCTGCGCAAGCTTGCCGGTGAGCGATTGACAGACCCGTGCGATCCCGGCGTCACGGCTGGCCGCGGTCGCGTCGACCGAGCGCGAGACGTCGAGATGCGCGTCGGGGTTTATGTGCTTGAACGAAAGGTCCTGAAGCTCGTCGCGGAAGCGAGCGAGTCCAAGCCGATTGGCAAGCGGCGCGTAGATGTCCATCGTCTCGGTGGCGATGCGCTCCTTGCCTTCATCGCTCATGTGCTCGAGGGTGCGCATGTTGTCGAGGCGGTCACAGAGCTTCACCACCAGCACGCGAATGTCACGACTCATCGCTACGACGAGTTTTCGGAAGCTCTCGGCGGTGCGATCGTGCTTCGACGCGAAGTTGATTTTCGATAGCTTGGTGACACCATCCACCAAGAACGCGACCTCATGGCCGAACTCGCGCTCGAGATCGGCTTCGGTGACTTCGGTGTCCTCGACGACGTCGTGGAGCAACGCCGCACAGACGCTCGCCACGTCGAGCTTCAGCTCGCTGATGATCCCCGCCACGCTCACCGGGTGGATGAAGTACGGGTCACCGCTTTTGCGCAATTGACCGTCGTGGGCGCGCTGCGAGAACGCATACGCGCGGCGCACCAGCGCAAGGTCTGCGTCGGGGTGGTAGGCTCCGACCTTGTCGGCTAATTGCTCCGCACTCAGCACAATGCAAAATCCTAGCACCGACGCCCCGGTCCCCGCAATTTGCTCACGCAGCGAGTGGGTCAAGCCCATCGGCGTCTACGTCCATTTCCCGTGGTGCCTCCGAAAGTGTCCTTACTGCGATTTTGCGACATTCGAGCGTCCCCGGGAGGCCATCGACCACCGGGGATACGCCAACGCCGTCATCGCGGAACTCGACGCCCGTCGCGACTGGTACAAGGGCCGATTGGAGACCGTGTTCTTCGGTGGCGGGACGCCTTCACTTTGGGAGCCCGCGGAACTCGGGCGCGTACTGGAAGCCATTCTTGAGCGCGCCGAGGGGCTTTCACCCGACGGCGTCGAGGTAACGGTCGAGTGCAACCCGAGCTCACTCGACGGTCCGCGTGCCAAAGAATTTGCGGCCGTAGGCGTCAATCGCCTCAGCGTTGGCGTTCAAGGCCTCGACCAAAGTCGCTTGGAGTTTCTCGGTCGCTTGCACAACCCGGACGAAGCACTCGCCGCCGTTCGGGCCGCCATCGCATCCGGCGTACGAGTGAACGCCGATCTGATGATCGGCATCGCGACGGGTTTCGACGAGCGGGTGCACCAGGCGCCCGCCGAAGCGGTGCGAGAAGCCGCGGTGGTCGCCGAACTGGGTGTCAGCCACATCTCGGCCTACCAGCTCACCGTCGAGGCGAAGACGCGGTTCGGCGAGCTCGATCGCAAAGGCAAGCTGCCGCTCGTCGGCGACGATCGCATGGCGACCACCTTTCTCGAGACCAGCCGCGCCCTCGAGGAGCGTGGCTTTGAGCACTACGAAATCTCGAATTTTGCGAGACCTGGAGAGCGCTCGCGCCACAACGTCGGGTACTGGGTCGGGCAGGATTACCTAGGACTCGGCTGCGCCGCGTATGGAACGATTACGACGGAAAACGGCGCTTTTCGCTATCGAAACGCCCCAAACCCGGAGCGCTATCTCGCGCGGGTCGAGGCGGGGCAGTTCGAGCCGCACGAGCGCGAGCAGCTCGACGGACCGACGCTACTGAAGGAACGCATCATGCTTGGCCTACGTCTGCGCGAAGGTATCGACCTCGAACGCGCGGCAGAAGAGTGCCGCACGGAGGCCTGGACCGATGAGCGCCGTCGAGCCACGCGCGAGCTTATGTCTTCAGGTCGGCTCGTTCAGGAAGGTGGATCGCTGCGCATCCCGCGCGACGCCTGGCTCTTTACCGACGGAATCGCCGCCGCGTTGTTCTAGAGGCTTTCAGCGTTTCGCTGCGCGCGCCACGTTCGAGTACGAACGAAAGACGTAATCCCAAAGCGGGACGGACACACCCCACAACCCCTCGACGCCCGCGTGGTGGTGCACCATGTGGTAGCGCTTTAGGTACTTACCTAGCGCCGAGCGCGCCGGGAGGTGGTGGGTAAAGTAGTGGATTCCGTCGTAGACGATGTAGCCCCCGCCGAAGCCACAGAAGAGCGCGATGGCCGTGTCACGGGCAAAAGCTGCATCCATCCCGAGAAAGAACACGAGACCGAGCGGGATGCTGACGCCCAATGGAAACACGAGGCGCTTCGCGTCCTGGGGGAAGTCATGGTGCACGCCGTGGAAGATGAAGTGAAAGCGCCGCTGCCACGGCTTGCCCTCGATCCAATGGAACACGAAGCGGTGCAGCAGGTACTCCGTCAAGGACCACGCGAGCCAGCCGACGGCGACAAGCGCGACGAGACGAAGCGGGGCCACGCCGCGATGATGCTCGTAGCCGAGAAGAAGCAGCAACGTCGGCACCCAAAAGGCGGCCGGCGAGAAAGGATGGATACGCGAGAACAACTCGATAATCGGCGTCTCGAACATCCGACACGTGACGGGCTTCGTGGCCTTGGGTCCGAGTTCCTTCACCATCGCGTCCCCATCTCTAGCGCATCGCGAGCTTTCGGTCACTGCTTCGCGCTCGCCGGAGCGGAGCTATCTGCGCGCGGGACGACGTTGTGTTTCACGGTGCGGTACTCGCCTTCGCCGAGCTGAACGTTCATCGTGACGTCGCCGTTGGCCTCGTCTTTGATGGTGACATCGTAGCTTCCTGGCTTGAGCCTATCGACGCTGATTGGGGTCTTCCCGACCGGCTTGCCATCGAGAAGAGCCGCCATTCCGCGAGGGCTCGACTCGATCACGATGGTCGCCCAAAGCTCTTTGTTTTGTGGCTCGAGATCAGCTTCGGCAAGTACCGGCACCGGCAACTTCGCCTCGGTCACACCCGCCGACTTGCCACAGCCTACCGCCTGCGTTGCAATCAGAACGACCGAGAACAGCATGCGACGCGAGTTCATGCCCTGATCAAGATACCCCATCGCCCGGCTGTCAAGCCCGGACGGGGCCTCACTTGCGGAGGTGCTGCCGCGCGATCTCAGCCCAAGTTCCGACCGGCTCGATGTCCAGATACCGCTGCCAAGCTGCGCGAGCGGGCTCGCGTTTGCCGGCTTGCTCGAGCGCCATTGCCAAATTGAAGTACGCATCGGCGAAGCGCGGATCGCTTTCGATGGCGCCACGGAAATACACCACCGCATCGTCCAACTGCCCGCGGTGCATCAGCATGTAGCCGAGGTTGTACTGCGCCTCGGGCTGGCTCTTCTCGATGTCGATGGCGGAGCGGTAGAGCTGCTCGGCCTGCGTCTCATCACCGCGTCGGAAGCGAATGTTACCTAGGTTCGTGTAGACGATCGCGAGCCACGGGTCGTACTTCAGAGCGCGTCGGTAGAGCTGCTCGGCCTGCTCCATCGTATCCGGATCTTCATCGAGTTGGCTCGCCTCCAAATAGAGTTCGTAGGCGATCCGCGCGCGATCGCGCCCAGCGTTCGGCCGCAGCACGCGGACGACATCCTCGTGGAGTTGCCGGACCTCGAAGTCGAGGACCGTCTGACCTGTGAGCGCGTCGAAGGGACCCGCCGCGGTGCGAACAATCACCTGGCAGCCGTCGGATGCGATGCGCAACTCCGAGAGCGGTCGCGCGACCTTCGGCAGCGTCTCGCGGATGCGGCGGATGGCGCGAGCCACGTCGCGGATGCGCACTTTCACGTTGAGCAAGTCACGGGCGGCACGCAGCGCGATGAGGTCGCTGAAGGTGTACGCACGGCGACCCTTGCGACGGCCAGTCGGCGACCCGATGCCCGCGCGATCAAGCGAACGGAGCTTGCCCCCAGACAGCCCGAGAAGCCGCGTGACTTCCGTTTGCGTGTAAACGTCCGCGAGCGGCTCGCGATGGCTCGGCTCGGGCAGTGGAGTGAGGTCCTCGGGCTCGACGTCCGGCGCGTCGGCGATGCGGCCGCCACCAGGGCCGAAGGCGACGCGAATAACCTTCGAGTCGATTGGACGTTTGTTCTGAGACATTGCGGACTCGCGAAGAAGAAGCGTCGTCCATCACGTCCATTCGCGCGTCAAGATGGTGTGCGCTTCAATCGTCGCGCAGCACGCCGTCGTGAAGGCGGGCAACCTCCGCGCTCACGTCGACATCGATCGCAAGTCGGATGCCGTCTGCATCGCGGAGCACCCGCGCCGACAACTCCGCATGCATCACGTTCAACGCGGCACCCGCGCGGGCACAGGCCTCACGCCGCGCGATGCGTACAGCGCAAAGCCGCGCATGCGGGTTGGCGAGCAGTGCCTGGGCGAGCTCCGTCGGTGCGATGACTTCGCCCTCGGGCAAACCTTCGACGCGTGCGCGTACGGCGCCGACCCCACAACGAATGCTCGTCGAGCCATAGTAGACACGCCGTTCGCCCCGAGCCGTAGCCTCGAGATGCGCCTCGCCTTCGCTGAAGATGTCCGACTCCTCGAGCAGCCGTGCGACCCAGGTCTCGCGGATGAGCCACAAGGTCGGGTGCTTCTCGGCAACGACCGCATAGCCGCCCTCGCCCGACGCCAAGTCCTCCGGCGCCGGTCGCACCTTCGCAAGCCCAGGACCGACCAAGACCCGGGTAAGGATCCTCTCCAGCGCGAGCAGTACGGGGGCCACGAACAGCATCGTTCCATCCCTCGAGGCGTTGCGCCAAGAAGACGACAGAACCAATTCGAAGTTGGCCCGCCTCGCGAACCCGTGGGAGCGTCCGCGCATGGATTACGCGGGACGAGAACGTCGTCGAAGGCGCGTCTACCTCACACGCAACACGGAGTATCACGCGCTCGACGGAGTCTGCGTAGCCGTGCGTTGTCGCAAGACAGGGAAGTGGGATGCACTGCACCCCGCGGTGAAGAAACGCATCGAAGGCGGCGTGCGCATGCTCGCAAGCGGCTGCGTGCTCCCGACCATCGATGACCCGGCGGTTGGCGGTCCAATGTACTTCGTGCTCGCGACGGGTGAGAGCGACTCTCAGCTCGTGACGAGCCAAATCGAAAAAATCGAGCGCTCAGACCGTCGCAAGCTGCCCTTGAACCGCCCGCTTCAAACCTAACCTTCGCGGGGCACCGCGCAGCAAGCTCGCGCGACTCACACGGCGCAGAACTGTTCGTAATCGATGTACTCGGTGATCGACGGGTTCTCGCCGCACACTGGGCACGTTGGATCACGGCGCAACTTGAGCTCGCGAAATTTCATCCGCATCGAATCGTAGCAGAGCAAGCGGCCCTTCAAGAGATCACCTCGGCCAAGGAGGTACTTGATCGCTTCGGTGGCCTGGATCGTTCCGACGACGCCCGGCAAGATCCCGAGCACCCCGGCTTCGGCGCAGCTCGGAGCGAGATGCGCAGGCGGCGGCTCCGGGTAAAGGCAGCGGTAACACGGGCCGTCTTTCGGAACGAACGTGGTGACCTGCCCTTCGAACCGGAAGATCGACCCGTGGACGACGGGAATGTTGAGCCACACGCTCGCGTCGCTGACGAGGTAGCGCGTCGGGAAGTTATCGCAGCCGTCCACGATGATGTCGAAGCCTGAGAAGATCCGCTCGACGTTCGAGCTGTCGAGGCGCTCTTCAAACGCCACGACCTTCACGTCCGGGTTGAGGTCGCCTATCGCCTTTTCGGCACTGCTCACTTTCGGCATCCCTACGCGCGACGTTGCGTGAAGGATTTGTCGCTGAAGGTTGGACGCCTCGACGACGTCGAGATCGACGACGCCGATCGTCCCGACACCTGCCGCTGCGAGGTAGAGCGCAGCCGGGCTGCCAAGTCCCCCGGCACCGAGCAAGAGGACCTTGGATGCGAGCAGCTTCGCCTGGCCTCGCTCCCCGACTTCATCGAGCAGCAAGTGCCGAGCGTAACGCGAGCGCTGGGCGTCGCTGAGCGCGGGAGGTTTCTCCATCGGAAACCCGGAGTCTTTCCAGCGCACGAAACCGAGGGTCGCGCTCTCGACCCGCGTGTAGCCAAGCTCGGCGAGCGTGCGCGCCGCCAACGCCGAGCGTGTCCCGCCGGCGCAATAGAGCACGACGGGCGCGTTCTTATCCGGAACGGCCTGCTCGATCTGCATCTCCAAAAATCCCCGCGGAACGCTGAGCGCGCCAGGAATGTAACCTTGGCGGTACTCCTCCTTCTCACGCACGTCGACGAGCACCATCGGCACGTGAGACTCGAGCCTGCCCTTGATCTCTTCCAAGGAAACAGTGCGAATCGATTGGCGAATTTCGGCGATAAGGTCGGAGTAAGTCGAGCCCATGACAACGCGACCTTTCGCTGTGTCGGCGCGCCCGTCAAGCACAGGCGCGCGGCTGAGCCGACGAGGCACCGAGCGGAGCGACAACCGAGCTGCGCGGAACCTGCGCGATCGCCATGCCGCGCGCGGCGATCGAGCGGAAGAGGTGGACCATCGCGTCGGCGTGACGGCGAACGGGAGCACCGATCGCGGACGGAACCGCCATGAGAAGCTCGCGACGAACGGCGACCGCGCCAACCCGATCGCGCACTGCCGAAGACGCCCCTCCCATCACGACCTTCCGACCGGCCCCCGCCCCCGCATGCGACTCGAGTTCGAGCGTGCGGAGCAACGGATCGAGCCAGCCTTCGCTCACGGTCACGTCGCCATCGACGAGCACCACCATGTCGCTCGCCGCGAGCTCGGCCGCAGCGCGGTAGGCATCGAGGACGTCCCTGCCCTCGTCGAATTCCATCACGCGCACGTCGCCTCCGAGCGAAGTCAGAAGCGTCGAGAGTTCCTCATCGGGCTTGCATACGAGCACGATCACCTCGTGCGAAATGTAGCGCGGGGTGTTCGATACGAACGTTTCGAGGAACCGAGCCGCCGCGGCGCGCGTCCCTGGAAGCAGCAAGACGGCGGAGCACGCGAACGTCGGATTCGCTGCCGGCGCGCGCCCTGGTGCGAAGTCCGACGAGGTGAGGATGGCGGCCGAATCTGAAGCCGCGGTGGTCGTTTTGGCATCTCTCGAATGCCGCGCGTCTGAGGCATGCTCGGCGTCGGACGACGCGGGCAAGTGCGGCTCGACTTCGACACCCGCCCTCACCTTGTAGAACCCGCGCAACGTCAGCGTCTCCGCTCGGCACTGCGCAGGGTTCCCGTGCTCGACACTGTCGGCGCGCCGTACGTAGAGGCCAAGCGGCTCGTCGACGTGGAGAAACGGTCGGTGTTCTGCGAAGCGGAGCCACATGTCATAATCACCCGCGACCACGTACCGGCCATCGAACCACCCGTGCTGCGCGTGAAGCTCGCGACGCCACATCGGATGAGGCCCGGCGTGACACAGGTTGAGCAGGCTCTCGCGGTCGTAATCGGGCCAATGCAATCGACCGATGATGCGCGCCCGATCGTACGGGACGTCGAGGTCGTGCGTACCCCAGCTGTCGGCATAGGCGAGCGCAAGCTCGGGGTGAGCGTCGAGCGTGCTCGCAAGGCGTTCGAGAGCGTCCGGGCAGTGCCGGTCGTCGGTGTTGGCGTTCGACAGATACTCGCCGCGCGCGAGCGAAATCGCACGATTCCACGCCATGTAGACGCCCTCGCGCTCCGCCGAACGCACGACGGTGATGTTCTCGTAACGCTCAACGAACTCCAGCGCGACATCGAGCTCGCCGCCGGGCGACGCGCTGTCGACCACGATAATTTCAAGTTCGCCGCGCTGGAAAAGGGTCTGCGCGACGAGGTCCTCGAGGCAACCGCGGAAGACGCGGTCGGCGGCGTAAGTCGACACGATCGCCGAGACACGCGGCGCGCGCGCGGTCGCCGACGATGCGAGGGGCACACTCACCGGACACGGCGGCCGGTGCAACGCCATTCCATTCGGGAACGACCGCGTCGGGTAATCGACGCGGAGGTACGCGTCCCACATCGGGCCGAGCTCAACGCGTCGGTGCGGCAACTGGTAGCCTTGGACACGGGCGCGAACGCCCCGAGAGGCGATGAGCTCGCTCGCCAAGCTGAGGTCGGACGCGTCGCATTGGCCGGCAATCGCGCCGGTGACGCCTCGCTCCCACACCGCGGCCCGCGCAAGGGCGTCGATGTAAGGCTGCACGCACAAGCGATAGCATGCGCCTGAGACCGCCCCGCCGAGTCCATCGACGAGCGCGAAGAGTTCCGGGCTGAACATCTGCAGGCCGATGAAGTCCACGGACAGGATCGGACGGCCCGCCACACACGGCGCACCGTCGATGAGAGCGAGGTCCTCTCGAACGAATTGCTCCGGGCCAAATGCTCGCGCGACATCGGTGCTCGCCCGTACGCCGGGGATCGTCGCAACGTCGACGTCCTCCGCGGAGGCCGCCGCGTCCACCCAAGCCCGAAGAACCTCCAAACCGCCCCGCGACCTTCGTACGACGACGATGCCGGCGTCGAGCGGAGAGGCCGCGGAAGCACGCCACAGCTCAACCGGAGCATCGCCTTCCGCGAGCGCGGCGGTCGGACCCGTGAGGTAACGCTCCGGGGCAATCTGGACCAGCGTATCGATGTCCGGATGGGCCTCCAGGAGCGCGGCCAGAACACCGGGAATCGAGCTCTCAGCGGGCGCAAGCGCCGCGACCGAGTAGGCCACGAGCTGCGGCATGCGGACGGTCTGGAGCGCATCCAGCGCCACCGTGTCGAGACACAGCGCGAAGATCCGATGCTCGGCGTCCTCATGCTGAAAAATCGACTCGATAAGCGCCATGCCACGAGCGAGATGCGATCCTGCAAGCAGGACGGCGAACGAACGGGGACGTACGGCGCACGCCAAAGGGTCGCGCAAGGGCAAATGACTCATCGAGTTTCTCCAGCGCAATCGGCGAGTGCGCAACAGACATGATCTACTTCAGCGTCGGTCAGTTCCGAAAACATCGGCAGTGAAAACACACGTTCCGGGACGTGTGTCGCCGCTACGCGCATCACCTCGTGCACCCCAATCGCCGGCGCACTGACGCTCATGCGGCTCCCGCGAAGGTCGCGTCTCGGGGGGAGCGAAGGTGCCGCGACAACAGCGCGGCGGTCTCTTGCATTCGCTTGTCGTAGTGATGGTCGCGCAGCGTCCGGGCCTGGCCAGCTCGCGCGATGCGTTCGCCGCGTTCGGGGTGACGCAAGTAGTACTGCACGAGCGATGCGCACTCCCCCGCGGATCGGTAGGCGACGACCTCCTCGCCAATAACGAAAAGCTCGTCGAGGTTGTCCCTGAAATCCGTAACCAAGAGCGCGCCTGCGCCCGTCGCCTCGAAGAGCCGTCGGTTGTTCGCGTAGCGGCCGGCGCGCGCGTGTCGATTGACGGTAAGTTTCGAGTCGCCGAGCTTCGCTTGCATGAAAGCCCCCCAGGCTTCGCCGCCGTGGCGCGCTCGCAGGCTCGAGCTCGCAGGCAGCGAGTCTTTCCCATAGCCCCACACGCGAATCGGTGTCCTCGGCGTGAGCGCCTCGAGGAATGCCGTCCTCTCCGGGTCCTCGGACGACACGCCACCCACGAACGAGACATCGATGGGCCGCTCGCTCCAAGGTTTCTGCACCTCCGCCACGCTCGATGGCGATGAGAACGCGAGGGGCTGGTAGGCTGCGGCAACTCCGGCTGCACGCAAGTCAGAGACCACGGTCGGCAGCGACGAGATGACGAGGTCAATCGCGTCGATGGGAACGTGAGCGCCGATGGGGGTCGAGGTCTCGGCGACGAGCAGGCCCACCCGCGGACGCACGGCATTGAAGAACTCGCGCGGGGTCGCGTTTAGGTCCTTCACATAGACGACGTCCGGCGCGAGGGCGCGAGCCTGCTCGATCGCAACGCCGAGCCCGGCTGCCGCAGAGCCGTTCTCCCGAGCCCACGCACGCCCAAGCGGTTCGCAATTGACCACGATGTCGGCTGCGATCCAACCCGCCTTCCGCAATCCCGCGGAACCGTAGTCGCTCGCACCGAACTTCGCCGCCATGAGCGACTCGTGCAGCTCAGCGTACGTGCGCGTAGACAGTCCCTCACCGCCGACGAGATGCGCGGCGAGAAAGCCCGAGTGGTACGTGTTCACGAAGAGGCACTTCGGCATTGTTCAACGCTCGTCGTCGGCTCGTCACTGCAACGACGGTGCCAGAATCGATGCGCCTCCACCGAAGGCGTGTCTCCACGACGCGATGAAGCGACCTTCGCGCCAATTCGCGTAACCCGGCACGGCGTCCTGAAGGCCCTCCTCCCCGTGAGCCTCGAATTGGCCGTCAAGCAGTTGACGAATGGCTCCGTCATGGGCGTGGCGCTGGGTCCGCCTTTCTGGCTCGTCTCTCCACGTTCTCAATTGATTTAATGCTTCGGCGAACGCTGGCACCTTTCTTGTAGTTAGCGAAAGCCCGAGGCCGCGAGCAATCAGCTCATCAGGCCGCGACCCCAGCGGAGGGCTCTTCCTCGAGCTTGCCCCCCGACAGCCGACAAGGAGAAAACCATGAACTTCCTCGCGACCCCAAACCGCGCTTTCGCGTCAACCGTCCAAGATGCCTGGTGGGAAACCGGCATCGACGACGAGCCCCAACCCATCTCCACCCTCGCGCTTGAGGCGACACGAGCGTCGGAGGCCTTCGCCCCGGACACGGCGCCAGTTCTAAAGACGGGCGCCGGACGTGCAGAGATCCTGGCCGTATTCGACCGCGCAGAGCGCGCAGCCACCGCTGGTGATTGGCGAACCGCCGCGGAGTTGTTCCTCACGATGGTGGAATCCAGTCCGCTGTTTGGGCCGGGCTATGTCGGACTCGCATCGGCATCCTTCGCGATTGGCGACGTCGCGACGGGAGCAATGGCCCTCGAACACGCGATCACGATCTACCCCGACAACCCGATTTTACACTCGCAACTCGGGGTGGCGCTCGCCCACAGCGGACATCTCGAGCGTGCACAGGAGGCCTTCTTGAAGGTCCTCGAACTCGAGCCGCACAACGTCGACGCGATCATCAGCCTCGCGCACTTGTGCCGCGCGTCGCGCCACTTCATCGAAGCCGTCGAGCTCCTCGACCAGGCCCACTCGCTCGAGCCGAACAACGCGAATGTCATCGGAGCCATCGGCACGTGCGCCCTCGATCTCGGCGACCGCGTAAGCGCAGAAGCCTCCTACAGGCGCCTTGTCGCCCTCGATCCGCAACACGCCGAAGTGCAGCTTTTAGCGGAGCGCCTGGCACGCTGAACCCAATCGTCCAACGACGCGCGAACCCCACTCTTTAGAGCGCGTCGCACGGTCCTATGCGCCACTACTGCACGCTCCTTGACGCACACGACCTCGCGAAGGGCTTGGCCCTCGTCGCGTCGCTCGCACAGCACGAGACCACACCGTGGGTGCTCCACATTGTCTGCCTCGACGAAATCACCCGGACCCTCCTACTCGCACTCGGCAATCCAAACATCGTCACGGTGGCGCTGCATGCGGTGGAACAGCGGGACGATGCGCTCATTCGGTCTCGCGAGACGCAATCGCTCGGCGACTACCACAGGACGCTCACGCCAAGCGCCATGCTTCACGTGCTCGCGGGCCAGCCAGAAGGCTCGATCCTCACCTACGTCGAGCCGCACGTCTTCTTCCATTCGAGACCAACGCCAAGTCTCGATCAACTCGGCGAAGCTTCCGTCGTCATTCACGAACACCGGTATTCAAAAGCGAGCGAGCAGCCAGGCGAAAACGCCAGCTCCCGCGTCAGGCTCATCGGCGTGCGTCACGACGCGCGCGGTCTCGCCACCATCACGTCATGGCGAAAGCGCCGCAACGAGTGGCGGGGAGACCACGACTCCCACGGCGCGCAAAGCGAAGAGGGGGACCCCAATGAGTGGCCACAGGGCTTTCCGGGCGTCGTCACGTCACAGCATCCCGAAGCCGAGTTCGCTCCATGCAGCCACGCGGCGCACCCACTCGACCTCGCGCGTTACGCCGAAGCGGTGCGCGGGGCGACATCCACGATTCGCAACCTCCATCCCGA
This sequence comes from Polyangiaceae bacterium, assembly GCA_947475525.1. GTDB lineage: Bacteria > Myxococcota_A > Polyangia > Polyangiales > Polyangiaceae > SYFR01. Next base: position 139,212 of record CANJMI010000011.1, on the reverse strand, counting down.
ATTCGAAATTTCTATGTCGACGATCAATATCATCAACGAAACCAAGCCTTCTCAGGCTCCGTGCAACCGAGCCCGCGTCGTCGAATGCCTGAAGCGCCATCCGTCGTACGCGTCGCTGCTCGCCGCGCTCGATGGAGCCAACCGCGTGCTCGTTGACGAGTTCGCGCAGGAGGACGTCGCGAAGAGTCGGGCTATTTTGCTCGGCATCGTTGCACAACACCTCGAGCAAGGCCCGAGCGCGAAGGAGGCCATGCCCCCAAGGCCTGCGGCGATGGCCGAAGGTCCGAACCCGGCGACGATCCAACGGCTCTCCGCGGCCGTTCAGCGGGCTGCCGACAACAACGATCTGGACGCCGCAGACGCCGCCCTTGCCGAGCTCACTGCGCTCATCCCGGACCACGCAGACGTGCACCTCACCGCCGGTCATCTCGCCATCCGACGCGGCAACTTTCACTCCGCCCAGGAACGCTTCATCCGCGCGAGCATCGTCGCCTCGAACGACGATGCCACGTTGACGTACGATGTCGGCGAGGCGTTCGTCCAGCTCGCCCTCGCCTGGGAGGCAAACTGCGACATGGGCATGGCCCGCATCAACGCCGAACGGGCACTCAGGATCGCGCCTTCGCACGCGGAAGCCCGTCAACTTTGCGCTCGCTTTTCCGCGCCGCCTGCCACGGTCGCTCTCCCTCAAAAAGGAACGCCGCACGCGACGACCGCGAGCCGCATGGCAAGGCGTGATGCGCTCTTCGAGCAAGGCGAGCGACTCGCAGCCACGGGCGAGTGGGTTGCGGCGAAGGAACTCTTCGAAGCCCTCGCCGCCGAGTACCTCGACTTTGCCCCGGCACAGGTCGGCGTGGCCTCTGCGTGCTTCGCGGGCGGTGACGTCGAAGGGGGTCTTGCCGCCCTCGGACGCGCGTGCACCATCGAACCGAAAGACATCGGCCTCCAAGTCCAACGCGGCAAGCTCCTCCTGCAAACCGGCAGGCTCGTGCACGCAACGGAGCTCTTTCGCGAGCTCGTGACGCGCGCCCCGCAGAACGTCGATGCGCACCTCGGCCTCGCCGAAGCCCATCGCCTGCAACGCAACCCCATCGCGGCCATCGATGTGCTCGACGCGGCCCACTGCGCGTACCCAACGGAGCCGACCTTCATCGCCGCCATCGGCACGCTGGCCGCAGAGCTCGGTGACAAGCTCTCCGCGGAGGGCGCCCTGTCAGCCCTTCAAGCGCTCGCGCCGGACCATCCCCGAACGCTCGCGCTCCACACCGAACTCTCACGCTCGGCAACACTTGGTGCCTGACGAACGGTTGCACCAACGTCTCCGCGCACAGAGCTTGGCCGCCCGCTAACCGTCTGCGAGCTCGCGGTAACCTCCGCGAAAATAAACGAGCGGGCTTCCAACATGAACGGCGACGCGCCGCAGCTCCCCGACGAAAATCGAGTGGTCGCCGCCCGCAAGGACGTCGGAGACCACGCACTCCATCGAGGCGAGCACCCCTTCCAGAATGGGACACCCGGTCGCTTCACCGGGTGCGTGGGCGAGTCCCTCAAACTTGTCCTCGCTGCGTGACGCGAAGCGGTTCGAAAGCTCGACCTGCTGCGACGCGAGCATGTTGACTGCGAATTTACGGCTAGCGAGAATCGCGGCGTGACTCGCGCTGCGGCTGTCGATGCACACGAGGCAGAGGGGCGGCTCGAACGACAGCGAGCTAAAGGCCGTTGCCGTCAGGCCCACCGGCACTCCGGCGTCGGTGACGGTCGTGACCACCGTGACTCCCGCGGCAAACGAGCCCATCACGTTCCTAAAGTCCGCTTTGCCGATGTCGCCCATGTTGAGCTGACACTCTACACGAGAGTGCGCATGCTCGAGCGCAAGCCGGCCCGAGCAGACGCGAAACGCTCATTCGTCGGGGTGCGTCACGGCGAGCACTTCTTCGAACGTCGTCTCGCCGGCGAGGAGCTTCACCACCGCCGCCTCGCGTAGTGTGACCATGCCATCGCGGCGCGCCTGCGCTTTCACGAGCGTCGCGTCCGCCCGCGCCATGATAAGCCGCCGAATCCCCTCGTTCACCTCGAACAACTCGTAGACCGCGGACCGACCGAAATAGCCCGTGTGACGGCATTCAACGCAGCCCGCGCCCTCTCGGGTGCGAACGGGGCGTGGACCGCTCGGCAAAGCGGGGCCGAGTAGCTCGACTTCGGACGGCGTCAGGATGCGCTCTTCGGCGCAGTGAACGCACACTTTTCGGAGCAACCGTTGCGCCATCAAGCCGCTCAAAGTGGACGCGATGAGGAAGTGTTCCGTGCCGAGGTCGAGCAAGCGCGTGATCGCGCCAGCGGCGTCGTTCGTGTGCAACGTACTGAAGACGAGATGCCCGGTGAGCGCCGCCTGGATAGCGTGCCGAGCCGTGTCGACATCGCGGATCTCACCCACCATCAGAATATCCGGATCCTGCCGCAGCAGCGTTCGGAGCGTCTCGGAGAAACCCAAGCCGAGCGTCGGATTGATAGCCGTCTGATTGATGCGTTCGAACACCATCTCGATCGGATCTTCGATCGTGGTGATGTTGACGTCGTCGGTCGCGAGCTTTCGCAGTGCCGTGTAAAGGGTCGTCGTCTTGCCGGAGCCGGTCGGCCCCGTGACGAGGAGGATGCCGTGAGGGCGCTGGATGAGGCCTTCGAAGAGTCCGCGATCGCGCGGGGTAAATCCGAGTTTCTCAAGGTCGTCGTGGACGATGTCCGGATCGAAAATACGCATGACGACCTTCTCGCCAAACGCCACCGCCAGCGTCGAGACGCGAAGTTCCACGGTCTTGGATGCAAACTCGGTTTTGATGCGCCCATCCTGTGGTCGACGCTTCTCGCCGATGTCGAGCCGCGCGAGGGTCTTGATGCGGTTGACGACCGCCTTGTGCACCACGGGTGGCAGCCGGTTCACTTCGTGGAGCGAGCCGTCGATGCGAAAACGGACGATGGCCTCCTCGCGCTTGGGTTCGATGTGGATGTCGCTCGCGCGCTGCTGAAAGGCGTAAGTCATCAAGTACTCGACGGCGTGCACGACGTGCTCATCGCTCGCCTCGATCTCGTTGGCGCTCTTCATCCGCACGAGCTGCTCTAGATTGCCGATGTCAACGCCGCTCGTGAGCTTGTCCTCGGCGCTCTTGACCGAGCGACGAAAGCCGTAAAACTCAGCAATTAGTCGTTGAATGTCGCTCTTTGACGCGACCACGAGCTCAAGTTTCTTGCCGACACTCTGCTCGGCCGATTCAACCGCCCACTGGTCAAAGGGGTCGATGGTCGCGACGCGTACCGACGCACCGAGATCCGCGATCGCCAACATCGAGTGTTTGCGCGCGAAGGCCCGACTGAATGCGGCCGTCACGAACGCGGCATCGAGCTTCAGTGGGTCGAGCTTGAGGTACGGCAGGCCGACGCCGCGCGCGTAGAGTTCGGTCACGCGGTCTTCGGAGAGCGGGCGCCCTCGAGGATCGGTGACACCAAAGCTCATGAAGAGTTCGACGGGGCCAATAGCGCCAACGTCACCGCCGCGGGGACCGGTCGAGGCGGGACCGCCAGTGTGCGCGGTTGCCCGTTGCTGTTCGAGGACGAGACGGACGAGGCGCGATTCTTTCTGCTCGAAGAGTTCCTGCGCCCGCTCCGGGATCAGCTGGCCATCACGCACGAGAATGCCAAGCAACTCATCGAACGTCATGGACCCGCGGCTCGGTGTCATCGGCCGAGGGTAACAGCAATGCGGAGGCCTGGCCGCATGTGGCGACAACGTGGTAAGCAACCGAACACAATCATGACCCTCGGTGTTATCCCCTCGTGCTCGGAGGCTTCCGCCAAGGTCGGTGAGCCTCTCCGTGGAACCGCGATCGCCGACACCGACGTGTGGCTTCTCCTCGAATACCCGGGCAAGTGGGAAGCCGACATCGCGACGACCGAACTCCCGGCGGTAACGCGCGCCTGGCTTGACGCCGCGACGCGCGCCATCCCGAGGTGCCGCGTGCTGTTCGTTCGGGGCGAGGGACGAACCGAACGCCTTGCATTCTTTGTCGTCACGTCGCGCCCCGAGCGCGCGGTCTTTCGCTTCAATGTCGACACGCACGAGGACCTCGCGAGACTCGACGTCGTGGCCGTTGTGGTGCGCGGCCATGCAGCAGCGACAGCCCAAGGCGGGGAACGTACGCGGGCGCTCTACCTCGTCTGTACGCACGGTAGACGCGACGCTTGCTGCGCGAAACGTGGCGTAGCGTTCGTGCGCGAGCTCGCGGAGAAGGAACTCGACGGCGAGGTCTGGCAGAGTTCACACCAAGGTGGACACCGCTTCGCCGCAACGATGCTCTACCTTCCCCATGGCATTCATTACGGCCGACTCGAGCTCGGCGACGTCGAGCCTATCGCTGCCGCTCACGCGCGCGGGCACGTCCACAGCATCGACCGCTACCGCGGCCTCGCCACGCTGTCGCCCCACGAACAAGCCGCCGAAGCTTGGTTGCGGGAAGAGCTCGACGAGCGACGCTTCTCGGCCTTCGAACGCGTCGGCCAAACCGTGGTCGAGGCCGGGCGTACGCGCTGCAGCTTTCGCGCGCGGGACGGGGTCGTCCACGAACTCACGGTGCTCTCGCGTAGTGGCGGGGCGCGTCGCAGCCCGAGCTGTGGCGCCGCTCCTTCGGACTTCACGCGTCTCGACGTCGTGCGGCACGTAGCAGGATGCGACCTGCGCGATGCGAGCGCTGGCGGATGAGCTTTGCCGCGGCCCGCGTGATCGAGCGCGTGGACTGGTCGGAAGGCCTCTTCTCGCTCACCCTCGACGCCGAAGTCGAACCGTACGCGCCGGGGCAATTTTTCAACCTTGCGGTGGCCATCGAAGGCGTCCGCGTGAAGCGCGCATACTCGGTCGTGTCGACCAAAGACCGCCCCCCGGAGTTCTACATCGTTGCAATTCCCGGCGGCAAAGTGAGCCCTGTCCTCGATCGACTGCGTGTAGGCGACTCACTCGAACTCGATCCACGACCTCATGGCTTTTTCGTCGCAAGCGAAGTTCCCGAGGCTCGGGATCTTTGGATGGTCGCATCGGGCACAGGCCTCGGTCCGTACATCGCGATGCTCCGCGAGGGCTCGGTGTTTTTGCGGCACGAGGCCATCGTCCTCGTACACTCGGTACGCACGTCGGCTCACCTCGGTTACCGACGCGAGCTCGAAGATATTGCGGACGCGCGGCCGGCTTTTCACTACCTACCGACGCTCACACGAGAGCACGGCGCAACTCATCTGCACGGTCGCGTCGACGCAATTGTCGCGAACGGAGAGCTCGAACGCGCCGCAGGCCTGCCCATCGATGCGGCCCATTCCCACGTGATGGTGTGCGGAAATCCGGCGATGCTCGACAGCGTGAAGAAAGCGCTCGAGGAGCGCGGCCTGAAAAAGCACCGACGCCGCGACCCCGGCCAGCTCTCGACCGAAACTTATTGGTGACGGAATCACCGAAGGGCACGCGGAAAAACTGGTACGATCTCGCGATGCATCTGTTCGAAGTCTTCATCACGAACGAGTGGGATCGCGACACGCTATTGTCAGCCGAAGTCCTCGAGATGACGGGCGCTCAAGTCTTCAATGCGCAAGAAGCGGAGCTCGTCGGCTTCGAAGGCATTCCAGAAGATCCGGAAGGTCGGGCTCGGGTGTTTGTGGCCTGCGCACCCTCGCACGAGCAGCTAATCGCGTCGCGACTCGAAACGAGCGCGGGCGTCGATGCGTTTCGGCTCCACCGGCTCTAACGACAGCGTCGCGCGTTGATCCAATCCCACGCTGTTGCTCGGGTCTCAGTCAGGGCACGTATCGAAAGCGGGATCGGTGGCCTTGGGGCATTGCACCAAGAGCGGCAGCGACGCGGCCACAATGCCCAACTTCGCGGGTCCCGCTTCAAAACCAATCGCGATGGAGACGGCATCACACGGGGTCGTCGGCCCACCGAGCGACGCGGCGATGTCGCGCCCCTTGCAGACTGCATACTTGAGCACTTGATAGATTTGGTTGTCGGTGCAGATCGCCTGAGCGTCATTGACCACGTGCGAAAGCGCCGCGAAGAGGTCGGTTGCCTTCCACCGGCCGGTAAGCACCCCGCTCTTAAGGCTGATGATGCCCCCCCCGTCCTTCACGATCTTGCCCGTGATGAAGCCCGCCGTGAGCTTGACCAGCGTGCCGTTCGTGCCGCTCGTCAACACAAGCTGGCTCTGCGGTATGTTCGCGACGAGCACGCCATCCGTTACGTAGGCGTTGGCGTCAAAAAACTTGGGGCTGTCAAAGGTGAAGTTTGGCACGCCCTTGCCGCACGGGCCGATACCGCCGTCGCTGCCGAAGCCCTTGCCCGCCTGCAGTGAGGAGGATTCGATAGGCCACGCGTCCGAGCCATCCCACGCCGGCACGGCCGCACTGTCGACGCACGCCTGCCCATGGATCCCCGGACTCGGGTAAATCGCGACGTGCACGTTGGAGTCGTTCGGCGTCCCGTTGTAACCGCGTACCCGCACGAGCAGCGACCATTTACCGGACTCGGCTCCTTTCGTGTAACGGTCGCTGCCTATCGTCGTGCTGAAATCCTTCGCCGAGGCGAAGAGCTTCGCGGCACGGTTGTCGATTCCGCCCGGCCCGTCCTTGTAACTCGAAGGCATCGCGCCCGATGGAACGAGACAGCTCGACCCGTCGCCGTAGCCGGTGCAGCGGAGATCGAGATCGTAACCGATCGTTGGACCGACAGATTCGATGTCGGGCGCATTCTCTCCTAAGTCGATCTTGCGCATCGCGACGACGAACTCGACGTCTTCGGAGCTTGGATCGCTCGCAGCCGGTGGCCCTGGCCAAACCGTGTTGACGCATTCACTCGAGCCGCCGGCACCACCGGCACCACCGCTTGCGCCAACTCCGCCGCTTCCACCCGCACCGCTTCCACCCGCACCGCCGTCGCTCGTGACGGGGCGCTCGGACACCTCGACCGACGGCAAGAGGCAACTCGCCATTGTCACGCCACCGGCCACGGCGAGTGCCGCGACGGTCCACGTCCTCGTTGCTCGGCTTGACTTCGTCACGGCGCGTTTCCTCTCATCGTAACGTTAGCCCACGCGAGCTCAGAATCGACCAAAAACACCCATAAATTCAGGTGAGACGACTGGGACGATCGTGGTCTGCGACGTCTCACTCGACCCCGACGGGCTCGTTCGCAAGGAGGCGACGACGAGCATGGAGGCGCCGACCGCTCCGAGGATCCCGCCTCCAATCCACCCCACACTCGCTACGACGCGCTCGCGATTGTATCGGTCTGCGAGCTCCACTCCTGCCGCGTCATCGCTGAAGCACGTGCCCGTCGGACACTGGATGGCGAGCGTTGCCCGATCACGGTAAAGTAGCGCCGTCCCCACAACGCCAACGACGAGGCCGGCGCCGCCTACACCCGCGAGCGCCCATCCCGCGGTGCGAAGCGTTGGCGTCGACACGGCATCGCTATGGCCGCCGCTATCGCCGTCGCCGAGGCCTTCGTCGGAACCATCGAGCGCGCCCGGTGGCACGCCGAGGAGCAATTTTTCCGACTTGCCGCGTTCGAGCGTGACCCCCTTGTCGATGTGGCGCGTACCGACCGCCACCGACACGGAGTGAAATCCCGGGTCGAGCAGCTGTTCCTGCCCGAGCGCGGAACCGAGCGGCTCACCGTCGACGGAGACCACGGCACCCGCGTGCAACGACCCGGAGAGCAGCACCGTGAGCCGAGGCATAGCCACGTTCAGCTTCGCCAACTCAGCCACGGCCTCGCTTCGCGCCTCGACATGCACCGATGGTGAATACGGCTTCAATTCGAGGGCGATCACCTCCCGATAACGCCCCGCAGCCTCGTGCATGCGTCCCAACTTATCGAGGCACCGCGCGATCCGCACCTTGAGCGTCGGGGCTGAAACGAGGCCGTCCGCCTTCGAGAATTTCAACAGCGCGGCCGCGTAGTCTGCGGCCTTGAAGAGGTCGAGCGCCTCCCCGGCTAGCTTGCGGGCGAGGTTTCGTTCGGCTGGCGTCTCGGCGTGTGCGACGGCGGGCCGCAGAGACGCTCCCAAGCACGCGAGGACAAGCACAAGTCGCAGGAATCCGCGCGCCGCCATTTCAGTGACCAGCGTACACCAAAGCCGAGTGGCGTCGATTCTAAGGCGCTCGGGCAGGCTCGCACCGCGCGAGCGCACGCCGGGGCCGGTCAAATGCCGAGTTGTTCGGCGGCGCGGAGGCTTCGCTCGTCCGATTCGCCCGGGCCCCCGGAGGTCGCACCACCGACCGGTGGGGCGGGTCGCGTTGGCGCGGCGCTCACCGAAGCCGGAGGCGCCGGCTGTCGCGTTTGTGGCGTTACCGATGCTGAAACGGGAACCGCGGAAGCAGCAGCATCGAGCACCGCGGGCTCCTCCGCCGTCGCGGCCGGCGCTCCGTCAGGCGGCGCGGAAGCCTCGGAGAGCGACGTAAGCGCGACAACTGGCGGACTCCCAGTCCGGGGTTCGGACCGCCCGATCAGGCCCACAACAGCTGCGACGGAGACGGCGACGGCCGCGAGCGCTCCGACCATGGCGGCTCGGCGAACGCCCGCGGTCGAGGTCGGCGTCGTCACGGCGATGCCCCCAGGGAACGTGGCCGGAACCGCGCCCGGACCTGCGAGACTCGGGGTCGATGTCGAGACCTGGCCCGTGGCCGCGTCGAGAGCGGCGGACAGCTCGCGGGCCGTCTGAAACCGCTCGGCGATATCCCTCGCGAACGCCTTGTCGAACCACGCGTCCAACTCGGAGGAGACGCCGCGCCGCAACGTGCTCGCCGGCACGAAGGTTCCGCGTTTGATCGCGACGCAGAGCTCGCCGAGCGTCAAGCCATCGAACGGCCGGGTCCCGGTGATCACCTGATACGCAACGACGCCAAGTGACCACAAGTCGCCTCGATGATCGACGGACCGACCGTGGAACAGCTGCTCGGGGCTCATGTACGCCGGGGTGCCGACCATGTTGCCTTGTGCGGTCATCTCCAGCGCTTCTGGGCCAGAGAACTTCGCCACACCGAAGTCGACGACTTTGACGAACAGCTCGTCGTCAGTCGCGAGGAAGATGTTCGCGGGCTTGATGTCGCGATGAAAAATGCCGCGTTCATGGGCCTTCGCGAGCGCTCGGCTGACCTGCCGCACCACCGACGCGGCCTCGGACAGCTCGAGCCCGCCCTGCCTTCGGATTCGCTGGTCGAGGCTCTCGCCCTCCAGCAGTTCCATCACGATATACGGAACGCCGTCCTCGGTGGTCCCATGGTCGAATACGCGGACCACATGCGGACTGCGAATCTCGGCCGCGGCCGTCGCTTCCTGCTGGAACCGCATCAGGCTCACAGGGTCGTCGAGCATCGCCTGCGCCATGAACTTCACGGCCACCTGCGAGCGCAAGCCTGTGTGCTCGGCGACCCAGACGCTGCCCATCGCGCCGCGCCCCAGCAGGCGTGACAGCCGCAGGCTCTCTCCGATCATCCGCCCGGGCTCGATGCGCACCGGGAGCGAGCCTAGCATCCATGCAGTCCGAGGCTCGCTTTCGCAACCGCCCGACCGCGCAACCTCGCCCGGCCGAGGCTCGGAGGTGGTACGAACGTAAGCGTGACGGAGGCGACCGAAGAGGAGGATGAGCGGCCGATCGAGGCCGGACGACTCGTCGCCGGACGTTACCGGCTGATTGCCGAAGTTGGCAAAGGCGGCATGGGATCGGTGTGGCGCGCCACCGACGAGGCTGCCTCACCACCGAGTTCCGATTCCGGGTCTTCGGGCACGGCCTCATCGCGCCCGATGCCCTCCTCACGGGCGACGTCGCGCGAGGTCGCCCTCAAGATCATGCTGCCAGAGCGCCTCGAAGGCTCGATGGAGCATCGCGAGCTCGCTATCGGGCGGTTTTCCCGCGAGGCGCGGGCGCTGATGACGTTGAAAAGCCCGCATGTCGTCGCCCTCCACGACCACGGCAGCGACGGTGAGATCATCTACATCGCGATGGAGCTGCTGCGCGGCGAGTCGCTCGCCACACGGCTCAAGCGGTGCAAAAAGCTGGACGTCGAAGAGACCGTGCGTCTCTTCAACCACATCACCGCCGCCGTCGAACTCGCCCACCGCACCGGCATCATCCACCGTGACCTGAAGCCAGGGAATATCTTCCTCTCGCGGCGAGGCCTCGGTGAGGAAAATGTAGCGAAAGTCCTCGATTTCGGTCTCGTCAAAAGCTTTGGCTTGTCCCTCGCGACGGTCGATATCCAGACCCGCACCGGGGCGCTTCTTGGGACCCCGTACTACATGTCCCCGGAACAAGCGCGGGCCTTACCAAACGTCGATCACCGCGCCGACTTGTGGTCTCTCGGAGTGATCGCGTTCGAGTGTCTTTGCGGGGTCAAACCGTTTCGAGGCCGCGCGCTCGCGCAGGTGTTCACGCAGATCGCGTCAGGCGAAGCGCCCATCCCCTCCGGATTAGCGGCGGTGCCGCGAGGCTTCGACGCATGGTTCGCACGCGCCGTCAGGCTCAACCCCGACGAGCGCTTTCCGTCCGCCGAATCGATGATGGAGCACCTGCGCGAAGTGCTCGTCGATGCAGCCATCAGTACGCGGAACGGGCGCACACGCCGCATGGAAGGCGACTTGACCGCCTCCACCATGACGCGCGAGACGATGGCCCGAACGGTTCCGCTTGGAAGCGCGCGGGAGCCGCTGCCGCTCGTCGGGCGCGACGACGAAAACGCTCGGCTCGACGCTCTCTTCGCCAGCGGTGCACGGGTAATCACGCTCACGGGGCCGTCGGGGATCGGCAAAACCCGGCTCGCCCGCGAGGCCGCGCGCCGGTGGCATGACCAACATGGGCTGCCGCGCGTCGCATGTTGGCTCGATGAAGTCGAAGGCGAACCGTGGTGCTGGCTCGAACTTGCGGCGGGTCTCAGCATGGACGGCAGTGGAGAACCCGCGGTGCCCGACATCGCCCGCGCATTGCGCGCGCTCGGGCGCGTCGTGGTCCTGATCGATGCCGTCGACGGCTGCCGTGAGGAGCTCGCTCGAGCGTTGCCATCGTGGCTCGCAGCCGCGCCCGAAGCCGTGTTTATCCTGACGGCGCGCGACCGGCTCGGTGTACCCGGTGAAACCCCACTCGACCTCGACCCGCTTCCCCAACCTGTTGCGCAGTTTTCGAACTTCCGTGAGCTGCTGCAGCACCCGGCCACCGCGCTCTTCGTCGTGCGCGCCCTGCGACGCGACGCCAGCATTCTCGGCGACGAAGAACTCACGCCCGAGCTCGCGAAGTTCGCGATGCGGTTCGGCGGCGTTCCCCTCGGTCTTCACCTCGGCGCGGGCATGGCGATTGAGCTCCGGTTGAAAGAGCTCAGCGCGAGCCTTGGCGCTGAGCTCGCGCGTCCCCAAGGCACGGCACGCATCGATTCAGAGAGTACGCTGACGTCGACAATTCGCTGGCTGGTAAAACAGCTGAGCTTCGCCGAGCGCAGCACACTCGCGCAGCTCTCGGTGTTTCGTGACGGTGTCACACTCGATGGGGCCGAAGCCGTCGTCGATGGCGAGTGGCGTGTGATCCAGCGCCCGTACGAGGTGGTGCTCGACTTCGTCGATCGCGGCCTCATGGTCCACGAAGAACCGCTCGTCGGTGAGAGTCGCTACCGAATGGCTCCGGCGCTCGCGAGGCACGCGGCGCAACTCCTCGCGGACCCAGCGAGCGCGCTCGATCCCGAAGCCCAAGGCGCTTCGGCCAGGCACGCGGCGTATTTCGCGGCGCTCGGCGAATCGGCCGCGCTCGCGCCGCTGAAGCAATGCGGAGGCCTCGTACGCCGTACGCGCCTCGCCCTCGAGGCCTCGAACCTACGCGCGGCGCTCGCATGGGCGACCCAGTACGACGAGCACGCAACCGCCGCTGCGCTGGCTACGGCCCTCGCCACCTTGCTGCGGTTGGAACGGCTCCCAAGCGCAGCGGTCGCAACCCTCGACGAAGCGCTCGCGCATCCCATGCTCGCGCCCCACACACGCTACGCGCTCGAACTTGAGCGCGGCCGCTGCCTTCGCCTCGCGCAGCACGCCGATCGCGCTTGGGCGGCGTTCGACGCGGCACGCAGCATCGCGAGCGGACTCGGCGACGCGGCCGGCGAGAGCATCGCATTCGCGGAGCTCGGCTTCACGGCGCTCCACGCGGGCAATACCCACGATGCGCACCGCGCGTGCGTCGCCGCGATGCAGCTCGCCGGCAATAGCGGGCCAGCCTCCGGAATGGCCATGCACATCCTAGGCGCGCTCTCGCTCGTACTCGGACGACTCGATGAAGCAGACGCCGCGTTCGAGCATGCAACGGCGCATCATCGCGTCGATGGCCACCGTGTGCTCGAGGCGGAGGCGCTGATGTTGTGGGGTGAAACGCTCGCGGAACGCGCGGACGAACAACGCTCGGACGACGAACGCGCCGCGCGATGTTTCGAGACGGCGCACGTTATGTTCGGAGAGATCGGCAGCCGCTTGCAGCAGACGCACGCGATGGCCTGGCTCGGCGAGCTCCAAGGACGACGCGATCCACAGGTGGCCCACCGCACGCTTGAGCGAGCTGCTGCTCGGGCGCGCGAGCTCGGCTCAGCTGAAATCGAAGCCGTCAACCTTTCCCTCTGGGCACTCTCTCTCCTCGAGCGTGGGGAGCCCCAACGTGCCGTACGCGGGGTTCGTCGGGCCGAAGAACTCCTCCACGGCACGCTTCTGCCCGAGCGATTGATGCTCGTCTATCTCTGCCGCGCGTGGCTGGAAGTCGGCGCGAACAACCACGACGCCGCGCTCACCGAGTGGCGTTACGTGGCGCATTATGCTGAGCAAGGCCGCATTCGACCGAAATCGCGGCTCGGCCGCGCCGCGGCTCGACTCGGCGTCGCCTTGACCGGCCGAAACTCAGCCGAGTAACGGCCGTCGCGCAGGCGCGAACCGCTAGGCTAGGCCGAGCGTTGCGGTACCGGTGCCCAATTCTTCGACTTCGTCCGAGACGTCGACCGCCGGCGGAGCGAGGGCGCCCGGGTCGCTCGGGACCAGCGGAATGGCCACAATGCCGAGTCCACTCAGGTCGAGTTTCTTCAGCTTGCTGCGTGCCGCCAGCTTCTTGTCGCCGAACGCCATCGTTTCCGCGGTCGTTTCACCGAGCATTTCGCCGGCTCGCGAAGGCAACGGAAGCCCGGCGACCATCACGTGAAGCATCGTCTGGCCTTCACCGATGTAAAGGCCCGTACGGTGCGCCGCTCCGAACGTGAGCTGCTTGACGTCACGGAGGTAGTCGTCGAACACGGCCGCGGGAACGTCCGACAAAGTCGCTTCGTTCGCGACAACGACCGACGCTATCATCACCGCGTCGTGACTCTCGAAGCCGCCTGCGAGCAGGCCATTCTTGTTGAGCACGTCGACATAGGCGGACAGGAGCGCCTCGCGCGTCAGATCGCCATCGATGGGCTGCGAGCCGAAAACGGTAACGCCGCCAAACCGCAGCACCTGACGGAGATCGTTCGGATCGAACGTGCGAATGGGGCGCATCGAATCGTTTCCGGCGAGGCGATTGAGAGCGTCGAACGCCTTGACGAACGTGACGTTGCAATCCTGCATGAAGCGGACCGCGCTCGAACTACCGTGGGCGGAAAAGAGCTTGTCGTTGTCGACGAGGAGGATCGCTTCGGCGGCACTGTCGACGAGCTCATTCAATGCCCAAAGCGCGTTCGTCTTGGTGCGATGGCCTTCGCTCGCCGATGGCAAGACGCCGATGGCGATCACCGGGAATTCCTGGGCAGAAAGCAAATTGACGAGCTCGGCCAGATTGCCGCCGGTCCCGCCGCCGAGCGCGCCGACGGCAATGACGATTTCGACGTCATCGAGGTGAGCGACTGCCGCTTCCTCGATGCGCCCCTGGGACGCCCGCAGAGCCTCCCCGCCAATCGACAGTGAGCCGCCCGCGCCGTAAAATCCGTCATCACCGATGACGAGCTTTTGCGAATCAGTGAGAGTCCGGAGGCCTCGAAGGTCGGCCTGCGAGATGTTGATCGCGAGTGCGGGATAGCCCATCGCCGCGAACGCCTCAGCGAAATTTCCGCCGCACTGGCCGAGTCCGACTACCCCAAACTGAAGTGAGCGACCGAACGTGTTCGGACGGCTCGAATCACCAGTCAGCTTGCTCTCTTCGGTCATCGCTCAATTCTCCGGCCGCGGTTTCCCACGACTAACGGCGGGGTGCAATGGCGATGCTCACAAACCCGTCGTTCCGGTGGCCGGTTTCTCGCTCGGCGGGGAAAGGGTCGCGTGCATCACCGATGGACCGATGCGGTCGAGCTCGAAGACCACTTGGCCAAGACCTTCGTCGAAACGCGTCGGCCCAACCACGCGCCAGTCGTTGACTTTCATCGTCTCCTGTCCGCCATCATCGAGCTGCATCGTCCCTACGGCGAGGTTGACGGTTTTCTTGCTGGGCACGATAACGATGAACGGAGCCGCGTACGCCTCGACCTCGCTGAGGCGGCTGCTGTCGCCGACCTGCGTCGTGATGTGCACCATCTCACCGAGGAGGGTCGCTTTGCCCTTTTGTACCTTCGCACCGACCTCGAACAGGATGTTCGTACCTGTGCGCAGAGCGTATTCATTCAGCTTGAGGGTGAAGTCGCCGGCCGAAGTTTTCAACTTCAGGACGGACGCGGGGGTCGAGCCAAACGTGCTGAGGATCTTTTTCTGCGGACCTACGAGGATCGCCGGGCGCCCGGATGGCGGCGGAGCGACATTTTTTCCGGGGGCGGCTTCGGCGGTGGCGACGGGCTCGGGTACAGGTTCAGGCACGGGTTCGGCGGTCGCCGCGGCCGTGGCTGCGGCCGTCACTTGGGGTGCTGCGGGCACGTGCGGCGCTTCCTCGACGGGAGCCTGACCCGCACACGAAAACGCGACGCCCGCCACCGCCCAAATCAACTGCTTCGACATTGCATCGATGTCGGTGGTCACGGCCGCGATGTCAAGCGAGACCGGACGGACGTCGGGTCTTGTTCCAACCGATCGGTAGAAGTACGCTAGCTGCGTCGATTCTTTTCGGAATGCACTTATGGCTCGTCCCCTCAAAGCGCCTCCCCCCGAGCCGAAACCTGGCGACAGCGTTGGTGATTTCGTGTTGCGCGGGCTTATCGCAGAGAGCCGGCTCGGCACACAATACGCCGCGTTTCGAACGCGCGATGCCCTCCCTTGCGCGCTGCGGATCGTACGGGCCGAAGTGGCCGGAACCACCGAGCTGTGGAACGCGTTCGTCGCCACGTCGACCGCCGTTTGGAAGCACGACCGGCGTCACATCGCGCCAGTCGTCGGGTCTGGACGCTTTGAGGACGGGGGCGCGTGGATCGCATACGCTCTCGCCGAAAATCGCACGCTCGCTCAGCTCCTCGAGGAGCATCCGCTGGAGCCGGCTGAGCTCTTGTCGATGCTGCGCGGGGTTTGCCGTAGCCTGGAAGCCGCCCATAAACACGGCATTTTTCACGGTGATTTGACGCCGGCGAGCGTGTGCATCAGCAACGACTCCGACGGTCGGATGCGTGCGAGGCTGCTCGGACTTGGCAGCGCAGCCCTCCTCGATGGCGGACGCTCGCGAAGCGGTCCGGTCGCTCGCGATGGTAGCGCGTACCCAGCATTCGACGCCTCGCGCGACCTTCGGGCGATCGGCTCACTTTGTTTCGAGGCGCTGAGCGGAGAGGCCTTCCCCGACGACGGTTCGGACGAGCCTCCGCGCGTCTCGGACGTGCGCCCGGAGCTCGGCCCTCACTTCGACGAAACGGTTCATTCCCTGTTGGTCGTCTCGGAACAGCCGGCCAGCGCCGCCGACGCGTACGGGCAAATGGTCGCGGCGGCACGCAAGGCGGGATACGATGTAGGCAGCGCCATTCCACCGGCGCCGAGGAGTAGCCGCGACGCCATCGCTGCCGCCCGCACGTCTCAAGGTGCTGACCCACCGAAACACGCGAGCTCCAAAAACTCGCGCGTCGGCCCGGTGCTCCTCGTGTTGGCGCTGCTCGTGCTGCTGGCCGTGCTCGCCAAGACTCAATTCTAGCTCACGGCTCGCGGCATTGGCTTCGCGGCCCGATTCCAACTAATATCCGCGCACGTGATCGGTAAGACCCTCAACGGCAAGTATGAAATCCTGCGCGCCATCGGCGAGGGCGGGATGGGCGCGGTGTACGAAGCGGTCAACATCGGGGTTGGGCGGCGCGTGGCTGTCAAGGTGATCAACTCCGACAACCTCGCCAAAAAGGAAGGTCAGGTCGCGCGGTTTCAGCGTGAGGCGCGGCTCGCCGGGGGCATCGAAACGCGTCATATCTGCCAGGTCTTCGACACCGGGACCGATGACGAAGGCCATCCCTACATGGTGATGGAGCTCATGCGAGGCAAAGATGTCTCGGAGCTCCTAGCGGTCACGGGTCCGGTCCCACCGAGCGTTGCACTTGCGGTGATCGTGCAGGCCTGTCGCGGACTCCAGAAGGCTCACGAAGCGGGCATCATCCACCGCGACATCAAACCGGCAAATCTCTTCTTGTGCGACGAGGAAGACGGTGACGTCACCGTCAAGGTCCTCGACTTCGGCATCGCAAAAATCCGCGGAGATCTGATCCCGGCGCAGGGTAGCGATGCGACGCTGACGCGCACCGGCGCCGTCATGGGCTCACCGCTCTACATGTCGCCCGAGCAGGCCCGTGGCAAACACGACATCGACGCTCGGAGCGACATCTATTCGGTCGGTGTCGTTCTCTACCGCATGCTCTGTGGCCGCGCGCCTTACCAGGACATCGACGCATTCGGTGACCTCATCATGTCGATTTGCACGGGCCCCGTGCCGCCACTTCAACGCTTCGCCCCCTGGGTCGCTCCCGAGGTCGCCGAGCTCGCGCATCGAGCCCTCCGAACGCATCGCGACGACCGCTTCCAATCGGCGACGGAGATGCTCGTCGCGGTCGAAGCGCTTTTGCCTGCGGGTTTTCGGCTTCGCGCCGAGCACTTGAAGCCCCTCGACGAAACGACCCGCGCGCTCGTCGCTCCGTCAGCACCCTCGATCGGCGACGACCGAGCGATGACGGCGACGCAAGGGGGGCTCTCGAACACCCGGGGCAGTGAATCGCCCTCGGCGCCCCCCGCAGGTTCGGGTCGTACGGGGATCGCGGTCGGAATTGGGGTCGGGTTTGCAGGCGCGCTCGCAGCCTATTTTTTCTTGAAGCAACCGCCGCCCCTGCAGCAAGACGCGCCTCCGAGCGCCGCCCTCGAGTCCGACGGCGCCACAACGCCCACGGCAAGCCCCCTCCCCGCGACCGCAACCCCCCCACCCTCCGCGAGCGTAGCGGCGAGCGCGAGTGCCATTGCGCCGGTTCTGGCGCCGCCGAGGACCACGCCCTTCGCCGGCGCCGCGAGAACCACGTCGAGCCCCGTGCAGCCGCCCCGCCCGCCCCCGGACGACGATCCATTCGGCGGCCGCAAGTAGGCTGGGTTGTCGGGCGCGAGCTTTTCACACGGATGCATGAAGCCCGTAAAAGCCGCGGCAGCGCGTAAAAGCCGCGGTAGAGTACGGTCATCTTTGAAGTGAAACGACTCACGGGCCGACCGGGACTGTGGTACGGGAATCGTTGAACGCTTGGCACGAGTCAGCGTTCTCGGTATGATTTCAGCTTACTTTCGCTCGACTCGAGCGTTTCGCCTTTTGCCTGGAGGATGTTTGCCGTGGCCTCAAATTTAAGAACCCTTCTATTCGCAACCGCGCTTCTCGGACTTGCTGTACCCATGACCCTCGCGGCATGCGGTTCGGACGACACCACCACCGTTCCGTCGGCGACATCGTCCGGCTCCGGAGCGAACACGGGGGTGTGTCTTCTCAACAGCTGTACCGCCGATAACCAATGCGACGGCTGCGCGGATGGACGCACGCAGTGCCTCGAATCGGAAAACCGATGCGTGGCCTGCGACCCGGCGACCAATGAAGGCTGCAAGCCCGGCGAGAAGTGCTCCTCGTTCGGACTCTGCGCGCCGGATTCGGCAAGCTGCGCGACGGACGCGAAGGGCAATCCGACCATCACGTGCGCGAAGAACGCCGACTGCAAGGCGTGCGACCCGCAGCACCAGGTCTGCGACACGAAGACCAAGAAGTGCGAAGCCTGCACCGACACCAACACGCAACATTGCCTCGCGAGCGACATCTGCATAAACGGTGACTGCTCGCCGAAGTGCCCGAAGAGCTGCAACAGCGACAATGAGTGCGGCAAGTGCGGCGGCCCCGGCAACGAAGCCCACGCGTGCAACAACCACAAGTGCGCGCAGTGCTCGGACACTTTCAAGTGCGACGAAGCCAAAGGCGAGCAATGCGTCGAAGGCGTGTGTACCCCGCCCTGCGGCCTCCCCGGTGACAACGCCGGCAGCTGCACCGTCAAGGAAGACTGCCAATTCTGCGGCGACCCCAAGGCGATGACGAAGTGGGACTGCAAGTTCCCCGTCAACGACAAAACCCACGGTTTCTGCGCACCGCCGGCCAACGGCTGCTCGGACCTCGGCAGCAACGTCGTCATTCTGCCCCCGCCGTTCGACGAGTACACCCAGACCTGCTCGACGGACAACGACTGCGAGCAGGCGAAGGCCGGCATTCAGCTCAACGTCGGCAAGCTCATCCGTGACCTCGTCGGCAGCGACACCATCGACGTCGGCATCAAAGAGATCACGATCAAAGACGCGTACGTAACGTACGAAGAGCCGATCTGCGCCAAGGTCAAAATCAACGAGAACATCTCCTGCGGCATCTGCGTTCCCTGCAAGGAAGACACGGACTGCAAGCCCATCGCGTTAAACCCGCTGATCCTCGACCTCTTCAAGGGTGACGCGATCGCCACCCTCGCCGGTGTCATCCTCGTTCAGACGCTGTGGGGTAAGGACAACGAGCCGCAGCTCAATTTCTACTGCCAGCAAGTCGTCGGCGGCTTCGGTGCCTGCTTGCCCTGCGCCAATCCGACCCAGTCGTGCGGCCAGAGCGGCGGCGGCGGCGGCAGCGGCATGTGCGACCACGATGTCTGCGATGAAGGCGGCCCGCTGAACACGAGCTGCGACACCTGCTCGGCAGAAGTTTGCAAGAACGACAGCTATTGCTGCGACATGACTTGGGATGCGCAGTGCGTTGTCGAAGCCGACAAGTATTGCAAGAACATCTGCAGCGGCGGAGCTTGCGCAGCGCACACGACCTGCGAAGAGGGCGTCGCACTCGAGACGAGCTGCGGGCCATGCGCGGCGGCGGTCTGCAAAGCTGATCCGTTCTGCTGCGACAACAAATGGGACGTGACCTGCGTCGACGAAGCGAAGGCCGACCCGGCCTGCAATTGCAACTGAGCGAGTCGGCGATGAGAACCACCTGACCGGAGCGGTCGGGTGCACGAGCCACGGCGAGTCCCATCCCGTCGGCTTCAAGCGGGCCTCGAGAAATCGGGGCCCGGTTCGTTTTGTGCGTACGAGCCTCCCCTGGGCCTCTTCGCCTGACGCGCCGTCTGCCGCCTGCTATCCTCTTGCACGATGAAACGATGGGCGCCCCTTCTCGCCGTAGCGATCCTCGGGGCGACCACGACCGCGTCGGCTTTTTGCCGCAGCACGAGCTGCGCCGGGGAGTGCGGGCGGGACGATGACAACTGCAAGACGCTCGGTGCACCCCTCTTTTGGCCATCGCTGTGCGTCGGCTTCGCGCTCAGTCACCAATCGAGCGAACACATCCCCTTCAGCGAGTTCGAGGCGCTCGCGATACGCTCGATCGCGAGCTGGAGTTCGCTCGCCTGCCCCCAAGGCGAAGCGAGCATCGCGTTCGTCGCGCAACCGGCGAGCACCTGCCACACGGCGGAGTACAACCTGACGGGCGGCAACGCGAACATCGTCCTCTTTCAGGACGCAAAGTGGAACTACAAGGGGGCCGACAATACCCTCGCGAAAACCACCGTTACGTTCGATGCGGTGACGGGCGAGATCCTCGATGCCGACATCGAGGTGAACCACGCCTACAACGAGATCACCACCGGAGACGCGACGGTGGTCTACGACCTCGAATCGATTCTAACGCACGAGTTCGGTCACTTCATCGGCCTCGACCACTCGCTCGACTTCGATGCGACGATGAACGCAACGTACGACCCTGGAACGAGCGATTTGCGTACGGTTGAAGAAGACGACGTCGCGGGCGTGTGCACCATTTATCCGCCGAATCGCGTCGCGACGTGCGAGCCGACGCCCCACGGAGGCTTCTCGGACGCGTGCCAGCTCGTGGCCGAAGAACCCGGTTGTTCGATTGCCCACGGAGCTCGCTGGGACGCAGCGGCAGCGGACCCGCTGGGCCGAAACCCAGGTCGCCATCGCCCCGTCGGCGGCATCGCGCTCGGGCTTCTCGCCACGCTGCTCATCGCTCGGCGTTCCGGCTTGCGGCGCGGACCCAGTTCACGCTAGCTCCGCAGGATGCAGTACCGGCAGCTCGGCAACACAGGGGTGCGCGTCTCGACGCTGTGCCTCGGAGCGATGACCTTCGGCGAAGCGGACGACAAGAGCTTCATGCATCAAGTCGGCTCTGCCGAGAGCGACGCATGTCGGGTACTCGACCGCGCGATCGAGGCCGGCATCAACTTCGTCGACACCGCCGATGTCTACGGACAGGACGGCCTCAGCGAGCGCGTTCTGGGACGCTGGCTCGGAGCAAGCGGCAAGCGAGATAACGTCGTCGTCGCGACCAAGATGCGCTTCCGCATGGAGGATGGGCCGAACGGTACCGGAGCCTCTCGAATGCGCATCATGCGTTCCATCGACGCAAGCCTCACCCGCCTCGGCACCGACCGCATCGACCTCTACCAAATCCACATGCAAGATGCGGTCACGCAGGACGACGAGATCCTCCGCGCGCTCGATGACGCGATTCGCGCCGGTAAACTCGTCTACATCGGCTGCTCGAACTACGCCGCCTACCGGCTCGTCGGCTCCCTCTTCACCGCGCGGCAAGCGCACCTGTCGGCGTTCGCGACATTGCAGGCGCAATACCACCTCGCCTGCCGCGACATCGAGCGCGAGCACGTCCCCGCCTGCCTTGCGCACGGCCTCGGGATCCTGCCCTGGTCGCCGCTCGCGGGAGGCCTGCTCACGGGCAAGTACCGCAAGGGGCAGGCCGCGCCGACCGGCAGCCGCATGGCGAAGTGGAAAGACCGCTACGATGGCTTCGACAAACGCGAGCAGAACTGGGCCATCGTCGATGCCCTGGTTGCCATCGCAGCCGAGCTCGGCCGTCCGGCGAGTCAAGTCGCGCTCGCGTGGTTGCTCGCAAAACCCGCAGTCACGTCGGTCATATTTGGAGCGCGGAGCGTCGAGCAACTCGACGAAAACCTTGGAGCCGCGGACCTCGAACTTACGGCCGAGCAGATGAAACGCCTGGATGGCGCGAGCGCGTTCGAGCTTGGCTACCCTTACGAGTTCATGCGCCGCGTCGACGGAACGTGGTGAAGGACCGCGAGCCCGAATGCCTCTTTACCACGCGCTGCTCTTGGGCCTCGTCGAAGGACTGACGGAGCTCTTGCCCGTCTCGTCGACGGGGCATCTCATCCTGCTGGACGCGCTGCTCGGAGATCACGCCGAAGCTGCGAAAACACTTAACATCGTGATTCAGCTCGGGGCGGTCCTCGCCATCGCCCTCTACTTTCGCGGGCAACTTAGCGAGCACGCACGCGGCCTGCTCGCTCGCCGTCAAGAGAGCCTCCGTCTCGCGGCCGCACTCGGCGTAGCTTTCCTCCCCTCGGCCATCCTAGGCCTCCTGCTCCACGACTGGATCAAGGCGCGCCTGTTTGGCCCGACACCCGTGGCGTGGGCCCTCGGAGTCGGTGCCCTCGCGATGCTGCTCGTCGAGCGATGGCAGCGAACCCACCCGGGCAAAGCGGGCATCGAGCACGTGACCTTGCGCCACGCATTCGTCATCGGGATCTGCCAGAGCTTCTCGTTGTGGCCGGGGGCCTCACGCTCCATGACGACCATCGTCGGCGGGCAACTGTGCCGTCTCGATACGCGTACCGCCGCGGAGTTCTCGTTCCTACTTGCACTCCCGACCCTCGGCGCCGCCACGCTCTACGCTTTGATGAAGGGCGGTCGCGGCGTCCTTGAGATGCAAGGCGGCGCCGTCGCGCTAGCGGTCGGCACGCTCGTGTCGTTTGGCGTCACCTGGCTCGTGATTTCGGTCTTTCTCCGCTACGTCGCGCGGGTTGGGCTCGTCCCGTTCGCCCTCTACCGACTCGCGCTCGCCGCGGTGGTCCTCTCGCTCTCTTTACGGCTGCGCTAAGGGAGCGAGTTTCCGGATGAACATCCACGGGTCGCATGCGACTCGAAACTTGGAATCACGCGCCTTCGGTGCGATGTTTTCGCCGCGATGAATCACCCGCACGACAATCTTGGCAAGCGTTCGCTCGAGGCTCTCGACGATGGCAGCGACAGCGACCTCGAGGCGCTCTCTTCACTCGACCCATTGACCGCAACCACAGCGGATTTGCTGTTGAAGGCGATGGCGCAAACCTCGTTCGCGGGGCGCCGACTCGGCGAAGCCGCGGATGTCCTTCACGCGATGACGACCGACGCGAAGTGCAAGACGGTGATGACGCTGTCCGGCGCGATGACCGTAGGCAAGATGTCCCTCGTCATCGTGCGTATGATTCAAAATGGCATGGTCGACGCGATCGTTTCGACCGGCGCGCTGATGTCGCACGGGCTCTCCGAAGGCATCGGGCTTCAGCACTTCAAGGTGCCAAACGCCCTCGACGACGAGACGATGTACAAGAAAGGGTACAACCGCGTCTACGACACGCTCGAGCTCGAGTCGAACCTCAACTCGGTCGAGACCTTCGTGCGCGGCGTCCTCGAGACGCTCGATCCGAAAGAGACGCTGACGAGCGAAAAATTCTGCCGGGTAATCGGCGAAGCCTTGCTTGCCGCAGGCCATCACGACTCGATCCTCGGCGCCGCCGCCGCTCGCAACATCCCGGTCTACATCCCGGCATTCACCGACTGCGAGGTCGGCCTCGACGTCGCCACGTGGGCTCTCCGCCGTGCGCTCGCCGAAGGTGGTAAGGGCGCCACTCCCGAGGAGTTGTTCTCACCCGAGCGTGTCCCGGCGTACAATCCATTCGGTGATTTGCTGAGTTACGCGCGCTTCATCGGTGGCGCGGAGCGACTCGGCATCTTCACGATCGGCGGAGGAGTGCCGCGCAACTGGGCGCAGCAAGTAGGGCCCCTTTACGATTTGCTTAACGTTCGGCTCGGCCTCGATCTCACCCCGCCGCGCTTCCACTACGGGATCCGGCTGTGTCCGGAGCCCGTGCATTGGGGAGGGCTCTCGGGCTGCACCTATTCGGAGGGCGTAAGCTGGGGGAAGTTTGTCCCGGAGAGCCAAGGCGGCAAGTACGCCGAGGTCCACTGCGACGCTACGGCCGTGTGGCCGCTGTTGATCCGCGGCGTGCTCGAGCGCCTCGGAAAAGTGTAAACGAGCCGGCTCTAACGCTCTGCGCGCTTGGCCTCGTCCCAGTAAGCGTCCAGCACCTCGAGCGGCAGCTTGCCCTTCTCGGCAAAGCCGCCGTGCTCCTCATCGACTCGCTTCTCGACGTGAGCGAACCGCGTCTCGAATTTGCGCATCGTGCGCCGCAAGGCCGCCTCGGCGTCAACGCCGTGGTGGCGTGCCACGTTGACGATCGCGTAGAGCGCGTCGCCAAGCTCTGCTTCGATTTCATCGGAATTGCCGTCTTTCACGGCACGATCGAACTCGCCGAGTTCCTCGTCGACCTTGGCGCGTGGACCTTCGGCGTCAGGCCAATCGAACCCGACGCGTCGTGCTTTTTCGCCGATTCGCTGGGCGCGCACGAGCGCGGGCAGGCCCCGAGGAACCGTATCGAGTACCCCGCGGCGCTCAGGCTTGTCCTTGCGCTCGCCCGCCTTGATGCGTTCCCAATTGTCGAGCACGCGCTCGGCGGCACCCTCCCCTTCAATCGTCAAGTCACCGAAGACATGCGGGTGGCGTCGCACGAGTTTGTCGGTGATGGCGGCCACGACGTCATCGGGACCGAAGGCTCCTTTTGCGCGCGCGAGCTCACCTACGAACACCACCTGCAAGAGCAGGTCACCCAGTTCCTCGCGGAGCTCCGCCATGTCTCCGTTGTCGATCGCGTCGACCACCTCGCACGCCTCTTCGACCACGTACTTGCGAATGCTCTCGAGTGTCTGCTCGCGATCCCACGGGCAGCCGTCAGGCGCGAGCAATCGCTGCATCAGCTGGACGAGCCGCGGGTACGATGCGCCGTCTTGTTCGGATAGCGCGGGCGGTTTGACAGGTGGAAACGGCCGAGGCACACGGGTTCTTACCACATGGTCGTTGCGTCCGCGCCCCGCATCGAGCTCCACGGCGTCAGCCACCGCTTCGGTGAGTTTACCGCGGTGCGCGCCCTCGACCTGGTGCTCGAGCCCGGACGAATCCACGCGGTTATCGGCGAAAACGGCGCTGGCAAGTCGACGGTGCTGAAGCTCATCGCGGGCCTCCTCCGACCAAGCGCGGGGGCCGTCTCGATCGATGGCGACGTGCTTGCGGCGGGTTCACCGCGGGCGGCGATGGAGCGCGGGATCGGCTTGGTCCATCAGCACTTCATGTTGCTCGAGCCCTTCACCGCGCTTGAGAACGTGATGCTCGGGGCGGAGCCAATCCGGCGCAACATCCTCGGTGGAATGCGGTTTCTCGACTGGATAGGCGCGCTCGATTTTGATGCCGCCCGCGCGAAAGCCCAGGCCCTCGCCGCCGATTCCGGGCTCGATCTCGACCTGGATGCCCGCGTCGCGAACCTGAGCGTCGGCGAGAAACAGCGCCTCGAGATCCTCCGGATCCTCTACCGAGGGGCGCGCGCCATTCTGCTCGACGAACCCACCGCCGTCCTCTCGCCGCTCGAGGCTGCCGAGCTCTACAGGACCCTGCGGCGCCTCGCTTTACGCGGCCACACGATCGCCGTCGTGACCCACCGACTCGACGAGGTCTCACGCTTCGCCGACGAGGTGACGGCCATGCGGCGCGGCGAGTGCGTCTTGCGAGAGCAGCTCCCACCACGACACGGAAGGTTGGACGCTTCGGCGGAGGCGTCATCGCAACCCGAGCCGGAGCCGTCGGCCCTCATCCTGCGCCTCACCCGAGCGGTGATGGGTGGCGACGTGCCCGCGAGCGCGCCCAAGCCCCCCGTCGCGCCAGGGGCGGCGGCGGTACTTGAGCTCCGCGATGTTTCCGTGCGAGGCGTGGGGACAAGGCGCCTCGACAACGTGTCGCTCCGCGTGCACACAGGCGAGATCGTGGGCATAGCGGGGATCGAAGGCAACGGCCAACGCGAGCTCGCCACGGCGCTCGCGGGGCTCCTGGACATCGAGCGCGGGACCATCCTGCTCGATGCGACGTCGCCGTTCGCGGGGCACAACGACGCGGCGGCACGCGTTAGAGCGGCGCGGGCGCGTGGACTGATCACCGTGCTCGACGATCGCCATCACGACGAGCTCTTGCTAGACGCCACCGTAGGCGACAACCTCGTGGTGGGGGACCTCGGACTCGCGGATGAAGCGCTCATCCAAAAGCGGCGTTTCGCCATCTTCGCCATCGAGCCTCGCTCTCCGTCTCGGCTCGCGAGCGAGCTCAGCGGCGGCAACCAGCAAAAGGTCGTGATGGCGCGCGCCTTCGACCGAACGCGGCATTCGCTCGACCCTTCTACGAACGCGGCGCATCAACCCCGGGCGCTCGTGCTCGACCAGCCAACCCGCGGCGTTGACGTCGGAACGGCTCGAATCCTTCACGACGCCATAATCGGCATCGCGGCCGCGGGCGCCGGGGTGCTGGTGATCAGCGCGGATCTCAACGAATTGCGGACTCTGTGCCATCGCATCGTGGTTTTACGTGAAGGAGGCCTCGTCGCCGAACTCCCACCAACCGCCTCGGATGAAGACATTGGTCGGGCAATGCTGGGGGTCGCAGACCGCAGCGGACGCGAGGAGGCGGTAGCCTGATGCGCGGCCTCTCCTCCTCCCAACAACGCGTCGTGTTCGCGCTTGCCGGCGCGCTCCTGGTCCTCAACCTCGCGAGCTTTGCGTTCGGGGAGGCGCCCCCGCAAACCCTCGCACGCGTGTGGGCGGGAACCTGGGGAACCCCATACGGCGTCGGGCAGGTTCTCTTCAAAGCCACGCCCCTCCTATTCACGGGAATGGCGTTCAGCGTCGCCCTGCGCGCGGGCCTGTTCAACATCGGCACCGAGGGGCAGCTCGCCATCGCGAGTCTCGCCGGTGCTTGGGTCGCGACGAAACTTGGCGCCAACGTGCCTTGGTTTTTAGCGGTTCCGGTGGTGCTCGCGGTCTCCGCTGCGGTCGGAGCCGCATACGCCTCGATCGCCGGTGCGATGCGCGCGAAGGCCGGGGTGCACGAGATCATCACGACCATCATGCTCAATCGCTGCGCCGACGTAGTTCTGCCGTGGATCCTCACGGTGGCGCTCAGCGTCGACGGCGTGCGCACAGCCGCGATAGCGCCAGGCGCGCGGACAGCCGGGCTCGATACGTGGCTGCCTTCGTTTCATGGGAGCGCCGCGAGTCTCGCCTTTCCCTTCGTGGTCGTGCTCGCGTTTGCCGTCGAGGCGTGGCTGCGCCGCTCGCGAATCGGGCGGGAGTTCGAATGGATCGCTCAAAGCCCGAGCGTCTGCGAGGCTCAAGGGATCGACGTCGCGAAGCGCCGCATGCAGGCGATGCTCCTCTCGGGTGCGCTCGCCGGACTCACGGTGATGGGCACGGTACTCGGCTACAAAGGCTACTTCGAGCTCGGCCTCGGCGCCGGAGCCGGCTTCTCGGGTATTGCTGTGGCGATGCTCGGCCGCGGGGGCGCCGTGCAGCTCGTCGCAGCGTCCCTCCTTTTCGGGACGCTCGCGCAAGCGGGTCTCGCCATCAACGCGCGTGTACCGCGCGACGCGATGGGCGTGCTCGAAGCGGTGGTCATTCTCTTGATGGGCGCAACGGCGTTCGCAAGCGCGCGTGTCGAGCCTGCGCCAAGCGAGCCCGCCCGAGACAAAGGAGGTGCCGCATGAGCCTGTTTTCACTGACGACCGTTGGCGAGACGCTTCGCATCGCAGCGCCTTACGCCTGCGCCGCCGTCGCGGGCGTGTGGGCTGAGCGCGCCGGCGTCGTCCAGATTGGGCTCGAGGCGATCTTGCTGTCGAGCGCCTTCGCGTCGGTGGTAGGCACGCTCGCTTCGGGGAGCGCCGTCGTCGGCGTTTGCGCCGGCATCATCATGGGCGTGTGCCTCAGCGCCGCTCACGCCACGCTCGTCCACCGCACGCGCATCGATGCGGTGGTGTGCGGCATCGCGTGGAACTTGCTCGCGTATTCGGGGACCCGACTTGGGCTGCGGGCGCTCTACGATAGCGCTTCGAATTCGCCGTCGATTGCGGCGTTTCGCATCGGACCGACCGGCAACGAAGGGTGGCAAGTGCTGGCGCGCGTCCTCTGCGATCCGTTGAGCTGGCTCGCCTTCACGGCCGTGGTCGCGAGCCCTTACGTGCTGAATCGAACGCGCCTCGGTCTTCGAATACGAGCGGTCGGTGAAAACCCCACGGCCGCCCGCGCCGCCGGGATCGATGTCGGCCGAACGCGCCTGCTCGCGCTCTGCATTTCGGGAGCGATAGGCTCGCTCGGCGGCATCCATCTGGCCTTCGACCAGCATCGCTTCGAAGCGGGCATGAGCGCGGGGCGAGGTTTCATCGCACTCGCCGCCGTCGTGTTGTCGGGCTGGCTCCCTGGCCGCGCGGCGCTCGCGTGCGTGGCGTTCGCTTTCCTCGAAGCCCTGCAGTTTGTCCTGCAAGACATCGGTCAGGCCTCAAAGGCGATTACCCTCGCTCAGATGCTTCCATACGCCGCGGTGCTGGTCGCGCTCGGGCTCGGAGTCGGTCGCCGGTCGGCGCCAGGCGGCCTTGGCCGTCACGCAGAGAACTGAGCCTACGAACGCCATGGTCGAAGCTGTCCTACCAAACGCGAGTTACGACGAGCACGGCTGGCACCTCGGAGTCCTCGAAGCCTGGCCGTGGCGCGAGGGCTACGCCGTCCTCGCGCCCGAAACATCGAGCGTGTTCGCGCTCGAGCGGTGGGACCATCAAGCGCGGCGCTTCTTCGGCGCCACCCTCGCTGCAACGCCCACGAAACGCTACGATTCCGGTTGGCCCAGGTTCGACTCGGGACGACTCGAGGTGGGCGCACGTGAAGGCGAAGCCGCGCGGTCCGTGTGCATCCAAACGCTGCCGAGCGACCGGGCGGCGGCCGTGCTCGAACAGGCCCGCGCGGGAGTGGTCGCTATGGGCGGAGCGGGCTTCGATGTGCTGGTCGGCCGAACGAAGCGCGTGTGGCAATTTCAGGGCAGCGCGGACGATGCGTCGTCGACAGCCAGTCTGCTCGCAGCCACCATCGTCGCGTCGGTGCTGCTCGGTCC
This sequence comes from Polyangiaceae bacterium, assembly GCA_947475525.1. Taxonomy (GTDB): domain Bacteria; phylum Myxococcota_A; class Polyangia; order Polyangiales; family Polyangiaceae; genus SYFR01. Next base: position 110,647 of record CANJMI010000011.1, on the reverse strand, counting down.
CATCCTCGCGCCGGATGGCTCGATCTTTGGCGTTAAGACGGCGCGCGAGCGACTCGCGGCACGCGCGCTCAGCGGCCGACCCACGACGAGGTAGCCGGCCGCAAGGCTTGACCCAGCGTCCCGAGCAAAAACTGCATGAAGGCCGTATCCACGCTCGCCGCGAAAGACAGCTGACGCTCGCGTGCTTCCACCTCGAGCTTCGGCGCCTGAGCCCCGCCGAACGCGGCGAAGAACGAAGCGAACGCCGCAAGCTCGCGCAGTTGAGCAAAACCGGCCGCGCCGCGACTCGCCGCGTCAACGTCCGCGTAGTCGACCGTGCCGACCGCGTTGATCCCGGGTGACGCGAAATTGCCGAGCAGCCGCACGCGCGTCGCTCCCAGGACGAACGGGACACGCTCGGCGACCGCCTGAATGACACCTTCTTTGTCGAGGGAAGCGACCACCGCAAAAGCCGCCTTCGCATCGCCGAGCGTGGTGCCCATCCAAGGTTCGAGCTCGTGCTCGAGGCGACCTGAGCGCAGCCGATCGAGCGCACGACGCATGCCCGTCTCGTCACCCGAGAGGATCGTGTGAGGCGTCAGCACCGCGAAGCCGATGTTCGCCACCGTATAAATCGAATAGCCCGCGTACGGCGTGCGCACGAGCGGGGTACCCGATGGTGTTGCCGCTCGGCGCGCCGCGGCTTGCGCGATCGTCTGCACGTCGAAGTTGCCTTGCAAGACCGCGCAAAAGTCCGCGCCTTGCATGGCGTAAATTGCGCCGAAGACCCGATGGACATCACGGGCCGCACTGAAATTCGACTCCCGGCCGAGCGGCAGTACGCGAGCCACGATGTCCGCCGTTGTGCCCCCAAGTGCGGACGCGAAAAGCGCGCGGCCATCGAGGCGACCTATCGCGAGTGCGCCCGACGGGAGCAACCCGAGTGGTGCCGAGTCAATTCGCGCGGCAGGGACCGCGACGCCGCCCACGAGGACGAGCGCCTCATCGCGATGAACGCAGCCCCCGAGCGACAACACGAGCAACAAAGTACTTAGAAAACGCTGCACGGTCGGCAGTTTACACGCCACCCAAGCCAAGGCGCGTGGATTCGAATCCGCGCTGAGAAGGCCCTGCCCGCCCGCGCCCTGACGGGTCTTGAGTGGGCGCCGACTTGTTCATGGCTTCAGTTTTTATAATCTCGTTTGCAGCGCCGCGAACCACGCAGAGAAGCGACTCAAGACCTTGACGCGAGCGCGAGTAAGCGCACGTCGGCGCTGCCCAACAACGATATTGCGCGTTCGCGGTGGACCGGGGGGAGTTGCAACGCTGAATGCGCTTTGCTACCGTGAAGGTAGGGGGGTTGGCAATGCCACGACGAAGCAAAGCTGTGACTGCGCTCGCGCGCATAGAGCACCAGCCGGCGGAGGTGCAGGCCTCGGAGCTGGTCATTTTGAAGCTCACCGCCCGCATTCGCGAGATCAAGGGCCAGACCTATCGCTACCTCGTCGACGTCTCGCGAGAGCTCGGCGATGTGCTTCACGAAGGGCGGGCGCTCTTCGATAGCCCCCGCGGCTACAACCGCTGGCTCGATGCGCTGGACATCTCGGCGAGCTCAGCGCGAAACTTCACCAACCTGGCGCGGCTCGCGCGGGACGCCCCGGGAGCCTACGAGCGCAGCAAGCTGCTTGGGCCCGCGAAGATCTACCGCGTGGCGCGCCTACCGTCCAAAGCACGCGAGAAGGTGCTCCGCAACAATGGGATCGTGGCCATGACCGACGCCGACTTCGCCGAGCTGTGCCGACCGTACCTCAAGCCGCGACGCGAGGTGACGGGTAACATGCGCGGCTACGGCATGGTGCAGAAGGCCCTCGGAATGCGCGGCAAGCTCGAAAAATGGGAGCTCCCCGAGATCGATAGCCCCGAGGTGCGCAAGCAGCTGAAGGCCGAGCTGCAACGGGTCGTGCAACTCGCGCGTGAGCTCGTGCGAAAGTTGTGACGGGGGCGGAACGTGTACGCGGCCGCTCGCCAACGATCAGGGACGCGAGACGGCGGGGCTCTCGTTTTTCTTGAAGTCCTTGGCCGGGTCCCGCCTTACCCCTGAGTTGACAAGGTCCCGTTCGCAGGCAAGGACCTTCTCCGCCTCGGCGCGGAACGGCTCGGGCACCCCGGGATTCGCGCGCCAGTCCCATGCAGGATCCAGACGATAGGCCATGAAGCCGTTGTAGAAGGTCGCCGTTCGGCGGATGTAATCCGGGAAATCGTCGCGCTTCACGGTGCCGGACAGGATGGAGGCGTGATGCATGATGAGCTCACCTTGGGGTGCCACTTCGAGAAACAACGAATGCACGTAACCCATGGGACCGCTGGTCTGGCCGTATCGCTTCAGGTAAGCGTCCGACGCGACCGCAACAATGACGTAGTAGCCAGGCTCGAAGTTTCTCGCGCAGGAGACAAACTCGTCCGGGGGCAGATAGTCGAGCGAGAAGGAGCGCTCGGCTTCGCGATACAGGGGACAGTCATAGCCGACGCTCTCCTTGAAGAGCGCGGGGTTGATCGTGACCTCGTGTTTTTGCACCCGGCTCCGACAAGCAGCGGGCACGTGTTGTTTGAACGGCGCCGATTCGAGGGTCATCCAATGGTCGATGAAATGCTTCCGCATTCCGAAGCCGATGTGACCACCGTAGTAGCGGAGGCGATTCATGACCTGAATCTTGTCCGCGTCGGTTTTGCCGTAGACGTCGGCGATGACCGACTCCAGCCAGAGGATGCAGTTGGTTCTCGTCTTGTGATAAGTCGGATCGCTATCCCACCCCTGCTCACCTTCGCCGAGGACATCAAGATATTCGACCTGCATTCGCATGCTCTCGACGATGCCGCGGGCGACCCGATCGCTGACTTCCGTGTTCGTAAGTGGAATCGGAGTCGAGCGGATGTTCGGTGAAGTCTCTCGGGAGGACGATTCGCTTGACCCGGGGCCGTTCGGATAGTCGGCGAAAGCAGTCGGCTTGAGTCCCGTGAGGTGCCTCCACCCCATGACCAGGCCCGCTATCACGGGAATGGCAACCACGAAGAAAAACACCGAGCGAGTCTTGACGGAGGTTTTTCTGCCATCGCCCTCGTGACGCGGCCTGGTGGTCATTTGAAAAAGGCTACTGGCCCAGCGCAATCACCGCAACCTCGGCAGGTCCCGAATACACTGGTGAAGGAACTTACGCTCGCTTGGGCAGGCCTAAAACACCATGAGTTGTGGGACCGGAGCCCGCGAAGCGAATCGAGTGATGCCGGTCGTCTGACGGGTGACGCGTGACGGCGCGGAGGGTGGCGGAGGGTGGCGGACCGCCAGGGCACCGTTAACGGCCGCCACGTGCGGACGTTGCGCTCTCGCGTGGTTTCGCGGCTTTGGAGCTGGCACGGAGCTCGCAATGGCTGCGGGCACAATGACCGATAACTCCATGTTGCGGCAAGCCGCCGCGCTGACCGTTGCGCTCAATGGCCTCGACGCGAGCGTGGTGCGCGTCGAAGTCGACTGCGCGCGCGGCTTACCTTGCTTCAACATCGTCGGACTGCCTGAGGCCTGCGTGCGGGAGAGTCGCACGCGCGTTCGGGCGGCGCTTCGGCATCTCGGCATCGAGCTGAACGAACACGCCGTCACGGTAAACCTCGCGCCAGCCGATCTAAAAAAGAGCGGCAGCGCTTTTGACGTCGCCATCGCGTGTGCCGTGCTCGGCGCACTCGGCGTTATTCCGAAAGAGGCGCTCGAAGGCGTCATTATGCTCGGGGAGCTCTCGATAAGCGGCGAGGTGAGCGGCGTTCGCGGAGTGTTGCCCGCGTTGCTCGGGCGTGGGAGTGAGCGACGGAAGAGCGCCATCGTGCCGCGCGCCAATGCGGCCGAAGCCCGGTCGATTGCGGGACTTCGGGTCCACGTCGCGGAGCACATCCTCGAGGTCGCGGGGCACTTTCGCGGCAAGACGCTCCCCGACGCAAAAGACGTCCCCCGCGAAGCGAGTGTGACGCTCCCCGACGCCGCGGACTTCGCCGAAGTTCGCGGACAGTTCGCGGCGCGACGTGCTCTCGAAGTTGCCGCGGCGGGTCACCACAATGTGTTGATGATCGGGCCACCAGGCACAGGCAAGACGATGCTGGCGCGCCGGCTGCCGTCGATTCTTCCGCCAATGACCGAAGACGAGGCGCTCGAAGTGACGGCCATCCACTCGGTAGCGGGGCTTCTCTCGGCCTCGCACGGGCTCGTCGAGCAGAGACCGTTCCGTGCGCCACACCACACTGTGAGTGCGGCCGCGCTCTTGGGCGGCGGGAGCACCGTGCGCCCCGGCGAGATGACACTCGCCCACCATGGTTGTTTATTTCTCGATGAATTGCTCGAATTTCAACGGCACGTCATCGACGGAATGCGCCAACCGCTAGAAGAGGGTCGGGTGACAATCGCGCGGGCCCGCTACTCGGCAACTTTTCCCTCGCGCCCGCTGTTCGTCGCCGCCGTAAACCCCTGCCCGTGCGGCTACCACGGGACGACCGGCGTGCGCGCCTGCCGGTGCACCGCCGAGAAGGTAGCGCGCTACCGCTCCCGCCTGAGCGGTCCCATCCTCGACCGCATCGATCTTCACGTTGGACTCGCACCTGTCTCGCTCGATGACCTCGCCGGCGAGACACTCGGAGAGTCCTCCGCAGCGATCCGACAGCGAGTGAGTGCTGCCCGCGAGAGACAGCGGGCGCGCTTCGTGGAACGCGCGACATCCACACCCTACAACGGCGAGCTTTCGGGAATCGACCTCGACCGCGTAGCTTCGCTGTGTGCGGCCTCGAAGCGGCTGATCGAGCGGGCGATGAGCCGAATGGGATTGAGTGCCCGCGCTTACGTGCGCATTCGGCGTGTCTCTCGGACGCTCGCGGATCTTCGCGGTGATGACCAGGTGCGCACGGAGGACGTGGCCGAAGCTATCGCAGCCCGCGCCCTCGATCGCGACGCCGATGCGGTGCAGCTTGCGTCATGACGCGTTCTGTCGCCGGGCGCGGCGGCGTCACGCACCCTTGTTGGGATCCCAAAGCGTCTCGGGTATGCCCGCAACGTGGCAGGCCCACCGGCTCCACACGAAAAAAGCATCGCTCAGGCGGTTCAGGTACGCGACCACGAGCGGACAGACGACGGCCTCGTCCGCGAGCGCGACGGCCGCACGCTCGGCACGTCGGCAGACCGTTCGCGCGACGTGGAGATCCGTGTTGAGGCGCGAGCCTCCCGGCAAGACGAACGACCGGAGTGGCGCGAGCTCGGAGTTGCAGCGATCCATCTCGACCTCGAGCGAGTCGACGTCCTCCGAGGTGATGCGCGCCTGCATCGGGTGCACGTCCTCGGGCAAGGTCGCGAGGATGCTGCCTGCGTTGAAGAGCTCATGTTGAACCTTGACGAGCACCCGCTCGAGCTCGAGCAGACGCGGGCAAGCGACGCCCGCCTCGCGCAGCGACTCGCGCGCCACGCCTACGAACGCGTTCAACTCGTCCAACGTACCGTACGACTCGATGCGCGCGTCTCGCTTACTGACCCGCTGTCCGCCGACGAGGCCGGTGGTCCCGTCGTCACCGAGCCGTGTATAAACGCGCGTAATTGCGATCCGTGGCGCATCGAAGCGCTTGCCCGAAGTGCTCTCTCCCTCTGCCATTCGCGAAGGCGTAGGGCCCAACCGAGAGCGCCGCAAGGGGCATTCGGAGATGCGTCATTGGCAGCGCGCGACGAGAGTTTCGACCCAACGTTTCCGCGCGGGGGAGACGACCTCGCTCGCGGCGAAACGCGGCCCGAGTTCCCGTGCCTTCGGGCCGTCGCCGGCCATGCAGGCGACGCGGATGCGGAGCCGCAGCGCCTCGGCCAAGACGCGAGGCAAAAGCGGAGCCGCGAGCGCGTCGTCGAGAGTCTCCGCAGCGCGCTTCCAGCGGTGGGCATTCGCGAGCTGACGTCCGGCCAAGTACGCGGGGACGCCATCCCCTTTCGCGCCCGCCCGCCACTCGCCAATGCGGTCCATCGCCTCGACCCCATTCGGTCCTTTTTCGTCGGCGCCAACGAGCAAGCTGACGAGCGCAGCTCGCCCCACCGGATCGGCCGCGTAATGACGCTTCAGCTCGAGGGTCCTCAGCCGATCTTCGTGAAAGACCCGCCCGCTTGCGTTGTCGTACCAGTGCCGCGCCTGGTCGACATCACCCGCCCGAAGCGCGAGGTCGCCGACCTTTTCGGCGGCCATTGCGCGCGCCGCTTCCGGCAGCAGTGCACTCGTCGCAAGCCCGCGGAGCTCTTGCGCCGCCTCACGCTCGCGGCCCGCACGGTCGTGACACGATGCGATACCGAACATGGCGCGAACGTGACCGGGGTCGAGGTCCAGCACCGCCCGGTACACGGCGAGCGCCCGCTCGGGATCACCGCTCTCGCGGGGCCCCGCCTCCCCGAGCATGCGGTCCACGGCATGCGGACACGAGCGCTCGAAAACGCCGGGGTGGTCAAAACGAAGCCGCGCCTCCGCCAACGCGTTGTCCGTGAGGCGCACGGCATCGAGTTCCTCCCACCATCGTCGTTCAAGTTCGAGGATGCTCGCACCGACGACCTCCTCGAGTCGCTCGCCGCGATACCATCGCGCCACGGCCGGAGCGCCATGATGGGCACGCACGTACGCGACGAACGAGCCCGCGGCGGTGTAATTCGCGGAGGATGCGCCGCCGAAAAAGCCGAGGCCAAAGAGCTTTCCTGCTGCGGGCAGCACGCCGAGAGTGCGCATCGCGGCGGCCCATTCGTCGCTGGAGAGTTCGTCGTCGCGAAGCGCTGCGGCCTCGGCAAGGCCTTCGATCAGCCCGGGGTCGGGCAACCAGCCGCCAAGCGTCCCCGCTACTCGAAACGGCCCGCGCGCGAGCTCGGCGGCGAGCACGTGAGCGAGTTCGTGCCGCAAGACCGGGTGGGGAAATTCTTCGTTTTGGATGTAGATCTCGTGACGCCAGGGCTTCGCGATCGACGTGTGCGCGGCCCCCATGAATCCGCGTTTCTGCTCGGCATCACGGAAGAGAAATACCTCGATCGGTGGCGCGTGCTCGATGCCGAGCCAGAGCGAGAGCTCACGGACGTGGACCTCGCATTCGCGGAGCACGACCTTCGCCTCGTCCCCAAGCGCGGGTTCGTGAGTCACGCGACACACGGCACCGGCCGTCGTGACGCCGAGGGCCCGCGCGATGGTCGATGCCGTCTGCCAATGACCGAGGGCGGGGCCCTGCCACACACTTCCAACCGTCACCGCGAATGCCGCGACGCCAAGCGTGAATTCAAAAGGTCGTCCGCGCCACACGAAGCGAACGCCGGATGCCTTCCGCTCCACGTGATGCGCAAGGACGGCGGCGGACACCAAGGTGGCGGCGGAAGCGAGGCGGTAGGTCCAGAGGCCATCGGCCAGGACCACGGTGTCGTAGAACGACCCCGAGAAAAACCCAACGAACGGGTCGTACGCGAAGACCATCGGCGTCGCGTAAAAAGCGAGCACGCCGCACACAAGACTCCCCAAAGGCCCCGCCAACGCCGCAAGCACCGTCCAAGCGGAGCGGCTCGCGTCACCGTGAGTTGCGCGCACAACCTCGACGGCCAAGAGTCCCCACACACTTGCCATGACCAAGCCGGCCATCGGCCCAAGCGCGAACAGCGTGAAGCCCTCACGCGGCTCGCAGAAGCCGGTGCGCACCCCATGAAACGCGGCCATCGCGCACGCGGCCAACGCCGCCACGCAACCAAACGCGAGCGCTCGACGCAGCGCCTCGGGCAGTGCGCGCGGCGCCGTACGTTGTTCGAGCCCGCTCGCAACAGCCACGAGCGACGGAGCCATAAGCCCGGTCGCGAGCGCGAGTTCATACCCCGGTCGCGCGAGAGGCGGGAGCCACCCGAGAGCGAACACCACCGCGGCGACGAGGCCCAAGCCTACGGGCATCGCGCCTCGACACACCCTCACGATGCCGAATGCAGCTCGTCGCCATCGCCATCGTCGTCGCCGTCGGGCTCGGGCGGTAGCGAAGCGGAGTGGTCGCTCGGCGGCTGCAAGACGAGGGGCAGCACGTCTTCCACCGACCTGACGAGATGGATGACGAGGCTCTCGCGCACGAGCGCCGGGACGTCATCGAGCTCGCGGCGATTCCGCTCGGGGATGACGACCTCTCGGACACCGGCCCGGTGCGCACCGAGGAGCTTTTGCGTCAGATCCTCGACCTCGAGCACCCGTCCACGGAGCGAAATTTCGCCAGTCATTGCAACGTCGGCACGCAGCGGACAATCGAGCGCGAGGGAGGCCACGGCGGCGAACATCGCCACGCCCGCGCTCGGGCCATCCTTCGGAACCCCGTGCTGCGGGATGTGCAAGTGAACGTCGATGCGGCTCATCCAGTCCGGGGGAAGATGGAGGCTCTCGGACTTGCTGCGAACGTACGACACGGCCGTCGCGGCGGACTCCTGCATCACGTTGCGCATGTTTCCCGTCAGCCGCAGGTTGCCTTTGCCAGGCATTTTGCTGGCCTCGACGTACATCAGCTGTCCGCCATCCACCGTCGACGCAAGCGCCGTGGCGACGCCAGGCCGCAGCTGACGCTCGGCGTCTTCGGTGTGGTAGCGATGCGCTCCAAGGAGCGCCTCGACGTACTCCGGCGAGACCGCCTCGTAGAACGCCGCGTCTTGGTCGTCCTTGCGGCCGTCCACAATCGCCACCGCAGCACCGCGGCAGACCGCCGCGATCTGGCGCTCGAGCGTGCGGACGCCGGCTTCACGCGTGTAGTGGTCCACGAGCGTCTGGATGCCTTCGGCCGTGAAGTCGAGCTGCTCGCTCGTAATTCCGTGGTTCTGAAGCTGTTTTGGAATCAGGTAATCGCGGGCGATCGCGAGTTTGTCATTGCGGGTGTAGCCCGGCACCTCGATGACCTCCATGCGGTCGAGGAGCGGGTCCGGCACACCGCGCAGCGAGTTGGCCGTCGCGACAAACAGGACCTGCGACAAGTCGAAGGGCACCTCGATGTAGTGATCGCGGAACGTCGAATTTTGCTCCGGATCGAGCACCTCGAGGAGCGCGGAAGACGGATCCCCTCGCATGTCCGAACCCATCTTTTCGAGCTCGTCGAGCACGATGACGGGGTTCTTCGTGCCCGCGTTCTTGACCGCGCGAATGATGCGCCCCGGCAGCGCGCCGACGTACGTGCGGCGGTGTCCACGGACCTCGGCCTCGTCGCGCACACCACCGAGCGAAATACGCTCGTAAGCGCGGCCCATTGCCCGCGCAATCGAGCGGCCAAGCGACGTCTTACCGACCCCGGGAGGGCCGACGAAGAGCAAAATCGGCCCCTTCAAATCCTTGCGCAACTTACGCACCGCCGCGAACTCGACGATGCGCGTCTTTACCTTCGCGAGTCCGTGGTGGTCCTCGTCCAAGCAACGCCGCACCTTCGCGACATCGAAGTCATCTTCTGTGGCCTTCGACCACGGCAGCTCCGACAACCACTCGACGTAGCTGCGACCGACGTTCGCTTCGGCCGACTGAGGCGACATCGAGCGAAGTCGCTTGAGTTGGCGGCGCGCGACGTCGAGCACCTCATCCGGTGGGTGCGCCTCGAGCAGCTTGAGTCGGATTTTCTCGAGTTCATCGTCCTCATCTTCTTCTCCGAGAGCTTTTCGGATCGACGACATCTGCTGACGCAGCATCTGTTCGCGCTGCGCCTGCGACATCTCCTCCGCGACCATCGAGGAGATCTCCTTCTTGACGCGGAGCACCTCGAGTTGCGGCGCGACCATCGCGAGCACCACCTTCACGCGGCGCTTGATATCAAAGGCTTCGAGGACCTTCTGTTTGTCGGTGACCGAAGCTTGCGCCGGCGGAAAATTCGCCGCGATCAGATCCGCGAGCGCGGCGGGGTCGCGCACGTGGTCAAGGATCCCGGCCGTCTCGCGCGGCAAGTTTGGCATCAGGTTCAACACTTCGCGGGTCGACTCACGCAGAGTGGCGCCGAGCGCTTCGAGCTCGACGTCGCTGCCGCGGCGCTCCTCGACGCGCTGGACGCGCGCGCGCATGTACGGCTCCATGGCGATGGCTTCGAGCACCTCCATGCGGCCGAGCCCGTTCAAGACGACGGAGTAGTTCGACGGACCGAGGCGGATCACCTTCACGACCCGCGCGATGGTTCCCACCGTATAGAGCTGGTCGAAGGTCGGCTCGTTCACATCAGAGTCGCGCTGGCTGACCACGCCCACGAACGCACGCTCGTTGCCGAGCAACTCCTGGACGAGCCGCACGCTTCGCGGACGCCCCACATTGATGGGAACGACGGACGTCGGAAAAAGGACCGAGTTGCGCAACGGCAAGATCGGCAGTGCGTTCAGCATCGCGTCGATTCGCTGGCTGTCTGGCCCAAAACCCATGTCGCGGAGCGTAGTACAAGCTCCGCCCCGGGGCCATTGGACGTCGCAGCGCGCGCCCGCCGCGCAATGTGCTACGCCCACGTGTGTGAAATCGCGCCTCGCGTTCGCTCTCGGCCTCGCCGGGTTCGCTGCCTGCCGCCCCATGGCCGCAGACCCCACTGGGCCCGCGGACACCCTCCACGCCTACGCCCGCGCGCTGGAAGACGGCCGCGCCACCGACGCCTACCGCCTCCTCAGCGCCGAGGCGAAGCGGACGCTCTCGCTCGAAGCGTTTTCCCGTACTTTGCGCGAAAATCCAGACGATGTGCGCGAGATCGCGCGGTCCCTCGCGCGCCCCACAAGCCCGCCGGTCGTCACCGCACTCGTCCATTCCCCCACCGGCGAGGAGCTCGAGCTCGTGTTCGAGAACGGCGTCTGGACCATCGACGGCGCGGCCATCGACCGTTACGGACAGAACTCGCCAAGACAGGCGCTCCTCGGTTTTTTGCGTGCCTTCGACCGACAGCGCTTCGAGGTCATTTTACGGTACGTGCCAGACGAGGAGCGCGAAGGTCGCGCCGAAGGGTGGTCTGGCAGCAGCGAGCCGCTCACCGCCGAGCAGCTCAAAGCCGCGTGGACAGGCCCGCAGAAAGAGCAAATCGACGCGATTGTTCAGGCGATCAAGGCCGCTGCCCCGACAGCCTCGATCGAGGAGACCCAAGACCGAGCAGCCATGACCTATGGGGCCGGCGGCACGGTCTCGTTCGTGCGGGAGCGCGGACTGTGGAAGCTCGCCAACCTGAAATAGTTACGCCGACCAAAGGTTCAGCGAATCGTCTCGATGACGAGCGGCCGGATTGCCGGTGCCGCATCACCGAGCGCAAAGGCTGCGCCAACTCGGTCCGAAAACCGGGCTGCGTCCTCAATCGCGTGAACGTGGAGCCACGCCAACGGCTCGCCGCGCACGACAGCGTCGCCCGACTTCTTCGCGAGCTCGAGCCCAACCGCGGGATCGACGGCCTGGTCGACACGCGTCCGCCCCGCCCCCATGGCCACCGCGGTAAGACCGAGTTCGAGGGCATCGATCCCGGTCACATGGCCGGACTCTTTGGCGAAGACGGGCACCCGCTCGGACGTCCGCGGCAGGCGACCGAGCTCGGCCACCACCTTTGGGTCGCCACTTTGCGCTTCGATCATCCGCTCCATCACGCGTGCACCGTCGCCACTCGCGATGGCGGCTTGCAGGATCCGCCGCGCCTCAGGCTCGTCGAGGCCACGCCCGTGTCGCAGCATCTCGGCACCGAGCGCCAAGGTGCACTCGACGACGTCTGCGGGCCCCGCACCATGCAGCACCTCGATGGCCTCGCGGGTCTCGAGCGCGTTCCCGATGGTCAACCCGAGCGGCTCATCCATCGCGGTGAGGAGGGCGCTGACCCGCTTGCCCGCGTCCGTCCCGACGCGCACGAGCGCCGTGGCGAGCTTCTGCGCATCGGCGAGCGTCTTCATGAACGCGCCGCGCCCGACCTTCACGTCGAGCACGAGCCCGTCGATGCCCTCGGCAAGCTTCTTCGAAAGAATGCTCGCCACGATGAGCGGAATGCTCTCAACCGTCGCCGTGACGTCCCGCAGCGCGTAGATGCGTCTGTCCGCCGGAGCAAGTCGGGCCGTCTGCCCGATCATGCAGACGCCGACCTCGTCGACGATGCGCCGGTAGCGTTCGATGTCGAGGTCGACGCGAAATCCCGGGATCGCCTCGAGCTTATCGAGCGTGCCACCGGTGTGCCCAAGCCCGCGGCCCGAAATCATCGGTACCGCGAGGCCGCAGGCCGCAACCAGGGGCGCGAGACAGAGCGAGATCTTGTCGCCGACGCCGCCGGTCGAATGCTTGTCGACCTTGAATTTTGCAATGTTCCCGAGATCAACCGTGTCCCCCGACTCGAGCATCGCGCGGGTGAGCGCCACGGTTTCGTTCGCGCTCATGCCGCGGAAAAATACCGCCATGCAGAACGCGCTCATCTGGTAGTCCGCGAGTCGTCCGTCACCGAGCGCGCGAATGAGCTCGCCTATCTCGGACGGAGCGAGCTCGCCCCCGTCACGCTTCTTGGCAATCAACTCAACCAGGTTCATGGGCGCCATTCTGCCGATCCCCGCCCCGCCCTCCAAGAGAACGTGACGTCGCCGCGTCGGAATCCTGACTCGACATTGCGCACCTCGGTCGGTCATCCTATGGTTCCGGCTTATGAAGCGCTCAATCTTGTTCGTTGGCGTCGCGTTCGCGGCGCTCGTCGCATGCAAAAGCAAGTCGGCCGATGCGGGGACGCACGAGGAGCTCGCCGTGGACACGCAGGCCGCGGCCGTTCTAGTGGGCAGTGCCCTGACGGGCAGTGCCTTGACGGGCAGTGCCTTGACGGGCAGTGAGTCGGAGGCCGGGACGATGCTCGGCAAGACCTATGAGTGTGGTGCCAAGGGGCAAAAGCCCTGTCCGATGCAAGGGTGGATGAAGAGCGTGCTCGCCAAGGCCGCGGGCAGCGGCGAGGCGAAAGAGCTCGCGAACGCCCTCGATGTCGTCGCCTCGAAGCCTGTCGCGGGCTTTGACCAGTGGGTCGCGATCGCGAAAGAAGGCGCCGACAAAGCACGCGCGGGAGACCTCGACACGGCAAAGGCATCCTGCAAGAAATGCCATTCGCTCTATCAAAAGAAGTACCGCGAAGAGATGCGCGATCAGGCTTGGTAGCCGCGCGATCTTTCGGCGAGTCTTGCCCGCCGAGTCTTGCCCGCCGAGCGACGTAAGAGTCGACTTCAGGGAGTCTGGCAGAACCGGTTGAGCTCTTCGACGAGGGGATCCTCTTTTTTCACGATCTCCTCCATCCGGCTCTGAAGCTTGGTGGACTTCTCCACATCGACCGCATCGACCGCATCGGCAAGCTCGCGTGATGCCGTGGCGAGGTCTTTGGTCAGCTCGAGATAACGCTGCGAGAATTTCTCGAGCTCGGGCGTCGTCAGCGACACCTTCTCGGTCAGCTTGGCGGCGCCATCCATTTCCAGTGCGAGGGCACGGAGCTCAGCCACCGACTGCCCCGACTCCGGGGTCGCGCCCATCGACTTGTGGATCTTGTCGACGCCTTCGTTGATCGCACCGACGAAGGCCCGGCACTCTTCGATGCGCTTCTTCGGGCCGCAGGCGCTGAGGCCGAGAAGAGCGACGGCCACGACGACGCATCGAACGCCCCCAAAACGCCGAACGCTTTGAAAACCATAGCGCCGCTCGAACGGGGGAACGCGGACCGCGGTCATGTGCGCACCCGCCAGGTCGTTTCGAACGTCTTGCCGATATCATCCGCGGTGGGGTCGGTGACGATGATCTCGGGACGCCCTTCGCGGACGACGATGACGACGTTTTGACGGAAAACACGCCCAAAAGCGACCGCTTCTTCGCGATCCATTCCGTGAACGAGCCACGCGGGCTCGCGCCACACGCTCTCTTTCGAATCCGCCTCGTAACCGACGCAGGGCTCAACCCGGTAGCAACCGAGAATCAGCATGTCGCGCATGACCTGGTGTCGGCCTTCGTTGACACGCCGCGGCAGCAGCATCGAGCGGGGATTGTAGGCCGTGAGGAGAGCAAACGTCGTCCGCAGGAGGTCGGGGAAACCATCGACGGCGCTCAGCGTCTCGCCGTCGAGCGACGCACGAACCACACCCTTCGGAGACGGGAGCTCGTAGATGGTCGCGTAATAGGAGCGGAGGAGCGCCTGGTCCATTGGCGGCCTCGGACACTAATGCGCCCGGGAGGCGATTGCGAGCGCCGCGACACGCATCGGCCGCCATTTGCGTTCGCCGCGCGCTCTGGTAAGCGCATCCATCGATGATCGAGGTCGAACACCTTTCGAAGAGCTACCGCGGCATCGAGGCCGTCAGTAACCTCTCCTTTCGCGTCGAGCGGGGGCAGGTCGTGGGCTTTCTTGGCCCCAACGGCGCAGGCAAGTCGACAACGCTGCGCATCCTCGCCGGGTTCCTCGGCGCCTCGAGCGGCCGCGTGCGCATCGCCGGCTTTGACATCGTCGACGAGCGCCTCCAAGCCCTTCGCCAAATCGGCTACATGCCCGAGACCTCGCCCCTCTACCCCGAGATGAAGGTGCGTGAATACCTGGCATTTCGCGCGGAACTGAAAGGCGTCGCCCGCACCAAGAGGCGCGTCGAGATTGCCCGCTGCCTCGAGCTCGCACGGGTGAGCGAGATGGCCGGCGTGCCCATCGGCCATCTCTCGAAAGGCTACCGCCAGCGCGTCGGTCTCGCCGATGCCCTCCTCAACTCGCCCCCCCTCCTGATCCTCGACGAGCCCACCGCCGGCCTCGATCCAAATCAAATCCGCGAGGTTCGAGCGCTGATCGCCACGCTCGCCGAAGAGCACACCGTCCTCGTCTCTACCCACATTCTGTCGGAGGTCGAAGCCTCATGTTCGCGGGCAGTCGTGATCGCGAAAGGCAGGCTCGTCGCCGTGGGTTCCATCGACGAGATCCGCGGCCGCGGGCGACCGGAACTCACCCTCGTGCTGCGCGGCACCGAGGCGCTTGTGCGCGCGACCCTGAGCGGCCTCGACGGCATCGCTAGCGCGACGGTCGAGGTGCATGGAGACACCCTCCGAGCCAAGGCCATACTGACGGCCGAAGACGACGCCGCGCTGGGCGAGGCCACAGAGCGGATCGTACGGGCACTGGCGCAGGCGGACGTAGGCGTTCGCGAGGTGCGCACGACGACGGCCACACTCGAAGAGGTCTTCGCGACGCTGACACGGGACGACATGAACAGCGCAACGACCGACGAGGCTGCACCATGAGAGGGCTCTGGCCAATCTTCAAACGTGAGGTTTTCGCGCACTTTGTCACGCCGCTCGCGTGGGTGGCGATGACGGCGTTCCTCCTCATCCAGGGACTTCACTTCTTTCTCATCGTCCAGCACTTCGCCGGACAGCTCGATCTCAGCGCCGACGCCGGCCCGGTGCAGACCTATTTCGGGCAGACGATGATGCTCTACTTGCCGCTTCTGTTCGTCTGTCCCGTCCTGACCATGCGGCTGTTCGCCGAAGAGCGCCGCAGCGGAACCATCGAACCGCTCCTCACGGCGCCTATCGAAACTGCGGGCGTCGTCCTCGGAAAATACCTAGCTGTGGTGTTGATTTACGCAGCGATGTGGCTGCCTACCCTGCTCTACATGCTGCTGCTCAGCCGCTACGGCGAGGTCGATTGGCACGTGGTCGCGTCGGGGTACCTGGCGGTCCTCGCGATCGGCGCTGGCTACTTGGCGATCGGCACGATGACGAGTGCGCTCGCGAAGAGCCAACTTGCCGCGGCGTTGACGAGCGCCATGGCGATCATCGGCCTGTTCATGATCGGTGTCGGCGAGTTCATTTTTCCCGAGGGGATCGGGCGTGACATCGCTGGGCACGTCTCCGCTTGGGCGCAAATGAACGACTTCTCTCGCGGCATCATCGACTCGCGCCGCCTCGTGTTCGACGCGACCGTGGTGGTGCTACCGCTCTTCATCACCGTACGCGCGGTCGATGCCTGGAGACTCGAATGAAGCCCCGCGCGCGAGGCGCTGGACCCGCCCAAACGCCACTTCCGCGGCAGGATCGCGCCGTCGCCTTATCGCATGCCATCGGCGTGGCTGCGGCGATCGTGATCGCCGTCTTTGCCAACGTCCTCGCGGCCCGGCATTACCGACGCTGGGATTGGACCGCCGAAGGGCTCTACACGCTCAGCCATGTCACCGAAGAGACGCTTACATCGCTGTCCGCCCCCGTCGACGTTTGGGTCCTGTCGAGCGAGGCCGAGCCGATCACCCTGACGCTACGCCACCTCCTCACGAACTACCGCGCGAAGTCCGACCGACTCGCGCTCCACTTCATCGACCCCGACTCGAACCCCGCCGAGCTCTTCGCCGCTCAACAAAAACTCGGCATCGTCACCGGAAAATCCGAGAACGGGCACGTCGTTACCGATGCGACCGTGATCATCGTGCGCGGCGATCGAAAACACTACATCGGAGCGGACGAGCTCGTGCACATCGACCAGGGGGCCGAGATGCGCATTCGCCCGCAAGTCGAAAAGGTGCTGACCGCAGGGCTACGCGAAGTTCTCGCGGGAGCGCCCGTGTCGATCTGCGTCACGTCTGGACACGGCGAACCGAGCATCGACTCCGGCGGCGACGACGGCATGGCGCCGCTCGTTCAGCGACTCACCAAGAGCAATTTCCGCGTAACGACGCTTCTTCCGTTACCGGAACTCGAAGGCAAAGATCCGATCGCCGAGTGCGCGCTCGTGATCGTGGCCGCACCGAAGCTGCGGCTCTCGAAAGCCGATGTCGAGCGGCTGCGTCTGCAGCTCCTGGCGGGTGGCAACGTGCTCGTCGTAACCGGTCCGATGCCCGACGATGCACAAAAGGGATTCGTCTCGTTGGGGCTCGAGCCGCTGCTCGCCGCGGGGGGCCTCGTCCTGCGGCAGGAGCTCGTGTTCGAGCGTGACCCGGAGCGACGGGCGAGCGCAGGCCAAGGCGAGATGTTCCTAGCAACTTTGCTCGATCATCCATCGACGACCGCACTCCGTATCGCCGGAGACGCGGTGCCCATCGTGGTCGTCGAAGCGAGCGCCCTCGAACCCCTCGCCAGTGCGGCCATCAAACCGGTGCCACTCCTTGAAACATCGGAGAAGGCCTTTGGCATGGCGAACGTCTTCGCCTGGGCGGACACCGGAAAGGCGCCGGAGCCGGGACCGGACGATCGCCACGGGCCGCTGCAACTTGGCTATGCCGTCGAGCTGCCAAAGACACGTCCTGATGCTGCGCACGGCGCTCGACTCGTCGCGCTCTCGTCAGCAAGCTTTCTCGCGGGGCGCAACTGGTCGAACCCGCAACTGCAAGGAGGCGCGTTCTTGGTCGAAGGCGTCGTGTCGTGGCTCGCATCGAAGACCGTCGTTCTCGACATCCCCGATAAGCGCGGGCGACCTCCCGTCGGGCTGCAGATCACGGAAGACGTGCTGCAAACCGTGCTGCTCGAAGTCGTCGTCGCCCTACCCCTCGCCATCCTCGCGGTCGGCGTGCTGATTCGCTGGCGGCGCAATGCATCGGAGGCCGCAAGCCGCAAGCCGAAGGGCGCCGGGGCAGCCTCTAAGAAAGACGAGGAGCCGTCGTGATCGGTCGCTGGAAGCGGTATCGCGTCACCGGTGCGCTCGTCGTCGCGGCAGCCCTGCTCGCCGGCGTCGCCTACTGGGATCGCGATCGAATCTCGACCGAAGAAGCGAGCTCTCGAAAACTGCAGCTCTTCGAAGCGTGGCGCCCCGACGAGGTCGACACGCTGCTCGTCGAAGGAGCCAACGGCCGCGTCGAAGTGCGACGCCATATCGAGGCGAACGGCGACCACGGTTTTTCACTCAAGGATGGAGACCGCAAGCTTACCGCCGACGAGCAAGAGGTCGAAGACTTCATGCTCACCCTGGAATACGCGAGCTTCGAGCGGCGCGTCGAAGGGCTCGACCGAAAGACGCTCGGACTCGATTCCCCGATCATCGTCGTGACCGTGGCGATGGCGAAATTTCACTACGTGCTGCGAATCGGCGGCGAAGCCCCAAGCCCAGAAGGCGCCCACTACGCCGAAGTCGAAGGTGGCGCGCGCCCCAAGACGCTCTACGTCGTGAAGGCCGCGCTCGTGAAGGCGCTCCTCGAAGAACCAAGGAGCCTTCGTAGCAAACAGCTGTCCCCCTACGTGTCGAGCGCCGTTGCGAGCTACGAGCTCGGAGGTCCGTTCGAGTGGACGCTGCGACGTGCGGGTTCGGGCGGGCGCGCCACCGTGGATCTCGCGATCGAGTCGAGCGCGACCGGAAAACAACGCGCGAGCTTTCGAACGGTGGACGCATGGACGACGTCGCTCGCTCGCCTCGAAGCCTTGCGTTTCATCGAGGACCCGGGCGCGGGGAGCGTCACGGCCACGCTCACGATCGTGCCGCTCGATCCCACCAAGCCGAAGGCCGTGCTCGAGTTCGGGGGGGCCTGCGAAGGGGGCACCCTCGTGCGGCGACGTGAACCCGATGCGCTCACGGCCTGCGTCGATGCTCACGTTGCCGAGAATGTGCGCGTGGACCCAAAGCGCTTCATCGACTCGTACGTTCTAGGCCTGCCCGAAACCGACGTAACCGAGCTCAAGTGGTCCGACGATTCGACGACGGTCGAGCTCGCACGGCGAGCCGACGGGTGGCACCTTCGCAAGCCAGAAGACACTCAGATAACGGCAGAGATCGGGAATGCGCTGCTCGAACGCCTCGCCCACGCCGAAGGCATCCGCGTCACCCAGGACGACGTAAACGACGCAAAAAAGCTGGGATTCGACCCGCCACGCGCAAAGTTGCGTGTCGTTGGTCTGCCGGACCGCGCCGCCGGACCGGACGCGCCCGATCACATCGAAGAGTTCGACGTAGGCTCCCTCGCCGACGGTGTCGTGCACGTGCGACGCAAAGGCGACGGCACCATCCTGCGGGTCCCCGCGGAGGCCGCATCCTCCCTCGTGCCCGCGCCGAGCGCCCTCCGTCCGACGCAGTTGCTCAGCGTCCCGCTCAAACACGTTCGCGCCCTTGAGCTCGATTGTGCTGCAAAGCGCCAGGCGCTCGTGCGCGACTCAAAGAGCGTCTGGACGCGACGCGAACCGAAGACCGAACTTCGAGCCGATCTCGCGGCCCCAACTGAGCTCGTCGAGGTGCTTCGCGAGCTCACGGCGGTACGATGGGATTCGGAAAAGGCCGAGGCCCGTCACGGACTCGAAAAACCGTGGTGCTCGATTCGACTCGTGGTTGCGGAGCCGGATTCGAGCGGCAGCACGGCCCCGGACGATCCCAACGAGAAGCGCAAAACGATCGACTTTTACCTCGGCGCCGAGACCGATGGCGGCTACTTCGCACGACGCGACAAGGAGACCGCCGTGTTCGTCGCGCCGCGTCCGCTGGCGGTCATGAGCCGCGAATGGTTGCTCGATCGGGGCGCGCTTCTGATCGAACCAAGCGAGGTCGATGCAGTGGCCGTCGTGGTCGGTGAGCGCAAGCTCGAGATCATCCGGCGCGGCGATGCGTGGGCGCTACCCGGGGCGACGCATCCCAATGACACGCGTGCCGTAACGGTCGGAAAATCGCTCGAGGCCCTGCTCGCCGAGGGCGTCGCTACGCTGGGGAGCGCGGCGGCCTCCGAGGGCTTTGACGTGCCTCGTGGCCGCATCACGATCACGCGGCGCGACGGGAGAACTCCGCTCGAGCTCATCGTCGGTGCAACGTCGGTGTGGCACGACATCAAAGTTTCCTACGTGCGAAAAAAAGGCCTCGACGCGACCTTCGTCGTCGCACTCGCGCGCTTGGGCCCCATACTTGACGCGCCGTGAAACCGCGTTTTTTCGGCCCGTTCGAGAGACTCGTGCTAACTCCCCCCGACTTGGCAAAGCCGCAAAAAACGCGCGTCGATGTCCCACAGGATGAGGGGCCGGGTTCCCATCGCAAGGTAGCCGTCCTCGCGGCGATAGGCCTGGTCATCGGCGTGTCGTGGCCCGTCCTCGCCGGCAAGCATCTCGGGCCGAACGTGCCCGGCATGAAAAAAGACGCTGACGACGACGTCCATGCGGCTGGCAGCGGCACCGCGAACGCCGGGACGACACCCTCGGCCCTCGCGACGGGCATCGCCCTCTCGAAGGTCGCATCCGCTGACGAGAGCGAAACGCCCGCGCCGCCTGCGACGAAACAGACCGTCACCGTCGATGGAGGCACCATCGTAACGTGCTGGCACGGCAAAGAGAAACTCGATGGCGCGCGCTGCGGCACGCTGAAGCTCGACCGAACGTTCGTGCCAAACCTGCGCCAGTTGAGCAGTTGCCCGTCGGCCCTCGGCTTGACCGGTGCTCTCAGCCTCACCTTCGACATCGACTTCGACAAAAAGGCCATTCACGTCAAGAAGGGGAAGAAGAGCGCGGGGCCTGCGGCAGACGGCGGCAATCCAAAGAGCGCTCCCCCAACCGGGGCCGCTGGCGCTTCGGCCGACGTGCCGTCGCGGGCCGAGCTTCCGACCACGACCGTCAGCGGCATTCTCGCCTGCGTCGCCGACTATGTGCGTGATCTCCAAGCCGAGAAGATCCCCCACGACCATGGCCGCTACCTCGTCGACTTCGCGCTCCATTTTCGGGCCCACACCGAAGCCCCTACCGCGAAGGTTGACGAGGAGGCGCCGGTGGCCGAACCCGCCGGTGACGATGTCGCAACGATCGCATGGGACAGCGCGCTGATGCGCGACGAGCCGCGCACGGGCAAGACGGTGGCGCGCCTCGTTCGCGGAACCCGCGTCAAGATCCTCGGGAGCCGCAAAGACTGGTTCGAAGTCAAGATGGGCAACCGTCAAGGTTGGCTGTACCGTTCCGCGCTCGGCCGCTGAGCATTCCAAGCGCGCGCCATTGGCGATAGCGGGGCGAGCCGATCAAGGCAGGCGTAGATTGGAATGCGCGCTCACGCGGCGAGCGTTCTCAAGACGATGAGCGGACACGGCACACTCGCGCGACTTTTCTCGAGCCTCCTCCTCGTCGGCGGAGGCGCACTCGTGGTGCGATACTTCGCCCGAATTTTGCCTGAGAACGGAGGGGCCCCCGCGGGGTTCACCGTCGATGGCGAACGTGCCGACGGCCGCATCTCGGCGCAGGCGCTGCTCGAGGCCGCGTCCATCAAGCGCCTCGCGCGCCAGGTGAACGTTGTTCACGCGGGACGTACCGTTCTCACCGGAACGCTTGCGGAACTCGGAGCGAGCGTCGCCCCGGCACACGCGTCAGCCGTCGTCGCGGGCCTGGATCACCAAGCCACCGTCTGGCGCCGCATAGCCCTTGCCCTGCGCGCGCGGGACGGAGAACTCCACACCTCGCTTGTGACGACACTTCCTGTCGAAGAGCTCGCCGCTCGACTCGCTCCACTCAAGGAGCGCCTGGACACGCGCCCCAACGCCGCGCGCTGGAACTTTACGAGTGACCGCGCGGTGCCCGAAGAAGATGGAGTTCTCGTCGACCTGTACGGGACGGCCGAGGCCATCCTCGGCGCCGCCGAAAGCGCGACGACCACGCCAGCCACCGTGTCGCTCGCGCTGCGCCGCACCCCGCCAACCATCACCGCCGACGCGGTCGGCCGCATCGATCGGTCGGTCGAAGTCGGTCGCTACGAGACCCGCTTCGCCACGACGGGCGGTCAGCGCAGCCGGGCACAGAACGTCGCCCGTGCGGCCGAAGGAATCGACGGGGTCGTCGTGATGCCGAGAGAGCCCTTCTCGTTCAACGAACACGTCGGTCCGCGCAGCGCCGAGAACGGGTTCTCGCAGGCGGGCGAAATCTATAAAGGCGAGATGCGTCTCGGCATCGGAGGCGGGACCTGCCAGGTCGCGAGCACCCTTCACGCGGCGGCGCTGTTCGGAGGATTCGAGGTCATCATGCGGAGCCCACACTCGCGGCCGAGCGCATACATTCCGATCGGCCTCGACGCGACCGTGGTCTACCCCGACGTGGACCTTCGACTCCGCAATCCCTTTGAATTTCCAGTAATCGTGCGCGCAGTCGCTCACGAAGGCACGCTGACCATCCAGCTGCTCGGTCGACAAAAGATGGCGAACGTCGAGCTTCAAACGGCGACCGTCGGAGAGACGCCGTTCAAGCGGAAGCTCAACGCTCTGCGTTACCTCGCTTTCGGACGCGTGGTCCGCAAGCAAGCCGGGCGCAAAGGGGTGGTAGTGGAAAAGCTCCGGACCGTGCGTTTTCTCGATGGGCGAACCGTCATCGAAAAACTGCGCGACACCTACCCGCCGACGACCGAGATCTACCTGCTCGGTCCGGGCGCGACGGAAGCCGACCTGCCGCCGCTCGAAGGCGACGCGACCACGCTCGCCACGGAGGACGGCGGCGCTCGCGCGGGCGAGGTTATTCCCGAGCCGTGAGGGCGCTGAACTGGGGCCCAAGCTCGGGCTTGCTCCGCAGCGGGGCCGTGAAGCGCGACGCGAGATCGAGCAACTCGAGCTCAATCCGGTCGGCCTCATTGCCAAGGGCACCAAGCGCCGCTTCGGCCGCGTCGAGCTCGCCGCCTATGTTGGACTCGTGAATTCGCAGCGATTGGCGGATCTCATCCACTTCGCCGTCGATGCTACGAAGCTTCTCGCGCTCCACCTCGATGCCGCGGTTGTGTTCGAGCTGCGCCTGACGCGCCTCCCACCACGCGGTGATCAAGTCGGCAACATTCCGATAGGCCGTCGCGAGCTCCTGGTACGGCTCCGTGAAGCCACTTCGCCCCTCCCATTGGATCACCTCGCGATGCGATTCGAGCACGCGCGGTTTGAACTCGCTCGCGCGCTCGCCACACACGAAAGCTTCGCTCTTGTGCGCTGCTATCCGCTTGCGAATGACCTCGCCTCCCTCGGTCGCCTTCGAAATTTGAGCCGCCAGGCGTTCGCGACCGGACAAGGCTCGGACGGTCGTGCTGGTGTGATTTTCCAGCTCGAAGGAGGCGCGTTTGCCGAGAGACGCAAGTCGGTCGACACGCTCGACGATCGCCGAGAGTCCGCTGCGAGCCTGCTCGGTCGGACCGCCTGGGAAGCCCACCTCGAGCATCGTCGCGAAGATGCCGCGATAACGCTCCCAGCGCGTGAGCCCACGATCGAGTTCGTGCGCACGTGGGACCTCGGGACGCCCGGGATCGAGCATCGGAGCGATGGCGGCTTCGGTGCAGGCCGCGCGAAGCAACTCAAGGGCGTGCTGCCCGCTCTCGGGGCGCAACTCAGGGGCGCGCGCAAGCATACCGAGCGTCCAGGCGACGATGGGCGGCGGGACGTGACGAAGGGCGGCGTAGAGCGCGTCGGTGGACTCATCGGCGAGCCTCTCGCGGAGCACGCGCACGTTATCCCCGCCGAAGGGCCGACTCCCCGTGAGAAGCTCGAAGGCGATAATTCCCGCAGCGAACAGGTCCGCCTGCACCGACGTGCGGTGATGATTGTTGAGTTCCGGAGCGAAATAATGCTGCGCGGCGAAGGACTCGGGCTGGTCCTCCCACGGCTCGCGTACGAGCGCGCGCCCCAAGGCCACGTCGATGAGGTCGAGGTGGCCGTTCGACCAGTAGAGTGCGTTGCTGGGGCGCAGGTTGCCGTGGACGCCTCCGAAGTCGTGGAGCCGCGCGAGGCCGGCAAGAATCTGAAGGGTCAATCCAGCCGCCTGGGACACGTCGAGCCGCGCGCGTTCGAGGAGCAGCGCGAGTGGTTGGGCTTCGACCTGGGGCCGCACGACCACGACGGTTCTCCCGACGACCCGCACCGAGAAGAGCGGCAACACGTTGTGGTGGCTCGAGCGACGCGCCATCACCGCGGCCTCGGCGGTCCCCTCAGCTCCGTCGGGAAGCGTGAGGAGCTTGACGACGCACGGCTGGCCCACGAGTCGGATGCGGCCGTGGTAGGAGCGGCTCCAGCCCGAGTTCGCGAGCCGCGCTTCAAGCCGCACGAGGCCATCGACCGTTGTGCCGACCAACGGGTCTTCGTTCGCGCTCAGCGTCTTGCCGTCGAGGAAGCAAAACGTGGTCTCATCGGGATAAGACAGAGCGCAGGCGGGACAGCTTTTCATAGCGCGGAGGCGAGCATAGACGATCCGCGAAAAGAGCTACAGGATCCGCGCGGAGGCCTCGATTCGGGGGCTGCCCGCACGCGTCGACGCGACTATGCTCCCCCGCGTGCCCGGCGACCGAGCCCCATCGAAAACGCGCGCGTTTCGCGTCGTGCTCGCGGGCCTTGTGCTGCCACCGGCGTTCGCTGCGGCCCTCCTGCTCGGCGCGGTGCTGCATCTCGAGCTGCCACTCACCCGTCGCGTCGTCCTAGGACTCGTGGCATCGAGCCTCGATGGCGCGCTCGCTGGTCGCGTGAGAGTGGGGCGACTCGAGCGGCTCGGGCCGTCATCGCTCGCGATAGCGGACGTGCGAATCTCGGATCCGGAAGGGCATCCGGTTCTCTCCGCGAGGCGCGTCGCCGTCGAGGGGCCGGGCTGGCTCGGCCTGCTCGCGGTCCTTGGAGAAACGCCGCGGCTCGTCGTTCGGCGACTCGCGTTGGAGGACGCGGAAGTCGACCTCGAACTCGACGACGCCGGCACATTGGGACTTGCCCGCGCCTTCGCAGAGCGGCCCGGTCCGCCGGGACCTCCGCTCGCCCCTCCACCTGCGCCCATCCGCGTGATTCTCGAGCGGATCGAAATCGACAGGGTGCGCGTTCGTGGCGCGCTCGCGCCGACCCACACCCTCGATACGGTCGTGACGGAGTTGCTCGCGTCGTTGCGGTTCGAACCCGCGTCCCTCGACCTCGACCTCACACGCGCGACGGTCACCGAGAGCAAGCTCGCTCCGATGCCGGTCCACGCGAGCATTGCGCTCAGTTTGCGTCTCCCGCGTGACGCAGGAGGGGCCGTCGGCCCGCCAACCGAAGGCGCGGCCGAAGTCGATGCAACTCTCGGAACCCTGCAAATTCGGCTTCGCGGAAGAACGCGCGCGGGACGGCATGCACTCACACTCGTTGCCCCACGCGTCGAACGCGAGGCGCTTGTCGCGTGGTTTCCAGAGTCTCCGATCCAGCCACCGAGCCCCGTGGGCATGGAGCTGCGGCTCGAAGGTGACGGAGACGGCCTCGAGGCGGCGGCGCGGGTCTCGGTGCCCCCTCGGAGCGAGCGCGTGTTTCCGTCAGGCCCGGCAAAACCAGGCACGCTCGAGGTCCGCGGGCGTTACGACAATGCCTCGGCCACTCTTGCGCTCGACGTGACCGCCTCCGAGCTCGACCTCGCGACGCTCGCACCGAACATCGGAGAGAGCCGCATCGGCGCCCAAGCCTCACTGCGAGTCGATGCACACCGACGGGCGGCCCATGGGACGATCCGCGTCGGGGCGTCGGAGCTTGCCCAGACGCACGGGAACGTCCTGGCGTTGCCGCCGGCATCAGGAACGTTCGACGCGTCCGAAGGTGGCGCGGACGCGCGGCTGCGCATCGACGAACCGG
Source organism: Polyangiaceae bacterium (assembly GCA_947475525.1). Taxonomy (GTDB): domain Bacteria; phylum Myxococcota_A; class Polyangia; order Polyangiales; family Polyangiaceae; genus SYFR01. The sequence continues at coordinate 85,200 of CANJMI010000011.1, read as the reverse complement.
GGGGACCGACCGAAGCGCTCGTCCGAATCGGCGCGAACAGGGCGCTCGAGTTTGCGCTTCACACCGTGGTCCCGGTACTCGGAGCGATCCCTCGACTCGAGTCGGCCTTGCCTCAGGTGGCGACGCTGCGCGGCAGCGGCGAGCTCACCGCTTCGGGTCGCTACGCCGATGGGGTTCTCGATGCGTTCGCGACCGCGCGCGTGCGTGGTCTCGCCGCTCCACGCGAAGGCGTCAGCCTGGCTCGCGCCGAGGTCGATTCCCGCGTATTCGGCGCCCTCGATGCGCTGCGCATCGACGCGCGCGCGCGCGGCGAAACGCTGGCGATTTCCGGACGCACGGTGCCATCGATAGCGTTGCGCGCAACCGGCTTTGCCGCCCACCCGCGTCTGCACGCCGAGGCGGTGGATGATGACGCTCGTACGTGGACCGCCGAAGGGGTCCTCGAGGCCACAAAAAAAACGCTGCATGACGTCTCACTGGAGCTATCGCGAGCGGGAAGCGTCGTGCACGGTCGCATCCAATCGTTGGCGCTCGGCCCACAGAACGACGTTCAGCTCGGCTCGGTCGTGCTTGGCGGCGGCGATGTCGGCGGAACGGTTCGCGGGGATATGCGCGTCGTCGGCGGCGAGCTCGACGGTCAGCTCGAAGGAGATGGCATCGACCTCCATGCCATCTCGAAGTTGCTTGCGCTCCCAGTACCCCTTCGCGGGACCGTCGACGTCGACGTCGACGTGCGGCGCACCGGGAACGCGGCGCGAGTCGGTTATGCAAAAGTGAGCGTTCACGATGCCAGCGCGCTCTTCGTCGAGGGCGTGGACGGCACCGTCACGGTGGATTTCGAGGGTACTCACGTAGCCCCCCACGCCGAGCTGCGTTGGCGCGGCGCGACCCCGGCAGGCAATTGCACCAAGGGTATTTTTTCAGCCGCGCTCGGAGGCTACCTCGATCTCGACGGACCCCTTGTATCGGCGGACACCTGGACCACGGCCACCGGAAAACTCGAACTCGAAGAGTCGACAATCGACCTCGACTGCGCAGCTCCGCTTGTCGGGGCGCTCGTACCGCGCGAGCGCGTTCCATTCGGCTCGCTCGGCGGAAACGTCGAACTTCGCTTGGTCGCGGAGCGCAAACGGGCGGGCGGAGAGTTCGCGCTCGCCCACGTCTCGCTCGTCACAAGTGGTCTCTCGATCTCAGCGCCGAGCGACGGCGCGGGCAAACTCGCGTGGCAGAGCGACCGACTGGATGCCCGTGTTGACGCGCGTGCCGACACCTCGACCGGCGCTGTCACCCTCGACGCGACGCTGCTCGACGCGACGAGACGCAACGCCGCCGCGAGCCTCGCAACGGTCCACGTCGATGCGACACTCGATCCACGATGGCTCTCAACACCTCCCACTTCGGCAGGGCTCGTCCTCGGCCTCGCGATGACGCCCTTTTCGGCGCGCGTGGATGCACCCGAGCTCGACGAGCGCGGTCGCGCGGCCCTTCCGTCACCGTGGCGCGAGGCGCTCGTACCCGTCGGGGGAACCCTCTCGGTGGCCGCTCGCGCAGCCGGCACGGCGCTCGACCCAAACGCCGCCATTCGTGCGCGAATGCGTAACCTCACCGCAGGCGGAGCCGCAGCCGAGGCCGGGGTGCCCCCCGTCGACATTGAGGTTATCGGCACGTACCGAAAGAACACCGGTCGCGTCAGCGCGTGGCTCGAACTACCGGTCGTAGGCGGAACGCGGCGCACCATCGCCGAACTCGACGCTCAACTCGAACGGCCACCCTTGCGCTTGTTCGGGCCACCCGAGCGGGCACGACTCGCCGGCACCGCAAGGCTCAACGCCTTTCCGCTCGGCGCCATCGACGCGCTCACACGGCGCGACATCAACGGCAACCTCTCGGGGAAGGTGGTCCTGCACGACGATGGCGTGCACCACCAACTCGCAGCGCGCATCGAAGGGCAAGGCATGCGCCTCGGCGCCGTCGCGTTCAACGAATTTCGCATCGATCTCGGCTCGCGCGAGAACGGCACGACTTCCGAATTCGAAGCCAAAGCCCGCCTCGGGGCTGTCGGCGGAGGCCGACTCGTCCTCCGCGGCGAAAGCTCGTTGCACTGGCGCGATGGCGTTCCCGAGCTCGACGTGAATCGCCCTGGCACCGTCAGCCTCGAGGCCACCGCCTTCCCCCTCCGCAGCTTGCAACCCCTCTTACCGAAGGAGATAACAAGCGTCGGTGGCAAGCTGGATGGCCGCGCTTCGGCAGCGTTCCGTGACCTTTCAGGAAGCGACGTCATCTTGCAGGCTGGCCTCACGGTTGCCGGCGGCTCGCTGCACGTCCCCGACTATGGTCAAGAGCTGTCCGACATCGGCGCGCTGATCACCGCGCGACCGGGGCTCATCTCCGTCAATGACATCCGCGCGGCCACCCCGACCGGACGCCTGAGCGGTGAGCTCGACGCGCGGCTCGCGGGCTTTCGACTGATCGACTTCACCGGCCAATTTTCGGTGCCAAACGGCGAGGAGCTACCGGTGGCGCTGCAAGGGCAAGCTGTCGGCACCGTCGGCGGCACCATCGCGTTGCGCGGCGAGCGTCGCGACGCGGAGCACCTCGACATCGATTTGACCGCCGCCGACTTGCGCCTGCGCTTGCCTGCTTCCAATACCTTGCGCCGCACGCGCCTCTCGCCGCAGCCCCTCGCGCCCCATCCGGATGTCGTCGTGCGGCAGCCGCAAAGCCCGCCCCAAGCCCTCGAAACGAAGCCCGGGTTCGTGGCCGTGAACGTCGTTCTACGCAACACGACAGTCGAGGGAAGCGCGCTGCGGCTCACGCTCTCGACGGCCCCGGACCACCCGATTCGCGTCGCCGGTCCGAATGATTTGTCCGGGGAGCTCGTGTTCTCCTCTGGTTTTGTGAAGCTGATGGGCAAGACGTTCGAGCTCGACCGGGGAGTCGTCCGTCTCCGCAGCGAAGAGCCGAGCAACCCTTACGTCAACATGACCGCTCACTGGAACGCGCCGGACGGGACCGTGGTTTTTGTCGACTATGGCGGCAACGTGCAGCCGCTGACCCGCGAAAAGCTGCACTTTCGCTCCAACCCGCCCCGCAGTGAAGACGCGATCCTCGGGCTGGTCTTATTCGGCGACACCTTCGACTTGACCGGCTCTGTCGCCACCGATGCGCAACGGCAAGCGAGCCAGGCAATCAGCGGCGTGCTTGCTGCTGAAATGAATCAACTGTTCGGCGACGCCCTCCCTGGCCTCTCGGCGGGGATCGGGGCGGCCTCGGAGGGCTACACCTCGACAACGGTAAGCTATCAAATCACCGACCGTTTTTCCGCTCAGGCCGTCGTCGAGCAAGCGCCCGGGACCGGTCCACTTGGCGCCCTCGGCGGCACGAGCGGGTCCACTGGATCGACGACGAACGCCGGCGTCGCGGGCGGCGACACCCGGGCAAGGCTGGGTATCGATTGGCGCTTCGCCGACCGATGGCTCATGCGCGGGACCGTCGGCGTGAGCAGCGGCGCCGCAAGCGGTCTCGAGTTCCTCTACCAGCTCCGGTACTAACGCCGCGAACACACGAGCTGCACCGAGGGCCGCAAAAACACCGGCCTCAATACCAGGCACCGAGGCCCGCGCCGAGGCTCTGGTAACGGGGCGCAAAGTCGCCGTAAAATTGCACCTTGTAGGTGCGCTCACTCGCGAGTCCGAACCAGGTGGTCGAGAACGCCTTCACATCCGCCCCGAAGGTAAAATGTTGGCGCCCGACGCGGTCGTTGCACGGCTCCGGCGCGTACTGAAACCGCGTCGGCTCGTAGTAGCTGCCCAAGCGCGCACGTAGCCTATTCGGAACCGGCTCGAACTCCAGCCCGACCCGCGGCGAGAAGTTCATCGACGGTCCCGAGGCGACGACCTGGCACGGCCCAACGGGCGCAGACTTTCCTTGTCCGATGAACTGTTCGAGGCTCACGCCCTTGTCGACGGCGCCCGTGACGAGCAAGTCGGCGGTAACGAGCAGATACTCTCGCGGCCAATCGGTCAGGATCGCACGCCGCTCGCTCTCGAGCCGGCGACGGTCCCGCTCGGATTCGGCATCCGTGCGCTTTTGCTGCTCGTCCGCATCCGCTTGGAGCCTCACCGCCAGCGCGTCGCGCTCGGGACCGGGCGCAATCGCGTCCAGGCGCGTCGCTCGGCGGCGCCTTGCGATCGCCACACGCTCAGCCAGCGCGTCGTCGAACTCCCGCTCGTGCTCGTGCGGATCGAGCCACCGAGGGTTGAGGGGGCGAGGCCCAACCTGGAACGCTACGCCGGTCGTAACCTCCCACGGCATTGTGATATCGCCGGGGACCACAATCCCTCCGGCGCGCCCGACGCCCGCATCGACGGTGGCCTTCGCGCCGCTGCGAAAAAGCCCACCGACCGCGTGGCGGTAGGTCCAACCAACCCGAAACGGCGCCCAGTCCGGCTTGATCAAGAAGCCCGCCTCCGGCGCCGCGCCGAACATCCCGAGCTCGCGCCCCGCCGCGCCGACGCCAAGGCTGTGCGCACGCGCGCCGCCGCCGACGACGAGCTGCCCACCAAAAAACTGGTACGCCGCCAGCAAATGGTAGCGACCGATCGCCACCGCGGTAGTCGCCTCGGCTGGCGGAAACGCGACGCTGTAGTGCTGCACATCGGCGAAAACTCCGATGCCGAAGTTGCCGATCTGCACGTTCGTGCCGGCCGCAACGTAAACATAGCCTTGGTAGGCATCGTCCCGATCGCCCGAGTTATCGACGTCATTTTGCTCAAAAAACACGATCGGAATCGAAATCGATGCGTCCACGTCGACATCGACCCAGCTCGTGGAATGGCTATGGCGGACAGCCGGGGCCGCCGCATTCACCGTGAACCCGTCCAGCCCTTGAGCGTAGCCCGCGTAGGCCCCGGCCATCGAAGTCGTCCGGATCGACGCGAGGATCGGCCCTTGATAGAGGTCGAGCGTGTAATCGTTCGAGGTCGGTCCGGCGGGTTGCGCACCGACCTCGGCGGGCGTCACCACGAACGCGAGACCCCCCACAACGGAAGCCAGGATGGCAGAGGTGGACACTCGCGCCGACACAGTCGGGTGGTATAACTCCGCCGTGGCGAACGAGACCGAAAAACCGATTGGCCCGCGCGCAAAGCTCGGGCGTCGCGTCGCGCAAATCCTCTACTTTGCGATCGCGGGTTTTATGTCCGTTGCATCCGTCGTGCAGCTCACCCGCCACGTTTTCTTTCCGGCCGCCGCCGAAACCCCGCCGTTCGGCTCGTGCCGCGATGGCCTCCGGGCGCTCTACCAAGCGATTGAACGTGGGCGCATCGCCGCAGAACGAGGCCAGGATGAGGACGAAGAGGCGGCCCTCCTCCGGTACCGCGCGGCTGTCGCTCCCGACTGGAGTCACCGAGATTCGGTCGCTCAGCAGTGCAGCGGAGACCCCATGGAAATCAGCGCGCTCGACGCCATCGAGCGGCTCCGCTATTCGGAGGAGCACAGCGTGCGTCACCAGGCCGTCGAGCTCTCCGCTCTCAGGCAGAAAGTGAAAGAGCTCGTGACCCGAGACCGCGCGCGCTGACGCTGAGAACGACATGACCGAACCGACGATTTCCGCCCCCGCCGAGCCTAGCTTCGACGCGCTTCCGCTATCCGACGATCTGCGCCGAGCCCTCGCCGACATGGGGTTCTCCAAGCCGACCCCGGTACAAACCGCCGTTTGGGAGCCGGCCGCCGCGGGCAAGGACATCGTCGTCCAGGCCCGAACCGGCACGGGGAAGACGTGCGCTTTCGGCATGCCCCTCGTCGACAAAGCCGTAAAGAAATCGCTCGCGAAACCGCAGGCCCTCGTGCTCTGTCCGACGCGCGAACTCGCGCTCCAGGTCGGGCGTGAGATCGGCCAGCTTGGCGTGCATCGCCAGATAAAAACCGTATCGATTTACGGTGGGGCTCCGATGCAGCGCCAAATCGACGAGCTCGACGCGGGGGCTCAGATCATCGTGGGAACGCCGGGCCGGGTGCTCGACCACCTGAAGCGCGGGACCATCAAAGGGCAGGACATCCGCACGCTCGTGCTCGACGAAGCAGACGAGATGCTGTCGATGGGGTTCGAGCGCGAGCTCAACGCGATCATCGAGCGCCTTCCGCAAGAGCGCAACACCTGGCTCTTCTCAGCCACGCTCCCGCCGGACATCGAGCGGATGGCGCGAACAAAATTGCGTGAGCCGGAATTCGTTGTTCTGTCGAGTGACCATGTCGGTGCGCTCTCGATTGCGCACGAAGTCTACGTCGTCACTGAGGACAAATACGGCGCGTTTCGGCACGTCGTCGACGTGGAAAATCCAGAGAGCGCCATCGTCTTTTGCAACACCAAAGAGCAGACCGAGCGCGTCGCCGCTTGGTTGAAACGTGATGGTTTCAGTGCCGATTGGCTGAACGGTGATCTCGCACAGAACGAGCGCGAGAGGGTCCTCAAGAACACCCGCGAAGGGAATCTCCGCTTCCTCGTCGCGACCGACGTGGCCGCACGCGGCATCGACGTTTCGCACCTGACCCACGTGATCAACTACGATTTTCCGTTCGAGGCGGAATCGTATGTTCATCGCACCGGGCGCACCGGGCGCGCAGGCCGTACGGGCCGCGCGGTCTCCCTCATCACGCCGCAAGACATCGGCGCGCTCTACATCCTCCGGCTCACGTACAAGATTCGCCCCATCGAGCGGCAAATCCCGAGCACTCGTGAGAAGCAAACACGAATTGAAACGGACGTCGTCGATGCCCTCGCGGCCACGTTCGCACCCCGAGGCCAGAGCCCCGAGCACCTGGCCCTCGCTCGCCGACTCTTGACCCGAGACGACGCCGAAGCGGTGCTCGCCGGGATCCTCCGCGAACATCTCTCGGCCAACCCGGAGCTGCCCGAAACCGCCGAGTCACGCCGCCGGGAGAAGCTGCCCACTCCGGTCGCCCCGACGGTCGAAGAACGACGCCCGGCGCGACCGGCAACCCAAGTCGCAAGCCGCCCGGCAACGGAGCCCGACCGCCGTCCCGCGGCTCCGCGAACTCCGCGCGCACGCGCCTCGACGGAGGTTGCGGCACAGCCGGTTGACTCGTCGACCGAAGTGGCCGTGGGAGCCGTGGATCCAGCCCCTTCCGCGGCCCCCGTGGACAACCGCCCGCGCGGCCCTGAGCTCTACGTCAACCTCGGTCGCAACGACGGCGTGCGTCCGCATGATGTGAAGAATGTCCTCTCGGTGGGGGGCATCCCAGCCGAACAACTCGGGAGCATCAGCGTGCGCGACCGCTGCTCGTTCGTCGAGGTCGATCCATCCGTGGTCGACGCCTGCCTCGTTCTGTTGAACGCCGCTTCGATCGAGGGCAAGCCGGTGCAGGCAACCCTCTCGAAACGCTCTCAGCCGGGATGACCGGCGGCGGAACACGCGGACTTCGCGGTTCGGCTGTTCGGCGAACGCCGCAGCACAACCCATCCTTCACGCGCGTGGCCGCGGTGCTCGTCGCGTTGGCGGGCTGCGGTGACCCGAATGCCGCAGCGCCCATCGCAAGCGCAGCGCCCATCGCAAGCGCAGTGCCCATCGCAAGCGCAGTGCCCATCGCAAGCGCAGCGCCCATCGCAAGCGCAGCGCCCATCGCAAGCGCAGTGCCCACCGCAAGCGCAAGCGCGACGCCCACCGAACCGCCGCCGCCATGCCCGAGCGACATGGTCCTCGTCGGCCGGGCATGCGTCGACCGCTACGAAGCGCACCTCGTGGTCCCGCGGGGCGACGGCACCTTCGAGACTCACCCGCATTACGAACGCCCGCCGCAAGGAGAACCATTCGAGGCCCGCAACTCGGCGGACGCCTACCCTCAAGCGTACATCAGCCGCGTCGAAGCTCAGGGTGCGTGCTTCGCCGCGGGGCGGAGACTCTGCACCTTCAATGAGTGGCGACGCGCGTGCCGCGGCCCTTCGGGTCAACCCTACCCATTTGGCAGGCGCGACCGAAAAGGAGCGTGCAATTCGCAAAAACCGCATCTCCTCCCGCAGCTCTTCGGCGGCGACGCCCGCCTCTGGAAGTACGACGAGAACTTCAACAGCCCGCGACTCAACCAACAGGAAGGATTCCTAGCAAAATCCGGGAAATTCGAGAGCTGCAGGAGCGAAGAAGGCACCTTCGACATGGTCGGCAACCTTCACGAATGGGTGTCGGGGATCGTGACGGAAGACCTCGTCGCAAGCCTCGCGACGGACCGCGTCGAACGACGCAAACAGCCCTGGCATGTCGGCAACGGAATCTTCGTAGGTGGCTTTTATTCGACGTCGAGCGAACACGGGCCGGGCTGCCTCAACATCACCATCGCTCACGAGCCGCGGTACCACGATTACTCAACGGGGTTTCGCTGCTGCAAGACGGCCGTTCTCGCTCCCATCGACAAGAAAAAGCCCGCGGCTCCGAAGAAAAAAGTGAAGGCCTCACTCAAGCCTTGAGGGGCGAACCTAGCCGCGCGCGATGAGGTCGTCAGAGAATAGGCGCCGCACGGTCAACCCAACACGAGCGCATCGAGCAACGCGCGATCGCCTTGAACAGCCGTGCGTTGCGAGTAAAAAGCGAGCCCGCGCAGCCCGCCGAGTTCTTCCCCGCCGCCGGCCCGTCCAGGACCGCCGTGAAGCAACTGCGGCATCACGGTGCCAGGACCAATCGCCTGCCCGGCTATCTTTTGCGAGCCGAGAACGAGACGACCGTGATGCGGCGCGAGGCCCATCACGAGCTCGGAGGCGAGCTTGCGATCGTCGGTGTAGGCCGAGCACAAAAGACCGCCCCCACCACGCGCGACAAGGGCGCAAAGCTCCTCGGTATCGGCGGGCGACACGAACGTGGTCGCAACGGGGCCGAACACCTCGAGGTCATGCAACACCGCCGCGCCAGTGTCCGTCGCGGCGAGCAGCGTCATCGGCACGAAGTAGCCTTTCCCTTCGGGCACCCCAATGGGATTGCACACGCCACCGACGACGACCTTCGCATGCTCGGAGAGCCGCGCGATCCCTTCGCGGACGGCGCGCTGTTGTTGCGCGGTGGCAACCGGCCCCATCTTCACGCCCTCGGTGAATGGATTGCCTACGACGACGCCCGAGAGACGCTCGGCCAAGTCACCGTGTACGCGTTCTACAAGCGCCTCGGGAACGAAGATGCGGCGCACGGCGGTACACTTTTGCCCAGTTTTTTGGCGTATTTCGCGCGACACGTCAGCGATAAAGAGCTCGTAGGTGTCGCTGCCAGGTTCGACGTCCGCACCGAGGATCGCGCTGTTCAAGCTGTCGGCTTCGACGCCGAGACGTACCGCGGCGCGGACGACATTCGGAAGCACGCGAAGGCGCGCCCCCGTGTTGCTCGACCCGGTAAACGCGATGACGTCGCCCATCGTCAGCATCCCGGGAAGCTCGTGGTCGAGATCACCCGTGATACCGATGGCCCCCAAAGGCAGTGCGTCAGCTACGAGCTCGACCAAACGGTGCGCGACCGCGGCCGTGCTCGTCGCGGGCTTGCACAGCACCGGCATCCCCGCGAGCAGCGCGCACGCGGCCTTTTCACCTATCCCCCAGGCGGGAAAGTTGAACGCGTTGATCAGCAACGCCACGCCCCGACGCGGCACGAACACGTGCCGGCCCGCGAGTCGAGGGGCACGGCCGAGCTGAATGGGCTCACCGTCGGCGAGGATGCGCGCATCGCCGAGGCCCGCCCCGAGCTCCGCGTAGTGGGCGAGCGTTGCCATCGCGCCGTCGATGTCGAACTTGGCATCGCTGCGCGTGTTGCCCCCGTTCGTCATCGCGAGTTCGATCAGCTCATCGCGGTGTTGGTGGATGCGTTTCGCCATTTCAGCGAGCAATTTACCTCGTTCGGCGAACGTGAGCGCTCGCAGCGCCGGCCCGCCAACCCGACGCGCAAATGCGATCCCTGCCGCGAAGTCGAGCCCGGCGCTCGACGTCTCGGCAACGGGCTCTTCGGTCGCTGGATTGAACAAGGTTGCGCCGCGGCCGTGGCCATCGACCCAGTCGCCTGACAGGAGGCTTCGCATCCGTTGCATGGCGGACGGCATAGACCGGAGGCCGACGCGCCACTAGGGCGTGATGCGGCAGCCGCTAGGAGCGCGCGTCACGCCCTCGTGCGGCGCGACTTGCGAGGCCGTCGTTCGCCGGGCGCGGCCCCGTTGCGTTCGAGATGCAACGCCACGGCCCGGTCGCTTTGTTCGAGAAGCCAACGGTAGAGCACGTGATGTTCGTCGAGCGCCGACTTGCGCATCACCGGCAACATCACCTCGCGGGCCTCCTCCGTGAAGCCCGCGCGCGCCAGGGCATGCGCGAGACTTGCGAGAACGTGCGGGTCACCCGGCAAGCGAATCAGCGCCCTGCGCAGCAGCGGAATCGCTTGCATCGGCCGGTCGAGCAGCGCATCGAGCAGGTGACCGAGGTTGTGCAGGTACCACGGGTTCTCGGGGGCGAGGCTCCGCGCGCGCTGATACGCAGCCGCGGCGAACTCGTAATTCCCGAGCAGCGACTGGGCGAGCGCGAGGACCCCCCACGCGAGGTGGTCATCCGAATCGTAGGCGACCACGCGCTTCGCGAGCACCGACGCGCGCCAGGGCTCCTTGTCGAGCGTCAGCCGGGCGAGTTCTCGGTTCGCGAGACCCCACGCTTCGGTCCCGGGTGTCGTCAGCTCGGCCAGGCGCTCGAGCAACGGCCGCGCCTCGTCGTCGCCGGAGCTCTCCACGCGCTCGAGCAGCACGTCGACTTCCTCGCTCCGCGTCCAGGCCATCCGAAAAGCTTTATCCTTCGCGGCCGCGCCACGCCACTCGAGCGGCGCCCAATTCGTGCAAAAACGATCCATCGCCGCGCCGCGAGTCGACGTGCCCGACAACTCGATGTCGAGCGCGCGGTGTGGTAAGCGTAAGGCACTAACCTCGGAGATTATTGACCATGACGCTTCGCCCGTACGCACCGTTCGCCCTCATTTCTTTGTCCTTCGTGGCCGTCGCAGCCTTGTCCGGCTGCGAACTCGCGATCAACCTAGACCGGGAGAAAATCCCGACGCCAGCGACGAGCAGCGGCACAACCTCGACCTCCTCGGGCGGCGGTGCCGGCGGCGCGACGTCCTCGACCTCCTCGGGCGGCGGTGCCGGCGGCGCGACGTCCTCGACCTCCTCGGGCGGCGGTGCCGGCGGCGCGACGTCCTCGACCACGTCCTCGGCCGGTGGTGCTGGCGGCGCGGGTGGCGCAGGTGGCGCAGGTGGCGCGGGTGGCGCGGGTGGCGCGGGTGGCGCGGGTGGCGCGGGTGGCGCGGGTGGCGCGGGTGGCGCGGGTGGCGCGGGTGGCGCGGGTGGCGCGGGTGGCGCGGGTGGCATGATGTGAAGCCCTCGGTTTGGGGCTGAATCGCGGAATCGAAGCGGGGCTCGCCCGAACGATATGCCGTCAAGAATAGGCGGCATTCGCGCGCCCATTTACGTCGCGTCGGTGTTAACCGTTGTAGCCACCGCCATGCAGCAACGCGAGCCCTTCCCTCGATTCGTCCGAAACCTCTCCCTGGCACTCGTCGTCGTCGCGGGCTGCCAAGTGCTGGCGGCTCCCGATCGGTTAAAAATCCCGGATAAACTCGGAGAAGGCGGCAGCGGAGCCAGCACCAGCGACTCCACGACGACGTCGAGCGGCGGCGCCACCGGCACTGGCGGTAGCGCATCGAGCAGCGTCACCAGCAGCTCCGCCGCGGGCGGTGCGGGCGGTGCGGGGCCAAGTGCCCTCGGGACCGAATGCAAGCTCGGTTCGGATTGCGAAACCACCCTGTGCGTCGACGGCGTCTGCTGTGACACCGCGTGCGGCGGGGCCTGCGCGGCGTGCTCCGCGGCCAAAGGCGCCTCCCAGGACGGAGCGTGCACGCAGAACGTCGTGAAGCACGCCGCCGATCCGAACGCATGCGACGCCACCAACGGCAGCTGCCGCGGCGGCGGAAAGTGCGTATGCGGCTTCAACGGGGCGTGCGCAGAGGACGGTCCCGCCCAACTCGCCGCCGGTGACTTCCACACGTGCGTGCGCTCGTACTGGGGCGCCGTAAAATGCTTTGGCCTCAACGACGCCGGGCAGCTCGGACTCGACGACCTGGTCGCACGCGGGGATGCCCCCGGCGAACTGGGGCCGAACCTGAAGACGCTCGAGCTCGGGCAACCCGCCGCATCGATCACGGCCGGCAAGTTTCACACGTGCGCGCTCCTGCTCGACGGCACGATCAAATGCTGGGGACGCAATGAATATGGGCAACTCGGGCTCGGCGACACGCAGAACCGCGGAACGATGCCGGGTGACATGGCCAAGCTGCCGACCGTCAACCTCGGTAGCGGCAAGAAGGCGCTCTCTGTGGCCGCGGGCGGTTTCCACACGTGCGCTCTCCTCGAGGGCGGCGACGTCAAATGTTGGGGCAAGAATAATTACGGGCAACTCGGGCTCGGCACCACCGCGGGCGCGGGGACCACGCTCGATTCGATGGGGGACATGCTCCTCACAGTCAAGCTCGGGACCGGCGCGGTTGTCACCCAACTCGCCGTCGGCGACGAGCACTCGTGCGCTATCCTCAAGGGCGGAAGCCTGAAGTGTTGGGGGTCCAATATCGACGGACGGCTTGGCCTTGGTCTTAGCCTGCCGAGCGTCGGCGATGCGCCCGCCCACCTCGGTGACGACCTGAAGGCCATCGACCTCGGGGTGGGCGCACTCGCGGTTCGGGTCTCAGCGGGAACGTCGCACACGTGCGCGGTACTCTCCGACGGCAACCTCAAATGTTGGGGCAAGAACGCCGACGGGGAGCTGGGGATCGGCACCGTGACGAACCAGGGCGCCGCCGCGAGCGACATGCTGATGCTGCCCGTCGTCGACCTTGGGGCCGGCGCGTTGGCAATCGACGTCAGCGTCGGCGAGCGTCATTCCTGCGCCATTCTCCTTGGGGGCGCGCTCAAGTGCTGGGGCGCCAATGTGAGGGGGCAACTCGGCTTCGGCGACACCATGACGCGCGGCAACACCCTCGCGACCATGGGCAACGCGCTCTCTGCCGTCGATCTTGGGCAGACCGGTCAGGACCCCGCGAAGGTGATCGAAGTCGCCACCGCCAGCGAGCACACCTGCGCCCTCCTCGACGACGCGCGCGTCAAATGTTGGGGCTTCGGGCAGGCCGGAGAAACCGGAACTGGCGCCCCTGGTACCACCATCGGGGGAATGTCCGGCCAAATGGGCGCCGCGCTCGCCCCGCTAAGCCTCGCGCCGTTTTGAGCAACCGCGCGTCATTCACGCGCCACGCGGTGCAGAACGACGTAGTGCGGCTCGGTGCTTTCGGCGACAACGCGAAAGTCGGCCGCCACCCCAGGCAAGCGGGCCACGTGGAGTTCCGTCCACCGCGCGAAGTGAGTGTCGATGAGCTCAGGTTCCATTGATTTACCTGGCGAAACGAGCATGACGAGGGCATCGACGCGGCGCGCAGCGAACAATCCACGGGGAATGCGCTTCGAGGTGTGGCCGCCGGGAAGCGCCGCCACCGCGGGGTCGGTGATGCCCGCGAGATCGACCACCCGCGCGGCGGAGACGCCGACCCAACCGGCATCGACCGTCGCGACGACGCGACCTTCGAGGTAGGGCGCGAGCTCGGCAAGGGTGCGCAGTCGCTTCGAGCCGACGGCCGCTGCCGCAGGGCCTACGCGCGACGCCGCAAAGAGCTCGCCGGCGAGGGCAACGAGCACGCGCAGCGCGCCGAACACAGGCCGTTCAGAGGAAAGCGCGCACGCTGCCACGAGGAATGCCCCCGGCAACACCGGTACCGCCAGGCGCGACAGCGGCATCCAATCTCCGCCCGCGAGGACCAGGCTCGCGACATGAACGACCACGGCAAGCTCGAGCCCCTTGGCCCAACTCGGCAGGCGTCGCCACGCGACCATCGCGAGCACACCCGTGAGCAACACACATGCGCCGGCATAGGCGGCACCGAGGGTCGCACTCGGAGCTTTCGCGAGAAGCGACAACGGAAGCGCGCTTCCAAACGCCAACCCACGCACGAGGGCCGCAAGGCCGGGCAACGCGAGCACGGCGACCACACGTAAGAACCGCGCTTCGACGCCCAGCCCTTGGCCATCGCTCGTTGGACCGAGCGCAAGCGCAACCGCCCACGGGATGAGCTCCGGTCGCAACCCAGCCGCAACGCCAGCGCAAGCGAGGCCCCATCGCTCACGCCCGAGCGCTCGCATCGCCACGGCCACCGCGCCGAGCCCAAGGACCAGGCCCGTTTCCATGCCCGCTGCGGCCCATGCGCCAAGCGGCGCAGACGCCGCCACCAAGAGGAGCGCCGCGTATCGGAAGCGCCCGCCGCCGACCCGAGCGATCGCCGCGCCGAGGGCCGCAGCTCCGACAAGCCAAGCGCACGCACCGAGCCATTTTGCGGCGATAAACGCCCCGAGGACCGGGCTCGCCCCCCGCGCGAACGGCGCGAGCAGCACACAAAATCCGAGGGGCGTGACACCGTCCGTCGGCGCATCGCCGACGTTGAAGACGTAGCCCGCGCCGGCCGCGACGTTCGCGGCGTAGCGCGCCGTCACGAACGCATCGTCGACCATGAAACCGGAGAGTGCGACGAGCATCGGCAGTGCTGCGAGGACGCCAAGCACCGCTCCCACGGCCACTTCCCTCGCTTCGCGCTTCACGCTTTCGTCATACCGCGGAACACGGACGAGCCCCTATTCAAGTCCTGAAGCAATTGTCCAATCCACTGCAAACGGCACACAAAACTTAGCTCAGCTTTTCGCAGTGCCTAGCATCACACGAGCGAATGACGACCCTACGCCTCGTCGCATCAAACCACTCCGGGAGTGCTCCGCGCTCATCGAGGGCCCTCACGCACCTTGCGCCCCTCTTTCAGGAGCTCGCCATGTTCGCGAGTCTGACCGAGGGTGGCCTCTCTGCGCTCACGCGCGACCTCGCGTTCGCGCTCTCCGAGCTGTCGAGCGGAGTACGACCGCGCACGGTCGTTCCAACGGAAGCGTCTTCGCAGCCGGACGGCCCACGTTCACCGAAAGGCGCCGTGTGGGAAGTCGGCCTCGAACGCGACGGCGAGCGTGTGCTCGTGACGGTCTTCCGCCAGGGGGTCCGTGCTCGGGTCGCACAATCCGATCGCGCGCTCTCCCTCGTGTCTGCGCGTCAAGCTGTGCTCGACGCTATCGCCGCGCAATCGCAGAGCGACGTGGTTGACAGCGACGGCGCGCAACCCACAGACCGCGGCCTCGCTCTCGCGCGGGAGCAGCTTCTCGCCTTCCAGTCGAGCGCAGTCAGCGGCGACGTTGGCCCCGCGACGCAACGCATCACCACGGACGTCAAGAGCAGCCGAAAAAGTCGGCTCTGCATCGACGCGACGATTCACATCCGCAAGTCGACGCGCAAGCTCCTCTCACGCGACGTGAGTCGAGCGGACCTCCACGCGCTCTTGTTCTCCGGAGAGGTCATAGCCTCGGTCGGCGACAGCACGCGCAAGCTCAGCGACGTGCACGTCTTCCTCGTCGCCGAAGCGCTCGTCGCCCTCGCCCACGAATTGCTCGATGCGGTAGAGCAAGGCCGCGGGATCCTGCGTCAACTCAACGTCGGGCGCGTGCGCTGCGGCGTGCAACTCGATGCGGGCAGCTCCGCCACGCTGCTGCTCTCGATCGGCGACAACGACCACACCCGCGGCTGGCGAATGCCCCCCTTGCCGCCCGCCGAAATCGCGCTCGCCGCGGCGAGCTTTGCAAAAACGCTCACGCGTCAAGTGACGGCCGCGGACCGAAGCCAGAGCGCGAACTTACGCCTCCTTCGCCTCGCCGACGTCGCCGAGGAACTCAGGCTTCGACTTCGCGTCGGTGACGAACGCTCGAACCTCTTGAACGGTACGCCCGAGAGCTACCGCGCATTCGCCGAGAGCGACACACTCCCGCCTCCTCAGGTAGCCCTCGCCCCAACGCCGGCTGGAAAGCTGCGCTTCACCGAGAGCTGGCGTGCCGACATCGCAGGCCTCGATCTGCGCTCGATCCACCTCGCGGGCGACCGTCTTGTGTGCGCGTCGGCGCGCGAGCTTGCATGCATCGATAGGACGAGCGGTCACATCCTTTGGACTACGCGCGCTCAGCGCGGCGTCTCGATTCCGACGCCCGTGGGCCTTGCGCGGCTGTCGCCCGACGGACACCTCGTGATGCATGATCTCAACGACGGCGAGCGCCTCTTCGACCTCCGTCTCGGGGCGTGCTCAGGCGCTCGCACGAGCGGCGCCGTTGTCAATGCCCCCGGCCTGCCGCACCTCCTGCTCCTCGGCGAAGGCGAACGGCACCTCTGCGCGGTCGACCTCGACTCGAGCGAACTGCGATGGCGCCGACCGCTGCGCCGTGAAGGGACCCTGCGGCTGCGCCGTGCAGGCAAGCTGATGATCGCGACGAGCGGCGCCTCGGAGCTCCAGGCGATAGACCTTCTCTGCGGCGAGATCGTGTGGCGCTACTGCGCGCACGGGCGCTTCTCGCACGGCGTCGCGATCGACGGCAACCAGCTCTTCGCGGTTGCGACGGCGACGGGCCGAAGCCTTGCGGGTCGGCCCCGCCGCGGCGAGGCCATGCTGGTCTGCGTGGACCCGTGGACTGGCGCTGAACGTTGGCAGTCGGCGCTACCTCGCCCGGCCGCCATCCTCGGAACGCCTATCGTCGCTCGTGACCTCGTCCTCGTCGTGACGGACGACGGCGACGGACGCAACCGCCTCGGCGTCTGCGCGTTCGACCGCCACACCGGTAAGCTTCAGTACGACCTACCAGGCGGCCTCTGCGACGGACACGCCGCGCGGCTGCTAGTCGACGACCTGCTGATCGCGAACAGCGAGACGGGCGAGCTCGTCGCCTTCGACGTCGAAGCCGGGCGCGTCCGCTACCGACACGTATTTGCCTCCAATCGCGACACGGCCGACCGACCGACGAGCCTGCAGCCGATGCTTCGATCGGGTGCGCTCTTTCTCCCGCAGACCGAGGTTTTCGTCGTCCGACCGAAGGACGGCGCGTTGCTCGGACGCACGGCCGCCGAGCTCGTACCCGACGCGCTGTTCGTCGACGAACGTTGCGGGGTCTACGTCGCAGAAGCGAGCGGCTACATCGGCGCCTACCATGCGTTACCGGTGCTCACGCTCGTCGAAGCTCAGTGACGGCCCCAACGCCGCCAAGCCGTCACGCGATCGCTCGCGAAGCGTAGAGCGCGTCGATCGCAGCATCGGTGAAACCCGCGTCGCGAAAAATTTCGCGCGTGTCGCGCCCGGCAGGAGCGGCCACTTCGTGCGTGATGTCGCGCGGAGTCACGGGCGTTCGCAACTGCGGCACCGTCTCGCCATCGACGACGATCTCGAACAATGCACCGCGGGCCTGCACATGGGCATCAGCCACGAGCTCGTGCGGCGCGATTACCGGCTCGAGACAACAGTCATTCTCTTCGCCGAAAGTGGACCACTCGGAGCGCGTTCGCGTCACGAAAATTGCCGCCAGCCGCTGTTTCAGCTCGGCCTGATGGGGTCCGGGGACGAGCGCCATCGAGTCGGGCTCGAGGCCCACACCCGCGCAGAATACCGAGCAAAATTTCGGTTCGAGGGCCGCGAGCGCGACCGCGCCCCCGTCCTTCGTGACGTAGGTATTGTAAAAGGCAAGCCCGCCGGTGAGCAGCTCCTCACCGCGTTGGCCCTCGACGCCGACCATGCCTGCGGCCAATGAAAGCGCAGCGAAACCCATCGCACCTTCGCTCATCGCGATGTCGCACACGCCCCCCTCACCGAGCGCGTCGCGGCGGCGCAGTGCCGCGAGGATCGCGATGACGGCCCACATCGCGCCGCTGACGTCTGCGAGCTGAAATCCTGGCACTTGCGGGGGGGCTCCGCTCGGCCCTTGGCCGCCAAGTAAGCCCGCGCGCGCAAGGAAATTGAGGTCGTGTCCCGCGCGGTGCGCATGCGGACCTGTCTGGCCGTAACCGGTAATCGCACAGACGACGAGGCGCGGATGCCGTTCGAGCAGGCTCGCGTGCGACAGTCCGAGGCGATCCATGACGCCAGGGCGAAATTGCTCGACCAACACGTCGTAGCGACCGACGAGCTCGAGGAACACGTCGCGCATTTCGGGATGCTTCAAGTCCACCACCGCGCTGCGCTTGTCGCGGTTCAGCAGCTGGTAGCCCGCCGACGAACCGGCGCGATGCGGAGGAAAATGCCGCAGATAGTCACCTACACCCGCGTCTTCGAACTTATCCACGCGCGCACCGAGGTCGGCAAGCGCGAGGGTAGCAAACGGCCCCGGTATCAGCCGAGACAGATCGAGAACGCGGATGCCTTCGAGTGGACGCACGATGAACCCTTCCCCGCCGGGCGCAAGAAAGCGTCAGCCGAGGACCACCGCAGCGAATCGCCCTCGGCGGAGCGCAAACACGGTCAGTTGCGAAGGTCGAAGAGCTTCTGCAACTTCATCGCGAGCATCTGGTTGCCGCTGACCTTGAGCTTACCGGCAAAAAAGAGCGCCATGCCGTTCGCCTGCGGATTCTCCACGAGCTTCTGGAAATCGGCCTCCGCAACCTCGATGGTGCAGTCCGCGCCACCCGGCGTGCCCGCTTCGCACTTAGGCCCAGTCGCGCTGCAGTCGATGTACCACTGACCGCCGCCGTCGCCGGCGATGTTGAGCTGGTACTTCGCGCCGATCGCCACCGCTTTCTCGGGGTTCTTTTGGATCGCGGCGGGGAGTTCTTCGTTGAACAGCTTCTTGATGTCGATTCCCATGGTCTTTCGTTACCTTTCCTGATCGCGGAGCGCCGCATCTCTACGCGCCGTTACCAGAAGGCGTCAAGCGGAGCCCTCGCCCGAGTGTGAACGCGCCGCAAAACTCTGGACACGATACCCACCCGCCGTGGCGAAGCGCAGGCACGAAGATGCGGCTCACTCCACGCGCGCTTTTGGCGCGTTTAGCGCGCAATTTACGACAACGGACGCGTGCGGAGGGGCGCGCATTTGCCCGGTGGAGGCACGCAGCGCATGATAGACTTTGCGACATGTCGGGGGAGCCATCGTGCCCGCATTGCGGCAGCGACCGCGCAGCGCACCATCGCTTCTGTGCGTCGTGCGGCTATCCCTTGGGCGCGGTGAATCTCGACCCCACCGACCCGCTGATCGGCTGCACGTTGCCTGGCGGACATACGATAGTCGAGCTGCTCGACGTCGGAGGCATGGGCCGCATTTACCGCGCCGAGCAGCGAAGCCTTGGTCGTGCTGTCGCTGTCAAAATCATCCATCCACACTTCCGGGGCGATCGGATGGTCGAAGAGCGCTTCGTTACCGAGGCCCGTGCGGCAAGCACGCTCAATCATCCAAACGCCATCACGATTTTCGACTTTGGCACCTACGAGGGCCACTCGTTCATCGTGATGGAATTGCTCCACGGCCGCGACCTCGGGTCGCTCGTCCGCGAGGAAGGGTCGCTCCTACCCGCACGAGCCGCGGACATCATCTGCCAAGCGGCGACGGCGCTCGCCGAGGCTCACGCGCACGGCATCGTCCACCGTGACATCAAGTCCGACAACCTGTTCATCGCGCCGCTCCGCAACGGCGGTGATCTCGTAAAGATACTCGACTTCGGCATCGCTCAATTCAGGCCCGCGGTGGGCGCGGACGCCGCCGAAGCGACGCGCATCACGAGTCCCGGAATCGTCTGTGGCACACCGGATTTCATGTCACCCGAGCAGGCAACGGGCGCCGCGGTCGACCATCGGAGCGACATCTACTCGCTCGGTGTCGTCCTCTACGAGCTCCTCGCGGGTCGCCTACCTTTCCGAGGATCTTCTATCCAAGAGGTGGCCCGCAAACACGCCACCGAACCGCCAGTCGATCCCCGAAACATCGTTGATCGCGACGGCCGCTCGGAGCCCGAGCACCGGATCCCCGCGCCGCTCGTGGACGTGCTCCTGACGGCGCTCGCGAAGAGACCCGACGACCGACCGCAAACGGCCGAGGAGTTCGTCGTCGCCCTTCGAGGTGCCGTCACCCCGTACGAACGCCCTGCCGACACCGCCTGCGCGGCTTGCGAGGCTCCCGTCCCGCGGCGCCAGCGATTTTGCGGCCACTGCGGCGCCACGATGGCGCGGCCTCGGACGATGGTGCCCCCACCGCGACAGCTGAGCGAAGCGCCGCTGCTCCCGCTACGTGGCCGCGAGGATGAGCTTCGTTGCCTCTACCGCATGTGCAGTCGCGCCACCGACTCGCTCGTCGCGGCGCTGGTCGAAGGGCAGCCCGGCATGGGCCGTACCCGCCTCGCGACCGAGTTCCTTCGGGAACGCGAGCGACTCGGTGATCGGGTCGTCACCGTCGGCCCGGACCCGTGGGGAGCCGGCGTGCATTGGCATGCCGTGCGTGAAGCGGTCGTCGAACTCGCCGACCTTCGCGACGTCCCCGTGGACTCGAGCAGTTGGTTTGGGGCATCCCCCGAAGCGCGCGCCGGGCTCCAGCTCTTGCTTGGGCGCCACGAGCCGCATCCGGTGCTTTCTCTGCAGAAAAGCTGGCTCGACAGCTCACCCGTGCGCCCACTCGACAGCGACAAACGCATCCTCGTCGCAGAAGCATTGAGGTGGGCCGTGGCCAACGCCGCCGCCCGCGCGCAAGCACGCATCATTTTACTGATCGACGATCTCCCCGCGGTGGACGGAGCGAGCCGGAACGCAGTTGCGGACCTGATCGCCGATCCGCCCACGGCCTCAGTCCTGGTGCTTGGGGTCGTGACGACCGGCTACGAAGCCCGCTGGGGGGACGTGGAACGACTCACCGTCGGCGGCATTGCGGTCGAGGACGCCGCTGCAATCGTCGACGTGCTCGACGAATCAACCAGCGCGCACCCAGTCGACCTCGACGTCATCGGAGGCGACACGGGCCGCGTCGTTCCGCTCCACCTCGAGCAACTTCTACGACATCACGCCGACGCGAACGCTACGGCAGCGGCTCGAACGCTACCGGCTTCGGAGCCGCCGGGCACCCTCGCCGACCTTGTGTCCGCGCGCCTCGAACGACTCCCGGGCGACTCTCGGCGCGTGCTCGAAGCCATCGCCGTTCTCGGCGATGCGGCAACCTCAACGCAGCTCGTCGCCCTCGTCGCCGACGTCGCGAGCCTCGGCGACGAACTCGCGCGGCTCCGGGAAGGAAGGTTCATCGTCACGCGCGGCGGTGAGCATATGCTCGCGCATCCGCTATGGCGCACGCAACTCCTCCGTTCGATTCCCGAAACTGAAAAACGGTTGCTGCACTCCCGCGCCCGACGTGACTTCGGGGAAGAATCGACCCACGTGCCCATCGAGGCGCTTGCATGGCACGCCTACCACGCCGACGACGTCGACGATGCGCCCCGCCTACTCGAGCGCGTCGCAGCCACCGCGGCCGAACTCGGCGACCACGACGGTCGCGTGATCGCCCTCTCCTGCGCCCTTGAGCTCGCGCGCCGGAGAATGGTCTCAGGCTCGTCGCCCTCGGGCTCATCCCCAGGCGAGGCCGCGGCGTCGCCGAACGGCCTCGAGCTCGCCGGCAAGCTCGCTGACGCTCTGCTCGACTTCGACAACCCAACCGGCGCGATCGCGGTGCTCGAAGACGCGCTGGCGCTCGCTCCTCCGAATGCGCCCGAGCGTCCGCGTCTGCTCGCATCACGCGCGCGAGCGAGCCACGAATGCGGGGGTAGTTCCGTCGCGCGGGAGCGACTTGACGAAGCCTTGCGGGCGGCGCGTGTCGATCACCGAGAAGAACTCGCCGACTCCATCGAGCGGATGTTGGCAAGCTGGTCCTTTTAGCCGTATCGTCGCCGCGCGTGTTCGTCGCTCGTTGGGACCTCGACAAGACGTATTTGCGTACGGACTTCGACACGGTTCGCGATCTCCTGCGCACGGCACTCGAGCGCCCCGATCAAAAACGGACCGTTCCCGGCGCGGCCGCGTTGATGCGCGAGCTGGCCGACGCCGACACCGAGATTCACATTCTCTCGGGCAGCCCCGAGCAGCTCCGCCGCCGCGTCGTCGAGAAACTCGAGCTCGATGGCGTCCGATTCGCGAGCCTCACGCTGAAGCCGAATTTGCAGAACATCCTGCGCTTGCGGCTGCGCGCGGTACGAGGCCAGCTCGGCTATAAATTGCCCGCGTTGCTGCGGCGTAGGTGCGAGCTTGCGGCCTACCACGACGACACGGGCGCGCTGATCCAGGAGGCGCTGCTCGGTGACGACGCCGAAGCCGACGCGTTCGTCTATTCGCTCTACGCGGACGTGTGCGCAGGCGAGGTCCGCGGCGACCGCCTGGCCGCCCTCTTGCGAGCGGGCCATTGCTACGAAGACGACATCGCCGACACGGTCCGCATCGCCTCCTACCTACCCACTGGACCCACCGTCGAGCGAATTCTCATTCACCTCGACCTCCAGTCCGCGCCCTCCACCTTCGACCACTTCGGCGCGCGCGTCGTCCCCTTCTTCAACTACCTCCAAGCGGCCTTCGTCCTCTACGAAGACGGCCGCTTGACGGCCCGCGCGGTGCTGCGCATCGCCTTGGAGTTGGCCTCGCGCCACCACTTCGATGGCGGCGCCCTCGCGCGGAGCTACCTCGAACTCGCGCGCCGCGGTCATGTCGATGGTCGCGGCATCGCGGAGATCGTGGCTGAGTACGGAAACTTCCAAGAAGGCCGCCGTGTCGTCGCCGCGAGCGAACTCTCCGTGATGATTGGCGAGCTCGGCGCGCATGCCCACGACGTAGCCGCAGCCGCGCGACCGTCACCTCGAGTGATCGACTACGAAGCCTTGATCGCCGACCACAACCCGCGCCGAAAAAAGGTGCGCCGCTGAGCGCCGCGGGCTCCCCGGCAACCGACACACCGCGCGGCTACACCCAGGCGTTGTTCAAGAGTTCACCGATGCCCCCGGCCCCGGGCACGATGTACTGCGTATCGGTCAGCCCGCGCTCCTCATCCCAGTGCGTGCCGGGGATCGTCGCGAGCGCTCGCGGGGTCGAGAGACCTCGGTCGAGACGCAATGCGTAGATGACGACGTCGGGGTGCGCCTTCTGCATGTTGCGCACGTACTCGGGCGTTATCATCAAATGCATCGCAATGCACTTCGCCGGGGTGCCGTCGAGCGCGCGCTTGTAATGCTCGATCGCGCTGATCATCGATGAGCCCGTCGCGCCCATCGGATCGGGAAACAACACGAAGCGGCCTCCGATGTCGCGGCCGATCTTCGCGTCGTGCCACATCGCACCGATGACCTCCCCCGCCGCGTTGGTCTGGCGACTCATGAACAAGTGATCCTGCCGAACGCACTCGGGCTCGAGCACCTCATTCAAGAGCTCGAAGACAATTTGCGAAGGCATCGTACCCGCACGCGCAATCGCGACGGTCACCGCGCGGGTTCTCGGATGCACGACGAGTCCGCGATAAACGGCCTCCCGATGGCTCGCCGCCATCCGCGTCGGTGAGTCGACCCGCTCCCGAGGCAGCTCCGCCGCGACCACCGTTCGCGCGAGGCCATCGTAGAGCCGATTGACGAGGCGACCGAACTCAGGCTGCTTCGTATCCGGTGAACCGAGTCGGCTAAGGAGGGACCACGCGACGGGGTCATCCTGCACGTGAACATTGCCACCGTAGGCGTGCTCGAGCTCGGAGGGTCGGAAGTTGCTCGTCAAGTAGGCGATGTCGATCATGTACTTCTCTACGCCCCCGGGGTCTGGCGCTGGGCTCTCCTTATACCCTCCGAAGGTCGCAGCCTAGCGCAGCCGTTTGCGCTGCGAACTTCAAGCGGCCGCAGGGCACCGCAGGCTTGCCCAAAAGTCGAGCCCCCTCCGCGCCGCGGCGAGCTCTGCCGCCGAACATTTCGTCGTTCCTCCTGCTTGAGGCCCGTTGACGTGCCCCCCCTACACGGGTATTCCCGAGCGGCCGAATTTTCCGTAACGCCCGTGCAGTCAATCGGCTCACGTCGTGATGGGGATCGGACTCGCATTCGTGAGTAAACCATTGAAATAATACGACTCCATCATTGGCCCCGTTCCTGCATGATGCAGGACAGCCGTGGAGTTTTCGGATCGAGCCGTCTCGCCCCTTTTGGGCCAGCCGACCGATCCGATGGAGTAAAACGATGCGCGTGTTGTCTTTTAAGGAGGTCCTCCGATGAACTGGAAGTGGTTACGAACCGGCCTGGCGGTTGCTGGGGTCGGCGCCCTGTCGATGGGTTGCGCGGAGGAGCGAGCACCGATCAATCGCGTGCAAGCCAACGCGCTTGCGAAATCGTTCTTTGTGGGCGCAGACCTGAAGGGGACGCAAGACGACCCCGAGTTCTGGACCCAGGGGAGCCTCATCGACGTCGGATACGGTGCGTCGCAAGACGGCCTCTTCACGTCGACTTACGCGCAGGCTGTTGCGCGAGTGAAGTGGCAGGTCACCGAGAACCTGCTCGTCGCTCGCCTCACCTACGAGCGCATCAACAACAGCGACGGCAAGGGTGCCGGCCCGTCCTCGACCGACGGTCAGGTTGTTGCTGCCTATCGGATCTCGAACCACTTCGACATCCAAAATGCGTACAACCCGAGCACGGGTGAAGAGCTCAACGTCATCGAGGAAAACGGCAGCGACCGTCCTTGGTACGACCGCGAATACTTCCGTGTCGACTGGTCCGAGAACCTCAACACTCACGCCTACGACTTCGACACCCTGTCGCTTCTCGGCCTGTACGGCGGGGTCGAGTACAGCTCGCTCTCGTACTACGTCACGGACCCCCAGGACGAGGACGCCCCCCACTTCGATGTGGACGGCGGCTACTTCGACGTCACGACCAAAGCCTTCGCCACGCCGAAGATGATCGACCTCAGCCACCTCGGCTGGGGCATCGACAAGTTCCCGGCGTGCATGCTGCCCGACGAGCTCTTCGGCGGCAGCCAGCCGGTCGGCAACTGCAACGCGGTGGAGCTCACCATCCGTCAGTCTTTCCGCAAGGTTGTCGACAGCGATTACCAGCCGGAAGACTGGGACGGCTACCGCTTCCAGGCCTTCGGTGCATTTTACACCGAGCGCCTCGGCTACTCCCGCAACTACGGAATGACGGACCAAAATTGGCACCGTTTCATCAACCGCTACAACATCTGGGAGCGCAGCCACTACTACGCCGACCCGGCGGCCATGAAGGGTGAAGTCGCGTGCTTCACGCCCGAAAACCTGGCCTACGGCGAAGACGCGCACACCGACAGCAACGCGGACGGCACCGAAGACCGTTGCTGGCTCGTGTCGGTCAACCTGGCGATCGAAGCCGGCGCCTGCAAAGCGTCAACGAATCCTGACGATCTCGTCAAGTGCTACACCGACACGAACTGGAAGTTCGGCGGCTCGAAGTGCGACACCTTCCGTCAGGCCTGCACCCTTCCCTACCGCGGCCGCAAGTCGAAGCCGCTCGCTTGGTACTTCAGCAACGGCTCGAATGCCGAGTACTTCGACGGCAGCGAATGGGCGACCCACGACCATGACGTCGCGATGCGCCAAGCGGTGATGACCGCTCGCTACGCGGAGTGCATGGCCACGACGAACGGCAACAAGCCCGTCTGCCTCACCGGCGTCGACCCAACCACGAACGCGCCGGTCTCCGAGGCGTACCCCGTGTACTTCGGCCAAATGGACGACCAGCTCGAAGCCAAGCAATTGGCCGAAGAAGTCGACGACTGCCGCCACGGCCTCAGCCACTCCGATTTCGGTGCCATCAACTCGGCGGACCGCGAAAAGAAGTGCCAGGCGCTCGCAAGCGAAGACGATCCCTCGAGCGTTCTCCTCGCGCGCAGGAGCGCCGGCGCGACCATCGACACGGCTATCGGCGCACTCGCGCGGATGCCCGAACAGCTCGTGCTTTGCCACAGCCCCGTTCAAGCCAACGATCCTGCGATCTGCGCCCCGGCTGACATGCGTCTCCCCGCCGGCATGACCGCGGCGGATTGCAACGAGGCCACCAAGAACCACGACACGGCCACTCTCACGGTGTGCCACGCCGCGGTGAACGCCCGACGCGGCGACCTCCGTTTCCACCAAGTCAACGTCATACAAGCGCCGCAGACGCCCTCCCCGTGGGGCATCTACGTCGACTCGCGCGATCCCCTGACCGGCGAAGACTTCGCCGCATCGATCAACGTTTGGTCCCACGTCAATGACCTCTGGAGCCAGGGCGTCATCGACCGCATCCGCTACATCAAGGGCGAGCTGTCGACGGCGGAAGTCACCGACGGCACGTTCATCCGCGACTGGGCGCAGACGGCCGAAGCTGCCGCCGGTGGCCAGGGCATGGCCTCGCGCGTCACCCGCAAGGAACTCGACAAGCGCATTGGCGACTTCACGCAGCTTCCTGCGGAAGAAATCGCCAAGATGCGTCAGCAGCCCGACAAGGTGCTCGACGAGAAAATCCGCCACCTGACGAACCAAGTCACTGGCGTGATGGCCTCGGCCGATGCGGTGGGGACTCACGCGGCGATGTACGATGCAACCCGCAACGCGGCTCTCGGCACCCCCGAGGAGGCCGAGCTGATGACCGCTCAAATGCAGCGAATCGCTGGCGTCGAGGGCATGCCCCTCAACGGCTCGGTTCTCGATCGAGCGTCGCCGCTCCGTGGCATGTCGCCGCAGCGCACCCGTCAGATGCAGAACATGCTGCAAAACGGGCTCGCTCAACGCGGCATGTGCATGATCAATGAGGCGCCGGCACCGATGTCTCTCACCGGTCTCGCCGACATCCTCGAGCGCAAGTTCGAGAACGCCTGCGCGGTCAAGGAAGGCGCCGGCTGCAAGTACACCTGGGGCAAGTTCGGCACCTCGCCGAGCGATGAAACGATCAACGCGGTGCAGTTCAAGGCGAACCGTGCCGACGCAATGCGCAAGTACATCGCGCAACGCGCACACTACGCGGTCATCGTTCATGAGATGGGGCACTCGGTCGGCGAGCGCCACAACTTCGTGAGCTCCTCGGACGCGCTCCACTACCGCCCGCAGTACTGGCAGCTCCGCACCTCGGACGGCAAAAACAAGACCGCGTGCACCGACTACGACGCCAGCGGCGGCTGCGTCGGTCCGCGTTATTTCGACCCCACCACCAAGGAGGAGAAAGACAACCTCATTTGGATGTGGATGCATTCTTCGGTGATGGATTACGCGGGCGAGTACACCCAAGACATGCTCGGCCTCGGTACCTACGACTTCGCCGCTCACCGTATGTTCTACGGTGACAACGTCGCGGTCTTCGCCGACGAGAGCTACAAGCTCGGCAAGGCACGCTCGAAGTGGATGCTCGAGAAGATGGACAACTTCGGCGGTCTGCTCGGCTTCCGCCCGCAGTACGACGGAGCCCCCATCCACTATTCCCAATACCAGAAGAACTACGACCTGATCTCCGGCTGCGCGGACGTGACCGACGTCAACGCATGGCGACCCGCGTCGTGGGACGAGGCGGCCCAGGGCGTCTGGGATCCGATGCTCGACGGTTTGATCGTGACCGTCGGCGGCAAGGCAACCAAGTGCCGCCAGCAACAGGTCGACTACGTTCAGTGGAAGGGTCTGCGTGCCCCGAACAAGCAGGAGCTCACTCAGACGCTCGGCTCGCCGGATGCCTACTACCGCGGTGGTCCGGCAGTCCAAGACTCGACCAAACACGTGCGGGTGCCTTACGGCTTCGCGACCGATCGTTGGGCCGACCTTGGCAACGCGGCGGTCTACCGCCACGACAACGGTGCCGACAACTACGAGGTGTTCGACTTCTTCCTCTCACAGCAGGAAACCAACCACATCTTCGACGACTACCGTCGCAACCGAAACACCTTCAGCGTGCGTGCCGCCTCGGGTCGAATCCTGGGTCGCTACAACGAGAAGGCTCGTGACGGCGCGAAGGGCCTCGCTCTTCTGAAGAACATCTACAAGGACTTCGCGAAGGAGCAGGGCTACAACTTCACAAGCCTGTGGGGTTACCTTGGTGCTGAGTCGTTCGCCGACCAGCTGCTGGCATCGAGCGAAGTGTTCGATCACTTCACGCGTATGTTCGCCCGACCCCAGGTCGGTTGGCATGGCCGCGTGAACGGCGTGCTCGTCTCGGAGGATGACGCCTACGCGACGGTTCCTCGCGAAATCGCCATTCCGGACGGGGCCAGCCTCGGTGCTTTCGGAACGGTCACCTACAACGGCAAGTTGCTCGAAAACCGACTTGCTGAAACCAAGGGCGAGTACGACTCGGAGTACACGATCAACGCCGGCTCGTACTACGACAAGGTGTCGGTCCCCTACCTGATGGCGGAATCGGCCGACAACTTCATCAGCTCGTCGCGTACGGACTTCCTGGATTCGCGCTACCGCGCCGTGTCGCTTGCCGACCTGTTCCAGGATGGCTACCGCCGCTTCGTCGCCAACATGCTCACGGGCGACGCTGCCGTGAAGGGTTGGGGCGTGGCTGCGGATGCGGCTGGCAAGATCCTTGTCGAACAGGACAAGGACGGCAACAAGTGGCCGAAGGGCTCGCTTGGTCACGTCCAGTGGTGGACTCCCGAAACGAAGCTCTGCTTCCCGGCAGAGGGCACGGCATTGTGCACCGCTCCCGGAAACCCGAGCGAGTTTGGTTCGGCGGCTCCTGCGAAGGTCATCCCACTCGACAGCGAAGTCGGCTGGGAACAGCAGAAGTTCCTGATCGCGTACACGATGATCTACATCCCGGAGAACCAGAAACAAGACTGGGTCGACATGATGAAGCTCTGGCAGTACGGCAGTGATTCGGATCCCCAAATCCCGAATCGCATCGAGTTCCACGATCCGGCTGGCCGCATCTGGGTCGCCCAGACGTTCGGAAAAGAATCGCTGACTCACGTCTCGCCCGCAAAGATCGTCCAGAAGGGCGTCTCGGCTCGCGTGCTCGAGTGGGCGAACGAACTGCTCGTCAAGGCCTACGATACGACGGAAGGACCGGACCTCGACGACGACGGAAAGCCGGACTGGTACTTGCCCGTCTACAGCAACAACCAGCCGCTCGTGAAATTCGATCCGACGAAGAAGTCGGCGTCGGGTCCTCTGCCGGAAGACTGCAGCGCCACCGACAACACGGGCTGCAAATGCGAGGACAACGGAGCGTGCGCCGACCTAACGCGCTACGTGTCCGTTGTGGATTACCTCCGCAAGGCAGGGCACCGCTTCTGGCAGTTCCCGCTCGGCGAAAAGGGCATCTACAACTGATGCTCTGACGCTGGGTTCGTCACTAGGAAGGCCTGGTCCGATAAGGACTGGGCCTTTCGCTTTTTGTAGGCCCACCTGGGCAGGCTGCCTCGCGGTACGCGCGCGGTCGGCGCAAGAGCGTGACCGTTACCGTTGGAACGCGGGGGGGGTCGATGCTATCGGATGCTGGATGTCCGAAGTCGTACTGGAGGTGCGAGCCGAGCTCGACGTACCGGGCGAGACCGGTCGGCAGGTGAAGGTGTTCGCGCTGTGGTGCGCCTGCCTCTTTGCAGCCGTCGTCGTTTCAGCGTTTCGGCGACCAGTGATTCCCGAGCGGGATCGCGGCACCGACGCCCAGCAGCTGATCATGGAAGGGCACCGCGGCGAGCGAGCAGCCATCGCCCTGCTCCTCGGGCTCGTGTTGCCGGGGGCGTTGACATGGTCGCTCACCCACCGGCATCGGCGTGGCGGCCAGCACGCGCGGGGCATCACCCTCGACGTCACCGCGAGTGGCGAGCTACGTCTCTGGGGTCGAGGCTACGGACAAAGCGTCGTCCTCCCCGGGGCGGAAGTCTCGGAGCGGATGGTCGACGTCTACAGCGGGCGACTTGGGGCTTGGCGCGAGCGTCGTCTGTCCGTGCGCGCCCGCATG
Source organism: Polyangiaceae bacterium (assembly GCA_947475525.1). GTDB lineage: Bacteria > Myxococcota_A > Polyangia > Polyangiales > Polyangiaceae > SYFR01. The sequence goes on along the minus strand of CANJMI010000011.1, from coordinate 55,293 downwards.
ACGCTGCGAGGCAGCCCTTCGCTACTTGAGATCGGCACGCTCGCCGAGGCACGGGACGAGGACCTCGCCCTCGGGCTTGTAGGAGGAGAAGGCGATTGCGTCGAAGTCACGCGCGCAGACTACCTCGCGCTGCTCGACCGCATCCGAACGTCGGCCGCGACACCCGCCGAGCCGTGACGCGCCCATCAGAGAGCGCCCTGGCGTCAACCGCCTTACCCCTTGCGCAGATAGCCGCGATCGATCAGCCCGAGAAGTCGGCGCACGGCTTCGACATCGGTGAGCCGCGACTGATCGAGGATTCGCTCCACGCCGCCAAGGTTGTGGGACAACTGCACGAGGGAGAGGTCTGTCTCATCGAGAGCGACCAGCGGCGCGACGAGGGGGCGTGACAAGACCAGCGAAGCTCCGACATCGGGGAGGCGCTGACGCAGGATGTCGAGCTCATCCATCCCCCGCTTTGCCTCAACCAGGAGTGCTGCGATGTCCAAATCGACGCGTCGCGATTCTGGAGGACCACCAGGCCGCACGTAGTATTCACCGCGCGCGGCATTGAGCATCCGCAGGAGCGTCTTGAGCGGCGGGGCCGCGGGGAGCGAATCGAGTCCGCAGTCCCAAATGCGGCCGCGGTAGACGGCGATGAAGCCCGCCACGCCGTCGAAGCGCAGGTCGAGAAAGACGTCCGAAGTTGCGAGAGCATACGTCTCGAGGAGCTTCACTACGGAGACTTCAGAGAGGTCTCCCGACAGGTCACCGGGCTCGCGCGCAGGGACCTCCTCCGTCACCTCGATGGTGGGCTCGGTGCCGGCCGACACCGCAGCCGAAGACAACTTCAAGATGGTCGCGCCGAGCAGAATGCGATCGCCAGGCTTGAGCGAAACGAGCGTCCGAATTTTCTGCCCGTTGACGAACGTGCCGTTCGCCGAGCCGAGATCTTCGACGGTCATCGAGCCCGCGTTCAAGCTAAAGCGCGCGTGCGTCCGCGAAACCATTCCATCGAGGAGGATGACGCCGGCATTGCCCGAACGCCCGACAACGAGCGCCGACGGGTCCGGAATGGCGAGCTCATTTCCCTGAGACTTGCCGGTCAAAAATCGCAGGGAGTGAAAGCGCTCGCCCAAAGTCGATCCTCCGACCGGCGCACGGCGCACAGCCAGCGTCAGCGTAGTTGGCGAAGCGGATGAGGGTCAAGTGCGCGCCTGAGGCGGACGTCATCTGTCGGCACGCGCTCCGAGACCGGAGCCGGCTGTGGCGTCCCCAACGCCTCCATCGCCGCCGGCAACACGACGTCAAAGGTCGTGCCCTCCCCCTCGCGCGTTCGCACGTCGATGCGGCCGCCTACGCCCTGAACGATGCGTTGGCAGATCGCGAGCCCGAGGCCGGTCCCGTGCTCTTTTGTTGTAAAAAACGGCAAAAACAGCTTTTTCAACACCGACTGGGGGATCCCGGGCCCATCGTCGGTGACGCTGATGACCACGAACCGTTCAGCCACGAGCTTGGCCCCACCGTCCTCGACGGCGTGCGCGCGGTCACGCTTGCGCAGGCGCGACCGGACGACGACCTTGCCTGGTCCGCCGACAGCCTGCGCGGCATTTCGAAGGAGGTTCATCAGAACTTGCCGGAGCTGTTCAGATGCGACGGAAACCCTTGGTAGGTCCTCCGCCAGATCATCCTCCACCGTCAGATCCACGCTCGCCCACTCCACGCCGAGGACCTGAATCGTCCGCCGCACGACGGTGTTGATGTCAATGGGCGCCACCGCGCCAGGACTCTCGCGCGCGAGGTCGAGCACCGAGCCGACCACGCCATCGAGCCGCTCGACCTCCTCGAGAATGATGCCGATAAACTCGCGCGCCGCCGCATCCGGTTCGCGCCCATCCGGGCTCGACTCACCGAGCAACTGCGCCGCCCCTTTTATGGCGCCGAGCGGATTGCGGATCTCGTGGGCGAGCCCCGCAGCCATCTGTCCGAGCACCGCCAGACGATCGCGCTCCTTCATCTTCGCGTACACGCGAGAGCTGACAACCTTGACGCCGACGTGGGCGGTGAGCTGCTCGAAAAGTGCGATGTCCTCGGGGCTGAAAGCGTCCCCGATGCGTTCATCGGCGAGTACCAGCACGCCGACAAGCTCCCCCTCCTCGGCGCGTACGCCGAGCACGACCGCCTGTTGCGACAGCGGTCCGAGCACAGCTGCCGCCGCGAGCACGGCCTCGCCGGGTACGTGCTTTCGAGGTTGGGGACGCCCCTCGCGAACATCGCGCTCGAGCTGCTCGAGTACGACCGGCGTCAGGTGAAGCTGGTCGAGGAGCGCACTCGCCGATGCGACATCGATGAGCGAAGGCAACTTGCTCCCGAAACCCGCGCGGCTGTCGAGCATGGAGCCATCGTCGGTAAGGAAGTAGAGCGCCGCCGTCGTCACGCTGCGCGATTCCTCGAGCGCCCGCATGACAACATCGGAGAGATCATCGACTTCGAGGGTGTGCGCGAGTCGACGGCGCGCATCGGCGAGGGAGTCCTCGAGCTTGCGGCGCTCGCGCAGCACGTACCGTTGAACCTGCAGCTCCGTCCAATCTCGCAGTGGATTGAAGAGGACGAGAACCACGATCGCGACGACGATCGCGTTCAGCCACATCGTGTTGAACTGACCGACGACCGTGATGAGTACGTAAAAAAGTCCGGCGATTAGGAAGGCGACCGCCGTCGCTACGACCAGGCGCCCGAACATTTCATAAAGGTCGAGCAGGCGCTCATGACGCAGCCCCTGCGCAAGCACGAAGAGGAACACCACGGAGAGGACCACTCCAACCGGAGGCGGTTGATACCCGCTCGTGTAGCCGAGCACCCAACCCAGATCGACGACGGTGAAGAAGCCCGCGCAGGCGGCGATCACGACGAGAAATCGCACGCGCCGCTGCACCGCGCGCGAGCGACTCGTGCGTCCGCGGCGCGACAGCTCAACCAAGCCCCACACCACCATCGCGCAGGCGTAAAGAAGCAGAGCGCCGCGGACCCACGACAGCTCGTTGTACGGACTGGACACCAGCACCAGCGTTGGCAATGCCAGCAGCAGCGTCACTTTTCCCGCCCGTGCGTGGGAGCCTCCTCGGCCCTCCTCGGCCACGAGCGCCTCGAACAAGTTGACCGCGAGCACCGGCAACAGCACCGGGAGCGCCACGCGCATGCGCGCGAGAATAGGCACTCGATACAATCCGAAGAGCGACTGCGAGAGATACCAAAGTCCGATATCTGCCGCGAACGCCGCGAAGAGCACGTGCCGCTTGCTCACACCCGTGCGAAGGACGGCACTCGCCGCGATCGCTAGGGCGAGCGCCCCGCAAACGAGCGTCGTACGGAGACGCAAGTCGAACGCGAGATCCATAGCGTGCTCAGTCGTGCCGCGTCGGCGTGGTTTCGTCGACGCCATCGACGCCATGCCACGGCTCGGGATCCGGATCCGTCACGCGAGCATCGAATGGCGCGTCGGTCTCGAGCGTCGGCTCGCCGGACGAGCCTGCCGGACCGGCCGGGTCGTCGTCCTCGGGAGGCTGTGCGTCACTCTCCACGAGGAGGTCGACGTCGCGCGTCCCTACCCGCTCTTGAGGCTGTTCGATTGTCCCACCCCCGCAGCCAGAGGCCATCGCGAACGCGAGAACGAACACACACCTGCCGAGCACCGTGATCTTGGGCCTCATCCGGTCGACTCCTCCAACATGACCGCAAGGCGGTACTCTTTGACCAACTGGGATAAACGCGGCCGCTTCATCCCGAGCAACTCCGCCGCGTGGGTGATGTTGCCCCCCGCCTCGACGAGGGCGCGTGTGATGCAATCGCGCTCGAGTTTGCGCTTGATGTCGGCGAGACCCGTTCCATTCCGAATCTCCGCATACACGACATCCGCCGAGCTATAGCCGCTCGCGAAAGTGGGAGACGGATCGCAAGCCGCCCCGCGTGACTTGGAATTGAACTCGGCATCGCCAGAAGTCGGGCCCCCGGTCGCGCCCAAAAGCGCGGAGGGCAACACCGCAATGGGCTTGCGCCCAGGCATGAACTCGATGAGGTCGGCGGCATCCACGCGTGGGCCGCACCCGAGGACGACAACCGCCCGCAGGACGTTCTCGAGCTCGCGGACATTCCCCGGCCAGTCGTGTTGGGCAAGGAGCGCGAGCGCGTCGCTCGTCAATGGGCGTACCGGAACGCCTGCCGACGCGGCGACCCGCGCGAGGAGGTGGGTGCAAAGTGCCGGGAGGTCATCGAGCCTATCGCGCAGAGGTGGCACATCGAGCGCGACGCCGCACAATCGGAAGTAGAGATCCTCTCGAAATTCCCCGCGCGCGACGGACGCACGCAAATCGCGGTGGGTTGCGCACACGACTCGCACGTCGCACTGAAGCTGCGCGCTCCCGCCGACCCGCTCGAACGTCCCGTCCTGAAGCACGCGCAGCAGCGCCGCTTGCGTGCGAGGCGAAATATCGCCGATTTCATCGAGAAAAAGGGTGCCGCCAGCGGCAAGCTCAAAGCGCCCTAGCCGCCGCGTCATCGCTCCGGTGTACGCCCCGCGTTCGTGCCCGAAGAGCTCACTCAACAGCAGCGTGTCGACGAGCGCCGCGCAGTTGACCGTCACGAGCGGCCCACGTGCTCGGGCACTCGCGGCATGGATCGCCTCCGCGACGAGTTCTTTGCCGGAGCCGGTGGGCCCGCACACGAGCACCGTGGCGTTCGTTCGTGCGACACGCGCGACTGCCGACAGGAGACCTCGTATTGCGGCGGAGTCGCCAATCAGCGGGCGTGCCTCCTTCGAGCGGGTACCCGGCAACGCGGTGCAGGCGGGCGCGGTCGATGTTCGTGCGCCGTCTAGCGCGGCGAGCAAGTCATCCACCAAGGCGACGCGGCCCCGCGCACGGTAGCTGCGCCCCCGCTCCTGCGACAACGCCGCAGCAACGCGGTCGCGCTCCGACGCAGCGCGGAGGAGGCTGTCTCGCGCCCGTGCGGCATCACCCGAAGCGAGTTCGAGCTGCGAACGCAAAACGTAAATCTCACGTAAGAGTTCGGCATCATCGGCGCGTTCGGCGAGCGTGGCCGCAAGCGCGACCCGCGTTAACGCATCCGGCTCGCCCAGCGCACGCGCGAGCTCGGCCTCGAGCCAAGCCACTTCAGCGCGGCCGCTCGGGGTGTTACGGCACGGCGCCGCGGCGTCGAGCGCCCGCCGCGCCGCGACCACGTCCCCGTCCTCGAGTGCGATTCGAGCGGCGATCCTCTCGATCTGTCCGAGCAGACCCGAATCTGCGGCGGCCATGGCACCTGCGCGCGCCAACGCGAGTTCACGAGCCGCCTCGACGAGCTCGCCACGCTCGAGCCGAATCAGCGCAACCATTTTGGAAAAATACGCACGGCGCGATAACGGCAACGCGTCACCGCACGCTTGAACGCCGAAGCGCAGCGCTTGTGCGGCCTCGTCGATCAGTCCGAGGCGGAGCCGCAACTCGGCCAGGTTCGTGACCGGCAGCACCAAAAGGACGCGTTCGCCCATTCGACGGCGCAAGGCGATAGCCCTCTCGGAAAGATCGAGGGCATCCTCGTAGCGATGTTCGAGAATCGCAATCGCCGCAAGATTCGAGGTTGCATACGCCTTCGCTCGCTCATTGCCGAGCGCCGCACCTTGCGCGAGGACTTCTGAAAACTGCCGTCGAGCTTCGTCGCGGCGTCCGTCCGAGAGCACTGCCACGGCGCGATTCAACCGCGCTCGAAGCTCCTCCTCGAGGAGCCCCGCGATCGACGCATCGAGAGCATCGATCGCAAAATGCTCCTCGGCTTCGGTCCAACACTCCTTCGCTAGGAGAAGTTTACCGAAGACGTTGCGTGCCGCGAGGTGCGCCTCTGTCGCCAACGGTCCAAGCCGTCCGTCGGCCACAGGCCTCGCTTGCCCCAGCGCGTCCAGTGCACGTTGTGCGTGCGCGCTCGCATCCGCTGGATCGCCCGCCACGTAACGCGTCTCAGCGAGCATCGCCGAAGCCCAAGCCTGGTGCTCGATCGTCTCCGCAACCTGGACTGCGCGCCGCAGCAGGAGTGTCGCATCGACCACATCGCCTCGCACGGTCGCCGCCCGCCCACGAATCACGAGCACATCGAAGCGCGACGCCTCGCGCCGCATCGCCTCGGTCGCGTACCGTTCGGCCCGTTCGCTGTCGCCAAATACGAACGCCAATTCGGCCGATGCGACGAGGCGCTCAACGGCCCCTGGCGTCGGCTCGAGCCATGCGAGGCACGCGTCCCACCGCGCCCAAAGGTCGCAGCGCAGATGAGCGTCTGTCGCAGCCCTGATAGCCTCGAGCGCCCGCGCCAAAGCGGCCGAAGCGCAGCCCTCCTGCGCCGCGGATTCCGCCGCGCACATTCGCGTCCATGGGTCAGCCGACACGAATTTTTCCGCGACCACCGGCTGCGCGCCGGCGGCTCCGGCGACAGACCGCGGCGGCACATTGACTCGCGCGCGACGCCACGCGTCTTCGAGTTCTTCGATGCGCGTTGCGAACGGCGCGACCGCGAATGACTCGTGCACGACGATGGCATCCCAAAAGCGCTGGCGTGCCCGGTCGCTCAGCTCGTCGATGCACACCCGCACGTCGGCGCTGGTGGCATCCTCATCGCCCAGAAACGTTGGCATGCCCCACCGCGAGAGTTCCGCTTCGCCACCCGGGCGCTCGAGTGCAATCACGAGCACGCCTACGTTCAAGTGAGCCACCGAACTCAGCGCGCAGGCAACCGCTCGCCCCCACGCCGTCGCCCTGGCACCGGCAACGACGAACACTGTATTTTCGGCGCCGGCAGTCAACGCGAGCGCTACGGCGAGCGGATCCTGCGAGCCCAAAGCCCCGCGCATCAGCACGATGTCGCGCCACGGTTCGCCGCGCCCTTCGCTCGGGCGTGCGCGAACGACGCGCCGACCGATGGCTTCCGAGCGCCTCGCGACGTGAGCCTCAAGCGCAGGCCAAGACTCGGGCCGCGCTTCAACCCAAACGACACCCTTCGATTCGCGCAGGGTCAGTCGGTCGTCGAGCGCGAGAAACGGATCGAGCCGAGCGATGTCGGGCTCTCGTTCGGTCGTCGGTGCGTTGGATGCGAGTCGATGCGAAGTCAACGGCGCGCCTCACGAAGAAAGATCCCCTTCACTTTACGTTAAATCCGGGAACGCGCCGCCGGTTTCGTTCTTCGCCCCGATCCAACGCTGACGGTGAGCCCGCCGGACGTCGCCATCAGAGTGGCGATGGCCTCAAGAGCGGCCCGTGGAGCCCGCTCGTCCGCGGGAATTAAACGTGCGACATCGAGCTGCGTGACGACGAGCTCACGGAAGAGCGCGAGCTGCTCCGGGCATGTCGCCGCGATGACGTCCCGATGCCGCGCGACCGTTGCGGCATCCCCGCGCCGGACCGGACCCGTCAAGGCGCCTGGCAGCCCTTCCGACGTCACATTGTTCCCGGTACTCGCGAGCAGCGGGCCGAGCCATTTTCCTGCATCGCAGCGACGCAAGCCGGCCGCAACGAGCAGGTTTGCCGCCGCGGCTACGAGCGCGACCGCACCGTTCGACACAAGCGCCGCGGCCGCATGGTACGCGCCTGGATCGACCGGGCCTGAAATCGGGACGAGGCCGAGTACACGAACCGCCCGCTTCGCCTGCGCGACGGCGACTCTATCCCCCTGGACGAGCACGGCCCCGTGTTCAGGCAAACGGGCTCCGCGGCGAGCGAACGATACGAGCGGGTGCATCTGCGCGACGGGGATCCCCCGGCCCGCGAGCGCCCGGAGTGCCGCTGCCGAGAGCGCCCCCGCGCAATGGACGGCCGCCGTCACGCCCGCCGATGCCGCCGACTCGGCAACACGCACCGCGCACGCTTCAATCGCCCCATCGGGAACAGCCATCACGAGAAGATCGGCCGGTGGCACCGTTCGGCTAGTCCCCTTGCGCAGTGCGACCTTCCATCCGCGCGCCCGCCATGCCCGTGCCAGCGTGCACCCAACCTTACCGCGACCGAGCACGACGACGTCGACGCGCTTCATAGCGACCGGTAGAGCCCTTCACGCGCAATGTAGTCGCGGACCGTTCGCGGCAGCCGCCCCTCGAGCGCACCCTCATCGCACGACGCAAAGGCCTTGCGGATCCCGGAGCTAGACACCTCGGGCAACACCGCTCGCGGGGCCTCGGCGTGCGCCACGCCCGCCCTTCCGAGCACAATCAGCGGCGCGAGTTCGACGACGCGGTCGAAGCGATGCCACTTCGCGCGGTCGTGCAGAACATCCGCGCCAATCACGAGGCGCAAACGCCATTGCGGGTGACGCTCGGCGAGCGCCTCAAGCGTATCGACCGTTCGGCTTACCTGCGCGCCAAGGTCGCGCTCGATCTCACTCACATCGGCTCGGGCGAGGTCCTGAAACGCGAGCCGTGCCATCGCGAGTCGATGCTCGAACGGACATAGGTCTTTGTGAAATGGGTGACGAAACGCAGGCACGACGAGCACAGCGTCAACGTCGTGCGCCGACAGAACGTACGCCACGGCGAGCACGTGCCCAACGTGCGGCGGATTGAAGCTGCCGCCGAAAATCGCCACGGTGCGGCTCATCGCACTCTCTTCCTCGCTGACGCGCAGGGTCATGCCTCAATCAGTGGAGCGAACATCCCAAGCCCCCCCGCGACGAACACCACGCCGAAGACGGCCATCAGCGCGAAGTAGTCGCCCAACGACGCGAGCGGAGCACCCGCGACGAGCTCACGCGTGCCCGCAACCGCCGCCAGCAGTGTCGGCAGCAGTAAGGGAAAAAGCACGACTGCGAGGACGAGATCGCGCGCGCTCGTGCGAACGGTCATCGCTCCGAACAAGGTGCCGGCCGCCGCGATGCCCGGCGTCGCACAGAGGCAAAACGCTGCGAGCCCGATTCCGAGATTGTCCTCGGTGAGCGAGAGGTCGAATAAGAGCGCGGTCACCGGCACGACGACGAGCTCGATAACGAAGGTGAAAGCCAACACCCCGAGGGCCTTACCCGCGAAAATTGCGCTCCTGTCGATCGGTAGGACGAGCAGGCCGCTCAGGGCATCGAGCTCGCGTTCCCGTTGCCAGGTGCGCGACAGTGCGAGCACCGATGCGAACGCGATCGCCACCCAAATCACACCCGGGGCCACCTCGGTACGAGACTGAGGCCCAGCGAAAAAGGAAAGCGACGCGATGATCACAACGAGCAACGCGAAGAATCCGCTCGTCGTCACGACCTCGCCAGTCGCGAGTTCGACGGCAAGGTCCTTCTTGAAAATGAGCCAGGCTTGACGCCCCCAGCCGACTCGATTCGTCACCACAGCGGACCCTACCACATCGAATCGCGCCCGAATGGACACGCAACCGAGCCATCGGACGCCACGATGAGCCCTCAGGCCACGCGACGCGCCGAAGGACTCAAGAGGCTAAGAAGACTAGCCGAAAACGACAGCGCGAGAGCCACGCTCCGCCTACTTCGCAGACTTCTTCGAAGCCTACTTCGAGGACTTCTTCGCGGTCGTCTTCTTCGCGGGAGCCTTCGCAGCAGCAGCAGCAGGCTTCTTTGCAGCGGCCTTCGCGGCAGCGGGCTTCTTCGCGGTAGCGGCCTTTGCAGCAGCGGGGGTCTTCGCGGTAGCGGCCTTCTTCGCGGCAGTGGCCTTGCGGTTCTTCGCCGTGTAAAGATCGAAGAGGCGCGGAACCGTGTAGGCTTCAAGGCGGCTGCGGTAACCGGTGTCCTTGACGCGACCCTCGGCTTCCAGCACGGCGTCGACGAGCTTCACGCGGGTCCCAAACTTCGCCTTCACGGTGGACAAGGTCTCATGCAACCGGAGGAGCTTCGAATTGGAAACCTGATCGAGGCCCTTATTGCCACCGCGATCCTGGTTGAGACGCGGAATCCACAGCTCATCGGTCGTCAGCGCCTTTACGGCAGCCACGAGCTTTTCCTTGGATTCGAACTTCGACTTCAGCTTGGTTTGCGGCGTGCTCATGGTTCGTTGCGCCTTTTTTAGGGAACGGTCTTCTACCAGGCACAGCCGTTCAGCGCAAGCATGATGCTCGGTCAAAGCCGAACAACAGCCGCGCCCCAAGAGATGCCGGCACCGAGCGCGCACATCAACACTTGCTGTCCCGGTCGGATGCGGCCGTCGCGCACCCCTTCGTCAAGGGCAATTGGAATCGAGGCGCTCGAGGTGTTGCCGTACTCATCGAGGTTTAAAATGAATTTATCGAGGGAAAATCCAAGTCGCTGCGAGACCTGAGCGATGATCCGCAGGTTGGCCTGGTGCGGCACGACCCAGTCGAGGTCGCGGCTGACAAGACCCGCCGCTTTCATCACCTGCGCGGACGAGGCGGTCAGTTGCTTCACTGCCGTTCGGAAGACGTCATGGCCGTCCATATGAACTTTGTTCTGCCGCGTCTCGAGCCCTTCGAGCGTGACGGGGAGCGTCGCGCCGCCGGCCGGGATTCGCAAGGCGTCAGCCAGCGAACCATCCGTGAAGATTTGGGTCGCGAGGATGCCCGGACGTGGGCCGTCCGGCACGTCGCGAGGATGCGGCATTGAAGCCGGGCCTAGAACGACCGCGCCCGCACCATCGCCGAAGAGCACACACGTCGTGCGGTCCTGCCAATTCAAAGCGCGGGAGAGGAGCTCGACGCCGATCACAAGGACGCAGCGCGCAGCTCCCGTAGCGATAAACTGGTCGGCGATTGTGATGCCGTACACGAAGCCCGCGCACGCGGCCGCGATGTCGAACGCCGGGATATCCGATGCGCCGAGCTTTCGCTGGACTGCGGTCGCGCAGCTCGGGGATGGCTGGTCAGGCGTGACCGTCGCCACGATGATGAGATCGAGGTCGGCTACGCTCAGTCCGGCCGCATCGAGAGCCCGACGGCCTGCCTCAGCCGCCATGTCGCTGGTCGTCTCGTCATCGGCCGCAAAGTGACGCCTACGGATGCCCGTGCGCGTTGCGATCCACTCGTCAGACGTCTCGACGATCGCCTCGAGTTCCGCATTTGGCACGACGCGCGCGGGCGCGTAGCTGCCGGTACCAAGAAAGCGTGTCCTGGGCTCTTTTTCCAAGACGTGCACTTTGGGTCTCCGGTGACTCGTGGCAACGACGTCAGAGGCAAGGTCTCCCGAAGGAAACCCTGCCATCTGACGTCAGCCGCTGTGCCGCATCAACTCAGGCGCTCGTCTTCGCGATGACCAGGCGGCCCTTGTAAAAACCGCACGCTCCGCACGCGCGGTGCGGCAGCGCTACGTCCCCGCAATTGGCGCAGTTGATGTACTGCACGGGGATAATCTTGGTGTTCTGAGCACGGCGCATATCGCGCTTGCTCGGCGTCGTCTTTCGCTTCGGTACGGCCACGGAAACTCTCCTACGGGGTGAGTATTACTTCTTTTTTTTGTTGGTCGGGTGGGCATTCGTGCGCAACACCGGCCTGCCCATTGCGGCCGATCGCTCGGCCGCCGCCGCCACCAACTCATCGAGAGTGGTGGCCCCACCCAGCTGCTTTTTGAATGCGCCTAGTGGCGCCAGTCGGGGGTCCACGGGGGTTGGAAGTTCCAACCGCTCGCGGGGCGCGGGGCCCGGACGGATACCCGGGCAGGCGTCCGAGCACAAGGGGAAGTTGGGTATCTCGAGCAAAATCGCCTCTCGGACAAACGCGTCGAGCACCACGGTCTCACCGTCGTACGAGTCGATTTCGGCTTCATTCGCAGCAAATTCGTACTCTTCGGTTGATTCTCCGCCTCGCGCCCGAGGCACCGAGGCCTTGCTGGAGCCGGCGCTCGCGCCTTTTGAGGCGATGCCTTTTGAGGCGATGCCTTTTGAGGCGATGCCTTTTGAACCGGCCACCTTCGCGAGGCCGCTTCGCGCGGCTCCACTTCGCGCACCAGCGGCCCTCGCACCGCCACCTCGCTGAACGAGCCGAAGCAGCAACGAGAGATCGGCGTCGATGATGAGGTGCGCGGGGTCGAGGCACCGCACACACTCCGCGTCGACCGCAGCGGCGATCCGACACCGAACGACGATATCGTCGTCCGAACGGGAGAGCCGCCCGAAGACCCGGGCCCCCTCGTTCGCACCTCGCTGCCCGCGCAAGCCCGCCTCAGCGAACTGGCCGTCGAGCCAGTCGGCAGTCAGTCGAACGTCCACCTCATGGCCCTCGAGCTGGATGTCGTTCGCGACGAATTGCAGGGTTGCGCTCATGGTCATTGCCCCTAGAGGCGCTGGCACCCTAGTGGAGCCGCGGGCGCGTTGGAACGAGAATGCGCCACGGACACATTCCGTGTCGCCAAGCACTCGTACCTCGCTTCATTCGAATCGAGGGATAAGTAACCAGCAGTGCCCGAGTCACTCGCATGGCACGTCGATACGTGACTCGATGTCCTCGCCAAATCAGGGGCGTCGCGTTACCCATCGTTTCGATGGATTCGGATTACTAGTCGCAATTGAAAGGTTCGACGACGACTTCGTCCCAGGCAATCGCCTCGCGTAGGTCCGAGCCGACATCTTCCGCGTCGAGCACCGCGGAGACCCACATCCCCTTCGGGTCGAGCCGTCGAGCGACCGACCGGCTCGCATCGACAGCCGTCACCGCACCCATGCGCTCGATGATTTGCGCGTGAAAGTCATCCGGCAACCCGAGCAGCAAGCAGTCGAGTTTTTGTTGAAGTCGTTTTTTTCCGGTGTCGATCTCGAAGGCGTACGAGCGCCGCATGAACTCGCGCGCGAACCCGAGTTCGGCCTCGTCGATCCCGTGTGCGCAAAACGCTTCGAGCAGGCCGAGTTCCAGTTCGAAACAGGCGACCGCGTCGTCGACCGACGGTGCGGACCACACCGTGAAGGCCTCCCGCACGGGTCCCGTCGCGAGTCCCGAACTCGCCCCGTACGACCACCCACGCTTGACACGCACCTCTTGATTGAGGCGGGAAGTGAACATGCCACCGAACACAGCGTTGGCGAGCAGCAGCGCGACGTAGTCCTCGTCGGCGAGATCGGCGCCGAGGGTGCCGATGCCGAGCTGGCACTGGCTGCGCTCGGGCTTGTCGACGATGACGAGTCGTCGGCCCACCGGAGGCACCGGCGCGCCCACTGCATAAGGGAGTCGCTCCCCTTTCGGCAACCGCTCGGTCAACTGCACCGCGAAGTCTGTAGCTTGCTCCCCGCTGACGTCTCCACCAATCGCCACGATCGCGTTCTCTTGAGAAAATGCTCGCCGATGGTGCGCGATGACGTCCTCCCGTGTGATCGCACGCACCGAAGCTATTGTGCCCTGGACGCGCCGTCCGTGCGGGTGCCCCGCGAACAGTCGGCGCCGGAGCGCACGTGCGGCGAGGCCCTCGTCTTCGTCTCGCGACGCCACGATCTCCGCCTCCACCTGGCGCTTCAATTTTTCGAGTTCATCCTCATCGAATGCCGGCTCCGCGATCACCTCGGCGGCAAGAGCCACAGCCTTTTCGAGCGAACGCGACACCACCTCAACGCCGACCGTCGTCGAGCCGAGCCCGACGCTCGCCGCGAGATCCGCCCCGAGCGAGTCAACGCGGCCTTCAAGCTGTTCGCCCGTCATGGTGCGCGAGCCGCGCCGCAGCATCCGCGCGGTGATCCGCGACAAGCCCTCGAGCCCGACGGGATCGCTCACACCGCCTGCACGGAACGTCGCCACGAGCTGCACGAGCGGCAGTTCTCGACTCGCCTCGAAAAGAAGCTTCACGCTTCGACTCCCGACGCGCCGTCTGGCGATGAGTCGGGAGGATCGCCACCGGGCTCGACAATCAACACCGTACGACCTTCGGGAACAAAGTAACGGCGTGCGACCCGCAGCAAGTCCGAGCGCGTCACCCGAGCGAACGCATCAAGCCTCGTCCACAATGCCGCAGGGTCGCCAAGGACGAGTTCGCAGAAGCCTATCTGCTCAGCCTTACCACTCGAGGACTGCATTCCCTGAATGGTCGAGAGCTCGACCCGCGCCTTGACGCGCTCGAGTTCCTCTTGCGTTGGAGGCTCGCGTCGCAGCTCCGCGAAGAGTTCGTCGAGCTCGGCGAGAATTCGCTCAGCCGCGATCCCCTCGTGCGCCGTTATCGAAATGTCGACGATCGACGGGTCCCGAAAATGGCCCGCTTGCCCGCCGAACTCACTCGCAAACTCGAGCTCGTGAACGAGACGCCGGTACCCACGCGACGAACGGCCACTGAACACAACGTCACACAAAAGCACGAGCGCCGGGTGATCGACGTCGCCCATCGCGGGGCTCTTGTAGCCAATGGCGAGCTTCAACGTGGGCGTCGGCTGCTCCATCGACGCGTGTCGCTCGGTCACCTGGAGCGGCTCGGGATGCACATCCTCAATGGGAAGTTCGCTGGCAGCGATCGCGCCGTAGCAGCGTTCGATAAGCGACAGCAGGACCTCGCGCTGCACGTCACCGACAACCGCGATCGTCGCGTTGTTTGGAGCGTAGTACGTCGAGTAAAATTCACGGCAGTCGGCCGCTGTCAGGCCCTCGATGTCCGCCATCCAGCCGATCGTGGGACGCCCGTATCCGTGCGTGCTGAAGGCCTCGCGGAAAAGACGCTCACCGACCGCGCCATCGACATCGTCGTCGACACATTGCAGCCGCTCATTTTTAACGACCTCGCGCTCGCTCGCGACGAGCTCGTCACGCAGGACGAGATGCTGCATGCGGTCGCTCTCAAGGCCGACCACGAGCTCGAGCGCATCAGCGGGCGCGTTGATCATGTAGAAGGTCCAGTCGAGGAACGTGGCCGCGTTGCTCTCCGCGCCGGCGCCCTCGACCCGCCGGTCGAACTCGCCGTGTGGCACGTTCTTCGTCTCGTTGAACATGAGGTGCTCGAGCAAGTGCGCGAGCCCCGTTTTTCCCTCGTATTCGTGACGCGAGCCGACCGAAAACCACGTCTGGAAGCTGAAGACAGGTGCCGTGTGGTCCGGGCAGAAGAGCAGCGTGAGCCCGTTATCAAAACGGTAACGCTCGATCGAGAGATGCGGTCCGAAAGCGTGGGTTCGAACGAGCAGAGGACTGTTCATGTTTCGTCAATCTTGAGGATGGCGAGGAACGCCTCCTGCGGCAGCTCGATGCGACCCACTTTTTTCATCCGACGCTTGCCGTCTTTCTGCTTCTCGAGGAGCTTGCGTTTTCGGCTGATGTCACCGCCGTAACACTTCGCCGTGACGTCCTTGCGGAGCGCTCGGATGTTGGTCCGCGCGATGACTTTAGCGCCGATCGCGGCCTGAACGGCCACTTCGTACTGCTGGCGCGGGATCAGATCCTTGAGTTTGCTCGCCAACTGACGCCCACGAAAAGCGGAATTCTCGCGGTGGATGATCACGCTGAGCGCATCGAGCGGCTCACCGTTGACGAGCATGTCCACCCTCACAAGATCGGCCGTCTGATAGCCTTCAAGCTCGTAGTCCATCGAGGCGTAGCCCCGCGAGACGCTCTTCAGTTTGTCGTGAAAGTCGAACAAAACCTCGCCGAGCGGAAGGTCGTAGCTGATGATCACGCGGTCGCTCGCCGCATACTGAATACCCTTTTGCACGCCACGGCGTCCCTGGCACAGGCCAAGCACCGCGCCGACGTACGCGGCCGGCACATGGATGGTCACGCGGTAGATCGGCTCGTCGATGTGATCGATGAGACCCACCTCCGGTAGCCGCGACGGATTCTCTACGGTGCGCTGCTCGCCGGTCTTTAAGTAAACCTGGTAAACGACGCTCGGAGCGGTCGTGATGAGGTCGAGGTTGTGCTCGCGCTCGAGTCGCTCCTGGATGATCTCCATGTGGAGAAGCCCGAGGAATCCGCACCGAAAGCCGAAGCCGAGCGCTTCGGAGGTGTCGGGCTCGAACACGAACGCCGAATCGTTCATGTTGAGCTTGCTGAGCGCGTCCCGCAGCATCTCGTACTCAACCGAGTCCGTCGGAAAAATGCCCGCGAACACCATGGGCTTCACTTCTTTGAAGCCCGGCAGCGCGTCCGTCGAAGGATGCACGCCGTCGGTGATCGTGTCGCCGATCTTCGTTTCGTGAACGCTCTTGATCGCGGCGGCGAAAAAGCCGACCTCGCCCACGCCGAGATCCTTCAGAGCGGAAGGATGAGGAGCGAAAACCCCGAGATCCGTCACGTCGTAGTCGCGACCCGTGGACATGAACCGAACGCGCTGGCCCTTCTTGAGCACGCCATCGATCACGCGGACCATGACGACCGCGCCACGGTAGGGGTCGTACCAACTGTCGAAGACGAGTGCACGCAACGGAGCGTCCGGATTGCCCTTGGGCGCGGGGATCCGCGCGACGACCGCTTCGAGGATCTTGTCGACCCCGATGCCGGTTTTTCCGCTGGCCTGGACTGCACCCGTTGCGTCGATACCGACCACTTGCTCAATTTGACGTGCAACCTCCTCCGGCTGTGCGCTGGGGAGGTCGACCTTGTTCAGCACCGGAATGATCGCGAGATCGTTCTCGATCGCTAGGTACACGTTCGCGAGGGTTTGCGCCTCGACGCCCTGGGTCGCATCGACGACGAGGATGGCGCCTTCGCAGGCCTGCAGGCTTCGCGACACCTCGTAATTGAAGTCGACGTGTCCAGGCGTATCGATCAGATTGATCTGATACTCGACCCCGTCCTGCACGTACGGAAGGCGAACGGTCTGAGCCTTGATCGTGATCCCGCGTTCGCGCTCAATATCCAGATTATCGAGGAACTGGGCACGCTGCTCACGCTCGCTCAGCGCGCCGGTGACCTCAAGGATACGATCGGCGAGCGTGCTTTTGCCGTGATCGATGTGCGCAATGATCGCAAAATTTCGGATGAACTTGGGGTCGTGAGGCATCGTTCCTGGCGTCTTTTTCTGAGCGAAGGCGACATAGTACGATCGGAACGCGGGCGCTACGCATCGTCATCGAGCGTACACAACGCGCCGCGTGACGAGCCCTCCGCCGCAGGCAGTTGAAGGAAACCGAGCCCCAATCAGGGCACGCAGCAGGGCACGCAGCGGAACGCGCTACTTGGGCGAACGACCCGACAAGCCCGGCAGCTCCAGCCCGCGGTATTGGGGCGCGATGTCTCCCGGCGCGCGCTCCTCGAGCGTCAACTGGCCAGGCAGCAGGTGGTCGTAGTGACGAAGCACGAGATCGATGCCTTCACGGATGTACACGGCGACCGGAACCTTCGTTCGGTCGTGGAGCATCTTGAGGCTCTCGGCTTGACCGGGCGTGATGTAAATCGTCGTCGATATTTTCTTGCGCGACATCGCCCGCCTTTACCCGCAAATGACCACTCGTGACGCTAGATGAACGTACGTGTGTTGTCAATAGGCTCGCTTGGGTTTGCCCCGGCGACGGTCGTAGTTGCTGAAGTGGTAACGCGTCGACTAAACTAAATAAAACCGGCGTGCCCTCTCGGTCTTGGGCCTGCCCTCCGACTTCGCTCCTGCTCTCGAATGCTCTCGAACTTCGTCATGCAACGTCGAATTCTTCCTTCCGGCCGTGGGCTTCCCGGCGCGCGTACCCGCGCCACCGTGCTCGCGTGTTGCGGGCTGATCGTCATGGGCTGCGGCGCCACCGATTCGCTCGGAGCGAAGGATGGGCGAGCCGCCATCGGCGTCGAGCGCCGCGACGTCGAGCTCAAGCACGAGGCGTGTGACCTCGGCTCGAAGAATATCCAAGTTCTCGACGCGAATGTCGATGGTCGCCCAGAGATCGTCACCGTGTTCGACGGTGGGCACGCCTACTGTCGGGCCGCCGACATCAACCTCGACGGCACGATCGACGTCTTCACTTACTTCGATCCTTCCGGCGCGATACGACGCCGAGAATCCGGCTTCGATCGGGACGCACTCCCCGACGAGATCTCGTACTACGTGAACGGCCAAATCGTACGCAAGGAACGCGAGACGAACAACGACGGCAAGCTCGACACGTGGGATTTCTACGAAGGAGGGCGACTCATCCGCGAAGAGCGCGACTCCGCGGGCGACGGCTTCATCAACCAGTGGTGGACGTTCCCGGACCCCCAGCGTGCGGAGTGCGCAATCGTCGTCAGCGACAACAACAGCGACACGAAGCCCGATCCCGACAGCCAGATCGACCTGTGCGCCGCCGACGACGCGCGACCCGTGCGGCCGACCGCCACAAAGCCCGCTCCTGGCAAGCCGGCCGCCCCGGTCTCGCCACCACCCGCGACCGGAGCCCCCCCTGCGGCGCCTGCGGTGCCGCCAGCTTCAAGTCCTGCCACGCCGCAACCGAAGGGAGACCACGGATGAGCCGCCCGACCGCCGCGTCGTTGCTATGCGCCCTGCTCCTCACCCAAGTGGGGTGCTCGTCGAACACAGTAAAAACTGCCAAAACAGCGCAGGCTCAGGAACGCGGTGCCAGCCCGGGGCGCGCGACGGAGACGACCTCCAACGACAATTCTCTTTGCGACTTCAAAGGGAAAAAGGATGTCGAGGTCAGCGAGACTGCGGGACCGGGTGCCATGCAGCCGAACGTCCGCCGAGTGTGGAAGCTGCGCGGCACGGGTAGCGACAGCCGCAAGGTACTGGCGTGCCGCGAGGCGGACACGAACCTCGACGGGCTCAAGGACGTCGTGCGTTTTTATACGGACGACGGCCAGAGCAAAGAAGAGCGGGCCGACACCAACTACGACGCGAAGATCGACACGTGGAACATTTTTTCGCGCGGACGTCTCGCCGAAGTGCGGCTCGACACGAACTTCGATGGCGAGCCCGATGAGTGGAAAGTCTACATCGAGGGGAAACTTAGCCGCGTGAAGCGCGACGGCAACTTCGACAAGAAACCCGACCATTGGGAGATGTACCGGAACGGTCGGCTCGAGCGAATCGGAGTCGATTTCGACGGCGACGAGCGGGTTGACCGCTGGGATCGCGACACCGAGTGGCTGAAAAAACTCGCCCAGACTGAGCAGAAAAAGCAGGACGAAATCGACAAACAGCGCCAGGTCGATGGCGAGAAACGCCAGAAGGAGGCCGAAGAGGCCGCGGCGAAGATCGGTGACGGGAGCGCCGAGGGGAAAGCCGCCGACGGTGCTTTACCCAAGAGTCCCGTGCCGCCAAAAAAGATCGCAGACGACCCGCCAACGGGCAGCGACGCGAAGGATAAAAAGCCAGCGAAGAGCGTTAAGGGCTCCAAGGGCGGAAAGAGCAAGTAGCGCCCGATGACAACCGAACGTCTCCAGAAAATCCTCGCGCAAGCCGGAGTCGCATCCCGTCGCGCATCCGAAGAAATGATCGCCGCGGGCCGCGTCCGCGTGAACGGCCGCGTGATCTCCGAGCTCGGCGCGAAAGCCGACCAACGCAACGATCGAATTGAAGTCGACGGTCGGCGGCTCGCTCGCGAGAAGCCCGTCTACATCGTGCTCCACAAGCCGCGGAACGTCGTCAGTACGCTGAGCGATCCCGAGGATCGCCCGACGGTAAAAGACTACGTGAAGGCGATTCCGGCGCGGCTCTACCCCGTCGGGCGGCTCGACTACGCCACGAGCGGCGTCCTCCTCCTCACGAACGACGGCGAGTTCACCCAGGCGCTGCTCCACCCCAAGGGAAAGGTGCCGAAAACCTACGTCGTGAAGCTCGACCGCCAGATGCAAGAGGACGAAATCGGCCGCTGGCGCGAAGGCATCGAGCTCGACGACGGCAAGACCCTCCCCGCCGACGTGCGCCTGCTTCGTTACGAGGCCGGCAAGACCTGGCTCGAGATCACGCTGTTCGAAGGACGCAACAATCAGATCCGTCGAATGGCGGACTCGCGCGGGTACATCGTGATGCGACTTGCCCGAGTCTCATTCGCCGGCATCGAGGGGACGAATTTGCGCCCCGGACAGTGGCGCGCGTTGACCATCGACGAGCAAAAGCTCATGAAAAAGGCGTTCGGCGTACCCACCAGCGTGCGCGTGCAAGATCACCTGATCGGGCCGTTGACCAAACCTCCGAAGCCACGAACGGTTCGTCGCACGGACGGCGAATCCGCCGCGCCCCATTCCTCGACGCCCGTGGCCGCGCACACCGAAGGCCGCACGCGATCGCGCGCGCCGTCGTTGGACTCCGACCGGGCCCAAGCCCCACGAGCGGCTGCTTCAGACTCCGACCGGGCGCAAGCCCCACGAGCGGCGGCTTCAGACTCTCGCCGGCCGTCAGCCCCACGAGCGGCGGCTTCAGACTCTCGCCGGCCGTCAGCCCCACGAGCAGCGGCTTCAGACTCTCGCCGGCCGTCAGCTCCACGAGCGGCGGCTTCAGACTCTCGCCGGCCGTCAGCCCCACGAGCGGCGGCTTCAGACTCTCGCCGGCCGCCAGCCCCACGAGCCAATCGCCGCTGACGGCTCAGCCGAACACGCGGCGCTTGACGCGCCCCGGAGTTCTTGCGGCGATGGGGGCGGCATGCCCCCGCGAGCTCAACCTCGCGGCAGGTTGAGCTTTGGCTCTGAGGGGTGCCGCAGGTACAAGATCGCCGTGTGGCCAATCGTGCCTACGAGCTGCGCCCCAATTGCCTCGGTGAGTTGTGCCGCGACTTCCTCGCACGTCGCCGGGCACTCCTTGCTGCGCTTCACCTTTACGAGCTCGTGGGTCTCGAGCGCGGCACGCGTGGCCACGATCACACCATCGACGACGCCGTTCTTACCGAGGAGCACGAGAGGCTCAAGGTGATGCGCGAGCGCACGCAAGTGACGGCGCTGCTTCCCGGTCAGTGCTGGCTTCTGATCCACGAGCGGTCGATACAGTGCCGTGGTTCGGCGCACAAGCGAGAAGCCGCTTTGGCCGTTCGTTCCACTCACAACCGCGACCCCGGGGAGCTTCCCCTTTTTCCGACATCGACCATAATCGACAGATGAAAATCCTTCTCCTCGGGGCTGAAGGGCAGCTCGGCTTTGAGCTGCGTGGCTCCCTCGGCTGCATCGGCAGCCTGACGGCCCTAGGGCGCGCCGAGTGCGACCTCGCCCGCCCCGAATCACTCGAGCAGGTCGTACGGGCGTACGCGCCCGACCTGCTTGTCAACGCCGCAGCGTACACAGACGTCGATGGCTCCGAAGCGGTCGGCAGCCCGGCGCACGCCATCAACGGTGCGGCGGTCGCCGAGCTCGGGCGACTCGCCAATGCCGAGCGGTTCGGCCTTATCCACGTGTCGACCGACTTTGTCTTCGACGGCGAAGCCCGCGCCCCTTACCGCGAGGACGACGCGACGGCGCCGGTCAACGCCTACGGCGTGAGCAAGCTTGCCGGTGAGCAAGCCCTCAAAGCGCTCGAAGCGCCTGCCATCGTGCTCCGAACAGCCTGGGTGTATGGCCTTCGGCGCAAGAGCTTCGTTGCGACGATCGTGCGTCTCGCGAGTGAGCGCTCGGAGCTCTCCGTCGTTGACGACCAGTTTGGAAACCCAACGTTTTGCCGCGATTTATCGAATGGAATTGCCGCCATCGCGACGATACTCCGGCCCGATCCCTTCGGAGCGGCAACGGCGCACCGTGGCGTCTACCATCTCGCAGGCAGCGGCGTCGCCTCGCGCTACGAGCTCGCGAAGCTCACCGTGGAACGCCACCCCCGCCGCGAGACGCTCAAGGTCCGGACGCTATCCGCGATCCCGAGCGATGCGATGCCGCTACCCGCCCGTCGACCCCTGCGCACGCCACTTGACTGCTCGAAGGTGCAGCGCACGTTCGGGGTTGCCCTGCCCGACTGGCGCGACGCCCTCGAACGGGCACTCGCCTCCTTGTAAGGCGACTCGCGCATCGACTCGCGCTCCGCGGACTTGCACCGGGTCGGCGGAACATCTACCAATCCGGTCGTGCGATCCGTCTTGCTCCTCTCCGCCGTCGTACTCCTCCTCGGCTGTACCTCTGCCCGCGTCACAGCCACGCTCGACGACGAGCCGGTGTGCCCGGACTTCGAGCTCCGCGGAACGCATTCCAAACGGAAAGGCGCATTGAAGCACCCCGTCAAGGTGACCGTCCTCGACGGTAAAACCACGGTCTCGGAGCGCGTCGCGCTAGGAAAGCGAAACGCGAGCGACCCGGCAAGCGTGCTGGTCGTCCAGGACGAGAACGAGACCTACACGGTTCGTTTCGCGCAGTGCGGCAATGAATTCGCGCCGCAGCCACTCGATGCCGTCGTCGAAAAGGAGGCGAGGCTACGCGACGACCACACGAGCTACGAGTGCGGCGAGGGCAAGCTCTTCAAGGAAATTGCGGTCGTTGTAAAAAAAGGAAAACCCGCCACGCGACGCATTCCTTGGCAATCGCCGCCCGAGGCCGCCTGCTTGACCGGCGACGGCGCCCCTGCTCCCGTCGGGACGGCAACGCCGTGACCGGGCGCACTCGCGATCACGCGATAACGAGCGAGTTCGGCCCTCGCGCTCGCTCGGAGCGGAGTATCCTGCGCGGGGTTTTGGAATGAAGCGCGGAGAATCACTGAGAGACGAGTTCGCGCGCCGCTACGCCGTAGGCGGCTACTTCACATTGGACGAGGCGGTGGCCGCGATGGTCCCCCTCATCGGCTCGCTCGCGGAGCACCACAGCGCGGGCATTCCGCTTTTCGTGCATCCAAGCTCGCTCCGGTTCCGCGCGAACGTGTGCACGATCGATCTGGATGCCGCAGCGGACATGCCTACGTTGCCCACCGACCGCGCGTGCTTGGCTCCCGAAGAGCGCGAGAGCCCTGAAGGTGGCCCGGCCGCGAGCGTATTTTCGTGCGGCGCGATCCTCTACGAAATGCTCACTGGCGAGGCCGTGGGTCCGAGCATGCTCCGCCCGAGCGAGCGCGCCCCCGAAGTTTCTGAGGCGTTCGAACTCTTGCTCGGCAAGGCACTCGTCACCGACCCGGACCAGCGCCCAAGCGATTTGCGGGCGCTCGCCCAAGCCCTCCACCGCTGCGCCCCGTCGGACTCGAACGCTCCCCCCGCGGTCGCCGATGACGCGATGGACGAGAGCCTCGATATCGACTTCGACGTCTCGATGTCGCTCCTGCCGCCGCTCACAAGCGCCGTGCGTCAATCCCTGGTCGACATCAGCATCGCCCGCGCAAAGGCGGTGACGCACGCGGCACATGAGCCCGACGAGCCCGCCACACGGTCGACGCGCGCGGCGACAGCGGGCGACAACGGAGCGCAATCCCCCCGCGCTGCAGTGTCGGCGCCGCTCCCCCGCTCGGGCCACGGAGCCCCGAAAGGCGCCACGGAGCGCCTCGCGGAGCTGAAAGCCCGCCTCGAAGCCGATCCGCGCCCGCGCTACGTCGTGATCAAAGACGGGATGGACCACGGCCCTTTCAGCGCGGTCGAGCTCTTGCACCAAATCGCGACGCGCAGCTTTGCCGCCTCTCACGACCTCCTCGACACGTTCAGCAAAGAGGAGCGCCCGATCTCGGAGTGGCCAGAATTTGCGCCCTTTGCCGAACAGGCACAGCGAGGGGTCGACGCGCAGCTCGAGCGCAAACAACGCGCAGCCTCGGTAAGCGCCGAGAGCGACCGCACGCGCGTCAAGACACTGGTAACCGCAAGCATCGCCGTCCTCGGGCTCGCGGCACTTGCCGGATTCTATTTTCGATATGGCAAGGCGCGGTCCGACGAAGGTGGCGTGAAGGGCGACCGCTCGCAGAACGTGGACTTTGACGGCGACGTCGCGAAGGGCAAAGGCGGCGGCAAAGGGCCGGGCGGCAAAGGCCTCGGCGGCCGCGCGCTCGGGGGAAGCAAGAACGACGGCGATGGCTCGGGGGACACCGACGCGCCATCCGAGAGCGGCGGCGCCGTGCACCCGATCGTGCCCGACGGACTCAGCTGCGAGAGCGCACGTGCGAAGTACATCGAGGACTATTCGAAGGAAGTCCCCCCGGATCTCACCGCGGGGTCCTACGGTGCCGTCCTGAACCGCGGCGACTACTTGAACGCATGCGGCGTCCCGCCATCGATGTCGGTGACGATTTGCGCGGCGGTACAGAACGGGCACGCAGCCGGCGTCACCGTGAGCACGAACCCGCCCAATGGCGGAATCGCACGTTGCGTCTCCGGGCAAGTCCGCAGCCTGCCGTTCCCGTCGCACCCGCGACTCGACGTCTCCACCACGACTTTCGCCGGACAGTGATTCGTCTCGAGCGCGCCTCGAAGTCCTACCGCTCTGCGCCCGTGCTCATGGACGTGGAGTTAAGCGTGCCGCGCGGCTGCCTCTACGGCCTGATCGGGCCCGGCGCCGCCGGCAAGAGCGTGCTGCTCAAAATGGTCGCGGGGCTCGTGCTCCCCGACCGCGGCCGCGTCGTCATCGACGGCACCGACCTCGCGTCACTGAGCGAGCTTGAATTGCAGCAATTTCGCGTACGGTTTGGCATGCTGTTTCAGAACAACGCGCTCTTCGACTACCTGACCGTAGGCGAGAACATCGCGTTTCCACTCCGGCGCTTGACCGACTGGAGCGAGGAGAGAATCCAAGCGCGCGTGCTCGACCGACTCAAAGCCGTCTCGCTGCCGGGGTTCGAGGACCGACTCTGCGCCGGCCTCTCAGGCGGCCAGAAAAAACGCGTCGGAGTCGCGCGCGCCGCGGTGATGTCCGGTGCCGAGATCGTCCTCTACGACGAACCGGCCGCGGGCCTTGACCCGGTCACCTCGCAACGCATCTTTGAGCTCTTGAAGGAGGAACAGCGGACCAGCGGCGCCACCGTCATCATGGTCTCGAGCGATCTCGACCGCATGCTCAGCGTGACCGATCGCGTCGGCATGCTCTACCGCGGCCGCCTCGTATTCGACGGCACGACCGAAGAAGCGAAGGCGAGTGACGAGCCCATGGTGCGGCAGTTCGTGAGAGGCCTCGTCGACGGTCCCCTCTGATGCGGCGCCACCGGGCCCGCGCGCGCGCCTTCTGCGATTCGCACCGTCGAGGCTTGACGTGGGGGCCGTTTATCCGAATGGTCTCCTCAACATGAACGATGTCGCCCATCGCTCGAATCACGCCGTGGAGGGGGATCGCACGAGCATGCGCCCCGATGCCCTCTCGCGCGCCTTCGTCGACCACGTAAAGTTCACGCGCGGCCATGAGGTCGACGTGTCGACGGCCCTCGACCGCTACAGCGCCCTCGCTTTGACGATCCGCGATCGACTGATGGAGCGCTGGATCGCCACCGAGCGGGAGTACACCCGCAGCCACTGCAAACGCGTCTTCTACTTGTCGGCCGAATTTCTTACCGGTCGTGCCCTGCTCTGCAACCTGCAGGCCCTCGACGTCGAGGCGCCGATGCGCGCGGTTCTCGCCGAACTGTCCATCGACCTGGACGACCTTATCGACCAAGAACCGGAGCCCGGCCTTGGCAACGGTGGCCTCGGTCGCCTCGCCGCGTGCTTTCTCGAATCCATGGCAACGTTGTCCATCCCGGGTCAGGGTTATGGCATCCGCTACGAGTTCGGGATCTTCGAGCAAGAGTTCAAGAACGGCCAGCAGCTCGAGCGCGCCGACGAGTGGCTGCGTTTCGGAAATCCGTGGGAGATCGCTCGACCGGAGCACTCGGTGCTCGTCGGCTTCGGAGGCACGACGCACAACGTCCCGGACGGCGACGGAGGCTTCCGCGTCGTATGGACCCCAGGCCACACCGTTGTCGGCGTGCCTCACGACGTGCCGGTCGCGGGCTTTCGCAACGACACGGTCAACACGCTCCGGCTTTGGGCCGCGAAAGCTTCACGGGAGTTCGACTTCGCGCTCTTCAACGAAGGCGATTACGTCGACGCCGTCGAGAGCAAGAACGCGTCTGAGGTCATCTCCAAGGTCCTCTACCCGAACGACAGCTTCGAGGCCGGTCGCGAGCTACGTCTCCGCCAAGAGTACTTTTTCGTCGCGTGCTCGATTCAAGACATCGTGCAGAAGCACCTGCTCAAGCACGGTCGGCTCGACAATCTTTCAGAAAAAGCTGCAATTCAGCTCAATGACACCCATCCCGCGGTCGCCATCGCCGAGCTCCTGCGCGTGCTTATCGACGACCACCGGATGACCTGGGAGGAGGCGTGGAAGCAGACCGTCGCCACGTTCGGCTACACGAACCACACCCTGATGCCCGAAGCGCTCGAGCGCTGGCCGGTCACGACCTTCGAGAAGCTCTTGCCGCGCCACCTCGACCTCATCCGCGAGATCGATCGCCGCTTCGTTCGGGAGGTCATGACGGCGTATCCCCAGGATCGTGAGCGTGTCGAACGCATGGCGATCATCGATCACGATGAGCCCCGGCAAATCCACATGGCGCGGCTCGCGGTCGTCGGATCGCACGCCGTCAATGGGGTCGCCGAGCTCCACACGTCGCTCTTGAAAGCTCACGTAATGAGCGATTTCTCGCAGTTTTTTCCGAATCGCTTCTCGAACAAGACCAACGGGGTCACGCCGCGGCGCTGGCTCCTTGCCTGCAACCCACAGCTCTGCACCCTGATCACCGACACCCTCGGACACGACCGATGGATCGGAGACACGGAGCTGCTGCGAGAGCTCGACCCTCACACCGAGAACCCGAATTTCTTGGGGCGACTCGCCGAGGTGAAAGCGCACCACAAGCGCGACCTCGCGAGTCTCGTACGGCAGCAACTCGCGTTCCACGTGGACGAGTCCTACCTGTTCGACGTGCAGATCAAACGTTTGCACGAGTACAAGCGGCAGCTTCTGAATCTGCTGCACATCGTGGCGCTCTACCTCCGCGCGAAGAGTGGCGAGGTCGTGCTCCCGCGCTTGTTCGTGTTCGGCGCGAAGGCCGCCCCCGGCTACCGGCAAGCGAAGCGCATCATCCGCCTCATCCACGATGTCGCGCACGTCGTGAACGCCGACCCGCGCGTAACCGAGGTGCGTATCGCGTTCCTTCCGAATTACCGCGTGACGCTCGCCGAGCGCATCATCCCTGCGGCCGACGTCTCCGAACAGATCTCGACGGCTGGCAAAGAAGCGAGCGGAACCGGCAACATGAAGCTCGGCCTGAACGGCGCGGTCACAGTCGGCACCCTCGACGGCGCCAACATCGAGATCCGCGACGCCGTGGGTCCCGACAATTTCTTTCTCTTCGGCATGACGGTCGACGAGGTCACCGAGCGCCTCGCGAAAGATGTCGCCGGCCGCACCGCGTACCTGGCATCGCCCGAGCTGCGTGCCGTCGTCGACCTTATCTCGGAAGGCTTCTTCAACCCCGATGAGCCGGAGCGCTACCGCCCCTTGATGAACGCCTTGCTCGAACACGACGAGTACATGGTCATGGGAGACTTCGACGCTTATTCGGCGTGCCAGCGCGAAGTTTCGAGCACGTACAGCCAACAACCGACGTGGCAACGGATGGCGGCGCGCAACATTGCCCGTCTCGGCGGATTCTCATCCGACCGAACGATTCGCGAATACGCACGCGAGATTTGGGCTGTCAGTCCGGTGCCCGTGCATACCGACTCCGCCGCTCGTGAATCACGCTGACCGCTATCCTGAGGACGAAACGCAATGGGCGAGGAAAAGAAACACGACCGAGACGACGCGGGGGAGCTCGTCCTCGAGAAGGACAAGACCACCGACAAGCCCCGCCAACACAAGGTGCTCTTGCACAATGATCACTACACGACGATGGAGTTCGTGGTGATGGTGCTCGTCCGCTTCTTCCAGAAGACCGAAACGGAAGCGATGCACGTCATGCTCACCGTCCACCACAAGGGCTCGGGCGTCGCGGGGGTTTACAGCAAAGACGTGGCCGAGACGAAGGTCCACGAGGTCACCGAGTTTTCTCAAGACAGCGGGATGCCCCTGCGACTCACTACCGAGCCCACCTGATGCGTATAAGTCCTGAAGTCGAAATCGCCGTTACGCTCGCAACCCGCGAGGCGATGCGTCGTCGCCACGAATACGTGACCGTCGAGCATCTCCTCTACGCGCTCTTGTTCGACCCCGCCGTCGAGCGGGTCCTCAAGAATTCGGGTGGCGATGTCCCAGCCTTCAAGAAGCGCCTCGAGATTCACCTCGACGCCGAGACCTCCACCATCCCCGAGGAGTTCGACGCCGCTCCGTCGCTTTCTCTCGGGTTTCAGCGCGTCCTCTCGCGGGCCCTTGCACACGTGCAGTCTTCCGGCGAGAAAGAAGTCACGGGCGCGAACATCCTTGTGGCTCTCTTCGCCGAGGCCGAATCGTTCGCGCGCGCGACGCTGGAAGAGGGCGGAGTTCGCCGCATCGACGTGGTCAACTTCATCAGCCACGGGGTGAGCAAGCTCGGCCCTGACGGCGCAAACGGCGGTTCCCTCTCCGCACGCGATTCGCTCGAAGGTGCCGAAAGCGAAGACGGAGGTGAAAAGCCCGCGGCAAGCGCCCTGGAGCAGTTCGCCGTCAACCTGAACGAGCAGGCCGCCAAGGGACTTATCGATCCGCTGATCGGGCGCGAACGGGAGATAGAGCGCGTCATCCAGGTGCTTTGCCGACGCCGCAAAAACAACCCGATGCTCGTCGGTGACGCGGGCGTAGGCAAGACCGCGATCGCCGAAGGTCTTGCGCTGAAGGTGCACGCCGGAGAGGTCCCAGCGCAAGTGAAGGACGCCGTCGTCTACTCGCTCGACCTTGGAGCGCTCCTCGCTGGGACGCGCTACCGCGGTGATTTCGAGAGCCGCCTGAAAGCCGTCGTGAAGGAGATCGAGGGCAAGCCCGGAGCGGTCCTCTTCATCGACGAGATGCACAACATCATGGGCGCGGGCTCGGCCTCAGGCAGCGCCATGGACGCATCGAACATGCTGAAGCCCGCCCTAGTGACGGGTCGGTTGCGCGTCATGGGATCGACCACGCACCAGGAATACCGCAGCCACATCGAGCGCGACCGCGCCCTCGCCCGCCGTTTTCAGAAGGTCGAGATTGGCGAGCCTAGCGAAGCCGAGTGCGTGCAGATCTTGGAGGGGCTCGTCGGGCGCTACGCGGAGTTCCATAAGGTGACTTACGATTCGCAAGCGCTCAAAGCCGCGGTGTCGCTCAGCGTTCGCTACCTGCAAGACCGCAAATTGCCAGACAAGGCGATCGATCTGCTCGACGAAGCCGGCGCACGCGCGAAGCTCACACACGGTGAAGGCCATGTGATCACCGAGACGGACATCGAAGAGGTCGTCGCCCGCATCGCGCAGATCCCGCCGAAGCAAGTATCGACGGACGACCGTGAGTCCTTGAAAAACCTCGAGAGCGAGCTGAAAGCCGTCGTTTTCGCGCAGGACGATGCTGTCGAGCAACTCGCAAGCGCGGTAAAGCTCTCGCGAGCGGGACTGCGTTCACCCAATAAGCCTATCGGGAGCTTCCTCTTTACCGGCCCGACCGGCGTGGGCAAGACCGAACTCGCAAAACAACTCGCCAAGGTCCTCGGCATCGAGTTCATCCGCATCGACATGAGCGAGTATCAGGAAGCGCACTCGGTCGCGCGCCTGATCGGCGCCCCGCCCGGCTACGTCGGCTACGACCGGGGCGGCCTGCTCACCGAGGCGATAAGCAAGACCCCGCACGCCGTGCTCTTGCTGGACGAGATCGAGAAGGCGCATCGTGACGTGTACAATCTGCTGCTCCAGATCATGGACCACGGCACCCTGACCGACAACAACGGGCGAGCGACGGATTTTCGGCACACCGTGCTCGTGATGGCGAGCAACGTCGGCGCCCATGCCATCGCGGCTTCGCAGGTTGGCTTCGGTGAACGTGGCACGAACACCGGCGACGAGGAGCGTGCGTTCAAGTCGACCTTCAGCCCCGAGTTCCGCAACCGGCTCGACGCGCGCATTCGGTTCCAGCCGCTCGAACCGCACGTGATGGAGTCGATCGTGATGAAGTTTATCGGCGAGCTTGGCACGCAGCTCGCCGAGCGTAAGATTTCGATTGGCCTCTCCGACGAGGCGCGGACGTACCTCGCCGAGAAGGGTTACGACCGGCTGATGGGCGCCCGACCACTCGCCCGTGTCATCGAACAGGAGATCAAGCGCAAGCTCTCCGACGCGATTTTGTTTGGTGAACTGCGACACGGCGGCCGCGTGACGATCGCGGTCGATGAGACGGTCGACGAGGGCAAGACGAAAAAGGAGCTCGCATTCCTCATCGTCCCGCTGACCGAAGACGCGAAGCTCCTCGAAGACGGCGGCTCGGGCAAACGACCGCAGCTTCGCGCGAGCAACCCGGGCGCAACGGAACCGTCGGGCGTCGACGACGCGAGCTGATGGCGGAGGCTTCGAGGGTCGCCCCGTTTGTCGCGGCACTTCTTTTTTTTGCCGCGGGGTGCGACGCCCAAGCGCCGAGCTCGAAGGCCCCGACGAAGGCGCTCGTTTCGTCCGCGAGCGCGACGCCCAAGCCTGCCGTTCTCGCGGTGCAGACCCGTTGGACCGCACGCGCGCGCGTCGTCGCGGTTGGTGACTTGCACGGCGACATTCAAGCAACGCGCCGCGCCCTCACGCTCGCTTTGGTGCTGAAAGGCGAGCACTGGTCGGGCGGCGAGACGCTCCTCGTGCAGACGGGCGACGTGCTCGACCGTGGAGATGAAGAGCCCGAGATCCTCGAGCTCTTGGACCGCCTGGAGGGAGAAGCGCGCGCCGCCGGCGGCGAACTCATCGCGCTCAACGGCAACCATGAGCTCATGAACGCAGCGGGGGACTTTCGCTACGTGACGCCGGGCGGGTTCGCGGACTTTCACGGGCACGCGAAGGGAGACGCCGAGGCCGACTTGCTCGCGAGTGTCCCTCCGGCGCAGCGCGGGCGCGCGGCGGCATTTTTTGCCGGCGGGTACTACGCGCAGCGCTTTGCGAAGCATCCGGTCATCGCAGTGGTAGGTGACACGGTGTTCGTCCATGGCGGCCTGTTGTCGAAGTGGGCGCGCGATCCCGAAGCGCTCAACGCCGAGGTGAGCACCTGGCTCGCCGGGGGTTCCGCGGCGGGTGGGCGCGTGCTCACCGAGCAAGACAGCCCCGTCTGGTCGCGCCGCTACGCCGAGAACCCGGACGAGGCGGGTTGCGCCGAGCTCGCGCGCGCCCTTACGCTGGTGGGCGCGAAGCGGATGGTCGTCGGTCACACGGTCATGAAGTCGGGCATCGCACCCGCATGCGACGAGAGGCTGTGGCGCATCGATGTCGGACTCGCGGCGGCGTATGGCGGCAAGCCGGCCGTGCTGGAACTTTCAGAAAATCGCGTGCGCGTGCTGTCCGAGTAAAAGCTCGGTGAACGGTGTTCACGCGAATGGACGCCGGGTCAGCCGAAGAGCCCTGGAGCTCCACGCATGGCGAGCGCCCACGAGCCGCCGACGAGCGCCGCCGTCGCGGTACCGAGGGACACCTGAAGCCAGGTTGACGGGCGTGACGCATCGCCGCGCTTCAGCATCACCGCCGCAACCGCGAGCCCGGTGACGACGCCCATCAGGAAACCGAAACCATGCGCGCCGAGGTCGGTCGTTTCGCCGCCCGCGCCAAGTGAACCGAGCAGTGTGAGCCCTCCCGCGAGGGGACCTGCGACCGCCGTCAGTGTCAATTTCGGGGGTTTTGGCTCGTTTTTTCGTGCGAGCACGAGCACCGTCTGGAAGCCCGCGAGAATTCCGATCGCGGCGAACACGGCCGTCGACGCCCCGATTGACAGATGTCCGGTGCGGTAGTGCGCGAGCGCGTTCAAGGCGTTGCCGAGCGCACCTGCCGATGCGACCGCGAACAGCGCACCGCCAGGTCCGATGCGGCGGCTCACGGCCGTGCCGAAAATCGTCCCGCTTACCACGTTGCCGAGCACGTGCTGTGAATCGCCGTGCAGCGTGAGCGCGGTCACCATGCGCCACGGTTCGGACAAGAGGACGCGAGCATCGGCGCGGCCGTGCACGAACCATTCGCCGCCGCGGATTGCAGGGCCCGTCACTGCGGCGAAAAATAGAAACAAGAGAGCAAACGCTACCGCCACCGCGTACGTCGAACGATGCCGAGGCACGTCGCGTTTCACCACCGGCGGCCAATCACGATTTTCATCCTGGTAGAGACGCACGGCATCCGTCGCTCTGGCGGCGTCGGCCCGCGGAATTTGCAGGACCCACCCATCGAAGGTGAACACCATCGCGTGGGGGACCCCCTGCGACGCGAGGACGAGTCCCCACTCACGCGCGACCCCGCGGTCGCGAACGGGCCCGAGGTACGAATGGAACTCGCCGTCACCGGCTGCGTCTGCGTCTGCAAGCTCGGCGAAGGTCGGAACCTGCTCGCCCCCATTCGCGTCGGTCGTAGGCCACCTCATCGTGGGCGGAACGTGGGGACGAATAGGCCCATCGTCAACTGTTGCGCCCTCAAAACCCGCGGGCTCGGGCCATTCACGCCACGCCTCACTGTGCTAGGGTCCACCCGCATGAAGACCGCCGCACTCGCCGGGCTCACCGCAGCTTTCGCGCTCACGGGCTGCTCCGACCTCACGCGCCCGAGCACGTTCCGCGTCAGCAAGGATCCGGCCGGCACCGCCGACCAGCTCGCCGTCGCACCCGACAACCTGGTCCGGATCCCCGGCGCGGACGGAAAACCCGTCGCCTTGCCGCGCCTCCACCCGCCAGGAACACCCAACGCGGGCAAAGCCGTGATGGCCGGCGAAAAGGTCGAGCGCTCGCCGCGACCCGCCGAGCACTGAGCTGCGTCGAGAGTCGGCCTATGTTTCCCGCAGCACTTCACGAGACCTCCGAGCACGCCACGCTACGCCAGCAGGCCCGACGGTTTGCACGCGAACACATCGCGCCTTTCGCCTACGCTTGGGATGAAGCCGAGGCCTTTCCGCGCGAGCTCTACACGCAACTCGCCGATAGCGGCCTTTTGGGGCTCGCCTACCCCGAGGCTTACGGTGGCGGTGGCGGTGATCTGTCGCACGCCCTCGCGTGCGCGGAAGAGCTTGTCGTGCACGGCACCAATGTCGGCGTCGTCGTCGGGCTCGGAAGTCACGGCATTGCGCTGCCGCCAATCCTCGCGTTCGGGACCGACGAGCAGAAAGCGCGCTTCGTTCGGCCGGTCCTGCGTGGCGACGCGGTTGCGGCCCTCGCAATTACGGAGCCCGGATGCGGCAGCGACGTCGCGTCGATAACGACGCGGGCCGAGCGCGACGGTCAGCACTACCTCGTCACCGGCGCCAAGACGTTCATCACCTCGGGTACACGCGCGAATTTCGTGACGACCGCGGTGCGCACGGGAGGACCTGGCCACGGCGGAATTTCGCTGCTCGTCATCGAGAGTGGCACGCCCGGCTTCGCGGTATCGAAGAAGCTCAAGAAGACGGGCTGGTGGGCGAGCGACACGGCGGAGCTCACGTTCGACCGTTGCCGCGTGCCGGTGGCGAACTTAATCGGCGCGGAAAATGAGGGATTTCTCGCGATCGTGAAGAATTTTGTCGCCGAACGCCTCGCCCTCGCATCCAACTGCGTCGCCATCGGGACGCTCGCCCTCGCCGAAGCCGCCCGCTACACACGCGAGCGCACCGCGTTCGGACGCACCATCGACGGCTTTCAGGTGACGCGTCACAAACTCGCCGACATGGCCACCCGCCTCGCTGCCGCACGCGCACTGACGAGCGAGGTCCTCGTCCGACACTTACGCGGCGAAGCCACGCCGTCGCAGGCCGCGATGGCCAAGAACGCCGCGAGCGACATGTGCACCTTCGTTTGCGACAGCGCTGTGCAGCTTTTCGGTGGATACGGTTACATGCGCGAGACGGTGGTCGAGCGCCTCTACCGCGATGCGCGCCTCTTTCCGATAGGCGGCGGCACACGCGAAATCATGAACGAGATCATCTCGAAAACGGAGCGATACGATGGCTGAAGAAACTCCAAACCGCATCAAACTCGGCGCACTCGTCCTCGCGATTGGCGCCGCGGCCGTACTGCCCTTCGCATGCGACGACCGACCGAAAGAGCCCGCGAGTTCGAACGCTCCGCCCGCGAGCCCAAACGCTCCGCCCGCGAGTCCAAACGCTGCCAACGCGAATCCAGCCGCGACCGGAACACCTGCCGCTGCCGCGACCCCCGGAGCGAACGCTTCGGAGTTCACCTGGACGAAGCCGGGCACGTGGACAGACGGCAAGAGCGCGAGCGCCATGCGCAAAGCGACGTACGTCATCGCGCGGGCCGAAGGAGACACCGACGACGCCGAGCTCAGCGTGATTGTGGCCGGCGGCTCCGCGCAAGCCAACATCGAGCGCTGGGAGGGACAGTTCGGGGGAGCGAAGGCGAAGACCGGCCAAAGAAACCCGCACAACGTCGCGGTCACGCTCGTCGAGATCGAAGGGGATTCGGCTGGCGGCGGACCGATGATGGGCGGCTCGAGCGAAAAGAAGACGGGCTGGATGCTCCTCGGCGCGATCGCTTCGATCAACGCGGGGCAGCACTACTTCTTCAAGATGACCGGACCGAAGAAGACCATCGAGGCGGCGCGCAAAGATTTCGACGCGCTCGTCGACAGCCTCACCCCCGCGAAGTAGCCGAGCGTCCGCCCGACAAGCGGCGCGCACGCTGGAACCTCGCGGACTGGCATCGCGGGCCGGCATCGCGAGGCCGCGTGGCTTGGCGAAGCCCGTGACGACGATCGTGTGGGTTTTCGAGTGATTTTCAAGGATTTCCAGAGTTTTGTTCGACGACCGCCAGGCTTTGGCTGGTCTTCGTGGTGAAGCTCGGGAGATTGCCCTACACAAATGCTCGTGTTACCCGCTTCGCCTTGATGAAAAACAAGTTCATTCTTCTCGTCCTTGCCGCCGGCGCGTTTGGTTGCGAGGAAAAGGGAAAGTCGACCAGCGACGCCTCCAACGACGGAGCGAAACCGGCGTTTTCAGCCATGTCCGCGGGCAAAGCGCCCTCGGGCTCTGCGGCTCCGGCCACGAAGGTGCCCAAGGGCGACCTCCAGGCAAAGGCCGCGGAGCCGCAGCTCATCAAGAAGGGGGTGCACTCGAACGTCCCCACGGTCGAGGAGTACAAGTCGCAGTTTACCCCGGCCAACGTCATCGGCGCGAAAGAGCTCGACTGCGAGACGCGGCTCGTCCGCGAGTGGCTGCGCGTCAGCTGCCGCGGCACGAACGCCGCGCGTGGAACGGCGGAATTGGTCACGGTCGTCAAGGGTGACACGATGCAGCACACGTTCCACGTGTTCTCGAGCGGTGACGTCACGAGCCTCGTCATGCGCCTCGAGCCGGGCGTCGATCTCAAGGCCATCTTCCGATTCTCGACCGGCGAGCACGTCTTCGAGACGCGCTGGGCCGAGGGCGCCGAGGAGTCGGAGGTGAAGGGTTTCTTCGACGGTGGCTCGGTGGTCCTCGAGGCGCCGCCGTCCGGTGCCGCTGCCGCTCCAGCAGTCGCCGGCGAGCCGCCCTACGGCACGTCGGTTCCCGATCGCTCGAACGTCCCCACCGAGGATGAGTACCAGCGGCAGTACAGAGAGGTAACCGTAACGAACTCGACGCTGCTTCAGTGCGAGACGAAGAAGGTTCGCGAGTGGCTCCGCGTGCGGTGCTACGGGACCAACTCTGCACGTGGCGCGGCGACAGCAATTCGCGTGCTCACCGGTTCCGACAAACCCGGCGTCTTCGCGTTCATGGAGAGCAACGCGGCCACGCTCATCATGCCCTTCGTCCCGGACACGAAGGTTCTCGCGGAGTTCACGTTCTCGACGGGAATTCGCCTCTTCAATTCGCAGTGGGCCGCCGGCGCGCTCGAGCCCTCGCGCAGCGGCTGGTTCTGAGTTCGACGGGTCGAATGTCCAAGCGAACTTTCGTGGCACGAGGCGAGAGGATGGCCCCTCAGGCGGGCTCGGGCATCAACTCGCGCCAGTCCTGGGTGACCAGAACACGCTTCGGCACCGGTCCCTGGTAGCCGCTCGTGCCCGCACCACCGACCACCAGCCAACTGCGCTTCGGGAGCGCACAACTGACCTCCTCGATGTAGGCGCTGAGAGCGGCTTCGGGCGCCGAGACAACCATCGACACACAGACCCAGTCGGGTTTCACAGCATGACTCGTCTTGTGAAGCTCGCTCGCGGGAAGATTGGGGCCGAGGTAGGTGATGCGCCATCCCGAAATCGCCAACTGCACCGCCGTCCCGATGGCACCAAGCTCGTGCAAATCACCGGGATACGTCGTGCAGATCGCGTGAGGTCCAGTGCCGCGCACGGCGCCGAGTTGCATCAACATCGCCATGAAGCGCTCGCGACAGAACGCTGTCACATAGTGTTCCTGAGCCATCGAGACATTCCCCGCTATCCAGCCTTCGCCGACGGCGCGCAGAACGGGATAATAGAGTTCCTCGATGAGCCGCGTGTACGGCAACGAAGCGTAGCGCTGGAGCACCTCTTCGGCACGGAGTGGCGAAAAAGCGAGCAGCGCCTGCAGGAGGTCCCGTCGAGCGGGCTCGAGCGAGGCCGACTCGGAACGATCGCTGAGCGCGCTCGGCCCTCCCTCGGACGCAAGGCCCGGGCGACGGACAATCAGGACCGCTTCGCTTATTTTGTAACCCTCTTCCGTGAGCCGCTTCAGCCGCTTCAAAACGGCGAGGTCATCATCGGAATAGCTTCGGTACTGGTTCCCGTGCCGCTCGGGGGCGACGATTCCGTACCGGCGCTCCCACGCGATGAGCGTGTTCTTCGGGATGCCGGTCAAATCGGACACGGTCTTGATGCGATAGCCCATATTTTTAATCGACAGAAACGCCCGGAAACTGAGTCAAATGCTGATGAAGTGCGCGCTCGTGCGGGCGCGAACCGGGACGCCAAAACAAACTCATCCAGAACCAGAAACCGAGCGCTGAGCACACGCCGACCACCTTGTCGGCAAACGAAGCGCGCGTTCTACCATGCAGGGGATTCGAACCATGGTGCCTTCTCAGGCGCACGCCGATCCCCCGGTAAAGCTTGCTCGCAACGACGATGGCGAGCCGTGATCGCGCGGGGATGAAGGGCATTCCCGCGTCAGCGCTCTGATAATAGCGGTCGGCGAGCACGAGGAGCCCATCCACGAGGCGTGACAGCGAGGCCGGCTCGGCCGTTCCCGCCAGCAGCTGTTCCTGAGTGAGTCCCACCGCGTGAAGACGGCTCGCCGGTAAGTAGACGCGACCAAGACGTGCATCTTCGAGCACGTCCCGGCAGATGTTCGTCAACTGCATGCCCACGCCCAGGTCCACCGCGTGTGGCAGCGCGCACGGCTCTTTCACTCCGAGGACGCCGCACATCATCACGCCGACGGTGCCGGCCACCTGGTAGCAGTAACGGAGCAGCGCCGCGTCGTCGGCGATCCGAACCAGCCCGAGATCCGACTGAATCCCCGCCACCAGGTGCTGCGCTATGCCCGGAGCGAACCCGCGTCTGGCCGCGACCTCGCGAAAAGCCTCTGCGACTTCGCCTCGTTCGACGAGCTGAACGCGCACCCGCGCGACTTCGGGATTCGGCGCCTCATCGACCGCATCGTCCAGCTCGCGGCAATAGGCGTACACGAGCGACGCATCGTCACGGCTCGCCTGGGGCAAAAACCACGACGCCACGCGGAACGTTCGCGCGTGCCGTCGCAGGCTCTCACGCCCATGCTGAAGCGCGTTGACGGCGCTCGTCACGGGAGCCCGTGTTCGACTGCAGCCGCGCGAAT
This sequence comes from Polyangiaceae bacterium, assembly GCA_947475525.1. Classification (GTDB taxonomy): domain Bacteria; phylum Myxococcota_A; class Polyangia; order Polyangiales; family Polyangiaceae; genus SYFR01. The sequence goes on along the minus strand of CANJMI010000011.1, from coordinate 17,713 downwards.
CGTAGACGGCCGTACGAGCTCACGCGCCACCGCTTCCGAGCCCCGAGGCACGACGCGCTCGAGCACCCGCGCCGAGGACAAAACTCCCGGCACTCCGGCGCCCGGATGCGTGCCGGCACCAACGAAATACAGCCCCCCGACGTCTTCGGAGACGTTGTGATAGCGAAAGTACGCCGATTGTGTGAGCCGCGGTTCAAGGCCAAACGCCGCGCCGTCCATCGAGCGAAGCTCCGTCTCAAAGTAACGCGGGTCGACCGAAAATGACGTCGTGAGATTCGCTTTCAAGCCCGGAAGACAACGCGCTTCGAGATGCGTGAGCACCCGGTCCAGATACTCGGGCGCCTGCTTCGACCAATCGATTCCGCTCTTTTGATTGGGCACGGGTGAGAGCACGTAGAAGCTCTCGTGGCCGGCCGGTGCGAGACTCGAATCGGTGCGCGTCGGGGCGTGAAGGTAGAGCGAGAAGTCATCCGCGAGGGTCTTCTTCTCGAACACGTCGTGCAGCAGCCCCTTGTAACGCGGGCCGAGGACGATGGTGTGGTGGGCGACATCCGGAAAGGTTTTTTTAGCTCCGAAGTACCCGACGAAAAGGCCCATCGACTGACGCTTGCCGAGGACCGCTTTGTCCGAGTGCCGCGAGCGGTCCTTGGCGTCCAGAAGGCGGGTGTACACCGTGGACGGATCCGCGTTGCAGACGGCGAACGCGGCCGGAGTTCGCTTGCCGTCAGCGGTCACTACCGCCGTGACGTTATGCCCCGTGACCTCGAGCCGTTCCACCGGCGTCTCGAGCCTCACCTCGACATCGAGTTCCTCGAGGAGCTTCACCATGCCGCGCACGATCGATTGCGTCCCACCCATCGCAAAATGGACACCCCATTTGCGCTCGAGCCAATGGATCAACAGGTAAATCGCTGGTGTATGGAAAGGATTCCCGCCGACGAGGAGCGGTTGAAAAGTGAAAACCTGACGGAGCCGTTCGTCCTTGATGTACTTCGATACGAGCGAGTAGACGCTGCGGTACGCGTTCAAGCGCGCCATCTGGGGCATGATGCGGAGCATGTCGGACAGCCTCGTAAACGGCTTGTCGGCGAGCTGAGTGTAGCCAACATCGAAGATCCGCTGCGAGTGCGCGACCATGCGCCGGTAGCCGTCCACGTCGGCTGGATTCACGTCCTCGATCTGAGCGAGCAAGCGCTCTTCGTCGCCCACGTAATCGAAGTGTCCACCCTCAGAAAAGAGCACGCGGTAAAAAGGATCGACCGGGACGAGCTTGAAGTAATCCCGCGAATCACGACCGACGAGTTCGAACAGTTCGTGCAGGAGGTATGGCGCCGTGATCACCGTCGGACCGGCATCGAAGGAGTAACCGTCACGATCGAACGAGCGCGCGCGGCCGCCCGGCGAAGAGCCCGCTTCGAGCACGACCACGCGATGCCCCATCGCCCGTAATCGAATGGCCGCAGCGAGGCCGCCGAGTCCCGCACCGACGACGACAGCTGGAGCCTTGGATGAATTCAACATGGACGAAGACCCTTCGGAAGTTTTTTGGAATCATCGTGAGCCAGGCTCACGTCGGTCAAGTGGGCGATGGGCTTGAGCGCCAACTGGCAGAGCTCGAGCGCAGTTTTTTTAAGGGCGGGCTCCCGCTCGAGGACGGACGAGTCGCGAGTTTTGCGCTCGATGGTGGAGATGTGGTCAAGGACGTCAGCGAGCGCACCACCGACTCGAATTCTCTGGACGGCCTCTTGCGCATCCTTCGAGCTTGTGGCGTAGCGCGGCGCGTTCAGAAGGGCGCGTAACCAGCGGGTGTCCCCCGGGTAGCGCACGAGATGAGCCACCACGAGTGCGCTGATTTTTCCTTCGTAGATGTCGCTCGCCGGCTCGGAGCGGCCCTTCTCGCCGTAAAGGTCGAGCACGTCATCCTGCATCTGGAAGAGCTCCCCGAGGGGCAGAAAACAAGCCGCGATGTCGGCCGCTTCGCTCGACGAGCGTCCCGCCAGGAGCGCGCTGCCTTCGATGGCCATCGCCAGGAGTGCACCCGTCTTACCGCGGACCGCTTCGAGGTAACGAGGCCAGGGCACGAACTCGAGCGACTTCAACTGCAGCTCCGACACCTGGCCGCGCACGCAGGCCACCGCCGACTGAGCGAGAACGCGCGTCAAGCTGGCCTTCAGCGAAGGCTCGACGGGCAACTCCGTGACGACGAGGTAGGGCAGCATGAGCAAAAAGTCGCCGGCGTTGATCGCCTGCTCGACGCCGTAGCGCGCCCATACGGTGGCTTTGCCGCGACGCACCCGGTCCCCGTCCTGGATGTCATCGTGGACGAGCGTGGCGTTGTGAAGCAGCTCGACCGCTGCCGCCCAGCCGATGGCCGCTTGCCGAGGGGCACCGAGCGCGTCGGCGGCGTCGATGACGAGCCGGGCCCGAAAACGTTTTCCGCCCGTCGACAAATGCTCGACCGCCATCTCACTGGTGAGATCTGCGCTGACGGCGAGAGCGGCATCTTGCATTCTCTTTTCGACCTCGGCGAGCGGATCGGAAGACTCGGAAGACGGAGCCTTGGGGCTTTCGCACCAGGCCGTTTCAGGCGAATGTTGCAGACCACCGTAGGACCGGCTCATGCGGATGCTCCTTGCCAGGCGGCGTTCCACAGCGCCGCTCGACCGGCTCCCACGCCGTGTTTGAACAGCTGCCATTGGGTTGGTTTGGCCGCGGAGCGAAAGAGCCGCAGCATCATCATTGAAAGTTCGCCCGGGCTCGCCGTTCCATCCAGGTAGCGCTCGTAGTCGCTCGGTCGGAGGGCGAAGAAGGTCTCGAAAAAAAGTTGTGTGTTGGCCAGGTCGAGGGTGCACATCGCGGCCATTCCAAAACGGTGCAGGTGCCAGGAGCGGACTCGATGCGAAGACCAGAGAGCGTCCCAAGCGAACCGAACTGCGGCATGAGGTGAGCCGCTGTCGAGCCCCTCGCGGAGGGCGTCCGCGACCTCGGGAGCGAGCCTCAACGCGGTCGCAAGCTGGTACCCGGTGGCTGGATGCACCATGGCAGCCGCGGCCCCGTAGCCAAAGAGACGTTGCGTCCTCGTGGGTAGCGCACGGCCCATCGCTATCGAGCAGTGCTCCTCTTCGTGAACCGTGAGAACGCGAATTCCAAGGTGGCGAAGGCGCGCCTCAAGACGGACCTTCAGAGCGCCCATCGGAAGAGCGGGGACGCGCACGAGGGAGGTCTCTTCAACGAAGAGTCGGTGGGCGTCGATCGGCAAAACGTAGAGAAAAGACGGGGCACCGTGCGCATCGGCACCAGGGACACAGCGAAAATCCATGAACGACATCTCGCCTTCTCGGTACGGATGCTCGACGACCTCGACCACGGCCCCGTAGGCCGTCTGATGCGCGTCGATGTCCGCGCCATCTCGGAGGAGGGCCGTCGAGCCGGCTCCCGACGCGTCCACGACGATCGCCGCGTGCGTGGTAACCCCGGCGCTTGTCGCGAAGTGGCTTCCCGATGGAACGTGTTCTATTCCGAAGGCCCACGCGTCGAGAAAGCGGACTCCGGCAGCGTCGGCTCGATCGAGCAACCCCCGCTGCAGGAGCGGCGTATCCAGTTTCAAGTAGCCACGGGAGAGCGTCAGGCCCTCGTCATCTCGAAGCCACACACGCGGCTTTGGGTAGCGAGCCGCCACCGCCCCCGCGGGCAAGAGCGACTCTTCATCGGCCCACATCCCGTAGGTGGGGAGCCAGGGGCGTCGCGGTTCGGGCGCGACGCAAACGACCGCCAGTCCACGCTCCGCCAAGGCCGCCGCGAGAGCGAGACCGGCAGGACCGCTACCGAGGACGGCCACGTCGCAGTGAAGGGTTGTTGCGTTTTGCATGCGCGACCTTTTCAAACAGCTTGCTTACAGTAGACGGGCTGTGTACTCTTTGCAAGAGGTTTGCAAGGGGTTCGCTCGTGAACGCGCGCAAACAGAAGAACCGATCATGGGCATTCTGAGCATCGGGGCTGCTCACGACCTGCCAGGGGCCGTGGACCTCACCGCGCCTGGCGCGTTTGCCTGGTGGTACTGCGACCTTGTCGATGCACAGGGTGACGGGGTGGTGCTCATCGCGTTCATGGGCTTGCCCTTCCTTGCGGGCTACCACGAGGGACGTGACCGTCCGTGCGATCGCCCGGGCCTGAACTTCGTCGTCTACCGAGGCGGCAAGCCGACGTTCTATCTGCTGCAAGAACACGAGCACGCGAACGTGACGCTGCTCCCGCATGAGTGGCTGTGGGAGTTCGGCGAGTCGCGACTCAGGCTCGAATGGAAGGGAGACGACGTGACCCTGACCGCCGCTCTCGACCTCAAGGTGCCAGGCTCTCGCGAACGGTGCCGCGTGGCTCTCGACGTCACCGGACCGGCGAGCCGCATCGCAGCCACCGACGGGGACCCGCGCCACCACTGGTGCCCGATAGCCCCGACCGCGACCGGACATGTGACGGTGGACACGGGCTCCGACGCGGGCTGGGCGCTCGAGGGGCGCGCCTACCTCGACGCGAACACGAGCCGAGTGCCGCTCAGCCAGCTCGGTCTCTCCTCGTGGCAATGGGGGCGGATCGCGTTTCCGGAGCGCGAGCTCATCTTCTACGCCATGACTCCCGAAAGTGGGGGACCCGAGGAGCCGCTGGTCCTTTCGGTACGGCCTGGACAACCCGCGATGCTCGACGAAAAGACGCCGTTCGCGTGGGGGCCGAAACGGCACCAGCGCTACGGGCTCACCTGGCACGAAAGCGTGACGCTGCGTTGTCCGCTGGGGCACGTCGTCTGCGTCAAAGTGCTTCACGTCGTCGAAAAGGGCCCTTTTTACCTGCGTTTCTTGATCGAGGCCCGCTGCGAAGCCACGGGTGAGACGGGCCGTGGCTTCGCGGAGCTCGTCGATGTCGCGCGGATCGATCGCCCCTGGCAGCGTCCCTTTGTGCGCATGCGCACGCATCGAGCGAGCGGCCCGAACTCGGCCTGGGTGCCGCTCTTCAACGGCCCTCGAAGCGGGCGAGCGATGCGGCTCTTGCGCCACTGGTTCGGAGTCTCGCGTGCTCCAGGAGCGGGCCCATGAGCGACGCGCTCTGGACCTTCGCGCTCCCGGCCTGTTTGCCACTCGGGCTGACGCTCTTCAACCTCGTGACGTGGCCTCGCGGCACCGTTCAGAACCGAATCGGGCACCCATCGGTGAGCGTGCTCATCCCCGCGCGCAACGAAGCCCACCACATCGAGCACTCGGTTCGCGCCGCGCTGGCCGACGCCACACGCGTCCTGGAGGTCCTCGTCTACGATGACCAGTCGAGTGACGACACCGCCCGAAAGGTGCAGCAACTCAGCCTCGAAGATCGACGTGTCCGCCTCATCTCGGGCGCGCCACTCCCGGACGGGTGGATAGGGAAGCCACACGCTTGCCATCAACTCGCCCTCGCGGCCACCGGCGAGGTGCTCTTCTTCATCGACGCCGACACCGCACTCGAGGCCGAAGGCGTGGCGCGGGTACTTTCGCTTCTAGCGCCTGAAAAAAGTCCCGCTCTGGCCGCCGTCACGGCCGTTCCACGGCAGGAGGTCGTGAGCTTCGCTGAACGCCTGATTGTGCCGTTGCTGATCCTCACCTACACGAGTTGGTTCCCTCTCCTGCTCGTGCAGCGGAGTCGCGACCCACGTTTTCTCGCGGCGAACGGGCAGCTGCTCGCCGTGCGACGGACGGCTTACGATGCGATCGGCGGATTTGAGAGTGTGAAGAACGAGCTCGTCGACGACATGGCCTTTTGCCGGCGCTTGAAGGTCAGCGGTCAGCAGCTGGTGTTCGCGGATGGTTTTCGTATCGCGCGATGCCGCATGTACACGGGGGCCCAAGAGGTGTGGGATGGCTTCTCGAAGAACCTCTACGAAGGCATTGGCGGGACTGCGTTGGCGCTCGGCGCAGTGGTCGTTCTCTACGCCGCCTGCTTTCTCATGCCGTACGTTTTTCTCGTCAGCGGACTGCTCACTGGCGACGCCGCGCAACTCTACTCAGGCGCGCTCGGAGTCGCTTGCAATGTGCTCCTACGTTCGCTCCTGGCGGCTCGTTTTTCTCAGCCGGCGAGTGGGATCCTGCTGCAGCCGTTGGCGGTCATCGGGCTCCTCTGTGTGGCCTTCAACTCGCGGCGTTGGTCGATCGAAAACCGTCTGCGCTGGCGTGGCCGAACCTACGCCTCGCGCCAGGAGCGCCTCAAAGCATGAGCCCACAGAGCGGTCCCTTGGTCACCCGTCGTCCAGGCTTCTTGAGGCTTGCACGCTGGTATGTGCGCTCGCGCATGAAAAAGAATTTCGACGGGGTGTACCTCGAAGGCGCCCCCGCGCTGCGACGACTCTTGCAGGCAGGGCCGGTCATTCTCGCTCCCACCCACGTGGCTTGGTGGGACCCGCTGTTCGCGGTGCGGATCGACGAAGCGCTCGGCGCCCATAGTTATGCGCTCATGGAACGAGACAACCTGACACGCCTGCCATTTTTCGGCTGGCTCGGCGCCATCGCGATCGATCGGAAAAATCCGCGCGAAGCGTTGGGGCAGCTCCACGCATCGGTGGCCTTGCTCGACGGTCCTGGAAAGGCACTGTGGATTTTTCCGCAGGGCGAACAGCGGCCCGCTCACTTGCGTCCGCTCGGCCTGAAAAGCGGGGTCGCCGTGCTCGCAGAAGCCGGTGGAATGCCGGTCATCCCCCTCGCGTTGAATTACCTGTATCGGCGGACGGAGAAGCCCGCAGCGTTCGCTTCTTTTGGCCAACCGATCGAGCCGCGAGGCTTGAGCCGGCGTGCCCTCCTCGGTGCGCTCGAAGCCGGGCTCGAGAGCGCACTCGGACGCATCGACGCCTTCGCCACCCGAGCCGAAGGTGACTTTGAAGAGCTCTCGGCACCGAGCGCGAACGCAGCCGAACCACGCGCCGCGAAGCTCCTTAAACCTTTTGGCAAAGAAGCCGCAAACTCGGCCACGAGCGCGCGACAAAAAGGCGCAGTCCGAACATGAAACAAGCGATTGTGGTCGGAGCCGGGATAGGCGGCCTGAGCGCGGCCATCGTGCTCGCGAGCGAAGGGGTCCACGTCACTGTCATCGAGGCAGGACCGAACGCAGGCGGCAAGGCGGCCACGGTCGAGCTCGATGGCCTCACGCTCGACACCGGCCCAAGCGTGCTCACCATGCCGGACGTCTTCGACGAGCTCTTTCGCCTTTCGGGCTCGAGCCTCGCCGCCGAGGTGACGCTGACGCGCCCCGATCCGGCATTCCGTTACCTCTTCCCGGACGGCGTCGTCCTCGACGTGTTCCACGAGCTTCGGCGTACCGAGGAGAGCGTGGCTCGCACACTAGGAAGCACCGCAGCCAGTGAATTTGCGGCTTTCATGGACTATTCCAAGGTCATCTGGGACACCGCCTCCCCCGCGTTCGTGTACGGACCGAGCCCCACGATTGGTCAGCTCGTGATGCAGGGACCACGCGCCATCGCTCAGCTCGCCAAGATCGATGGCTTGAGCAAAATGTGGAGCGCCATTCGCAAGCGCGTAAAATCGCAGCAGCTGCAGTGGCTCTTCGCGCGTTACGCGACGTACAACGGCTCCGATACCCGCAGCGCCCCGGCCACCTTGAACTGCATCGCTCACGTGGAGCTCGGACTCGGTGGCTTCGGCGTGAAGGGCGGGATCCACGAGCTGATACGCGCCCTCGTCCGCGCAGGTGAGCGACTCGGAGTCGGCTACCGTTTCGACGAGCCGGTGCGCGAAGTGATGTTCGACGGCAAACGGGTCACCGGCGTACGTACGGACGCGGGCACACTTGGCGCCGACCTCGTCGTGGCCAACACGGAAGCTCAGCACCTCTACCGTGAGCTCGCGCCTTCGCTGCGGGGTGCGCCGAAGGACGACGCCCCATCGACGTCGGGCTACAACGCCATCGTGCGGACGCAGAAACTCGCCACGCGCGCCGCGCATACCGTGCTTTTTCCTGATAATTACCTCGATGAGTTTCGCGACCTCTTCGACAACAAGCGCCCGCCGCGCGAGCCCACGGTCTACCTCTGTGACCTCGGGCTCTGCCACGAGTTCGACACGTGGGGAGACGAAGCTCCGATGTTTCTGATGGCCAACGCACCAGCACTTGCGCCCAACGGCGAGAGCCCACGCGACGAATGGCGGGTGCTCGGCGAAGAAGTGCTCGAACGCGCGCGTGTGCGTGGACTGCTGAGTCCCGCTTCGAGAGTGCTCTGGTCGCGCACGCCAGCCGACCTTGCGGCGCGCTTCCCGGGGAGCCGCGGCAGCCTCTATGGCGCGGCATCGAACAGCTCCATGGCGGCGTTCAAGCGACCGGCGAACCGCATCCAGCCGGGGCTCTATCTCGCAAGCGGCAGCGCCCACCCAGGCGGCGGCATGCCACTCGCGGCCTTGTCCGGCCGCGCCGCCGCTCGCGAAGCCCTCGACGACCTCGGAGCGCCTTGAGCCGACCCATGAGAAACACCGTTCACCTAGGTTTTTTACAAAGAATACGGCGCGTCGTCGTTTTTTCCGTGAGCCTGGCTTCGCTTCTCGGGACGGGCTCGGCCCACGCTGAGCCGCTCGGTCCGTACAGCGGACGATGGGCGCTTCTTCAAGTGACCACCACGGTCGCGAACGTGCCCGTCATAGGCCGCGTGTATGCGACCACCACGGCCGTGTCCATTCACAGCCTGAAGCAACGGGGAGAACGTCTGAAGGGCAAAGGGCGCATCTGCAAGCTCGAGTTGGACAGTGGCAGCTCGTTCGTGAGGACCATCCTCCCGCAGGCGCTTCGCGGGGCTTTGCCACCGCCGCGGGTGAACGGCCGGCTCATCGAAAAAGATGGCGTGATGACGTTCACCCAGGCCCGGCAGACGATTGTTCTCGGTGCGAAGCTCGAGCGGCTCGAAACCGACCCGTTACCGAGCGTCATCAGCGACCCGCGGATCTACGATCAGGACGAGGATGGCCACCCCGGCGTGACGGTCAACGTTCGTGGCATCGTGAACGGCGACATTCGCGTCGTTCAACGGACCTGGACCGAGCTCGTGGCGAAACGGGTCACGAGCGATCGCATCGAAGGGGCGCTCCGCTTTGGCAACGAGCAGGTGGTGCTGGAGGCGACCTCATCGATGCTGAGCTCGCCACCCGCTGCGGCGCCGGAGCTCGCGCGCAGCCACTTTCGGCTCGTGCGCCTCGATGCGAGCGCAAGCTGCTCGACTGCCGTTGCGGCAACGCTGGATCCAGAGTGAATCCCGCGCTGGTATTCGGTGCGCTTTGGTTGGGCGCGGCGGGCCTTCGGCTGCTCCTCGGGGTTCAAAGGGGCGGCGCACGAAGGGGGCTGCCTGCCCGCCATGACTCGGCCCTCTCGGCCTGCTTGGCACCAGCCATCGAGCGGCGGCTCGGCGGTTATCGCCAGCGCATCGACCACCAAAACGCCTTGGCTCCGCACAAGCTCGACGTCCCGAGGTCGGTCCTCGTCGTGGGAGCGGGCATCGCGGGAATGAGCGCCGCCACGACGCTCGCGGAGCGTGGTTTCGAGGTCACGCTACGAGACAAGAACCCCTACCTCGGGGGCAAACTCGGAGCCTGGACGGAGCGACAGGAGAGCGGTGAAGAACTCGAGGTCGAGCACGGATTTCATGCCTTTTTTCGGCATTATTACAATCTCGACGGGCTCCTCAAAAAGATTGACGTTCGGAAGAACTTCGCCGCCATCGATGACTATTTGATCGTCACTCACAGCCACGAACGGCTCTCCTTCGACGATCGAGTTCGGACGCCGCTTTTGAACCTCCTCGATCTGCAGCGGAAGGGACTCTTTCGCCTCGGCGAGATCCTTTTCACGCGAGCGCGCGACGAGATGGGGGTCTTTCTCGAGTACCACCCCGAGAAGACGTTTGAGCTCTACGACGACGTCCCCTTCAGCGCGTTCGCCGAAGAGGCGCAGCTGCCGCCGAAGCTCCAAATCGTGTTCAACACGTTTGCCCGAGCGTTCTTCAGCGAACACGACCGCATCTCCCTCGCGGAGCTCGTGAAGAGCTTCCACTTCTATTACTTATCGAACGACTCCGGGCTTCTCTACGACTACCCCGTCGAGCATCACGAGACCGCGATCCTCGGCCCATGGCGTGCGCACATGCAAGGGCTCGGCGTGCATGTCGAGCTCGGTCGTGGAGTGAACGCCATAGCGCCGCTCAGCACGGGCTTCGAGGTGGATGGCACACGCTTCGACGCGCTCGTGCTCGCCGCGGACGTATCGGGGGTACGGCGCGTGATCGAAAGCTCGCCCCTCCTCGCTCAAAAGCACCCTTCGCTGTCGCAAGCGCTCGCCGCAGTCAAATCGTCGCAGCGCTATTCGGTGTGGCGGCTCTGGCTCGACCGTCCCGTTCGGGATGACGTGCCCGTGTTCGTCAACACGGAGCGCTATCGGTTGCTCGACTCGGTGTCGATGTACCACCGGATTACACCGCAGGCGCGCGCTTGGGCGGCTCGCCATCACGGCTCGGTGGTGGAGTTGCATTCCTACGCCGTGCCCGACGAACTGGCGGATGAGAGCGCGGTGAAGGCTGCTTTCCGAGCGGAGCTGGAGCGCTATTTTCCAGAGCTCTCAGGCGCCACCATGGTGCACGAGGCCTTTCAATTGAAGGACGATTTTACGGCGTTTCACTGCGGACTCTACGCCCGAAGGCCCGGCACCGTGACCGAGGCCGACGGTCTCGTCCTCGCCGGTGACTGGGTGAAGCTGCCCTGCCCGGCGATGTTGATGGAAGCTGCCGCCACCTCGGGCCTCCTCGCTGCAAACGCGCTCCTCGCACGCGAGGGCCTGCAAGAAGAGCCCGTCTACACGGTCCCGACGAAAGGGCTGATGCCTTCCCGCGTCCGACCGCGACCGACCGAAGATCGCGGCGCGAGCTCCGCTCCGAGCCTCGCAAAGCCCGGGTGATCCCACGTTTCTTCCGGCGTGAACGACGCCTTTTGGCGCGACGCAGCACGGGCCAAAGCGCCACTCGAAGTGAAAGCAGCGTTGACCTCGAGGAGCCACCCTCCCTGGCCATGACGCGTGCGTAAACGCGACAATTTGCTGGGGAAACGCTTGTCACGAAGGCGGCGCCGGAAGCTCTGGCGCGAGTGACCATCGAGCGCGACGATGCCCCCTTCGGCGTGCCGAGCTTTTGGCCGAACGAACCACCCCAGCGCTCAACGAAGTCATCACCGTGTTTCTGGCTGAAGTGCAGCGGGCGTCTGTTACTTTTTCTCCTCGCGCACCACCACAGACATGTCGCGGATGAGTAGGATTCGGGCGGGCTCCGCGGCGCGACCCGCTACGCGCAGCACCACCTCGCTTGAACCGAGCGGCGGGAGAGTACACGGAAGCTTCACTTCGCACTCAGCGTCCAGCTCGCCAAAAAGGTTGGTCTGGGAGCCGCAAACGGCCATGGTCGTACTTCGCGCGTCGCACGAAATTCGAACAACGGGTTTGCCCGGCTCCACCACGTCGACGTCGTAGATGATCGGCATGGTCGAACTCGCACGACCGTGGTTTGAACGGTGCTTGCCGCTCAGAGTTGCCCAAAGAATGTAGCCTGCCCCGCTTTGGTGGACAAATCGCGTTTCCGCTGTTCCGGGCTGAGTCAACTCTGCCTTAGCCACAACCGGACCTCGCGGATCCAAGGCCTCGAATATGAAACTGCAACCAGCCGCCACCAAAACTACCGTAACGGCCAACGCGCATTGCAAGTGCTTGTGGCTCATGAGTTTATTGTACACTGAGTGAGAGAATAAACCGAGCAAGGCAGGTTCCCGAGGTGGCAGGGCTCGGCGCGCCTGTACTCGAGGTGGCGCTTGGCTACCGCGTGGCGTTCGCGGTGGAATGGTCGAATGTTGTGAAACGCAACTTCACCAGCGACGTGCACCGCGGGAAGTAGTCGGATCGCGCGCGAGCAATCGTGCGCGCTCACGGCGAGAGTCCGCGCGAAGGTGACGTGGCGAAGTGGTTCCGCTCAGTATGTCCCGGTGACGGATGAGCCCGCGCGCCGCACGACGCCCGTCGCGCTGCGACGGAAGCCCGCGAGGAACTGCCACTGCCGCGGCTCGCTCGCGAACTCGCCCCGCGTCCCGGCGGTCTGATGGGCACCACCCTCGGTAACGAGTACGCGCAGCTCGACGGCGTCACCGCCGAACGTCGTGGTGCGCTGGACCGTGTGCGTGCCGATCATCGTCTGGGCGGCGGACGCGTCGGCACCGTACCCCGCTGCGAGCAACCCGCGAAGCAGCGCGATCGTGTCCGGCACCGACTGCACGAACCCACGGTCCGGCGACGCGACGCGATGTTGCTCGCCCGGCGCACCGAACGGCATGATGCCGTCGCCATCGGTGCTCGGCGTCGTGCAGGGAAACGGCTCGCAATCCGGAGTCGCGATCCCGCGCCCTCAAGCGGCCGAGTGGAGGTTCTCGCGGATGATTCTGGGGTGACGAGCCGCGATCCGGAGGAGGGCGATGGCGGGGCCCTCGGGGTGTCGCCGTCCCTGCTCCCAATTCCGAAGCGTGTGAATGCTGATACCCATGGCCTGAGCGAACTGGGCCTGAGTGAGAGCGACAAACCGCCTCAGCGCGGCAACGTCATCCCCGGACTCGAAGATGCCGGCGGCGAGGCGCTTTCGAACGCGCGCGGGAATGGCCCTGGCGAAGTCTTGCTGCGTGAGTTCCGGGATGTCAGTCATGGGTGTTGTCCAGGTTGACCAGGAAAAGGGCGCGCTCGTTCTTGGTGGCCCAGCGCGCGCTGATGATGCGAATGGTGCCTTCGTCCTGTTCGGTCAGGACGACCAGGACGAGCCCCCGCTTGATCGGTCCGATCGCGAGAAACCGGTCACTCGGTCTCGGAGTGAGCTTCGTCGAACAGCTCGAGGTAGCTCGCGCCTGAGGTAAAGAGCTGCGAGGCCTCCTCGAAAGAGATGCCGTGCTTCCTCTGGTTGGCGAGATTCTTTGCTGGGTCCCACGTGACCTCCACCCGAGAAGACTACGCCAATGGCTGACTAAGTCAACGGCTGACTAACTAAGTCAACGGCGTGTTTCTTCTCGGCTCTCGCGCCGCGCTAACATATTCGCGTTCACACGCAGACGCCGGCTCTGCGTCTGCTCCGCCTCTGGCTGCCGGCAACTGTAAAGGAAGAGCGCGAAAAAGGGCCGCCTCGAGCCAATAAGCAGGGAACGCCGCAGGGCGGAGTCCTCTCTCCGCTCGTAGCGAACGTGTATCTGCACTGGTTCGACAAGGCCGTTCACGGACCCGCCGCACCTGCGAACTGGGCCAAAGCCCGGCTCGTTCGATACGCCGACGACTTTGTGGTGCTTGCCCGTTGTTAAGGAGAACGTCTGCGCAAGCTGACAGATCCCCTTAAATTTACCTAGAAATCGCGAAAGTTTGAATCCCTGCTCGCCGCAGACCATGACCCTTGTAACAATTATTGCTCCTTTGACGCGCCCTCTCACGCGGCTTCAGCTGCGGAGGCCCACAACGACCCTCGCTTTCGCACTGCTTGCGGCGCGAGGGGCTCGTGGAGTTCCTGTTCGGCGCCAGCGGGAGCGACCTCGAAGCAACAAAAGCAAATACCGTGTACATCCAGAGCGGGGCCAAAGTCCCGTGACCTACCCCCAGATCGCCGTGACGCCGGGGTAGTTGGGAATCATCTCGTCAGACGTGACCACGACGAGCCCCTCAGCGAGCGCCTGCGCGATCAGGAGGCGGTCGAACGGGTCCTTATGAAGAGACGGCAGCTCATGAACAAGCGCCGCATGGGCGTGGCTTAGCGGCAGATGGGTCACGCACAAGGCAGCTAGACCGACGTCCAGCGATGCGAACGCCTCGCCCGGAAGCTCGAAGCGGCCAAGCGCCGACTTGACCGCGATCTCCCAGGTTCCAACCGGGCTCCAATACCGAACGCGAGCGGTAAGAATCGCGCGCCGGGCCTTAGTGGGCAGCAGCTCGGGCTGGTGGGTCGCGATGAGGTACGCGCAGGTGTCGAGCAGCAAAATCACAGGTCGAAGCCCGGCACCGGATCATTGAAGTCGGCGTGCATGCGCACGGGGATGTGAGCGAGCGCACCGATGAGCGGCACCGCTGCACTGGACTGATCCGCGAACACACGCAGCGCCTCGTTGAACACCACCTTCTTGGATGTCCCGCGAGGAAGCTTCCGAGCGGCGCGAGCAAAGAGGTCGTCGTCAACGTCTACGGTGGTACGCATACTTATATGCTAAGCCGCATACTTGCCGGCATCAAGCGGATCGCCCGCGCCGCGGCGTCCCCCTCGACCACCGTCCGCAGGTGCAGGTGCTTTCCACAGCCTGGGCGCCCCTACTTCCCCTCGCAAACTTTTGCATACGCCAGCGACACGCTCGAGCCCATCTCCGACCGCGACCCTTCCTCGAAAATGACCGTGTTTCACTCTTCGAAATAGGTCCAACCGCTCTCGACGGGAACGTGGTCCACCGAAACGGTGACCGAACCTTCTACCGGAGTTTCGGGCCTCCTCGCTGCAAACGCGCGCCTCGCTCTCCCATAAAACGGGGGCAACTTCTCACCACGAGTTTGCCGCAGGCCGTGCTGAAAGGCCCGTCCTCAGTTCCAGATTCGCTTCGGCCCTTCGAGCGTCTCGAACATCTTCGAGGCTGGTGCCTTGACGAGGCGGTCACGAAAGTACGCGGGGATTGTCCCAGCGCCGGCGCCTTCGATCAAGCTGGGCAACGACGTCGGCGAGAATTTGTACGTGTTGTCGACTCGCTTCCAAGCCTTGTCGAACTCGAGACGCGTCAGCGCCTTTCCCTTGCTGCGAATGCCCATGCGAACGGTGAACTCGGCCCAGTTCTCGTCGACGAGCTTGAAGGCTCCGTGGGCGTCCACCAAGTCCACGCGAAACGACTCGAAAATCGGCGCGAGCTTGAACTTGTCGTAGACCTTCAACTGCAACATCCACTGTTCCTGAAACCCAATGAAAAGGCTGGACTTGTGAACGAGCTCAGCTCGCTTCGCGGGGTCGGCTACCGTCCGCGCTTGCACGAGGAGTTGCAGGCCCGCGCGGACGAGTCCGGACGGGTCGGTAGCTGCCCAAGCGCTTGGGCTTCGCAGACCGTCTACGTTGACCGTGCAGGTTGGGGACGCCGCGGCTTCGGTCAAAAACGGCGTCATCAACTCGCCAACTTCTCGATAGATCGCCAGGTTCCCAGCGACGAATCCGACGTAAATGTTGCGGAAATCGTCGCGGATTGCGTTCAGTAGCGCAACGTTCTTCGTCCGGTACGCTTCCTCGAGTTTCGCACGGCCGTAGCTGACTGCGTTCGCGGGCATCCCGGGCGTCGCCAGCAGAAGCTTCGCGTAACCCTTATCGGCCTCGATGTCGTTCAGATTACCGGCGATGAGATCATCGAGGACTTTGAGTGCCGCCGAAACCACTTCGATCGTCCGCCCTGCCGTGTTCGAGGCCGAGTGCGCGAGGGCCCACCAATTGGCGGCGCCAGAAGTGCCGCTCGGATAACCGAGATAGGCATTGAGCGCGAGCGCCTGCATTCGATAATCCCGATTGATGACGGTATTGCGGATCAACGGGTCGGCATACTTGGGGGTGCTGAACCGACTCGTGCGATCCAATGGCGGAAGCGCGAGCTCTTTTGACAAGACCAGGCACGGCGGTGGATCTGCGGCCTGGACGGACTCCACCGTACCCACAATTGAGAACATCACAACGATGGCAACATGGAACCAGTTCATCACTGCTCAAAAGACCTTTCAGGAAAGTCGCGTGGGCTTGTATGTCGGGTGCGCCGGGTGCGCCGAAACCGGGACCGCGTGTTCGTCGGCTTTGCGGGGGTGTCTTTTATCACGTGGTGGCCCTCACGTGGTAGCCATCGCGAAGCAACCGACGCCGTCGTACGCCACGGCATCACCCTGCGGAGCGTGCCCCCCCGGGAGCTGTGCCCGTGTGTTAGCGTCTACGGCATGTTTGCAATGCCCCCAATGAAACGGCACTCGGCAGCCCTTCTTGGTTTGTTTTTCATTGGCTGCGCGGCAGGCGCGACCGTGAAGGACTCGAGCGCCAATGCTGGCGCGACGACGGGCGCTGGCGGCTCGACGACCGGGAGTCAGGCGACCACGACCGCCACGAGCGCGGACGTGACCGTCGGCGTCGGAAGCGGCGGGGGTGGCAGTAGCGGCGGCGACTGCAGCATCGAAGCCGGGGACATCTACGTCATCTCGAAGGAAACCGACCTCTATCGCTTCGATCCGAGCGCGCTCGAATTTTTCAAGGTTGGCGCACTCACCTGCCCCCAAGGCGGCGGCACCGCGACGCCATTTTCCATGTCGGTGGATCGCAAGGGGACGGCGTGGATTCTCTACAACGATGGCCGACTTTATCAAGCCTCGACCATAGACGCGTCCTGTTCCGCAACCGAGTTCGTGCCGAACCAAGGGGGCTTCAAGAAGTTTGGCATGGGGTTCGTCGCGAATGCGCCGGGCAGCAACGAGGAGACGCTCTTCGTCGCCAAGGAGCTTGGACTCGGGTCGATCGACACCGCCACCCTCAAGGTGAGTCCTCATGGAAGTTTCGGCTTCTCGGCCGCCGCGGAGCTCACGGGCACCGGCCAGGGTGACCTGTTCGGTTTCTTTTTTGGGTTTCCGCCCTACATCGCGAAACTGGATAAAGCGTCATCTGCCCTTGGGCCAGAGCAACCACTGGATTCGGTGGAAATCGGGACCGGGTTTGCGTTCGCCTTTTGGGGCGGAGGTTTCTGGATCTTTACCGCGCCGAGCGGCACCGCTTCACGCGTGGAGCGCTACGACCCGGTTAGCAAAGAAGTCGTGATGAAAGTCCCAACGGTCCCCTTCAAGATCGTCGGAGCCGGCGTGTCTACATGTGCACCGGTCGAAAACCCGAAATAGCTCCCGGCGTGCCCGAGAAAACCTCGAACCGTAACGTCATCATCCACGCGCGCCTTGCTCGTCCTAGCTTCACGCGGACACGTATTCTTCCTCAATTGCAGGCTAAAGCCACACGTTACGAACTTGCGGCCAGCCCGAAGTTGTCCGAGAACGCACCTCGTGTCGCGTTTCAAGACCTGCCTGAGTCTGCTCGTTCTTGGAGGATGCGCCCTGGCTTGCAGTGACGAGCTCGACGCCCGTCAGGTTCCCGGTGGATACGGCGGGAGCGGTGGGAGCGGTGGCTCGCCTGCGCCTTCGGGCACCCACGCCGGGGGCTTCGGCGGCGATCCCGGCGCGGGAGGGACGAGCCCCTCGGGCGGCGGCGGAGGAAGCGGCGCGGCTGGTGCCATGGCGAGCGCGGGCGCGGGTGGCACGGCCCTCGAGCCAGACTTCGATTCGCTGCCGTGGAACACCGCCGCCGAGGTTGGTTTTGGTGTCGCGCGGAAAGACTCGCAAAACCCGCTCGGGAACAACGCCTTCATCGGTTATGGGGGCTACGACGTCACGCTCGATGAGGCCTGTGCTTGGACGACTGCGCTCTACCACGCGACGCTTCGAAGCCGAGGCGTGCGCCATCTTTATTGCGTCAAAGGCCCGGCCGACCCGTCGTATTCGACACTTGAGATAGGCAATTCCAAGCTCGCAGCGCATCTCGTCACACGCGTGGATGCGACGAGCACGTTCGTCCTCGTGGCGGCGCATTCCAGCGGCAGCTTCGTCGCCCATG
>CANJMI010000010.1 GCA_947475525.1 Polyangiaceae bacterium | reverse complement strand
GCCACACCGGTCAGGCTGGGGCAGGCGTCTTGCGAGTCGGGGATCCCGTCGCCATCGCTGTCGAGCGGGAGCGGACATCCGTTCTTGCTCTGGTCGGAGCTCGCCACACCGGTCAGGCTGGGGCAGGCGTCTTGCGAGTCGGGGATCCCATCGCCATCGCTATCGACCGGAGCCACCAGCGGGCAGCCGTGCAGGTTGGGGTCACGGTTCGCGAGGCCCGCCTTCTCAGGGCAGGCGTCCTGCGCATCGGCGATCCCGTCGCCATCGCTGTCGAGCGGTTTGCTCCGCGCGAGCGGGCTGTACTCGATACCGATCGTGGCGCGCATTTGCGGCGTGCCGAGACCTTGGGCGATGCCTGAACCCACGCTGCCGCTGGTGACGAAGTTATCGACGAAACGCCAGCGCGCACCGGCGAGTGCCTCGATGTTGAGGTTGCGCCTGACCATGTCCTCGACCACCACGCTGCCGAGGAGTTCGCCGTTGAGCTGAATGTGTTTGCGATCGCCGAGAAGATAACCTGCCCCCGCGCCCCAGGTCATCGTCTTCCCTTGCTGGACGTTGGCGAACACCTGCGATTTCCGCAGGTCCGGTCCGACGTCCGCGCCCCAGATGAAGCGGTCGATGGTGCCGCCGGCGCTCACCATCGGCAAAGCGCGCACCGTGCCGTTGCTCATGAACGAGCCGCTGTCCTGGTCACCAGTCGGGACCCACAGATAACCGGTGATGCCGAGCTGCACCGGCCCTCCGTTTTCGCCGTAGATCCGGCCGCGTAAACCGACCCGCAGATCGCCAATGGCACTGCCCAGCGGCGACGTGTAGGTGGTTCCGTTGACGACTGGGCTGTCGCCGGTCTGGGACGTGGCCGCCGGCAGATCGAGGTTCACTGCCAGGCGATTCCACAGCGCGAACGTGGCGTTGGCGTGCACCAACACCTGATTGGCCACCACCGCGCCGAGCGAGGTCACCGTCTGGCCATCGTCGCGCACCAGCGACACCGGTCGGTGGGCAAACTCCATCAAGAGCCTGCCGTGCACCGCGACATCACCGGCTGCGTAGGGTGAGGTGATGCCGAAGAACCGATCACCGGCCCACGACGGGCGGAAGCGATCGAGTGCCTGTGGCTCCTGCTCCGCGGCCGCCGCGCTGCTGTTCGTTGCTACGACGATGGCCCCGGCGACCATCGCCGCGCGCCGACGCCGGCGACGCACGACCGCACCGATGGCGCCTACCGCCGCAATTAGCCAACCGAGATCATTGCTCGGCCCCGGCGAGCGCATGCTGCATATCCAGCCGCCTTGCGCGAACACGTCGTCGTTGCCGCCACCACCTGCGCCACCGCCACCTGCGCCACCGCCACCCGCGCCGCTGGTCGGCATCACGCATTCGCCTACGGTCGCGTTCATCGAGGTGCACTGCTCGCCATCGGGGCAGCCGTTGCCATCGGTGCCGCGGCAGCCGGCGACGCACTCCTTCGAGTCGCACACCATGCCACTCTTGGTGTCGCCGCACTCGCTGTCGAGATGGCAGTCTTTGTCGTCGGTCTTGTCGTTCGGATCGCGCTCGTTGACGCTGACTTCGCCGTCGTGGTTCACGTCCTCGGTGCCATCGCTCACGCCGCCGTCATCGGTGTCGGCATCGAGCATCAGCGTGGTGGTCGCGCCATTGTCGGCGTCCGGGGTGCACCGATTCTTGGTGGTGTCGGTGTCGGGATCGTCGCAGGTATTGCCTAACTCGGTCCCGTCGAAGAGGCCGTCGCCGTCGCTGTCCTCATCGATGATGTTCGACTTGGTGTCGCCGTCGAGATCGTCGCTCGGGTTCGGCTCATCGCCGTCGCGCACGCCGTCATCGTCGCTGTCACCGTCGTTGGGATCGCTCTTGAGCGTGACCTCGAGCGCGTCGCTGAGCCCGTCCCCATCGGAGTCGACGATGCTGTCATCTTCGCTGTTGTTGGGGTTCGTCTCGTCGGTGTCGGTCATCCCGTTGAGGTTGGGATCTTCCGAGCCATCCTTCACGCCGCCGAAGTCGGTATCCGGATTGATAGGTGACGTCTTGCTCTCGCCGCCATCGCCGTCGGCTACGCAGTGACTCGGCGGACCGGCGTTGGTGTCCTTGTTGTCGCAAACGTTGCCGGTCTCGGTGCCGTCATAGAGGCCGTCGTTGTCGCTGTCGACGTCGAGCACGTTGATCAGGTGATCGCCATCGGTGTCGTCGCTTGGGTTGGCCTCGTCGCCATCGAGGACGCCGTCGTCATCGGTGTCGGCGTCGTTCAGATTCGAGCCGAGGAAACCCTCGAGTTCGTCGCTCAGGCCGTCGTTGTCGCCGTCCTTGCCGCCTGCGTCATCCTCCTTGTTGTTGGGATCGATGTGGCCGGCGTCCACGTTGCCATCGAGGTTGGCGTCCTCCGAGCCGTCGGTGACGCCGCCGTCATCGGTGTCCGGGTTGAGCGGATCGGTCGTGGTGGCCGGGTCCACGTCGGCGCGGCAGTGATGCTTACCGGCATCGGTCGCCGCATGGCTGCAGTCGAGACCCAATTCAGTACCGTCGTAGAGCCCGTCGTTGTCGCTGTCCGGATCGAGCGCGTTGATCAGGCCGTCAGCGTCACTATCCTGGTCCCAGTTCTTCTCGTCGCCGTCGACGACGCCGTCGTCGTCGCTGTCGCCATCGTTCGGATCGGTGTGGTTCTTCAGCTCGTCGGCGTCGCTGACGCCGTCGTCGTCCGAGTCGTCGCCGATGTCGCACTTGCCGTCGCTATCGCTGTCGGCGCCATCGTTGTTGGCCAGCACGTCAGACTTGTCGCCGAACTGATCGACGCCCACCACGCAATCGTCGCAAGTGTCCGCGTCGCTATCGCCGCACGTCGTCGGGTCGGTCGTCGAGGTGCCGTTGGTCGTCTCGATCTCATCCGAGACGCCGTCGTTGTCGTCATCGGTGTCACCGGCGTCACACTTGCCGTCGCTATCGATGTCGGCGCCATCGGCGTTCGGCGTGTTGTCGGCCATCGCGCCGAACTGATCGACGCCCACCACGCAATCGTCACAGGTGTCCGCGTCGCTATCGCCGCACGTCGTCGCATCGGTCGTCGAGGTGCCGTTGGCCGTCTCGTCCACGTCGGTGACGCCGTCGTTGTCGTCGTCGGTGTCGCCGGCATTGCACTTGCCGTCCAAGTCGCTGTCGAGGCCATCGGCGTTCGGCTTGTTGTCGGCCATCGCGCCGAATTGATCCACGCCCACCGCGCAATCGTCGCAAGTGTCCGCGTCGCTATCGCCGCACGTCGTCGCATCGGTCGTCGAGGTGCCGTTGGTCGTCTCGGTCGCATCCGAGACGCCGTCGTTGTCGTCATCGGTGTCACCGGCATTGCACTTGCCGTCCAAGTCGCTGTCGAGGCCATCGGCGTTCGGCTTGTTGTCGGCCATCGCGCCGAATTGATCGACGCCCACCGCGCAATCGTCACAAGTGTCCGCGTCGCTATCGCCGCACTTCGTCGCATCCGTCGGCGAGGTGCCGTTGGTCGTCTCGGTCGCATCCGAGACGCCGTCGTTGTCGTCGTCGGTGTCACCGGCATTGCACTTGCCGTCGCTATCGCTGTCGGTGCCGTCGTTGTTGGTGGCGAGCACGGTGCCGGTGGCGCACTCGTCGCAGCCGTCGGTGTCGGCGTCGTGGCACAACTTGTTGTCGAGCGGCATCGCGTCGTTGGTGTCGGCCACGCCGTCGTTGTCGTCATCGGTGTCACCGACATTGCACTTGCCGTCCGAGTCGGTGTCGGTGCCGTCGTTGTTGGTGGCGAGCACGGTGCCGGTGGCGCACTCGTCGCAGCCGTCGGTGTCGGTGTCGTGGCACAACTTGTTGTCGAGCGGCATCGCGTCGTTGGTGTCGCTCACGCCGTCGTTGTCGTCATCGGTGTCACCGGCATTGCACTTGCCGTCGCTATCGCTGTCGAGGCCATCGGCGTTCGGCTTGTTGTCGGCCATCGCGCCGAATTGATCGACGCCCACCGCGCAATCGTCACAGGTGTCCGCGTCGCTATCGCCGCACTTCGCTGGATCCGTCGGCGAGGTGTTGACCATCGCCTCGTCCACGTCGCTCACGCCGTCGTTGTCGTCATCGGTGTCGCCAGCGTCACACAGGCCGTCCGAGTCGCTGTCGGTGCCGTCGTTGTTGGTGGCGAGCACGGTGCCGGTGGCGCACTCGTCGCAGGTGTCGTTGTCGGTGTCGTGGCACACGCTGCTGTTGTTCGGCATCGTGTCGTTGCCGTCGGCCACGCCGTCGCCGTCGGTATCGACCAGCTCGGCGAGCTTGAGCGGGTCGCTCGCGGCCAGGGTGAGCGAGCCCGCGGCGAGGTTGGGGCTGCCTGCGAGATCGACGCTGATCGACTGCGCGCTGCTCGAGGTTCCGCCCCAGATCACCAGCGAGGAGTCGACCGTGATGCCAGTCTTGGTCAGGAAGGTGTTCAGCGGGAAAGCAAAGTCGATAAAGAAGTCAGCGTCGTTGGAGAAGTTCATCCCGGCGCTGACGATGCGCACGTTGCCGGTGCCGCTGGTGTAATCGAGCGTCGACGCTGCCAACAGCGTCTCGGCGTTGTCATTCGGCTTGCCGAGCCCTTCCTTTGTGGTGTTCTGGCCGAGCTGGATGTCGAGATCGTTGGTCTTGCCGCTGAGTAGCAGCGAGAATTCGTAATCGGCGAAGGTGTTGTCGGTGTCGATCAGCACACCCCAGCCCGACGGGTTGAGAGTGCCGCTGCCGTCGGCGTTGCCGGTCGGGGTGTCGTCTACGCGGAGCCGGACGAAGAGATCGGTGCCGTCCTGGTAGATGTACATCGCCGGGAAGGCCGCCGAGCCGACGATCTCCTTGCCGAGGTTGCTCCCGTCGTTGTTCGGATCGGCCAGGCCGATGCTTTGCTGCGTGAGTGGGGTCCATTTGTTGTCTGCGGGAAACGTCGCCGCCTCCACCACGCGCGACCACAGCAAGGAACCCAAAACACAAACGACCAGCGGCAATCCGCGTAAAGATGGCTTCGACATCAAGGTTCTCTCAAGCGAAGCCACCCGTCCCGGGGCCGCGCCAAATAACGTAGTTCCAAGCTGCCTGCAGGCATTGCTCGATCGAACAACGGTGCATTCAGCCCTAATAGGATAACGCCGTCATCTAGACGATCGGGCGTCCGTCAACAAGCTCTCTGCGCAATGATTTCTTTGATGTGCCGGCTCGACCCGTCCTTTAGGCCTTCGTGATCCGCATGCGCACGAGGTCAATGGTCGTACGTTCTGGCTCCGCGCTCCCCTTGATGCGCTCGCGGTTCAGTTCCTGTTGATGTTCGACCGCAGCGATAGTGCGTTTCGTTCATCGACGTACAGTTCCGAACGGCCCGCCGCTCATCCGGGAGTGAGCAACCCCAAAGCCTCTGCTGCCGCTGCTTGCTCGGCAAGCTTCTTCGATCAACCACTTCCCATTAAAACCACAATCCAACATAGCGAGCCATCTGGCGAGATCGCGTCGGGCTCCGAGCCCGATGCGAGTGGACCGTGGCGACATCGGCGTGACGTGCGACCCGCGACGCGCCTTCAGTCGACGATGCGCCCGGGCTCCGAATAGACGTTCAGGGAGGTCCCGCGGACGAACCCGACGAGCGTGACGCGCAGGGCTCGGGCCACCCGCACCGCCAGGCTCGTTGGGGCTGAGATCCCGGCCAGGATCGGGAGACGCGCGGCCGCTGCCTTTTGAACGAGCTCGAAGCTTATGCGCCCCGAGACGAAGAGCGCATGGTCTGCAGGGTTCAGTTGATTTGTCGCGAGATATCCAACGATTTTGTCCACGGCATTGTGACGCCCGACGTCCTCGCGCACCGCCACGAGCTCGCCCGCAAGCGTGAAGAGTCCCGCGGCGTGAAGGCCCCCTGTCTCCGCGAACGCTGGTTGCGACCGGAGCAGCTCTGCCGGCGCGCCCAACAGTACGGCGACGGCGATGCGGCCCTCGTCGCGAAGGGGAGGGGCCAGGCCGCATGCGTTCTCGATCGTCGCTTTGCCGCACACGCCGCAGCTCGAGGATGCGTAGCTGTGTCGGCGCAGACGCTCGAGGTCGAACGGAACGCCGCTCGCGAGCCGAATCTGAATGACGTTGCCTTCCGATTCGGGGTCGGGTGTCTGGCTGCAGTGCCGCACGCTCGCTATCTCCTCGATGCGGCCGACGATGCGCTCCGTTAACAAAAAACCGCGCGCGAGCTCTTCATCGTGCCCCGGCGTCCGCATCACGACGGCGACCGAGGCCCCGTTTATTTGAAGCTCTAGCGGCTCCTCGTGGGCGACCGACTCCACGCGTGTGTTCGTCCCATCGGAGTGGCGCCGAACGATCTCGAATGACCGAATGGCGTCGCTCATGCGGAGTCCGCGTTGCCATCGCGTGGGGGTGTGTCCGTGCTCGCGGAGAATCGGACGATGAAGCTCTTCGAGGTGGGCGTGCGGCTCACGTCCGCGTGGCTCTCGAGCGGCACGAGCGCGTTCGCTTCGGGGAAGTAGCTTGCGCAGTTGCCGCGCGGGATGTCGTAGGCAACGAGCTGCATCGCGGTAAGTTTGCGGGTCACGCCTGCGTAGTGGCTGGTCACGTCGACGCGCTGCCTTGCCGAGAAGCCGAGGGCTGCGATGTCGGCGGGATGCATCAGCACGATCCGGCGCTCGCCGTGGATCCCGCGGTAGCGGTCGTTTAACTCGTAGACCGTGGTGTTGAATTGGTCGTGCGAGCGAATGGTCATCATCACGAGCTCGCCTGGTCCAACGTGAAAGTGCGGGATCGGTTCGGCACCGAGGTTGAGTTTCCCGGTCGTCGTGTGCCACGCGCGCTCGCGAGCGCCATTCGGTAGCAGAAAGCCGGCCGGTTTGCGTACGCGCTCGTTGTAACCCTCGAAGCCGTCGATGCTTTTTTCGATGAGCGCGCGCACCCGATCGTAATTGCCGACAAGCTGCGTCCACGGAATGTGGCTCTTCGCGCCGAGAACGGCATCGGCGAGGTGCGCGATGATCCAAGGTTCGCTGCGGAGGTGTGCGCTTGCCGGTCGGAGCCGTCCTTCGCTCCGATGAACGACGCCCATCGAGTTCTCGACGGTGACGAACTGCGGTCCTTCTTGCTGGAGGTCCTGCTCGCTCCGGCCGAGGCATGGCAGCAGCAGCGCGGTCCTCCCGGTCTCGAGGTGAGAGCGATTCAGCTTGGTCGCGATTTGCACGGTCAGTGTGCAACGTCGCAGGGCGGCCACGGTGCGCGTGGTGTCGGGTGTGGCGGCGGCGAAGTTTCCTCCCAGCGCGAAAAATACCTGTACGCGGCCCTCTTCCATTGCGTGGATCGTGTGCACGACGTCGAAGCCGTGTTTGCGCGGCGAGTGGATCCCCGTGCCGCGATCGAGTTTCGCGAGGAAGGCTTCGGTCGGCGCCTCGTGAATGCCAACGGTGCGGTCGCCTTGAACGTTGCTGTGCCCGCGAACGGGGCATACTCCTGCGCCTTCGCGGCCGAAGTTTCCTCGGAGCGCGAGCAGGTTCACGACCTCGCGGATCGTGCTAACCGCGTTCTTGTGTTGTGTCAGGCCCATCGCCCAGCAAGCGATCACGCGGTGGCTCTCGACGAAGGTTTGCGCGAGGCGTTCGATGGTCGCCATAGGCACGCCGCTCGACGCGAGGATGTCGTCCCACGAAGCCTCGTCGATGCCGCGTTCGAGGTCCGCGAAGCCGAGGGTGTGTTCCGCGAGGAACGCGCGGTCGAGCACTCCACCTTTTGAACGCTCGTGGGCGAGAACGAGCTTCATCACCCCTTTTAAGAGCGCGACGTCACCGTTGATGCGCACCTGCACATACTGGGAGGAGATGCGTGTTCCTTCGCCGATGAGACCGAGCAGCGTTTGCGGATGCGCGAAGGATTCGAGGGCGCGTTCGCGCAGTGGGTTGATGGTGACGATGGCCGCGCCCCGCTCAGCGGCGTCGGCGAGCGTCGTTAGCATTCGTGGGTGGTTCGTGCCCGGGTTTTGGCCGAGGATCAGGATCAAGTCCGCCGCTTCGAAGTCGTCGAGCTGCACGGTTCCCTTGCCGATGCCGATCGTTTCGGTGAGCGCTTTGCCGCTCGATTCGTGGCAGAGATTCGAGCAATCCGGCAGGTTGTTGGTGCCGAAGCTCCGCACGAAAAGTTGATAGAGAAACGCCGCTTCGTTGGAGGCGCGGCCCGAGGTGTAGAAAGCGGCGAGGTCGGGTGACGCGAGCGCGCGGAGCTCACGTGCGGCGAGTGAGAAGGCGTCCTCCCAGGAGATGGCTTCGTAATGAGTTGCCCCCGACCGCAAGACCATGGGCTCGGTGAGCCGCCCTTGCTGTTCGAGCCAATGATCGCTCTGTCGGGCGAGCTCAGCGACCCCGTGTGCAGCGAAAAACTCACGTCCGGCGCGGCGCGCATCGGCCTCGTGGGCCACAGCCCGCGCGCCATTTTCGCAAAATTCGGTCACGCTCCGGTGTTTCGGATCCGGCCACGCGCAACCCGGGCAATCGAACCCTTCGGGCTGGTTCACACGTAGCAAGGCTTGTGCGCCTCGGACCGCACCGCTCGTAAGCAGGGCGTACCGTAGCGAGGACACGACGGCACTCGGACCCGCGGCGGAAGGAGGGTAAGGCCGTGGCGGTGGCTCTTCGGAAGTGGAGGGCGCCTCGCGGGACGAGTCGTCGGCCATTGGGCCTACGCTACGGGGGCCGTGGGTTCGCGCCAAGCGGCAAGCGCGGGTAAGCCTCCGTACCTTCGCGAACGGAGCGGTGCCGAGACACAATGCATCGGCGGGCAAGCCGAGCTCCGCTAACATGGCCGCGATGCGCACGCTTGCCACCCCGTCGTTCGTCGCTCTTGCATTGCTCGCGGCCTGCTCCTCCACGGACGACACGACGGCGAGCGGCACCGGCGCTGGAGGGGCGGCCATGACGACGGTGGGCTCCGGCGGCGCCCCTGGAGCCGGCGGCGGCGCTCCCGCCGAGAGCCTCGTCACTCGTTACGACTACCGCTTCGACTTAGCGACGCGCGCGGCCCATTCGAAGCTCACCTACAGTTCACCGCCGCCCGATGGGAACTGCATCGGCATCGCCTGCCGTCTGCCCGTCACGAGTGTGCTGTGGAGCGGCACTGCGGCCACGTCGGCGAGCGTCACAGACGAGCTCCTCAAAGCCTGCGGCGGAGCGCTCGCTGCGACCGACCCCTTCACCCTCGAGGCGGACCAACTCGTCCCACTGAAGACCTTCGACAAGCTCGACGTTGGCTACATGACGCGCACGGACATGGCGGGCGGCGTCTTCTCGTACCTTCTCAGCTGGGTCGGCGGCTGCTCGCGTTTCGGTCCTTGCGACGTTGACCCTTCGCGCCTCGTGGAACTCCACTTCGACATCGAGCACCCGAAGGGTACCGTCGTCCTCTGCCCGGGGCTCCGCACGGCGGGCGCGACGTCGACTCGGTGCGACATCGAGGACACGCTTGCGCCGACGTACTCGGGCTTTGGATTTGCGGCCGATCCCAAGTGGGTGCGCACGCCTTTCGTGACCGCCGCCGGAACGGAGCTCGTCTTCTTCGAGGTGCCTGGCGGAAAGCTGCGGACCTCGCTCGATCCGGTGAGCGTGTCGGCCTTCATCACCTGGGTGACGGGGCTGCTCGGACCGCTTCCGTACGGACCGGAGCTTCGGTTTGCCGGTGGTCCAACCGCGTGGCTCGGCTTCGAGCACCCGGCGAATGTCATCTTGCTCGAGGACCTGCCCGATCTGAAGACGTCCTACGCGGACGCGACGATGCACGTCCTCATGCACGAGACGGTGCACCAATGGGCCGGTGACCGAACGACCCTTGCCAGCGCCTCCGATTTCGTTTGGAAGGAGGCGACCGCCGAGTACCTCGCTTACGTGTTCGAAGACGAGCACAGGCCGAAAGTCGAGGCCGAGTCCTCTCTCGCGTATTGGGACGCGATTTCATTGCAATCCGAGCATTATCCGCGACCGACGGACGCGCCGGCGGTGCAAACATTTTACGGCGACGTTTACGGTCCCGGGCCGATGGTGCTCTTCGTTCAGCTCGAGTCGCTCCTAGGACGTGACGCCGTGCTCGCGGGGCTCGCGGCGTTTCTCAAAGATGCCGGCGCCAAGGATGTCGCTTCGCTCCGACTCGCGCTCGAGGACGCGGCCGGAGTGGACTTGAAGGACTATTTCGATGTGTGGGTCTTCGGCGAAGGAGCACCCGAATGGCCAACGTTCGAGGTGGCCACGGTGCAGACTGGCAACGACGTCACCGTCACCGTCACCCAAAACAACGCATCGAAGAAGCTCTATGGCTGCAGGGTGGAGGTCGACGTCTTCGGTGCCACCAAGCGCACCACGGCCCACCTGGACTTCGGCCTCGCCCCCGCGTCACCGACCGCGACCGCACACGTCGCACTCTCGGAGGCGATCCTCGGACACGAGCTCGACCCGCGCCACCGCGTCGTCGGCCATGAAGCGTCCGCGAAGAACCGCGTCAAGGCTCCGCCCTTGAAAGTGTGGCCGCTGTGAGCGACCAAAGCCCGAGGCTGTAGCCAGAGGCTGTAGTCAGCGGCTGTAGCCAGAGGCTGTGGGCGACAGCCGGGCGTGAAACGCGCACGCGCCAGGGTGGCGGAGCGCCGGCGGACCGTTAACGGCCGCCAGGTAAATTGCTCAAATTTGCAGTGATTTTATAGTGGCACGGGCGGTGCTGTAGGGCGCCTCATGACCACCTACGACGATCACGAGGACCCTCGTCACGAGGCCATCCTCTACGGCCTCGACTCGCTGGATGACCGCGCGCTCGTTGGCGTGCTGCTCGGCAAAGCATCGGGCGGAAGGCCGTCGGAGGCCGTTGCCGGGGAGCTGCTGGATAAGGCTGGCGGTGTTGTAGGCATGGCGCGCTGTGGGCCCCATGTCTTCGCCGCACACCCAGGAGTCGGGATCGCGCGCGCGCTGCGGCTCGCTGCCGCGATCGAGGTGGGGCGGCGGCTCGCCCGCCGTGCACCGGTTTCGACCGAATCATTCGACGATCCGGCGCAAGTCGCGGAGCTCTTGGGTCCTCGGATTGGGTCCCTCATCCATGAAGAAATGTGGGTCCTGTCGCTCGATGGGGCCAATCGTCTTCGCGGGCTGCGGCGGGTGGCCCAGGGCGGACTCCACTCGATGTCCGTCGTGCCCGGAGACGTCTTGCGAGCGGCGCTGTGGGATGGCGCGGTGGCCTTCATCCTCGCGCACAACCACCCGAGCGGTCGTCTCGAGGCGTCACCCGAGGACGTCGAGACGACGGTGCGGTTGGCAGCTTGCGGGCAGCAACTTGGTATCCCGATGCTCGATCACGTGATCGTCACCGCAGGGGGCAACTACCTGTCGATGGCGGAACTCGGTGTGCTCGGACCTCGTCTCGAGCCACGCCGTCGCCGCCGCAAAGCGAGCACGGGTTGAGACCAGCTTGGCCTCGAGGTGCGCGCTCAGTGAGCCGGTGTCGCGGCCGATGCTGGCGTCGTCGCTGCCACGGACCGTTGGTTCGAAAGCAAGCGCGAGGTGGGCGGCAGCACGGTGCTGCCCGGCGGGAGTTTGCGAGTGGCTTTGGGTTCGCTCGCGTCGTCACCGAGGACCGGGTGCACGGCCGGCGGCGCCGCATGGGTCCAACGTGCGGCGAGCTCAGGCAGCGCGATCGAGCCCATCTGCAAGAGGTGCGCGGCGTGAGCTTCGGGGGTGATCCCGCGGTAACCGACAATGTGCAAGTTGCCTACGCGCGTGTCGGCTGTCGGCTGCAACGCGGTGTCGCGGCCAATCGACCGTTGAGCGGCTTTCAGCTTCAGGTGCTGCGGTGGCGAGTTGGTGGATATCGAAGGGTGTGCGCCGACCGAAGTCAGCAGCAACTCGGCGCTGCGTTTCGTGCTCGCGTAGAGCACCGGGTCGATTTCCGAGTGGGTCAGGGTAAACATGATGCGGTCGTTCGCCGCGGCTTTCGCTGCGCGGAGAAACGGCAGCACGCTTATCTCCGAGACGCGGTTCCGGTCGTCGTCGACGAAGGCCGCGTGGATGCCGTCGAGGAGAATGATAGCGTCGAGCGGATCGCTCTCGGCGTTCGGGGCGAGGCGCGTCTCGAGGATGCTCTCGATGGCACCGTAGCCGGCGCTCCACGCCGTCAAGGCCATCCGGCGAAGCTCGAGGTTTTTGAATCCCCGCTGCGCGACGCCACTGTGAATTTGAGCGACCAGGCGTTCGAACCGACCGGTCTCTTTGTAAATGTCGCGGTAAGGCACCGAGCGGACGCCCCAGTTGATGATCGCGAGCACCGCGTTCACATTCGCGCGCTCGACGCTCTCACGCACGATGCGAACGTCACCGTGGAAGTGAATCACGAGGTCGTAGCCGCCTTCGCGCGGTCGGAAGGTGTTCGGAATGTGCAGCACTCCACCGTCGATTGGCAGGTGCCCTTCGTACGACACCGAGAAGGAACCGGTCTTCGAGGGCACCGCGGGGGGCGGAGTTGGCTCCGTACTCTGCGCGGAGGCCACCGCGAGGGCGGCTGCGTTGGGCGCCATTGGGACCTCGGGCGAGATGCCGCGCGTCTCGATTTGGGCGACGACCGAGCCATGGGCGATTACGACCTCGCGCGATTTCCCAAGGAGCGCCGCCGTGCCAATCAGCGCGACGGCGAGCAAGGATGCCGCCGCCCAATAGTGCCACCGCGGACGGTCGAGTGTCGGTGCCGCATCGGCTAAGTCGTAAGCGTCGACGTTTGGTTCCCGCAAGCCCGTGCGTCGTCGGCCCGACCTTGGTTCGGCGAGCGTGACCGCCGTGGGGGGCGGCGTCGGGCTGTAGTCGGGGCTACGGCTGCTCTCGCGCGAGCGCAGCGATGAGGGCTGGATGGTCGAAGGCGTGTGACTCCAGCGGCTTCCCGGTTTTGTGGCGGCGCCTCGGGCCGATGGCGGTGCCACGCCGTCGTCGGACGCTGCGTCAGGGAGATGTGGGGCGGGGGTGTTATGCAAGCTCCCCCAGCGAAAGGCGCGAGCGAGTCCGTGGTCGGCCGTCCGGTCGTCCCCAGCGAGTGGTCGCGGGGTCTTCGTGCGGACATTGGAGGGCGTGGCCATGCGACACCCAAGCCACATCGTGAGCAAACGGGCCAAATAATGTGGTCCGCGCAACTCGGTTCGGGATGTGTCGAGCCATGCTCACGCGGCTGCCGTCGATGTTCACATCACAGGTTTCGGACCGCCCGCTAGCCTTGGCGTCCGCGCATTGGACGCCAGTAAAAGCTCGACTGGCGCGTTCCACGGAGCCTGGGGTACCTCAACTGAGCCCGCGGTGTCACGCACGAATTGTCCATGGACAGACGTCAAGTGTTCGAGCCCGCTCCTCAACGAACGTTCAGGCCTCTGCGCCCGAGACGAACCGCTCGCCCCCCGACGATGGAAGGCTCCGATTCGGGAGGGCGCTCCTGATAGGTGCCTCGTCGGGTGCCGGGAAGCGCACGAGGGCCCGTGTTGCCGCGCCGATCCGCGCGGTATTCCCAACGATTATGGCTGCACGCGGGCTGCGCGCACCAAGCGGTGTGCAAGCTGGAGCGCGTCGTCCGTGCCGGAGCTCGGCTCGGTGGCAACGTCGGCGAGGGTCAGAATCTCAGGCCGTTTTTTCGCCACCACGGTCTCGGTCGCCGCGCGCGGTGCCGCGCCGAGTGCCTCGCCTTCGAGCGCGCCGTCGAGGTCGCCTTCGCGCACGAACGGGATTTTCGCTGTCGCGTCGTCTTCGTAGCGCACAAGCACGTCTGGCTGGATGCCGAGCGCCTGGATCGCCCGCCCGCTCGGGGTGTAGTAGCGCATCGTTGTCAGTCTCAGCCCGGCGCTGTTGGGCAGCTCGTAGATCGTCTGCACGGAGCCTTTTCCGAAAGTCGCGTTGCCGACCACCTTCGCCCGGCCCGTGTCTTGGAGCGCTCCGGCCACGAGTTCCGCGGACGAAGCCGAGTATTCGTTGACGAGCACCGCGACAGGAACCCTCGCGAGGGCCCCACCGGGCTGCGCGCGCGCCTCGTCCAGCACGCGCCCTCGATGCCGCGTGGTGTAGATCACGCCGCCGCCGAGAAACTCATCCGCCACGGCCTCCGCTTCGTCGACGAGCCCGCCCGGGTTGCTCCGCAGGTCGAGAACGACGCCTTCGAGCGGCGCCGCGTCGGTATTGCGGAGGGCGGCTATGGTCTCGAGAAGCTCCTGGTGGGTCCCCGATTGGAACTGCCGCAGCCGGATGTACGCGACGTTGTCCGTCAAGCGTTTGCCGTCCACGCTGCGCACGTGGACATGCTCTCGCACGAGGTCGAGTGTGACCACTTCGCCATTCGCCTTGCGCTTCAGCGTGACCCTGACCGTGGTGCCCGGCGCGCCGCGCATCACCCGGACAATAGCCTCGGCCGCCGTGCCTGCGAGCGGCTTGCCGTCGACGGCGAGGAGCTCGTCACCCGCGCGGATCCCGCCCCGCTCCGCCGGGGCCCCCGGGATGGGCGCCATGACGATCACGCGTTCGTGTCGGAAGTCGACCTCCACGCCGATTCCACCGAACGTGCCGCCCGTGTCTTCATTGAACTGGGCGAACTCGCGCGGGGGTAGATAGGCCGAATGGGGGTCGAGCTCGGCGACCATGCCCTTGATCGCGCCGTTGAGAACGCGCTGCCGGTCAACTGCGTCCACGTAGTGATTTTCGATGTGCACGAGCACGCGCGCCAACTGCGACAGTGGCGCGTAGGGCGTCTCCCTCGCCCCAGTAGCGTCGCTCGCGCGAGCCGCGACCGCGCCCCCGAGAAACGCCGCGCCGACCAAGACCAGCTGGCGAAGTGCGCCCTTGCGGTTCGGAGTCATCGCGACGAGGCTAGCACTTAGGAAGCGGCGCCGTGCCGTTCCGCCGGCTCCGCGGTGTGGCTCACGGCCAAGCCTCCCGAGAGCCGTTCGGTCGTCCTTGACAGACTGGAAGAACCGGCTATAGTCCGCGACCCCAATGGTTTCCAGCACGCAGCAAACCGAACGTGTCCGCGCCCGCCTGCACAAAAATGCCGGTAAGCGCCGTAAGCGCCAGATGCGCATGGGAAAAACTACTCCCGTGTTTCCGGTTCATCCCGTCGGTTATGACGCGAACGCCGCCGACGCGAAGCCGGCCAAGAAGGACTGAGCAGTACCATGGCAACCCACGCATCCGCCGAAAAGCGCAATCGCCAGCGCATCATCCGCACCGAGCGCAACGGCGCTCTCAAGTCGTACGTTCGCAAAGCGCTGAAGCAGGCTCGTGAAGCCGTCGCAGGCGGAGCCGCGAACGCGGCCGAGCTCGTCAAGGGCGTGCATGCGCTCCTCGACAGCGCGGCTTCGAAGAACGTGCTTCCCTCGAAGCGTGCGTCGCGCCTCAAATCGCGGCTCTCGCTCTCGCTCGGCAAAGCGGCCGCGAAGTAAAGCTGCCGCGAAGTAAAGCTGCCGCGAAGTAAAGCGGCCGCGAAGTAAAGCTGCTTCTCGCCTGACCGGGCGGGACGCTTCTGGCGCCAGTCGTTTCTACGACTCGGCGCCGTTCCTATTTTGTCGGTCAGCGAAGCCCACCGTTCGGCTAATGCGCGGCGGCCCAGTTCTTCCCCCAGCCGACGCTGACCACGAGCGGGACGTCGAGTGTCGCCACCGATTCCATCGCCGCCTTGATAAGGCTCGCGGCTTCGTCGATGCGCTCCTCGGGCACCTCGAACACGAGCTCGTCGTGGACCGTCAGCACCATCCGGATCCCGGGAAACACCGGCTCGGCGAGGCGCACCATCGCAAGCTTCAGGAGGTCTGCCGCGGTGCCTTGAATCGGGGTGTTCTGCGCGATCCGCTCGGCATACGCGCGCTTCATGGGGTTTGCACCGTCGAGGTCCGGAAGAAGGCGGCGTCTCCCGAGATGAGTCCGCACCTCGCCGCTCTCTCGTGCGTTCTCGAGGGTCGCGCGCATGAAGTCAGCGACGCCGCGATACTGCTCAAAGTACGCCTCGATGAAGCGCTTCGCGTCGGCCCGTGTGATCCCGAGTCGCTTCGCGAGCGCGACGGCGCCCATGCCGTAAATAACACCGAAATTGACCGTCTTGCTCTGCGCACGCATCTCGCTCGTCACCGCATCTTCGGGCACGCCGAACACCGCCATCGCGGTGCGCGCGTGAACGTCTTGGCCCGTCGAGAAAGCGTCGACGAGCGCCGGATCGTGCGACAAGTGGGCGAGCACGCGCAGCTCGATTTGTGAGTAGTCGGCGCTGAGGATGAGCTTGCCCGGCGGTGCGATGAAGGCTTCGCGGATGCGCTTGCCGTGCTCGCTTCGCACTGGAATGTTTTGCAAGTTCGGGTCGCGCGAGGAGATGCGACCGGTCGCCGCGACGGCTTGGTCCCAGTGTGTGTGGATGCGGCCGGTGCTCGCGTGGATAAGGCCCGGTAGCGTGTCGACGTAAGTGCCCTTCAGCTTCGCTATCGCACGGTGCTCCAACACCAAGCGCGGCAGTGGGTGCGCGTCGACAATCGCGTCGAGCGCTTCCGCGTCGGTCGAGCGGCCGGTCTTGGTTTTCCGTGTGGCTGAAAGCCCGAGCTCGTCGAAGAGCACCGTTTCGAGTTGTTTTGGGGAGGCGAGGTTCAGCTCGTGCCCCGCTGCGGCATACGCTTTCACTTCGAGCTCCGCGAGCTCCACGGTCATCTTGAGTCCCAGCGCCGCAAGTGGCGTTGGGTCGAGCGCAACGCCGATTCGTTCCATGTCGACGAGTACGTTTGCGAGCGGCAACTCGAGTTTGTCAAAGAGCCCGAGCAATCCCGCTTGGGCGAGCTTCACCCGCGCGATCGCCGCGAGCCGCAGGACTGCGTCCACGTGGCTGCAGGCGTGACGCGCCACGCCATCGACTTCGAGTTCATCTGCCGCGTGCTTCGGACTGCGCGAGCCGCGCGTTGCTCGTTCGTCGAGTTCGACCACGGTGACGCCAGCGTCTCTCGCCGCGACGAGCTCGAGTCGATGGCCAGCCTCCGGATCGAGCAGGTAGCTCGCGAGCATGCTGTCGAAGGCCGCGCCGTGGATGGGCATGCCGTGGCGCGCCAAGACGACCTGAGTGAATTTGAGGTCGTGACCGAATTTTTTGATCGAGGGATCGGCGAGGAGCGGCCCCAAGATCGCGACGACGTCGGCAAGCGGTAGTTGTTTCGGCGCCGTCAGCGTGCGGTGGCCGAGCGGAAGGTAGTGGGGCTCCCCTTCGGCGGCGGCGAGTCCGATGCCGACGAGAGGCGTGCGCATGGCCTCGGTCTCCGAGCCGAAGGCCAGCACCGCGAACCCTTTCGCGGCGCGCGCGGCACCTACGAACCGGGCGAGTGCGTCGAGCTCGAGGATGGTCGTCGCGCCCGCGGCAACTGTTGGCGCTTTGCCGTCAGGGGTGGTTTCGCACTCGGGCACAACATCGATGACGGGTTCCGGCGAAGGGGGCTGGTCGCGGGACAGGCCGCCGAGCAATCGTGAGAACTGAAGCTCCGTGAAGATCCGCCTCAGGCTCGCGACGTCCGGGTCTCCGAACCGCAACGAGTCGATGTTGATGTCGATGTCGACGTCGTCGCGCAATTCGACGAGGCGATAGGCGAGCTCCGCCGCCTCCACATTCTCGAGCAGCGATTGCCGAAGTTTCGGCTTCTCCACACCCGCAGCGTTTGCGAGCACATTGTCGAGTGAGCCGAACGTCGCGAGAAGCTGCGCGGCCGTCTTCGGGCCGACGCCCGGTACGCCGCGGACGTTGTCCGACGTATCGCCGACGAGCGCGAGAAAGTCGCGCACGCGCGCGGGCTCGACGCCGAACTTTTCGCGAACCTCGGGCGGTCCGAAGACCTTGTTGCGCATGGCGTCCCAGACCACGACGTTGCCGTCGTCGACGAGCTGGAACAGATCCTTGTCGCTCGATGCGATGACGACGCGGAGCCCGGTTTCGCGTGCGCGCTTCACGAGCGTCGCTATCACGTCATCGGCTTCGAAGCCGTCTCGTTGGAAAACCGGTACGCGATACGCCTCGAAGATCTCGCGGCAACGCTTCAGTTGGATGACGACGTCTTCCGGGGTCGGCGGGCGATTCGCTTTGTAGGCGGGGTCGAGCGCACCGCGAAATCCGCGACCGCGGCTATCCATCGCGATGGCGAGGTTCTTCGGTCGTCGCTCGGCGAGAATACGATGAAACATGTTCATCGTTCCAAGCGTCGCGTGGGTTGGCTCCGCGTTCGGGGCGCGTAGCGGCGGCAGCGCATGGTAGGCGCGAAAGACGAAGTTCGAGAGATCGATGACGTAGAGGGCGTCATCCGAACCGGGCAACGGCAACGTGCTTGCGACCTCGGCGCTCATGCACCGACCGTGATAGCACGGCGCCTCTTCCGCGGTTTGAGCTGCGCTCGCAAAAACTCAGCCACGCTCTTCGGGCGCCATCTCGAGACTTTCGACGGCTTCCTGCACGAGGCCGAGGATGCCGGGTAGCGCGCGCTCGGCGTCGGGCGCAAGCAGCCGTTCGACGAACGAGGCCTGATTCGCCACGAGCATGCCGCGCAAGAAACGCACGAGGGGACGTCGCTCGCCTCGCGCGATCCGGCCTTCTGCCGCGGCGCCTGACATTAGGCCACACGCGGTGCCGATGGCTCCCGGGCCGGACTGGGGTCGCCCGAGGTAGGCCGTCAGCTCGCAGTGCAGCACCGAGTGAATCGCGTTGCGATGGGCGGCCAGATAGCCGGCAGGCGCCGTAGAGCGCGCTCGTCCGAGGAAGAGCTTCATGTCGCCGATGTTGCCGAGGTCGTGTGCGGCTTCGGCAGCCACGAGCCAACCGTCGGGTTGAAGTGACGTCGCGAGACAGGGTTCGAGGCGGGCGAGGGCTTCCTCTGCGCGACCGAGGTCGACGAGCGCCTCGCACGCGCCATACAGCGATTCGCCGAACGACGGCTCCTCAGCATGACTCTCCTCGAACAGCCGCAACGCGTCCTCCGCGTTGCCTTGCAAGAGACGCACGGTGCCGAGGCGGAGGCGGCCACACCAGGTGCTCGCTCCTCGTACGAAGCGCTGTGCGAAGGTTTTGTCGGCGAATTCGAGGCACGAACGGTACGCCTCTTCGGCCGACGCGAGGTCGCCGTCACGCTCGGCGCCCGCCGACAGTGCCCGGTGTTCGAACGCTCGCCCTCTGAAAAAAAGTGCGTCAGGACTCTCCCCTTCGTAGGCGATGGCGTCGTCGACCGATGCGAGAACGCCGGCTAGGTCACCCTGCTGCAGTTGCTGTACGCAGCGCGCCGTCATCAGTCGAATCGCAGAGCGCAACGTCGTTCGCGTCGCGGTCTTCAGGATTCGCCAGCCCTCTTCGGCCGTCTCACGCGCCTTTTCGGTGGCCTTGATCTCGGCGTATTCGTGGGCCAAGTAGCCATGCACCGTGAAGTTATCCGGCTCGAGTTCGAGGCGTTTCTCGAGCAGTCGGAGATTGCGATCGCTCTTCGCTTTCGTCATGCGCACCGAAGCCACCGCCCCGTAATGGACGATTTCCGCGCCGACGTTGAAGGCGCGGTTGCCGTTGCGCACGAGCCACCTACGGACGCTCTCGTGGACGATGCCTTCGAACTCGAGATCCGCCGTGCGCCGTAACAGGCGAGCCACGTACATCGGCTCGCCTAAGCGTGCGAGCCCGCTGACAACGTCACCGGCGCGTGCTTCGAGCGTGCTGGCGTCGTGCAAACGGATCATGCCGCAGTCCTCGGTTATCCCCTGGAGTTGTTGCCGAATGCGCTCCACGCTTCCCGCGGTCAGCCGCTCGTCGGCATCGAGGATGAGCACCCAGTCGCTCGTCGCTTCGCGGAGGCCGGCATTCCTCGCGGCCGCGAAGTCGTCGCACCAAGGAAAATGGATCACCCGGGCCCGAGCCCGCTCCGCAATCGCTACAGTCGCATCGGTGCTCCCCGTGTCGACGACGATGCGCTCCACGCAAAGGTCCTCGACCGAGTCGAGGCATGCTTGAAGGTGGCCCTCCTCGTTGCGCACGATCATGCACAACGCCACCGTCGGCGCTGTCACGGTGCCGCTCCGCTCTCTTCCGGGCTCGGCGTTGCGGGTTGTTGGGGCGCTTGCACGGGGCTTCCTCCTCCGCTGGCGCCGTAGGCGTCGGGCGGCGCCGGATAGCGATTCGGGACCTTCCGCATATCGAGGCTCTCGATGGGTCCTTCGCCTGCTGGGCCCGGATCGACCTCGTTCGGCTCGACCGGCCACGGGCTTTCGCTCGATGAGCCCGCGCAGGCGGCGACGGCCGCGCTCATCAGGACCCCAAGGCAGAGCGCACGTGACCGCGACATGGCTTCACCCTTAGCCCGAAACCAATCACACCGCGCTCAATAATTCAGTTCCCCAAGCCAAGCTTCGACCGAATCGCGGTGGCGCATACGTCCCTAGAAGCGTAACCTTCCGTCCCTTATGGAGTTCCTCATCCCGTCGCGCACGAGCCGCCCCGGAGACGACCCGATCTTCTCCCTCAATGCCGAGGCCACCAAGCGCGCCAAGGCCGGCGAAGACATCGTCAACGCCACGATCGGCGCCTTGTTATCCGATGACGGCAAGCTCGCGATCATGCCGAGCGTTGCGCATACGCTCTCAACCCTGCCGTTCGACACCGTCGCGTCGTACGCGCCAATCCCTGGTCGGGAGGACTACCGCGCCGCGATCATCGATGATCTTCTCGGTCCGTACGGGCTGACCGAGCAGGCCACGTGCGTCGCCACGCCGGGCGGAACGGGCGCCCTTCGCGTCGCCTTCGAGGACTTTCTCGAGCCCGGCCAAACCGCGCTGACGAGCTCCTACTTTTGGGGCCCCTACCGCACCATCGCCGACGAATCCGGCCGTAAGGTTGGCACCTACGAGATGTTCGACGCCGTCGGACGCTTCAACGTCGCAGACTTCGACGCGAAGCTCGATGCGCTGATGACGGCCCAAGGCCGAGGTCTCGTGCTGCTCAACACCCCGTGCCACAACCCCACGGGGTATTCGCTCGACCAAGATGAGCTCGACGCGGCGGCGCTCGTGCTCGCGCGCCACGCAGAAAAGGGACCCATCACCCTCGTGCTCGACGTTGCCTACGGCTACTTCCAGCCCGACGCGCTCGACCGCTGCATTGCGACCTTCACCAAACTCGCCGATCGCCTTCTCGTGGTCTTCGCATGGTCGGGTTCGAAGGCCTTTGCCCTCTACGGTCAACGCATAGGCGCGCTGGTGGCGCTCTGTCCCGATGCCGCGCAGCGAACGCGCATCAGCAACGCGCTCACCTATTCGTGCCGCGGAATTTGGTCGAACTGCAACGCAGGCGGAATGGCTGCGGTCGCTCGCCTCCTCTCGGACGCCCCGCTACGCGCAAAGGTGCTGGCGGAACGGGCCGCGCTGGTCGAATTGCTCGCAAAACGCGTCGCATTCTGGAACGAACACGCGTCGGCCGCGGGCTTGAAATATCCGCGCTACAATGGTGGGTTCTTCACCACCGTCTTCAGTTCCGACCCAACGAAAACCTCCCATGCGTTGGCCGCCCGCGGTCTCTTTCTCGTGCCCACTGCGGGCGCCGTTCGCGTCGCGGTCTGTGCCGTCAATGAAGAGCAGATCGCGCGCATCGTCGATGGCCTCCGGGCCGTCGGTGCCTGACCTGACCTGGGCTCGGCCTCAGCCTTGGCAATGGCAATGGAGCCTTCGGTGACTCGTGCTCGCGCCGCATCGTCCGCCAACGCGCTCCTCGTTTCGCTCGCGCTCGGCTGTGGAGGTGGGATGCCGCTGATGCACGCGGTCCACGCGGTCGCACCCGGAGACGTCACGATGGGCGCCGGATTCTCGGGAACGACGGCGCCTTCAGCCGTCACGCGCGACGGTGCCGCGGGCGACCTCGCTCTCTTGGACGCCGCCGCAGTAGCGCCCGGCTTGGCGCCGTGGGTGGGCGCGCGCATCGGGCTCGGACACGACCTCGACGCGGGTCTGACGTATGGCGGCCGGGCGGTACGCATCGATGGGCGCCGCGTGTTCGCGTTGTCACCCACCGTGGACCTTTCGCTCGGCCTCGGAGCGACGGGGCTCTTGCCCAACCGCAACGACCCTCTCGCCTTGCGCGTTGGCGGTTTTGGAGGTGACGTCCCGGTGCTCGTCGGCTGGCGCAGCGCGGGCGAGATCTATTCCGTCTGGGCAGGCGCGCGAGGTGGCGGCGAGCGCCTTCGTGGACAACGCGAGCTGCCCCTCGACCCGGGCACGCCCGAGCTTCAACGGACGGAGTCGATCGCCGGTTGGCACTCGTGGGCCGGTGGTCTCGTAGGCTTGCGCGTTGGTTTTCGACACGTATTCGCGGTGCTCGAAGTCGACGCCGCGATTCACTGG
This sequence comes from Polyangiaceae bacterium, assembly GCA_947475525.1. Taxonomy (GTDB): domain Bacteria; phylum Myxococcota_A; class Polyangia; order Polyangiales; family Polyangiaceae; genus SYFR01. The sequence goes on along the minus strand of CANJMI010000010.1, from coordinate 180,970 downwards.
GCCACGTTCGACATCGCCGCGCGCAGCGCCTCCGCGAGCACCTTCGCGGTCGCGCCGGCCGGTGCGCTCGTCGCCAAGTTTTGAGTCATGGCCGGCATTGCCCTCGTCCTGAATCCGCTCGCAAAGCAACACGCGCGCGACCCTAGCCTTGCCGACAGGCTCGCTCGGGTGCTCGGCGACGAAGGCGTGGTCCGGCCGGTCGCCACATTCGAGCAATTGTCCACGGTGGTCGACGAAATCCGAACGCGATCGTTCGACGTCATCGCGATCGCCGGTGGAGACGGCACCAATCACACTGTGCTCACGCACGTGGCGCGCGCCTACGGGGGCCAGCCGCTGCCGCACATCGCGCTCTTGCGAGGCGGCACGATGAACACGACGGCCAATTCGTTCGGCATCCCGCGAAGGAAACCCGAAGCGCTGCTCGCCTCGTGCAAGCGCGCCTATCAACAGCGATTCATCGCGCCGATGCGCTTCGTTGAGCCGCATCTGCTTCGCGCGGGTGACCGCTACGGTTTCATTTTCGGCACCGGAGCCATCCATGGATTCATCGCCGAATACAACACGCGTGCCGTCCGCAGCGCCGCGTGGGCTGCGCGCGTTCTACTGACGGCGGTCGGCTCGGCGGCCGTCGGTGGCGAGACGATCCGTCGGGTGGCGCCCCGCTGGGAGGGCTCGGTGCGTTTCGATGACGGCACGGCTTTCCCCGACCGCGACTACCTCACCGTTGGTGCCTCGACGTGCGCGCAGATCGGGCTCGGATTCAAACCGTTCTACCGCAGCCACGAGCGTGCCGATCATCTCCACGTTCTCGGCATCCATTGTTCTGCCGCCGAGTTTGTCACCGGCCTGCCGAAGATCTGGCGTGGTCAGCCGCTCGGGGGCGAGCGTACGTACGAGCAACTGTGCCGCACAGCCACCCTCATCCCGCGCTACGACGAAGTGGCCTTTACGATTGACGGGGACGTGTACGTTCAGCGCGGCGAGCTCGAAGTGGCGTGCGGACCGCGTGTCCGCGTTCTCGTTGGCTAACGGGACGCGCTCAGTTGACCCTGCCGCCGAGCGCACGGACTGCGGCCTGAGCGTCCTTGCGGAAAGCGTCGTCGGGGGTCGCGAGGTGCAGGTAGGCAAGGAAAGCCTTGAGCGCCCGCTCCTTGTTCTTCTGGCGCGCGAGCTCGCCAAGCTGGAAGTTCGCGTCGGCGAGCCAGGGCGGGGCTTGTGTCGACTTCTTGTCGTCGAGTGCCTTCGTGGCTAAATCAACGGCGCTCTCGAAGTGACCGAGGGCCTCGGCCTTGCTGTTTTTATTGAGGAGGAGCTTCGCGAGTCGGTAGTGCCACTCGGGCACGTCGCGTCCAGCGAGCGCCATCGTCCAGGCCTCTTCGGCTTCGCTTTGCTGCGTGAGCTCGCCGTAGCAAAGGGCCATCGCCGCGTACGCCTCGAACCGTAGCGGAGAGAGCTCCACCGCGAGCTTCAGATCGATCAAGGCCTCGTTCACTTTGCCCTTCCGCTGTAAGAGAACGCCGCGCTGCCAATACGCATCCGCGAGGGTTGCGTCGAGCGCGAGCGCAGCCTCAATGGCCTTCTCGGCTTCTCCCTGCTGGTTCGCGTCTGCAGCCGCCCAGCCGAAGTAGAGCTGGTAGTCCGCGCGATTCGCGTCTGCGCGTGCTGCCGTGCGCAGGTAACCGAGAGCCTTCGTGGGATCGTTCTCTTGAAGGTAGGCTCGGCCGAGGAAATAGTTCACGTCGGGGCTCGACCGCCGCTTGTTGAAGACCGTGTCGAGGTGCTTGATGGCCTCGCCCGACTGACCATTCAACACTTGGGTCGAGCCGACGCGCAGCATCAGGTCGATGTCATCGGGCGCCTTCTGCAGCGCGTCCTGGTACATCTTCAGGGCCTGGTCGGTCTTTCCGGTCTCCGAGTACAGGAGACCCCACTCGAGCGCGAGGCTTGGGTAGTTCGGGTCGACGGCGGCGACCGCTTCGAACCGCTTTTTCGCGTCGTCGTATTCGCGCGCCTTCCGGTGAACGATGCCAAGTTTGAACATCGGTGCCACGTTTTGCTCGTCAAGCGACAGCGCGGTCTGGTACGCGGTCTTCGCGGCCTCGAGGCGAGAGGCGTTCAGGGCGACATCTCCATTCGCCATGTGCAGCTCGAAACTGTTCGGTAGTTTCGTTGCCGCTTCCGCGAGGACTTTGGCGCCGTCTTCGGCTTTGCCTCGGCTCGCGAGCAACTCGGCGAGTGCCACGTACGCGCGCACGACTCCCGGCGTCGCGCCGCCTTGGGTGATCGCCTTCCGATAGGCTTTTTCCGCCTCGTCGCGCCTCCCGAGGAGATCGCTCGCACGTCCGAGCCAGTATCCGACGAGCGGGTCCGGCGTCGTCTCGCTGAGAGTCTTCAAGTCGAAGTGAGCTTCTTTGAAGAGCTCTTGCCCAAGCTTCACCTTCGCGATGCCGATGACCGCGAGCGTGCTGTTCGGGTTGGAGGTTTTGGCCCCCTCGAAGCGGGCCAGCGCGTCGGTGAAGCGACCGGCCTCGTAGAGGAGCTCTCCATTCCCGATCAAGGCCGCGTCCGATTGCGGGTCGAGCTTCAGCGACTCGCCGAACGACTTTTCTGCCGCCGTCAGCTGCGAATGACCCAGCTGAACGTAACCGAGCAGGTTGTAGGCACTCACGATCTCGGTCGTGCTCGCGCCGGCGCGGATGGGGCCTTTGCTTAGCACCTCGCCGAGCAGCGTCTTTGCTCGCGCTTCGGTCGAGACTTTCGTCGAGAGCGTCGAGGCTATCAGCGTGCGCGCGCCCGCATGGTTTGCAGACAGCTTGAGGGCGCGTTCCGCCTGATCGGCAGCGCCGGCCTCATTGCCGGCGAGGAACTCCGCGCGAGCGAGCCCGTAGTGCGTACGTGCGCTCTTCTCAAGCAAAACAGCGGCATTCCACTGCTTTTGCGCGACCTCGACCTTCTTCGCAGCGAGCGCTATTTCCCCCGCCATCGCGAGCGCGTCGAGATCGCTCGGGTTCTGTTCTACGGCGCTTACCGCTTGGGTGAGTGCTTCGTCGAGCTTCCCCTCGACAGCGAGGCGGCCAGCCAAGGCGACCGCGCGCAGGGGCCCCGCTTCTTGGGCGCTGCTGCCGTCGAGCAAGGTCTTGCCGAGCGCGTTGAGCTCGCCGTGCTTGCCGAAGCGCAGGCTGTGCAAAAAGGCGATCGTGGCGGTGTAATGCGCGATCGGCGCGAAGCGCGGCTGGCCTTCTTGGTGCGTCCGCGCCTGATTGGCGAGTGCTTCCGACTCGACCGAGGTGTCGTTCGCGAGGTTCGTTCGCGCCGTCGCGCGCAAGGCCGTGAGTTGTTCTTCGAAGTCAGCGCGATTCGTCCGATCGGTGATCGCGTAGTACCCGTAAGGACCTGCGGGCGTGAGCGTCAGCGCCCCACCCGCGATGGCGAGGGTTGGCAACACGATCAGCGCAACTTTGATGTAATTGCGCTTCTTCTTGACCTTGACCGGGGCGGCGTCGTCGGCACCCAATGCCCCGTCGAGAGCGGTGAGGTCTACGGCGGCTTCGCCTCTCGGGGCGCCGGGTGGGGGTGGCACCGGCGGAGGCGCCAGCATGCCGTCGAGGTCGGCGGAAAACTGCGCATTGAAGTCGTCGTCGAGGGACGGCGTTGCTCGGGGCGGGCCCTTCTTCGTGCGCTCGTCCCGTGTCGCGGGGAGGTCATCTGCGAATCCCGCGGCCGGCGCGGGCAAGTCGTCGAAGTGGGCTGGTGCCGGCAGATCGAAGTCGTCGTCCTCGACCGGTGGAGGGGCCGAGGGTTTCGGTGGTGGCGCAGGTGGCCGCGGCGGAGCTTGGGCAGCGGGCGCCGGTAGATTGTCGACTCGTGCGGGTGCGGGAAGATCCGCGCCGCCGTCGTCTTGGAAGCCCAAATCGAGACCGAGATCGAGCGCGCCAAAGTCGGGGGCGCCAGGGTCAGGCAGCGCGCCGAAGTTGCCGCCCAGTGCCGCCGGCAAGCCGATGTCGAGGTCTGCCGCGAAGGGGTCGTCGGTCGGCAGCTCGCTTGGGTTCGGAGCGCTGAAGAGCGGCTTCTTCTTCGGCGGGGGAGCGGGGGCTCCGAGCGAACGGGGACTAGGCAAATCCGTTGATGCGGCGGCCTCACTCGACTTGACGCCGCCGTCCTGCATCACGACGAAGCTGCTGCCACACTTGGGGCAGCGCATCTTCATCCCGGTCGCGGGGACACGCTTTTCAGACAGGCTGTAGGGGGCGCTGCAACTAGGACACTGTACGTTCAACATGCTGAGCCTGCGGTCGGCAATAGCGAGCGGCGATTGCCCTTAGCCTGACGCGAGACGTTAACACCGCCCTCAAGTCTGCCCGAAAAAAATGCGCACGACCGCCGCCTCACCGTTCGAAGACCGCGGTGAGGCGTCAGCCGAAGTGCCAGAGCACACGGAAGAGCGCGAATAGGCTCAGGGAAGGAAGGAGCCGATGAACAGCGCTTGCGACGAATTGGCGGCCGTCCGTAGCCCGCCTCCAAGGTCGATTGTGCCCTGGAAATTGCCGGCAAAGATCACGTTGCCCTGACCGTCGACCCCGACTCCGCGCGCTTCCTGCAGCAGCGCATCGCCGAAACCGTAGCCCCAGTAACCGTGAGCGTCGTCGTTTGCGAGTTTCACGACGAAGCCGTCTCGGATCCCTTTGCCAACGAGCTGCGTCTTCGAGTTGATGTCGACGGTGCCTTGGAAACTTCCCACGTACACCGGGAATCCCGCTTGGTCGACGGCGAGGTCGTAGAGTTGGTCGCTCGACTTGTCCCCTTGGCGCACGCCATGGAGGAGCTTGTTGTTCTTGTCGAAGCGCGCGACGAACACGTCATCGCTCGGCCCGATGGCCTTCACGGCCCCAGCGCCGAAGTCGATCGACGCCTTGAAGCTGCCGCCTACGAGCAGATCACCGTTCGAATGAAATGCGATAGCGCTCACTTGTGAGTCGCCGTCGCTCTCGAAAAACTGATTGAACTTCGGCGTACCGGTCCCGTCGAGCCGAGCGACGACCGCGCGCCGTTGCTCCCCGACTTTCGGCGTGAGGGTCGCGCCGCCGAAGTTTATCGCGCCGTCCGTCCATCCTGCCACCGCGATGTCGCCATCGGGTGAGGCCATGACCGCGAGTCCCTGCGTCGTGACGCCCGCGGCGCCGTAGGTTTTCGCGAAGAGCTCGGTGAATCCTCCGGCGGTCGGCGCAAGCTTCGCCAAGTACATGCGAAACCCGCCCGGGCTCGGTGCCACGAGGTCTTGCGGTCCGCCGAAATTGATCTGGCCTTGGTACTGCCCGGAGATCAGCAGGTTGCCGACCGAGTCGAACGCGGCGGCCGAGCAGGAGTCGCTTCGCCCGGCCCCGACGCCGAAGCGCTTGCTCGCTACATGGTTGCCGGCGTCGTCGAGGACTACGGCGTAGGCATCGGTGTATTGCGAGTCTTGGACCTGCAGCGCGGGTCCTCCGAAGTTCACGCTGCCCCGGAAGGAACCGCAGAGCCCGACGCGGTTGTCTTTGTCGACAGCGACCGAGTTCGCGGTCTGAGGGGCGCCGTCGCCCGCGGCCTTCACCCACTTGAATGCGCCCTTGCTATCGTATTTCGCAACGAACGCGTCGAAGTCGCCTTTCGATACCGTGGCCGGCGTCGCACCCGGACCGTCGAAATCGATCGTCCCGCGGAAAGCACCCACGATGATGATGTTGCCGAGCTTGTCGACCGCGAGGTCGTACACGGCAACCGAGTCGTTCGCCGTATTGCCGCCGTAGGTGACGTCCCAACCGTAGGTCACCTGGCCGGTGCCGCCCTCGCCGCTGCCCGTGCTCGACACCGAGCTCATCGACATGTCGCCGCCCGTACCATTCATCGGGCCGGCCATGAACTGCAGCGAGCTGCCTCCCGTGCCCATCATCGTCGTGGATTGACTCGACGCGGAGTCGCTGCTGCTGCTGCCCGATACTTTGGTCGGGTTGGTGTCGACGCCGCTGCAGGCGACGGAAAAGACGACACCGCCGAGCGCAGAGGCGAAAGCGAGGGTGCCCAAGAGATTGCGTTGAGAGACAAGCATGCCGTCAGCTTAGCGTCTTCGGGCCGTCATCGTCGACAACGATGCTATTTCAGGTCGGTGGAGAGCGTGACCCACCGGTCGCCAGTCGCGGTCGCGCCGTCCTTGTCCGTGACGGTGCCCGTGATCTTCAGCTTCTGTCCGAGCATGGGAGCTACGACATCTTTCGGGCCGAGCGCGAGCTGAAAACGAAGTCCGTAGAGCTTGCAGTAACCGCCTTCATCGGGAACGAGCGTGAAGATCACCCGGAGCGGATCGATCGTGAGGCCAATCTCGGGTATTGCGCCCGAGATTTCCGTCTGCGAACCGGAGCGCCGTAGGTTCTTCGTTCGTACCGAAATCCAGATGTGGTACCCGCCTTGCGGGCCAGCCTCGATCTGCGCAAAATCGTAGTCTTTCGCCGCCTGAAAATCGCTCTGGCCTAGGCCCAACTCGACTTTTGGGGAGCTCGCGCCGGCAGGTTTGCAGATGTCTCCAACGGTGTTCGGCCAGTTCGGGTCGTACGCGTCGAGCGATTCTTGAGCCACGTAAGGATCGGTGCACTTGCCGGCGATGCACGTCCCGGTGGCGCACGGTTCGATGCCGAACGAGCCTGGAACTGCGAAGCGGCACTTGCTCTCGAGGTCGACCCGGTAGAGCAAGTCGGCGCCACCTCGAATCGTCGTGGCGGCCTTTCGCTCGATGATCAGCGACGCGGGGAGGGCGAACCCTTGCAACGTCACCGCGACCGGCGTGCCATCCTCGAATGGGCCCACGGGCAGGTCGTATGGAAACGAGACTTGTCCTTTGCTGGTGCCGAGCGGAAGGCTTTGCGTCGTGAGCGCCCCGCCCGCATCGATGGTGACGTCGAGGCGGTCGAGGTCGATGCCTGCGCGGAATTCGCTCGCGATGCCGAGGACGACTGAGCCCTTGTTCGGAGTCGAGCAACCCGCGAGGGCGGCCGCGAGAGCGCCTATCAGGGTTGCTCGTTTCATCATGGTGAGGGTGCCTTCTGCTCGCCCGGCGGGGCGCTCGCGGGTTTGTCGCTCGATGCGGAAGACGCCGCGCACGGGAGGGGCGCGGCCACCCGGGGGAGGGCTGGCTTGAAACTATCCGACGGGTGTTTCGCGCTGGCCTTTCCGAGCGCCCGCGAGAGCATGTCCGTCGTGATCGACTCAGGCAAGAGGTCGTAGGTCTTGTCGGGGTAGTAGACGACGTAGATCGGGATCGCCGCACGACCGAGCTTCCTCATCAGCGGCTCCATCTCCTCTTGCGCTTCGTCGGTCGTGAGATCGACCTTCATCGGGAGAATGTTGGACTTGCTGAGGTCGCTTCGGATCTGCTCGGTCTCGATGAAGAGCTTGTCGTTCGTCTTGCAGTTCGCGCACCAGTCCGCCGTGAAATCGACGAACACCGGGCGGCCGCGCGTAAGCTCGGCGTCGAGCCGTGCGCTGTCGAACGCGGCCCACTTGATGTGACCATTTTCCACAACGGCTTCGCTATCGTCTTTACTCACTGCCCGCGGAGGCGGCGTGAAGTCGATGAGGCCGTATCCGGCGCCGATCGTAGCGACCGTTATCGCGCCGCGCACGGTCCAGCGGCGTAGCGCTCCGTGCTCGAAACCGCCGAATTTCTGCTGCGCCCAGAGCGCCATGCCGACGGCGAGCAGGAAGAAGAGGAACGAGTTGGAGGCGTCGATGGTGAGCTGCTTTTGCAGCGGGCGGAAGTAGAACGCTGCCGCGGCGAGCAAGGTGAAGCCCATCAGCTGCTTGAAGCTCTCCATCCACTCGCCAGGCTTCGGCAGGATCTTGCTCGCTGCGGGCACGAAGCTGATGAACACGAATGGGAAGGCGAGCCCAATGCCGATGAACGAGAACATCAGCAGCGTCTGCCACCAGGCTGAATTCGCGCCGAGCGCGTAGGTAGCGGCCGCACCGAGGAAAGGCGCCGAACACGGTGTCGACATCACGGACGCCACCACGCCGTTGACGACCGAGCCCATGTATCCGCCCCGGGCCTCGCCGCCGCCCATGCCGATCGTGATCTCGAAGACGCCGAGGGCATTGAGCCCAAAGACGTACATCAGGCAGACGATGGCGCTGAGGAACTGCGGCTTCGAGTACTGCTGGCCCCACTGGAATTGAAGGCCGATGGCGCCGCGCAGGCTGATGATCAGCACGGCGAAGGCGACGAAGGTCGCGATGATGCCCGTCGCGTAAGCGATGCCGTGTTTTCGGTTCGAGCCGGGGTCGTCCTGCGCCTTCTTGACGACGTGGAACACCTTCATCGTCAAGACTGGCAAGACGCACGGCATGATGTTGAGAATCACGCCGCCGATAAAGGCGGCCCCAATGTTACTTAAGATCTCTCGCATGAACGTCTCACTCCGGCGACCATCGGTCTTCGGCCGTCGGTCAAGTTAGCGCCAAACGGCGGCGACGGTTAGCTTGCTTTCTGCATCGAGGCGAGCGTCGCTCGAGCCATCTCGACTTCGCCTCGCAGCGCCATCGCCATCGCGGCGTGCCCACGCGCGGTGCGCTCGACGAACCTTGTGAGATAGGCCCGCGCGTCGTCCCAACGGTCAGCATGGTAGGCGAGGTGCCCGAGGACGAAGCGGCCATATCCTTGTCCTGCGGGACAATCGGCGAGCTTGACGATCAGCTGCGAGATACCGCGTATCTGGATGCCGGCGCCGAGTTTTGCGAGCGCGAGATGCCCCCGGTAAAGCGGCTTGTCTCGTGTGCCCCAGCGCGCCGCACGCGAGAACGCGGCGATCGCGTCAGGGTGACGTCCCGCCAGAAAAAGAAGCGAGCCCAGCGTCCACCAGTGAAACGCACGCCGCGACGCCGGTGCTTGGCGAGCCGCGAGTCGCAAGTGTCCGACGGCCAAGTCGATGTCCCCCGCGGCGTGGATCGCCCGCGCGCAGTCTTGCTGGACGACGTCTTCGAGCACGCCAAGGCCAACCATCTGGAGCGCGATCTCGTAGGCCTTTTGGAAGTGCCCGCTCGCATAAAACGCAAGGTAGAGCTGACGAAGGAGCATGGCTTTCGTCGTGGGCTCGAGAGACCCTCGGTGGGCGAGTCCTCGCTGCGCCCAATTCGCGCGCGCCGCGGCGGTCTTCGCTTGCAGCGCGTGGGCGAGGTAGTCCTCCGGCGCAAGACCTCGTCGGTCGCGCGGCATGGCCTTGATCGGGGCGCGCGCGGTGTTCGGGCGGCGTCGAGCCGTCACCGGCCCGCGCTTGGTCGGTCGCGATTCGGAGCTGCTCTCCGAACGCGATGTCGCACTGTCGCGGCTGCCCTTGTCCGAGCCCACGAGGATCAATTTACCCCACCCTGTACAAGGGTCCACAATTGCGCCAACATTCGACGTCCCCCGTGAACGCATGCTCATCCCCGATCGGTCGAATCGCGGGGGCGCTCTTCGCGCTCGCGGTCGTCGCGTGTGGTCATCCCGCCTCGAAAGACGAGTGCGAGGCCATCTTCAGGCGCAGCGCTGAAGTGACACTTCTCGCGAGAAACGTTACAGATCCCAACGAAATTGCGCGTGCGGTCGACGAGGCGCGGCTCGTAAAAGGCCAGGCGATGCTCGATGATTGCCTTGGCAAGCGGATCACCGATGACGCGATGCGGTGCGTCCGGGAGGCGAAAGTGGCCGCCGACCTCGATCGGTGCTTGCAGTGACCGCGGACGTCCCAACGCCCACTCCACCCCCCCAACGAGGCGATGCGGGCCTCGCGCGTCGGCACGCCACAGCGGCAGCCGCGGTGATCGCGCTCACGCTTGGGGCGGTGGCGACCAAGCGAATTCTCGCCCGGTTGGCTCCCGCTCCGACCGTTCAGCAATGCCATGCATTGGTCGATCGCTACGTTGAACAGAGCCTGCTGCAGCGAGACGAAAAGCTGCGCCCCGAAGAGCTTGCGTCGGCGGTGGAACGCGCCCGAGGGACTCCCGATCACGAGCACGATGCCGAGGATTGCGTGCACCGTCTGACGCGTGCGCAAGTCGAGTGTGCCGTCGCCGCTCCAAACGTCGACCAACTGGAGCGGTGCCTCCAATGAGTCGCGAGGCGCGCAGCTGACGTCATGCCGATTCGAGGTCCGCTGCTCGGCTACAACGAGAACGTCGTCTACCGTGGCTGCACGCTTCACATCCAAACGGAGGACCTCGGTCCCCGCCGTCAAACGGTGACGAGCCACCTGTTCGCCGACGGCGGACGAATCGCCCACAGCGCGCGGACGTCCTACGCGAAGTTCGAGGACGACGCGACCCTCGACGAGCGGATTCGGACGTTGATGAAGGAGCAGCACGCGGGGGTGCTCGATGCGCTGCGCAGCGGGCAGCTCGACGCCGCGATCGACGGCGGACCCGTGGCCGTGAACGCCGAGTTGACTCGCTCCGGGTTGGAAGAGCAGAGCAGGATGACCCTTGGGCCGGGCAACGCCATCGGAGCCTCGCCTCCTCCGCTGTCGAGTCAACTGCCCCCGCCATCGGTCGTGGAAACGCAACGACGCGGCGGGGTCCCGCTCCACGCCGTTGTAAGACCCGAGGTTCCGCCTTTGCCGGGATTTGGCGCGCGTTTTGCGGTGGGCCCACGCCTCGATCAGCGTATGGCGGAGTACTTGCAACGGCGCTCTTAGCGGCGCGCGCGCCCTTTGCCTTTCGGGCGGCCACCGCCGCCATGGTTGCCTCCAGCCTTCGCGGGCGGAGGGGCCTCGTTCGCCAGAGTCAGCATCGCTGCTTCACCGTTTGCGACGACGCTGGCGTGTGCCCAACCTTCGCTCCGTGCAAACCCCTCAAAATCGTTTCGATGCACTTCCATGTAGGCGCTAAAGCGCTCCCAAAGCGTCCGCGCGCCTTCCAAGTCGAGGGCTTTTCCGCCCACCGTCGCTGCCAGCCGGTTCCCAGGTGTCATCTCGTCATCATACGACGGTCAGCTGGCGTGCAAATCCCACAAGCGCTAGTCTGCCGGGCATGAAGAACCTTGCCCGCAAGCTCGCCTTCGTCGCCGGCATCGTAGCCTTGCCGGCCTCGATGGGTTGCGGCCCGAAAGCCCCCGAAGCGAAGCGCGCGCACGTTGACGCTGGGGAGATGCCGGCCTCGGCGACGTGGGAAGGCGTCTACTTCAGCCCGCTCTACGGAACGTTGCATCTCGTCCCCGAAGGCCGCCTCATCAATGGACGTTGGATTCGGCCGCTGAAGGGCGAGTGGGGCAAGCTCCAGGGCAACGCGAACGGCAACGTGCTCCGCTTCGACTGGGACGAGTACAAGGATGGCCTGGTCGGGCCGAACTCGAAAAAGTCGGGCAAAGGTTACTTCGTGTACACGCGCCCCGAGGGGGACAACGTCGATGACGTCCTGAAGGGGGCCATTGGCCGCGGCGCCGACGAAACGGGCAGCGAGTGGGTGGCGCTCAAGCAGCGCAACGTGAAAGCTGACATCAAGTCGATCGGCGGCGCAGGCGCCACCGACGTCGGTGGCGGCGATTGGGACAAAAGCAACAGCGAATCCGGTGAGGCCGAGGCGCCGACCGGAACCCCGGAGTGAGTATGACCGTTCAACGTGGAGTGCAGTTTGACGAGCCGCCGATTTTCGAACGTGGCTCTCCTGGCCGAAGTGGAGCCTCGTTGCCGTCGTTCGATGTGCCGCGCATCGCTCCCCGCGAGGTGTTCGGGAACCTCACTCGCGTCACGCCTGCAGGCTTGCCTGAGGTAAGCGAGCCGGAGGCGTTTCGCCACTTCGTGCGCTTGTCGCAGCAGAACTACTGCATCGATACGCAGATGTATCCGCTCGGCTCATGCACGATGAAATACAACCCGAAGGTGAATGAGTGGGCGGCGCGCTTGCCCGAGTTCCTCGAGTTGCATCCGCTCTGCCCCGACGCTTATGCGCAAGGCAGCCTCGAGGTCATGTGGCGCCTCGCGCGTGGGCTTTGCGAAATCACCGGCATGGATGACTGTGCCCTCTCCCCGGCGGCCGGTGCGCAAGGCGAGCTGACCGGCATGATGCTCATTCGTGCGTTCCACCGCGCCCAGGGACGCTCGCCACGCAAGGTCTTCATCCCCGAGAGCGCACACGGCACGAACCCCGCAACGTGCGCCCTCACTGGACTCGAGGCCATCAAGATCCCCAAGAGCGATGACGGTCTGGTTCATCCGGAGGACGTGCTCCGCCTCCTCGAGCGCGAAGGCGGCGATGACGTATGTGGTCTCATGATCACCAACCCGAACACCCTCGGGCTGTTCGAGACGTACCTCCCCGCGATCACCAAGCTCATCCACGATCGCGGTGGCCTCGTTTACGGCGACGGCGCGAACACCAACGCGATTATGGGACAGGTTCGACCGGGCGATCTCGGGATGGACGTCGTTCACATCAATTTGCACAAGACCTTCACCACGCCCCACGGCGGCGGCGGTCCCGGGGCCGGCCCGATATGCTTCAAGTCGATCTTGTCGCCATTCGCGCCGACGCCCGTGCTCATCCGCGATGCGGGCGGCTACCGGCTCGACCGCGATCGGCCGCAGAGCATCGGCCGGGTGCGCGCCTTCCAGGGAAACTTCGGCATGTTCATTCGCGCCTACACGTACATGCGCGAGCTGGGCGGCGAAGGACTCGCGCGTGCATCGCAACTCGCGGTCCTCAACGCACGCTACCTGTGGTCGCAGCTCCGAGACACGATGGATGTCGCGACGACCCAGCCGTGCATGCACGAAGTCGTATTGTCCGATGAAACGCTGGAAAAAACGACGGGCGTGAAGACCCTCGACGTCGCCAAGCGCCTGCTCGATTACGGCTTCCATTCGCCGACCGTCTACTTCCCGCTGGTCGTGAAGGGGGCGCTGATGATCGAGCCGACCGAGACCGAGACGAAGCAGACCCTCGATGAGTTTGTCGCTGCTCTCAAGCAGGTCGTTGAAGAAGCGAAGACGAACCCCGAGCTCGTGAAGTCCGCCCCGCACCTGCCACGGCTCGGTCGCCTCGATGAAGCGCGCGCCGCCCGCAAGCCAAGACTGCGCTGGACATCCGAACAGGACGTCGAGAATTCGCACGGTTGATGCAACCCACCTACACTGGTCGGTAACGACGTGTCCGCCAGGATTGAATACTCGGGAGGCATCGAAAGCATCTGCCAAGATGCTGCGACGCTTGCGCCCGGCATGACCGCAAAGCTCATCTTCCGCATGTGGGACGATGTGACGCCGCCGCTCACCATCAAGGTCAGAGGCCCCGATGGAAAGATTCTCCTCGACCGGGTGATCCGCGAACTGCCGACGGGCTCGCCGCAGAGCGGGGCTCCGGTGACGTTTCTTGTGCCGACTGCGGGCGCCTACGCCGTTCACGTCAAAGAGCTGTACGGGCAGGTTGAAGGTTCGGCCACGCTCACTGTTTCGTGAGGAATGAGCGAACAATGGCAGGAACGATAGAGAGCCACGGCGACATTGAGATCATCTGCCAATCGCTGAGCGAACTTGCAGCGAACAAGATGGCCCGGTTGGTTTTTCGCACGTACGCCGACGTCTCGCCGCCGTGGCAGGTTCGCGTTCGCGCGCCGAGCGGTCAGACGATTCTCGAGCGCGTGATGCGCGAGCTTCCGACCGGCGATCCACAGAGCCCTCCGCCGGTCACCTTCTCGGTCCAGAAGGGCGTTTATGAAATCGTGGTCGCTCAGTTGAACGGCGGCGCCGAAGGACGTGCGACGATTACCGTGGTCTGACGCGTCTGCGTGCCCTTTAGAGCCACGATGTTCCGGCGTTCACGCCGAGCACGTGGGCGATGTGCTCCGCTGCTCGAATGCCGTGCGTATTGGCTTCCTCAAAAAGCGCGTAGCCGCTTTGGTCGACGTGGGCCCAGGCGATTCGCTCGTCCAATACCGGGTCGGTCTCGAGTGGTTCACGGCCCGCCGCGTTGAGGAATCCTGGGCGTGGTCGCGGCATCGCGTGCCCCCACACCATCACGTCGATGCGGCTCGTAGAATCCGCGAGCTCCGGGTGGGCTGGAGCGAGGTCGAGCAGGACGTCGGAGGCGAGGCTCGCCCAGCCGCGGCCGATGAGGTCGGCGCGTGTCGCCTCAACGTTCGGTGAACCGTAGGCCCGAAAGTGGGTGAGCACGGTTTGCTCTGAGGGGCGGGTTCGCTGATGTCCCGCGTCGGTGTAGCCGAGTGACGGACTGTCGTAGAGCACCGAGTCCCACGCGTGGTTTGGGTCGAAGGGACGTGTCACGTGGAGATTCGCGACCACCCACGGCGAGGATGCGCGCGGGGTGAGACGAGCTGCGACCGCGGGCGCAACGAGCCTGCGCGCGATGAAGCCTGGGATCGCGAGAATGACTGCGCGCGCCTCGATCGTTCGAGGCACCGGCGCAGAGCCGCGGAGGTCGAGGGCACTGACGCGAACTCCGTCGCGGATCGATTCCACGCGGGTCACGAGCTGGTGGTGCTCGCGGTGGCCGTGCATTCGCCCGAGCAGGTGTTTGACGAGTCGGCCATTGCCTTCCGGCCACACGAGATAGTGGCTTCCGTGGAGCTGGTCGGTCTCGAGCTTGCGGGCGCAAAAGTAGTGGAGTCCAGCCCACGCAGAGACGTCGGTGAGGTTCGCGCCGAAGTCGTCGAGCGTTGCGTATTCTACGTACCAGCGCACGAATTGTGAGTGAAAACCCTCGCGATCGAGCCATGCGGCCATCGTCATCCGATCGAGGTCGAGGAGCTCCGGGTCACGCGAGGACAAGCTGAGCGGGATGGTGAATGCCGGCCGCCCGTCACGGCCAACGAGCGTTCGGTAGCGGTTGCGGACATCGCGGAAACGCGCAAGCTCGCGGAGGTCATTCGGTTCGAGTGCGCTCGCGGGAATGAGGCTCGGATGCCACTGCCCTCCATGGAAGAGTCGCTCGTCCGGAGCATGGCAAAGGGACTCTTCTTTGAACTGCGGGTTGCCGCCCGCGTCCCAGCCGGTGAGTTCCCCCATCTCTTCGAGCAAACGCAGCGTGCCGAGCGCGCTCGGGTTCGGCGCCGGGAGATAGTGGGCGCCCCACGGATGCGCCACCACGCCATCTTCGCCCCACGCGCTTGTGCCGCCGGCGAACGGCTCGAGCTCGAGTAGGCGAGTCTCGACGCCCGCGGCTGCGAGACGCCACGCCGCACTTGCGCCGCTAGCGCCGCTTCCGACGATCACGACGTCCGCCCGTTCGACCCGCGTTGCGGTCGCGGCCTGAGCACCGTCGCGAAGCTTGTGCCCTACGCGGTGGCTCGCGCCCAGGAGGGCCCCCTCGATTGGACGGCGCGCCGGCAGCTCCACATCGACGAGCCAAGCGGCGCCGATGGCAGCGAGGAGGTCACGCCGGGTCAGCGCTGCCACTGGTCCCATTCTTCGGTGTAGATGGAGACCAGCGGCTGATCGTTGAGTCGATTGATGCCGACCTTCACGCGCTCCATGTCCTTCGGAAATCGGAAGAGCGCCGGAAGCTCCGCCGCGCTGATAAAACGCAGGTCACTTTCCGGCACGAGCAGAGTTTCGGGCGCTTTCATCCCGGGTCCACCCGCGAGGACGAAGCCCCACTCGCCGAAGCTCGGCACGTGGACGTGCATCGGGAGCACCTCGAAGTCGGCGGCCGCGATCGTCTCGGCCGCCATCCAGAAAGAGTGCCGTGCAAAGTAGGGTGAGGTGGTCTGGATGATCGCGACGCCGCGCGGTGCCACTCGCTGCCTTAGGCGCTGGTAGAACGAGAGCGTGTAAAGTTTGCCGACGGCGTAGTTGCCCGGGTCGGGAAAGTCGACGACGACCAGATCGAAGTTCGAGGTCGTGACGTCGAGAAAAGCGAACGCATCTTCGTTACGCACGGTGACGCGCGGGTCCAACAGGGCCTCCCGATTCAACGCGCGGGCGAGCGGAACGTTGCGGAAAACGTCGGTCACCGCCGGGTCGAGGTCGACGAGAATGATGTGTTCAATCGCTGGGTATCGGAGCAATTCACGCACGGCGAGGCCATCGCCACCGCCGAGGACCAGCACCTCTTTCGGCGCATGTCCGAGCGCCGCGACCGCGGGGTGAATCAGCGTCTCGTGGTAGCGGTGCTCGTCGTCCGAGCTGAACTGCAGCTGGCCGTTCAAGAAAAGGCGCGTCGTCTGGCGTGACTGCGTGATCACGATTCGCTGGTAGGGCGATTGCGTGGAGTACACGATCGGGGCGCCAAAGAAGGTCGCCTCGCGTCGCAGCGCGTACAGGTCGAAGACGACAACCCCGACGAGGAGAGCCGCCGACACCAGCACGCACTGGGCCCGCATTCGCCATGCACGCCCGTGTTCGAGTGGCAGGAGGAACGTGGCGGCGAGCGCGACGAGCGCGTTTAAAAGTCCGACGAGCATGCTCGTCTTCTGGATCCCGAGTCGAGGCAGGAGGACGAGCGGAAAGAGGAGGCTTGCGAAGAGCGCACCCACGTAGTCGAGCGACAGCACCCGCGCGACGAGGTCTTTCAGCGCGAGTCGATATTCCAGCAGGCGGATGAGGAGGGGAATCTCGAGGCCGACCAGAATGCCGATCAGCAACACCACGCTATAGAGCGCAGCGCGGAACGCTCCGGCCGACGTGTAAACGAGAAACAAGACCGGTGCTGAGAAGCCGCCGACGAGCGCGATGGCGAGCTCGATCTCCACGAAGCGACGCAGCAGGTCGTGCTCGATGTGCTTCGATGCGTACGAGCCAATTCCCATCGCGAACAGATAAAGCCCGATGACGAAGCTGAACTGCGCGACCGAGTCACCGAGGACGTAGCTCGCCATCGTTCCAGCGATGAGCTCGTAGATGAGTCCGCTGGTCGCGATCACCACCACGCTGCCCAGCAATGCGGGCGAGAGATACCGACGCTCGTCCATTTCACAACGGTGTAACATGCCGCGCTGTGACGCTCGACCGACAAGCGCCGTGTCCAAGCTGCGGCGCGCCGATGACCTTCAAACTCGGTGTGCGAGCCCAGGTGTGCGCGTATTGTCGGTTCGTCGTCGTTCGCACCGACCGCGGCTTCGAGAAGCACGGCCGCGTAGCCGACATGCTCGAGCTCCCGTCGCCGTTCGTTGTCGGCACGGGTGGATTCTGGAACCGCAAGCGATTCGACGTCGAGGGACGCGCTCAATACGATCGCCACAACGCGCCGAGTGCGCCGTGGCAAGAATTCTTGCTCGGGTTTGCGGAAGGCGAAGCCCGCGCGTGGGTCGCATCGGCGCAGGGGCGCTGGTACGTCACGTACGAAACGCCCGGCCTCGACGTTCCGCCGTTGGCACAGCTCAGGCCGGGCGCCTCCCTGGCTCTCGGTGCGCATGGCTCGTGGTCGGTTCAAGAGGTCGGCGGCCGACGTCTATGCAGCGTGGAAGGGAGCCTGACGGGGATCCCCGCGCTGAATGTCGTCACGGGATTTGCCGACATAAGCGGCCCCGACGGGCGGTTCGGAACGCTCGATTACGGCGATGGCTCCGAGCGACCGGTCGTCTTTCTTGGCCAACAATTCGATCCCGCTGGCGTCGTGCTCGACTCGGGCGTGCCGCTCGCGCAGGCCGCCGCTCAAGTCAAAGACGTCCAGTGCCCGACGTGCGGCGGCAACCTGCCGCTTGTCTCGGGTCAAGCGGAGCGCATCGTCTGTCGTTTTTGCGGCACGCAGAGCGACGTCACTCAAGGCTACTTGACGGCGCTTGGGCCTACGCCGCGCTCGACCGTACAGCCGGACATCGCGCTCGGAGCCGAGGCCGATCTCCGCGGCATTCGCGTCGTGTGTTGCGGCTTTGTGGCTCGGTCGTGCCTGGTCGACGGCGAGCGCTACCCTTGGAAGGAGTACCTGCTCTGGGGCGGAGCGAGCGTTGGGTATTGGTGGTTGGTCGAGGAGGACGGCGTTTGGTCGCTGGCCACGCCGATCGAGGTCGGAGAGATCGCCGAGGGCGGCGGCGCGCTACGTTTTCGCGGCGAAGATTACCGCCACGCGCAGACGGTGCGTGCGCGTGTCGATCACGTCGTCGGGGAATTTTATTGGAAAGTCGCGATCGGCGAAAGCGTTGAAGCGAGCGAGTACAGGGGGTCGAGCGGCAAGGTCAGTCGCGAGGCGAGCCCTTCGGAAGTCGTCTATTCGTTCTGCGGGCCCGTGCATCCGAAAGAGCTCGTCCCTTTCGGCGTCGTCGCGAAGGGCTCGCCGGGGTTGGGCAATAACAATGGAGCGCCTGGCGCTTCGGGGTGCAGCAGCCTTGGTGTCATCATTGTGCTCGTGATGGGCGTGCTCGCGCTGTTGGTCATGCTCGACGAATGCGGCGGCTCTTTCGGTGGCGGCTCTTTCGGCGGCGGCTTCTACAGCAAGTGAGGAGCTGCGCGGCGTAAGCGGCGTGCGCGTCGGCGAGGCGGAGTCATTCGTCCGGCGGAGCGGAGATCGACGCGAGGATGCTCCACGGTTGCGGGCCGACAGGATCGCGGTTGTGTTCGAGCCAACGCACCATGAAGTGAGCCCAGCGTTTGCGCTCCGCGAGCGTTGGATGGACGCCGTCCGCGGCGAGGACCTCGAGCTTGATGAGTGCGTTCGTGTCCACGAACACGCAGGGCGCACAGTTCGCGCGGATCACCTCGAAGAGCCCGGTGTTTTGGGCACCCGGCCACAACGGCGCCGCAATCCACACGCACGGCCGAGCGCCTACGGCCTTGGCCAGTTCGCGCACCGGTTCAGCGCGTTCGCGAGGGTCCGGCATCGCGAGCTCGTTTCCACCGAGCGTGATGATGACGAGGTCAGGATTGTGGACTTTGAGCTGGCCTCGAAATCCCATCGAGTCGAACTTGCTCGCCCACTGCGGGATGTACGTGGCCTCTTTTGCGCTGAGGATGTTGCGAATGCCGCGCCCTTCGAGCTCGAGCTTGAGGTCCTTGCCCAAGGCGTCGGCCATCGAATCTCCGACGTGGAGGACCGTGGTCCCGCGTGGAAGCTCGCGGTGAGCCGTTGCGGCCCCGGGCGGTGGTGCGACTTCGGATGATTCTGGCGCGGCCCTTGCGGACCCACTCGGTCGGACGCTCGGCGCGCTCGCGGGCGGCGATGCCGACGCTGCGATGGGGGTGAACGTGACGCGAGGAGGCGTGGACGTCTCGAGTCGCGGAGTTGCTTGATGCGCGCCACATGCGACGACACCGAAGAGCGCGAGAGTGCACGAACGCACGGAAAGCATCGTCAACTCGGCGCCAGGAGGCCCTGCAGTTGAGTGCTGCGAATCGCGTAGTCCTTCGTGCAGTAATCACACGCAATCTCGAGGACATCGTCGCCGATGGTGAGTTCGATCAGGTCTTCGCGCGGCAGTGTGGCGAGGCTCGCGAGGACGGCGCGCTCGTCGCACAAGCAGCCGTGGTGCACGTTCGAATCGCCAAGCTTTGCGTGGGGCATCAAGTACAAAAGTTCCGCTAGCAATTCATCCGCGTTGCCGCCCGCATTCGCCAGCAACTCGCCGACGGAGGGCATCGCCGCGAGACGCTCGGTCATCACCATCAGCGGTCCGCGCGCCGCACCGGGGAGGAGTTGGACCACGTAGCCTCCGCAGTGGATCCACGCGTGATCCCCGTCCTCCGCTTCGTGCGTGCCGACCGCGATGACGCTGATGATCTCCTCGGAGCTCTGGAGGTAGAGCATCAATGCTTCCGCGACGCCTCCACCTTCGGGCGGGGCCGTCACGCTGCGGTACATGCCTTGTGCGCCCCCGCGCATGACGAGGAGTGAATTGCCCGGGCCGAACGTGACGTCGTCGTCGCCATCCGGGCGCTTCACGAGGCCGCGCGTCATCCCATCGGGGTGCGCGTCGGCGACCAGGCTGCCACGGCCCCCCGCGCCTTTAAGTACGACCTGCACGCGATGGTGTGGCGACATCGTCTCGCGCACGAGCACGGCACCGGTGAGCAATTCTGCGAAGTGACGCGCGGTTGCGCCGGTGGCTTGCTGCGCGGCGATGGCCCCCCGCGCCGTCTCCGTCGTGACAGCCACAATCACTCGAAACGTGTCGTCGTCCGCGAGCGCACGCACGACGCGGTCGCGTGTGACGGGGGGCTCATCCGCCGAACCGTCTGGGTCTGGGGGGGCGTTCTCGCGAACCGAACCGCTCATTGCGACCGCGAGCTTACACCAAAGCGCGTCGCCTGCGCACCGGGCGAGAGTCCCCTCGGGTTCGCTGCCGCTTTCGTGATAGCGACGATCCACGACTATGGAAGTTAGCCCCCGCAACCAGCTTGGCTCGCGCTACGCGCGGCTCAGTCGGGTCGTCGCGCGCAGCGCCATTGCCCTCGCGGTTCTCGCCGGGTGTGGCGTGCACGGTGCGGCCCGTCCGCGGAAGCCGGAGCCGTCCATTGCGTCCCCGAAGACCACCGTCGCCGCTCCGGAACAGGCGAGGCTTCAAGCTTCTCGCGCTCTCATTCAACGGGGCTTGGACGCCGTCGATGCGGAATTGCTCGAGGCACCCGGCGACAGTGTACGGCTCGAACGGCGAGCCGCCTTCACGGTGGCGCTTGGCGAGGTCGATGCGGCCCTCGCGCTGTGGAACTCCGACCCGCAGCTCGTGCGCGATTGGCTCGTGAACATGGAATTGTTGCGTGAAGACGCCGAGCCTCTCGCCGCCTGGCTCGCACTCGCTCGCGAGCGGATAGACGGCGTGCGGAGCCGCGGCAAGGACGCCTGGTTCACCCCCGAGGTGCATCGTCATGAGACGGGCAGCCCACTCCCCGAGAGCCCGCCTCCGCCTCCGCGTAAGCCTCTGCCTCCGCCTCCGCCTCCGCCTCCGTTGACTCCGGACGCCTCCGTTCATCCTCCAGAACCAAAGCGTGCCCCCACGAGCGAGGATGACCCCGACGGCGAGCACGAGCACGAGCCCGAACCGGATGACGCCGACAAAAATCGGCCCGGCGGCGGGGGCGGCTTGGGCGAACGCCATGCCGCGGTCGCGATGGAAACGGAGCTCTCGTCGCACCTCCTCGGGGAGCTCGAGCGGCAGGTGCGGCGCGCGCAGGCGTGTCTACCACCGAGCGGATTCGCTCGACGGATCGCCATTCGTGCAACCCTCGTCGGGGGCCGCTTGCAGCGCGCGGCTCTTCGTTCGGACGCGCAACTGCCGACGGTGGTCGAGGTCTGCATCGTCGATGCGATGCAGCGGGTTCGGCTCGTGGCGCCCGACGGCACGCGGGCGCGGACCATCGAGGTCTCGCTCTTGGCCGAGTGAGCGCGACTCACCGTGCTGTCGAATTCTTCCCGCGACAGTGATAGGCTAAGCCACGCTGACGCCATGAGTCGACGCGACTGACGACCCGACTCGGACCCCGAGCGATTTGATGCCCGATAACCTTCCGCTGCTCGATTCGGCGCTGCCGTTCCAGCGTGTCGCGACGAATCACTCGCCGCCCGCGGCCCGACCGATCACGATCTCGGCGGCCGACGGAGTCGTCTTGCCGAGGCGCTCCGCGCTTGCGCAGCTCGGTCACCCGGGTGCTCTCGTGCCGCTCACGAGCTTTCTCTCGTCTTTCGCTCCGCTCGCGTCTTTTGCGGCGAGCGCGCCGGCACCTCGCGCCGAGCTTCATTCCGCCGACGTGCCGTCTGGAACTCCGAGCGCCAACGTGACGCTTGCGCCCGCGGACAGCCCTTGGCTTGGCCGCCCGGTTGAGTCGTCAGGGGCGACGTCGCAACGTTCCGAACCGGTGGATACGGCCCTTTGTGGGGCCAGCCCTTGGCTTCAAACCCCGAGCATGCCGCCGGCCGCTTTGGTAGCCCAGCTAGCGCCGCTGACGATCACAAATCCTTCCCCGCAGGCGCCGCTTCCGCTCGAGGCCCAAGCCTCCGGCGGCTCCCGCTGGTTCATGACTGCGCTCTTGGTTGTTGCTGCGCTCGCCTTGCTCGGGGCGATTGTGGCAATAGCGGTTCGAGGCCAGCAAAAGAGCCCGGACACCGCGGATGTGAAAGCAGGCCAAACGCAGCGTGACTACACGCTGGCCGCGCCTCCGGTGACGGCCCAACCCTCCGCGACGGCATCGGCTGCCCCGGCTCGGCCCGTATTTCGCAACCCGGTCGCGGCGCCACCTCCGGCAGCGGGCGCCGCTCCCGCCGCGAAGCCCAAAGACATCTACGACGATTTGTAAACCGCAGCGCGCCTGCATGCGTTCGGTTCGTTCGGGAGTGCGGACTTCACTCCGGCCGACCAGGCGTCAGTCGTCGTCGGGTTCGGGATCGTCGTCCTCTTCCGCGTCGCGAATGGCCGGCGAAACGCGCTCGATTTTGTGCAGCAGGATCGGCTTCGAGCGTGCGTAGCTCGGCGCTTCGCCGGGTCGCGAGAAGTCAACCCAGCGGGTCTTCAGGAGGCGTACGTCCATGTGGATGAACAAGCTGTTCGGGTAGTAGCCGCAGCCCACCTGCGGCAGCGTCAGGCAGTACTCGTAGAGGGCGATGTTGGGCACGCCCGCGATACGAAAGTCGATGGCCTCGCCGTGATTGTGCCGGGAATTTTTGGTGAATTGCTTCGGCGAGTAGGGGCGATATCCACTGACGAGGACCACTTCCCGGCTGCCGAACCGGTCACTCACCTGCGCCAAAAGCTTGAGCAGGCGCCGATCCGTTTTCATCTGCTCGTTCGCCTTGTTTGAACGCAAGAGCCAGTCGAGCTTCTCCGCCGACTTCGCGACCACGTGGCCATTGCTCGCTCGCAGCGTCCCCCGGAAGGTGTCGTTGAAACGCGAGACCACCACGTGGCCGGGGCGGGCCGGCTTCTTTGCCCACTTGTCGGCGTTCAAGGTCGAAGGCGTCCCCTCCTCGGCGGCCTTGCGATGGGGATTGAGGCCTTCGCCTTCACCGGAGCCGTCGGCGATAAGTTCGCGGCCTTTGCCCCGCTCAGGCGCCTTGCCCCGCTCATGGGCCTTGTCCCGCTCAGGGGCCTTCTCGCGCTCAGGGGCCTTGTCTGCCTCGGTCGGTTTCGGCCGGGTCAGGTCATCTTTTTTTACGCGCAGCTCGTTCCGGTCGCGCCACGCCGCATGCTCGGGGGTCTCGGCAATGTGAAGCGTTGTGCCTGGTCTCAGCGTCGTTGCGGGGGCGATCCCGTTCGTCTTGCGGATGGCCTCGGAGGTCGTGTGGTAGCGCTTCGCGATGAGGCTCAAGTATTGCCCCGACTGCACGACGTGGACGATCTCCGGGCTCGGATGGGCCCGTGCCGCGGGCACTCCTGGGCGCGCTTCGGCGATGGAAGCTACGAGGAACGCCGTCAAGGCGAAGCAGAGCGCGCGGACGATGAGGGGCATACGGTTCTAAGACGGGCCAGGGGAGAAAGGCATGGCACCGGATGCGGCGCGCGCGGCGCAGGAGCAGTTTTACCACTGAATCTGCGTCACTCGCGTCGTGGATTTTGCCCGATGACCCGGTCTGGTGCCAAACTTCGTGGGTAGCACTCCCAAAGGATGTGCTGAGCCCCGGAGGAGGACCCGCCATGTCGGAGGGCAAGCCGCTCGTTGGCGTCGACATCGGCGCCACTTCGATCAAAGTCGTTCAGTTGAAAGAAACTCGGAAAGGGCTCTCGCTCTTTCGGATGGGGTATTGCGCGCTCGAGCCGCAGACCATCGTCGACCGCCACGTGATGAACTCGCAGGCCGTCGTCGATGGGCTACGTCGTGCGTTCGCTGACGCGAAAATCAAGCAACGCGAGGTCGCGCTCAGCGTCAGCGGTCAATCCGTCATCAGTCGCAAGATCACCGTGCCGATCATGACCACGGCTGAGCTGGACGAGCAGATCCAGTGGGAAGCCGAGAACCACATTCCATTCGATATCAAGGACGTGAACGTGGACTACGAGGTCCTCCGCCGCCGTGCCGATGCGGGACAAATGGACCTCCTCCTCGTCGCGGCAAAGCGCGATGAGATCAATGATTATGTTCAGATCGCGAAGCAAGCAAAGCTAAAGCCGATGGTCGTCGATATCGACGCCTTCACGATTCAGAACCTATTCGAATACAACCGCGGACTCGCGCCCGACCAGACCTTCGCGATCATCAACGTGGGCGCAACCCAGGCTTCGATCAACGTCGTCTCTCGCGGTGCGAGCGCCTTCACTCGTGACATCACGAACGGCGGAAATTTTTTCACCGAGCAGATCGTGAAGCAAGTGGGCGTGCCCTTCGAGCAGGCCGAGGATATGAAAATCCAGGCGTCTCAGCCTCAATCGGCGGGTGTGCTGCCTCCGAAGGTCTTCCAGGTGATCGACTCGGCGTGCGACACCTTGGCTGGGGAAATCCAGCGCTCACTCGACTTCTTTCTCGCGACGAGCGGCGAAGAGCGAATCTCGCGAATATTTCTCACGGGAGGCACCGCCAATCTGCCCCAACTCGTCAACGCGATCGAGCGACGCTCGCCTGTTCCGGCCGAGGTGATGCAGCCCCTCGAGCGCATCCCGATCGAAAAAGAAATCGACCAGCAAGCCCTCGCTCCACGAGCCTCACAGCTCTCCGTGGCGCTCGGGCTCGCGATGCGTAAATCAAAGGAGAAGCGGGCGTGATTCGCGTAAATCTACTCCCGAACGCGATCGAGCGACGCTCTTCCACCGAGGGGGGACAACGCTGGCTCCTCCTCGTGATGGCTGCCGTCGTCCTCGAGATAATCGGCCTATTCTTCTTCCACCAGACGAAGCTCGATGAGGTGGCGGTGGCTGTCGGAAAAGTCGAGCAGCTCGCAACTCAGGTAAACGACATCAACGAGCTCGTGAAGAATCACGATCAGTTGAAGAAGGACCTCGGCGTGATGCGTGCTCGTCAGGACGCCATCAACAAGCTCAATCTCGCACGCAAAGGGCCGACGAGTGCGCTGCTCGAGCTCTCGCACGTCCTCACCAAAGGCAAAGGGCCGACGGTCGATCAGGAGCAATTGGACCAGCAAAAGCTAGATAATCCGCTGGCCGTTTTCAACCCCGGCTGGGACCCACGCCGCGTTTGGCTTACGACTTACGCGGAGCAAGAGCGTGTCGTCACGATCGAAGGACTCGCGCGTGACGGCGGTGACGTTTACGAATTCGCTCAGCGCCTCAAGCTCTCGCGCTACTTCCACGAAGTGAAGCTGAAAGAGGGCTCGCAGGATCGCTCGGGTGAAGGCACGACGAAGCTCGACATGGTCAAATTCGCTCTCGAAGTGAAGGTCAAATACTGATGGCCTCGCTCAAGCTCAAAGGGCGAATCGGCGAGCTGTCGATCGCTATCAAGCTCGCGATTGGAATCGGGTTCGTCGTCGTCCTCGCCGGTGCGTATTTCTTCGTCCTCTTCGGCGACGTCTCGAGCGAACTCGCGACGAAAGCGACCGAGCTCGAAGAGCAGCAGGCGAAGCTGAACGACGCGGAAGCGGCGAAGCGTGAGTACAACAAAGACCTCGCTGAGAAGGCGCGCCTCGAAGCGCTTGCACGCAAGCAGAAGAAGGTCCTGCCGGATGACGCAGAGATGCCGACCTTTCTCTCCACGATCCAGAGCGTCGCGACGATCTCGGGGGCCACGCTCGCAAGCTGGGCTCCTGGCGAAGAACAGAAAGAAGAGTTTTACGCCCGCGTTCCGATGCAGCTGAAGCTCGAGGGCAAGTTCCACCAAGTCGCGAAGTTTTTCCACGGCATCGGAATGGTCGACCGGATCATCAACATGGAAAACATCACCGTCCACGTGAAGGATGGCGGCGCCGAGGCGAAGGCAAGTTCGGAGGACAAGGGCACGATGGTCACGGTCGAGTGCCTCGCGACGGCCTTCCGCGCGCTGGCGAAGAATGAAAAGGGCAAGAAGCGCCGTCAAGCCGCCGAAGGTGCGCCACCGCCCGAGGGTGAGCACGGCGCGGCGCCGCCCGCAGCTGAGGAGAAGAAAGAATGAGCCCGCTGTCCTCGGATCTTTTTCGTCGAGCGGGTTCAGCCCCGCGACGCCAGACCCTCTCGATGATGCTCGTCCTGCTTTCCGTTGGTTGCGCCGAAGAGGTCGCGATGCCCAATGAAAACGCTGGCAACTCAGCGCCGGCAGCCTCGGGCTCGGCCGACGGCAAGGCAGGCAAGTCTGGGGAACCGCCGCCGGTGGCCTTTTCCGAAGCGGACTTCATCGAGTCCGACGAGTCCCGCGACCCGTACCGGGAGTACTCGAGCGTGTTCATCCGGCCGGTCGATGACGTCAGTCGCGAAATTGGCCGCAAAGTGAAAGCGTCGATGTTTGCGCTCGACGAGCTCAAGCTGGTGGCCATCATCACGCGCTCGAAAGACCGGGCGATGCTGGTCGATCCGAAGGGCTACGGTTGGATCCTGTTTACCGGGGACTTCGTCGGAAGGGCGGAGCTCGTGAGCCTTGGGGGCAGCGAGAATCAA
The DNA here is from genome assembly GCA_947475525.1 of Polyangiaceae bacterium. Taxonomy (GTDB): domain Bacteria; phylum Myxococcota_A; class Polyangia; order Polyangiales; family Polyangiaceae; genus SYFR01. Next base: position 154,578 of record CANJMI010000010.1, on the reverse strand, counting down.
GAGATCCCCGTCAACTGGAAGGTTGACCGGATCCGCCCCGACGACATCGTCTTCGTACGCGAAGACACCGCGCGTCCGCAGATCGCTCGCACGACGCGCGTGCTGCCGCTCTACCCCGCGGGCGCAAGTCACGGCGGCTCCTGACTCGCGCCTGCCCGCGCGGCTTCGGACACCAGTAATTAGGCCCACGTCTTGCCTCGCCACTATCGTCCAAACCGTATGCGTCCTGAAGCCGTCGGAACAATGCGAATGGGGAGCGTGGGCGTGGTGCGTGGCGCGCTCCTAGTTGCGCTGATGCTGATGTGCGCGACCCTCAGTACGAACGCGAGCGCAGGTGCACCTACGTGCCTCATCTCCGCCGTAAAATTACTCGAACTGCCGGATGGTGGAAGTGAGGTCATCGTACGGAGCGATTGCGAGCCCGACTTTACGGCACACGTCGGCCGTGACGGTCGTCGCATCACGATCGACATCCGCGATGCCACCGTAAGCGCGGCCGAGGCTGCGATTACGGACGTTCGCGGGGTCGTCGGCGGGGTCATGACCCAGGCCTTTCAAGTCGACGGCGTCTCCACTACGCGCGTGCTGATTCAGTTGATGAAGCCCGCGAGCTATCGCATCACCACAACGAAGGAAGGCCTTCGGGCCCAGCTTTCGCCGGCGGAGAAGACGGGCCCTACGTTGGCGCCGTCGGCTGTGCCCGCGGCCACCCCCACGGCCGCTGCGTCCCTTGTGCAGTTGCGCGACGTGCGCTTCGACCGGGGTGAAGTTCAAGATCGAGTCGTGATCGAGCTCGGCGGAACACCAGCCTTTTTGACTTACGGCCGCTCCCCGACCCGCTCGGTTCTCGAGTTGGATGCCACGGCCGTGCCGACGGCTCTTGTGCGTACGCTCGACGTGGGTGCCTTCGGTGGTGTCGTTCACGCGGTTAGCACGTATCGCAAGGACGGGAAGGTCGTGATCGACGTCGACCACGATGCCCACGCGACGGGTGTCGTCGTGAAGCAAGGCAGCGCGCTGCACTACGTGTTCGCGAAGGGGCGTCACGCCCCGAGCCTGACCGGCGTGGCGCCAGACGGTGGCATCGCAAGGCGCACCAAGACGCTCGGAAGCGAACCCGTCATGACGAGCGTTCCGTTCGGAACTGCGGTCGCGAACGACCCGACTGCCGCCGCTTCTGCGGACGCTTCCGAATGGAAGAGTGAGCCCGATCGCGCAGGTGCATTCCCGACGACCCCAATGCAAGTCGACGAACAGCGCACGCGCTCGGCAACCCGCCGCGTCGATCTCGACCTCAAGGACGCGGACATTCACAATGTCTTTCGCATCCTCGCCGACGTCGGCAACGTCAACATCGTTGCGGCCGACAACGTGGCAGGCAACGTCACGATTCGCATGAAGAATGTCCCGTGGGATGATGCCCTCGAGACGATTTTGCGAGCGAAAAAGCTTGGAATGGAGCGACGCGGCAACATCGTGCGCATCGCGCTCGCCGCCGATCTCGCTCAGGAACGCGAACTCAAAATAAAGGAGCTCCGAAGCCGCCTGTTGCTCGAGCCGCTCGAGGTTCGACTCATCCCGGTTTCGTACGCGACAGCCGCCGACATGGCTGCCCGTGCGAAGGAGATGGTGTCTCCGCGCGGCTCGCTGACCGTTGACCCTCGCACCAACGTGATTGTCGCGCAGGATGTTGCCGGTAACTTGAACCGCATCGAGGAGCTGATCCGAGCCCTCGACACGCAGACTCCCCAGGTGTTGATCGAAGCGCGCATCGTCGAGGCGACCAGCACCTTCAAGCGCGACGTCGGCATCCAGTGGGGCGGCGATGTCGCCTTCAGTCCAGGCACGGGCAACGAGACCGGGACGGCGTTCCCGTCTTCCATCGGAATCGTCGGTGGCGCGAGCGACGCGAACACCCCGACGGCCGGCCTCTCGCCGAGGGTCAACACGGTCTCGAACCCGAACTTCGCTATCAATCTGCCTGCCACCGTCGGTACCGGCGCGGGTGGTGCTCTCGGCCTCACGCTTGGCTCGATCGACAACACCGTGAATCTCGCGGTGCGCCTCTCGGCGGCCGAAACGAACGGCATGCTTCGCGTCGTCTCGAGCCCGCGCATTCTCGCCCTCGACAATCACGAAGCGCGCATCGTCACAGGCACGTTGATTCCGTTCTCACAGGTCAGCGCGCAAGGCGTGCAGACCGTCTTCCAAGAGGCGCGCTTGCAGCTCCTCGTCATCCCGCACGTCACGGCAGACGGCAGCGTCTCGATGCACGTTCGCGTGAACCGAGACGAGCCCGACTTCAACCAAACGTCGGCTCGCGGCGATCCCACGATCTTGCGTCGCGAGGCCGAGACCGACCTCATCGTTCGCGACGGTCACACGGCGGTTATCGGTGGCATCTACACGCGCAACACCGGCCGCAACGTCGACCAAATTCCCCTCCTTGGTGACATTCCTGTCATCGGCGTGATCTTCCAGCGCCGTCGTGCGAGCGACTCCCGAGGCGAGCTCGTCATCTTCATCACTCCTCGCATCGTGAACCGCGCCGAAGCGCTCGGTCGCTGAAGCTTCTGGCGATGCGGATTGCTTTCTTAATTCTTCCAATCCTGCTCCTCGGCGCCGTTTCTGCGGCCGCCGAGGAGGCCGCGTTGCCCCCCGAGGTTGCGCTGTCGAAGGCGAAGCTTACGGGTGGTAGAGTCGAAGGACTCGAGGAAGCCCTTGAGAAGACCCGCGAGGCTGTCGCGCATTGCGTGGCGGTGCATGGCGGTCTGACGGGGGATTCGGGGCGTCTCGATGTTCAGTTCCTCGTCCGAGACCGCGGGCGCGCCGAAGGCGTCGAGGTCATGCGGGCGCAGCGAGTGACGGGGGAGGCCGCGACCTGTGTGCAGCGCCTCCTCAAGAATCGCTTGATAGGCACGCCGTCCGACGACCCCGTGGGCGTGCTCTACGCTTACAAATTCTCGAAGCGCTGAGATTCGAGCCGGAGCGTGAGCGGCCTCATGGTCCCGCGAATACGCCCGAGTCCCGGTTTCCAAACTCGATGCGCGGTCGAATCAGTGGGGCCACGGCGCTCGCCGTAACCTCGCTCGATGGAAACATTTGCACGAGCTCGCGGTCCCCAGGTACCGCGTCGACGACGTTGCGTTCAAGCACCATCGAGGCGTACTGGGCGCCGCCGTACTCGGGCGTGTTCGAATTGAGAATGACCTCCACGTCGTAGTCGGTCGCATACCGACGCAGGCCGGGGATGCGTGACGCCGTTGGCGACCAATTGTCTGCGCTGCAGCCGTTTTCCGAGCAGCCGAAGACGCCTTCTTTCCCGTGCACGAAGAGGGTCTGGTTGCCCACCGTGTGCCCCGGCGTCCGCAAAAGGAGGCACCCTTCGCCGAGCGCCAGGTCCTCATCGAAGGTAACGACGCGGCTCGCCGGCACTCCACGCTTGCCGTCTTCAATCATCCAGGCGCGCTGCATCGGGTGAAGCGCGTCCCACTCGCGCCACTCGCTCGAAGGGGCGAGGAGGAGCGCGTTCGGAAACCGCCCTCCATCCCCTGTGCCCAAAATCGAGCGGAGGTCTTGCGTGTGAAAATGGTCGAAGGCGACAACGTCAATCTCGTCGGGCCGGACGCCAATCCGGCTGAGCTGGACCTCGAGGCTGTCGACGTTCTTCGTCAGCAGCCGCTCGGCAAACGGAAAGCGCGTCGCCAGCGAGGCGGTGAGATTGCGAAAAAAGGGCGTATTACGCGCGGCTTCGCTATCGGTCGGATTGAAGAGCAGCTGCTTTACGCCGTCTTCGGTGGCGACGCGGACGAGCAATGTCCGGTGGGTCATGATGACGAACGGCCATGGCAACGGAACCGCGCCGTTGAAGGCGAAGCGCGTCGGGTAGGGGAGCGTCGCGTTGTCGAGCGTCTTGACACCGAGTACCCGCCCGTTCGCTCGAAGCTCGTCACCAAGAGCTCGCCCCGCCTCGCCAAGAGCGCGCACGCGTCGTCCAGGCAGGCACTCTGCACGTGCGGCTTCGAGCTGCGTTAGCGTTCGAATCCACGCAAGCCTTGGATCGACGGGTTCACCGACGCGCATGAGGAGAGGTTGCAGTACCGAAAGGAATCGTGCAAGGGTCGGATGATGAGTCGAGGTCACCTTCTCCGGGTACTCGCCGAGGAAGATCCACTCATCGAAGAGGTGGCGCTCGCCATCGCCGCCGATGCGTACCCGGGGCTCGACGTCGCGCGGCAGCGTGCGGAACTCGACGCGTTCGCTGCCCCGTTAGTCGATCACGTGAAGCGCGAGAATGGCCTCAACTCGCAGATCAAACTCCTGAACGCTCGACTCTTCGGCGAGCTCCGGTTTCGCGGTAACGAAGAGAGCTATTACGATCCGCGCAACAGCTACCTAAACGAGGTCATTGTGCGCCGCGTAGGGATCCCGATCTCGCTCGCCGTGGTGATGATGGCGGTGGGGCGGCGCGTGGGTCTCGCCGTCGAAGGCATTGGCTTTCCCGGGCACTTCCTCGTTCGCGTGGGAGGTGCTCGTGGGCACTTTGTCGACCCTTTTCATGGCGGCAGAGCCTTGTCGCGCGATGAGCTGATAACCCTCGCCGAGCGTTTCGACGCCCAGGCACGCTCCGCAAGCCGCGACGGTGCGCTCGATGTCGACGCGCTCGCCTCGTACCTTCAGCCGGTCGATGCGCGGGCCATCGCGGTTCGCATGCTCGTGAACTTGAAGCACGTTTACGAACGAGGGGGCGATTCCGCTCGGGCGCTCGTGGCCTGCGACCGGCTGGTCGACGTCGCGGGGGAGCCGCACCATCGCCGCGATCGGGGCAAACACGCGCTCCAGCTCGGAGCTCATCGCGCAGCTCGCGTTGACCTTTCCGCCTATCTGCGCGCCGTGCCGGATGCCGAGGACGCCGAAGAAATTCGGGCGCTCGTCACCGAAGCTACGCGCAACGAACCGCCCCTCAACTAACTTTCAATTCCCCGCCATGAGCCTGATCGAACCGAACGCCCCGTCGAACACCGTCGTCGAGATGAATCAGATCGTGCTGCCGCAGCACACCAACGCCCTTGGCACGGCGTTCGGCGGAACGATCATGTCCTGGGTCGACATCTGTGCGGCGCTCTGCGCGCAGCGTCATTGCCGACGGGCGGTCGTGACCGCCTCGATGGACCAGTTGGACTTCGTGATGCCAGTCCGTCAGGGCCAAATGGTGAACCTGCGCGGCATGGTGAACTTCGTCGGCCGGACGTCGATGGAAGTTGGCGTGCGCGTCGAGGCGGAAGACATGCTCACCGGCCTACGCGTTCACGCGGCGAGCGCCTACCTGACGTTCGTCGCCTTGGACGGCGAAGGCAAGCCTTGCGCGGTTCGCGCGCTTGCGCCCGAGACAGGCCTCGAGAAGCAACGCTGCGAGGAAGCTCAGGCACGCCGCCAGCAACGTCTCGACTTGGCGGCCCAACGCAAGCGCATCGCCGCCCGGCACGCTCCCTGATGAGGCGTTCGCCGACGCGTTCGCCAAGCCCACCTACGCAAGCCCGACCGTTTCGCAACCGCCCGACCGCCGTTCTGCTGTAGCGTTCGGCCGTGCGCATCGAAGCGGCCGCCGCCCTCGCCAGTCTCCTCCTCGCGGGCAACGCATTCGCGATCGAGCCATGGGCCGACGCCGACCCCGAGAAGTTGCCGGAACGCCATGAGATTGGCGGCATCGGAGTCACTGCGGACGCGGAATACCGCGCTCAGTTCATCTACGTCGATCCGTTGTCGCTGACGACCGAGGACCAAACTCGCTTCAACGTGATGGAGCACCGCCTGCGCATCGGTGGCACGATCGATTACGCCGAGAAGGTCAAGCTCACCACGTCGCTCGACCTCCTCGACGGCGTGCTTTTCGGCGACAATGGCGCGTTTGGCGGCACGCCCGCCGCGGACAGCGGACTCAAGGTAACGATTCGCTCGCCCAACAACACGAAGGCATGCGTGCTCGCGCGACCTGGCGCCGACCCGCTCGACCCGAACTCGTACGGCTGGGGTCTCTGCGAAGCGTCGCCCGTCAAAGTGCGTCGACTTTTCGCTCAGGTGAACACGCCCGTCGGAGCGCTTCGCATCGGGCGGCAGCCGATGTCGTTCGGCATGGGGATCCAGAACACCGACGGCGACGGTCGCCGCAACCGCTTCGGCGTGGCTTATACCGGCGACAGCGTTGATCGCATCCTCTTTGCGACCAAACCGCTCGAGGCCGCGAAGCCGAAGGATGCCCGAAATACCGATGAAAACCAGGGTCTCCTGCTGATCGGTATGTTTGACCGCATCTCGAACGGCAACCCCGTGGTGATCACCGATGACGTAAACCAGGGGGCTGTGGCGTTGCGTTTCATCGAGCCCATCGCCGGTCGCCTCCGTGATCTCGAGCTGCTTCTCTTCTACGCGCACCGCTGGAACAAGAGCTACGAGACGCGGGTCAACACGCTCGGTGGTCGAGCGGCCTTCAAGCTCTCTCGATTCCACGCGGGCGTCGACATGGTTGCCAATCTCGGCACGACCAAGGAGGTGGCCGCGGCGTATTCGCTCATCACCAACGACCCCGTTGTGCCGCAACAGATAGCGCAGCTTGGCGCCCGCGCCGTCGCTCGCTGGGACGAGCCGCGGTTCTCCGCCTACGTCGAATTCGATTACGCCTCCGGTGACTCCGACCCTCAATCCGGCACGCCGTTGTCGCAGTTCCGCTTCGCCGAAGACACCAACGTCGGCCTCTTGATGTTCGAGCACGCGCTGTACTTTCAGTCGGCTCGCGCGTCGTCGGCGGCGGTTGAAATCACCCGCAGGCTCGGAGCGGACACCTTCCCAGCCGAGCGCATCAACACGCGTGGCTCCTTCACCGACGCCATCGCGATCTTCCCTCAGCTCGACGTGCGCCCCCACGAGAGCGTGCTGCTTCGCGGTGGTGTTTTGGTCGCTTGGGCTCCGGCGCCGGTGCTCGACCCGGTGCAGTCGCTGACCCGTCGCGATGGACAAAACATCGGCGACGATCTGGTGAACTTCGTCGGCGGGAAGCCGGGAAACTTTTACGGCGTCGAGCTCGATGCGCGGGCTCAATGGCGCTTTCTCGACCACTTCGCGCTCGACGTCGAGGCGGCCGTGCTCTTCGCGGGCGATGCCTTCCAAGACGTGAACGGTCGCGTCTCCCGCAGCATGCTCGTCCAGGGCCGCACGACGGCGTTCTTCTGATCGGAACCACCATGGTAGATCGACTCCTCGGCTCCCGTCTCATCGCGATCTTGGCGCTCGCCGTGACGCCTATCGTCTCCGGTTGTTTCCAAGTCGACAACCCACCAGCCACGACGATCGTGGGCATCACTGACGGTGTGCTCGTCGACCCGTATCAGCCTGTTCTCCTGCAGTTCTCCGAGCCGATCGTTCCGGCGTCGTTGCGTGCACGGGTCGTGCGTTACGAGATCGACGCAGAGGGTTACCTCTTCGACGAGGACCCGGACCCCGATACCGAGCTCGCGGTGCTCTTCGACAGCGCCGATGAAGCGCTGGGCACGGGGACACTCGATGGGGCGCGTACGTCGTATTCGATGAAGCTTCCCTCGCCACCGCCGATCGGGCCGCAGCTCGCGCTTGTCATCGATGCTGGCCTCTCCGACGACAAAGGCAATCACTGGACCGCCCGTCAGGTGGTCAAGTTCGGTTATCAGCTCAGCTGCAGCGCGGGCGGCAAGGCGACGAAGTTTCCGGCGCTCGGGAAATATTTTTGGCTGATCACGGTCGACAAACCCGTCCCCGCGCAGATCCAGCTCCTCTCCGAGATGCGGGTCGAGCCGACGACCGGTGCGTTCGTTATTCAGATGACGAACGGCGAACGCAACAAGGCGGCGGACTGCGCTCCTTACGGATTGACCTGCACGGCGACCCAAGTGTGCCGAACCCTGCCAACGCCCGCATGCGCTTCGCCCTCCGAGAAGGCGGGGACCGTTGACGAGTACGTGGACTTCATCGCCGATGCGGACAGCGACGTGGGCTTCAGCTTCACCATCGAGGGTTGCATCGTCGACCAGCCGGACGGCACGTTCGCGTTTGCGAACCTTCCAGCAGATGCGATAACGAAAAAGCCCGCCGTCGTCGTGTCGGGGATCAACCTGAGCACGTCATGGCAGCTCGACGCGAAAGAGGTTCTTCGCGGTGCGGGCACGTTCAGCGCGGAGCAAGTGGGTCTCGGTAGCCCCCCGAATACCGTTCCGAGCGGCAAGGGGATAGGCTCACACGCGGAGCGCAAAATCCCCGACGACTTTGCGCCCCCGATCCCGTCGCCGCCGGCGGATTGAGTGCCGGGCGCCAACGCGGTCGCTCCTGGCGGCAGGGTGTCGAAAATTCGTCGCTTCTGCTCATAAATTCGCCAAGTTACTGATTTTACCCACGAATTTAAGGCTCCTTCCCGCTGGCGCGAAATTCGCTTAGGAGGTCCCCGTCGGTTGGCGCCCATCGCCTCCGAGGAGTCTCCAATGCGCACGTTCGTCGAGGTGATCCGCGACAACTCTGTCTACACGCAGCATGCGCACACGTTCGTGCGCGTGGACGGCACCGAGCGCGTGGTCACCTTTCCGGAACTCTGGAAGTGGGCGTGCCAGCGCGCGAATCGCTTTCGCGAGCTCGGTCTAAAAAAGGGGGACAGAGTCGCCCTCATCTTGCCGGATCCGGACGCGTTCGTTCTCGCGTTCATCGGTGCGCTTACGGCTGGCCTCGTCCCGGTGCCGATGTACCCGCCGATGACCCTCGCCAAGATGGAAGCGTATGGCGAGACGGTGCGGCACATCCTTGCGTCGTCCGGTGCGCGCGCGCTCGTCACCGTGCCGAGTCTTGAGCCGATGCTGCGTGCGCATCTTGTCGATGCGGCCCGCGAAGCGGGTACGGTGTCCGACGGCGTTCGGGTGATTCTCGATGCCGAGCTCGAAGGCGATCTCCCCGAGAAGGCCGTCGCCCCGTGCGAGATTTCGATCGATGACCTGGCGTTCTTGCAGTTCACTTCGGGCAGCACCCGCATGCCGAAGGGCGTGATGGTCTCGCACCGAAACTTGAGCGCCAACGCCCACGCGATCATGTTCGACGGGCTCCACGCGACCTCGAAGGATCGCGGTGTGACCTGGTTGCCCCTCTACCACGACATGGGGCTCATCGGCTTCGTCATCGCGCCGGCGTTCGCACAGGTTGAGGTCAAGTTTCTCCCGACGCTAACCTTCATTCGGCGCCCGTCGCTGTGGCTCGACGCAGTCCATAAATTTCGAGGGACGATCACCTTCGCCCCGAACTTCGCTTTCGCCCTCGCCGCACGCGCCGTCAGCGACGAGCAGTCGAGGGAATGGGATCTCTCGTGCCTGAAGGCCATCGGTTGCGGTGCCGAACCCATCCAACCCGAAACGCTGCGAAACTTCGTCGCGCGATTTTCGTCGAAGGGCCTACGGAGCGAGGCTCTCCTGCCGTGTTACGGCCTCGCGGAGGCAACCCTCGCCGTCACGTTTGGGTCCACCGCTGAGGTGATGCGCACGGAGAAACTCGACGCCGCGTCCATGCATCGTGGTGAGGCTGTCCTTGTGGACGGCGCCGATGGACCGGAGATCGTCTCCTGCGGTCGCCCGTTACCAGGTTTCGAACTCGAGGTTCGCGGTGCCGAAGGCGCACGCTTGGCCGAGCGCATGGTGGGTGAGGTGTGGGTCCGAGGCCCGAGCGTCATGACGGGCTACTTCGGTCAGCCCGACGCGACGGCGGAGGTCCTCGATGGCGAGTGGTTGTGCACCGGCGATCTCGGTTACTTGGTCGCGGGCGAACTTTTCGTCTGCGGTCGCACCAAGGATCTCATCATCATCCACGGCAAGAACTTCTACCCGCAGGACGTCGAGCGCATCGTGTCCGAGACCGATGGATTACGACCCGGGCAGTGCGTGGCCTTCGCCCGCGCCGGCGTGGACGGCGAAGAGTGCGTGGTCGTGGCGGAGGCGAACAGCGCGTCCATCGACCCGCGTGAGGTCGCGAGCAAGGTGAAGCTGCGCGTCCGTGCGGAGCTTGGCTTGCCGGTGGCGGAGGTCGTGCTGATCAAGCGCAACACCTTGCCGAAGACCTCCAGCGGCAAGGTGCGGCGTCGGGACACCAAGGTGCGGCTCGAAGCCGGTCAGCTCGACCTTCTTGTGCCGCGCAACGCCCCCGTTCCGAAAGCGCGATCATCGAGCCCCGCGCGCGTGTGAAGACCACCTCGTAGTTTTTGCTTTCACCCTTTCGACTGCAGCGATTTTCGGAGACACATGGGCTCAAACAAACACGAAGTTCAGGTTAGCTACGACGTCTCGAACGAGTTCTTTCGTCTCTGGCTCGACGAGCGCATGAACTACACGTGCGCCACGTACGAGTCGGAGAATCAATCGCTCGAGGCGGCGCAACTCAATAAGCTGGCCGTTTTATCGAACTTTGCGAAGGTCACCTCTGAAAAGCGCGTGCTCGATATCGGTTGCGGGTGGGGCGCTTGCCTCGAATACCTCGCGACCGCGCGCGGCGTGAAGGAAGCGGTTGGAGTGACGCTCTCGTCGGCGCAGGCGGCCGAGGTCAACGCGCGCAAGATTCCGGGTGTTCGCTGCGTCGATTCCGACTTCATGAAATGGCAGACCGACGAGAAGTTCGATGCCCTCATCTCCATCTGCATGATGGACCACCTCTGTTCGCCCCAAGAGGCTCGTGACGGCAAGGCCGTCGACATCTACCGCGCGTACTTCAAGAAGTGCTGGGAGATAACGACCCCGGGCGCATGGTTTGGTCTTCAAACCATCCTGCGCAACCGCATCCCCCGCAACCGCAAGGACCTCGAAGACATCTACTTTTGCACCCACGTGATCTTCCCCGGCGGACTCAATCCGCGGCTCGAAGACATCATGCAGGCGGTAAACCCCTACTGGGAGGTCATCACCGTGAAGCAGAACCGCCGCGACTACCAACGGACGACGGCCGAGTGGCTTCGTCGCATGCGCTTGCACGAGGAGAAGATCCGCACGACCTGGGGCGACGCGATCTTCGACGACTACGACCGCTACCTCTCGACGTGCGTGACGGCCTTCGACAAATTCTACAGCTCGCTCGCGCAGTACGAGCTCCGCCGTCTCGATGCCTGATTCACTGAGGAACCCAACATGAGTGACCAAAAAGACCTTCTAGGATTGTTCAAGACCGTGGCCGAGCGCGTCGATCGCCGAAGCTTCGAGACCGTCACGCGCGAGAGCGTGATTACCGATCTTGGCGTGGACTCCTTGTCGATGATGCAAATCGTCGGCGAGATGGAGACCGAGCTCAACGTGCAGATCCCCGACGAAGACCTCGTCGAAATCGTCACCGTTGGCGATCTCTGCAGCAAGGTCGAGCACCGGCTCGTCTGACTTCGAAGAGGAACGACGACCATGACGCGCGAACCCGTGACCCGGATGGAAGAGCGGCTCTACCGCATCTACATGGAGTTCTTCGAGAAGGCCGAGCGCGAACGGCGCTGGAGCCTTTTTGACGACATCCCCTGGGACAAGGTCAACAAGGATTGCTCGGACGACCTCGCGCTTTGCGTCGAGACGTTTGCGTCGGTTGAGATGTACTTGCCCGACTATGTCGCGTCGGGCATCAACGTCGTGCGGCCGTGGTTCGGTCGCGCATGGTGGCAGGCCAACTGGGGCTACGAGGAGAGCAAACACTCGCTCGGCCTCGGTGAATGGCTCATGCGGTCGGGCAAGCGGACGAAGGACCAGTGGTTCGACCACTACAACGTCATCGCTGAAAAGACGTGGGAGGCGCCCTTCAAGACGGCGCGCCAAATGACGTGCTACGGGGCCGTGCAAGAGCAAGCGACCTTCGTCATCTACGTCAAGCACCGCGACTACGCGAGGCGCGAAGGCGACGAGGCCCTCTACACCCTCTACGACTTCATCGCGCGCGACGAGATCGCCCACACGCGCTTCTACCAAGAGGTCGTGACGGCGCTGCTCGAAGAGGATCGCGAAGGTACGCTCGCCGATCTCGCAAAGGTGTTCGCTGAGTTCAAGATGCCGGGTGTCGATCTCGTGCCTGACTACGACGCGCGCATTTTGCAGATGCGCGATCAAGGCGGAGTGGATCGGGATCTCTTCATTCGCAAGGTGTACTTGCCCGTGCTGAAATTCCTGAACATCGGTCGCCACGAGATGCTCGCGGCGCAGCGCAAAGCGCTTCAAGACCGCAATGACGAGCGCAAGTTAGCGGAGGAGTGAGCGTGGCGCGACGCGTTGCCGTTACCGGTCTCGGGGCTGTCACGCCGCTCGGCAACGATGTTGCTACGTTTTGGCGGAGGCTCCTCGCGGGAGAAAGCGGGGTCTCGTTTATCCGCGAGTTCTCGACCGAAGGCCTCCGTTCGGACGTGTGCGCGAGCGTCACGGAGTTCGATGCGGAACGTTTCCTCTCCAAGAAAGAGACGGAAATTTACGGACGCGTGACGCAGTTCAGTCTCGCTGCGGCGGTCGAGGCGATGGACGACGCTGGGCTCGGCGGATTGATGAAAGCGGACGTTCCCGGCGGCGAAGTGCGTGCCTCCCTCGGCTGCGATGTTTCGCGCACACGCATCGGTTGCCTGATGTCGACGGGTCAGGGTTCGGTGGACATCTTCGAGCAGCAAATCGAGAAGAGCCGCGAGCGAGGACCACGCGCCGTGTCGCCGTTTTTCATTCCGGGTGTGATGCCGAACAGTGGCGCCGCGCTGATCTCGATGCGCTTCGGGCTGATGGGGCCGTCCTTCAACCTCGCGAGTGCATGCGCCACGGGTACGCACTCCATCGCAACGGGCGCGATGATGATCGAAGCGGGCCTTGCGGACGTCATGGTAACGGGCGGCGCTGAGGCCGCGACGCGGATCAATACCGTGGCGGGTTTTGGCAACGCGCGCGCGCTCACTCGGGCAAAAAATGGCGATCCGACGAAATCGAGCCGGCCCTTCGACGCCGCCCGAAACGGCTTCGTTATGGGTGAAGGCGCGGGGGCCCTCGTACTCGAAGACTACGAGCACGCGAAGGCGCGTGGCGCGGCGGTCTATGGCATCGTCTCGGGCTATGGCCTCACCAGCGACGGCGCGCACCTCACGCGTCCGAACGAAGATGGCCTAGGCGTCACGCTGGCGGCGAACCAAGCGCTGTCGCGCGCGGGCATTGGGCCCGAGGTCATCGACTACGTGAACCCCCACGCGACGTCGACTCCCGCGGGCGACATCGCCGAGGTGCGGGCCCTGCGTGCCGTGTTCGGGGAGCGGCTCGCGGCTATTCCGATGTCGGCCACCAAGTCGCTGCTCGGTCACTTGCTCGGTGGTGCTGGCGCGGTCGAATCGATCGCGGTGCTGCTTTCGATTCGTGACGGACGGCTTCATCCTTCGCTCAACCTCGACAACCTCGACCCGGCCCTCGGCAGCATCGATGTCGTGACGGGTGCGGCACGCGAGGCGACGGTCAGGCACGCGCTGAAGCTCTCGGCGGGCTTCGGCGGACACAACTGCGCGCTGGTGTTCTCGCGTGCCGATTGAGTGCGCGCCTACCCGCGGAACAGTGCCCGCGTGATCGGGGCCGCATCCCCGGAGCCGTCGAGGATTGCCGCGATGGCATTCATGATCGGGCAGTCAACGCCGTTCAGTTTCGCGAAGGCGACGACCCGCGGCACAAGCTCGACAGCCTCGACTCGAAGGCGCGCTTTCTCACGAGCTTCTGCGAGCCCCACTCCGTTTGCGAGCTCCCGGCCGAGCACCACTTCGGGTCGGTCGACTAGCGCCATTGAAGCGAGCAAGTCACCGTAGCCGCCGAGTCCGTAGAACGTGTTCTCATCCGCGCCCGCGGCGACGGCGATCGTGGCTGCCTCATCGACGGCACGCGAGATCAACGCGGCGAGTAGACCCGCCGACACATCGCCCCGCGCCTGGCCGTAGCCGATCCCGATCGACAAGCAACCGACGAGCGCGGAGGCCCACTCGAGTCCGCGTAAATCGCGGATCGCCTGGATTTGAAGGCGATCGCTCTGCAACGCGTCGCGCACGGCCGCGGCAACTTCGGCGAATTCGGAAGCGACGACCATCGCCGATGGACGGCCTGCCGCGAGCTCGTCTGCCTGCACGGGGCCGCCGAGCGCGCCGAGTCGGCGGGCAGGCGTTTCTTCGCGGAATATCTGCGACACCGTGGTGAGTTCGGGGCCGCTCAAGCCGCGGATCCCGTGGACCACCACGTGGCTTCCGTCGAGGTGATGCCCGAGCTCGCTTGCCACGCTGCGCGCAAGATTCGACGGGACGGCCACCAAGATGAGTCGGCACTGCGCGAGTTCGGCAAGCTCGCGGGTGACGCGCACACCCGGTACGTCAGCGTCCTGCTGGCGCCTCGAGTGGAGCCACGTTTCGCATGGGCCGTGCGTTGCCGCTCGAGCGAGCGCGAGCCCCCACGGACCGCCGCCGAGCACCCCGACCGATGGTGGTTTCACGCGGCACCGGCGTTCGTGTTGCGGGGGTTTCGCGTTGGCGCTTCGGGGTCGAAGGCCAAGCCGTGGCGGCTCAGGCGGTTCTGGTAGTAGAGCAGCAGCTTCGGGTCGCGCAGCACGATGCCGTCCGGTTGCGCCTCGATCACGGGGGACGTGTGGTAGCCCTCAAAGGCGCTCATCGCTTGGGCCAAAATGTCGCCGCCCGAGGTGTCTCGTACGTGTTCGGCGAGGATGACATCGCCCGTTTTTTCAAGCGCGCGGAGAGCATCGCGTCGTTCGAGCACGAGTCGTGCGAGCGCATCGCGCGGGACTTTTTGGTCGCGTATCCGCAACACCGTGAAGAGATCGGCACCCGGTGCTTGTTGGCGGAGCTGCTCGAAGCATGCGGCCGCCACGATGTTCGTCGCCATCACGACGGTGTTCTTTCGGTATGCGCTGACGATGCCCTGGGCGAGCTCGCGCGTGTACTGAGCGTCGCGATCGGCGTCGACTGAGACCTCGCCCGTGACGTCGCGCACGAAGCTCGAGGTGTCGACGACGCGGCCGCGTGCATCGAGGGAGTGTCCTTCGTCATCGACGGCGTTGCCGAACGGATCGAGCGGAGCCCCGAATCGCACGACGACCGCGCCGCGCATGGTGAAAAGTTTGCGGACGAACGCGACGACGCGTGAGAGCCGACTCGATTCGTCGTCTTCGATGATGAAGCGCGCCTTGCCAGCTTCGCTCAGGTAGTCGGCGATCAGCGTCTCGGCTTCGAGTGTGATGAGGTAATTGATCGTGGCAGGCACGAAGAACACTTTGCGTTCCGACCCCGCACGCAAGCTCCGCACGTAACTCTCGATGCCCGTCCCTGCGAGCCCGAGCTTCAGCTTGGCTTCGACGGCGCCGGACCGCGCGCGCGTACCTCCCGGGAAAAAGAGCGAGTGGTAGCCACGCTCGAGGAGCACGCACGAGTAGCTCTTCAAACAGTCTTTGTAGAGCTCAAAACGCAGCCTCCGGTCGACCTTGTAGGCCCCGAGATTTTGCATGAAAAACGAGAGAATCGGGTTCGTGAAGAGGTTCTTGCCGGCGCCGTAGGTGGCCGGCGGAAGCCCTGACAGTTCGAGCGCAAAGCCGAACACGATCGAATCCATGTTCGAGGCATGCGTGGGCACGAAGACCAACGTGCCCCGCTCGGCGAGTTTTCGCAGCCGCGCGGTGTCGCCTTCGACGACGACCTTGTCAGCGATGGCGTCGAGCCGCAGCAAGTCTTGGGGGTGGCGAAGCTTGCCCGGCAGCGAGCCCGGCGCGAGGAGACCGGTCACGAGTGAGGGGAGAATGCGCGTGGTAAGTCCGTAGACTCGTGGGTCGAAGTTGCCCGCGATGTCGCCGGCATAGGTCGCAACGAGTGTTCGCAGCCGTTCGCGTCGCTGCGCGTCGGTCATGCGCGAGAGCTTGCGCGAGAGGGAGCGCCATTCGGCGAGCTCGGCTTGGTCGCGTTTTCTTTTCGACGACTCGAGACGCCGTATCTCCCAGTACGCCGCGTCGTTCAGCGCGTGGAGCGGGTCACGGGTGTGCGAGCAAACCCGATCGATCGTTTGCTCCACGAGCATCGAGCGCTCGCTGTTGAAGTGGAAGATAGGCGCCGTACGCGGCATCGCAGCTGATGCTAATGGAGCAGGCCTGCGTCCGTCGATGACGGCTTTACGACTCCGGACGAATGCGTCGCCGTTCCTCGACCATGTGCTGTTCGATGTGGCGCCGCGCTCCGATGTCCTCGACGAGAGTCCATGCGGTGGCTGTCGTGCGTCTGGGCAATGCGGCAGCTTGGAGTCCGAGCGGCGGAGGGGCGGTCAACGCTTCGAGCAGTCGATCCGCGGCTCGCTCCGGGGTGATCGCTCCGGCGTGGCGCCCAGGCAGTTCGACAATAACGCTGCGCGACGAAAGGCCATCGAGCACGCCGATGAGCCGTTCCACGATCCTGTCGAACCGAGTTTCGTCGAAGCCGGCCCGGGGGCCCGCGCCGAGAAGAATAAGCTTGTCGACGGCGAGGCCTGGGCGGCCGGGAACGAGCGTCACCTCCTCGAGGCGCCCGGTAAAAAATCCCGTCATCAAAAGGCGGCTCAAGCGGCCCCCGAAACGCCAGTCGCAAAGCGCGGCGAGGCCGTCCATCGGGCGCACGTCTTCCCAGACACAGCAGGCGAGCGTCTCAGCCTCGATGACGTCGAGCTCGTGGAGCAACGGGGAGACGAACTGAAGGCGCATCGGCTTCGAGACGAGGCGCGATTTAGTTGCAGGGATCGTTGGGCATCGCCGGCGTACCGCGGTCGCCGCTGGAACCCGAGATGTACGAAAACGACTCGCACCAAGAAAATTCGGAGTCGTTCAACTTGTGGTCGAGCTGGGACGGATCGAGTGACCGCGAGGCTCCAACCGGGTGGATGAACGTCGAGGTGTAGGTTACGCCGTCTACGAGCACCGAGCCGGCTCTCAAGTTGATCGTGTCGGAGCTGTTGCCAAGGTTTATCGCCGCGCCGAACGAGTACGCGCAGGTGACTCCGATCGAAGCCATCGTCGCCTTGTCTTTGCAGAGGACCGCGTAGCTGTTTGGCAGCACGATCGTGCTCGTCGTGATGGCGTGCGGCTTCGGGTCGTTGGCGCTCTCGATGACGACGCCCTGCAGATCGATGCAGTCCTTCTGCGTGTTGTAGACCTCGAACCACTCGCCCTGGGTATCGGGGATCGATGACGAGTCATTCATGAACTCCGATATCACCAGATCTCCGGGGATCAGGTAATCCACGGTAAAGCACTGCGGGCCGCCGCTGCTCGATGAAGCGGAGCTGCTGGTTGTCGTTGTCGAAGGCGCGTCACACTGGAGACCGCAGAGGTTGATCGCCTCGGTGACGCACATCTCATCCCACTTGCCTTCCTGACTCTTGAGCAAGTCGCAGCAGAACGGATCGGCCGACGTGCACAGGTCGATCGTGCAAGGATCGCAGCCGAGCTCGAGGGCCGGTCCGGGCTCACACAGGTCGTGGATGCAAGCCGACGCGCCTCCCGTACCGACCGTGGCGGACGCTCCGCCGACGCCGCTCGTGGCTTGTTCGCCACCCGATGGGTCAGGAATTTCGGTGCACTCGCCGTCGCCGAGGCGGCACTCGCTGAAGCTCTCACCCGCCTCGTTGCATAGTTTGGTACCCGGCGTACCGCCACGGCAGCGGCAGAAGATTTCCGTGCCCGGCTCGCATAGCGACCGCGCGGCATCTTTCGCTGTGCACGTTGCAGCGACGAAAAGCGGAAGAAGCGATAGCCATCGAAGGCGCATGAAAAAACCTCGAGTCAGTCCGCGCGAGCGCGGGCAAAGACTCGAAAAGCTTACACGACGTTGCGGCCGCGAGCACGCCTCAGGATTGGTTGGCCGCTCAGGCGGCCGAAGCGGCATGACCGCCGACCAGCGGATCGCCCTTCAGCCAGTACCCGCGGCCGTCGTGGTCGAGCAGGTCTCCGAGTCCGACTTGGCGTAGCCGCTTCACTGTCTGGTAGACCCGCGCGGCGCCCGAGTCGCGCACGCAGCGCTCGTTCGGCCAGCCTGCTTTGAGCACTTCGCTCATCGTGAGGGGGGGCACCCGGCCGAGGGCGTGATGGGTGACGAGCACGGCGAGCACGCGACGAAGGACCGGTCGGCGGGACAAGTCGCCGCGAACGCCGCCAACCTCGAACCAGCTCCCGTCGAGGGCGATGCGCGCCGAAGCTCCGGGCCCTGCTGTGATGAATGGGCGCGCGACTCCGAGGGCATGCAACGCCGGCTCGTCGTGGCACTCGCCGAAGGTCTCGGCTGCGAAGTCGACGTCGGATGGCGCCGGTGCAGCCCGCAAACCGACGTGGCTTTGGGAAGCCGTGGCGGAATCGTGGATCGAGCGGACGCAGGTGGGAGCGGACGATCGCAGGTTCATGCCTTGGGTCGGTTGCAACAGGTGTACCGCGCACGAGCGAGAGGCGGCAGTGTGCTCGATCCCCAATGAATATTGGCGATTTACGCGCTTTGGCATTCTAGGAGCGGGAGAGTTTGCTCGTGCCGAGTGCTCAAAGTGGATCTATTCGGATCCATGCTTGCGCGTCCGGTGCATCGATCGATTCAGCGCGTCGACCGCGTAAACGAGCGCCCCCAAACCGATCAGTGCGAAGGCGAGCGCGAGGCGCGTTGGGAAAGGCTCGCCGAAGAGCACGACCGCGCAGAAGAGCTGCAGGCTCGGCGCGAGAAACTGCACCATTCCGAGGGTCGTGTAGCGCAGACGCTTGGCCGCCGCCGCGAAGGCGATGAGCGGCACGGCTGTCACCATGCCCGAGCCGAGCAGCAAGAGACGGGTCCGCGTCGCGCCAGTCGCGATGGTCCCGAACGCCGGCTCGCGCGTCGCCAAAAACACGAGGGCGATAGGAGCGGCAATGGCAGTCTCGATGGTGAAGCCTTCGAGTGCCCCGGCCTCCGCGCGCTTGCGCACCAGTCCGTAGAGAGAAAACGAACCGGCGAGGGCGAGCGCCAACCACGGAAAACCGTCCCCGGAGAGGATGAGCCAGAGAACCCCTGCGCCGGCGAATCCGAATGAGATGACTTGCGCGCGCGTGAGCGTCTCGCCGAGTACGACGCGCCCAAGCAGCGCGTTGCACAGCGGATTCATGAAGTAGCCGAGGCTCGCTTGGGTCAGGTGCGATGTCGTGACGGCCCAGATGAACATGCCCCAGTTCATGGCGATGAGCGCGGTCGACGCGAACATGGCGCGACGGCTTGCCGGGGCCCGCAGGATCGCGAGAGTGCTCTTGGCGCGGCCAGTGGCGCATACGAGCAAGATGCCGAGCGTGACCGAGCCGGCGACACGATGTGCGAGGATTTCCCCGGGCGCCACACCGCCGAGTAGCTTCCAATAGATGGGGATGACGCCCCACGCGCCGTAGGCGAGGACCGCGAGGGCGAGGCCAAGTTTCGTTTCGCGTGCGGTCACTCTACGCCCTGGGTTTCATTGCATGAGGGGCGGCACGACGGCGTAGTGCACGGTACGTTCTTCGCCGCATTGAACGCAGCGCATCGTCAGAATGCGGTGCACCCGCGACGCGACGACCCGCGCGGCTTGATCGGCTACCCGCATTCGAGGACCGCATCGTGGGCACTCGAGCGAGCGCGCTTTGGGGTCGATCACCGAAGCGGACGTCACCTCAACCGGATTGGTTTCGCTCGAGCCCGGCTCCAATGCAAAGAGCTTGCGGCGGTCACGGGTGAGCTTGTCGAGCTTCCGTTCGACCTCGCGGCGGTCGGTCCGGGCGCGTTTGCTCACGTGTTCCGTGTTCCGCCGCTGGCGGTAAGGTTCGCTTGGTACCGAAGGTCGGACTTGAACCGACACGCCATTACTGACAACGGATTTTGAATCCGTCGCGTCTACCGTTCCGCCACTTCGGCTGAGTCGAAACGGACACTAGCGCAGCTCGGCTCCGCGACGCAACCGAGGCCGTTCGTGCCCTGCTTCTGACCCGGCTGAACGCGCCCCTGCTTTGGTGTAACGTCACAGCGATGGTGGTGGCTCGGGCGCTCAGTTGCGCGTTCATTCGCGTGAGCGGAGGAGCGGCGCTCGTGCTTTTGGGTTCGCTCTCCGCTTGCGCCAGGCCCGAGCCGCCGCCGAGCGATCGCGCCGTTTTGCCAGAGCTCGTCCTGCCGGCGTTCTCGTCCTCGGCAGGTGCAGCCTCCGTACCCGCGTGGATGGCGAGCCTGCCGACCGAACCCCCGACCGTCGCGGTTGGGGCGAAGGCCTGGGCGACGCTCCTCCAAGCCGGAGGTGAGCTCGCCGAGGTTGCGATCGTGCGCGTTGAGGCCATCGGCCCGCAGGTGCTTTCGGTGATCGACAAGGTCGGCCAACGCATCGACGGCGTGCCGTCCGCCTTGGTTCACCCCGTCGGTGACACGCGCAATCTCCGCGCCGGAACGCTCGCGCTTTTTTATACGTGGACGACGCCGGGCTGGATAGGTCGCGTCTCGGACTCGGTGAACGGTGAGGACCTGCGCGTCACCTACGACTGGGCCGGTACGACCAAAGAGACCGCGGTGGATCACGCGGAGCCTCTTCGGCACGGTATCGCGGCGCTCGCGTACGTCGTCTTCCCGAAGGGCCGAGTCTCCTCGATGGGTCAGATCGTCGCGCTCGATGCGACCCGCGCATGGGTGCTGACCGGCAGCGGTCATGTCGAAATGCACGCGCGCGCCAACCTCGATTCGCTCGACATCAAGGGCCGCGAGTTCACCGTCGGGCAGGCTGTGCGAGCGCATCGATGGGCGACGGGATTCGAGGGCGGCACGATCGCGCGGGTGCTGGAGCCAGGGCTTCGCTACGAGGTCGCGTTCGGGCGAAATCGCCTTTCGACCAGCTATTTCATTGGCGAACTGGTGGCGCCGTGAAACCCCGTTCGTACCGTGGGCGCGCTCGCGGCGGTCGATCGCGTGGCCCTGTCGAGCTCGCGGAGACCCTCTCCGCCCTCTCACTCGCCGTGCCGCCCGACGTCGAGCGTCCGCCGATCCCCTACCGTCATTGGGAGCGCGCTGTCGGCACGCGCATCGCCGGAAAAGCTCGTCCGTGGCGCCTCGAGCGCGGTGTCCTCCACGTAAGGGTCACGAGCAGCGTTTGGTCCAGTGAGCTGCAGCTTTTGTCCGGCGACATCCTCGCTCAGTTGCGCGAGGTTGGCCTCAAGGTCGACATCTTGCGCTTCAGCGTAGGCAAAGTGGACGCGCTCGGTCCGCCGCCCGGTCCCGTGCGTTACGCCCCACTTCCCGTGCCGTTACCGAGTGAGGTGGAACGTGCCGCGGAGCGCATCGAAGACGACGAGTTGCGTGCGGCGGTTCGACGTGCGGCATCCGTGTGGCTGGCATCCCCGACGCCACCGAGGTCCGACCGTCGCTAGCGAGCGGCCTTGTCGGCGCGGCGCTGAGAGCTCAATCCAAGGCGAGGAGGCGTGCGATTCGGACGGCGAGTCGAGGGTGGGTGACGAGTCCAAAAATCTTGAGTTCGGCCCCCGCGAGCTTCGCGACCATCGAGCCCCAAGGTGCCGTCACGGGCAGATGCCACGCGCGTGAGAGCGGCAGTGCGGCGATCGCGCGGAGCGTGTCAAAGGAGCCGAAAAACGTAATGTCCGGCGCGCCCACGGAGCCGTCATGGACCACGACGGCCCCTCGGTCGATGCGCAGCGTGGCGGAAACTCGACGATCATTCGCGACAAAGCCGACGGTGGCCCGCATCGCCTCGAGCTCGTTACGACGCCAGGAACGCTCGTGGCTGCCCGGCGAAAAAATGCGCGCGCGCAAGTTGTCGTGGAGCCAGACGGCGACCTCGTTTTCTTCGGCGCCCGGTGCGAATACGATGTTGCGTGCCACGACCTAAATGATGTTAGCTCACCCTGGCCCGCGGATACATTGCGCCCCGACGATGATTGAATCAACGCACACCGAGCCACCGATGGGCCCAAACCCTTCCGGACGGGTGCTGCTGGTCGATGACAACCCCGAAACAGGTCGGGCCAACGCGCTGAGCCTCCGCCGGTCGGGCTACGATGTGGTCGAGGTCACCTGCGGCGAGAGCGCGTCGCGGGCCATTTTGCAAGGGCCGTTCGACCTCGTCCTCAGTGAGATTGCGCTGCCACAGATGGACGGCATCGCGTTGCTTCGGTTGATGCGAACCCATGACGAGGACCTGCCGGTCGTGCTCGTGACTGGCGCCCCCGACGTCCAGACGGCGATGGATGCGCTCGAGTACGGGGCCTTCAAGTACCTCGTGAAGCCCGTTTCGCCCGAGCGCCTCGACGAGGTGGTGCAGGCTGCCGTGCGGTTGCGAAGACTGGCGTCGACGCGAAGC
Organism: Polyangiaceae bacterium; assembly: GCA_947475525.1. Lineage (GTDB taxonomy): Bacteria > Myxococcota_A > Polyangia > Polyangiales > Polyangiaceae > SYFR01. Next base: position 132,211 of record CANJMI010000010.1, on the reverse strand, counting down.
GAAGCGATGCTTCGTTTTGACAACAAGGATGACATCGTCCTCGAAGCGAACTTCACCAGCGCCATGGCCTCCATGTGGCTCGCGTATCAGCCAATCGTCCGAAAAACCGGCGAGCTTTACGGTCACGAGGCGCTGCTCCGCAGCAACGAAGCAAGCTTGCCAAGCCCGGGACACATTCTCGATGCCGCCGAGCGCCTCGACCGTCTCACCGAGCTTGGTCGTCGGATACGAGGGCGCGCACCCGAGCCGCTGACGGATGACGGCATGACGCTGTTTGTGAATCTTCACCCGCGGGATCTCGACGATGACGAGCTGGCGGCGCCGGACTCCCCGCTCGCGCGCATTGCCCACCGCGTGGTTTTGGAAATCACCGAGCGGACCAGCATCGAAGCGATTCGCGACGTGGGGCCGAGAGTGGCCGCCCTTCGTGAGCGGGGTTTCCGAATCGCCATCGACGATCTCGGCGCGGGCTACGCGGGTTTGACGAGCTTCGCGCTCCTCGAACCGGACATCGTGAAAATCGACATGTCGCTCGTGCGTAACGTCGACACCATGGTCGTCAAGCAGCGGCTGGTAGGGTCGATAACCTCGCTCTGCCGCGACATGGGAATTCTCGTCGTTGGAGAAGGCGTCGAGACACGCGCCGAGCGCGATACGCTGCTGCACCTCGGCTGCGATCTGTTCCAGGGTTACGCAATTGCCCGGCCGGGTCGCGCGTTTCCGCTCCACGAGTGGTGACCTCCGCCGACTCCGTTGGGCTCGCGGCCCCGAGCGTTACGGCGTGGCTTCGGTAGCCGCCTCGGCGCGCAGTGGTGGCGCGTCCTTGCAGCATCGGAAGCCGACCTCGTACCCCGCGTAGATTTCATTGTGGGCCGTCACGGTCGGGCGGCAACGGCCTCGCGCGGGTCCCCACCAGCCGCCTTTGAGTCCGCTACGCCAAGGGGCCTTTTCGCCTTCGAGGCTTACCCATTCGTTGACGTTTCCGTTCATGTCCATGACGCCGAAGGGTGAGGCGCAGCCCGGCATGGCCCCGGATGGCGAGCGCTGGTCGAGCTCGGCGAGGCGCGCTTTGCAGTACGGGAGCTTCAGGCAATCGTCGTAGGGCGTGGCCTTCTCGAGTGGACGCACGTAAGGCTTGTCGATGTTGCAGCGGCTCGCGTCACGCTCGAAGCCGTACGTGTAGGGGAGCATCGCTTCGCCTTCGCATGCGAAGTTGAACTCCTCCACGCCGCAGAGCCGCTTGCCGGCCGCCTCGCACTGCTGCTTCGCGCGCAGCCAGGTCACCGCGAGCTCGGGAAGCTTGCCGGCCTCGTTCGGCCACTCGTAACGATCGACGCAAAATCGCATGCGCTCGCGCGAGTTTGCGAGGCAATGCGCAGGCTTTTCGTAACGAAGGCAGCGTTCGCTTATGCGGCTCATCGGCAGCGTCACACCGAGTTTGCTGCTTTTTTCGCGCTGTTCTTGCTCGCGCTCGTACTCTTTGGTGTGCGCAAGGCAGCGGTGCTGCACGGTGGGACAGTAGTCGCCCGATACGAGCACCATGGTGTCGGGGCAGGGCATTGTGGCGGGCGTCGCGGTTTCGGTGGCGGTGGTCGCACCTTGCGGACTCGCACCTTGCGGACTCGCACCTTGCGGAGTCGCACCTGCGGAGGGCGCGCTCGCCGCGGGCGGCGCCCCTGAAGGCAACCCGCCACCCCCGTCGGGTGCAGCGCGACACGCAGCGAGCAGCAGCGAGGCGAGCACCATGGCGTACGAGCGGGGCCTCGCGGTCGCTTCTGCCAGGCGGGCCACGGAAGGCAGGCTACTCCGCCTCCAGGCCTCGTGGTAGCGGTAGAGCGTGACTGCAACTCCGTCCCCCGAAGAAGCCGTTCGACCCGAGACGCCGCGCGATGAGGAGGTGCTGTTCGACGGTCACCCGGCGCTCTTCTGTTCGATCGGCGAAGTGCTTCTTGCGGTCTTCACGCTGGGCTTGGCCATCCTCGTTTTCTCGTGGAAGCGACAGGCACTTCACTATCGCGTCACCACGCAGCGCATCGTCGTCGAGAAGGGCCTTTTTTCGAAGCGAATGGAGCAGCTCGATGTGTACCGAATCATCGACTACACAGTCGAAATTCCATTCGGTCAAAGGCTCGTCGGTACGGGGAACTTGATCTTGAAATCGATGGACCAATCGACCCCGGAGGTGCGTCTCACCGGGCTGAAGACCGATGTTCGGGGCCTCTACGAAAACCTTCGCCGGGCGACCGAGCTCGAAAGGCAGCGCCGCGGCGTGCGCGTCGTTGATGCAGAATCCCACCAGATTTCGTGATAAAATCCGCCCCATGAACAGGTGGCTTCGAGCGCTCGGCGTTGCGGTACTGCTCTGCGGTTGTACGCCCACCGCGGATACGGGAGGCGCTGGAGGTTCGACCGCAAGCGGCTCCACTGCGTGCGCGGACGGCCTGAAGAACGGTGACGAGACCGGCGTGGATTGCGGCGGAAGCTGTGGCCCGTGTGGCGAAGGCAAGACCTGCGCTGGACCGAGCGAATGCGCGAGCGGGCACTGTACCGACGGCGTCTGCTGCGAAGCCTCGTGTGACGGCGCGTGCGTCGCGTGCGTCGCGTCGAAGACGGGCGCGACGGATGGCTCCTGTGCCCCGGTCAAGGTGGACACGGATCCTGACGCCGAGTGCAACGCGACCGACCCGTCGACGTGCGGCGCGGTGGGCTCGGGCTGCAACGGCGACAAGGCTGCGCCCGCCTGCGTTCGCCATCCTGCGGGCACGACGTGCGCAACCGAATCGTGCAAAGACGGCAAGGTGACGAGCGCTCGAGCCTGCGACGGCAAAGGCCTCTGCGCCCCGGGGATGAGCGTCGACTGCGCGCCTGCCGAGTGCGCGCCCGATGGCGCAACGTGCGCCGTGTCGTGCGCGACGAACGAGGATTGCGTCGTGGGTTTCGAGTGCGCGCTGGCGACACACACCTGCAAGCCCCTCGGAAATACCGGCGGCGCGTGCGAGGCCGCGAAGGATTGCTCGAGCGGCAACTGCGTCGAAGGCGTGTGCTGCAACACGGCGTGCGACGGCGCGTGTGACGTTTGCACCAAGGCCCTCGGCGCGACGGTCGACGGCGCCTGCGCTGTTGCGACGACGGGCTCGGTTGGCGCGCCCGAATGCGCTCCTTTCGTTTGCGACGGGACGACCGCCGCGTGTCCGAACTCGTGCAGCGTGGATGCTCAGTGTTCCTCGGGAAATTACTGCAATGGGGGCGCTTGCGTCCCGAAGAAACTCGACGGCGCGTCGTGCGCTACCGCGAATCAGTGCAAGGCCGGTCACTGCGCCGACGGTGTGTGCTGCAACGCTGCGTGCGACGGTTCGTGCGACGTGTGCACGGGTGCGCTCGGCGCGACGAAGGATGGCGTTTGCACGGCGGCAGCCAAAGGTGTGGCCGGGTCGCCAACGTGTGCGCCTTTCGTGTGCGACGGCAAGGCCGGCCTCTGCCCGAAGACGTGTGCGCTCGATGGCGACTGTTCGGCCACGAGCCATTGTGTCGCCAACGTCTGCCAACCGAAGAAGGCGAACGGCGGCGCGTGCGCGGCCACGAAAGAGTGCCTCTCCGGGCAGTGCGTCGACAAGGTTTGTTGCAACACGGCGTGCACCGGGAACTGCATGGCCTGCAGCGTGAAGGGTCTCGAAGGGACCTGCTCGCTCGTCCCCAATAAACTCGACCCGCGCGCCGAGTGCGTCGGCCACTGCGACGGCATGGGCGCCTGCGCCCCGCCGACCTGGACCGTCGATGCCGCGCCGATCCTCGCCGCGAAGTGCGGCGCGTGCCACACGTTGAACGGCGCCGGCGGCACGAATTTCGGGAGCGTTTATGCTGACGCGCTGATTGCGGCGAAGTTCATATCGTGCGCGAACATGAACGTGGCGCAGTGCTCTTTGTTGCGCATCAAGAATGGGTCGATGCCCAAAGGGAAGAACTGCACGGGTGACCCCGTCCTCGACGCCGCGAACCTCGACTGCCTGACGGCCGCCGAGCACGTGGTGATCGAAACCTGGGTGATGTCGGGCTCGCCGGAGTAACGGCATCGGCCCGGTGCGCGCGGCTCACTGCCGCAGGCGGACGACGAACATCGAGGGGAAGTCGGGTAAAGAGGCGGGGAGCGCCTGGCCGGCTACGCTGAGAGCGCCGCGGTAGTTGCCGACCGCGATGACGTCGCGCTCGGGCGTCGTCGCGATCGCGGTGAGCTCGTCGCTGCCGAGCGAACCTTTCGCGGACGCGCCCCAGACCGGTGTGCCGAGCAACTGCCCGCCGCTACCGGGATGGTATTTTGCGATGTAGGGGTCGATGCTTCCGTTTTCACTCGTCAAAAGGAGCGTGCTCTTCAGCAGAAGGGACCCGCTGAAATCTCCGCCGCCCAGCACGAATCCTTTCGAGTCGACCGCTACCGCGCGCCCGGAGTCCGCGAGGGTCGTGGCCGGACTCTGTGTCCACTCGTGGACGAGCGTGTTCGACAAGGAGACGAGGAACGGGTCGCCGTTCTGCGACAGCGTCGGCGGGGTGGACGCAGCGCCGGTGAAGAGCACACCACCCGTCTTGCTGCCGGTGACATAGACGCGCCCCGCGCTGCTGACGACGATCCCGCGGCCCCGGTCGATTCCCGTCGAGCCGAAGCTCGCGACGCCGCTTTCGGTCAAACTCAAGTTCCCCACCGCGACGCTTGCGACGAAGATGTCGAGGTCCCCGGCGGAACCGAGCTGTTTCCCGGCAAACTTGAAGTTATCCGTGCCGAGCGACGCAAAGCTCCCCGTGACGAAGAGCGTGTCCTTCGAGTTGATCGCGAGCGCTTCGATTTGGTCGATCTTCGCCCCGCCGATGCGGATGGCCTTTTGACCCACGAGATTGGCGTCGGCCAAGAGTACGAAGCCGTCCGTTAAGGACGCCGTAAGGCCGTTCGTTCCATCGAGGAACGCCTTGCCACTGAAGTTCCCCGCGACGACGACGTTGCCAGCCGAGGTGGTTTCGATACCGACGGGTGTCACCGTCGCCAAGGACTCAGCGCCTACAACAACGCTCGCGCCGACGAGGGCGCCGTTTTCCTCAAACCTCGCGAGAAACATGTCGCGCGCGCCTCCCGGCTTGAACTCGAAGTTGCCAAGCTTGAGGCCTTCCGTGTAGGTCCCGGCAACAAGGATCTCGCCTTTGGGATCGATGCTGACGGTGGTCGCGGATTGGTTACCGAGTAAGCCCGATTGTGTCATCGGCGCGAACCACTCGAGGTTGCCCTTCGGGTCGAGCTTGAGGACGAACCCATCGGTACCGCCGACCGCCGTGAATTCCTCTCCGCCGAAGCTGATCGGTCCCGCGAATTCACCGACCACCACCGTGCCGCCCGCGGCGTCCGTTGCGACGTCGAAGGCACGCATCGTCGAACTTTTGAAGACGAGCTTCGCCCCGAGCGCGTAGACGAGCGCGCCTTTCGTGGTGCAGCCGACCAGGCCGTCGCACGTTCCCGTGCCGCACTCGAGGGCCGGATCCGTTCCGACGGCGAGGGTCACCACGCACTGGCCCGTCGAGCACGAGCCGCATTCGCAGCCCGGTGTGCAGCAGGCGGACTTGTAGCAGTCTCCGCTCGTGCACATCGCGTCGGCTCCGCAGGCGTCGCCGTTCACCTTCTTAAGCTCACACGTCATGGTCTGCAGGAGGCAGAACCTCCCATCCACGCATTCCGTGTCCAATGTGCAGCTATTCGGGCAGGTTCCGACGGCGCCATTGCAAAGAAAAGGCGCGCAGGCAGGCGTGCCGAGCGTGCCGAGTGGAGCGACTACGCATTGGCCTGTCCCATCCGCTTCGCCGCATGACTCGCACGCCCCGCCGCACTCGGCGTTGCAGCAAACGTTCTTCGCGCAAAAACCCGAGGAGCACTCCTTCGCCGTCCCGCATGCCTTGCCGAGGTCTTTTTCGCTGCACGCTCCTTCGAAGCAATTGCCCTTTTCGCAGTCTTTGTTCTCGAAGCAATCGACGCATTGGCCCGCGCCGTCGCAGCGCTGCGCTGCGGAACACTCGCTTCCTTTCGGCTGGTTCGTCGTCGTGCAGACGCCGTCGATGCACTCGGCTTTCGCGCACGTCGAATCGAGGTCGCCTAGCGGGCAGTCGGACGCGCTCAGACACGCGGGGACCGGACCTCCGCCGCCTCCGCCGCCGCCTCCGCCGCTGTCCGTTTCGAACTGCCCGAGGATGCTCGTGCAGGCCATGCCGCCGAGGGTCACGCTGACGAGGGCGCTGCGCCGAACGGTGAGAAAGCTCATCCGCGTACAGTACCGTACTCTGGGCTCTCGAGCACGTTCACCGGGGGACGCGCCTCCTGCTGTTCGGGCCATCCCTGCCGCGCTATGAAGTCACTCGTGCCAAGCCCCTACGGACAGTGGGAGCCCGTGATCGGGCTCGAAGTGCACGCGCAACTGCATACCCTGACGAAGGCCTTTTGCGGCTGTGAGACGAGCTTCGGCGCTCCCCCGAATACGCACGTGTGCCCCGTGTGTCTCGGGCTGCCAGGGGCGCTCCCGGTGCTCAACGCGGAGGCTGTGGCCTTGGCTGTTTCCGCGGGTCTGGCGCTCGGCTGCAAAGTTCATGAAACGAGCGTTTTTGCACGAAAACACTACTTTTACCCGGACTCGCCCAAGGGTTATCAACTCACGCAGTTCGACCGGCCAATCGCCACTGGCGGCGGGCTCGAGGTGGATGTCGGCGAGGGAGCGCGTCGCATTGGGCTCACGCGCATCCACATGGAAGAGGACGCCGGCAAGAACGTGCATGGTGTCGGTGGTTTCTCGCTCGTCGATCTCAATCGCGCGGGCACACCGTTAATTGAAATCGTGAGCGAACCCGAGCTGCGCTCCCCCGCCGAGGCGCGTGATTACCTAGAGAAGCTTCACGAGCTCGTGATGTTCATCGGCGTAAACGATGGCAACCTCGAGCAGGGGAGCTTCCGTTGCGATGCGAACGTATCGGTGCGCAAGTCCGGCGAGCCCTTCGGCGTGCGCGTGGAGCTGAAGAACATCAACTCGTTTCGCTTCGTCGAGGATGCGATCGATGGCGAGATCCGGCGCCAAGTTCGCATGCTCGAGCGCGGTGAAAGGGTGCGCCTCCAGACTCGCGGCTACAACGCGGAGAAGCGCGAGAGCTACCTCCTCCGCGACAAAGAAGCCGAAGATGAGTACCGCTACTTTTCCGATCCGGACTTGCCTCCTTTGGTGCTCGATGCGGCGTTCATAGCCGAGCGCGCCGCGCGTCTTCCCGAACTCCCGGTGGCAAAGCGCGCGCGATTCCAAGCCGAGTTTGGCCTCTCCGAGGGCGCGCTGCGTGTCTTGACCTCGCATCCACGCATCGCGGAATTCTTCGAGCAAGCCGCGCTCGTCAGCGGTCGAGGCGTGCGAGTTGCCAACATCATCCAGACCGAGGTGCTGCGCGACACCGTGACCGCCGGACTCGAGGCGACCTTTCCGGTGAGCCCGAACCAGGTGGCCGAGTTGGTCGACCTCGTCGAGTCTGGAGCGATCAGCGGAAAGCAGGCCAAGGTGCTCTACCCTGACCTCATCGGCAAGGAGGTCTCGCCCCGCGCGCTCGTGGAAACGCTGGGCCTCAAGGTGCTCGACGACGCGGAGACGTTGCAGAACTTGGCGCTCGAAATCGTCCGCGCGAACCCGCGACAAGCGGAGCAATACCGTTCCGGAAAAACCGGGATTTTAGGGTTTTTCGTGGGCCAACTGATGAAGGTGACCGGCGGTAGCGCCGACCCGAAATTGGCGAGCGACCTCTTCGAGCAAGAACTCCGAAAGTGAGCCGATGACGACATTCACGTTCTCCGATCGCCGTAGACTTGCCTCGCGCGTAGCGCGCTTCGTCACGACCACCGTGAGTGACCTCGCGAAGCTCGAAGTGGCGCGGCTTCGAGTGGGGCTACTCGGCTCTCGCGCTGCCGCGGGCTCGCCTGCCCACTCGCCTGACATGTTGGCGCTCGTGCACAATCACAAGGCCGCATGGGCGCGCCGCATGCTCGAGATCTTCGCCATCGACGCGCGGCCTCACGGCCCGTTTCTCGATGAAGGAAAACTCTATCCCGGCACCGATTCGCGCGGCATCGGGCGCGTCTTCTTGTTTAATCATCGCTCGGGCATGGACATCATGCTCTCGCTCTCCTTCTTCGAGGGCTACATCGTCAGTCGCGGGGATCTCGCGACGTGGCCGCTCATCGGCCTCGCGGCCCGGCGTGCTGGGACGCTGTTCGTCGATCGGGCCGATGCGAAGAGCGGTGCCGCGGTGATAAACCGCATGGCGCGCGCCTTGAAGGACGGGCAAGGGATCTGCATCTACCCCGAAGGCACGGCGTTCGCGGGCGATGAGGTGCGACCGCTGCGTTCGGGCGCATTCCGGGCGGCGCAGAAGGCCGGCGCCGAGCTCGTGCCGGTGGGCTTCGCTTACGAGGATCCCAACACGACTTATGGCGAGGAGAGCTTCGCCGCTCACATGGAGCGCGTGGCGTCGATGAGGCGCATCGTGGCGGCGGTCGAGGTGGGCGAACCTTTCCCCTCGACGGGAACGCTGGGCGAGCTTTGCACTCGGGGACGCGAAGAGTTGCAGCGGTGCGTGACACGGGCCCGCGCGCGACTATGTTCGTCCTCATGACTGCCCCCGATTCGTTTTCGTCCTCCTCGGGGGGCGCCCTCTCGCGCTCAAGAGTCGAGTTCTACTTCGACGTATCCTGCCCGTACGCCTACCTCGCGCATCTGCGTATCGAGACGGTATGCACGCAACGTGGCGCCGACCTCGAGTGGAAGCCTATCCTTCTCGGTGGGCTCTTTCGCGCGGTGCGCGGGGATGACGGTCCGATGGCGGCGATGCCCGCGGCCAAAGGTCGAATGAACGCCCTCGATCTGCAACGCTGGGCGGACCACTACGCGATCCCGTTCACGCAGCCTTTCTCGCACCCGATGCGCAGCGTGACCGCGATGCGAGCCATCGTCGTATCGGGTGACGTGCCCCGGGCGGCGAAGGCCATTTACCGAGCCTATTGGGTCGACGGCCTCGACGTGACGAGTCGCGACGTGCTTGCGAAGGTCCTCGACGGCGCCGGCTTCGACGGTGAAACGGTGGTCGCGCGTGCCGACGAGCAGGACGCGAAAGACCGCCTCTTCGCCAACACCGAGGCCGCGGCGGCGATCGGCGCCTTCGGCGTTCCGACGTACGTTGTCCATCGCCACGGCAAAGAGCCGGTGTTCGAGTTCGGCCAGGATCGCATCGAATTTGTCGATGAATTGCTGCGGGATCTCGGAACCGAGGAGCCCACGTTGTCGTTCTTTTTCGACTACTCGAGCCCGTTCGCTTACCTCGGAGCCACTCAAGTCGAAGCGGTCGCGAGGCGTCATCGAGCCACGCTCCTCTACAAACCGTTCCTGCTTGGGGGCCTCTTCCGTTCGATCGGAACTCCGCCCGTGCCGCTCTTCGCGATGCCCGCGGTGAAGCAGCGCTTCATGAACGACGACATGCATCGCTGGGCCCAACGTCGCGGTGTTCCGCTCCGCTTCCCGTCGCGCTTCCCGATGAACACCGTCAAGGCGCTTCGCATGACGCTGGGGCTCTCAGATGAGCTTCGCGCGCCATTGGTCGCGGCATTGTTTCATGCCCTCTGGGTCGATGACCGCGACCTCAATGACCCGGCCGAGCTTGCGGCGATTGCGACGGCCGCGGGCTTCGACGGCGCGGCGCTCGTTCTTGGAGCCGAGGGTAGCGAGGTCAAGGCACAGCTCAGGGATGCGACCACCGAAGCCGAAGCCCTCGGCGTACCGGGAGCCCCGTGTTTCCTCGTGCAGACCTCGCACAACCCCAAGGGCTCGCTCTTCTGGGGACAGGACCGCCTCGTGCTCGTCGAGCGTGCCCTCGCGGGGTGGTTACCGACGTCCGGTTGAATTTGACGCGCGGGCGCCGCCCGGTGAAATCACGTGCTCAATGAAGACGGTCCTCGTCCTGTTCGGCGGGCGCTCTGCGGAGCATGAAATCTCGCTCGTTTCCGCGCGATTCGTTATCGATTCGCTCGATCCTGCCCGCTACCAAGCGGTGTTGTGCGGCATCGACAAGGACGGACGCTGGCACCACCTCGATGCGTCGCAGCTTCCACAAAGCCGCGACCCTCGCCACGTCAGCGTCAATGCGACGGCACCGTGCGCGTGGCTCGAGCCGATGCCCCCGCGGGTAGGTGAGAAGCACGTCCTCCATGTCGAACGGAGCGCGCCAATTCCCTTCGACGTCGTCTTCCCCGTGATGCACGGACCTTACGGAGAAGACGGTTGCCTCCAAGGGCTCCTCGAGCTCGCCGCGGTTCCTTACGTGGGTTCCGGCGTCGCCGCGTCGGCGGTTGGAATGGACAAGCTCCTCCAAAAACGCGTGTTCGCGCAAGCCGAGCTGCCCCTCGTCCCATGGACCTCATTCGATCGCGCCGCCTATCGCGCCAATGCGCAAGGGGCGCTCGAGGGCGCGGCCGCGCTCGGATTTCCGTGCTTCGTGAAGCCCGCGAACATGGGGTCGTCGCTCGGCGTCTCGAAGGTGAAGCGCCGCGAGGAACTACGCGCTGCGGTCGAACTCGCACTTGAGCTCGACACGACGGTGCTCATCGAACAAGGCCTCGAGGCCCCGCGTGAAATCGAGTTCGCGATCCTCGGCAACGACGAACCCGTGGTGTCCGAGCCTGGTGAGATCATCGTCGAGCACGCCGACGGATTTTATTCTTACGAAGCGAAGTACCTCGATCCGAACGGGGCGAGGCTTGCTGTTCCCGCGGAGCTTCGGTCGGCCGAGCGTGCAAGCTTGCAGGTCCTGGCGCTGCAGGCGTATCGAGTCCTCGGTTGCGCGGGGCTCGCGCGAGTGGACCTGTTTGTCTCAGGCGGCGAAGCCTACGTGAACGAGGTCAATACGTTGCCAGGGTTCACGGCGGTGTCGATGGTCCCGCGCCTTTGGAAGGCAGGCGGCCTCGACGGGATGGCGCTCGTATCAAGGCTGCTCGAGCTGGCCTTCGAGCGGTCCGCGGTCCGCCGTGCGTTGAGGACGACCCGCTGAGCGTCCGCGTTGGCCGAAGCCTCACGGCGGCTTGCAGTACGTGTATCCCCCGGGCACGCCGAAGATCTGGAGGGGTGCGCACGAAGAGCCTGGGGCACACTCGTCCGCGGTGCCGCAGAGCTTGTACAGGCCCATGCCGTCGCAGGTCGGAGCGCACGTGGAGGCCCACTTTTTGATGACCCCAGCTTGGTGTTGTTGCACGCAGCAGACGCCGCCCGGTTCGCAGTCGTCGGTGTCGTTGCAAGACATCGCCGATGCGGCGAATGTTGCCAGGCAGGCATCGACCGAATCGGCGCAAGTCTGCAAGAGCGCTCCGCAACATACGAGTGGGCAGGTCTTCTGACCGCAGGGCAGCATGTAGTCGATGGCGCCGCCGGAGGTCGAGCTGACGCTGCTCGAGCTTGAGTTGCTCGAGCTCGCGTTGCCGCCGTTGCCGGAGCCGCCGTTGCCGGAGCCGCCGTTGCCGGAGCTCGCGTTGCCGCCGTTGCCGGAGCTTGCGTTGCCGCCGTTGCCGGAGCTTGCGTTGCCGCCGTTGCCGGAGCTTGCGTTGCCGCCGTTGCCGGAGCTTGCGTTGCCGCCGTTACCGGAGCTTGCGTTGCCGGAGCCGCCGGTACCAAAGCCGCCGAAAGTGACGAAGTCACTGCCGCAGCCTGTTGTGCTCGCCAGCGCCACGAGCGCCCCGCTGGCCGCGATGCCGAGAACGCGGAAGGTCGTCATGGCTTGCAGGCCTTCCATGGTGTGTCGCTGTCCCCGAATTTCAAGGTGTCGCAGTTACCTGCGCCGGGTGGGCACTCGTTGTCTTCTTCGCACAACTGCACCTTGCCGATTTGTTGGGGGCAGCTCTCGACGCACTCGGCCTTTGAAGGCGGCATAGCGCTGAAGGTAAAGCAGCACACCTGGTTGCCACCGCAATCCGCGGAGCCATTGCACGTGATGCTCGATAAATTCGCCGCCGCGCACTCCTCGACGTTCGCCGCGCACTTTTGTTGACTCATGCCGGCGCAACAGACGTGTGCGCACGGTCCGGCATTGCCGCACGGAATCATTTTGTCGACGTTGCCGCCACCTGCGGCGCTCGAGGCCGCCACCGAGGATGGCGCCGCGGCTCCGCCCGAACCGCCTGCGCCCACGCTCGCGGTCGCCCCGCCTGCGCCCACGCTCGCGGTCGCCCCGCCTGCGCCCACGCTCGCGGTCGCCCCTCCTGCGCCCGAAGAGCTCCCCGATGGCGCGGCCACGAAGTCGGCTCCACACGCGCCGAGGAACCCGACCCCCAATGCCAACGCTGCCCAACCTGCCGTGAGATGGTTCATTTTAAGCTCCTTTACTCGCCCAAATCGAGCGTCCACCGAGCGAACGCACGAAGGCCAATACTGCAACGCTAACAGCTTTCCTAGGGGTTGTCCGTCCCTAGGGATCGACTAAGGTTCGGCGTCATGAGCGGCCATTCGAAGTGGGCGACGATCAAACACCACAAAGGCGTTACCGACGCCAAACGCGGCAAGCTTTTCACCAAGGTGATAAAAGAACTCACCGTGGCGTCGCGTCTCGGCGGCGGGGACCTCGAGGGCAATCCTCGCCTTCGAAAGGCGGTGCAAGAGGCCAAGGCCGCTCATATGCCGAACGAGACGATTGCGCGCGCCGTCAAGCGCGGCACGGGCGAGCTCGAAGGCGAGAGCTACGACGAGATCGTCTACGAGGGTACGGGCCCAGGCGGCACGTTGTTCCTTATTGAGTCGATGACCGACAACCGCAACCGAACCGTGGCGGAGATGCGCAAGGTGTTCGAGCGCCACGGTGGCGTTCTCGCGGCCGGTGGCTCCGCGATGTGGGCGTTCGACAAGAAGGGCGTCGTCGCCGTCGCGCTCGACGCGGCCGATGAAGAGAAGCTGATGGAGCTTACGATGGACGTCGGTGCCGAGAACGTGGAAGCGGCCGGTGACCAATGGCACGTGCACTGTGCCGTAAGCGACCTCGAGGCCGTCTCGTCCGCGCTCGAAAAAGCCGGAGTGAAGGTCGTGAGCGCGAGGCCCGGCTACGTGCCGAAATCAAAAAAGGCACTCGAGGGTAAAGACGCGGAGACGGCGCTCTCCCTCTTCGAGACCCTCGATGACCACGATGACGCGCAGCACGTCTACGCGGACTTCGACATCACCGACGAAGAGCTCGCCCGCATCGCCGACCAGTGAATCGCGCGCGGCGGCAACTTGCCGTTACAGCCGCTTCCACATTGGGAAAAGGGCGACCGCCCACGAGAAGATCGCGTGCGCAAAAATGCTCGGGCCGAGCCGCTCGAAGCGCAACGCCATCGTGCCCCACACGAAGCCGCCGGCAACCGCGGCGATCACCACGAGGGGGTTCAACCCCGCGTCGGTGTCCCGAAGTGTGAGCATCGTTCCGATGTGTGCGAGCGCGTAAAGGAGCGTCGTCGCGACGAGGGCCGTGCGTGCACCGTGAGCCACTCGGAGTGCCCGCATCACCCAGCCGCGCCAGACGATTTCCTCGAGGGCTGCAAGAGCGAGCACGGCGACCCCGACGTAGGGAGGTGCGAGCTCACTGCGGTCGCCGAGCTGCAAGTAAAGACGCCAAAGCCAGCCTTCTTGTGGGCGCCCTTGCAGCACCACCATGGGGACGAGATTCGCAAGAACGTAAAGGACGCCGGCCACGAGAGCGCCCAGCGTGAGGTCGAGGCGTCGCGGGGCGAATTGCTCACGCAGGTCGGCACGTGCCGATGCGAAGCGCCACGCCCCGACCGCGAGTACCAGATACGCGATGCCGATCGGCGGCAGCATTTTCGCTGGCCCGGCCGACGCGAAGCGGAACGCGTAGGTGATGACGGCCGCGCTGATGCTCGTGACGAGGGCCGCTTGGAGCCACGCTTTGCGGCTGTACTCGGGCTCGACGTGTTCGGTCGGTGGTGGAGCTTCGGGGGAGGCTTCGGGCGGAGCTTCGGGGGAGGCTTCGTCGTTTGGGTCGGTGTCGGGGAGGTTCATGGCAGGAGGGGCAGCAGGCGGTCGAGTAGCTGGTCGGCAAGCACGCGTTTCGACGCGCGAGGTAGCTCCTCGCTGTCGTCGCGCGAGACGAGCACGATGCGGTTGTCGTCCCCATCGAAGGCATCGGACGCGCTGTTCGCGACGATAAGATCGACCCGCTTTTTATTGAGTTTGTCGCGGGCAGCGCAAATCAACGCGTCCCCCGAAACCGTCTCGAGCGCGAAGCCCACGAGCACGGGCTTGCCTCCTTCACGACGGCCGCCGATGCCGGCAAGGATGTCCGGGTTCGGGACGAGCTCGAGCGTAGTCGCCCCGGTGCGCTTCATCTTCGCGGCGTGGACCTCGCCAGGCCGGTAATCGGCGACGGCAGCGGCCATCACCAACGCGTCCGCACGGGTCAACTCGGGGCCGAGGGCCGCGTCGAGGGCCGCCTGCATCTCGCGAGCGCTCCGCACGTGAACAATGTTCATGCCGGCCGGAGCACCGAGCGCGACGGGGCCACTTATCAGCGTCACCTGTGCCCCGCGAGCGCTTGCCGCGGCCGCGATCGCATAACCCATTTTACCGCTCGACCGGTTCGAGAGGTAGCGCGCAGGATCGAGGTCCTCCACCGTCGGCCCTGCCGTCACGACGAGTTGTCGGCCGTCGAAGTCGCGATGCGCGCCCGTCGCCACTTGGGCCAGCCGCGCGAGGATGGCTTCGGCGATCGCCTCGGGCTCCGACATGCGACCTTCACCGACTTCACCCGAAGCCACTTCACCGAAGACCGGGCCGATGAACTCGACGCCGTCCGCACGCAAGGCCGCGACATTGCGCAGCGTCGCGGCGTGCGCCCACATGCGAGGGTGCATCGCCGGGGCGACCATCACGGGGCCTTCGCTGCACAACACGGTCGCACGCAAGAGGTCATCGGCCCGCCCCGTCGCGAGTGCCGACAAGAACTCGGCCGTCGCGGGGACGACCGCGATGAGGTCGGCTTCCGACGCGAGCTCGACGTGCAGCTCGCCTGCGATCGACGGGTCGAACATGTCGACGTGCACTCGGTTTCCGGTAATCCCCGCGAGCGTGGGTGCACCCAGCATTTTCGTTGCTGACCGCGTCATCACGGGCATAACGCGCACGCCCGCTTTCACGAGGAGCCGCGCAACCACCGCAACCTTGTAGGCCGCGATGCTGCCGCACACGCCGAGAACGACGGTGGGTTGTGGCGGGGCAGTGGAGCTCATGGTGGCGCGCAGCATAGCGCCGCGGAGCATAGCGCGAACGTGTTGCCGGAGCCGGGCTTTGGCTTACCTGCCCGGGCCCTTGTCGCCCTTCGCCGGCTTGCTGCCACGTGCTGGCGCCTTTGGCTTCTCGCTCTTCGCGTCTTTCACGCTTTTGCTGCCCTTTGCCGACTTCCCCGCCTTGGGGTCCTTCGCGTTTTTGGTGGCGGAGTCCCCCTCGTCGCGCTTCGTTTCGCCGTCGTCCTCACCGTCGCCGTCGCCTTCGAAGACGGGCATCCCGAGCTTCGCCTGCCAACCGGAATCGCCGTATTTACCTGGGGTGCGCGCTTCGATCATGCCGCCGCCCGGCTCGCGCGCGGTGACGCCCGGCGTGTGGATCTCCGGGCCTTGCGTGAGCACGAGGTACTCATCGGCACGGTACTCAAGCGAGTGATCGAGCTTCACCTTCTTGCCGGCCGCGTCTTTGGGGCCGGTGCCGACACGGAGGATCTGGGTCGTCGGGGGGTACTGATTGCGAATCTTCGTACGCCAAGCGTAGGCGCCATCTCGCACGATTCGGATCACCGTCGTCTTGAAGCCTGGCACGCCCCGCTGCGACACGACGCGTTTGCCTTTCGGGAGCTCGTCCGTTTCGCGCTCGGTCTCCTCGAATGGCGTGACCTCATCGACACGACGGAAGAAGGATACCGTGCGTTTTCGCTGCGGACCGAGGATCTCGGCGCGGACGACGCCACCTTTCACGGTCTCGTGAAGCACCACGGGCACCTCGAAGTTGTTTCTGATTTTGAAGTCGATTGTCGGGTAGGCGACCGCCGCGTCGAGGCCGAGTTTGATGTAGGCGCTCGGTCGCGTGTGCGGCGCGCGCGAGACGATGTCGAGTCCGGCGAAAAACGCAGCAGCGTGCAGCGTTCCCGAAATCTGGCAGGTGCCGCCGCCGATGCCATCGACGAGCTCGCCTTCCGCGATGACGGGCGCGACCTTGTAGCCGTGGGCTTCGTCACGCGGTCCGACGGTCTCGTTGAAGTCGAACACCTCGCCGGGCATCAGCACCGTGCCGTCGAGGTGCGACGCTGCCTGCCGCAGGTTGTAGGTGCGCGTGTAGTGTTTGGCATCTTCGGCGTAGCGAGTGTCGAACCAGCCGAGGACCTCGTCGAATTTGACGTTGCCGAGTTGCGCTGCGACGACGCGCGGCTGCACGGTGTCCACGGCGGCGGCCACGGTGCGCTTGCCCTCGCGAATCGCGGCGTCGAGGCGTGCGAGCGTCCCGTAGACGTCCAGGCGGAAGCCCAAGCGCTCCGGACGAAGGACCCGCTTCTCGAGATCGACGACCGCATCCGCGGGGGCCTGGTCGAGCTCGTCTTTAATTGCGACGAGTGCGTTCACCGAGCGCTCCGTCGACACGCGCAGCGGCACCGGTAACTCCACAACGCTCGTGGGATCGATTGCGCGCCGCTCACGGTACGCCAGACCAATCGGGTTCGTCGGATCGAGCGCGGTTCGGACCATCTCCGCCAGGCGTACGCGGTCGATTTCCGCGCCCAGGTTTCCCGGCGAAAGCTCCCGCTTGGTACCGTTGGGCAGCTCGATGGTGACGCTCTCCCGCGCGAACCGCCGCACGAGATCGAGCGCGTCCGCCACGGCGTCGCCTTTGCCGCCGAGCTCTTCACCCGCAAGCTTCAACGTTGGCGGCAGCGGCGCGGGGGGCGGCTTCACGACGAGCCGCTTGAGCTCCGGGGCCAAAAGAAGCGCGACCGCCGTGAGCCACGCCACGGGAACCGCAGCGAGACCGACGACGGTCGAGCGAAGGAGACGCCGGGTCACGTCAGCCGTTGTCCCGGTTCACGTGGCCTCAGGGGCAGTTGCAGCTCGCACTTGCGTTGGCTTCATTCACGCACTGCGCATCCCACTCCATGTTGCAGCAGAACGCGTCCGCTGCGCAAATCGCCTTTGCGCAGGCGCTGCAGGTGCTCAAGAGCTTTGGCCCCGCCTTGCACTCGTCGTGGATGCAGTTGCTCCCGCCGCCGCTTGAACTCGACCCGCCGCCGCAGGTGCCGGCTCCGCAGTACTTGTCGACTTCACCGACGCAGGTCGCGTCCCATGCCGTATCGCAGCAGTACGAGTCCTGCGCGCACACCTTCGCGACGCATGCGTCCGCGCATGCCAACGCGTCACCGACGTCGCACTTGTCGTGGGCGCATGCTCCGCTGCCGCCACCACCGCCGCCTTTGCCGCACACCTGGGTCGGGTTGCCGCAGGGAGCGCAGACGCCGTATCCCGAGGCAATAGGCTGGCAGAAGAAGTTCAGGTCGTGGTCCGGGTTGTCACCGTAGAGGTAATCGATCAGGAAAGACCCGGCGATCTGCGCGAGTGCGTCGCCTTTGAAGAGGTCCTTTATCAGGGGATCGATGCCGATTGGAGTGCAGTCGCTGTCGACCTTGCAGGGGACGCAGACGCCGCAGCTGATAGACTCGGTGAGATCGATCTTCGCGCAGGCGTGCATGCCGTAGGACACGTTCGCATCCTGGATCTTGATCTCCTTGAAGCCGAGGTCGATCGAGTCCGAGCCGACCGCGTCACGAATCAATTTCCCGACGTTGAGGAGGATGTCGACATCCTTGCAGTTCGCGTCGGACGAGCACGTGTTCGTGGCCTGGTCCCACGGTGGCGGTAGGACCGCGACGCCGTTGCCGAGGTCCGAGCAGCCCTCGGCCTTCGGCACGCAGCCCCCGTGATCCGTGGGCTTGTTGGCGTTGACTGCCTTCTTGCACACGTAAGCCGTCATCGAGTTGAGGCCGCCGCACGACGAGCAATCTTCATCCGAGAGGCAGTCGCCCGGCGGCGCCAAGGGGATGCCGCAACCCGGGATGCAGGTGCCGTTCTGGCACTGCTGGCCCGAGGGGCATTTCACCGTGTCATTGCACTGTGCGCACTTGTGCGCGTTGCAGGCATGCAGCTCGTTGCCGGCGCCACCGCATTGTTTGCAGTCGGCGTCGGCTCCGCATTCCTTCGGGCACTTCGGTGAGCAATTGCCGTCGATGCAGATGTCCGACTTCAAGCAGTGCGACGTATCCGTTGCCGTGCAAGCCCCACATTTTCCGCCGTTGCACACCTGGTGCGCGGGGTCGCACGCTTTGCAGTCGGCGTCGGCTTTGCAAGTGATGACCGGAGTCCCGTGGGAGTCGCTCTCGCACGTCTGGCCATCGGGAACGCAGAGGCCGAAGGGGGAACAATCCTCGCCCGTGGCGCAGCCCTTGCCGGAGACCGGGTCGCACGCGACGCAACGGTTTTCCTCGACGAGGCACTTGCTGCGGCCGTCGGTACAGCCCCCGCATTCGGCGTCGCTGTTGCACGAGTTGAGCAAACAGATGCCGTTGCCCGTGCTGCCACCGGAGCCGGAGGTCGCCGTGGGCGTTTCGGTCGCGTCACTCGAGCACGCTTGCAGGAGCAACGAGGGCGCGGCGAAGGCCATGACGGCCAGCGCAAACAGTTTCACAAGCTTCATCGGGGGACTCCGTGTTCCTGCAGAACGTCACGGTCCGATCGAGACCTTGGCTCCGCAAAGTGTCCGCGAAGCTTACACCAACCGACACACAGTGTCGTCAAAGTCTTCGAGTCTCGCTGGAATCCCGCCGTGCGCTGCGGCGAGCGTCGGCGCGACGGTTCGCTGGTTGGGCGGTGCGCTCCGCATCTCGCTCGGGCGCTCAAGCGGTTAGGCAGTCCTCCGTGGGCCCTGCTAGGATGCGCGCGATGGCGGCCCCGGTACGAGAGTCACGACCCAAAACGGCCGCTCGCTCGCTCCTCAACGGTGGAATGTCGCAGTTCACGCCGAGCTGCGACATCTCGATGGTCGTTCCGATCTTCAATGAGGAAGAGAACATCGAGGGCCTCGTTGCCGAGCTGACGCGCGCGCTCGAAGGCACGGGACGTAGTTACGAGATCCTCGCTATCGACGACGGCTCCACCGACGGTACGTTCGCGAAATTGCAACTCGCCAACGCCGCCGACCCGCGCGTCAAAGTTATCCAGTTTCGCCGTAATTTTGGGCAAACGGCGGCGTTCACAGCGGGCTTTGATTATGCCGAAGGCGCTTGGGTCGTCACGATCGACGCTGACTTGCAGAACGATCCAGCGGACATCCCGAAGCTCCTCGCGAAGGCCGAAGAGGGCTACGACATCGTGAGCGGCTGGCGCGTGAAGCGGCAGGACGCTTTCATCATGCGGAAACTTCCGTCGAAGGTTGCCAACTGGCTCATCGGCAAGGTGACCGGCGTGGCCATTCACGACTACGGATGTTCGCTGAAGGTCTACCACCACGAGGTGGTCAAAAACATTCACCTCTACGGCGAGCTCCACCGTTTCGTGCCGGCCGTGGCCTCGAGCTTGGGAATTCGCGTCGCCGAGTTGCCGGTCAACCACCGTGCCCGCACGGCCGGAGAATCGAAGTACGCCGGTTTTTTTAAGACGATTAAGCGCGCGACCAAGGTTTTTCTCGATCTGTTGACGGTGCGCTTCCTGCTCAGCTACTCGACTCGCCCCATTCACGTCTTCGGCGTGCTCGGCCTCTTGTGCTCGGCCGCGGGCACCGGCATCGGTGGCTACCTCGTGGCGCTAAAGCTCCTCTACGGCGCCCAGCTCGGCGAACGACCCCTCCTCCTTCTGGCCGTACTCCTCGTGATGGTCGGCGTGCAATTCATCACGATGGGCCTGCTCGGTGAGCTCGTCGTGCGCACCTACCACGAGAGCCAAGGCAAGGCGATTTACGCTGTTCGTAAGGTGCTCGCGGCGAGTCACGACGCCGTCTGAAAGCTCGTCGGCGCGCGCCCGTTGCGCCACGCCGCACCCCTTGTGTAGCAGCGCCCGCTCCCGCGAATCGCGCTGAATCGCGCTGAATCGCGCGGAGTCGCGTCACGCTTTCCCCGTGTCGAACGACGAGGAGGGAAAGACCCACCGCGTCTCAAGAGGAAACTCCATGCACCTTCGAATCGTCGCCGTTTTAGTCGCACTCATCTTTCCCGCTTCGGATACCAAGGTCGACGAGAGTCTCCTCTCGACGTGCGACGGTCCGCGCTCGATCGTCGTGCACAAGGCCGCTCGCACGCTCGAGCTCTACTGTGGGCAAAAGCTTGCGGCTCGTTACAATTCTTCGCTCGGCTTCGCGCCGGAGGGCCACAAGGGGCGCGAAGGCGACGGTAAAACACCTGAAGGCGAGTACTACATCACCTACAAGTTCCCGAGTCAGTTCCACCGCTCGCTCCAGGTGAGCTACCCCAACATCACGGACGCGGAACACGGCTTGGCGGAGGGAATCATCACCAAGGCGCAGCATTCTGCGATCGTGCAGGCGAACCGATCGTGTTCAAATCCACCACAAAACACCGCGCTTGGAAGCCTGATCCAGATCCACGGTGGTGGCGGCGGTGAGGATGCCGGTGATTGGACGCTCGGCTGCGTCGCGGTCGACAACGCTGAGATCGAGCGCGTGTACGCGTTTCAACGGCCGGGTTGCGACGCGAGCGGTCGGCCCCTCACCTTGGTCGTCATCCGGCCCTGATATGCCGTTGGGTCTCGGTCAGCGTGTAACCACGATGACGATGACGCCGCTACCGAGGTGGTCGTCGAGGACGAGCTCGTAGCGGTTCGATTCGAGATTTTGCTCCGTGAGGACGGCCAACACGGCCGCGGCGCGAGCGTCGCTAAGCTTATTGGTAGCGCCTTTGACGCCGAGTTTCACGGCGAAGTGTCCGAGGCTCGGGTTTGCGCGAACGGTGCGGACAACCTCGATTAAAGACATCGTTTGCGCAGCGCCGAGGCGCTCGCCGTTGCTCTCGAATGTGAGCGGCGGATCGATCTTGAAGGTCTTGCCGTCGAGCCTCGCGAACTCGGGGCATCCTTCCGGGACGTCGCCCGGTTCGACAGGGCAGGCGTCGACCGGATCGGCGACGTGGTCGTTGTCGCGGTCGGGGCAGCCGTTCGCCTTCGGATCGTCGTAGCGCGCGCCGGGGTCGTTCGGGCATGCGTCGCCGTCGATGATGCCATCACCGTCCTGATCGCGTTTTTCCGGGCAACCGCGCTGCGTTTTCGGGCCGGCCTCGGTTGGGCAGGCGTCGTAGGAGTCGGTCACGCCGTCGAAATCGCGATCGGCGTCGCCCGGATCCGTGCGGGTGCGGCTCGCTTGCGCCGCGTACGTCACCGTGAGCATGCCGCGCGCCGTCGGAGTGCCGGGCGCTCCACCGAGGCCCGCGCCGCCGGCAAGACCAATGTGAACATCGCCCGCGTGAAAGAGCATCGAGCCCATCGGTTCGAACGCGAGGGTCATGCGTGCATCGCTGAGTCCGGCGAGCGTAGGCTGCGAGGGCTCCGCGCGGTACGTGAAAGCCGCGACGTGGGGCTCGACCGCGAGCTGAACGAAGGAGCCCAGACGGATGCCCGCCGCGCAGGATGCCGCGAGTCTATCGCCGTCGCGACCCGCAAACCATAGCGGGGCAATACCGAGCGTGCAGCCATACAAAAACGAGTCTTTTTCGCCCGAGGCCGCGATGACGGCTTCCACTCGCGAGAGGCGGTTCGCACTCTGCAAGTACGCTTTTTCGGAACCGGTTGGTGCCCAAAACCGGGCACCGATTTGCAGGTCGAAGAGGCGCCCGTTTATCGGCAGCCAGTGCGCTCCAACGCGGATGTCTCCGAGCCCCGGTCCGCCGGCCGAGAGCGGCTCGCCGTTGACGGCGCTGACCGCGGAGCCTTTCGCCATCACGGCCACCGGCACGTTGAGCTCGAAGTTGAGCCAGTCGACGGGGCTGAACTGGCCCCCGACGTGAACGAGGGCCGCGTGCTTGACCACCGACGTCGCCGCGCCGACGCTCGTCGCGCCGGTCGCACTCGTCGTTTCGACGCGCGCATGCAGTGGGTCGAACATGTAGTCGCCGATCACTCGCGCCGCGAAGGACACCCCCGCATCGAAGTGCTCCCGCGGCCCCTCGGCACGCAGAAACGGGCTACCGGGCGAAGCCGGCTGCAGCTGATCGATCCGAGCCGCGGAATCGAAGGCCTGCGCGCGCGCATCTTGCGTCGAGGTCAGGACCCCTGCCGAAAGAAATGCGCCGAGCGCGGCCGGGCACGCCGAACGAATCATCGTCACACGGTCACCTTACCATCGCGTCCGCGACGAGGTCCCGAATGTTGCGGATCCTAGTTATCGCCCCGCATTGACTTTTTTACGGCGGGCGTCGTCGAAGCCGATGCCGGGTGTCCCGCCTGCGCTTCCCGCTGGCAACCCGCTCGAGGAGAACTCATGATGTCAGGTATGATGGTGTCACGCTGGACGTTCGCATACGCGATCGCTTCGACGGTTTTCGCTTTCGCAGCGGTGTCGGCGGCTCAACCCGCGGCCCCTCCCCCGGCTGCATCCGTGAGCGCCGAGGTGAGCGCCTCTGCAGCGGTGCCCCCGGCGAGTGATTACGACTACGAAGCCGACACCGACGCCTCCGCTCTTACCGCATTTCGCGAGCAACTCTCCTCGCACGGCACATGGGTCGACGACGCGAAGTACGGCACCGTCTGGGTACCGAATTCGGCCGAGGTCGGGCCTGAGTTTGCCCCGTATCGGACGGCGGGTCGGTGGGCTGTCGGGGACGACGGCGAGTGGCTCTGGCAGAGCGATTACGACTGGGGCTACATCCCGTTCCATTACGGTCGCTGGGTTTGGCTGACTGCGCGCGGATGGTCCTGGATCCCGGGCCGCGTTTACGCGCCTGCTTGGGTGATGTGGCGTACCGGCTCCGTGGGATACGACTACGTCGGTTGGGCCCCGATGCCTCCGAGCTACATTTGGATGAACGGCTATGCCGTCGGCTACGGCTGGGGAGCGTCGATCCCTTGGTGGTTCTGCCCGACGGGGTACTTCTTCTCGCCGTACTGGCGGAACTACATCGTTCGCGACCGCGTCGTTGTGCAGCGCATCATCCAGAACACCAACGTCCACTATGGTCACGGTGGTCACGGTGGTGGCGGGGGGGCGGGCGGCGGCGGGCATCTCCACGCTCACGCTGTCGTCAATGGAAAGACCCCCTACAGCGCGTCGGGCAAGGTTTACGTTGCCGCTCGACCGCAGTCACCGAGTTTGGCCGCGGCCGGGATCCCCGCAGCGTCGGCGCCGAAGATTCGTGGCAGTCACGACGCCCGGGCGATCAAGCTTCAATTGCCCTCGAATTGGCGAGCCACGCAGGCCGTACCGGCCACGGCCCGAGCAGTCGGTAGCGCCGCGCCAGCTTCTCTCCGTCCTCGAGTTGTTTACGCGACGCGCAGCAATCCGGCGCCGCGGAACGCCTCGTCGTTCGCCCCCAACCCAAACCGCGGGTACCCTGCGCGGGGGCAGTCCTCGCGGACGTTCGCACCCTCGCCTTCGTACAGCGGGCGGTCTTATGGCGGGAGTTCGTATTCGGTGAGCCGTCCGTCGGGCGGGAGCTCGTATTCGGTGAGCCGTCCTTCGAACGGGAGCTCGCGGTCGGTGAGCCGTCCTTCGAGCGGGAGCTCGCAGTCGGTGAGCCGTCCTTCGAGCGGGAGCTCGCAGTCGGTGAGCCGTCCTTCGAGCAGCGGCGGGGGTGGGTCATTCGGTGGCGGGGGTCGGTCATTCGGCGGCGGGGGTCGGTCATTCGGTGGCGGGCGTCGCCGGTGAACCTGAGCTAGTATTCGTTCATCGCATTTGCGACGCGGAGGGTTACCCGATGGCACGGTTTGAAAAACTCAGTTCTCTTGCGGCGCTTGCCCTTTTGCTCGGTTCCGCCGCGTGTGGTGACCACCGCGGCGACGGCGGCTTGTACGATGCGAGCGAGGCGGATCCTTACTTCACGACGATCGACGCCGGGCACACGCTGAGCACGTCGCTTGGTGAAGGCGCGGCCCTACTCGTCGAGTACGAGCGCGGTGGCACGTGGCATCTCTGGACGACCTGCGACACGAAAAAAACCGGCTACAACTGCGCGTTTGGCGTCTATGCCTATCCCCGCGGGGGCATCGATACGCTCGCCGCTCTCGACTTCGAAGCGGGTGACCGCATCGACGATCACGGAGACGGAACCTTCACGTTCGTCAGCTCCACCGATGTCGACAGCGACGGCATCACGCTCGTGTCGAAGCCAGGTGCGCTGCTCGACGTCGAGCTCACGCTCGATGGTGCGGTCGAGCCGAGTTATCTCGTTTGGTACGGCAATGGTGACGTTCACGAAGGCGCGCCGCGGAGTCCCGTCGTCTTTCAGCCCGACGCTCCGTAGCCCACGAAGCCTGCCGGGACGGGCTGCGATGGATGCGGCCTCAACGTAAGAAGACGAGCCGCGCCACATTGTTCCGTTGGTCGGCTACGAAGAGCACGTCCCCATCGAGGCTGATCCGCGATGGCCCACGGAGGTGCGCAAGGGTCGCGGCGCCGCCGTCGCCGTCGAAGCCCGCGTCGCTGCCGACCAGCGTGCCGATGACGCCATTCGGATCGACGCGGCGGATGCGATGATTCCCGGTGTCGGCGACGTAGAGCGAGCCGTCGGCGCCTACCGCCACGCCTTCGGGCGAGTCGAGCGATGCGTCTTTCGCGAGGCCGCCGTCGCCACCTGCGCCCTTGGTGCCGTTGCCGCAGACGGTCGTGATGGTGCCGTCTTTTTCGACGCGCCGGATGCGATGATTTCCGCTGTCCGCAAGGTAGAGCCGGCCTTCAACGTCGAACGCAAGGCCGCGCGGTGCGTCGAGCAAGGCGTCCTTCGCAGGTCCGCCGTCTCCTGAAAACCCAGCGTTTTCACTCGTTCCAGCAACGGATCTCATGGTGCCGGCTTCGAGGACGCGAATCCGGTGGGCCTCGTCGTCGCTGACGGCGATGCGTCCATCGGGCGCGATGCTCATGCCTGCGAGTTGGTGGAACCGCGCTGCGAGCGCAGGACCTTCGTCGCCGTCGTCACCGACATCACCCGTCCCCGCCAGCACCTCGAGCGTGCCCGGCGCCCCCACACGGAGAATGCGCGGATCGTGGTAAGAGACGAACACGACAGCGCCGCTCTCGTCGAAGCCGAAGTCCACCGGGTTCTCGAGGGGCGTGGCGAGTGCGTTTGCGCCTTCGACGGCGAACGCGTGCAGCCCGACTCCGATCGCGGTGCGCATCGCTCCGTCGCTGCCTACACGACGCAGGCGGTGGTTGTTGAAGTCCATGACGTAGATGAGGTTGTCCGGGCCACGGCGAACCGCCGAAGGGAGGTAGAGCGCCGTTTCGGTGGCCGGTTTGCCGTCGCCAGCGAAGGCCGCAAGTCCGGTGCCGGCGACGCGGCAAATGACGCCCGCTCCTTCGCAAGGTGGCGCGGCGGCAGGGCTGCAAGCGGCGAGCGCGAGCGCAGCGACAGGCCCGAGCGCGAGGTAGAGGCCGTCACGCTTCACCGTCCTCATTCGGCCACTGTCCGTCACATCGCGTTGACGGCCGAGCAAGTCCCGTCGAACCCGTCCGGCGCTTTGCCGCAGTCATCGTGGCACCTCGCACAACGATCGATCGCCGTGGGTGGGTTGGCGGGCGGCATCGAGCGCTTGCCGTCGAGAAACACGGTGCGCGCCGCGTCGGCCTTTTGCCAGTGCCAGTCGCCGAAGCCAGGGTCGTAGCCTGCGGGCTCGCGCAACATCACGGTGAAGCCTCGCAGTGTCGTGCACTCTTCGTCGTCGTATTCCACCTTGAGGATCGTCGAGCCAACGGGAAACGGCGCGTCACGCTTCGCGTAGGCCTCGTTTGACGAAGGGTTGGCGTGGATGGTCACGTAACCGAGATCGTGATCGATGCTGCGTCGACACGGTCGAACCTGCGTGTAGCTCGCAGCATAATCGGCGGGCCACAACGGTTCGATCGACGCCGGCGGCGTGGGAGCCGGGCTGCACGCTGTGCCAATCGAGAGAACCACCGCGCAGCCAAACAGCAGCGTCGCGCGCGCGGGGTTTTGATCGGAAGCCATGCTTTTGGCGCTACTTCGTGACGACTCGGATGCGGCCGTTGAACGTGTCGGCGATGTACAAGTCCCCATTCGCCGCAAGCTCGATGCCGTACGGCCGATGCAGGAGCGCTTCGGTTGGGGCGCCGCGGTCACCGGAGAAGCCGTCCTTTCCGCACTGGCCTGCGACGGTGGTGATGATGCCGTCCTTCACGGCTCGCACGCACGAGTTGTACGTGTCCGCGACGTAGAGGGTGCCGTCGGCCGCCAATGCGAGATCGCTCGGCCGGTTCATTTGCGCGGCTGTTGCCTTCCCGCCGTCGCCCGCGACGCCCTTCTCGCCGCTTCCGACAACCGTCGTCACGACTTTCGTCTTCGCGTCGATCTTACGGACCCGATGGTTCAGGATGTCGCTAAAATAGAGATTGCCTTCGGCATCGACGACGAGGCGTCCGCCGGGGTCCGCGCTCTGCGAGACCGGTTGCTTCATGCGCAACTTGTCGGCTGTTTCGCCATCACCTGCGAAGCCGCCAAGGCAGCCGGGCGTCGCGGTGCACAGCGCGGCGTTCATGGCGACGTTGCACACCATCTTTTGGTTGGTCGGGCAGGCCTCCGGAACTTCCCCGTCGGCGCACTGGTTCACAACGCAGGGTGCGCCTGCGTAGTTCGAGACCAGGTCTTGGTTGTCGATCGCGCGGATGCGCTGGTTGGCTTGATCGAGAATGTAGAGCGTCTTGTCGGGGCCGTAGGCCATCGAGACGGTCAAGTCGAAAGACGCAGCCTTCGCCATGCCGCCGTCGCCTTTGTAGGAGCGCAGGCCGTCACCGCAGGTGTCGGTGAGGATGCCGGTCTTCATGTCGACGCTCTTCACTTTGCTGTTGTGCCAGGCGGCGATCAGCATGTGATCGTCGTCGTCGAACACGACCTGGGTCGGGTGATTGAAGTGCGACTGAGTGGCCGGTCCTTCGGGTCCGTCGCCGAGATCGTCGATGCCAGCGATCGTCGTGATGAGGCCGGTGGTCTGATCGACTTTACGGATGCGGTGGTTGTTCCAGTCGACGATGTACCAGTTGCCGTCCGGTCCGATCGTCATGTCCATCGGCCAGTAGAGCGAAGCCGCCGACGCCTTGGCGCCGTCGCCCGCGAGGGCGAGGATCTCGGTGCCGACGACCGTGCAGATGGTGCCGGAGGTTGGCACGCAGGGTTCGTCTGCGGTTTCACCCTTGGGTGAGCAGGCGAAGAGGCTCAAGGTGATCAGGGGTAGAACACGTTTCATTGGAGGGCTCACTTCGCCACGGCGACGCCGGGGACCTTGATGATGCGGCTGTTGAAGGTGTCGGAAATGTAGAGCGAGCCGGCGGCGTCGAACGCAATGCCGAACGGGCGGTACAGGGTGATGTCGCGCGCACCAATCCCATCGACTTCGTCGCTGCCCTTGGTTCCGTTGCCGGCCACGGTCTCGATGAGCCCGGTCGCGAGATCGATGCTGCGGATGCGGTTGTTGTCGGCGTCGGCAAGGTAGAGCCTCCCGTCGGGACCGAATTCCATGTCTTTCACGTTCGAGAGTTCAGCGTCCGTAGCCTTGCCGCCATCCCCGCTAAAACCGTCGGTCCCGGTGCCGGCGATCGTCGTGATGATCCCGTTTTTGTCGATCATTCGGACGCGATGGTTCAACGCGTCGGCCACAAAGACGGCGTCGTCCGAGGTGCGAACGGCGACCGCGCCCGAGGGCTCGGGGTTCGGTCCCGCCTCGAACTCGAGCTGCGCGTCGATGGCTGGTCCGGTGTCTCCGGAGAAGCCCTTCTTTCCGTTGCCGGCGAGCGTGCCGACCTCACTCCCGTCCGCGGAGATCTTGCGCACGCGGAAGTTGCGCTGATCGACTACGTAGAACGAGCCTTTCGAGTCGAAGGCGATCTTGCTCGGCTGATTGAAGCGAATCGTGGCCGCGTCGGTGGCGCCGTCGCCGGCGAACCCGGGACCTTTTCCGTAGACGATGACCACGTTGCCGGTGGTCGGGTCGAGCTCGCGGATCTTGTGGTTGTGCCACGCCGCGAAGACGAGGGTGCCATCGGCTTTGAAGACGATGTCGGTCGGATGATTGAGGCTGACCTCGAGGCCAGGTGCGCCAGGGGCCTGCGCGTCGCTGCCGTCGGCGGCGCCGTCACCGAGGAACGAACCGACGACGGTGGTGAAGGTCTGATCGCCATTCAGCTTGCGGATGAGGTGGTTGTTCCAGTCGAGGATCCATGGCGTACCGTCTGGCGCGAACTCCATGTCGATAGGCCAGTAGAGCATCGTGTCGCGGCGATCATGGCCGTCGCCGTTGAAGCCGAGGGCACCCGTCGCACCTGCCCAGATGCACGCGATGCCGGGCTGTTCCTGGCAGTCGGGTTTCTCGGGCTCGGGCGTTTTCGTGCAGGCAGAAGTGAAGCCCACTAGCGCGGCGAGAACTGCCACTCCACCCAATGAATTGATTCGCAACATCGTTCACTCCTACCGCTTCAAAACGATTCTAGATTCACGTTCACGTTCGCACACGTTGCAAGCTCAGCCTCATTTTTTTTCGAGGCCGCGCGCTCTCGGCGAGCCCGTCTATTGCTGGATCGCGTAGGTCGAGCCCGGCACGTCCGCCGAGCCGTAGTAGGCGATTGTTCCGTCGACGAGGGGCAGGGCCGCGACTTGGCCACCGACGCACCACGCGCCCCCTGCCGGATCGATCCACACGCCATGGTAGTCGTCCTGGAAGATCAGGCCCGTCTCGATGCGGGCCCATTGACCGGCGGTGCGTTGCATCACCCCGCCGAAGATGCCGACCGCGAATGCGGACTCACCGCGTGCCGCGATGCCGTTCATCTGCTGCTGGTTGTCGGGAGCCGCGTCGAGCCAGCCTGCGCCCGCGTTCTCGAGGATGACGCCGTCGGCACCGACCGCGTACGCGCGGCTGTCCGTGCCGCTCACGGTGAAGAGCGTCTGGTCCGTCGGGACGGCGACCTTCGTCATCGTCTTGCCGTCGAAGTGCAGCACAAGTCCGCCCGTGCCGACGAACCAGACGTCGTCCGCGCTCGCGCCCCACGCTTTGAAGACCGTCGTCGTGTCCGCGAGGTCGGCGGGTGCGGCTGGGTGAGGTGCCCAGGCTTTGCCGTCGTAGTGCCAAATGAAGCCACCGGTCGGCGTACTGCCGGCTCCTCCGACGGCCCACACGTCGTCCGCGCTCGCGCCCCAAATGCCGAAGACCGTGCCGGCGGCCGCGGGCGTCACCATCTTCTCGAAGGTCGCGCCTTCGTAACGGAGGACCGTGCCGTTCGCTCCGCCCATGAAGATGGGGCCGGCCTCGAACCCGTGCACCCACCACAAATCGCCTGTTTTTCCTGTTAAGTGGCGCGTCCACTGCGTCCCGTCGAAGTGCATGGCCATCGGGCCGTCGCCATCCTCGGCGTCGCCGCCTACGGTCCATATGTTCGCGGAGCTGGTCCCCCAGATCGAGATCAGCGCGCCCGGGAGCCGTGAAAATAGTTGCGACCACGCAGGGCCGTTCGGCTGCGGCTCCGTCTCGGTCGGGCAGCCCGTACAGAAGGTCGTGAGTGCAAAAAGAATGGAGACTAGGGCGAATCGCTTCATCGGAGCTCGGGGGATTGTGCGTCGCGCGTCGTGGACAATGGGTTCAGAGCAACACGCGGGCCAACGTCACCTCGTGACCCGACGACCGTCCGGGCTGCGAAGCTCCGGCTCGCCGAGACCAAGCACGCCGAGCTGCGGCTCGAGCACGCTGCGGGGACCCACGATGACGATGCTCGCGTGCTCGGGGGCGAGGTGCTGTTTCGCCAACGCGGAGAGCGCGGCGCGCGTGGTCATTTGTCGCGCGACGCTCGCGTGCGAGTCGTGATCGGCCGGGAGCTCGAGCTCGGCCAAATCGGCGAGGCGCGAGACGAGGTGGTCGAGTGTTTCGTTCGTTTGAATGAGGTCCGTGAGGTCGCGCGCGCGCACCTTCGTGAACTCGTCTTCGGTGAGGCCGCTGTCGCGCATCTTTCCGATTTCCGAGAGCAGCTCGCGGAGCGCCGGGACGGTTGAGTCGACGAACACCGCGGCTTGGGCGATGAACGGCCCT
The DNA here is from genome assembly GCA_947475525.1 of Polyangiaceae bacterium. Taxonomy (GTDB): domain Bacteria; phylum Myxococcota_A; class Polyangia; order Polyangiales; family Polyangiaceae; genus SYFR01. The sequence continues at coordinate 101,859 of CANJMI010000010.1, read as the reverse complement.
TGACCGCGGGTCTCGGCGAAGCTCGAGCTCGCGCCGTAGGTCCAGTGGTGGTCCTCGCGCAGATTTTGGTTCAAGCGCGACGTGAAGGAGCCGCCAAGCGCGGTGTTCACGAGTTCGAGCAGCGGCAACGACGTGTCCGCGGCGCGCAGACCTGGGGCGCTGTAGCTCAGCACCGATTGCGGCGCGTCCGGCCTGTCGACCAGGACGAGCTTCGGGCGGTTCTCGAGTGGTGGCGTCGGCTTTGCGCGTGCGGGAAGCGGCGTTTTCGGGCGTTTCCAGTCGGCGAGCCGCTGAGCTATCAGGGCTTCGACCTCGGCGCGCGTTACGTCTCCCGCGACGATCAGCGTCGCGCGGTCGGGCCGGTAATGGGAGGCGTAGAAGGCTTTGAGCTCGCCGAGTTTCAAGACCTGCGCGGTCGCCACATGGCCTCCGGTCGGGTGCCCATAAGGGGTGTCACCGCCGAAGAGTACGGCGGCTCGTACGACGCGGGCGACGCTCTGCGGATCGTCGTCGCGGCGCTTCAGCGCGTTCTGCCAGAGCTCGTTCACGCGCCGGTACTCGGCTTCTTCGAAGCGTGGGCGAGCGATGCAGTCGGCGAAGATCTCGAACCCGGCATCGAGGTGTTGCTTCAGCACGCTGAGCGCGATGGTCGAGCCGTCGAGTCCTGCGCTCGTTGAAAAGCGCGCGCCGAGATCTTCGATCGCGGTCGAGATCGCAATTGCGCCCCGCGAGCCCGCGCCTTCGTCCAGCATGTCGGCCGTGATGTGCGCGAGACCAGGGCGATCACTCGGGTCGTCGGCCGAGCCTGAGGGCACCATCAGGGCGAAGGACACGAGCGGCAGTGCCGGTCGCGCGACGAGCCAAACGGTGAGGCCCTCTTTCGTCTGAAAGCGTTCCGGTACGATCGCCTTGAACGCGACTGGGGGGTCGAGTGTCGGGCGAATGGCGAGTGAATCGTTCGTGTTCGTCACAGGGTGCGTCTCCGGAAGCTTTACGGACTTGGGCGCAGAGCCGCACGCTTGCAGGGCCAGCGCGAGGGCGAAAACCGAGCAAAAACGCTTCATTTAGCTGCGCTTCCCGGCTGCGACTTCGGTGCATCCTTCGGGGAGTCGACCGGCTCGGGTTGGCCGGCGGGCTTGATTCGCAAGAGCACGCGGCCCGTTGTTAGCAGTGTCGAGCGCGCGAAGCTCAGGAGCAGGTCGGGTGTCGCGTCTTGGTAACGCTTCAGGTCGCCCGCGATGAAGCCCGGGTCGCCTTTCTCTGCGAAATAACCGTTCAACATGCTCGCGCGGTTCGCGAGGGATTGGAGGCGCTGCACAAAGCTCGCTTCGAAGGCATTTTTTGCTCGGGTGAGTTCTTCCACTGCGACCGGCTTGCCGCGCACCTCGGCGAGCTCCTCTTCGATCGCCTTCTCGACGGTCTCGAACGACACTCCGGGACGCAAAATGACGTCGATTGCGAAGTACGAGCCGAGGGCCATCGATGACTGGTACGCGTGCACCGATTGCGCCAGCTGCTTTTCGTAAACGAGTGACTTGTAGAGTCGGCTGCCTTTGCCCGCGCTCAAGACCTGCGCGAGCAAGTCGAGCTCGGCGTCGCCGGCGGTGAGGTGCGCAGGGCTCGGCCACGCGATCGTGAGCTTCGGCAACGTGACGTTGTCCTCGAGCGTTGCGCGTTTGTCGGCGGCGAGGACGGGCGGCTCGGCGCTCGGGCGCGGGGCGGGCTCGGGTCCACGCAGCAGGCTTCCGAAGTATTTCTCGACGAGGGGTTTTACCTTCGCGGGCTCGAAGTCTCCCGCGACGACGAGTGAAAAGTTCTGCGGGATGTAGTGCTGCGCGAAAAAGCCGCGCACGTCGGCCACGGTCGCGGCGGTGAGGTCCTCGTGGGAGCCGATCACGGGGTGATGGTAAGGGTGACCTTCGGGGAAGAGCAGCTCGGGGAGCAACAACTCTGCTCGGCCGTAGGGCTCGTTCTCGGTGGTCTGGCGGCGTTCGTTTTTCACGACGTCGCGCTGCGCATCGAGCTTATCGAGGGTCATCTGCGGGCCGAGGCTGCCGACCCGGTCGGCCTCCATCCAGAGCAAGAGCGGCAAGATGTGGCTCGGTCCGACGTCGAAGTAGTCGGTGCGATCGTTCGAGGTCCAGGCGTTGTTCGAGCCGCCTTCCTGTTCCATCCAGGTGTCGAACATCTTCTCGGGCACCCGTTCTGTGCCCATGAACATGAGGTGCTCGAAAAGATGCGCGAACCCGGTGCGCTTCTTCGGCTCGTCGCGCGAGCCAACTTGCACGTTGATGTTGGTCACCACGAGCGGCTGGGTGTGGTCTTCGTGGAAGATCACCGTGAGGCCGTTCGTTAACTTGAATTGCGAGAATGGGATGTCGATCACGCGGGACCGTTTCACCGGGGTAGGGGCCCGCATCGGCTCAGCTGCGACGGCGGGCAGGGAAGCTGGGCCGAGCAGCAGCGAAGCGACGAGGACGTGAAGTGCACGCATACGGACATCATCTTGGTCCGCCAAGGCGCCGCTGTCCACGAGGAGCCTTGGCGCCCAGCGCTTGACTCGCGCTGCTCGAAGGTAACGCGCCGAAGCCCGGCGACGACGGGTCGCTTTCGCGGCACTTCAGCGGCGGCGGACGAACGCTGCGATCTCGCGCCAAACAGGCTCGCCTCCGCTCTGTGGAGCGTGGTTCCACGGCAGCGTGTTGTGCCCCGCTTCGCGCTCGACGAGGAGCTTTTTCGGCCCTGAATAGCCGTTGTACAGCGCTGCGCCGAACCTCGTCGGCACGATGGTATCCTCTCCCGCGAGTAAGAATGCCACCGGCCCGTGAAACTCGGCCAGCGCGCGGTCATTCTCGAACCTGTCGCGCAAGAAGAGTGAGACCGGCAGCCACGGATAGTGGACGCTCGCTGGATTCTCGAGGCGATCGAACGGAGTGATGAGAATCACACCCGCGAGGCGCTCTTTGCGAACCTCGGCCAGGTGGCACGCCGAGCCGGTACCGATCGACTCGCCGAGTGCGAACACCGGTCGAGCGGGGTCTTCTGCGACCGCCGCATCGAAGGCGGCTTCAGCGGCGCTAAAGAAGCTCGTTTCGCTTGGCGCACCTGGCCTCGCCCCGAAGCCTGGGTACTCCACGACGCGGACCTCGAAGCGCCCGTGGGGCAACGAATCGTCAGCCAACCGGCCAAAGCTCTGCGCAATGTACGTGCCGCGCAATGCCATGCCCGCATTGCCGTGAAAAACAAGCAGTACCGCGCTAGCGTCGGCACGAGGAAAGCGCCATCCGTGGAGCGTCGAGCCGGTTCGCCATGGCTCGGCGCCTGCGACGGCGGCGAGGTCGAGCGCCGCTGACTCGGTGACCACGGTGGGGTGGTAGATGAGTCGACGCTGGAAAGTGAACAGCAAGGCGAATGCGGTGAGCGACACGATGGCGATGGCCAGCAACGCCCGGCGTAGCCACACCTGTGAGCGGCGCATGGCGGGCTTTACGGGCTCTTCGGGCGGTGCGCTCAGCGTCATGTGAGGCGCTTCGTATGCGCGCGCATCCACACGAGGTCAACACGCGCCCGTTAGGGCATGCTGGCAGCCAGAGCGTGACGGGTGTCACACCGGGAAGTCGCTCCGATCGAGGCTCGCGCGTTCGGCCACGGGCATCGGTTACGCCCTCCGCCGCGACCCGCTCCGAGGGCCGCTAATCCTGTACGGCCCGCCTTTTGCCTGCTAGTACACCCCCGCCCCGATGTTCGACGTCATCAAAAAACTCTTCGGCACATCCCACGACCGCGTCATCCGGCGGTTGAAGCCCAAGGTCGCTAAAATCAACGACCTCGAAGCGGCGATGATGAAGCTGTCCGACGACGAACTCCGCGGTAAGACCGCCGTATTTCGCCAGCAACTCGAGAACGGCGCCTCCGTCGATGACCTCCTCATCCCTGCGTTCGCCGTGTGCCGCGAGGGCGGCCGACGCGCGCTCGGCATGCGCCACTACGACGTTCAGCTGATCGGCGGGATGGTCCTCCACGAGGGCAAGATCGCCGAGATGCGTACCGGCGAAGGCAAGACCCTCGTCGCGACGCTCGCCTGTTATTTGAACGCTCTCGAAGGTAAAGGCGTGCACGTCGTTACCGTCAACGATTACCTCGCGAAGCGCGACGCCGAATGGATGGCCAAGCTCCATAATTTCCTCGGCCTCACGGTCGGCGTGGTCGTGAACAACCAGGAAAACTGGGAGAAGGTGAAGGCGTATCGCTGCGACATCACCTACGGCCAGAACAACGAGTTCGGCTTCGATTACTTGCGCGACAACATGAAGTTTTCGGCGCTCGAATACGCGCAGCGACCGCTCAACTACGCGATCGTCGACGAGGTCGACTCGATCCTGATCGACGAGGCGCGCACGCCGCTCATCATCTCGGGCCAGGGTGAGCGTTCGAGCGACAAATACCGCCAAATCAACGACCTCATCCCGCGCCTTCGCAACGAGGAACACTACGCGGTCGATGAGAAGCAGTTCTCGGTGACGCTGACCGACGATGGCAACGAGGCCGCCGAGCGGCTGCTCAACGAAGCCGGAATTTTGCTCACGGGGGAGGGTGCCCGCCGAAAGTCCAAAGGCAACCTTTACGATCCGTTGAATCTCGAGACGCTGCACATCATGCAGCAGTGTTTGCGGGCGAACGCCCTCTACAAACGCGACGTGAACTACATGGTCAAGGACGCCGAGGTCCTGATTATCGACGAGTTCACCGGACGCGTGCTGAAGGGGCGACGCTGGTCCGATGGCCTGCATCAAGCCATCGAGGCGAAAGAGAACGTCCCCATCAAGGAGGAGAACCGCACCCTCGCGACGGTGACGTTCCAGAACCTCTTCCGCATCTACAAGAAGCTCGGCGGCATGACCGGCACGGCCGATACCGAGGCGGCCGAGTTCCACGCGACCTACGAGCTCGACGTGGTGATGATCCCCACGAACAAGCGTGCCGTGCGCGCGGACGATGAGGATGTCGTCTACAAGACGGAGAAGGAAAAGTTTACCGCGGTCATCGACGAGATCATCGAGAACAACGCCCGGGGCGTGCCGATTCTCGTCGGAACGACCAGCGTCGAGAAGAGCGGCGCCGTCTCGCGCATCCTTCAGAAGAAGGGAATCGACCACAACGTCCTCAATGCCAAGCACCACGAGAACGAGGCCTTCGTCGTCGCGCAAGCGGGTCGGAAAGGCGCCATCACGGTGTCCACGAACATGGCCGGACGCGGCACCGACATCATCCTCGGCGGCAACCCCGAGATGCTCGCGAAGCTCGAGTGGAAAGGCCAGAGCGAGGACGGGGAGAATGACGAGTCGGGCTTCGAGGCGGTCGTTAAGAAATACACCGAGAGCTGCGAGAAGGAGCGCGCCGAGGTGGTCGAGGCGGGAGGCCTTTACATCATCGGCACGGAGCGCCACGAGTCGCGCCGCATCGACAACCAGCTGCGGGGTCGAGCGGGCCGCCAAGGTGATCCCGGTAAGTCGAAGTTCTTCTTGTCGCTCGAAGACGACCTGATGCGCATCTTCGCGGGCGACCGCGTAAAGAACCTGATGGAGCGCATGGGGATGCCCGACAACGAGCCCATCATCCACCCGTGGGTCACGCGCAGCGTTGAGAACGCTCAGAAGAAAGTCGAAGAGCGAAACTTCGATATTCGCAAGAATTTGCTCGAATACGATGACGTCATGAGCTCGCAGCGCCAGACGGTCTACCGCCTGCGCCAGGAGTTGCTCACCGGCCGCTACAACGCGGAAGAACTCGACGAGGAAGGCCGATCGACCGGGGACGTCCGCGTCATCGAGGCCTCGAAGAAGCTTGTGGCGCAAGTTCGCCCGGACATCGCCACGCTGCTCGGCATGTTCTGCGAGGAGCCGATCATGCCGCGTGACGAGGCTGGCGACCCTCGCCCGATCGCACGCATTCAATTCGAAGGGGCCAAGCTCGTTGAGGTCGAGACGCTCCAGAAAGAGGTCTACTCACGCTGGGGCGTCGTCGTCGATACCCATAGCTTCGCGAAGGTGCGCACGGCTCTCGACGTGTACGACGAGCTCGCAGTTGCGATCCCGCGTTCGCTCGCGGAGCAGCGTGACCGTCAGCTCGACTTGATCGACCGGATCGTTGGCGCGATCGTCGAGGAGAGTTGCCCCGCGAACCGCCCACCGGATGATTGGGCTTGGACGGACGTGTTCGAAGGCGTCGAGCGTCACTTCGGCGTCACCGTGCCCGACGAAGTCGCGGAAAACGGTGACCGCGAGGCGCTCGCGGAGGAACTCTACCAGCTCGCGGAAAAGGCTTACGTCGCCCGCGAGAAAGAGTTCGGAATGGAGCTCTCGCTTCGCATCTTCCGCCACATCTACCTCGAAGAACTCGACAAGGCGTGGATCGACCACCTCACGGACATGGACCACCTGCGCGACGGCATCGGCCTTCGTGGCTACGGTCAGAAGGATCCGAAGCAGGAGTACAAAAAGGAAGGCTACAACCTTTTCGTCACGATGCTCGCGCGGGTCTCCGGGACCGTCGTCACGAAGGTTATGAGCGCCAAGGTGCGCCGCGCCGAAGAGGAGGCGCAGATCGAAGCGCAGGATCTGCAACGGCATGTCGAGGAGCTCGAGCGAGCGATGGCTCAGCATGGCGGCGACGACGAACCCGTTCAGGCGCCAGGAATTTTTGCGCCCGCAGCCCCTGCGGTGACGTCCGACATGGAATGCCCGTGCGGCAGCGGCAAGACGTTCAGCCACTGTCACGGTGCGGCCGACGAGCTCGACGACGCCACGGTGTGAATCATTGCGCAGCGCGGACTCCCCTCCGCGAGCGAAGGTGTTAGGCTGCGGCTCCGATGCTTGGGCAGGTGATTGACGGCAAGTACGAGATCCTTCGTCTGGTTGGTGAAGGCGGCATGGGCGCCGTGTACGAGGCCCGGCACAAAGCGACGGGGCGTCTCGGCGCACTTAAGGTCATCTCCAACGATGACGTCACGCGCAATGCGACCCTGATCGCGCGGTTCGAGCGTGAGGCTCAGGCTGCCGCGAAGGTGATGTCGCCACACATCGTGGAGATCCTCGATGCGGGGCACGATGCCGTGCTCGGCCAGCCCTACATGGTGATGGCGTTGCTCGTGGGGACGAACGTCCAACGGCTCCTGAAGCAGCTCGGCCCATTGCCACCGGAGCTTGCGATTCGAATCGCCGTGCAGACCTGCTTCGGCCTCGAGAAAGCTCACTCGGCGGGCGTTGTGCATCGCGACATCAAGCCGGCGAATCTTTTTCTCTGCGACAGCGATGGCGACGAAAGAGTCGTAAAATTGCTCGATTTTGGCGTCGCGAAGTTCAAGATGGAACAGGCGTCGGAGGACGGCGCCGATGGTCTGACGCGCACCGGGAGCGTGCTCGGCTCGCCGATGTTCATGTCGCCCGAGCAGGCGCGTGGCCTAAAGACGATCGATCACCGCGCCGACATTTGGTCCCTCGGCATCGTGCTCTACCAATTGCTCTGCGGAAAGACCCCTCACTCGGGCATCGAGGGCATCGGCGAGCTCATCATCACCATCTGCTCGGAGGAGCCGGCGCCACTACGAAAACGCGCACCCTGGATCTCGCCGCGACTCGAGAAGGTCGTGCACGGCGCGTTGACGCTCGCGGCGGCGGACCGATACCAAAGCGCCGCGGCGATGCGTGAGGCCTTGCTCACCTGCCTTGCCGACCCAACGCAGTGGCACATCAACAAGAGCGCGCTCACTCCGCTCAGCGACGACGAGCGCGCGGCCCGACCGACCGAAGAGGCCGCGCCGAATGGTGATGATGGGGCCACCGTCGCGTTGGATGACGCGATGCGGCCTGCGAGTCCGCTCGCTGCTTCCGCTCTCGCCGCTGGCCCGCCGGCGCGACCTCCTCTTGCACTGCCCGCTGCCGCTCCCGCTGCGAAACGAGCGGAGCCTGCTTTAGCGAAGACGCCCGCGCCGACGCCTCGACGCACGGCGGCGGCTTCGAGTTCGAAGCTCGCGGGGATAACGAAGGCCGTCGTCGCGGTTGCCGTCGGGATTGCGCTCGGCGTCGTGACGGTTGCGTTTCTCGTTGGTCGGAGCGGCACGCCTCCCCGCCCGGGGCACCAAGCTGCGCATGCGGTAACAGCGTCCACGGCGTCGGCTGCGACCTCGTCCGAGATGGCGCCCGATCCCGTGGTGTCGAGTGGGCTCGCGGCTCCGACCGCCGCGTCCACCGTGGCAGGCTCCACAGCGGCAGCGGTTAACCGCGTCACCATTCTGCCGCTACTCGCCGGCGTGGTGGTGGACGGCAAGCGCGCCGAACGGGCCGCTGACGGTACCGTCCTTATCGAGGGGCCCCCGAACAGCAGCCACACCGTGATCGTCACTTGGCGCGGAGCTCCCACGATAAAGCAGGTGGTGCTGACCGACCGCGGGCCGGTCCCCAATGAAATTTCCGTGTCTTTGATGGGCGGCGGACCCGCGACACCGACGGCCCCATCGCCCGCTGCTGCCGACGCGCCAAAAGCTGCGCCGTGACGGCCCCGAGCATCGGTCAGGACGATCGTCTTTTGACGGGCGCGTGGCTGGGAGTATGGTCCCGCCGCCATGCAACTTTTCATCGATTCGGGTGACCTCGACGAAATCCGCGAAGCGCAGTCGATGGGCGCAATCGACGGCGTAACGACCAATCCGTCCTTGCTCGCGAAAGGCGGTCAGCCAACGCGTGTCGTCATCGCGGCAATCTGCGAGATCGTCGATGGCCCTGTTTCGGCTGAGGTGCTCGCGATCGATTGCGACGGCATCCTCAAAGAAGGCCGCGAGCTTGCGCAGATCCACCCGAACGTTGTCGTGAAGGTGCCGCTCATCGCGGAGGGCCTCAAGGCCGTGAAGATTTTCTCGAGTGAGGGGATCCGAACGAACGTGACGCTGTGTTTTTCGGCGCCGCAGGCCCTGCTCGCCGCTAAAGCCGGAGCGACCTACATCTCGCCGTTCGTCGGCCGTATCGACGATGCTGGCGGGGACGGCATGGAACTCGTCGAGCAGATTGTCGACATTTATCGAAACTACGACCTCGAGACGCAGGTGCTGACCGCGAGCGTTCGCGGTCCCGTGCACTTCATTCGCGCGGCGCTGATCGGCTCCCACGTCGCGACCGTACCGTTCAGTGTCATCAAGCAGCTGCTCAAGCACCCGCTCACCGACATCGGTCTCGCGAAATTTCTCGAAGATGCCAAGAAAATCCCCAAAGGCTGAGTCGCCCCGCGCGCCGGCCTCGCCCGGTCCGAAACGTGCGCGACGCGGCAAGCCGCGGGTATTCGTCAGCACGACGGGCGGCCCTCACGTGGGGTGTGAGCCTCGGACGGTCCAGCGCCGCGCCTTAAAAATGTTGGAGTTTTTGCAACTCGGCGCGGTCGAGCTCAGCGTCGCGCTCGTCGACGATGCGACGATTCGCAGGCTCAACAAGGAATACCGCGGCTACGACAAGCCGACCGACGTGCTCGCCTTCGCCCTTCGCGAGGGGGAGCCTTTCGCGAGCGTGGACGACGAGCCGCTCGGTGACGTGGTCCTCTCCGTGCCGACCGCCGCGCGTCAGGCTCGCAAGGCACGCCGTACGCTCCTCGACGAGGCGACGATGTTGCTCGCGCATGGCCTCTTGCACTTGCTCGGATTCGATCACGCCACGAAGGCCGAAGAGCTCGTGATGAAAGCGAAAACCGTCGAGCTTGAGCGCGCCGCGATCGCGCGGCGAAAGACGACTCGCTCGAAGGCGTGATGGCACTGAACGGCTTGTGTCCTGCCCGTCTGCGGATGATGATGACGACGCGTGGCACCTGGCGACTGACGGGGCTGCAAGTGTTAGGAGACGACGATGCGCGCGTTTGAGGCAGGGCGGTGGGTTTCGGTGTTGGCAATGGCGACGGTTTTGCTCGTCGCCCCCGGCGCGTGTTCGATAGTGAACGACCCGGACCCGCCCGCGGTCGTGCCCACCCCGGCTTGCAATGAGGACGCGGATTGCGGCGTCTCGACCGACTGCGAAAAGCACACGTGCGGCGCCACCGCGTGCGTGACGACGATGGCCAAGGTGGGAGCGGCGTGTGACACCGGCAACTGCGACGGCGCAGGCAAGTGTGCGGCGCCCCTCTGCACCGACAAGCTGAAGAACGGAAACGAATCCGCTGTCGACTGCGGTGGGACGGTGTGCGCCGGGTGCGCCGACGGTCAAGCGTGCTTCGAGGCGCGGGACTGCGCGAGCTTCCTCTGCACGTCGCTAAAATGCGTGCCGTGCTCCGTCGACCCAGACTGCGCAGCCGTCCCCGGTGCCTTGTGCAATGCAGGCAAGTGCACGCCGCCAAAAATCAACGGCGCGCTCTGCCTCGCGGACCCAGAGTGCATCAGCGCCTTGTGTGTCGAAGGGGTGTGCTGCGACTCGGACTGCCCGAGCGGAGCATGCGGCAGTTGCAACGTGTCCGGCAAGGAGGGCACGTGCACCGTCACGGCCGCGATGGGGGCCCCGCTGCCGATGACGACCTGCAGTTCGGGTCTTTCCTGCGGTGGCACCTACAACACGTGCCAAAAGTGCAACGCAAACGCGCAGTGCGGGAGTGGCAACTGCGTCGACGGTTACTGCTGCGACACGGGGTGCGTGGCCGGATGCGAGCGCTGCGATCTCCCCGGCAAGGAGGGCACGTGCTCGCTCGTGCCCGCGGGCGCGTCGGGTCGAGACGGTTGCACGCCTTACCTATGCGGCGGCGCCGCGGCCGGTTGCCCGAGCAGCTGCAATGCGGCCCTGAAGACGGGGTGCGAAGACGGATTCAATTGCGTTAACGGCAATGTTTGTACGCCCGTGCCAACAACACCAAACTGTGGGGACGCGGTCGTCAGCGGCACGGAGTCGGACGTCGACTGTGGCGGAAGTTCTTGCGCGAAGTGCGCCAACGGCAAGAGCTGCAGCCGCGATGGTGATTGTGCGACCGGCTCGTGCGCTGGGGGCGTGTGCTGCAATACCAAGTGCGACAGCGCGTGCAACACCTGCGCAACCGGAACGTGTTTGATCAAGGAAGACAAAACAGCCTGCTCCGACGGGTGGGCGTGCACGCCAGTGGGTACGTGCAACGGCCTGCAGTGTGTGATCCCGAACCCCGCAGCCGGCGCGGTCGTCTACTTCGAAGAGAACTTCGCGAACAACTCGAAAAATTGGGCTTTCCCAAACAACGATTGGGCCATCGGCAGCGCGAAGAACTCGCCGGTTTTTCAATTATCGGCGCCCGATGCGCACGTGCTCGTGAGCGATCCTGGCATCGATCACACGATCGACTTCAGCAACGGCGTTGCCGGCGTGGTCATCGGTGGCCTCGCGCCGCTGGATGTTCACGGCTACTACTGGATTGAGAGTCCGCCTATCGATACGAGGTTCGCGCCGACGCTCACGCTCGAGTTTTGGCGTTGGCTGACGAGCCATGGCCCAGCCACGATGACGAACCGCGTCGAGGTTTTCAACGGCACGGCTTGGGTGTCGGTCTGGGAGTCGAAGGCGGCCGTGATGGATCGCGAGTGGACCTACCAAGCGTTCGACATCACGGTTCACAAGAACGCGCAGCTCAAAGTGCGCTTTGGTTACAAAGTCGACGGCTCGTCCTTGCCGGGGATTGGGCAATGGAACCTCGATGATGTGCGCATCGCGACGGCTCCGTGCGGCGCGGGTCAGTAGTTATCGAGGCTTTGGGCATCGGGGCTTGCGGAGATGGAAGCCGCACGCCACGGTCAGCAGCAGAAGCCAGGTCGGTAGATCACCGGCGCTCGCGTAGAGCGTCGGTGGGGTGTCGCGGAGCGTTGGCGTGACGATGAGAAAGTCGGGTGCGGTTGTGCGCTTCACCGCCCGAACTTGACCGGCCGCGTCGATCCAAGCGCTCGGCCCGAGGTTGACCGATCGGACCAAGTCGCGGCGCAGCTCGACCGCGCGCAGCGCTGACAGGCGGAGGTGCAGCTCGGGTGCAAGCGTCCCGGCGAACCAGGCGTCGTTCGTGACGTTGACGAGCAGGTTCGGAGCGAGGCTTTTCGCGACTCGGCGGCCGTAGCTCGTCAGTGTGTCCTCGTAGCAATTGAGTACCCCCAGGTGGAGTGCCGGGCCGGCGGCGCGCTCGACGTCGATGCGGCGCGGTGCGGAGCCAGGTCGGAGCCCGCCACCACGCTGAAACGTGCGGCGTAACCAATGAATTTGCTCGCCGAATGGGATCGACTCGCCGAAGGCCAGGAGCTCGACTTTGTCGTAGATGGTGCTGAGACTGCGGTCCGGGCGCACGACCGTTGCCGAGTTGTAGAGGTCATGAGGAGCACCTGGGGCGGTGGGGTGTTCGATTGTAACCGCGGCCAGAAACCCGAAGAGGACCGGTCCCGCGATCGCGCCACCGATGATCTCGCGTTGTCCCCGTGGCATGGCGCGGGTGTCGTGCCGCATCGCATACGGGTACGCGGCCTCAGGCCAGATCGTCAGGTCGACGCCTGCCGTTTCGGCGATCGCCGTCTCGCGTCGAAGTTCCGCGAGCAGTCGCGGCCAGTTCACGGGTTCCCATCGCAAGGTCGGGTCCACGCCGGTTGTGACGAGCGCAATGCGAGCCGTTTCTTGTCCGCGTGCCGACCATCGCGTGACGCTGACGACGCCATGGACGACGATGAGCGCGACGCTGATGGCGACGGCTGCGAAGGTTTGCCTTGCAACACGTCGTCGGGCGGGATCACCAGCGACGGCGGCATCGAGCCCGCGTAAGAGGGCCGCCATCAACGCCGCGAACAGCGCCGAGAGGCCGCGTTCACCGAGGGTGTCCGCAGTTTGAACGAGCAGCGGCCACGGGGAGACAAGGCCGGCCGGAGTCCACACGATCACGCCGGGAAGCGAGGTGGCGAGCATCGTCGCGAGCGCGGTCGCAAGCTCGAGTGGTGCGCGTGTGCGGCCACGTACGGCAACGGCCAGCGCAGCGCCGAGGCCCCACGGAATGCCTTGCGCGGCTGCGAGGCCAACGTGCGCGAGCGCGGCGGCGGGCCAACCAAGCGCGGTGAAGCGCACGATGACCGCGGGCACGAACCGCATACCGATAGCGCCTGCGACGGTGCCCCATAACCAGCCGAGCGCGAAGGCCTGACTTGGGCGCGCCGCCCGTGAGAGGAGCCAGGCGTAGCCGAGCAGTCCAACGAACACGGCCGGAACGATGGCGACCGGGAGGGTCGCGAGCGCAAAGGCGCCGCCGCCGAGAGCCGCTCCAAGCCAGAGCCGTGGAGCGTGAGGCCGTACCAGCCGACGAAGCGCGTGTCGCAGAGCCAAGGAGCGAAACGCGCGAGAAGACATCAGTCGCAGAGCCAAGGAGCGAAACGCGCGAGAAGACATCAGTCGCAGAGCCAACGAGCGCCGCGCGCGGTGAAGTGCACGATTCGCCAAGTGCGCCGCTTCACCACCAAATGACAAGGCCGGCGCGAAGCAACCCGCTTGCGGATGAGTTCGAGGCGAAGCCGTTTACCTTGTCGTAGTACTCCGCGTAGCGTCCGCCGCCGTCGTTGTCGATGCGACTTCGGACGATGCCCAGCGCATCGATGTTGAAGGCGAGCGCACGCGCGAATCGGAACTCGACGCCGGCGCCAAATTGTCCGCCGAGGTACGTGTAGTCATCGACGCTGCCACCGGCGAAGTTGGGCTCGATGAAGTTGCTCGCGACCCGCGCGAACGAGAGGTTTAGTCCGCCGATGAGATAGAATTGAGAAAAATCGCCGGGATTTACGTAGAGAATCGACGAGGCGGACAGCGGCACTTCACGCCGCGCGAAGCCGTTGGTGTCGATGCCGCTGAGCACGTCGAGGCCGGCGTCGACCGCGAACCACGGCATCGGGCGGTAGCGAAAACTGATGCCGACGCCGCCGATACTGTTGTCGTAACCTTGGCTCGGCAAGAGCGCGGCCTCACCCCGCAATGCGACACCGTAACGCGGTTCCTCTTCTCGGTGCCTTGGCCCGAACCTCCTACCGCCGTACATGGGCATCGGTGGCGGGCTGAACGTGTGCGGCGGCGTGTAATCCGTGTCCTCGTAGACGGTGATTTCTTGCGGGCCGCCTTGGCTTCCCGGGCGCACAACGATCACGCGCGGCTTGGAAGGATCCGAGCCGGGGGCCGGCGGCGGGAGCGGCACCGTCCAGGGTTCCGCGGGCGTTACCGGGCGCGGAGCCTCGACTTCGCCCGGTTCGCAGAATGCACCGGGCGGGCACGCCGTGGCGGGCGACACGACGGGCGCGGCTTCGATGACGGGCGGCTTCGGCGACACGACGGGCGCGGCTTCGACGACGGGCGGCTTTGGCAACACGACGGCCGGCTTCGGCGTCACGACGGGCGGCTTCGGCGACACGACGGGCGGCTTCGGCGACACGACGGGCGCGGCTTCGACGACGGGCGCGGCTTCGACGACGGGCGGCTTTGGCAACACGACGGGCGCGGCGACAAGTGGAGGCGTCGCGCTTTTGCCTGGTGGCTTCGGTAGAGGCAGCGGCACAGCCGGAACATGTGGCTCCAAGTTGCCCTTCGGCAGCGTTGGCGGCGACTCTTGCCCGTGAGCTGCGCTCGCGAGCGAGCACGTGATACCGAGCAACCAAAGGGAAGCGAGTTTCATCGGGGAAAAGCCTAGCAGAGGTGCCACCTCGGACAAGGTTTGGTGGTGCGCCCGAGCATGGGCTCAACGCCTCGCTCCGCTCCACCGTAGCGTGTATGCTCCGCGCCCTCCGGCCGCCCTCATCCATCGAGTGGCGCGGATTGCCAACCATGAACGAGCCTTCGACGACCGAGCCAACCGACCACGGCAGCGCCCTCCCACTCGCCTCCGTTTCGGCGGGCGCTCCGGCCACCGTCACCGTGAGGGCAGGGCATGTTCAGCCGCTCTGGGCCGGTCATCCTTGGGTTTTCCAGCAAGCCATCGAGCGCATCGAGGGCACGGCCACTCCGGGTGCGGACGTGCTGGTCGTCGATCCCAACGGCAAGGTGCTCGGTCGCGGTCTCTACTCACCGCGCTCGGCCATCGCCGTGCGTCTGTTCACGTCTCGTGGTGGCCAGGCGGTCGATGGCTCGCTCTTGCGCATGCGCCTCGAGCAGGCTGTCGCGCTGCGCAAAGCGGTAGGGCTTCCGAATGGCGCTGCCGGTCGAGAGACCACGGGTTACCGGCTCGTTCACGGCGAGGGCGATGGTCTGCCGGGCCTGATCGTCGACGTGTTCGATGATGTCGTGGTCGTGCAGCTCGGCACCATCGGCTTGAAACAGCGCGAACAGGACGTGGTGGCTGCGCTCGTCAGTGTGCTGAACCCGCGGGCGATTCTCGATCGCACGCCGCGTGCGCTCGCGGCGACCGAAGGTTTCGAGCCCGAAGGACCCGAGCTGCGGGCGATCCACGGCGAGCTGCCCGACGCGCTCCGCTTCCACGAGCTCGGTCTCCGTTATGAAGTGCCGATCGCTCTGGCCCAAAAGACGGGCTTCTATTTCGACCAGCGACCGCTGCGGGCCTACCTCGAGTCGGTGAGCCAGGGCGCCACGGTGCTCGATACGTTCTGCTACGTCGGAGCGATTGGTCTTGCGGCTGCGCGTGGCGGCGCGGCCCAAGTCCTCGGGATCGATAAGAGCGTACCGGCCGTGCTCGCTGCGGCACAAAATGCTGAACGAAACGGTTTCTCATCGACCGTCGAGTTCGAGGAGCTCGACGCGAACCAAGCGTTCAAACGTGCGGCCGGTGCTGGCGGAGTCGACATCGTCGTGTGCGATCCGCCGAAGCTCGCGTCCGGTCGAAAGGCTCGCGACAACGCGCTTGGTGCCTATCGCAAACTCGCGGCCGGCGCGGTAGCCGCGGTCAAATCGGGTGGCTTGCTCGTGTTCTGCAGCTGCTCGGGCTCCGTTGGCGGCGATGCTTTGCAACGTGCGCTCGCGCTCGGTGCACGCGATGCGCAGCGGCGAGCCGTTATCATCGAGCGGCTGTCGCAGGGCGCCGACCATCCGGTCGCAGCGGCGTTTCCCGAAGGGGCCTACCTCAAGGTATTGGTCGCGCGCATCTACGAGCCATGAGACCGCTTGCGGAGCTTGCGTTGGCGGCGGTAACGCCGTTGCGCGGAGTCGTGTTCGACCTCGATGGCACACTCCTTACCGATGGAGCGCTCACGCTCGAAGCGTACCGGTCGCTTTTTTCCTTACGTGAACGTGGCCTCCGTCTCGTGGCCTGCACCGGTCGCCCGGCGGGGTGGGGCGCAGTGATCGCCCGGCAATGGCCGATCGATCTCGCCGTGACCGAGAATGGAGCTGTGGCGTTTCGACGCGACGGCGCGCGCCTCTCGGTGCTCGACTCCCTCCCCGAGGAGGCCCGCCGTGCCAGGCGTGAGCGGCTGCTCGAAGTGGTGGCGAGCTTGCACCGCGAGTTCCCCGAGATCCCGCTCGCCGACGACAACCAGGAGCGTCGCAGCGACGTCACCTTCGACGTGCGCGAGACCGTAAATATCTCCTCGAGTCGAGTAGCGGAGCTCCGCCTCGCGGCCGCTCGCGAGGGGGCGAGGACCTTCGAGTCGAGCATTCACGTGCATGTGACTCTCGATGCGGAGGATAAGGCGTCGGGCACGGTTCGGGCGCTCGCCCGCGCCTATGGTGACGACGCGACGAAGGCGCTCGGCACGTACGCATTCGTTGGTGACAGCGGCAATGATGAGGCCTGTTTCTCAGCGTTTCATCTTACTTTTGGTGTTTCGAACGTCGCGCGATGGGCCCGGCACTTGAGCGTGCCCCCGCGCTTCGTCGCCGCGCAACCCGAGGGTGCGGGCTTCGCCGCCATCGCGGCCCGTTTGCTTGTGCTAAGGGCGTCCTCGACGTGAGTGACACAAAAGGCGAGCGCTGGCAGCGGTTGGTCGATCGCATCATCGGTACGCCGCAGGGGCCGATACCGACCGGACTCGACGGCCAGCTCCGCCGCAATGCAAGGTTGTACGTGCTCGGCGCGCTGACGCTTGCGGCGCAGCAGCTCTTGCTCGCGAAGCGGGACTTTCTCGTGAAAGCCGCGATCGACGCTATCCGCCTAGGTGAAGCCGATGCCGCAGCCACGAGCGCCGGCCTCATCCTCGTTATGTCGGTATCCGCCATGGCGGCGCGCCTCGTGTCTCGCGTCAGCGTTTTCAGCGCCGGTCGCAACGTTGAGTATGAGCTTCGCAGCGCGCTGCTCGCCCAGGTTCATCGGCTCGGACCGACCTTCTTTCGAAAGAACCCGACGGGCGACATCATGAGTCGCGCCACCAACGATCTTCAGCAAGTCCGACTTTTGCTGGGATTTGGCATTCTGAACGTCGTCGGCTCGGTGCTCGCGATCCTGAGCGCCCTCTACGTGATGCTCGCGCTTTCGTGGCGGCTGACCTTCGCGTCCCTCGCAACTATCCCCGTGCTGTACTTCGTCACGCGCAGCTTCTCGAGGCAGATGTTCTCGCTCATGCGTGAGAACCAGCAGGCGCTCGGTGCGATGAGCGATCGCGTGTTGGCGAGCTTCGCCGGCGTGCGGGTCGTGCGCTCCTTCGCGATGGAGGAGCAAGAGATCGCCGCATTCGAAGGGCAGAACCGCACCTACCTCGAGAAGAGCCTGGGTCTCGCGCGCGTGCGCGGTTCGATGGGACCTGTCATGGGAGGGGTCAGCGCGGTGGGCGTCTTGATCGTCTTTTGGTACGGCGGCGTCCTTCTCGCCAACGGAACGATTGGCACCGGCGCATTTGTCGCGTTTTGGCTCGCACTCATGCGCATCACGTGGCCGATGATGGCCGTCGGATTCGTTGCCGCGATCGTGCAGCGTGGCCGCGCGAGTTACTCCCGCATCAAATCGATTTTCGATGCGACGCCCGACATCACGAGCGGTGACAAGCCCGCGCCTGCCAAGTTTCGCGGCGAGGTTCGCGTCCAGGGGCTGAGCTTCAAACACGGCGAACAGCAGGTGCTCGAAGGGATAAACTTCACCGTCCCCGCGGGCTCGTCACTCGCGATCCTGGGCCGCACGGGCTCGGGTAAAAGCACGCTCGCCGCCCTCTTGCCGCGGCTGCTCCCGGCCCCGGCGGGCGCGGTGTTTCTCGACGGCGAAGACGTCTGTTCGCTGCCGATCGATCGCGTTCGCGCCCGCATTGGCTACGCCCAGCAGGACGCGTTCCTGTTCTCGACGACCGTGGCCGAGAACATCGCTTACGCCCTCGACGACCGCGCCGACGATGACCGGTTGGTCGCCGACGCGGCCAAAGAAGCCCAAGTGTTCGAGGACATCGAGCGACTCCCTGATGGTTTCGATACGGTCGTTGGCGAGCGTGGCGTGCAGCTCTCCGGTGGTCAAAAGCAACGCGTGGCCCTCGCGCGCGCGCTGGTCCGTGAACCCGATGTGCTCGTCCTCGATGATCCTCTATCGGCTGTCGACGCACGGACCGAAGCCGCGATCCTCGACGCCATCGAACGTCAGGCCTCGGCCCGTACGGTGATCCTCATCACGCATCGCGTCGCGGCGGCTCGGCGCTGTGATCGTGTGCTTGTCCTCGAGCGCGGGAAGGTGGTCGAGTACGGGTCCCACGACGAGCTTATGGCAGCCGGCGGCGTCTACGCACTCTTCGCCGAGGCGCAACATTTGGACGATGACCTTGCGGCCTTCGGGACCGAAGGCTCCGCTGCTGCGGCGATGGAGGTCGCGTCGTGAGCACCGCAACACCCACGGTCCCCTCGGGTACGCGCGCGGAACGGGCCCTCGCGAAGTTTCACGACGAAGAAGACCTCGAGCGCATCTACGATTTGCGTCTGATAGCGCGCCTCGTCCCCTACGTGCGCCCGCATGCCGCGTTGCTCTTCCGCTCGCTTGGCCTGCTCGTAGTGATGTCGTGCCTCGGCCTCGTGCGGCCGCTCATCATGCGCGCAGCGCTCGAAGGATTTCAGCGACCAGGCGGCGCGGAGCGCATCGTTCAGTATGGCTTTGCGCTCGCCGGTGCCATCTTCTCAGAGCAGCTCCTCGCGTTTCCCCAGCTGGTGTGGATGCAGACGGCCGGCGCTCGCGGCATGGCCGACCTTCGTCTCGCGATCTTTCGTTTCTTGCACACGCGCAGCCTCGGGTTCTTCGACAGGCGGCCTATCGGCAGGTTGGTCACACGGGTTACGAGCGACGTCGACTCGATTGCCGAAATGTTTGGCTCGGGCGCGCTGAACGCCGTCGGCGATCTTCTGAGGCTCGTCGCCATCGTCACGATCATGCTGACCCTCGATTGGCGCATGAGCCTCTTCGCCTTTGCGCTGGTTCCGCCTATCGCGTTGTTCGTCAACGTGACGCGCGCGCGGATGCGCACGGCCTACCGTCAGGTGCGCTCGAAGACGGCGCGCATGAACGCGTACTTGAACGAGCAGGTGTCCGGCATCGCGGTCGTGCAGGCCTACGCGCGCGAGCAACGCAGTCAGGCCGAGTTTGACGTAATTAGCAGCGATTACCGGGCTGCGAACATGCGCGCCATCGTCGTTGAGTCGTCGGTCGACGCGGTGATCGAGATGGTCAGCAGCGTCTGCATCGCGTCCATTCTTTGGTACGCCGGTCGACGCGCGCGTGCGGCGGGGTTCGATGTGCCGGCGGTGGAGTTCGGGACGCTCTTCGCGTTCATCGCGTACGTTGATATGTTTTTTGGGCCCATCCGCGATCTCTCGGCGCGGTACACGCTCGTTCAATCGGCGCTCGCGGGTGCAGAGCGAATCTTCCAGTTGCTCGACACCGCCGAAGACGACACGCGCGAGGATGCCTCCGCGAGTGACCCCGGTGAAGGTTGGCCCGCGGGCGAGACGACGGCCTTCGAATTCGCGGGAGTCACGTTCGCCTACAAGCCCGGTACTCCCGTACTTCACGGGGTCTCCCTCGTTGCGCGCCGCGGCGAAACCATCGCGCTCGTCGGTCCCACGGGTTCCGGAAAGAGCACGGTCGCGTCCCTGTTGTTACGGCTCTACGAGGCGCAAGAAGGCGACATCCGGGTCTTCGGGAAATCGGTGACGACCCTCGGGCGCACGCAGCTTCGGCAGAACTTCGCGGTTGTTCCCCAGGACGTTTTCCTCTTTCCCGGAACGGTAGCGACCAACGTAGCGGGCGGCGCCGTCGAGTTTGACCGGCAGCGGGTTCGCGAGGTGCTCGACTCGATAGGCGTCCTCGAGCTCTTCGAGGGGCGCACGGACGGTATCGACTCGGTGGTAGCGGAGCGTGGCAGCAATTTCTCGGCTGGCGAGCGGCAATTGATCGCGCTCGCACGGGCGCTCTATCGTGACCCCGAAATTCTGGTGCTCGATGAGCCCACCGCAAACATCGACAGCGACACCGAGCGGCGTCTGCAGCATGCGATGGACTCAGCTGCTCGGGGTCGCACGGCCTTGATCATCGCGCATCGGCTCTCGACGGTTCGCAACGCGAATCGCATCGTCGTCTTGCAACATGGCCGAGTCAGCGAGACCGGGACGCACGCCGAGTTGGTCGCGCGGGGCGGCGTCTACGCGCGTCTCTACCAACTTCAAGATGCGCGCCGTGATCTCGAGCGGCGGGTCGAGGAAAAGCTCGAAGCGCTGACCAGCTGAGCGATGGAGGTTACGATGGTGGAGTCCTCAACGTCAGGGAGCGACCTCGCCGCGCAGGTCGTTCAAAAGCTCGAGACACTGCCGCCCTCGTCGGGCTGTTACCTCTTCAAGGACGCGAGCGGCGTGGTCATCTACGTCGGCAAGGCGAAGAGCCTGCGGAGCCGCGTCCGAAGCTATTTCGCGGCGTCGACCTCCGACGAACGTTACTTCATCCCGATCTTGCGGCGCCTCGTCGCCGATATCGAGACCGTCGTCACCGCGAGCGAGAAGGAAGCAAGCGTCCTCGAGAACGACCTGATCAAGACGCACCACCCGCGCTTCAATGTGAAGCTCCGTGACGACAAGGAGTTTCTCTGCCTCCGACTCGATCCCAAGGCGCAATGGCCGCGGCTTCAAACGGTTCGCCGGCCGCTCGCCGATGGCGCTCGCTACTTTGGTCCGTACCACTCGGCGACGAGCGCGCGGCGGACGCAGCGTCTGATAGCGAAGCACTTTCAGCTGCGCACGTGCACCGACGCCGACATGAAGTCACG
The DNA here is from genome assembly GCA_947475525.1 of Polyangiaceae bacterium. GTDB lineage: Bacteria > Myxococcota_A > Polyangia > Polyangiales > Polyangiaceae > SYFR01. The sequence continues at coordinate 80,705 of CANJMI010000010.1, read as the reverse complement.
GCGGCGCCCTTGCCTTCAACACCAGATCAAGCGCTGCGCCGCGCCCTGCGTTTATGAGGTGGATCGCTCGTTTTATGGAGAGCAAGTGCGCACGGTCGAGCTCTTTCTCGACGGACGGCATAGCGAGCTCGTCGTGGATGTCGAAGCGCGCATGCAGGCCGCCTCGGCAAACTTCGAGTACGAGCTCGCCGCTACCTACCGGGATCAGCTCACCGCTGTGGCTTCGGTTCGTGAGGGTCAGCGCGTCGTCAGCGTGCAGCGCATCGACCAAGATGCGATCGGGTTCTACCGCGAAGGCGAAGTCGTCGAGATCGTCGTCGTACTCGTCCGGCAAGGACACGTCGTCGATACCCAGTCGTTCTCGCTTCGACCGAGTGAGCTTCCCGATGAGGAGATCGTGGCGGGCTTCATCGGGCAGTACTACGCGGGCGATACACCCTTCGGCCGTGTGCCCGATGAGGTGCTCGTGACCGTCCTTCCCGACGCTGTACTCGGGCTCGCGGCGTGGCTCGGCGAGCTGCGCGGGCGCACCGTGCTCGTGCGGCAGCCGAAGAGCGGAATACGCAGTGAATTGCTGGATTTGGCGACGGAAAATGCCGCGCACGCCTTCCGCGAAAAGCAGCGCGCGACGAGCGATGTCGAGGCGCGACTCGAGTCCCTTCAGGCCAAGCTTCGGCTGCCGATCCTGCCACGCGTGATCGAGTGCAGCGACATCTCGCACCTCGGCGGCGGGGACGCCGTAGGTTCGGTCGTGTGCATGCGGGACGGAGAGCTCGACCGCACGCGCTATCGAACATTCAAGATTCGTACAACCACGGATGGTGACGACTACGCCGCCCAATACGAGGTCCTCGCGCGACGGTTTCGGCGCGGGCGTGATGCCGTCGACGACGCGAAGGATGGGTGGGAGCTGCCCGATCTCTTCGTGATCGACGGGGGCCGAGGGCAGCTCAACGTGGCGCTTGCGGCTGCGCGTGACCTCGGCTTGCACGACCTCGCGATCGTGGCGCTCGCGAAGGAGCGCGAGTCCGTGACGGGCGAGAAGATCGTCGATCGCGTCTACGTTCCCGGTCAGAAAAACGGCATCGCGCTCTCCGCGACGAGCGCGCTCGTTTTGCTCGGGAGGCTGCGTGACGAGGCGCACCGCTTCGCGAATCTTGGGCGGACGAAGCAAGCCAACCGCCGCGTGCTTCGCTCGGAGCTCGACGACGTACCGGGAATTGGTCCGAAGGCGAAGAGCGCGCTCTACAAAGGCCTTGGCTCGATCCGCCAGATCCGCGCCGCGAGCGATGCGGAGATATTGGCGCAGGTTGGCATCACGCGGCGGCACCTTGCCGCACTGCGGGCGGTGTTCCCCGAGCCGATTCCGGACGCGGATGCGGCGTCCGATGACGAGCCGAATTCAACTGCCGCTGAGGAAACGCATCGGTAGGCTGCGCGCATGCGCACTCACAGCTTGGGCGGCCTCACGATTCGAATGGTCGGCGGAACCGATGGCGATGGTGGCGGCGATGGGCCGGTTGTCGTGCTTTTGCACGGTTACGGCGCCCCTGGCGAGGATCTCGTCGGTCTCGCCGGCGAGCTTGGTGGCGGAGGCTCGGCCCCCGCGCGGTTCGTGTTTCCGGCCGCTCCTTTGTCGCTGCCGCCCGAGTACGGCGCGGGGCGGGCGTGGTGGCACATCGACATGATGCGGCTTCAACTCGCGATGGCGACCGGCCAAGCGCGTGATCTTACCCGCGACATTCCCGAAGGACTGGAGTCCGCGCGTGAAAAGGTCATCGCGATGTTGTGCGAGTTGCGTCGCGTGCTCGCTATTGGCGACGCGCCGATTTGGCTCGGCGGATTTTCGCAAGGCGCGATGCTCGCGTGCGATGTGGCCTTGCGATCGAACGAGCCCCTTTGCGGTCTCGCGCTGATGAGCGGCACCATGCTGTGCGAAGAGGAGTGGCTGCCTTTGATGGCTGCGCGTGCGGGCTTGCGAGTCCTCGTGAGCCACGGCCGCCTCGATCCACTGCTGCCATTCAGCATCGCGGAGCGCCTCCGCGATGAGCTTGCTCGCGGGGGAGCGGCTGTGACCTGGGTCCCTTTCGCGGGGGGCCACGGGATCGCACCGGAAGTGCTCAGCACGCTCGAAGGGTTGATCCGCGGCTGAGTCGGCGGGGGCTCAGCCCTCTTCGTCTTCGAGTTGCCAGCGTCGCAATGCCGTAAGGCCAATCGCCGTTGCGCATGCGCTGCACAAGGGCGGCTCTTCGGTTTGGATGCCTTCGCGACGTGCCCAGACCAAGAGGCCGCTCGCTTGTGGCGTCCCTGCGATGGGTGCGTCGCATGCGTGGCAGAGTGGCGCGGCGGCCGCCTGTGAGCGCGTCAGTGCGGCGAGTGCGACGTCGTCGACTGCGTACGATCCCACGAGGGGCGAGACGTCATCGGAGAAGTCGAGCGTCTCGGGCGGCATTCGGTGATCGGAGGCTCCCACGAGCCTCCACCCTACGGGCTTATTCGTTGGCCTGTCCAGCAGCGGGCGAACGGCGTGGCGGGTCTTGCGGCATCGCAGCGCGGCGACCGACCGGCTTGTCGAGTGCGCAGCTCTCTTCGAGCAGCTCGGCCACGTCGGCGGTGCGAACGTTTTCTTCTTGGTTGTGCGCCTTCAACCCGTCCGAGATCATCGTGATGCAGAACGGGCAGCCCGTCGCGATGGTCTTCGCTCCGGTGTCGAGGAGCTGCAAGGTGCGCCGATTGTTCATGCGATCCTTGTTCTGTTCCTCCATGAACATCTGCATGCCGCCGGCGCCGCAGCAGAGGCCCTTCTTGCGGCTCGCGTCGAGAACTTCGACGAGCTCGGCGCCCGGAATCGACTCGAGAACGCGGCGCGGCTCTTCGGTCTTATCGTTGTAACGGCCGAGGTAGCAGGCGTCGTGGTAGACGATCTTGCCGTCGTGCTTTTCCCGCGGGAAAAGCTTCTTTTCATCGACGAGTTCCAGCAGGTACTCGCTGTGATGCACGACCTCGAATTTCGCGCCGAAGTCGGGGTATTCGTTCGCGAGCGAGTTGAAGCAGTGGGGGCAGGTCGTGACGATTTTGGTGATGCCGCCTTGGTCCTTGTACCCGTTGAGCGTCGCCGTGTTTTGCTCCGCGAGCTGGGCGAACAAGTGCTCGTTGCCGGCGCGACGTGCGGGGTCACCCGTGCAGGTTTCCTCTTGGCCGAGGATGGCGAAGTCGACCCCGGCGGATTTCATCAATCGTGCAGTCGAGCGAGCGATTTTCTTCGCGCGGTCATCGTAGCTCGCGGCGCAGCCAACCCAGAAGAGCACCGGCGCGTCGGGCGAGTCCGCCATCGTCGGGATGTCGAGGCCTTCGGCCCAATTGGCCCGATCGATGCGGGCGAGGTTCCACGGATTGCCGTTGACCTCCATGCCCTGGAATGGGCCTGCGAGCTCCGCGGGAAACTCGCCTTTCACCATCACGAGGTTGCGGCGCATGTCGACGATCTTGTCGACGTAGCTGATCATCACCGGGCACTGCTCTTCGCACGCTCGGCAGGTGGTGCACGCCCAGAGCACGTCGGGGTGGATGACGCTGCCAACGAGGTCGATAGGCTCGCTCTTCATCTCCGGAATCGGAATCGGGTTCTCCGGGTAGACGGGCTCGTGGTGATCATCGTGGGCATGGCCGTCGGCGTGCGCGTGGTCACCGTGGGCATGGCCGTGCTCGCCTGGGGCATGCGCATGTGCGTGCCCGTCGTCGACAAGCCCTTTGGGTCCACCGGGACGCTGAATGAACTCTTCTTCGCGCCCGTAGAGGTGGTCACGCAAATCGATCGTGAACTGCTTCGGGCTGAGGAGCTTGCCCGTACGGTGGGCGGGGCAATGGTCGGAGCAGCGCCCGCACTCGGTGCAGGTGTAGAAGTCGAGGATCGCCTTCCAGGTAAAATGCTCGATCCGCGCGACTCCCACCGGCTCGGCGGTGTCGGGATGATCGAAGGTCTGCATCACTTTTTCGGCGACCGCTTCGGAATCGCCGAGCGTCTGGAGTTTGCCGGGATGCTCGAGGCTGCGCGTGAAGACGTTCGGGATCCCCGTGATGATGTGGAAATGCTTTGAGTGGGGAAGCAGGTTCAGAAACAACATCACCAGGGTCGCGTGGACCCAAAAGCCGAGGTGGGCGACGGCTACGAGCTGCTCGCGGCCGAGATCTCCGAGGAAGGTCGCGAACAGCGAGCCTGCGGGATCCGGGTAGGCGTGGAACGCGAAGGAGGCCGTCGTCCCGGCGGGCATCGGGCCGAGATGGCTCACGATGGTCCCGATGCTGCCGCACAGCTGAGGGTTGGTTCCGGCGGCGCAGGCTTCGGCCCAGTAACGCTGGTGAAGCACTTCCGACGCGCCGTCGTACAGCATGTCGCCGAGCATCATCGAGACGATGATCCCGAGGATCAAAATGGCCTCGAAGGAGTGCGTCAGTCGAGCCTCGTTCTTGTAGACCCGCAGGTAAACGAAGTAGAGCGCGCCCGCGAGGACGAGCATCGAGGTGACGTCCTTAATGAAGCCGTAAACCGTCCCGAACGGGACCGCGCCGAGCACCGGGAGGTTCAGCGGCGTCGGCCCGAAAATCCAGAGATTGAAGTCGGGATCGAAGCCGCGTCCCCAGAGGATCAGCGTGCGGAAAAGGAGGACGAGAAAGCCGACGAAAATGAGCTTATGGGCGAGTCCAGCGCCCGTGTAATTGCTCATCCTTTTCTGGACGAAGGCGTACTCGTAGGTGCCTCTGATGCGATCACCGAGGCGGTCCAGGCGGTTCTCGTCGCGGCCGACCTTGAGTAACTGCCAGCGGCGGTTTGCGCTCCAGCAGAAGGCCGCGAACAGGCCGACCAGCATCGTCAACATCCACGTGGGGTGCATAAGGTGCCGATGTTTTAGGGGTGAGCCCCTGAAACGTCAATGGATTGCGCGCCCCGCCGAAGAGCCGCGAGCGCACCCCCACGCGTCAGTGAGAAACGCTGTAATTTCGCAGGCGCACCCGGTCTACGCGTCCGGCCGCGGGGAAGAACATCACCCCGCCGGGCAGGTGGCTGTAGGGGAAGAACTGGCCGACCACATCCGCTTGTCCGGTGGGGCCCTCGAGGTGGATCGTCTCGGCCTCGCCTACGGGGGGACGCTCGAGCTCGAAGGGCTCAAGCCAGTCGAGCTTCCCATTCGGGAGAATGGCGATACGTTCGTAGCGCGCGGTTGCCTTTGTGCCGGGCGCAACGACCCAATTCATCGAGGCGACGTTGACGGCTTGGATGCGCGTGAACAAGGCCGAATAGGTGAAGTCGGACACCCATTTCGGGTCGCAATAGCTCATGAAATCCTTCGTTTCAGGCTTTACGAGCTGTTTGGTGACGCGATCGTAGCCCCACCCGCCAATCGAGCCGCCATCGTGTGGGTAGCCCGGATCGAGGCCCTGGTTCGTGCCACACGGTACGTGTCCTCGCCCGTGCTCGTGGCCGATCTCGTGGATGGCCGTCTGGCCCATGCCCTCGCCGCTAAACCCAATGCCGATGCCGACCCGCGCCGTGTCGTTGAAGGGGCTCGGCGCGAGCTGACTCAAGCCCGCGATGCACGAACCTCCGCAGAACGCTTCGAAGGTCTCTTGGGCGCGAAAAAGCCCGTAATAATACTCATCGAACGCGGCTTTCGAGGCCTGGCGGTGACCCGAAACGGCATTCAAGAGCTCGCCCCAGCCCTGGCCACTTCCCTGGATGGCGATGCCCTTCCAATCGAAGGGCTCGGCAACGCGGATCTCGATGTCCGGCGTTGGGTACACCTTCAAAAAGACGTCGCGGTAGATATTTACTTGCTCGGGGGACGTGTCGGGGAGGCGGCCCGAGCCGTCGCTGTTGTAGCGAACCGGCACGAGCACAATCCTCACCTTCGGTCCGCTGGAGACCGCTTGGAACGATTGGGAGCCGACCGTAGGGTAGGCGGCCTGCGCGTTCGTGCCGGTGGACTGGGCGCGCGCGCGCAGGATGTCGACTCGAAACGAGCTTGTGGGCGTCAGGAGCGCCCCGGGGATGTCGACGTTCAGGGTGCTGCCGAGGTCGTCATGACTCGAGGCTGCCCAAAGCGTACCCGTCACCTCAATCGTCTTTTCGATCGGCTGAGCGTCGCCAGTGGGCATGCCGCCGCCGGACCCGACTTCGACCGGTGGCGTATCGATGAGTGTGACCCGCGCGAGCACGATGCCGCCGTCGTAGGCCGCGTCGGTTGCGTAGTAGACGCGGAGCAAGGCGTCTCGACCGGCAATGGTGGGTATATTGGCCCCGAGTGAACCTACGGCTCCATCGCTCATCAGGTCGCGCTCCAGTCCCTGATAGAGGCTTAACCGCGTCACTTTCACGCCGTCGGCGGCGAGGTAAGCGGGCGGTGCCGGCTCCGGAGTGGAGGTGCCGAGATCACCACCACAGGCAACGAGGAGCGTGCAGAGAACCATGGACGCGCGAGAACGGTACGTAAGCATGAAGGGAGAACGGTATCAGCGACCGCTAGTCCGCGCACGCATTGCCTTGTAACGTCCGCGCGTGCACGACAAGGGCGAGAGACGGCAGCGCAAGGCGCTGACGAACATCGGAGGGGCTGTGCGGCTCCGGGGCGACGCGGCGTGTGCCGATGCGCTCGCAGAGGCGCTCGCGGTGCGGTCCGACGAGAGCGAGACGCGCGCGCATGTCCATGGATTTCACAGCTATACCGCGCGAATGCACCCGCTGACGGCGCGGCGGCTCGTGGAGCGCATGAGTGACCCTGGGGCGACCGTCCTCGACCCGTTTTGCGGGAGCGGGACCGTGTTGGTCGAAGCCCGCCTCTCGGGGAGGCGAGCCTACGGCGTCGACGCAAATCCCCTCGCGGTGGAGCTCGCTCGATTGAAGACGCGTGATTGGCCCGTGCGGGAACTCGATGACCTCGTCGCGACGGCGGCGGAGCTCAGCGACGAGGCCGATGCGCGGCGCAAAGCGAAAGCGGGTGCGACGCGGGCGTACGGTCCCCATGACCGCGAGCTCTTCGACGCGCACGTCTTACTTGAACTCGACGGCATTCGCGCGGGGCTCGAGCGCTTGCCGCGCTCCGGGGTTCGCGATGCCCTGTGGCTCGCGCTGTCGTCGATCCTCGTCAAGGTGAGCCGACAACCCGGCGATAGCGCCGAAGGGCTCGCGCCGCGACGTCTCGCGGGTGGCTTCGCGATTCGCATGTTTCGTCGGCGAGTCGAAGAACTCTCTCGGCAGCTCGATGCGTACGCGCAGCTCCTGCCGAGTGACGCACCCGCCGCTCGGGTAGCCTTGGGTGACGCGCGCGAGCTCGCGGGTGTGCCCGCCAACGCCGTCGATCTCGTCGTCACGTCGCCGCCTTACCCGGGAGTTTATGACTACTTCGAACAGCATGCTCCGCGGTTGCGTTGGCTCGGCTTCGACACCCAGAGTTTTGCCGACACCGAGATTGGCTCGCGCCGCGAGCTGACGCGCCTCGGTTCGATGGCGGCCGCGCGCTGGCAAGAGGACTTCGCCCGCGTACTTGGAGCGGTCGCGACCGTGCTCGCGCCCAATGGCGCAGCCGTCATGCTGATCGCCGATTCGGCTCTCGGCGCGGAGGCCTTGTACGCGGATGACGTTGCCGAGCGCATCGCTCCGACCGTAGGCCTGCGGCTCGCGGCCGTGGCTTCACAAGAAAGGCCGCATTTTCACGGTCCGACGCAGGCTGCTTTTCGCAGGCGGTCACGCTGTGAGCACGCGCTGGTGCTTCGAAAAAACGCTGTACGCGGCGAGGGATCCCGCGGTGTTACGCGTGAACGCTCATAGTGAGAACTCGAACGTTTGCTCGTCGCGCCGCGCAGCGAGTGTGACGAGGGCGGTCAGCACGCGCTGTCCGACCCGCGCCGAGAGCCGCACCCGCATCGGTAGTTGCACGTCACGGGCGTCATCCAGTGCGACCACGACGACGTAGCGGCCGCGGCGTGGCCATCCTTCGGCGAGGAACACGTTCTCCACGTTCTGACCGTGGCAATCCACGGTGCCCTTGCAATCCCGATCTTTGACGAGCCCCGAGTCATTGGCCTCGCCAGCTTTCGCCGCGACTCCATCGGGTCCGGTGACGCGAAGGTCGACATCCGCCCCTTCGCTCCACGCGATCGTGAACTGCAAGATCCCGGTCTGAAGCCCACAGCCCTCGTCGATGATGCCGTTGCAATTGTCGTCAAGCGCATCGAAGCAGCGTTCGACTCCCGTCGGCGTGCACGTGCTCTCGACCTCGAGCTTCGGGGCACGCAGCGAATGCGGCTCGAGGACCGCGGCGTCCCTCGGGCGTGGCAGCTCGAGGCAGGCGCTCGTCAGCAGGGCGAGCGCCGTCAAAAAACCGCGTGCGCGGCTCAAAATCTTCCGTTGCAAGCCGCGCCAATGCCCGTCATCCCGCACGCGAGAGTGACGCCGCCCGCTTCTTTCGGCTCGCGCGCCGGTCCAGCTTTCGATGGCGCGAAAGGTCCGTCGGGTGCGAAGCTGATGAACACCGCGCCGACAAGCGTCGCACCTGCGCCAGCGAGTCCGGTTACGAGCGCGGTATTGCGATACTGGGCCGCACGCGCGCCGTCGTGATTGATGAGCGCCGCGTCAGCGAGGCAGAGCGCCGTGTTCTGCGTGCAGCCGGCATCGTAATTCGTCTGGTGGATATCGATGTTCGTTTGCACGGCGCCGTTGACGCTCGTGCCGTAAAGGCCGAGGCCCAGCGCGGCACTGCTCGCGACGAGGCCCGCGCCGGCGAGCGCAATTCCGACCGTCCGTTGATGGGCAAACCAACCGACGAAGAAGTTTGTCGGCGGCGGCGGTGGTGGCGGCGGCGGTGGGGGCGGCGGCGGGATCACTTTTGCGGGCGGCGTGAGCAGCAGCGATGAGTCACCGAGCGCCACCATGCGTGACACATCGAGCGTCTCACGCTCGGGCGCCTCGACGACAAAATGGTGGTTCCCCGGCGCCAATCGCAACGTCTGCGGCAGTGGGCGCGGGTCCCCGCCGTCGATTTGGACCGTCGCATCGCCTACGGCGGAGCGAATGGTCACCGTGGCGATTTTCGCCATCGTCGCCTTCAGCTGGTCTTCGGTGTCCTCGGCGTCGGCCGGCAAGAGCGGCTTGAAGTCGCTTTTCAACGCACGCTCGAGCAGGTCCGCGGCTTCGACGGGGCGCTTCAGCGCGATCAGCGCGTAGCCTTGCATTCGAAGCACCTGGGCCGAGGGAAAGTACTTCTCGGCTTCCTGAAACTTCGACAGCGCCGCCGCGTAGTTTTCTTTTTGGTAATGGTCGAGCGCTGCCGTCGCTAGGTCACGGCCCTTCGCCTGATCTTTGTCGCTGGTTTGCCCCAGCGCAGAGCTCGTTAGGCAGAGCAATACGGCGACGCCGAGAGCGCTCCGGAGCGTGTTCCTGACCGTCTTTCTGACCATTTCGCGGAGCATGCCACGACTCCTCAAGAGGCGCCCAGTCCATCGCGCCCCACGGCTCAGAAGGTCACCCGAGGCTCAGAACGTTACCGGCTTTTTTAGCGCGGGGGCCGCCCCTGTAGGGGCCTTTGGCAACCCCGCTGGGGAGCCTCCGCCGAATGGCTTACTGCCCGCCGTCGGCGCCACAGGCAGAGGCCCGCGCGTCGGGGGCAAGGCAACGGTCGGTACTGCGACCGGTGGTGGCGCAGCGTTGCTGGTCGCGCTGGCCGTGGCCGAGGAGCGGAGTTCCACGCTCGGGTCGGGCGTCGGGGCGGCCACCGGGTCGGGCGTCGGGGCGGCCACCGGATCGCTCACCGGATCGCTCACGGGCACATCGGGTGATGGGCGCGGCGTGGTCGCGGCGGTCGCGGTGGCGGAAGCACGGTCGCCGTTCTTTTTTGCCGTTGCGATGTAGATGCCTCCGGCTCCGGCGATCATGATCAACGTGCCGACGACTCCGACGGCGATGGCGAGCCCCTTCGAGCTCCGCTCTTGTCTGTTCGCGAGCCCCGGCGCGGAGGCGTACGCATCCTTCAGAGCCGGGTGAGACGCCGACATGCCGGTAACGCTGGTACCCATGTTGGGTTGGCTTTGGCTCAACGCGGGGTGGCTTGCGCTGACGCCCGGCGAGCTTGCCCCCGCCGGCTGCGACGATGGCTCGTACCGATTCAACTGCATCGAACTTGTGGCGTTGCGCGCATACGAGCCCGTCCCACTCGCCGGCTCTATTCCGATGGCGCTCGCGAGCTCTTCAATCATCTCGCCCGCGCTCGCGAACCGCTGGAGAGCTTCGCGATGGCACGCCTTGGCGAACCACCGGTCGAAGTGCGGGCCGAGCTGCGGCACTTGCGCGCTCGGCGGGGGCATAGGCTCGTAGCAAATCTGCGCAATCAGTGCGGCCATACCATCGGCCGTCCAGTAGTTGCGCCCCGCGAGGAATTGGAACGCGATGAGGCCGAGTGCCCAAAGGTCGGTCTGTGGGCCCACCTTGCCGAGCTCGCCGCGCGCTTGTTCGGGCGCCATGTACCACGGCGTGCCGAACACTTGACCGGCCACCGTGAGTTCTTGCGCGGCATCGTCGGTGAGCTTCGCGATGCCGAAATCGAGTATTTTTACGAGTGGCGTGCCATCTTCGCGCGCCACGACGTAGAGGTTCGCGGGCTTCAGGTCGCGGTGGATGATGCCCTTCTGGTGGGCCTTGTCGAGCGCGCGCGCGACGTGTCGCAAGTAGAGAATCGCTTCGTCGGGCGGGAGCGCTCCGCGGCGTTTCACTTCGGTGCGCAGATCGTGGCCGTCGAGGCGCTCCATCACGATGAACGGCACGTCGAGCTCGGGACTGACATCGGCATCGACGACCCGGACGACATGCTCGCTACCGATTCGTACCGGTGCGCGCGCCTCGGTCTTGAAGCGCTCGACGGTCTCGGCGTTCTCGGCCAGCGCGGGATGCAAGAGCTTCAGCGCGAGTTCTTCACCCGTGTTGGTGTGGGTGACGGAGTACACCGTGCCCATGCCGCCGCGACCGATCAGTTGCTCGATACGGTAGCGTCCGCCGACGATCGTTCCCGGCCGCACGGTGCCGAGGTGTTTCTCGCTACCGTCGACCGGCTCCGCTTCGATCGGCCGCTGTGCTGCGGGTGCGTTGCGGTGGGCGGGCTGGCTCCCGCTCTGTGCCGCCGCGGCTCTGAGCGCAGCGGCCTGTACGCCGGCGGGTGCATTTGCGAAATCCGGGCTCAGCGATTGGTATTTCGCGCCGACCATCGACGGCATCGCCTTGCGTTGCGGGATGGCGGGCGGAGCGTCTCCGCGCCGAGGAGGCGGTGGCGGTGGTCGGTTTGCCATGGCACGGCGAGGCACCCCAAAACGAAGGTGCGCCGATCTCCTAGGTTATGCCTCTTCCATCGCGGTCGGCAAGTGCGTCCATCCTTCCGCCCGCGAGCGTGAGCGAAACTCCGCGGGCCTCGAGGATGTCGAGCGAGCGCGGGACCGTAAGGGCGAGCCAGCGCGCGTAAAGGCGTCGAGCTTGGTCGGGCGTCAGATCGCCGCGTCTTCCGCTGGTCGCGTAGGCCAGAAGGGTTGCCGCCGAGACGCTGACATTCAAGCTCTCCACGAAGCCACGCATCGGGATTCGGACTCCGTGGGTGCATGCACGGCGGAGCTCGGCGCAGATGCCGTCGTGCTCATTGCCAAGCACGAGCGCCACGTTCGGCAGCGTTGCGAGGTCATCCGGCGTAAGCTCACCTGCCGGGTGGGTGGCGACGAGGGTGAAGCCTTCGAGCGCATGGATCGCGTCGGCTACGGTCGCGTGATGAATCACGTCGACCCAACGCTCGCTACCCTTCGCGACTGCGGTGTTGGCCGCGAAGGCTTCGGTGCGTTCGACTACGTGCAGCTCTTGCACGCCGAATGCGTCGCACGAGCGCAGCACCGCGGCGCCGTTGTGGGGATCGTGCGGCGCATCCATCACCAACGTAACCGATGAGAGTCGCCCCCCAAGCACCTCGGTGAGGCGCTCACGGCGTTCGTCGGTGCAGAGCGGCTCGAGGAGGGCGATCACCGCCTCGGAATCGACCGTAGCGAATGCGCGCCGCAGCGGATCGCGTCGCGATGGGGTTCGGGCTCGCGGGAACATGGGTCGGTCAGTGACCCTCCGTGGGGGGCACGTCAAGTTCGTCCTCATGCGGCTCGACGCGCATTGAAATCGTCGGAGTCTCCATCCGTGCCCGCCTGCGACGTGGGGACCACTCCGGGTCGGCGACGACCGCCGGAGCCGCTGTGCTGTCGGGCATGTCGTCGTCCGCAATGACCGTCACTCGGTCGAAGTCGTCCACTTCGACGGAGCCGAGGACCCGTGCATCGGAGCCCGCGTCGTTCGGCGACTTCAAATACGGCAAAGACGAAGGGCGCCGCGAAGGCCTGCCCGTGCTGGTGACCTCTCCGGTCGTCTCTTTGGCCTCGGAGGAGGCCCCCGTGTGTGAGGTGCGCGCGCTCTCCGCTTGCGAGTGCGGAGCTCGTTGCAACCATCGCGCACGCAGCTCGAAGTCGCGTCGCTCGTCCTCGCGAAATGGCCGACCGCCGAAGCGCGCCGCGAGGTAGCGCTCGGTCAAGGCCATCACTTCGCTCGACAGGGGGTGGCCGTGTTGCGCGAGCGCCAGCGCATGACCGAGGGGTGGCGTCGAGTCGACTCGAGGTGCGCCGGCCGCCGTCATCGCGCGGTCGAGCAGGCGGTAGAGTTTCGCCGCGAGCAAGGCCTCCTTCGCCGGGATTTCCTCGCCATCGCGGGCCGCTGCTGCGCGTTTTTTTCGCCGATTAAGCCAAAAAAGCCCAACTCCGGTGAGAGCGAGGCCCGCGAGTGCGAGCGGGACGCGAGACCGTGGTGCGCTGAGAAGACGCCAAGCCACGCTGTCGCCACCGTTGAGCGAGTCGAAGAGGGTGACTTGCTGCGTGAGGTCGTAGCCGAGCACGTGGTGATTCCAGCGTTGGCTCGCGGCCTCGAAAAAATCCCGCATTCCGGCGAGCGCGCCATCGATGTCGCTTTGCGGTTCGACCGAGCCCGGGGGCGTCGGATCGAAGGTCAGCCAGCCACGACCATCGATGTACGCTTCAACCCACGAGTGGGCGTCGCCTTGCCGAACGGCATAGAACCTCCCGTACTTGTTGTAACTGCCGCCGACGAACCCCGTGACGTTCCGCGAAGGAATGTTCAGGCCTCGGAGCATGACGGCCATCGCCGTCGAAAAATATTCGCAGTGGCCGCGTTTCGACTCGAATAAAAAGTGCTCGAGCGGTTGCTCGAACTCCCCCGAGGGTGAGCCGAGGTCGTAGCGAAAATCATCTCGAAGGTGCTGCTCTACGATACGAGCGCGTTCGAGGTCGCCCGTAGTCGAACCCACCCATTCGCTCGCGAGTGCGCCGATGCGCGCCGCGAGTTTTTCGGGGACCTGCAAGTAGCGCGGCCGCTCGCTTGCCTTCAACTTCGTGAAGTTCGGCGTGCCTGCCTCCGAAGGATAGAGGTCGTATTGCACGACTCGGTCGCTCGGCGCTTGGTACCGGAATTCATTTTCGGGTCCGGTCATCAGCTGAGGCGATTGGCCTGGCGTGATGTTGCCGCTCTTCGTGAGCTCGACCGCCTTCGTCGTCGGCGTCACGAAAAGGACGGGCGGTTCGAATGGCTCGAGCTCGACACGCCAAGGCGATTCGCCGGGGCTTGGCGTTCCGGAAATCGGTACGAGCTCCCCCGCGTTCGCGAGTGGCCGCACGGACTTCATCGATTGTGTCCAGGTTCGTCCGTCGTACTGATCGAGCGCCGTTCCGCGCAGGTACATCATTCGACGCGCTGGCGGAGGCACCGGCAGGTCCGGGATTGCAACGCGGAGCGCGATCGTCGGGTCGCTGCGCAGCGTGCCAATTTGACCGAGATTGACCGTTCCGGAAAAACCGATCATTCGGTCCCCGCGTGGCTTGTTGAGCAACAAGAGCGACAGGCCGACGCGTGGGAAAATGATGAACAACGCCGCGGTAAAGATCAGAATCGGCAACGAGAGCAGGCACGTCGCGACGATGAAGGGCTTGCCCACGACACGCTTGCTTCGCAAGATCCGCGGGACGTCGACGGGCAGGCCCGTGCGGTCGCGTGCGCCCTGGCGGTAATTGCCTTCGACCTCGCGGCGCAGATGCGAGAGCACGAGTGCGCCTGGGGTCACGATGAGGATGCCGATGAAGCACAGCCCGTAACCGAGTCCTCCGCCAACGACGGTGCCGGCGATCAGGTGCAGCAGCGCGAGCACGATGACTTGTTGGTCTTGGGCCGCGCCGTTGCGCGTTGCGACGCGAATGATCTGGAGTGCGGCGGCGAATTCAATCAGAAGGTCGAGGATGCTCGCTGCCGTGAAAAACCCGCGAGCAACTTGCGTTGCGACCAGCAACACCGTGGCGATAGCGTCGATGTTGAGTTGCGAGGCGCGCTGGCGAAGCGGCTCTTTCAGCGAGATGGCGAAACCAAGGGAGAGCAGCAGTCCTACGTCGAGCGTCCGTGAAAATTGCCCGCTGACCACGAGCGCGAGGACACCGAGGACCGCGAGAGCGTCCGTCATCACTCGATGGACGAGGCCGAACCTCACGCCGCGCGCTCCGGCAAAACCGTCGCCTTGCCTCCGAAGCCGACCGCCGGCTCGGGGCGACAGGTAAGCTCGAGCAGCGCGAGAAATCGCAGGAGCGGGTCGAGTCCGCGCGAACGCTCGCAGACGAGACGGTGGCCGGACGCCGTGACGATGGTGACGCGATCGCCGCGCTTCACGTGGGCCACGGCGATTGACGCGACTTCGCGAATGCGTCGCTCAAACTCCTCGGTAGTCGCTTGTGCGGGTCCACTCAAAAGCGCCGGAGTCGCCCGCTCATCGTCGAGACGCAACTCGACCTGATACTGCATTTCGTGGGCGCGCTCGCGGACGATCATCTGCCCTGGGACGGTGCTCTTACGCCAATAAATGTCGCGCGGGTCGTCGCCGTCGCGCATTGGGCGGACTTCGTAAACTTCTTCGCCGTGGCAGCGCCCGACCGCACCGGTCTCGCCGCTCGCCTGTCCGCTCGCGCGTCGAGGCAAGACGACTGGGTCCACCGCGGGGTAGACGATGAGCTCTTCGCCAACGTCGAGCTCTCGGGACTTTTCGAAGAGACCAAACGGGAATCGCGTCGCGATGCGGAAGCCGCTGTGGTGATCGATTCCCCGTCGCAGAGGCGTTCGGCGGTAGGCTGCGACTTGTGTCGAACGCGGGCTGATTTTCAAGAAAAAGCAGCGTTTATCCGCCGGTTGACCCGCTCGCAGATCTTCTACTTCGATGGCGTAGGAGGGGACACGGTCCTTGTTGTTGAACACCTCGATTTCCACGAGGTGGGGGCGCCCGACCTGCGCGCGTTGAGGCAGGCGCCGACGCACCGTCAGCGTGCGCAAGGAGAGTTCGCTCATCACGCCCGAGACGATGATCAACGCGAGCATCATCCCCAAGAGGAGATAGAGCGGGTTGTTCCCGGTGTTGATCGCCGCGAGTCCGACGCCGAGCGTGATGCCAAGAAAGTACTTCCCCTCGCGCGTGAACTTGAGCTTGCGAGCCCAGCTTTTTCGGCCACGCGTCTCGGAGAACCGCGCCTTCGTGGCGGGAGGGCGCACTCGCTTGGTCGGCTGGGTCGGCTGGGTCGGCTGGGTCGGCTGGGTCGCGTGCTCAGGCCGTGCATCGGCGGGCTCGGGCGAGGTCACCCCTCGCAACGATTGTTGCGCGGCGTTCGGTTCTCCGGGCTCTCGTGGCGGGCCCGAAGATTCGTCAATCGAAGCGCCAGATGCCGGAGCGCTCATCGCTTCACAGGGGCACGGGGACTCGAGCCACAAGGTCACGAATCGTCGACTCGGCTTCGTCCGCGGTCGGGACGTAGCCGTCCGCTTGAGCCGTCAGCCTCACTCGATGGGCAAGGAGCGGAATGGCGAGATCGTGGACGTCATCGGCGATGCAATAATCCCGACCACGCAGCTTTGCTCGGGCGCGGGCAGCTCGGGAAAGGTTGATGCTGGCACGGGGCGAGCCGCCAACCGCGATCGCGGGCGAGTTGCGCGTTGCGAGGACAATCGCGTGCAGGTAGGTCGCGAGCGACGGGTCGAACTTTACCCTCTCGACTTCACGTTGGAGTTTCACGAGGCCCTGTGGCTCGAGCACTTGAGGACACTCGGCGATCCGGTCGACGTGGGGGTTCAAGAGCAGGCGTTGCTCCACTTGGCTCGGCGGGTAGCCGATGTGGATTCGCATCATGAACCGGTCGAGTTGGGACTCGGGTAGAGGGTAGGTCCCCGCAAAATCTTCAGGATTTTGGGTCGCGATCACGAAAAACGGATCCGGCAAAGGCAGCGACTGACCGTCGACCGACACCTGACCCTCGTTCATGGCTTCGAGCAGCGCGGACTGGGTGCGCGGGCTTGCGCGGTTGATCTCGTCCGCCAAGAGGACGTTCGCGAAAATCGGGCCTTGTTTGAACGTGAAGGTGCTGCGGAGCTGGTCGAACACCGAGACCCCGATCACGTCGCTCGGCATGAGATCGCTCGTGAATTGAATGCGTCGCAGCTCGCCGCCGACCGCTTTCGCCAGCGCTCGAGCGAGTGTCGTCTTACCGACTCCAGGCACATCCTCAATCAGCAGGTGCCCTCGCGCCATGAGGCAGATGAGGCTCAGCTCGACCGCCCCCGGCTTGCCTTCCAGGACCGCCTCGAGCGCCGAACGCAACTGCTCGAAGGTGGTTTCGCTTTCGCTCGCAATCGTCGCGGCCGACGTCATCGCTCGGAATGCTAGCAGGTCGCTCCTTTTCACTCACATTTATCTTTGAGGATCCGCGTGCTTGTGCGAGACCCCGCGGAGGGACCGCCTACGATGACCGACCCCCATCCTATGGCCGCAACGGCCCCGAGCCCGCCGCACGTTTCTCTGCCGCGGCGTCTCCTTGGGATGCTGCGAACGATGCGCCCGCACCAGTGGGTGAAAAACCTCTTCGTCGTCGCGCCGGTCGTTTTCGCAAAGCAACTCACCCATCCTCAGGTGATCAAGGGCGGGATCTCCGCGCTTGTGGTGTTTTGCTTGCTCGCGTCGGCGGTCTACACGCTAAACGACCTGGTCGACGTCGATGCGGACCGTGTGCATCCGGTGAAGCGTCGCCGCCCAATCGCGTCGGGTGTCGTCTCTGTCCCGCTCGCGAAGGCGATGGTTGCTGGGCTCTTGGCGCTCGCATTGGCAGGGGCTGCACTCGCACCGCCGGCGTTCGCGGCAGTGGCCCTCAGCTACTTTTTATTGAACGTCGCGTATTCATTTCGGCTGAAGAACGTGGCGTACGTCGACGTCGGCTGCATCGCGACGGGCTTCGTCTTCCGCGTGCTCGCGGGTGGGTACGCCACCTCGACCCCCGTTAGCGGTTACATGATCGCGTGCACCGCCGCGCTCGCGTTGTTCCTGGGCTTCGGCAAGCGCATGCACGAAATCGGTAGCGCCAATGCTACCAAGCAGCGCGCGGCCCTCCAGCGCTACTCGCCGGGGGTGTTGCTCGCGGCCATGGCGGTGACCGGGCTCGCGAGCGTCGTGACGTACATTGCGTATGCGCATGACGAGCACACCCGCGCGTTCTTCCGTTCCGCGGACGGCCTCGAGAATTGGCTCTGGCTGACGAGCCTCCACCCGCTGATCGGCGTGCTGCGTTTCGTTCAGCTCACGCGGACGCGCACCACGGCCGAGTCTCCCACCCAAGAGATGCTGCGCGACACGCCTTTCATGCTGAACCTCGCGATGTGGATCATCGAGGTTGTCGTCATCGTGTATCGCATCCGCCCGACGTGATCGCGGGCTCGCGCTTACGGGGACCGAGGCACACGCATCGTCAGTGCAACACGAGCACCCAGACGTCGTAGAGCGCGTGGGTCCAGACGGCCGGTGCGAAACCGCGCAGGACGAAGATCGCCGTGAAAGCGAAGCCGCAGACGCTGCGAAACACGAACGAGTGCAAGTCCCACGGATCTCCGAGGGGACCTACGTAGTGCCAGCCCGCGAACACAGCGGCGCAGATGGCCGCCCAAACGAGCGCGAGGGCGAGTTTGCTCACGCCACCGAAGACGAGGCTCATGGCGAGCAAGCCCCCGCCAAAGAGGATGACTCGGAACGCGATCTCCTCGTAAAAGCCCGCGCCGAGTGACATCACGATGCTCGGAAATGCGCCCCCGAGCGCGTCCGCGTTTGACATTGGCAACGCGCCGACCGCGTACGCCGCTGCGCTGCGCATCAAGAACGCGTAGAGCACGCCCTCGAGCGCGACGAGGATGAAACGCTTCTTGTCGAAGGCTTCGCGCTCTCCGAAGAGCGACACGAAAAGTGTGATGGCCACGCCGATTGCGAGGGTAATAGCCCAGTAGACGATGACGTTGCGCTCGGCGATCGCGACGAGCTTCTGCGTGAAAAAATCTGCCGCGTTGCGGACGTTCAGGGTGACCACGCCGAGGTGGTACGCGAGAAAGATCGGCATCGTGAGCGCGAGGTCGGTGGTCGTGTTGCTCGTGAAGGCTGCGAAGATCGACAGTGGCTCGGGTCGCGGCTCGGCACTCGTTTCCATGACGAGCGCGGTTCTACACCGGAAAGGGGCGGCTTTGGTCGCGGTTTCCGCGAATCGAGAGCTACGCCACGATGTAGATCGAGACTGTGGTCGTGCCGTATTTCCGGCTGCGATCGGGCTCGGTTCCGGGGATGACGGGGACGGGGTCGCGCGTGGCGTGCTCGAGGAGCAAGATGGCCCCGGGGGGTAGTGCTCCGCGCTCGATAAGCGTGCCGAGAAGCGCCGGTACCGAACCGTCCGCGACTTCGGCGTAGGGGGGATCGACGAGCGCGACATCGAATGGGCCGAGCGCGAGAACGCGGGCGGTGCTGCGCGCGACCGCGACCCCAAGGATGGAGGTGCGGCTCTCGAGTCCGAGCAGTTTTAGGTTCTCGCCGAGGGCCCCAAGCGCCGGGCGACTCTGCTCGACGAACACGGCATGCGACGCTCCGCGCGAGAGGGCCTCGATGCCGAGTGCGCCGGAGCCGGCGAAGAGGTCCAAGACGCGCGTACCTTCGAGCGGTCCGAGCATCGAGAACATCGCCTCCTTCACGCGGTCGGCCGTCGGACGCGTCTCGTCGCCACGCGGGGTTGCGAGCTTCCGGCCGCGGAATTCACCTGAGATGACGCGCACGGTTCAAAAAGCGTAGCGGATGCTGAGCGACTGCACGGCCACGCCAACTTGCGGCACGACCGTCCATGCGCTCGGCACCGTCGCGTCGCTTCCCTTCGCGAGGCTGCTCGTTCCAAGAAGGTACCCGCCGATGCCTGCGGCGATTGCGGCGACGGGGAAGGCTATCGCCTGAATCATCTCCCCACGGGACGCTTGGTCGCACAGTCCGGCAACCGTCGCGGCGTCACTCGCCGCGGGATTGACGAGGTGAGGCGCCTGATTCGAGTGCGCGGCCTCGCAGACGTTATCGAGCGCAGTGAACTGATCGCGGTAGGCTTGGTAGCCCTGATCGCCGCGGACCCCGTTGACGTCCACCGCAGCCCAGACCCCCAAGCCGCTCAGAGCAAGGCCCGCACCCAGCGCAGCGAAGCCACCGAGCATTCGGCCGTCGATGGGGGACCGCTTCTCCTCGGCCGTCATCACGAACACGGCGTCGACTGTTCCGAGCGGCTCAACGTGGATCTGCGAGGTCGCGTCCGCGTAGCCTGGCGCTTTGATGGTCACGGTGTGGACGCCTACCGGCAATTGGTAGACGGCACCCGCGGCGGCTATCGCACCGAGCGGTTTATCGTCGACGTAGAGCTGTCCCGCGATGCCCCCGGTCGAGACCTTGATGCCGCCTTGTGGCGCGCCTCCGCTCACCTTTTCGAACAACGCGACTGCCGTGTCTTGAAGGCGTGACGCATCCGTGCTGCTCGACGAAAAGCGCACTTCGGTCGTGCTCGTGCCTTTGCCACGCACGAAGAAATTCAGCGTGCCGACCACGCCCGTTTTCGACGCGTCGAACTCGATCGAAGACCATACGAACCGGTCCGCCTTGATCACGTCGGCGATGCGCGTCTCGCACGCGGCGTCGATAGGCTCGATGCACTTCATCTTCAGCGCGAGGAACTCGAGCGACTGGTTCGCTTCACCGAGTGACCAGCCTCTTGAGCCCGTCACGACGGTGCGCAGTGCGGCCGTGAACGCTTCGGCTTGGTCGAGGGCTTCGTCGCTTTTGACGGCGAGCACGGCGACGGGCACGACGTCTGGACCGGGTGGAGCGGCAAGCCCGGTGGGGGCGATGAGCACACCCGCGAGCGCTGCTGTGGCGAAGACGAGCCGGTCGCGCGAAAACATAGGCGGTGAGTTAATCGCGGATTCACCGAGGAGGCAACGCGCGAGTCGAAGGCGAGGCGGGGGCTCGCTACTCGATTTCCAGTTTCGTCCACATCTCGCGACGCATCCGAGTCTTTCGCCCATCGGTCTTCGTGACGAGGCGGGCAGCGCTCGAGGCCGCAAGCAAGCGACCTTCTTGACCGAGCGCTGGGAGGACGCTCGCTCCGCACAGGAGGGTGCCCTCGAGCGGACCGCGCACCGGTTCGCCTGCGAGCCCGAGAAATCCCACCGGGTCGACTTCAATCTGGCGTTCCATCGGTTCGACGCGCGGGCCCACTTGAGCGTCTACCCTCTCGACGTTGCGTCGGACGCCCTGTTCGTAATGCCAAACCGGCAGACCGTCGTGGACCGAATCGACGACCACGAGGTGCGCTGCGAAAAACGGTAGCTCGCGGCAAACCCGGTCGACGATTTGGGCCCGGGCTTGCTCGAGGCTGTTCAGGTCACGTTCGGCGAGCAGCACTTCGGCGACCAGCAATTCCTCACCTGGCCCGGCGGTTCCCGCGCGCTGCAAATGGACCGCGCGGCTCGCGACGCCGTGGGCGCTCGGGTGGCCGAACAGCAAGGACTCGTGTCCGAGGGGTGTGGGCACGCCCTCTCGCTTCGCCACCATCGAGACGACGAAGCGCCCGGACGCCGGCGTGATGCGGGGCCATTCGCGCTGGGCGCGCTTGGTGATGCCTTCGCCCCCGCTCAAGTTCGCGACCGATTCTCCCGGTAAATCGGTGACCACGCAGCCCGCACCGACCTCGTCCACGTGACCGTCGAGAGTCACTCCTGCGAGCGCCCCCCGCCGCACGGTAAGGCCGACGGCGCGGTCGCCCAAGGCGACGTGTCCACCGTTTGCGCGAATGCGCTCGAGCAAGAGGTCTTCGAGGGCTTGCTCTCCGCCGTCGAGCGCGAACACGCCGCGGGTCCACGAGCCATGAAGGCGAGCCGTCGCGAACGCGCACGGCGTCGAGGCGATGTCGGTCGCGAACCGTACGGATTCGGCAACGATTTGCCGATAAATGTGGTTGCGCGGAAATTCGCCGAGCAAGTCCGCGTGCGGTTCCGCGCGTGCGTAAGGGAGCTTCGCGGCGAGCCTTTGTGTCTCGCGGCGCTCGAAGAACCTGCCGGGTGGCCAGATCGCTTCGCGTTCGAAGCACTCGTCCGCTGCTGCCGCGACGCGGGCGAGATCGTCATAGAGCGCGGCGACGAGGCGACGCACTTCGGGGAGCTCGCGTTCGACTTCACGCGCGAAACGCACTCCGTCCGGCGGCACGTCGAGCCGAATCGAGCGCGCGCCTTGCCGTCCGGAAGCGGGTGAGGCCGGGCCGATGATCTGCAGCATCGGATCGATCGGTGTGGCTTGCCTCCGCCACGTCTGTGTGTGGGCGAGTTCTCGCATGATGCGCGACCACACGGGTGAGCTCGCGGCGAGCATCGTGAACGCGCGCCGTCGCAACGTCCGACCGGCCACGGTGTAGTTCGAGCCCGCGCGGCCTTGTCCTACGACCAGCACGGTGAAGTCTCTCCGAGCAAGGAGCGCGGCGGCGGTGAGCGCGCCGAGCGAACGCCCGATGACGACGACGTCGTAGTACTTGGAAGGCATCTCGGTATCTTGGCGGACCTTTCCGTACCACGGGTGCCCACGCGCGCCTCTCGTGATGTCGCGCGAGACGTGGTCTAGTGCCGCCGCTATGAGCGATTTCGCGTTCCAGGAGATGCTGCCCCTTGGCAAAGATGAGACTCCCTATCGCCTCGTGACGAGCGAGCACGTCTCGACCTTCGAAGCCGGCGGCCGCACGTTCTTGAAGGTCGAGCCCGAGGCTTTGACGCTGCTCACGGCGGAGGCCATGCGGGACATTGCGCACCTGCTCCGGCCAAGCCACTTGTCGCAATTGCGCGCCATTTTCGATGACCCCGAGGCTTCGTCGAATGACAAGTTCGTCGCCTTAGAGCTCCTCCGCAACGCGAACATCGCTTCGGGCTACGTGCTGCCTTCGTGCCAGGACACGGGCACCGCGATCGTCATCGGCAAGAAGGGCCAGTACGTTTTTACCGGCGGCGGTGACGAAGTGGCGATCGCGCGCGGCGTCTACGACACCTACCTGACGACGAACTTGCGCTACTCGCAGATGGCGCCCCTCGACATGTACCGCGAGAAGAACACCGGCAACAACCTGCCCGCGCAGATCGAGCTCTTTGCGACCGACGGTGACGCTTACAAATTTCTCTTCATGGCGAAAGGCGGCGGCTCTGCGAACAAGAGCTACCTCTTCCAAGAGACGAAGGCGCTCTTGAACCCGGAGAGCCTACTCGCCTTCGTCGAAGCGAAGCTGCGTGCGCTCGGCACCGCCGCGTGTCCGCCGTATCATCTGGCACTCGTCGTCGGAGGTACGTCGGCGGAGTACACCCTGAAGACCGCGAAGCTCGCGTCGGCGCGCTACCTCGATACGCTGCCGACCGACGGCAATGCGCTCGGTCGCGGCTTTCGAGATGTTGCGCTCGAGCAGCAAATTCTCGAGCTTTCGCGCAAGACCGGCATCGGTGCGCAATTCGGCGGCAAATACTTTTGCCACGACGTTCGCGTCATTCGCCTGCCGCGCCACGGGGCGTCGTGTCCGGTCGCGCTCGCCGTTTCGTGTTCCGCGGATAGGCAGGCGCTCGGCAAGATCACCCGCGAGGGCGTGTTTCTCGAGCAGCTCGAGACCGATCCTGCGCGCTACCTGCCCGACATCTCCGACGAAGGACTCGGCGGCGAGGTCGTCTCCATCGATCTGCGTCGGCCGATGAGCGAGATCCGCGCGACCTTGAGCCAATACCCAGTCAAAACGCGGCTCTCGCTCTCGGGGCCCATGATCGTCGCGCGGGACCTCGCGCACGCGAAGATAAAGGAGCTGCTCGATGCCGGTGGGGCGATGCCCGAGTACCTGAAGGAGTACATGGTCTACTACGCGGGACCCGCGAAGACCCCAGTCGGCTACGCCTCGGGTTCGTTTGGGCCGACGACGGCCGGGCGCATGGACAGCTACGTGGATGCGTTTCAGTCGAAGGGCGGCAGCATGGTGATGCTCGCGAAGGGCAACCGCTCGGGGGTCGTCACCGAGGCCTGCCAGAAACACGGTGGCTTCTACCTCGGCTCGATCGGCGGCCCGGCGGCCCGGCTCGCGAAGGACTGCATCACCAAGGTCGAGGTGCTCGAATACCCCGAGCTCGGCATGGAGGCGGTTTGGAAGATCGAGGTCGTCGATTTTCCCGCGTTCATCGTGGTCGACGACAAGGGCAACGATTTTTTTGCGGGCATGTCCGGCGGCGGAAAGCTCAAGGTCGTTTCCTGACGCGATCGTTGCATGACGGCCGTCATTGCCGTCGATCCCGCGCTCGGTAACATTCCGACCGGAGGCAAGCGAAGAGCGGTGTTGCTTGTTTTTTGTCAAGCGTCACGGGCCGCTTGATGGATCCGCACTGCTAAACCAGCGGAGCCTGAATGCTCGCGGCTTTCCCCGCACCTATCGCAGGCAGACCGATAGATTCGGACCGCGCAACGGGTGCGAACTTCTGCCTGAAAGCAGTATAAAACCATGAAAAGCACATCACTCATCTCGTTGACGGCTTTCCTGCTCGGAGGTTGCGCCGTTGGTACGAGGTTCGACTCGAGTGGTTCTGGGGACCTTGAGGTGCCTTCTCCTCTCGTTCCTGGATTCTTGGTTGTGGGTAAGCCTATGGCCCATCCCCCCGGGGTCGGTGGGACCGGTGGGACCGGTGGAGCCGGAGGGGGTGAGGCCAATGATCCTCAGGGTACCGGTGGAGTCGGTGGGGGTGCGGCCAATGATCCTCAGGGGACGGGTGGTAATCCTTCCCCGGTGACCTGCGGCCCTGGTCTGACACTGTGTGGAGACACCTGTTCTGACACGAAAGTGGATGCCTTCAACTGTGGATTTTGCAATCGCCCTTGTAAGGAGGGTCAGTTTTGTTCTGCCGAGAAGTGTACCGTTTCGGCTGTGCTTTACGTGTCGGGAGATGATGCTTGCACGGCCTACCTGGATGGGAAGGTTTTGGCGACCAATTCGAACTGGTTCGTGGCCACGAAGGTGACCTTTGAGTTGACCGCCGGGGCACATGTGTTGGCCGTCATGGGCAAGAATGGAGCCAATGGTACCCATCCGGGTGCCATTATTCTGGATCTCGCGGTCGGCTCTGAGAGGATCACCACCGGGTTCGATTGGGATTCCAGCACCGAATTTGTGGCCGGGTGGGAGACCCTCGGAGGATCCTTGTTGAATCCAGTCCCTCCCGTGACCCACGCGGGGATTTTCAACACCATATGGTGGAACCGTGATCCCAAGACCTTCGCTGCCAAGAACTTCCCTGATGATTCGAAGGCGATGTGGATCTGGTCCCAGGGGTTCCTCACGGATTCGGTGGTCTACTTCCGGAAGGAAATTGTGGTCGAGTGAGCCCACCGTGAGTCGTGAACTCGGTCTATGTTGGACTTGGCCGCTCCGACGCTCGCCTAGACGCGCGGCGGCGCTCCACGCCATCGGGCAGTAGGACGCGCGTCCCCGGTGGCTGCGGGCTCGATGGACAGGCGGTCACTCGCGATGGCGGCAAGGGTCGCGATCAGGAGGGCATGCTCCTTTTCGAGTAGCCGCCCGGCGAGAATGTCGCGCGTGTCGGCTGGCTCCACCTCGAGGGTCGTCTGCGCGAGGATCGGCCCGTGATCGACGCCTTCATCGACGAGGTGCACGGTGCAGCCCGTCACGTGGACCCCGTACGCGAGCGCCTGGGCTTGAGCGTCGAGGCCTGGAAATGCGGGCAGGAGCGAGGGGTGAATGTTGACGACCCGCTCGGGAAAAGCGCTCAAAAATTCGCGGGTGAGGATGCGCATGAAGCCGGCGAGGACGATCCAATCGCAGCTCGCCCGGGTGAGCAAGGCGACGAGGGCATGCTCGAAGGTCGTGCGATCGCCAAACGCTTTGTGCTCGACGACGGCCGTGGTGATGCCGGCCGCCTTCGCCCGCGTGAGGCCCGCTGCGTCGGGGCGGTTCGCGACGACGAGCCGCACGCGCGCATCGAGGGTACCGGCGGCAATGGCGTCGAGGATGGCTTGCAGGTTGGAGCCACGGCCCGAGATGAGGACGCCGAGTTGGAGGGTCATGAAGGTTACTGCCGTCCTCGCGGGATCGGATCCATCAAAGAAAAAGCGTCTCTTCGGAGTCGCTTCGGACAACCTCGCCGAGGACCCACGCGGTCTCACCGGCTTGGGTGAGCGCGTCCAGCGCGTCACTTACGGCGGTTTTCGATACGACGACGACGAGTCCGACGCCGAGATTGAAGGTCCGGCGCAGCTCACTCTCCTCGACGGGCCCGCCTTTCGCGAGGACCTCGAAGAGCGCGGGACGTTGGTAGCTCGCGAGCTCAACGCGCGGCGCAAGGCCCTTCGGGATCACCCGCGGGATGTTGTCCAGCATGCCGCCTCCCGTGATGTGCGCGAGCGCGTGCAGCCCCTCGCCGGTGCGAGCGATGACGGCGGCGACGGCCTTCGCGTAGATGCGTGTCGGCTTCAAGAGGGCCTCGCCCACCGTGCAGCCGAGGTCGGCAACGAGCGCGCCGTAGTCGAGCCCCATCGCGCCAGTCAAGACGCGCCTGGCGAGCGAGTAGCCGTTCGAGTGCAGTCCGCTCGACGCGACACCGAGGAGCACGTCGCCGGCTTGGACGCGCGAGCCATCGAGGAGCGCGCGCCTGCCGACGATTCCGACCGCGAAGCCCGCGAGATCGTATGTGCCCGCTTTGTACATGCCGGGAAGCTCGGCCGTCTCGCCACCGAGCAGGGCGCAGCCGGCTTGTTTGCAGCCTTCGGCGATGCCGCGAATGACAGCCTCGGCCACGTCGACCTCGAGCTTGCCCGATGCGAAATAGTCGAGAAAAAACAGGGTTCGCGCTCCGGTGGTGACGATGTCGTTCACGCACATCGCCACCAGATCGATGCCCACCGTGTCGTGCACGCCGGTGGCGAACGCGACTTCGAGTTTGGTGCCGACGCCGTCGGTGCCGCTGACCAGCACCGGCTCGTCGATTCCGCCCGGCACGGCAAAGAGGCCGGCGAATCCGCCGAGGTCCCCGAGCACGCCCGCGATGCGTGTCGCTTTGGCGAGGGGGCCGATCCGCCGCACGAGTTCTTCGCCCGCGTCGATGTCCACGCCTGCGTCGCGGTAGGTGATCGCCATGGACTCCGAGTGCCACGCGGCCCCGAGCGCGGCCATGGAAATCGCTCAGCGTGCGAGGGCGAAGAGTGCGGCGCCTTCGAGCACGCGGAATCCACCGCCGGGCGTCTCGGTGGCTGTCAGCATGGCGCGAGCGACCTCATCGACGTCGATCGCGCGGTACCGCTCGAGAGGGCCGCAGAAGAGGGGCCGGGTCGCGCGCATGAACACCGCCGCGATGGCCTCTCCCGGTCGCGACTCCGCCCGGTTGCCTAGCAGCAGCGACGGATGCAGCACGGTGACGCCCTCGGAAAAGTGCAGGTTGCGGAGGGCCTCTTCCAATTCGCCCTTCACGCGATTGTAGAGGAGGCCGCTCTTCGAATCTGCGCCGACAGCCGTGACGATAACGAACTGGCGCGCGCCCTCCTCGAGAGCGAGCTTGGCCGTCGCGAGCGCGTAGTCGAAATCGACCCGGCGAAACGCGGCTTCCGAGCCCGCTGCCTTGATCGTCGTTCCCAGGCAGCAAAACACGTGAGTGACCGCGAGTAGTTTCGCCGAAGCTTCGAGGGCGTTGAAGTCGACGAGGTGCGTCTCGATGCCAAGCGGCGCGTTCTCCAGCGGGCGGCGAACGAGCACGCGCACCGTGGCGTAGCGGGCGCTTTCGATGGCCCGTGCAACGAGCGCTCGTCCGACGAGCCCATTCGCGCCGACGATGGCGCAGGTCTGCGAGGTTGCGTTCATCGGCGAGGACAGTCGGCCCACGGCGTCACAACGTCAAGCGTCAGCCGAGCGGGAGCACGCGACCCGGAGCGAACGGCGTGAGCTCGACGGGAGAGGACTTGCCCGTGACGAGAGCCGTGACGATGTCGGCTGTGATGGCGGAGAGCACGATGCCGTTGCGATGATGACCCGTCGCGGCGAGCGCACCTGTGGAGGTCGCGCCGAGGAGCGGAAGGCCGTCGCGCGTGGCCGGTCGAAAGCCGCACCAATGAGCCGCGAGCGTGGCCTCCGCGAGATGAGGCAGGAGGCGGACCGCGGCGTTGAGAAGCTGGGTGGCTGCACCGACGGTGACGGCGCGTTCGAAGCCGACATCCTCGAGCGTCGAGCCGACGAGCATGCGTCCGTCGGTCCGTGGCGACAGGTAGGCGCCCGGGCCCTCGACGAGCCGAGAGGGTGTGCGCGCGTGTCGCAACTCCAGCATTTGACCGCGGATCGGACGCAATTTGCCTTCGATGCCGGTGCCCTCTAGGCTCGCGGACCAAGCGCCGCCTGCGACGATCACGTGGCCTGCCGCGAGGCGGTCGCCGTTGTGAAGGAGGACACCGGTGGCGCGTCCGCCCGCATGCAGGACCTGCGCGGCGAGGACCCCCGTGCGCAGCGTGACGCCCCGTTCGATGCAGGCGCGGACGAGTGCATCGACGACGCGGTTCGGCTCGACGACCGCTTCGCCCGGGAAGAACGCGCCGCTATGGCATGCGCTTAGGGACGGTTCGAGGTCTCGCGCCTCCGCAGACGAGACGATGCGGGCTTCCCAGCCCCGTGCTCGCTGTGCCTCGACGAGATCGATGAGGTTCGCGGCGTCTTCGTCGCTGAAGGCGACACGCAGCGCGCCTACGGTTCGGTACTCGAGGTCGGCGCCGGTCGCCTCCGCGAGCTCCGGTAAGAACGTCGCGTGGCGCTCGCGGCCACGAAGGCAGAGTGCGGCCATCGCTTCGGATGGATGTGACTCGAGCTGAGCGGAGAGCATGCCCGCTGCGGCTCGCGAGGCGGCGTGCACGCTACCGACATCGCGTTCGAGCACCGTGACGGCGAGGCCGTGTTTCGCAAGGGTCCACGCGCTCGCAAGGCCGATAGCTCCCCCTCCAATGATCAGTGCGTCCGCCATGGGTCACTTGTGCACGAGGATCGTCGTGCCCTCCTCGCGGATGCCGTGCCAGCCCTCGGGTACGTGCGGCGCGGTCCAGTGGAACACCCGGAGCGAGTCGGCGGGTGCAAGGTTGATGCAGCCGTGGCTGCGAGCGATGCCGAATACGTCGTGCCAGTAGGCACCGTGGATCGCGAAGTTCTTGTGAAAATACTGGATGTGCGGAACATCGCGCAGCGTGAAAAGCCCATGCCCGCGACGCACCGAAACGCCGTAGGTGCCGTCGCCGCGCTCGGGGACGTAGCCTTCATCACCCGGTTTCAGGCCCTTGTCGGCGTTGGCCTTCTTGCTCATGCCTTCATCCGAGTCCATCGTCGCGCTGATGTGTTTGGCGTAGATGCGATACGAGCCGCGGATCGTCGAATAGGTGTCGTTGGGGTCGCCGACCGCGGGCCGTCCGCTCGACACGAGCGTCGCGAACTCGGCCTTCTTGCCGTTCCAAAGCACCATGACCTGTTCGCTGAGATCGACCTCGATCCACTTCTCGCCGCTCTCGGCCACTTTGGGCCATTTGCTGGGTGCGACCGCGATACCGACGTCTTTGGCGAGCGCGAATTGTCCGTTGCTCAGCCCGTAATACGTCTCGCCGGAAACTTTCTCGGCGGAGCCGTTGAGCTTGTGCACGCTGCGGCGCTCGAGGCTGCCGTCGGGCTCGGCTACCCCGTTCTTCACGCGGTAGGCGTGCACGCCGCGTACACGGACGAAGGCGATCGGCAAGTCGAGCTCCGCGCCGAGCTCAACTCCATGCCACGGTGAGCCGGAGTCGGGTTTGATCTTGCTCGTCGGCGCGAGACGAAGGTCCGTGGTGATGCCGAAACGGCGCCGCAGGTGATGCTCGTCGGCCTGAAAGGAGCCCACGAACGCGAGCCCAAAATGGCGTCGTGCGCGGTCGGCGAAGGTCGACGATGCGGGCACATCGAAGCCGCTGATGTTGGCGACGCTGCGGGTGTCGCCGGCGAGCCAAAAGGGGAGGGGGTCGTCATCGGAGTTGCCGCCAAACAGCTCTCCGAGGCTGAGCTCCGTTCCGTTTTTTTCGAGGCCAAGCTCTCCTAAGCGTTTACCGGCAAGGACGCGACCGCGCTCGTCGACAGCGAGGTCTTGCGCGCCGAGGGTCACGGCGTCGTCGTTCTTGTTCGCCTTGTACCACTCGAGGTGTTTTGCGAGCTCCGTCTCCGCTTCGTACTGCTGCGGCGCGGTGGGCACATTCAAGTAAAGGGGGAGGGTCGCCCGCACAAAGCCGTAGCGGTAGGGCAGGGGCTTGTCGAGACGTGGGCGTTTGAACGCGGCACGCAGGACCGGGTGTTCGAGGTCGGTCGTCGCATCCTTGTCTGCGCAGACGTGCCCGCGCGGCTCGATGGCGTACCAACCCCCCTTGCAACCGGCATGGCCGACGGCCTCGGTGGAACGCGCGACGACAGCGCCTGCTCGAAGGTAACCGATGCGTCGCGAGGCCTCGTTCGGCTTTTCGTGCACCAGTGTCGCGAAGCTGAGGATGCCTAGTTTCGCTTGCTCGCCGTTCGGGCCGTTAGGGGCGCTCGCCGATGCGGAGAGGGAAGCCGAAGGTGGGGGCTCGGGTTCGCTTGTCGTGCCCGTGCCTGAGGGTGCGCTCGTGGCCGGCCCAGTTTGTCGGTATTTTGCTAGGAAAATGGCGAAAGGCGACAGGGCTACGCCCGTCAACACGAACGGCGCAACCCATCGCACGGCGACGGTTTGTAAGGCCCAACCTGAGGCCGACGCTCTCGTTCCACCTGAACCCATGTTCGGCATTCCGTCGGTCGCCAACGCGTCTCGACTGCGCCGTGAGTAGCAGAGTCGACAGCGGAGAGCCAACGCGACACGACCTGGTCGTCGCACGCGAAAGGTTGTTCGTTCTGTAGGAATGTCGCTAACATCCGCGAACCTAAATGTCCGACGCAGATAAGCGCATACACCCCAGGGCCAAAGTGCTCAGCATGACGGTGCGGTACAAGAGCGCCACCGTCGATGATTTCGTCGAGCACAACAGCGACAACGTGAGCCGCGGCGGCCTCTTCATCAAGACGTCCTCACCGTTCGCTGCCGGCACGCTGCTGAAATTCGAGATTCGCATCGCCGACGATGCCTCGCTGCTCGCCGGTGTCGGCCGCGTCGTGTGGAAGCGTGACGTTCCCAAGTCCGAGGAAGATCCTGCGGGCATGGGCATCAAGTTCATCAAGCTCGACGAGAAGTCCCGCGAACTCATCGATCGCCTGATCACGGGTCAGGAGGAGGGGAACTCCACCTACGATCGCGGCCTCGAAGACGGTGACGCGGCTGACGGTGACGCGGCTCCTGGTGAAGGCGCGGACGAGCCGAAGGTCGAGGAGAAGCCCGAGCCGAAGGTCGAGGAGTCGAAGGCCGAGGAGCCGAAGGTCGAGGAGAAGTCCGAGCCGAAGGCCGAGGAGCCGAAGGTCGAGGAGAAGTCCGAGCCGAACGCCGAGGAGCCGAAGGTCGAGGAGAAGTCCGAGCCGAAGGCCGAGGAGCCAAAGGTCGAGGAGAAGCCCGAGCCGAACGCCGAGGAGCCGAAGGTCGAGGAGAAGGCCGAGCCGAAGGCCGAGGAGCCGAAGGCCGCGAAGAAGCCCGAGCCGAAGGCCGAGGAGCCGAAGGCCGCAAAGAAGCCCGAGCCAAAGGCCGAGGAGCCGAAGGCCGCGAAGAAGGCCGAGCCAAAGAAATCGGAGCCGAAACCTGTTGTTGCTGCAGCAGCGAAGAAACCCGCTCCCAAGGTGGCCGCGGCGACTCCGGCGCCGGAGGCTGAAGAGTCTCAAGGCAGCACGCTCAAATTCCTTGCGGTAGCGGCCGTCATTGGTGTCGCCGCGGTCGTGTTCATGAAAAAGGATGACGACGCGCCGAAGCCGTCGATAGCGCCGCCGACCCAGACGATTCCGGCCGTGACTGCCACGGCCACTGCGACGGCGACCGCCGCTGCGACTGCAACCGCGGAGGTCGCTCCGTCAGCGAGCGTATCGGCCGCTGCCGCATCGAGTGCGGCTCCGAGTGCGACTGCGGCTTCGAGTGCGACTGCGGCACCGATGCTCAATCTACCTCCGACGGGAGTTGCGCCGGTCACGCCAGCGGTGCCGCCGACTCCGGTGGTGCCCGCGCCAGGTTCGCTGCCGAGGCCGACGGTCACGCCAGCGGTCCCGCCGACTCCGGCGCCCGTCACACCGAGGCCTGCGCCGAGGCCTGCGCCGCCGCCCCCCGGCGACCCCTACGGTTGAATGTTCGTGAAGGGCGCCCCACAAGGCGCCTTTCGCGTTTTTGTACTCGAGTACGAGCTCGGCTCTGCCCGGCGACGGTGTGGAGCTAAGCTTTTTTGGGAACTTCCATGAAGTAGAAGGCCTGCTGCTTCATCGGAGGCATGATGGAGGGCTTGAGTTTCGCGACTTCGAGGGCTGCGAGTTCACGGTCGAGATCGGCCTCGATGACGACCCGGTTATCATAAGCGAACGCGAGCGCGTCGAGCACCTTGGCCGGCCCCAGCTGCGGGTAGCGCTTCATCAGCTTGTCGATCGACACGCCCGCGCGGTGCCATGACCAAAGGCGCCGCACCGGTACCTTCGAGCCCGCGACGTAAGGGCTACCGTTCAGCGTTCGAATGTCCGAGCGGACGTGCGGATGGGGGACGAGGACGCGCGGCAGCAGCAGCGACTCCGCGTTCGCGTCGGCGAGGAAGGCAGCTTGCTTGAGCATGATCGCCCAAGCCTACTGCGCGGCGCGTGTCGTTCAACTTTTCGTACACGATCATTGTCGACGTTCGCGCAGCGCTTTAACGGCCTCGAGGTGCTCTGGGTACGTGACACTGAACGCATGGCGTCCACCGCCTTTCGCCACGAAGTAACGGTACGTTGTCGCCTCAGGCGCGAGGACCGCGGCAATTGCGGCCGCGCCGGGGTTCGCGACGGGACCGGGCGGTAGGCCATCGACGACGTAGGTACTGTACGCATTCGCAGGGTCCCGGTTGAGTTCCGGCGACGCTTTGCCGTTCCACGAGCGGCACGCGGCGATGCGTTCGGGGATCGCGACGCAGCCGTACATGGCTGTCGGGTCGGACTGCAGGCGCTTGAACAGCGGGTCACGTAAGCGATTGAGAAAGACGCTGGCGATCGTCGGTCGCTCATCGGCGACGGCGGCCTCTTTCTCGACCATCGAGGCGAGCGTGAGGATCGTGCGGCGCGTCATGCCCATCGCTTCCAGTGCGGCCAGTCCTCGTGCGTTGGTGGCTGTCGCTTGTTTCCAGCGGCGTTCTGCTTCGCGCGCGAAGGTGCGGATGAGATCGGCGGGCTCGCTGTCTTTGTGGAGCGTGTACGTCGCGGGGAAAAGGAAGCCTTCCGCCGTGTCGATGGCCTCTCTGAGCTCGGGCTCGTCAATCGTGGGGGCGGCAATGCCGAGCGAGCGCAGGAGGGCGCGATCGCTCGTGGCGCCCAAGAAGGCGTCGCGGCTCACGATCCCCGCTGCTGCGAGTGTGGTCGCCATTGCGAAGCGGTGAGCGCCTTCCGGGAACGTCACCTTTTCGGTCGGCCGCGCGCTCGTGCGGCACACCATGGCGGCGAGCTCGCGTGGGGTTGCCGGCGCGAGGAGGTGCGGTCCGGCGACGATGCAGCGGTCGGCGCGTGAGAGCGCGAGGTGAAGGCACAGCCAATTGGGGTGCTCACTCACGCCGAGAGAGACGAGGAGCTCGGCGAGTTGGCGCGGGGTGAGCTCACTCGACAAGCTGACCGCGACGGGTTGCGTATTCGGCCCGCGTCGCGACAAGAACCGGCCGTACTCGAAGGCGAGCCCAGCGACGGCGATCAGGCACACGACGACCACCGCGGCGACCATGCGAGTGCCCCGATTCCACCGCCCGGGAGTCCAGCGCCGTGAGGGTGTTCGCCGTCGATTCGACGCGGAAGGCGCATGGCCAGGCTGGTCCTGAGGGCGCCGTGACGTTCCTTGTCGTTGCGGCTTCGGTCCGCGCTCGGGGCGACGGGCACGCTTGCGGCGGGGGCGCGGCGTTGGCGCGGGCGCGGGCGTGGGTGGAGGTCGTCGCGGCACGACCCGCGGACACTACACCAAAACCCGATGGGATTGATTCCAGGGTAGACTCCCGCGCGATCGGCGGCTACTCGCGCAGGGGTCCGCCCTCGTAGCTCAGTGGATAGAGCAGCGGTTTCCTAAACCGAAGGTCGCACGTTCGATCCGTGCCGGGGGCGCCGATAGTTTCTGGGGGTTGGTTTCAGGGGGTCTTATCGGCGTCTCTTGGGCAAGTGCGCCGCTCGCGCACGCGAGGATGGCGCCGAAGCGCCCCCGCAACTGCCAACGTTATTTGCAACTACTCGGTACGATGATCCCCTGCATCGCGTAGAGCGGCGCGGATTGTCGCATGCTCGTCTTGTAGGAGTCGAGCACGGTGCGGCAGCTATCGTTTCCGCCGGGCATCGCTCCGAGCGCGCTATAGGCCTGCTTTGCTTGGTCGCAGTCGGCGGCCTTGATAGCCGACTTGTCCGTGGCGCTCTCCATCGCGCGACTCAGGTCGCACACGCATTGAATGTAGTCACTGCAGGCAGAGCCGCTGCCGCTGGCGCGTGCGCTGCCGCTGTCGCCCGTGGGCGCATCCGTCGATGCGAAGTCGATGCTGAACGGCGTCGGCCGGGGAGCGCCATTCGGCCAATCGACGACCAGCGTGCCCGTTCGGTTATCGTTCCACGTCAAGCGAGCGGTGTACCGCTTGTTGCGCACGACCTGCACAACGATGCTCGCGCGGTCACCAAACATCCCCGCGAAGGCCTGTTGCCCGTCGCTCTCCACCGTGGCGACGCTCGTCGCCTGAAGTGCGCCCTTGGGGCGGCAAGAGACGCGCAGCCACTCGCGAAGCATCCTCGTCTGGCAACCGCGCTCCGTAGAGTTTTTAACCGTGACTTCCTTCGCCACGTTCTCCCACTCGTTGACTGAGGGGACCTTCGACGTACCCGAGGGCAAGTCCTCCGGGAGGCCATCGTTCGGGGTCGCCCCCGAGCCAGGCTGGGCCCCGCTGGGAGCATCCGCGCTGTCATTGGCATTCTTTGCCGCGGCAGTCGCCGGCACCCGCGCCGCAGTGACCACTGGGGCTACGGTCGCCCGGGCAGCGCTCCCGGTTTGGGTGGAGGCGCTCTCTGACTTGGAACACCCCATCACGCCGAGAATCCCAACACATGCAGCGAAAATACACACTTTATTCATGACACTTACCTCTTTTAAAATGAGCAGAAAAAAAGCCAAACAGGAGGGAGGGCGTCCCGCGTCACGCACGCTGGATTCATCGACTTTGGCGCAGACTGAATCGAGAATGAGCCCCGAATGAACGGCCGCAAGCCTCGCTTGGTTATGCGGCATCCGTCAATAATTAACGTAGGCAGTAGCCTCGACGAACACGGTTTTCCTCACGAGCCTTTTCGCCACTAGACTGACAGCGCACCTGCGCGAGCGCGCCTTCCGCAGTCTGTTTGCGGAAGCTCTTCGAGGGCAGAGCGGCGCCGCGCTCACCTCCGCGCGATGCAGGCGAGTCGCCTTGGGATGTCGCGGCGCGACAGGCGGTCGCACTCGCTCTTTTTGTCGGGGAAGCCGGATTCGAACCGACGACATCCAGCTCCCAAAGCTGGCGCACTACCAGGCTGTGCTATTCCCCGAAGCTCGTGACGAAGGTTCCGCCGCGAGGGGCGAGACTATCCGCCCGCCGCGAAGAATGTGCAAGCCTTGACCTCGTGTCGAACACAACGTTTCACATCGGCGCGGACGAGAACGGCCTCGGACCGCGCCTTGGGCCAATGGTCGTCACCGCCGTCCTCGCCAAGCTTGCCTCGAACAGCGCGTCGCTCGCGAGTCACGACCGCAAGAGCGAGCGTGGCGGCCGACTCGGGGACTCCAAAGGACTCGTCGCGTTCGGCGATCACTCGCTCGCGGAAGCGTGGGCGCGCGCGCTCGTAGCACGGGGAGCCGGGCGTCATGAGCGAGGCAAAACACCAGATGAATTGCTGGATTCCGTGTGCCTCGACCCGCGTGAGGAGCTCCAGCGCCCGTGCCCCTCGCATGTGATTGGGCAATGCTGGAACACCGAGGGCGAAGGCTTCTCGTCGCGCGCGGACACGCTCCTCCCTATCGTCACGCGCGACCTCGATGAGCTGGCCGAGCGAGGGATCGACATCGTGGCCGTCCGATCGATCGTCGTCTGCAATCAGCGTCTCGCGGAAGCGGCCCGCGACGGAAAAAGCCGCTTTCAGGTCGATCTTCACGCGATGGAGCGCCTCGTCCTAGCGCTCCGCGACCTCGGCGGCAGCGACGTCAACGCGGTTTGCGGAAAAGTCGGCGGCTACCGGCAATACGGCAAGGCGTTCGGCCCGCTCGCCGGGCGACTCCACACGACGCTGGAAGAATCGCGGCAGCGCAGCGCGTACCATTTTCCTGGGCTCGGCGAGCTTTCGTTCGTGGTCGACGCGGATGCGAGCCACGTGCTCGTCGGCCTCGCCTCCCTCGTCGGCAAATACGTACGCGAGCTGACGATGAGCCGCATCGTGCAGCATTACCGCAGGCACGATGCCTCCTTGCCAGTCGTCAGCGGCTACCACGATCCGGTGACGCGCCGCTTCGTGGCCCTAACGGAAGCGCGCCGCCAGGAAGAGGGGATCCCGAGTGATTGCTTCGAGCGCGCGAAGCGGGCGACAAATCAGCGATTCTGAATGTGAATAGCCTGACCTATCGAGCTCGCCGCAGCTTCCATGAACGCCTCTCCGAGCGTCGGATGCGGATGCACTGTCAGCATGATGTCCTCGACGAACGCGGCCATTTCGAGCGCGAGCGCACCTTCGCTGATGAGCGCACTCGCTTCGGGCCCGACGATGTGCACGCCGAGGAGCTGCCTTGTCTCCGCGTCGGCGATCACTTTCACGAAGCCGTCGGTTTCGTGCATCACCATCGCCTTGGCGAGCGCCGCAAAAGGGAACTTGCCGACGATGACCTTCTGGCCCTTCGCTTTGGCTTCATCTTCACTGATGCCGACGCTCGAGATCTCGGGGTCGGTGAACGTCGAGGCCGGCATCCCAACCCAGTCCTTCGCGGCAGGATGCCCCGCGAGCACCTCGGCGACGACCTCGCCCTCCTTGCTCGCTTTGTGCGCGAGAAATGGCATGCCGCTGACGTCACCGATGGCGTAAATCCCCGGGATATTGGTGCGTCCCTGCAGGTCGGTCGGGATGCTGCCGCGCTCGATCGTCACGCCGAGCGCTTCGAGGCCGAGGTTCGCGCTGTTCGGACGCATGCCGACCGCGACGAGGACCACATCGACCTCGATGGTCACGGGCTTGCCCGCTTGCTCGAGTGTCACCTTGAGCGAGCCGTCCGCGTTTTTCTCGTAGCCCTTCGCGACCGTATTTTTGAAGATCTTCGCGCCGTGCTTGACGAGCTTTCGCTCAACCAGCTTCACGCAATCGGGATCGTGGGTACCGAGCAAATTTGGCTGCGCCTCGGCCACGAAGAGCTCCGCGCCAAGCTTCTGGTAGACCGTGCCGAGCTCGAGGCCGATGACGCCCCCGCCGATCACGAGCAGGCGCTTCGGGATCTCACGCAGGCTGACGCCTTCCTTCGCACCGATGATCTGCTTGCCATCGAACTTGAAGGTCGGGATCTCGATCGTCGACGCGCCGGTCGCGATGACGATGCCTTTGGTCGCCTTCAACGTTTCGGTCTCGCCGGTCTTCGTCGTCACGACGACGGTGTCCTTGGTGGTCAGGATCGCCGTGCCCGCGAGGTAATCGGCGCCGTTGCCTTTCAACAGGCCAAGTACGCCGGTGTTGAGCCGCGTGACGATGCCATCTTTCCAATCCTGCATCGCGTGCGGATCGAGCGCGACGCCCGACACCTTCACGCCCATCGCCCCCGCGTCCTTCGTGCGCTCGAAGGTGTTGGCCGCTTGGATCAGAGCCTTCGACGGAATGCAGCCCCAGTTCAAGCACACGCCGCCTGGCTTGTCCTTCTCGACGACCACGACCTTGAGGCCGAGCTGTCCAAGTCGAATGGCACACGGGTAGCCGCCGGGGCCGCCACCGATCACGATCACGTCGTAGGTCTTCATCGCGCATTGCTCCTAGCCGATCATCGGCCCGGGCAAAAGGCGGCGAATCACTTCCCGCAGGTCGTCTGCGACGCGAACCCCGCCGAGGGGGCCCGCCGCAACGCTTGTTCCGTTCGCTCGTCGAAGACCCCGGACTCCCCGAGCGACTCGTCGGGGTGGTTCTTGTTCCATAGCCGCTGGAATGCCCGCACATCGAGGCCCGCGTGGGCATCCGAGATGCGCTTGGCCTGGGCTTTTTCTTTCGCGTCGCGCCCGACGAAGTCGAAGTGCCACTTGTCTTTTGCGCCCATCCAGCGAAACCCGTGGCGCACGAGTTTTACTTTCCAGCGGTTCGGTTGCGCGATGTCGAGTGCGAGGCCGCTCTGGTGGTTGCTGCGCCCAGGCGCGGCGGCGAGCTTGATGTGGCAGCGACCGCGTTTGTACCAATGAAAAAGCAGGTATTGCTGCGCGATCGTTCGCAGCATCGAGTTGATGGTGAGGCGCTCACGGCGGGAGTCTCCGAGCGCGGCGAGGAGGGCTTCATAGGCGGGCGGCGCGAGGAACGGGAAGACGACATCATCGATCGCCGCGGACATCAGAGTATCGGGGAGCTTTTGGAAGGCGTTCGGCCGCAAGCACGCTTCTTCGGCGATGATTTGCTCCGAGAGTTTCTTCACGACGTCGGTTGAACATGAGGTCGTGTCGAGCACCGCAGCCACGGTCGGCCCGAGCGGCGCCGGCGACTCGGCCGGGGCAAGCGATGACACCACGGCGAGCGCAGGGGGAACCTCGACGATGGGCGCGACGGCCATCGCAGGAGGCTCAGCCGACGAGGGCGCCGACGACGGGCTCGGCAGCGACGGCGCCACGGCCGAACCGACCGAGGGCAGTTGCTTAACGAGGCGCGCAAGCTCGTCTATCGGCCGGCGCGGAGCGCAGCTCAACCACTGCGTCGCCACCAACGCGGCAATAGACGCCACCGCCAGGGTGGCTATTGTCTTCTTCAGACGCACGCGGGTTCCTTGAGCCGGACGTGCTTAGCACGCATGCACTCCACTCGTCGAATAACCGGCCGGGTCGTCGTCTTCGGCCTCGGCTCCAACCTCGGACGCCGTGAGGCGAACCTGCAAATGGCCGCAAAAGCCATTGAATTGCTGGATGGCGTGGTGCCCCTTGGACGCTCGAGTGTGTACGAGACGCCGCCCGCAGGTGGGCCAACACAAGGTG
This sequence comes from Polyangiaceae bacterium, assembly GCA_947475525.1. GTDB lineage: Bacteria > Myxococcota_A > Polyangia > Polyangiales > Polyangiaceae > SYFR01. The sequence goes on along the minus strand of CANJMI010000010.1, from coordinate 41,862 downwards.
ACTACCTCAACGCCGCCGTGGGGGTCGCGACCGACCTGCCGCTCGCCGTCTTGATGGACGCGGCGCTTGTGATCGAACGGAGCCTTGGGCGCGTGCGACCAGACGCCGTGCGCTGGGGGCCAAGGAGCATCGACATCGATCTCTTGTGGTGCTCGACCGAGACGAGCGATGAGCAACACGTCCTCGTGCCCCATCCCCGCCTCGTGGAACGTGCGTTCGCGCTGCAACCGCTGCTCGAGCTCGTGCCGGATGCGCGAGACCCACGCCTCGCCGCACCCTATTCGGACGCACCGATGGCGTGCGCCGCCATCCGGCGCCTAGGTTCGTTCTAAGTCAGGGGTGCTTTGCGGGTGCCGCGGGCTTTGCGGGTGCCGCGGGCTTTGCGGGTGCCGCGGGCTTTGCGGGTGCCGCGGGCTTTGCGGGTGCCGCAGGCTTTGCGGGTGCCGCGGGCTTTGCGGGTGCCGCGGGCTTTGCGGGTGCCGCGGGCTTTGCGGGTGCCGCGGGCTTTGCGGGTGCCGCGGGCTTTGCGGGTGCCGCGGGCTTTGCGGGTGCCGCGGGCTCGGGCTTCTTACCTTTCGCTCCCTTCTTTTTGTCCTTCGGATCGACGACCGGCTCAGCGCAACCGTGCTTGGCCGGGTCCTCCGATTTTACGCCCTTCTCAGCGGGGCACGCGTCTTTCGAATCGACGATGCCGTCGGCGTCTCCGTCCGGGCAACCGTTGGTGGTCGCGTCATCTGGCGTCGCGATACCAGCGGCTCCGACGCAGCGATCGTCGGCATCGGCGATGCCATCGCGGTCGTTGTCCGGATCCGGGCAACCATCGTCATCCTCGAAACCGTCGCGATCTTCGGGAGCGGTGGGGCACGCATCGGCCGCGCCTTTCACGCCGTCCTTGTCCGAATCGGGATCGGGGCAACCCCGTTCGACCGGATCGGAGCTCGCGATACCGGGCACGTTCGGGCAGTGGTCATCGACGTCGAGGATCTGGTCGAGATCGTTGTCGGGTTCGGGGCAACCATCCTGGTCGTTGAAGCCGTCCAGATCTTCTGCCTGGTTTTTGCATTGGTCGAGTGCGTCTTTGACCCCGTCTTCATCGTTGTCGATGTCGGGGCAGCCGTCCTCGTCCTCGAAGCCGTCGTGGTCCTCGGGAAACTCCGGGCATTGGTCGGCTTTATCGAGGACGCGGTCGTCATCGAGATCGTGTTTGCGCGGCGCCCAACCGAGCGCGAGCGTCCCACGCACCGGCGCGTTGCCAATGCCCGAGACCGTGGCGACGTCGACGCCGGCGAGGAGCGACAGATCATTGTCGAAGGTGTAACGCGCGCCAGCCCCAAGCTGCACCTGGCTCAGCGCAGCCGCGCCGCTCGTGAAGGGGCGATGCGGATACACAGGCACGTGACCGTACGTCTCGGCGAACCACTGCCAGTGGCCCTCTTTGTCGAGACCGAAGGCCTGCGGCTTGACGGCGAGCGCGAGGTTGAACGGGACTTCGTGGCCAAAGCGCGTCGGGCAATTCTCCAGCGCCGCGTTGCCTGCGAGCGTCGTGCAGCCAAAGTTGTCACGTTCGCCGCGGAATTTAGCGCCGAGCGACCCGTGAAGGGCGACTGCAAACAGGTCGTAGCTCGCGAGCAAGCGCGTCTCGCTCGTGACGTAACCTTCACCGAGGTAGGATTGTTGGTCGCCTGTCGGAATGGACACGCGCTCCATAAGCGCTAGCGAGAAACCAGCGTTCGGAGCATTCGCGTCACCGAGCGTCGGTCGCACGAGGGTGGCCTTGACGACCACCTTGACGTCACCGAGCGCCTGGCGCGGTAGGGCGTAGGAACCGAGCGAACCGAACGCGACATTGCCAGCGGCCTGCGTCGGATCGTCACCTGACTGGTAAACGACGAAGGGCAAGTCCACGCCGAGGGCGAGGCGCTCAAAAAGGCCGATATTCGCGATGAAATCGGACGTGACCTGGTGCTCGAGCACGCGGAATTGCACCTCGCCTCCGCGCCTCAGCGCGACTTGGCGAAAGCCGTAGCTCGTGTAGAGGCCCGCGTTGAAGGCACCGGTAGCGGGTGAGCTCGCGGATTCGAAACGCAGGCCGCCGTTCGGATCCGTCGGAGGCTGAAAGCCGCGCAGATCGAGGGAAGGGACCTCATCGGCAGCGCGGACCTCGGCGGACACGAGGAGGCATGTAGCGGCCGCGATGCGCGCGACGGTGACGACGGAAGTTCGGTTGCCCATAGGTGCGGCACGTTATGCGAAGCGTCTCCACTCGCCAAGCAAGAGATGGTAAGGGCGTTCGCATGGACGGAATCCGCATTCGCGGGGGCAAACCTCTCTCGGGTCGCGTCCGCATCAGTGGCTCGAAGAACGCGGCGCTGCCGATCCTGTGCGCGACCTTGCTCTCCGAAGGCGAGAGCCTGCTAAGGAATGTGCCCGATCTGCGCGACATCGGGACCACCGGCCAGCTGCTCGCGACGATGGGTTGTATCGTCGATTGCGCGCCGCCGGTCGTGCGCGTGACGGCACGCCACGTCACCCCTGAGGCGCCCTACGACCTCGTCAAGCAGATGAGAGCGAGCGTGCTCGTGCTCGGCCCACTGGTGGCTCGGTTCGGCAAAGCGAAGGTCTCGCTGCCGGGCGGCTGCCAAATTGGCTCGCGCCCGGTCGACCAACATCTGAAGGGTCTCGAGGCCCTCGGTGCGACCATTCGCACGGATCATGGCTACGTGCTCGCCGAGGCGCCGCGGTTGCGTGGTGCCGAAATCGTCTTCGACATGCCGACCGTGACGGGCACCGAGAACCTGATGATGGCGGCCGCTCTCGCGAAAGGTCGCACGACCCTGGTCAACAGCGCGCGGGAGCCAGAGGTGATCGAGCTTGCTCGCGTTCTCAATAAAATGGGCGCGAAAGTCCAAGGTGCTGGGACGTCGGTGATCGAAATCGAAGGCCAGGACGAGCTCGCACCGTTCGACCACGCGATCATCCCCGACCGCATCGAGGCGGGCACCTACCTCGTGGCAGCAGCCGCCGCGGGCGGCGACGTGCTCGTGGAAAACGTCCCGGTCGAAGACCTCGAGGCGCTGATCTCGAAGATGCGTGGCGCAGGGGTAATCCTCGAGCCCGACGGTCAGGGCGTGCGCGTGGTCCGCACCAAGCCGCTGCGTTCGGTTGACGTGACGACCTCGCCGCACCCAGGATTTCCGACCGACATGCAGGCGCAGTTCATGGTGTTGATGTGCCTCGCCGAAGGCACCTCGCGCATCAGCGAGACCGTGTTCGAGAATCGCTTCATGCACGTACCGGAGCTCAACCGCATGGGCGCCGACATCGAGGTGCAAGGGCACACTGCGTTCGTGCGCCACGCGAAAAGACTCGACGGCACGGAGGTGATGGCGACCGATTTACGCGCGAGCGCATCGCTGGTCATCGCCGGCCTCGTCGCCGAAGGCGAAACCCTCGTGCGGCGCGTCTACCACCTCGACCGCGGGTACGAGCGCATGGAAGCGAAGCTCGGAGCCCTCGGCGCGGACGTCGCTCGCGTGCAGCACGTCGAAGGCTAGCGAAGCGAAGGCGCGTTCGGGCGCACGGAGCCAGGAGGCGGCGTCCACCCGCGCAGAAGCGGTTTGCCGGCAGGGTGCCTGGGCAGCGGGATCAGCGGCGGCGACCAGAGGGGTACGCCCGCCGAGGGCTCGTCGAGCGAGAGCGCAGGCGGATCGCTGCAGCATCGAAACGAGATGAAATAGTACGACCAATGGGGGACGTGCTTCGTCGTGATCGGACGGCAGGCGTTGCGTACGAATCCCCACGCTCCACCTTTCAATCCGGCCCATTGCCCCTCGCCGCGCACCGTCTCCGTGCGCACCCATTCGTCGAAGTTGCCGGTCATGTCACGCACACCGAAGCCACTCTCGCACCCGGACTGCGCGCCACTTGGAACGCTCTGGTCGAGCCGCAAGAGCTCGGGTCCGCGCACCTCATCCTCCGCGGCGTGAACCTTGTCGAGGTCGGGGTGCACGAACCGATTGTCGATGTTGCAGCGCGTCGCGTCGCGCGTGTAACCGTAAGGAAAAGGGTACTTTTTGGGTCCTTCGCAGGCGGCCGTCCACTCGCTCTCCCAGCACAACCTTTTACCGCGCTCGGCGCACAATCCAGCGGCGTCGTACGCGCTCACCATCACCGGAGGATGCGCCCCGGCAACACTCGGGTACTCGTAGCGATCGATGCAAAAACGCTGGCGACGTTCAGGCATCTTGCATCGGCGAGCCTGCGCGAATTTGTGGCAGATCACGAGGTGATTGGAGCCATTCAAGCTCGAGTCGAGGCACGTCTGCTGCGCCTGAGGGCAGTGCAGGGTATCGACGTACTCCATCTCGGGCGGACACGGCGCGACCGCCTCGGGCTGAGGCGCCGGCTCGATCGAAACGCTCGCGGTGACCGGAGCCGAAGCCACCCCAGGAACGCTCGAAAGAATCGACGCCGCACTCGAAACGCTCGACGCGGTGCGAGCGTTTGGAGGGTTCGATCGTGGCGGATGGTCGGGCGCCGCGGAAGCGCACGCACCGAGCAACACGAACCCGAGACTGCGAGGCATGCTCGCGGCGTAAAGGCTGGTGTGCTAGGAGGCAAGCCCTCATGAAGCTGCACGAGTACCAAGCCAAACAGATCTTCGCGCGCTACGGCGTACCGATCCCGCAGGGCAAGGTCGTCTTCGAGTCGAAGGACATCGAGGCGACTGCCAAGGCGTTGATCGACGAGACCGGAAGCGAAATCGTCGTCGTCAAAGCCCAAATCCACGCGGGCGGCCGCGGTAAGGGCGGCGGCGTCAAGGTCGCGAAGGGCCTCGCCGCTGCGGTGACGCACGGCAACGCCATCTTCGGCATGCAGCTGGTAACCAAGCAAACCGGCCCCGAGGGACAGAAGGTCCGCCGACTCTACCTCGAGCAGGGCCTCGACATCGCCCGCGAGCTCTACGTAGCTCTCTTGGTCGACCGCGAGACGCGCAAGGTCGCGATCATCTCGTCGACCGAAGGCGGCATGGACATCGAAGAGGTGGCCGAGCACAGCCCCGAGAAAATCAATACGACGTTCGTGGACCCGCTGATCGGCCTCGCGCCGTTCCAGGTCCGCCAGATCGCGTACAAGCTCGGGATCCGCGAGAAAACGAACCTCGCCGCGTTCACGAAGCTGATGACCAACCTCTACGCGGCGTTCATCGCGGAGGACGCCTCGATGATCGAGGTAAACCCGCTGATCGTTACCAAGAGCGGCGGCGTGGTCGCGCTCGACGGCAAGATGACGACCGACGACAACGCCGAGTTCCGCCACAAAGAGTGGGCCGACCTTCGCGACACGGACGAAGAAGATCCCGTCGAGCTCGAGGCGAAAGAAACAGGCCTTTCGTACGTGTCCCTCGACGGCAACATCGGTTGCCTCGTCAACGGCGCCGGGCTCGCGATGGCCACCATGGACATCATCAAACACTTCGGCGGCAGCCCCGCGAACTTCCTCGATGTCGGCGGCAGCGCGAACAAAGAGCAAGTAAAACACGCCTTCCAGATGATCCTGTCGAGCCCTCACGTGAAGGGCATCTTCATCAACATTTTCGGCGGCATCATGCAGTGCGATGTCATCGCCGAAGGTGTCATCGCCGCCACCAAGGAGCTCGGCCTCAAGGTGCCGCTCGTGGTTCGCCTCGAAGGCAACAACGTCGAGAAGGGCAAGCTCATCCTCGCGGAGAGCGGGCTTGCGATCCAGACGGCCGACAACATGGCCGACGGCGCGCAGAAGATCGTCGCAGCGGTGGGCAAGTGAGATCATGAGCATCCTCGTCAACAAGCACTCCAAGGTTATTTTTCAGGGCATCACCGGCTCGTTCGGCTCGCGCCATGCGAAGGGCTGCATCGCTTACGGGACCCAGGTCGTCGGCGGCATCGTGCCAGGTCGCGGAGGCGAGACGTTCGATCCCGAACTCCCGGGCAAGTCGACCGTCCCGATGTTCGACACCGTGGCGGACGCCATCCACGGAACGGGCGCGAACGTCACGTGCATCTTCGTGCCGCCGCCCTTCGCCGCCGACGCGATCTGCGAGGCCGTGGACGCGGGCATCGAGCTTTGCATCTGCATCACCGAGGGCATTCCGGTGCTCGACATGGTGCGGGCGCGCGCGTACCTCGCGGGCAAAAAGACGCTCCTTATCGGACCGAACTGCCCCGGCGTGATCACCCCGGGCGAGACGAAGATCGGCATCATGCCGGGTGCGATTCACAAGCCCGGCCGCATCGGTGTCGTCTCGCGCTCCGGCACGCTGACGTACGAAGCCGTCGGCCAGCTCACGGCTCTCGGCATCGGACAGTCGACCTGCGTCGGCATCGGCGGCGATCCCGTCAAAGGCCTCGATTTTATCGAGGTGCTCTCGCTCTTCAACGACGACCCTGACACCGACGGCGTGATCATGATCGGCGAAATTGGAGGCACCGCCGAAGAAGACGCGGCCGCGTGGATCCGGGCCAACATGAAGAAACCCGTCGCGGGCTTCATCGCGGGCACGACCGCACCGCCGGGCAAGCGCATGGGCCACGCTGGTGCGATCATCGCGGGAGGCAAAGGCACGGCGGCCGCCAAACAAGCCGCCATGCGCGAGGCCGGCATCGCCCTCGCTCCGACGCCCTCAGACATGGGCAAGACGCTCGCGGGCCTTCTTAGGAGCGCGTGAACCACGAACACGAGTGCGGCGAAGACTGCAAAGAGCCTGGACATCATGCGTTTCCGGGGCTCACGACGCACGACGTGGTGCAGCCCGCGCTCGACGCGCTGGCGGTACCCGTCGTGCTCAGCGGCCCGCCTACCTCCGTCTTGGATCTCGCCGAGGCGTGCGTTCGTTTCGTCACCGCGATGCTAGGAAAACTCGCGGGGAAGGTGGATCCGGACCTCTCGCCGGATTTCACGCCCGAGACGCTGTCGCTGATCGATTACTACGTCACCGAGTCACGCCGTACGCTCGCCGACCGCCCTGAAGCCTTGCCGCTCAGCGCCAACATTGTCGGCGCTTACCTCGGAGAAGTGATCCGTCGACAGCACCGCTGCTGGTGGTACACCGACGACGGCGATCCCTCCGGCTGGCGGCTCGACTTCGAGGCGGTGATGCTCTCCTTCTATCCGATGCAGGTCGCGCACGGCCTCCTCGCCCCCGACGAGAAATCCGAGGACCAGTTCAGCGGCTTCGACCTGCGCGAAGAGGACCGTGACCAAGTCTTCTCGCGACTCCAGGAGCTCCCTCCCGTCTCGGAAGATGAGTTCCTCCTGCCTTCGCTCCGCCTCGAGGTGCTCGACATCGCAATCGAAACATTGATCGCGAAGAAAGTCGACGACCCGTACGCGAAGCGCGCGCTCCTTGCTGAAGATTACGAATAAGAGTCCATTCCCGCCCGCGTGCAGCGACGCTAGGGTCTCTCCGCTGTGATTTACGTCCTGTTTGCGCTGGTCACCGGTTTCGTTTGGGCACTTGGCTTCATCCTGCAGTGGAGCCTTTGGATCACGCTGACCGCCACCGGTCTGATCCTGCTCATCGCGCTCGGCACGTTCCTCTACCAACGCATCCGCGCGAATCGCTCGGCTGGAGGGCTCGAACGGGCGCTCGCCGAGCAAGCGCGCCAACAAGAGGCGAACGCGAGTCCGCAAAAGCGCGCCGAAATACAGGCGCTTCAGAAGCAGATCACCGACGGCATCAACGCTCTTAAATCGAGCAAGCTCGGCGGAAAAAAGCGCGGAGGCTCGGCGCTCTACTCGCTCCCCTGGTACGCGATCATAGGTCCCCCGGGCGCAGGCAAGACGACCGCACTCAAGGCCTCCGGCCTGCAGTTTCCCTACGCGGATTCGAGCGTCCGTGGCGTCGGTGGGACGCGCAACTGCGACTGGTGGTTCACCAACGACGCGATCCTGCTCGACACAGCGGGTCGCTACACGACCGAACACGAGGACCAGAGCGAGTGGCTCGCCTTCCTCGATATGCTGCGCAAATACCGCAGCGAAAAGCCGCTCAACGGGCTCATCGTCGCGATCAGCGTGCCGGACATCATCGACGCGAACGACACGCAGCTCGAGTCGATGGGCAAGAAACTCCGAGCCCGCATCGACGAGGTCATGACGAAGCTCGGCATGGTGCTGCCGGTCTACGTCATCATCACGAAGTGCGATCTCATCGCGGGCTTCAACGAGTTCTTCGGCGACCTTCGCAAGAGCGACCGCTCCCAGGCTCTCGGCGCGACCATCCCGCTCAACGCTGACCGCCGCGACCCGGGCGCGATCTTCTCGCGCGAATTCGATCTCATGGTCCAGCAGGTCCACGGCCGCGGGTTGAAGCGCCTCGCGACCGAGCGCGACCGCCGCGCACGTGAGGTCATCTACGGATTTCCGCTCGAGTTCGCCGGGATTCGCCGGAACCTTGCCGACCTCCTCTCGCAGATTTTCACGGTCAACGCGTTCCAGGGCACGCCCACGTTCCGCGGGTTCTACTTCACGAGCGGCACTCAGGAAGGCGCGCCACTTGCCCGCGTCCTCTCGCGCATGGGCCAAGCGATGGGGATCGCGCCGCAGCAGTACGTGCAAGAGGCGCGTCTCGAATCGAAGAGCTATTTCCTCTACGACGTCTTCACGCGCATCGTCTTTCCGGATGCTGAAGTTGCCTCGCGGAGCATCTCCGAGATCCGCCGCCAACGCCTCGTGCGCATCGGCGTCGGCGTGACGGCCATGGCGCTCGCGCTCACGTTCGCTATCCCGAGCGTCCTCTCCTTCTTCAACAACCGGGAGCTCTTGAACGTGGCGAAAGAGCGCGCCGAAGTGGCGATGAAGATCGATTGGGACAATCGCTCCGAACCGGTGCGCGCCAAGCTCGAAGCGCTCGAGCCTTTGCGCAAGACCCTCGAAGAGCTCGAGTCCTACCAGAAGGACGGAGTGCCTTTCGGAAAGCGCTTCTTGATGTACTCCGGCGAGGAGATCTACCCGAAGCTCGTCGCGGCCTACATCTTCAACATGCAGAAGGGGTTCGTCTCGCCGGCGAAGTTCAAGCTCGAGAGCGAGCTCAGCGCGGTCGCCGGGGAAAAGTACGCCCACGAGCGCTTGAAATTGAAGACGTACTTGATGCTGAGCGACATCGAGCACCTCGACGTCGCCTTCGCCGCGGGGCGTTACACCGCGCTGTGGTCGGACATCAACAAGTCCACGAACGACATCTCGATGATCGACCTGAAGAAGCGGATGCAGCCGCATCTTCTCTATTACTTCCAGCTCATCAAGCCCGATCCCGATCGCGACAACAAAGCGCGCGCCCGTCCAGTCCCGGCGAACGACAAAATCGTCCAGCACGCACGCGAGGCGCTCCAAGCGGTGCCCGTGCGCAAACGCTACCTCGCCATGTTCATCGACACGATTGAGGTCGAGCTCTACGACGACTCCGAGGACGCCATCCGCGGCAACCTTCGTTTTCCGCCAGTGTCGCTCGACGCCATGTTCAGCGACCGCAAAGAGGTCACCGGCTGGCTCCGGAGCGCGCAGAACGAGAGCGGCAAAGGTTATTATTCCGTAAGCGGCCCTTACACGGACAAGGGGCACGCGGCCGTGCTCTCGAACATCGAGTCCGCGAAAGATCTGCTCGAGCGCGAACAGTGGGTCGTCCCGCTGACTGCCGAAGAGCAAGGCGATCAGGTTGCCCGAAACGTCGCGCTCCTCGCCGACGATTACGAGCTGAATTACATCGCCGCGTGGAAGGGGTTCCTTCAGGACATCCGCATCAAGTCGCCCAACACCGTCGATGAGGCGGTCAAATTGTACGGCGACGAGCAAGGTGGTCTGCGGCGCCCCGAGTGGCCATATCTGCGAATCTTGCGGGCTCTCGAAGATCATACCCAATGGAAAAAACCGCTGTCTGCGCTCGACGACAAACGCACGAGCAAGATTGCGAACCAGAAGTTAAACCAAACGCTCGCTTCCAAGACGGGCCTTCGGTTCAACTTGGACGTCAACAAAATCGCAGGGAAACTGAGCAAGGTACCCGCGACCTTCAAGAGCGCGGTGTCGTTCGGAGTGCCTCCCGAGGCGAGCCGAAATCCGCTGAATGAGACGCCCCTCTCGGCCTACATGGAGCTCTTGAACACGCTGAAGCAAAAGATGCTCGCAGCACAACAGACGCAGCGCGACGTCAGCGTGAACGCCGTCATTCTCGACCTCAACAAGACCGTAACGCAGGCCGAAGCGCTCCTGAAACCACAGGACCAACTCGCACAGTCGGCGCTCTTGCCGTTGCTGATGGCGCCGCTCAACGTGGGCGGAAAGATCAAGCTGCCCACGGTCATCCAGTGACGCCGGACGCGCCCGAGTTTCTACGCTGCATGGATGCCATCGCGGCTAGGCTCGATGCAAGCACGCTCGATGCCGAGCTCGGGGCGATGTGCAATCGGAGCCTTTTTTTCGCGCTCCGCCAGGGCGCTACGGTGTCGCAACGGGAGATCGACGTCGCCTCCCACGCCTTCATCACCGCCACGGAACGGTTGATGCCACCGGGGGTACTCCACGGGTTCATCGAGCATGCGTGCAGCACGCGCATCCTGCCGCGAATCGACGAAGGCGAGCTTGTGCCCGGCTTCACGATCGACGAAGGACTTGCCGGCGCCGACGCCAGCACACGCCGTGCGCATCCGGTGAAAAAGTTCACGCAGGCCGAAGTGCTCGCGTGCTTGCGTTGGAACCAACGTGAGCCCGACGTTGCCGTTGCCCTCGCCCACTTGGTCGATCTCATTCATACGTTCGCCGCTGCACTCGGGACGCTCGCGGGGCGGTATTCCCCGAGCGCGGAGGCGACGCTTGGGCCCTTCGTGGTCCAGTGGTTACCGAAGAACGTCCTGAAATTCATGAACCTCGCCCTCTACGTTTGTGGAACGCGGCGCAGCGGACTCGAGACGTTCGAGGTTGACCAGAGTCTGATCGTCGAGGCCGTCACGCTGCTCGACAAGTCAGGCGCGTTCACTTGGACTGCGCGCGAAGATTCAGGCGCCGAGTCGGCAAGCGATCTGCGGATCCATTGTCCAGCTCAAGCGTTTTTGCACAAATTGCTCGCAAACGAAGGCAGCCTCATGACCGTGCTCGAGTATGTCAGAGCTGAAGCTCTGCGCTCACCGGTGGAGCCCGACGTCCAGAGTAGCTTCGCCTTCGTACGGAACACGGCCGCGCGCGAACTCGCAGGTGTCACGCGATTCGGTGCCGAGTGGCCCAACCGGTCGGAGCGAAAACCGGCCGGCCCGCACCGCTGAACGGAGGCGTCACTTGGGCTGCTCGGTCGGACACCCGGTGACGATCTTCACCTGGCCGACTTTGCCGCTCTTCAACGCCGCGCAGGCGTCACCGTACAACGTGATGGTCGTATCGGAGGACCATGCCCAGCCGTTCTTCGGGTCGAGCGGCAGAGGCGTGCAGTCAAAGTGAACGTTGGTGAAGCCCTTGTCTTCGGGGGGATCTTGCACCACGAACTCGCACTCGATGGCGTTCGACGCGATCGCCGAAAAGATCGCACCGAGCTTGCCGAGATCTTTCGCCTCGGCGTACTTCGTGCCGGTCGCGTTGGGCTTGCCGCCGGCGACAGCCATCTCGTCGAGCACGCCTTCGTAGAGCGCGAGGTCCGCGACGCCGATGACGTAGACGTCGATGCCGAGGGCATGAATGGCCTCGACCGCTTTGACCGTAGGCTCGCGGTCAACGCAAAGGCGCGGACCGCCGCCAGCGAAGCTCGGGTCGCAGCAACCCTGACTCGGCGTGCACTCTCCTTCGATTACGGGCATGCACTCGTCGGGTCCGCACGAAGCCTTCGTGTTGCAGTTCGGCCCGCCATCGGTCAGCAAGAGCACCACCGTGCGTCCCTTGAGCTCGGCGAGTTTGGGCAAGAGCGCTTCGAGTGTCGCGGCGGTGGGTGTGCCACCGGCCGGTGTGAGCGCAGTTGTGTCGATGAACGCCTGCAGGGTCGGCCCAACGTCATTCGCCGAGTACGGATCTCCCGGCGTGACGGGCATGACCTCGTCTCCGCCGGAACAACCCTTCTGTGGCCCAGGAAAAATCGCGACGCCTACGTTGATAAGCGACCCGAGCTTTCCGACCAGGGTTCTCGCGGCTTTGCGCACGACTTGATAGCGCGTGTCGCCACCTTTATCCGGAACTTCGGCGAGCATGCTGCCCGACGCATCGAGCACGAAGTAGAGGTTGGGCGCATCGAAGGAGATGGCGTGGGTCTCGGTGCCGCACGTTCCTTCGTCGCTGCAATCGCCCTGTCCTCCGGAGGTCGTGGTGAGGCTTTGACCGCCAGCACCCGCTGAGACAGACGCGCCATAGCCAATAGGCTTGCCGTTCGCATTCGCCGGACCGCCGCGTCCTTCGGAGCTTTTGCAGCCTTCGCTTAAGGCCGCGATGAGGAGCGCCGCCGCGAGGACATGCCCGAGCCGCATCATGAGAGGATAGCGCGTTCTTGGCGTCATTCGAAGTGATCGAATCCACGAGCGAGCACCGGGCGTCGCAGCGTGCCCTCGTTTAGCCACACCCACGAGCGTGCCACACGCTCGGCTTCCGTCACGGGACGCGCGCTTCCAATCCGACGAAATTCAGGACCAAACGCCGCCCCTTCGGGCGCCGCAACGAGCAGCGCGTAGTCCTCGCCGCCGTAGAGTGCGAGCTCGAGTGGGGCCATGCCTACTCGCGCGGCGGCCGCACGGAGGGTGTCGTCGAGCAAGGCCGCCGCATCGAGCTCCAACGCCACAGAGCTTGCCTCGGCGAGGCGAGCCGCGTCCACCGCAAGACCATCGGACACATCGATCGCAGCCTCGGCCACCGCGCACGCAGCGAGGCCCTCCCCGATGCGGGCTCGCGGGTAGCGCCACGCGTGCAGCTCGCTCTCGCCTGGAAGTTCGCCTTTCAAGAGCGCGTGAAACCCCGCGCGCGCGAGGCCCACCGGACCCGCAAGCCAGAGTGCATCGCCTGGACGCACGCGGTCGCGACGCATCGCTCGCGCGGCCGTGCCGAGAACACTCGTGGTGATGGAGAGTTCGGCTCCGCGACTGAGGTTGCCGCCGATAACAGCGGTCTCGACTTCGTCACATGCGCGGCGCTGCCCTCGCGCGATTCCATCGAGCCACGCCTCGTCGAGCGTGGGTGGGAGCACCAGCGCCGCAAGCACGCCGAGGGGCGTCGCCCCCATCGCCGCGAGGTCCGAGAGCGCCGCCATCGTCGCGCGGTATCCGAGGCACTCCGCGTCGAGCCACGCGCGTTCGAAGTGGACATGCTCAACGGCCGCGTCGATCGACCACACGAGCGGCGTCATGCTCGCGGCGACCACCGCCCCGTCGTCGCCGATGCCAAGTTCCACACCCGCGCCACCGGACCCGAGGATCCCTGCGAGCCGCGCGATCCGCTCCGCTTCGTTCATGTTCCGGCCGACCTCGCGAGGACCGTACCCAGCGACGGGATCGCACGCAAGGTCACGAGGCCGCGCCTGGTTATTTGTTGAGCTTGTCGTGTCAGGATCGCTCTGCAAAAGCGCGCCGAGGCCTTGACAGAAAGGTCTCAAGAACCATAATAAGGTCATAAGCACCTTTTAGGGCAATCTCAGACCCCAAGGAGACACCATGACGTTCACCGAAACTCCAAAGATTCACCTGCTCGTCATCGATCCGCAGAATGACTTTTGTGACCCGAACGGGTCGCTCTACGTGAAAGGCGCGGAAGGCGACATGGACCGAGTGGCCATGCTCGTCGACCGGCTGCGCGAGCGGCTCACGGGCATCCACATCACCCTCGACAGTCATCGCAAGGTCGACATCTCCCATCCGATTTGGTTTCAGGACTCGCGTGGCGCGCACCCCGGTGCGTTCACCGTGATCACGGCCGAGGACCTCGAGAAGGGCACGTGGACGACGACCCGCCCGAGTGCCTACAAGCGCACGCTCGCGTACCTCCGCGCGCTCTCGGTCAACGGTCGCTATCCACACGTCATCTGGCCCTACCACTGCCTGATAGGTGACAGCGGGCACAACGTCTGGAAGAAGCTCGCGGACGCGGTGCACGTCTGGGAAGACCGCTTCGCGATGGCGCAATTCGTTACCAAAGGCTCGAACCCGTGGACCGAGCACTTCTCCGCCGTCCAAGCGGAGGTGCCCGATCCCGAGGACCCAACGACCCAAGTCAACACGGCCCTCATCAACACGCTCGAAGACGCCGACGTGATCCTCCTCGCGGGCGAGGCGCTCTCGCACTGCCTTGCGAACACGGTGCGCGACATCGCCGACCGGTTCGTCGATCCGAAGTACGTCTCCAAGCTCGTGCTCCTCACGGACGCATCGAGCAACGTCGGCGGCTTCGACCACTACGGTGACGCGTTCCTTCGGGAGCTTGTGCTGCGTGGCATGCGCACGAGCACCACGAAAGACTTCGTCCTCACCGTTTGATTGGACCCGCGACAACAAAAACGTTCCCCACAAAAACCGGACCTTCATCACCTGAACCAGGAGCCCCAGTCATGTCTCTCGAAAGCTTCGGCATCAACGGTTCTCACTACGGATTCTCGGCGCAACGCATCGCGGACCTCGGCGCCGCGGAGTACACGCTCGTCACCATCGCGGCCGATTCGAGCCCGAGCGTCGAGCCTTTCCGCGCGGAGATCGAGCGCTGCATCGGGGCTGTCGTGCGGGCCTCGAGGAGCTCGCCTCGCGCCGACAACCTGATGCTGCGCGTCACCACGTTCGACTCGGCCGTCCACGAGCTCCACGGCTTCAAGCCCCTCGCCGAGTGCCCGCTTGCGGCGTACGACGGGTGTCTCACCCATGGCGGCGGAACCGCGCTCTTCGACGGGGCGCACAATGGGGCGACCGCACTCGCCGGCTACGGCAAGCACCTGTCGAAGGCGAACTTCAACGTCAACGGCATCCTGTTCGTCATCACCGACGGCGAAGACAACGGGTCGCGCGCCTTGGGGCCGGACGTCCGTGACGCGCTCAAAGCGGCAGTCGAGACGGAGACCCTCGAGTCGCTCACGTCGGTGCTCGTCGGGGTGAACGTGCAAGAGCCGCGGATGGCGGATTACCTCGCGGCGTTTCACAAAGACGCGGGGTTCACGCGGTACGTCGAGCTTGGGTGTGCGGACACCGACACGTTGGCGAAGCTCGCCGACTTTGTCTCCCGCTCGGTCTACGCGCAGTCACTCGCGCTTGGCTCCGGGAAGGCTTCTGTGCAGCTGACGTTCTGAAGGGCGCACGTTCTCGGGCGCAGAAGGAGGGTCATCGTGAAAGTCATCGTTCGCGGTCAGGGTCCGGTCACTCTCCAGCCAAGTGACTTCGTCGCCGAGGGCGGACAGGCGCGGGTCTATGCGAAAGGGGACGTCGCCTACAAGGTCTTCACGGACCCGAGCGCGATGATTCCGGTTGGTAAATTGCAGGAGCTACAAAGAATCGCGCATCCGGACGTGATGTTGCCGGATGCGCTCTTGCAGGACGAAAAGAGCGGCCGAGCGATCGGCTACACGATGCGGTACCTGGCAGGCGTGCGAGCACTCGGCGAGCTCACCGCTCCGGTATGTAGGCAAAGGCACGGCCTCGATGAGGGGGCCATGCTCGGCCTCATCGACCGCCTGCGGGAACTCTTTCTCGCGGTGCACGCGGCCGACGCGTTGATCGTAGACGCGAACGACATGAACTTTCTCGTCTGTAGGCAGTTCCGCCACGTCTATGCCATCGACACCGACAGCTACCAGACACGCTCCTATCCCGCTTCGGCGATAACCCCCGCCATCCGCTGCCCAACGACGCGCGTGCACGGTCCCGATGACGCGCCGACGTTTAGCCGCGGCTCCGACTGGTTCGCGTTCGCCGTCCTCGCTTTCCAGCTTTTTGTGGGGGTTCACCCCTATCGTGGAACGCACCCGACCATCCGCTCGCTGTCCTCGCGCATGGCGAGCCACCTGAGCGCATTCGATCCGAACGTCACGTTGCCGCCCGTCGCGCTGCCCCTAAGTGAGCTCCCCGTGGCCCTTCACGATTACCTGCGAGCTGTGCTGCAAGATGGCGAGCGCGGGCCGCCACCGGCCTTCACCCATGTGGAGCGAGCGTCGAGTCGCGCTTGCATCTCGCCCCCGCTCCACGTCATCTCGGGCACCGCGCACGGGGTCACCTTGGAGACGCTGGTCACCCTACCTTCGCCAATCGTACGGGTCTTCGGGACCCACGCGGGCGACGCCGTCGCCGACACCACGAGTGGACTCTTCACGCTGACGGGTCGGCGCATCGGCGAAGCCGGAAAAGCGAGGCGATGGGTGGCCTTCACGCCCCGACTCGCGCGACCCGTGCTCGCGACAGAGGACGCGGGTCGGTTCACCCTACGCGATGTCGGAGGTGGCTTCGACATCGAGCCTCCGGGTCGTATCGAAGCGCTCGGACTCGGCGGGGGGAGGCTCGTCGCGCAGATAGGTGACACGCTCGTCGAGCTCGGCCTGCGCGAGGTCGGACCAACGGTGATAGTGACTCCCACGGTGCTCGCTCAGGTGCTGCCTCGTGCGACGCGCGTCTTCGATGGAGTGGCCGTGCAGAGCCTGCTCGGTGCGACGTACCTCGCGCTCTTCGGCGGAAAAGCTGGGTGCCGTCAGGTGCACGTAGCGGAGCTCGATGGCCACCGCGTGCTCGACGCGCGCTCGGAGGCCAACGTGGTCGTGTTGATCGTGGCGGAAGGCGGATTGCGTCACCGCGTGGTCGTCCGCGTCTCGGAGGTGGATGGTTCACACGACGTGCGCTGGACACGCGACATCGATCCGGGGGAGCTCGAGCTCGTCGTGCTCGATTCGGGTGTGGCGTTGTGCCGCACGGGAGCCGCGCCGATCGACGTGTTCGCGGCGGCCCCAGGCTCGCTCACCCTGCGCCACATCGCTGACCCTCGACTAGGGGTGCTGCAGCTCGCCCAAACCGCGGGCTCCGTGCTGGCCTTCCACGGCGACGTCGTGTACCGGTTGAGCTCCCGCGCGTGACCAAGGCGAAGCCTGCAGCGAAGCATTCCTACGCCTATCCGCGACCCGCGGTGACGGTGGATGTCGCGCTCGTGACGGTTGTGGATACGGACCTCAAGGTGCTCCTCATCCGGCGCGGGGAGGCGCCTTTCGCAGGGTCGTGGGCGTTGCCAGGCGGCTTCGTTCGCGTAGACGAATCGGGCACGCAGCGCGGAGAAACGCTGGATGCCGCAGCACGACGCGAACTCGCGGAGGAGACGGGCCTCGCCAGTGACTCGATCTATCTCGAGCAGCTCGGTGCATTCGGCGCGCCCCTTCGTGACCCGCGCGGCCGTGTGATCAGCATCGCCTATTGTGCCCTGCTCGATCCCGAACTCCGCGGAACACTCGCCGTGAAAGGCAAAGCCGTGTTGCGCGCCGGGACCGATGCGGCCGATGCCCGATGGTTCTCCGTCGCCGAGGAAGTGACACGCCTCGAGCTCGCGTTCGATCACCGAGAGATTCTGGATGCCGCCCTCCTCCGGCTGCGCTCGCGCCTCGACACGAGCACGGTGGCGTTCGAGCTTGTGCCGCCGACGTTCACGATAGGTGAGCTCCGCGAGGTGTTCGAAGCCATCCGCGGTGAGTCGCTCGACGCCGCGAACTTTCGCCGCCGCGTTGAACGCATGCAGGATGACGGCCTCATCGCGTCGGCCCCAGGCAAACGCCGAACAGGCACGAAGCCCGCGAAGGTGTACCGCTTCGTGCGTTGAGCGGAATTCGGCCTTGCTCCGCGCCGCGCGTGACTCTATTTCCAGGCGAATGAAGACTCCTTTGATGCTTGTCGCCTTGGCGCTCTCGGCCGCGGCCTGCGACCGCAGTCCGTCCGAGCCCTCGCCGACCAAGGACTCGTTGAACGTCGCGGACGGTGAGAAGCCCGCCGCCGATGCGCCACTCGCCGAGCCCGATCCGCGGCTGCTCGCACCGGAGAAGGCGACCGAGACGGCGCCCGACACGTTCAAGGTGAAGTTTACGACCAGCAAAGGCGAGTTCACCGTCGAAGCCCACCGCGATTGGTCCCCGAACGGCGCGGACCGATTCTACAACCTCGTGAAGATCGGCTTTTTTAACGAGGTCAGGTTCTTCCGCGTGATCCCCGGTTTCGTCGCTCAGTTCGGGATCCACGGGCACCCGCAGGTGGCCAAGGCGTGGCAGAACGCCAACATTCAGGACGAGCCCGTGAAAGAGGGCAACAAGCGCGGCAGGCTCGTGTTCGCGAAGGGTGGACCGAACTCGCGCTCGACGCAGTTCTTCATCAACTTCAAGGAAAACACGCAGCTCGATGCCATGGGGTTCCCGGCGTTCGCGGAGATTGTTGGCGGTATGGACGTCGTCGACGCCATCAACAAAGAGTACGCCGACGGGCCGAGCTCACATCAGGGTGAGATCACGCGGTTCGGCAACCCGTGGCTGAAGAAGCAGTACCCGAACCTCGACTACATCAAGTCCGCCGAGCTCATGAAGTAGCTCCGACGGCGTGCCGGCAGCGCGCAAAGGAATGCGTTGCCGCGCGCCTACTTCGCGGACATTCGGCGCTTGCTCATCTTCGGCGAAAGGAGCAGCTGCCCTTCGGGGCCTTGCTTGCCGCCGCGCACGAACTCGATCGGCGCACCGCCCTGGCGCGGCCGATAGCGCCCCGTGCAGGTGAACTCACCGCTGCCAATCGGCGCGCTGAATTCAACCTGGACGCGCTGCTTCGAGCGTAAACCGAATTGAAGGCAACGCCACGCCGGCGTGTCCCAATCGGTCTTCGTCGATTGGTAAGGGAGCTCCGCGAGCGTCACCGGAACGGGGAAGTCATCGGGACAAAATGGGCCTTGGATGGACTCGGCGCTATCTCCGAAGGCCATCGACTGTTTGCCGTAAACGGCTTCGACACGTTTGACGCACGTATCGACTACCGCGCGCGCCTCGGCCTCGGCCGGATCGTGGTCGAATTGTTTGCGAAGTTGCTGTCGCTCGAAGAGCCCAACGCAGCGCTGGTGGTCGGCCGGCGCGAGCCCCTCGGTCGTCTTCTTTACGCGCGCGGACGCTGCAACCACGCCAGCCCCATCCGCATCGGCCACGCCGTCGCGCATCGCGTCATCGAGGGCACGCATGCCGAGCGCTTCGCCTTCGATCATCGCGGTGAAGAGGGGCATGCACGGCCCCGAAAGCTCGCCCTTCTCCGCGGCCGAAAGTCCTTCGGGGGCAGCTTTTTCCGGCACAATCACGAGTTCATCGACGCGATGGAGAGCCGCGGGTGCAGCCGCTCCGGGAGCGGCGGGAGTCTCAGCGGCGGGCTTTCCGGCACACGCCGCGAGAAGCGACGCGCACGACAAGGCGACAAGTCGAGTCTTCATGTCAGCGTCGTCGGTAGCAGAGGTGCCGTGACGCGTCAGCCGCTCACACGACGGCGAGCAGCAGGACCAACACCGTGTCCTTGTCGAGCGAAGGAACCCTCTTCGCGACGAGGGCGTACGTTTGTTCGTCAACCGTGATCGTTGCGTGGAAGAGTTCGTCGCCGATCGTGTTCGGCAAGTCGAGCTTCGCGATGGCGTCGGCGTCCACGTCGGGCGTGACCGCACCGCCGTAGGCTTTCGCGCCGCGGGCGAAGAAGACGTACGTGAGTGGACTCGCACGCTTCTTGTTTTCTGCGGTATCGACGAGGTTGCGACGCAGGGCGCTCTCGAGAAAATCGGCGTACTTCCGGTAGGACCAACCGGTCACGAATGCCCCGACGGTTTTTCCGCTCGGCAGCGACACCGGTTGGCCTAAGACCCACTGCAGGTCGGCGCCGGTTTGGACGCCGCGCAGTCCGTGCATCGAGCCGAAGAGCTCGCTCACGCCGGGCTTGTCGAAGATGCGCCGAGCCTCGGGGATCTCTTTGAAGATCGAGCCGCCGACTGCGAGATCGGGGTCCGCCTCGCTGCGAAGCACCGTGCCGTTCGGAGCGACGAAGATGAAGAACGTGCTCTTGGCTATCGCGAGCTCTGTCACGGCCGCGCGCGCTTTTTCGAGGTTGTGCCGCAGGCCTTCGGGATCGTGTCCCGGGTCATCGTCGATAAGTTTGCCTAGCACCTCGGCACCCTTCGGAAGGCCTTCGCGAACTTGCTTCACGTCGCGTTCGAGGAGCGGCAGGAGGTACGCGAAGGCGAGTGGGGCTTTCGCCGCCGATTCCTTCGGTCGGCTGTCGCACGCGCTAGTAAAAAGCAGCGAAAAAAGGAGCATCCACTTGGTCATCGGGCACCTCGAAACGATGGCTTCATAACGAACATGATCTCGAGACTTTCATTCGGCGCGAGGCGCTTGGACACGAGTGGCTTCAGCAAAAGAGCGAGCGCGGGGCCCGTGACCGCCGAGCCCAACGACGCCGCACCGGCGGCATCGCGCGTGCGATGGACTACGAGCACCGGCCGCGCGTACTTTTGCGCAGCAGCCGCGAGCACCTCGGTACGGAAGGCCTCGGTGGGAGCAGCTTTCGCGGCATGTCCGAACACACGAACGACGACGCCGCGCTCATCTTGGAGGACGTCGAACCCCAATGCCGCAAGCTCGGCCGCGAGCGCAGCGTCCTCCGCCGGCGCAGCCAGACCCGAGGCGCCCGGGCGAGGCACAGTCGCAGGTGCCAAGAGTTGCCGGGTCGCTTCGAGCGCGTCGCTGCACGCGGCAACGGTGGCCTGTGCTTCGCGGAGCGCATCGTGGTCGATAGGCAAACCACGGAGGCGGTCCAAAGCTACGAGTCGCGCGGCCGCCTTCGCGGACGGGGCAGCCGCGGTCGAGGCCTCAGGCGCAGGAGGCGACTTGAACAAGAGCTCCGCGGCGGTGCACAGCACGCGGGCCTCGAAGCGTGCCGTGTCGAAAGCGCGCATCCGGCGGGCCTCCGCGGTGGGACCGGCGGCACCTTGGAGTGCGCCGCCTACCGGTTGGTCGAGGGCGTCGATGCGCAGCTCAAGTGCAGCGATGTCGGCGGCCACGCGCTGATTCTCCGCATCGAGTGTGGCAAGCCGTGCCCCTTCGGCCTGGGCCTCCGCGTCGCTACGTTGACGGCGCTCCTCGGCACGCACTGCGCGAGCCTCTGCGACGAGCACCTCGAAGGCGGCCTTGGCATGCTCACCGAGGAGCTGTGCACCCGCGAAGTCCCCCGCTGTGAGCGCGCCGTGGGCCTCGCGGACAAGGGCATCCGCGTGGGCCCTGGCGATTGGCGCAACGAGCGCCGCGTCGCGTGTGGCAGGCGACGTGGCGAGCTTATCGATGGCCCGCAACACATCGGGCGGAGGGATTGATGCGCATGCACCGAGTGGCATCGCGAGGCCCAGCAGCGCGGTAAAAATGGCGCTTTTCAAGGGGAGTTCCTTGGTTTCCGGGCTTCCGCTTGCATGCGCTGAGCTTCGAGTCGACCTCGACGGGCTTGGTTCTCTTCGAGCAAAGTTCGGGCGCGTTCGGCGCGTTCGGCCAGGTCTTTGGCGGCCTTCTCGGCCACGAGCGACGCCCTCTCGGCGATTCGCGCGAGGGTCGATTGCTCGGCCACGCGTGCCCATTCACCCGCGACCCGCTCGAGCATGCCCGCATGGTTTGCATCCCCTGCGGCGCGCGCGCCACGGGCCCGCTCCATCGCCCGAACCGCTTCGCGAAGCGCCGGCTCATAAGCCTCCGGTTCGACGGCTTTGATGCGAGCCAACTCGCGAAGATCGAGCAGCCGCCGCTTGATGGGCCCCGCCGGCAACCCCGACAACGTGCCCTCGATCGGACTCGGCGCGCTGTGGGGCGTCAGGCGAAGAGGGGATAACCGCGGTCCGTGCGCTGAGAGCGAAGGTGCAGCCAAATAGACTGCGCAAGCGACAAAGACAGCGAGGACGGCGGGGGCGCGCATCGACCTGGCATCTGTACCACGCCTGGCGCCCCGGGGGCGTCTCCGAACCTGCCGAGGCCCCCCAAGCGCCACCACGGTCCCCGCAAAGTTTTACCAACTACCTACATTGGCCTACACTCGCCACTGGACCCATTATGGCCCGCCCGAAGTCCCCCGAGACCAGCCTGACCGACGAGCGCCCACTCGTGGGTGACGTGCGGCGAACGCAGGCCCGAACGGCTACGCGCTCGGACGGAAGCGAAGCACGTCGGCGTGACGCGCTGCCCAACGAAGGTGCGATCATCGGGGGCCACTACCGCCTCGTGCGGCGCCTCGGCGAAGGCATGTTCGGTCGCGTGTTCGTGGCCGAGCGCACCGACGTTCGCGAGCACCGCGTCGCGCTCAAGGTGATGACGCATGCGGTCTACGAGAACCGCAACGTCGAGAGGGAGCTTACGATGCTCGCCGCGGCGAGCCACCCGCACATCGTCCAGCTGAAGGATCACGGCGTGACGGGGGACTTCGTGTGGCTGACGATGCCGCTCTACGAAGGCGAGACGTTGGCGCAGCGGCTCGAGCGTGGACCACTGTGTTTACGCGAGGCGTACGACATTTTCGTCCCCATCGTGCGCGGTGTTCAAGCGCTCCACGAACGCGGCCTCCGCCATCAGGACGTCAAGCCCGAGAACATCTTCCTCGCGCGCTTTTCCGACACGACCTACCCGGTTCTCCTCGACCTCGGCGTCGCGGTAGAAAAGACCTCGGAGTTCGTCGCGGGCACCGTGCTCTACGGCTCGCCCGAGCAGGTGATGGCGCTCGCCGGCCTTGGCGGCGTGCAGGGACTGACCGAGCGGATGGACACCTATTGCCTCGCGACGACCCTGCTGCGCGCACTCGTTGGCGAGGAGCCCGAAGCGACCACTCCGCCGAGCTCGCCGCTTGCGATCGCGAACTGGTTCGAGCGACGCGAGCGTCAGCCTTTGGCCCTCGACGCGCTCGAAGACCTCACCGGAGCGCCACGCGCGATGCTCATCGACGCGCTCCGCCACTGGCTGCAACGCGACCCCGCGGAACGCGCGACCGCTAAGGAGATGGCCGAGGAACTCGACGTCCTCCTCGAACAAGAACGCGAAGCCGCACTCGCAATCGAGAATGCCATCGCGAAGCAACAAGTCGCCTTCCAACGTGTGCGCATTGCACTTGGGGCGATGGCGGTGCTCGCGGCGGCGGCCGGCTTCTACACGTTTTCCAAGCGCGAGACCTTGCGTCTTGCGAGCGAATTGCAGCGCGCACGGACCGAAGGCGCCGCGTCGTTCGATAAGCTCGACACCTGCATTGCGTCTCACGAGCTCGAGCGCCGAAAGTCCGAACGCTGCGAAGATGACCACCGCGAGACGGAAGAAGAGCACTCGCGTGCGATGACCAACATCTCCCAAGGGCGCGAGTCCGCCCTGCAAGCCGTCGAACGCAAGAGCGAGCTTCTCCGCTTCAGGTTGCACACCTGCCACGAGGACGCCGAGAAGACCGCTTCGGACGGCGCGCGGGAAAAGGGAGAGCTTGCGACGCTGTGGACCGGGCGCAGCGAAGCGTGGAGCACCGAGCGCTCGACGCTCGTGGGTGAACGCGACGACATCAGACGCGACCGCGACGACACCAAGCGCGATCGTGACGAGCTGAAGCGCGATCGTGACGATGTCAAACGCGATCGTGACGAGCTGAAGCGCGATCGTGACGATGTCAAACGGGACCGTGACGACATCAAACGCGACCGCGACGAGCTGAAGCACGACCGCGACGAGCTGAAGAAATCGAAGACCAACTGCGAAGCGTCCCTCACGGCCGCAAGCGAGTCGCGCGAGTCATGCCGCAGCGATCTTACCTCGTGCACCGAAGAGCGGCGTTCTTGCCACCGAGCGGCCCCAAAAGCGGAGAGCCACCCGGCCGAAGGTGCCGACCCTGCGCCGGCCGAGGCCCCGAGCGTCGTTGGAGCCTCGCCGCCTCCGACGAACGCGTCCGCCCCTTGAGCATCGGGGCGACGTGAGCACGATGACTCAATTGCCAAGCAAACTCGAGCTCCGAAGCGAGCTCGAACGCCGGCTGAATGCCGACCTCGAAGCCCTCGAGCGGGCTCAGCGCGGAGCCATCGAAGGTGCGACGCACGAGGAGGCTAAGCCCGAAAACGACAAGGATACGCGCGCCCTCGAAGCCTCGTATTTGGCACGCGGGCAGGCCATGCGGATAGAGGAGCTTCGCCGGGGCCTCGCCGAAGTCGCGGCCTTCGGGCTGCGTGATTTCGACGAGCAGACTCCGCTCGCGCTCAGCGCCGTCGTGACCGTCGAAGACGACGAAGGCGAGGTCACGTTGTTCATCGCCCCACACGGCGGCGGGGTGAAGCTCGCCGGCGGACGCGTTGGGGTCGTGACGCCCCGCTCGCCGCTCGGCCTCGCGCTCCTTGGCAAACGCGCCGGCGACGACATCGAAGTCGTCGTCGAGGGAAAGAAGCGAGAGCGCACGATCGCGAAGGTCGCCTAACGCGAACGGCGCAGTAGCGAGCCCCGGCCGCCTCTGCCAAGCTCCACGACGCGATGACCTCCGCGCTCACAGCTCTGGTGACCGACGCCTACGGCGCCACCGGCGGCATCGCGCAATTCAATCGCCACTTGCTCGACGCACTCGCCGACGACGAACGACTCGATGCACGCGCGCTCGGTCTTGCTGGCGACCGCCACGCGCCCGCGCCACGGGGCCTCGATTGGTCGATTCCCGCCCCCGGAAGCAAGCTCCGCTACGGCGCCGCCGTCGTCCGCGCGAGCCTCGTGAAACGACCAGGTATCGTCCTCGCGGGGCACGCGCACCTCGGGTCACTTGCCCACCCGATCGCCGCTCTCGCACGCGCGCCTGTCTGGACGACGACGCACGGCATCGAGGTGTGGCGCCGCGGTCCGGTGCTCGCACGCGGGGAGCTTTTTTGTGAAGGGCGAACCCTCGATGACGCACTCCTCGGCCGCTCGGCTCTCATCACGACGGTCAGTCGCTACACGCGCTCGAGGTTGCTCGCGTGGTGCCCGATCGCTCCAGAAAACGTCGAAGTGCTGCCCAACACGATCGACCGCGAACGCTACCAGCCACGACCGCGCTCCCCCGAACTCGAGGCCCGGCTCGGCCTCGAAGGTGCCAAGGTGCTGCTCACCGTGGGGCGCCTGAGTCCTCAAGATGACTACAAAGGCCACGACCGCGTGATCCCTCTTTTGCCCGA
Source organism: Polyangiaceae bacterium (assembly GCA_947475525.1). GTDB lineage: Bacteria > Myxococcota_A > Polyangia > Polyangiales > Polyangiaceae > SYFR01. The sequence continues at coordinate 16,725 of CANJMI010000010.1, read as the reverse complement.
GCTCGAGCGGCGGGTCGGCAAGGTTCGCTACGTTGTCGCCGGCAGCGGCGCGGACCGCGGGCGTCTCGAACGGCTCGCGCGCGAGGCGGGAGCCTTGGACCAAGTGGTGTTCGCCGGACACGTCAAAGATGAAGAATTGCCCGCATTTTACTGCCTAGCCGACGTTTTCGTGATGCCGTCGACGGGCGAGGGTTTCGGCATCGTCTACCTCGAAGCGATGGCGTGCGGCTGCCCCGTGGTGGCCGGAAATTGCGACGGCAGCGTCGATGCCCTCGCGGACGGGGAGCTCGGCAAGCTCGTCTCGCCGTTCGATTCCGCCGAGCTGACCGAGGCGCTCGCGGCCACCCTGCGCGAAGGTCGGAGTCACACCGAGCCTATTCGCGGGGTCGAGCGATTCGACCTCGTCCACTTTCGCAACAAGGTTCACGCGCTCGTCGGCCGTCTGCTCGAGCTCCAGCGCTGACGCCCGCGGCACCCCATAGCGCCCGCGAAGCCCATAGGGTAGCTTGGGAAAAGTTCCGTAACGGTATTTTTATGGTTACCCGGCGAGAGGCACTTCAGCGAATCGGTGCGGCAAGCGCGGCGCTCGGTGGTTCGATTGTGCTCGGTCGCGCGGCCTGGGATCGCGGCGGGTTCGACGTCTACCAATCTCCGTTGAGCCCGCAGACTCGCGACTTTCGAAACGGTCCCGAAAAAAACCTCCCCGACCTCGCCATCGCCACGACCTCGACCGACCCCGCCGAGCTCGTGCGCAAAGCGATCGACGGCCTCGGCGGAATGCGCCGCTTCATCTCGCGTGGCGACGTCGTCACCGTGAAGCCGAACATCGGCTGGGACCGCACGCCCCTTCACGCGGCGAACACGAACCCGAAGGTCGTCGCCGAGGTCGTGCGTCTCGCCTTCGATGCCGGCGCGAAGACCGTCACGGTGACGGACGCCTCGTGCAACGAACCCAACCGTTGCTTTCAACGCTCGGGGATTTGGAAGGCCGCCTACGACGTCGGCGCGAACGTCATTCTCCCCGCGGAACACCGCTTTCGCACGATGCGCCTGCGCGGTGAATTGCTCGATGAGTGGCCCGTCTACCGCCCGCTCGTCGACGCCGACAAAGTGATCAACGTGCCCGTGGCCAAGCACCACAACCTGGCAAAATTCACCGCCGGCATGAAAAATTGGTACGGCATCCTCGGCGGCCGACGCAACCGGCTCCATCAAGCGATCGATCTTTCGATTGCCGACCTCGCGACGTTTCTCCAACCGACCTTGACCGTGATCGATGCGACACGGGTCTTGCTCCGCAACGGACCGCAAGGTGGGAACATCGCCGACGCGAAAGACATGCACACCGTCATCGCGTCGGTCGATCAAGTGGCGGCGGACGCCTACGCGTGCCAGCTCATCGGAGTCAAACGCGAAGACATCCCCTACTTGAAGCTCGGCCACGAGCGCGGTCTCGGCACGATGTTCTGGGAAAACCTGCGGCGTGCGGAGGTGTGATGGGTTTCGCGCTGGCACATCGGTTCAAACGCCTCTTCGAGAAGAAAAGGCGACCGGGCTCGGGCCTCGAGGCGCGACCGATCATTCGGAAGCTCGTCTGGGCGAGGCGCGCAGCTCAGGTAGGCTTTCTCGGCCTCTTCTGTTGGTGGCTCGTTCACACGGGATTTCGCGGCAATTTCAGCGCGGTCGGTGAACGCGTGCGAGTCGATCGCCCGGTCGAGGGCTTCTTGCTCGCCGATCCGTTCGTCGCGTTGATGACCCTGCTCTCGACCCACACGATCTACCGCGGCCTGCTCTGGTCGGTGGGGGTCGTCGCGCTCACGCTCGTGTTCGGTCGCGTGTTCTGCGGGTGGATATGCCCCTTCGGAACGCTGCACCATTTCTTCGGATGGATCTTGCCGTCGCGTTACGGCAAAGGCGCGCGCCGCATTGAGCAAAACCGCACGCACGCGGTCCGCCAGCGCGTGAAGTACTACCTGCTCTACGCCTGTCTCGGAGCCGCCGCGTTTGGCAGCGCCATCGGTGGGATGTTCGATCCGATCTGCATCTCGGTGCGTGCGCTCGGCCTCGCGGTCTTGCCGGCGTCTCAATACGCGGCGGGGCTCTTCGGTGCGGCCGCTACTCGCAGCAACGTGCGTCCGCTGCAGGGCGCGAGCGATGCGGCGGCAGACTTTCTCTCCACGAACGTGTGGCAAGCGAAGCAGCACTACTTCCATGAAGGGTGGCTCATCGGCATCTTGCTCGTGGCGGTGCTGTTCATGAACCGCTTCATCCCGCGATTCTGGTGCCGCGTGCTCTGTCCGCTTGGCGCGCTGCTCGGCGTGTTCTCGCGGTTCGCACTTTTCGGGATGGAGAAAGACCACGAGAAGTGCACCGACTGCGACCTCTGCGTCGTTCACTGCCAAGGAGCGGACTCTCCCGAAGGCGGCGTGAAGTGGCGCCAGGACGAGTGTCACATGTGCTTCAACTGCGAGGCCGCATGCCCCGAGGACGTGATCAAATTCCGGTTCCTCCCAGGCTTGCGGAGTCGCAGCGGCGCGCCGGACACGGGACGTCGAACGGCCATCGCGACGGCGGCCGCGGGGGCAATTGCCATCCCGCTTGCGCGCGCGGCCGATGCTCTCGAGGCGAACTACAACGAGAAGCTGATTCGTCCGCCGGGGGCCGTGGAGGAGCACGACTTCCTCGAACGGTGCATCCGCTGCGCCGAGTGCATGAAGGTATGCCCGAACAACGCGCTGCATCCGGCGTTCTTCGAGGCGGGCATCGAGGGCCTGTGGACGCCGATCCTGATCCCGCGGATCGGCTACTGCGAGCATTCATGCGTTCTCTGCGGTGACGTCTGCCCGACCGGCGCTATCCAAAAGATCACCGAAGAGCAGAAGATGGGCATCGACGAGCCGCCTATTCGCATCGGGACCGCGTTCTACGATCAAGGGCGCTGCCTGCCGTGGTCGATGGCGACGCCGTGCATCGTGTGCGAAGAATTCTGCCCAACGTCACCGAAATCGATCTGGGTCGAAGAGGTCGAAGTGGCGAAGCGCGAGGACAAGCCGGGGCCCGATGGAAAGGCCCCCGCGATGACGACGGTGAAGGTTCAACAGCCGCACGTCGATCCGAATTTGTGCATTGGCTGCGGCGCCTGCGAGAAGGTCTGCCCCGTGCAGGACGAGCCCGCCGTGTACGTCACGAATGTCGGTGAAACGCGCAGCAAGACGAACGTGATCTTGCTGGAAAATACCAACTACAACCGCTCCTGACGAATGCGCAGTCTCGGCTTGACATCCATGCTCACGGGACTAGGTTGCAGCTGCGCGGTGGAGCAGCCTGGTAGCTCGTCGGGCTCATAACCCGAAGGTCGTAGGTTCAAATCCTGCCCGCGCAACTGATAGCTGGAAATCGAACGCCTTCCGAGGATTCCTCGGAGGGCGTTTTCGTTAGGAGCACGAGCGGCAGGACTTCGCTCCGCGCGATGTAGAAGCCGTCGGGTTGGGGGATGAGGTCGATGCGGCCATCCTTGAAGACGCGCCGGAGGAGTTCGCGTCCGCAGGTGACGTCTCGGGTCAGCCGTTCGTCGAGCTGGTAAACGAGCTTCAGGATGTCTTCCGGGGAGGGCAGCTTCACCGGACTGCTGGGCATGGACCGGGTCCTCTCGAACTCCGTCACGGCGACGGCGAGCAGCTGCTCGGTCTCAGCGAGCCGCTTCTTGATGGCGTCCGAGCGAACGCCGGCGACGACGGTGTCTACCAGCTTGTCGACCTGAGTTTGAAGGTCGTGAACGCGCCGCTCCTGTACTCGGAGTGTCGCGTTTTTTTCCCGTTCGACCTCGGCGAGACGCTCGACGATTCGCCGGCGCGCGTGCCTCACGCCCTCATCGGAGGCGAGCTTGTAGCGAAGCTCCGCGAGCAGAGACGCCCGTGCAACGGGTTCCTTCACCGAGAGGTTGTTCCCACACGTCTTGCGCTTCACCGCCGCGGAGCATCGATAGAACATCGTCGTGGAACCACCGGCGATAATCATCGGGGAGCCGCACGCGGCGCAGAACAACAGACCGCTGAACAAGTACTGGGTCTTGCGCCCGGCAATGCCCGTCTGCACCCCGCTCCCGACGTAGTGTGCTCGCACTGCCGCGAGGCGCTCTTTGACTGCGGTCCACGTTGCGTCGTCGACGATGCGCAGGTCCTGCCGGTCTTGCCGGATGATGCCGGTCGGGTCGCCCGGGCGGCCACGCCGCCGGTTCGTGCCCGGGGCCTTCAGCCAGGCGCGCTTTCCGTAAGTCCAGACCCCGACGTAGGCCTCATTATGAAGCACTGCTCGAATGGTCGTCGCGACCCACCCCTTGTACTTGCTCTTCGTGTGGGCGCGGGGCGAAGGCACGCCATCCGCGTTCAGGCGACCGGCGATGAGGGCAAGGGAGTTCCCTTCGAGGTAGTGACGAAAAATTCGGCGCACGACGTCGGCGTGCTCGTCGCGAATGACGATTGCGGAGCCACCGCCATCGGCGGGTTGGGTCCCGTACCCGTACGGAAGGCCACCGGTCGAGAGGCCTCGCAGCGCTCGCCCTTCCAGGCCACGCTTCGTCTTTTGCCGGAGGTCCACGCGATACATCTCGCTCATGAGAGCCCTCAGTGAGAACCCGAGGGCTGCGCTGCGGTCCAGGGTGTCGATGCCGTCGGCGACCGCAATCAGGCGAACGCCTTCGTACTCGAAGATTCGGCGCGCACCGTGAAGCAGCGCCTGCTCGCGACCGAGGCGGGAGATGTCCTCTATGACGACGACGTCGACCCGCTTGGGTTTGGTCTCGACGACGTGCATGAGCCGCATCATGCCCTCGCGGTCCATGCCCGCGCCGCTCACCGCGGCGTCCGCGAAGACCAGTGCTTCGTCCACGACGCCGCCACGTCGTTCGACCTCCCGACGACAGACGCGCAGCTGGTCCTCAATGGAACCCGCGCTCTGCATCTCGGTGGAGTACCGGGCATACAGCGCGATGCGAAGTCCCTTCAGGTCGTCTTCAGCCATTGGTCAATCGCCTCGTCGACAAGGAAGTCGATGAGCGCCCTTTCACCTTCGCTCAGTTCTCCTGACCGCGCACCTGGAACCGACTCCACGGCAGCGAGGTGGTGGACATCGCTCGGCGGGCGCACCTCTCCGCTCTCGGGTCTCGACCCGGGCGGAGGTGCGGAAGGCTGTCGAGGTCGGCGTCTCACTTACTAGAGAGATGCCGCGAAGAAATCTGCCCCCGCCGATTCGGGCGCGCGTTGCCGCGAACTGCTCGGTGTTCGCGCGGATTCCTAGCCCAGAAATAAATCGCACTTCGCGCGGAGGAGCGCCTCGATGGAGTCGGCGAGGGTCCTCCGCCCGAAGCGTCGCTGGTAGCGCGTCGCCAGGGCTCGTTGCTTTCGGCTCGCGCGCTCCCGCGGGTACCGGAGGCAGTTGCATCGCCGACAAGCCCACTGGCGCTCGACGCGGTAGAGCGTGCGAGTTCGACATGCGCAGACCGGACACGCCCACTGCCATCCTCGCTGTCGGTGAAGCCAAGCTTCCACGAGGGTGCCGTCTGTCATCCAGTCTCGTCGGTGCACGGTTCCCGGCAGGCAGCGTTGGCGGGCGTCCGCGCTGGGGACTTCGGTGACGAGTGGGCGGGTGCGGACGGGCATGCGGGAGCACAACTGGAGCGCGTTGGACGTGGGGGCTGCTGCTTTGCACGAATGTGCATCCACGGTTTCACGCGAAACCGTGAGTGCACGTTCGTGCAATGTACTTCACGGGGAGGGCCCGTCACGTCGTCGGCGAAGAAACCGGCGCGCGACGTCGCTCCTCGTGTGCGCGCTTTCGACAGTTGGCCCCGCACCACTTCGCGTGAGCCTTTAGTGCCGTCGGCATCTGTTCCGAGCACCGTGCGCAGACGGACGCTTTCATGAGGCCCTTGGACGGATACGCCCCGCGTTCCCGGTCGGGTTGACCTTGGACCCCAAGGAGGGGACGAATGCCTGCCCAGATGGCCGCGGGAGCGCCTGACGCGACGATGTGCTCGTCGAGGTCGCGCCATCCGTGGCGCTCAGGCCAAGGGCGAAGGGTGTACGTCAACACGCGGGCGAGGTGTTTGGCGAGGTCGGCCCGCCTCCGCCCCCACCCGCCAACGCACTCGGCGAGGAAGAACTTGTCGTTGGCCTCGGCCTCGCGGGTCCATAGGGCTCGGACGCCGTCGAGCCTAGCGGCGTCTTCGAACAGACCAACGCCGTACCAGTGCAGTCCACGCCTCGTCCGCTCCCGAGCGTCGGCGGCGAGGAAGACGCCTTCCGTCGGGTTGAGCCACGACGGCAGCCTTCGACCCACGTCGAGGAGCAGCGAGTCGTCCGGGGCGGTCAGCGACAGTCGAGCGAACGTGCCGGTGCGGTGCTCTGGCTCCGTTACCTAGTCGAGGATGCGGGAGTGGAGTTGAGAGAAGAGAAGACTATCTAGGCACCCGGCGGCGCGCAGGTGGCGACGTCGCCCGGTTTCCGACTTGAACCGCCCGACTCCAACAAGCTCCTGGAGAAAGCGTGGCGTTCGGTGGGCAAGGTACGGAAGCAGTTCCAGTTCCGCACCGCTTGGAAATGGGTCCGACGGGAAAGCGTCCGGGCCGCCTGTCTTTGGTCGCATGGATGGAGAGATGCCGCGTTCGACGGCGCGCCTCCCTCGGTCACGGTGTTGGCCGACGTCGTCGCCGTCCTCGACGGACGGGCAAGTCCGCCTCCTGCTCCTCCGGCGCGAAGCGGTAGCCCTCGGCGGAACCGCAGAGAGGGCACGGTGTCTGAACGTGCTCGGGCTTCTCCGGCGGTGCGAGTTCGGCATCGTCCCGTAGCCCGAGCCCCCAGAAGTCGTCGCGGCTCGCGGGCTTCCATTCGTTGATGATGCCCTTCAACTTGCGCACGGACATCCCGAGGAGTCTCGCGCCCTCGTCCTGGCTCAACTCGCGCGCCATTAGGAAGATGCGAAGCGGGTGAATCGCAACCCTCGGAAGGCGGGCGATGGCGCGCGTGGGGCGCTCGCCATCGGCGGGGGGCGTTGCCAGCAGGCGACTGAAGGCGTCCTTGGCTTTCGACATAGCCAGCTTCCTGTAGCCCATTTGCACGTTCGTGCATCCACGGTTTCACGCGAAACCGTGGGGTGCACGTTCGTGCAAAATGTCCCTTCGGCTTCGGGTCTTCTGCGCATAGAATCCGACACGGAAGGGGGACCGAGTTTCGGGCTCCCGAACCCGACACGACACGGCGGCAAGACTCTGGACGCCCACCGAGTAGGTCGGGGCGATTGAATCGGACCCCCGTGAACACCAAGCCCTCCTCGAACTTCGCCTGCCTCGCGCACCACGACGCGCGTCTCGTTGCGCTCGCGACGCAGGCCGAGGAGCATTTCGGGAGCGACCCCACGGTCACCCTGTTCAAGCTCCGTCAGTTTGGCGAGGTGCTTGCGCAGCGCGCGGCGGCGAAGGTCGGTCTCTACGCAAGCCCCGAGGAGGGGCAGCAGCAGCTCATCGACCGGTTGTGGGAGCGGAACGTCATCGGAGCGACCCAGCGGTCGCTCTTTCACGACCTGCGTCGGGTCGGAAACGCCGCCGTTCACGAGGGGAAGGGCGACCATCGCGAGGCGCTTCATCAGCTCCGCATGGCGCGGGAGCTGGCGGTCTGGTTTCAGCGGTCGTTCGGGAACAATAAGAAGTTCGAGCCGGGACCCTTTGTGCCGCCCGCCGAGCCGAAGAAGGCCGACACCTCGCTTCACGATGAGCTTCAGCGTCTGCGTGACGACGTCGAGGCTCGCCGCAAGGAGCTAGAGGCCGCGCAGCGCGCTATCGACGAAGCGAAGAAGGTGGCCGAGGTCGAGGCCGCCGAGAAGCTGACGGCGAAGGAACTCGCTGCCAAAGCGAAGGAAGACGCCGCCATCTGGGAGGCGCTCGCGAACCAACAGATTGGGGCCCACCAGGAGACGGCGAAGGCCGCAGTCGCGCAAAGCGCGGCGCTGGCGGAGCAAAACAAGAAGCTCCTCGCCGAGCTTGCGGCGCTGCAGGCCGCCGCGCAGGCGATGCCGCCCAAGCAGCTCGCGCTCGCCATCGAGCAAGCGGCGGATGCGAGCGAGGCCATCGAACTCGACGAGGCGGCCACGCGGAAGCTCATTGACCGCCAGCTACGGGACGCCGGCTGGGAGGTCGATTCGCAGCGGCTCACCTTCGAGCGCGGCGTTCGCCCCACGAAGGGGAAGAACCTCGCCATCGCCGAGTGGCCGACGCTCGCCGACGGCAAAGAAGGCTGGGCCGACTACGTGCTCTTCGCAGGCCTGCAGGTCGTCGCCGTCGTCGAGGCGAAGCGAAAGCACAAGGACGTGATGGGGGTCATCCCCCAGGCGAAGCGCTACTCGCTCGGCTATGTGGTCCACGGGGACGAGTTCCTCCCCGAGGGGAGCCCGTGGGGCGCGCACAAGGTGCCGTTCCTTTTTGCGACGAACGGTCGCCCGTTCCTCCGTCAGCTCCGCACGAAGAGTGGCATCTGGTTTCTCGATTCCCGCCGCTCCGAGAACCATCCCGTTCCCCTCGAAGGTTGGTACACGCCCGAGGGGCTCCTCGACCTCTTGAAACAGAACGTCGACGAGGCGCACGCAAAGCTCAAGGTCGAGCCGATGCCGTACATCGACCGCGAGTATCAGAGGAGCGCCATCCTCGCGGTTGAGAAGGGGCTGGAAGCCGGGAAGCGGGAACTCCTCGTCGCGATGGCGACCGGCACGGGGAAGACGCGCACCTGCATCGGTCTTTGCTACCGGCTCCTGAAGACCAAGCGCTTCCGCCGGGTGCTCTTCCTCGTCGACCGAAACGCGCTTGGCAAGCAGACGGCGGATGCCCTCAAGGACCTGCGGCTGGAGAACCTCCAGACGTTCACGGACATCTTCGACGTCAAAGAGCTGGCGGACCTCAAGCCGGACCGCGAGACCAAGCTTCAGATTGCGACCATCCAGGCGATGGTGAAGCGCGTCCTCGGCCCCTTCGGTGAGGGGACCGAAGCCGACATCCCGCCGGTGGACCAGTACGACTGCATCGTCGTCGACGAGTGCCATCGCGGCTACCTCCTCGACCGCGAGCTTTCGGACCGCGAGTTCCTCTTCCGCGATGAGGACGACTACATCTCGAAGTACCGGAGGGTCCTCGACCACTTCGACGCCGCCAAGATTGGGCTCACCGCGACGCCCGCCCTCCATACGAAGGAAATCTTCGGCGCTCCGGTTTTCTCGTACTCGTACCGCGAAGCCGTCGTGGACGGGTTTCTCGTCGACCATGAGCCGCCCATCCGCATCGTCACCAAGCTGGCGCACGACGGCATCCATTACGACGCGCAAGAGGAGGTCCTCGTTCTCGACCGCTCGACCCAGACTCTGAAGAAGGAGGAGCTCGCCGACGAGATTCGGTTCGACGTCGACGCGTTCAACCGGCGGGTCATCACCGAGAACTACAACCGGGCCGTGCTCGGCGAGCTCGTGAACCACATCGACCCGGAGCAGGACGAAAAGACGCTCATCTTCTGCGCCACCGACGAGCACGCCGACATGGTCGTGCTCCTGCTCAAGGAGGCGCTGAAGGCGAAGTACGGGTCGGTGGACGACGACGCGGTCGCCAAGATAACCGGGGCGACCGACCGTCCTCTCGAAGCCATTCGGCGCTACAGGAACGAGCGCCACCCGAACATCGCGGTGACCGTCGACCTCCTCACGACGGGCATTGACGTCCCGCGTATCGCGAACCTCGTGTTCCTTCGCCGGGTCCGCAGCCGAATCCTCTACGAGCAGATGATTGGTCGGGCGACCCGTCTTTGCCCGGAGATTGGCAAGGAGCGGTTCCGCATCTTCGACGCCGTCGACCTCTACGCTGCGCTGAAGGACGTGACCGACATGAAGCCGGTCGTCGTGAACCCCTTCGTCACCTTCGAGCAGCTGGCGAAGGAGGTCGTGGAGGGAAAAGAGGAGGAGTTTCGGCGCACCTCGCTCGAAGAATTTCTTGCCAAGCTCCAACGAAAGAAGCGCGTCCTCACCGGCGAGGCGCTCGAACGCTTTCAGACGGCGGCGGGAATGGATGTGAAGGAGCTGGGTCAGTTCCTCAAGAAGAGCGGCGTCGGCGAAGCGGCGGACTACCTGAAGAGCCACCCTGCGCTCGCGGTATTCCTCGACCGGGCTGTCGGTACCGTTGCGTACAAGATGGTCGTCTCCGAGAGGGTCGACGAACTGCGTGAGGTGACTCGTGGCTACGGAAAGCACGGGAGTCGGCCACCCGGCGACTACCTCGAAGCCTTCCGCTCCTTCGTTGAGAACAACATCAACAAGCTCCCGGCGCTGCTCGTCGTCACACAAAGGCCGCGCGACCTCACCCGTGAGGACCTTCGGCAGCTCAAGCTCGCCCTCGACCAAGAGGGGTTCAGTGAGAAGTCGATTCAGACCGCCTGGCGCGACCAGAAAAACGAGGACATCGCAGCGACCATCGTCGGCTACATCCGCCAGCTCTCGCTCGGTTCGCCTCTGATGCCGTACTCCGAGCGGGTCGACCGCGCCCTCCAGCGGCTACGAAAGGCGCACAAGTTCACCGACCCGCAGACCAAGTGGCTCGACCGCATCGCCAAGCAGGTGAAGCTCGAAACCGTGGTCGACCGCGCCTCGCTCGACGCCGGGCAGTTCAAGACCGATGGCGGCTTCGCGCGCCTGAATAAGGTCTTCGACGGGAAGCTCGAATCGGTGCTCGGTGAGCTGGCCGAGGAAGTGTGGAAGGACGCGGGATGACGACGATTGGGAAGACCATCCGCATCTACCTCGCCGACGGCACGCCAGGAGGCATCCGGCACGCCGAGCTCATGAACTGGAGCGGGCAGGCGATGGTCTGTCCTCGGAGTCGATTCGAGGAGCTGTCCTCGTGGCCGGAGTCCCAGCGGCCGGGCGTGTACGTGCTTGTCGGAGAGGACGAGGCGGGCGGCGTCATCTACGTCGGCGAAGCCGAGAACGTTCTGACCCGACTCCAGAGCCACTTGAAGAACAAGGAGTTCTGGACGCGCGTCGTCTTCTTCACGAGCAAGGACGAGAACCTCACGAAGGCGCACGTGAAGTACCTGGAGTCCCGGCTCATCGAGCTCGCGACGGCGGCCGCGCGCTCTCGTGTCGAGAACGGCAATTCTCCGCAACGCTCGGCCCTGCCGCGCGCCGACCGCGACGCGATGGAGGAGTTTCTTGGCCCCATTGCCACGCTTCTTGGTGCCCTCGGCTTCGTGTTCTTGCAGCCGATTCCTGCGGCCTCCCCTGGTGCTGCGGCGAACGGCGGCGCTGCTCGCCTGTTCTTCAAGCCGACGAAGCGCGTCGTCGACGCGCAAGGCGCGTGGGTCAACGACGAGTTCGTCGTTTTTGCGGGCTCCATCGGCGACCTGGAGACCCGCCACCATTTGAAGGGCGGCTACCTCCAGCTCAAGGACGCGCTCCTCGCGGACAAGTCCATCGAGAAGGTGGACGCCAAAACCTTCCGCTTCACGCGAGATGTGCTCTTTAGCAGCCCCTCGGCCGCGGCGGCCGTGCTCGCTGGGGGGCGCGTACAACGGTCGGGAGGCGTGGAAAGACACTAGCGGCCGGTCCATCAAGGCCATCGAGGAAGAGATGGCGGAAGTCGCCGGGAAGAAGACGAAGAAGCCCTAATGCCGAACACGCAAGACATCGTCCAGAAGCTCTGGAACCTCTGCAACATCCTTCGCGACGACGGCATCACGTACCACGAGTACGTGACCGAGCTGACGTACCTGCTCTTCCTCAAGATGATGAAGGAGACGGGGGCCGAGGAGCAGATTCCGAAGGGCTACCGCTGGGACGATGTCGCTAAGAAGGACGGCGTCGAGCTGCTCGACTTCTACAAGAAACTCCTCATCGACCTCGGTGGCAAGGGCTCGGGGCGCGTGCAGGCCATCTTCGCGAACGCCTCGACCTCGTTCCGTCAGCCTCGGCACCTTCGCACCGTCGTCGAGGCCATCGACGCGCTCGACTGGTACAGCGCCAAGTCTGAGGGGCTCGGCGATCTCTACGAAGGGCTCCTCGAGAAGAACGCCGAGGAGACCAAAAGCGGCGCGGGCCAATACTTCACGCCGCGCCCGCTCATCGAGTGCATGGTTGCGCTCATCAAGCCGCAGGCGGGGGAGCGAGTTCAGGACCCCGCCATCGGCACCGGCGGCTTTCTCATCAACGCCGACCGCTACGTGAAGTCGCTCACGGACGAGCACCACGACCTCTCCGTGGCGAAGCAGAACTTCCAGCGGCGCGAAGCCTTCTACGGCGTCGAGCTCGTTCCCGACGTGCAGCGCCTCGCACTCATGAACGCGATGCTCCACGACATCGAGGGGGACATCGTCCTCGGCGACACGCTCGGCCCTACCGGCTCCCAGCTCCCGAAGGCCGACGTCATCCTCACGAACCCGCCCTTCGGCACCAAGAAGGGTGGCGGCGGGCCGACGCGCGACGACATCACGTACCCGACGAGCAACAAGCAGCTCGTCTTCCTTCAGCACATCTATCGGGGGCTCAAGCCGGGCGGACGCGCGGCGGTCGTTCTCCCCGACAACGTGCTCTTCGAGGAAGGCGTCGGCCAGAAGGTTCGCGCCGACCTCATGGACAAGTGCGACCTCCACACGATTCTGCGCCTGCCGACGGGCATCTTCTACGCGCAGGGGGTGAAGACGAACGTCCTCTTCTTCACGCGCGGCGAGAAGGACAAGGGGAACACGAAAGCCGTCTGGCTCTTCGACATGCGGACGAACATGCCGAACTTCGGCAAGCGCACGCCGTTCACGCGCGGGCACTTCGCCGAGTTCGAGAAGGCGTACGGCGACGACCCGAACGGCAAGAGCAAGCGGAAGGACAGTGGCGAGGGCGGGCGCTTCCGTAAGTTCACGCGCGAGGAGATTGCGAAGCGCGGAGACAACCTCGACATCTCGTGGCTCAAAGACGACAGCGTGACCGACCACGCCGACCTTCCCGAGCCTGACGTCATCGCCGCCGAGATTGTCGCGCAGCTTCAGACGGCCCTCGAAGAGATGCAGACCCTGCAAGAGGAACTCGGGGGGGCGAGTTGAGTGAACGTGTTCCGCAGGGATGGGCGCTGACGACCGTTGGCGGTGTGTGTCTGGAGAAGGTGGCCCAGTGCGCGCCGCAAGAGGAGTTCTTCTACGTCGACATCGGGAGCGTCGACAACCAACGCAAGGCCATCGTGGAGCCGAGTCGACTGGCAGCGAAGGATGCACCAAGCCGTGCCCGACAGACGTTGCGACGCGGAGACGTGCTGGTGTCGCTTACGCGACCGAACTTGAACGCCGTCGCCGTTGTCCCGCCAAACCTCGACGGCAGCATCGGCTCCACTGGCTTTGATGTTCTACGCGCCGTCGCGTGCGAAACGGGCTTGCTCTTCGCGTTCGTAAGGAGCCCTGGCTTCGTTGCCCGTATGTCCGGCCTTGTCCAGGGAGCTCTCTACCCTGCCGTTCGTCCCCGCGATGTGCGTGAGACCGAGTTCCCACTACCGCCCCTCAACGAACAGCGCCGCATCGTCGCCAAGCTCGAAGCCCTCCAGGCCCGAAGCCGTCGCGCACGCGAGGCGCTCGACGCCGTGCCGCCGCTGCTCGAGAAGCTCCGCCAATCGATTCTCGCGGCGGCCTTTCGGGGCGACCTCACGAAGGACTGGCGCGCGAAGCACAAGGACGTGGAGCCCGCGAGCGAGCTCCTCAAGCGCATCCGCACCGAGCGCCGCAAGAAGTGGGAAGAGGCCGAGCTCGCCAAGATGAAGGCGAAGGGCAGGGCTCCGACCGACGACAAGTGGAAGGCGAAGTACAAGGAGCCTGAGGACCTCGTTCTTGACGAGCTCACTAAGGGGTTCGTTGGTCCTATCCCACCCACCTGGATTCTGGGCTCGCTCGCCGAAGGTGCTGAGGTCACGACAGGCGGAACTCCGAGCACCGTGAACGAACTCTACTGGGACGGGCCGATACCGTTCGTTACGCCGTCTGAGATTCATCCTGACGGACACGTATTGACCAGCAAGCGCCGCGTTACACCGAGTGGAGCTGAGGACGCAGGCACGGTTCAGTCGGAGAGCGTTCTCATCGTCTGCATCGGAACGGTCGGAAAAGTTGGCTACCTTGAGACGGCTTCTGTCGTGAATCAGCAGATAAACGCACTTACCCCTCTTGGGTCCATTCACCCCCGCTACTTGTACTACTGGTGCAAGCTTCTGCGAGTGTGGGTCGAGCGCGCTGCGTCAGCGACAGTGAACGCCGCAATTCTTAACAAGACAAGACTCGCAAAGGGGCCGTTTGTGGTTGCGCCTCACGCGGAGCAGGTCGAAGTAGTGCGGAGACTTGAAACGGCGTTCCTGGCTATCCGCGCGACAGAGATGCGATGCGCGGCTCTGTCTGCTCGCATCCGTGAAACCGATTTCGCCATTCTCGCGGCGGCCTTTCGCGGTGAGCTCGTCCCGCAGGACCCGAACGACGAACCCGCCGAGGCGATGCTCGCGCGGGTGCGGGGCGCGAACGGGGCAACGACCACCGAAACGAAACCGAAGAGAGGGAGGAAGACGGTGGGGCCGGCGCGGGAGATGGTCGATGACTGACACGCTCGCCTCTCGCGTGTCTGGGTCATGAGGATTCACGTCGCGGGCTCGGTCCCGTGGCCGTACGGGCCGCCGGGTAATCTAGAGGCGCCAGCGAGCGCGGGCTCGTTTGCAGGCTTCATCGACCGGCTCGCTCGATTCTCTCAAGCGGGCATCCTCGACATGGGTGCGCGGGTGCTCTGGTACCCATGGCAGAAGCGGATTCAGCCGGACTGGCAGGAGGTTGGCTTCGCGGTAACGGAGGTCTTTGGTCCCGACGTCATTGGACTTGCGATGATGCACTGCCCGGCGACGGGTCTCGACGCCGAAGAGCTTGATTTTCGCCATCTGTGCTGGGAGTTGTTCTCTTGCGGGTCTTTCGCCGACCCGGAGAGTGTCGAAGCGGCCAATGAGCGTGCCCGCTGCGTCGCTCGGTGGAGCGAGCTGCTCGCGAGTACCCCGTTTGCGCGGCTCGATGCCACAGCGGTAGCGCAGCAAGTTCGCGGGCTGTGGATGCTCGGTCGATTGCTGACGACGGATGGTTTGCCCGGCCTGTCCGTCGACGATGACGTCCTGCGCGTTGTCCTGCTCCATGAGGCACTGGAAAGGCAGCCAGGGCCCAAGTTGCAGGACGCGTACGACCGTTTCCGTAATGCGTACTTCCGAAATGACGTCGTGCGCCTGCTTCAGCACGGCTTTGGCTTGGTTGCCCAGGTTACCTCTATCACTGGGGGACAAGCGCTGTGCCCGGGGCGTTTTGATGTTCACGCCGGGGACGAGCATCAGCTGCCCGTGGTCGACTTTACTCAGTTCGGACACCTCGCGTGCACGCCGCTGTCACGGTTCAGGGAGATGGGCGCGTTGCTCGCGCAGATGCCGGAGCACGAGCGGAAGATGAATCCAGGGTCGCGTCCGCTGGCCCTCCGTCCGGGCGTTCTTCTGGATGACCGCACCGACATGCGAGCCGTTTTCTATCCGTCACCACGAAGACTTGTGCGAGGGCTACGTAGGGTGTTGTTGGACGACTTCGTCGAGGCTCTCGCGGAGCAACCTGGTTTTGAACACGCATCCTCGCTGCTCGGGCAGGCCGTTCATGCACATTTGTCCGAGGTCATCGACGGTTACGCCATTTCGATTGATGACACCGACTGTCCGGTTCAGGGGCAGAAGCCCGATGCCGTGTGGTGCGGGGAGCGCTTTGGGGTCGTCGTGGAGGCCAAAGCGCGCCTGACGCCTCGAACGGACCCGGAGTGTGTGTCCCCGGACTCGTTGCTGGTTGCTTGGAGTCGCGCGTGGGAGGCGGTCGAGCAGGCCGACGCATTCCTTCGCGACCCCCGAACCGGTCCATGGCTCCTGCAGAAGATGCGGTCCGTGCCCGATGTGTGGGTCCTCATCTTGCTCGTCGACGAGAGCGGCGTAGCCGAGCGGACTGCGTTTCGCCACGTGACGTCGCGATGGCAACTCCTGTCGAGGACGAAGCTCGCTGGCGTTGGCCTGTACTCGTTCGGTGCGCTCGAAGCGGTGCTGCGTACGCAGAGCCCCGACAGCGTAGGTAGAATGGTCGAGCGCGCGTGGATGGAGGCGGGAGTGGACGCGCTCGAACAGCCGCCGGAGGAGCCACGACTGCCAGCCGCTTCGACGCGTCCAGCGTATCTGGAGCGCGCTTTCAACCGGCTTCTCGCGGCTTCCGAGTAGGGACGTAAGAGTTGGGGGCAGGGCATCACGCTACGAGCGCCCGCTCGAAGCTCACGCCGATTTCGAGAAACAGCGGGTGAATCGAGCCCGCGCAACTAGCTGATGAGTACGACGGCTTTCCTGGCATCCCAGGAGGGCCGTTTCGCTATTTGGGGTCGAAACGGCGTTCGGCGCTCGCTTGGCGAGGCGCTCGCGGCGTAAGGGCCCTCCGCGACTTCGCCCTCCGCGGCGCACGCCTTCGCCGCAGACGCTCCATTCGCAGCGTTTTGTTTTCGCGTCGGAGACGCGCGAGCTCCTGCCGCTCCTCGGTTGTCAACACGTCCGGGCTCCCGACGCCCGCATCCGCATCGGCACGCCGTATCCATTCGCGAAGTGAGGTCTCGGTCAGGTCAAGGGCCTCCGCCACCTGC